>OZ220694.1:0-1566660 GCA_965116525.1 uncultured candidatus Poriferisulfidus sp.
GGGGAAATGCAGGCCCGCATGGAGAAAACCCGCGAGGCGCTGCAGGCCAAGAGCGGGCAACTGGAGGCAAGGGAGGAGGATCTGGCCGGTGCGCAAACCGCGTTGGCCGAGCAGCAGACCCAGTTGATGAACATCCAGGAGGAACACGCGCGGGTGCAGACCGAGATGCGGGAAAGCCAGACCGTCAGCGCGGAGCGGGAAGAGGAACTGCTTGAAGTGCAGGAGCAGTTGGCGCAGATGCAGGACGAAAGCGTGCTGCGCGAGCAGATGTACGTGGAGGTCGAGAAACAGCAGCGGCAGACCCGCGAAGAATTGGAACTCTTGCAGAAGGAGTACGAACAGATGGGCGAGAAGTACGCGGCTCTGTCCAAGCCGGCCCGCAGCCCTTTGGGCAAGGTGGTGGCTGCTGTTCGCTACCGGAAGGTCGAAGGGCAGCCGTCCTATATGTTCAAGCCTCCGGACGCCCCGAAGTTCGAGCCCATCGGAGAAGAGGAAATGCACCAGGTTCTGTCGGGGCTCAAGCAGGAGCACGGCGACAAGCTGTTCGTCCGGATCGTGATTCCGATGGACAGCAACCTGACCTACCAGGAAGGCTGGCAGTTCTCGCTGGATTTACTGAGACGCTACGATTATTATTATGCGGATTAGCAATTATCCGCAGGGCTTGATTGTGCGGGGGATGACCGGATCCCGCTTGAAACGGCAGACACAATCCCCATGTTAACTGGCATGTCCTGAAACAACCCAATACTCGATAGGGAAGCAGAGGAAAATTCAGATGTCCGGATCAGTTGTGGTCGAGAATCTGGTCAAGATTTATGGCGACCTGCATGCCGTCGATGACTTGAGCTTCGAGGTCGGGCCCGGCGAGGTCCTGGGTTTTCTCGGCCCGAACGGTGCCGGGAAGTCCACGACCATGAAGATGATCACTGGCTTTCTTCCGCCGACTTCCGGGCGGGTGTCGGTCTGCGGGCATCCGGTGGCCACGAAGCCGCAGGAGGCCAAGAAATGTCTGGGTTACCTGCCGGAAGGCGCACCGGCGTACAGCGAGATGACCCCATGGCAGTTCCTGAATTTCGTGGCGGACATCCGGCGCCCGGAAAACCGCCGCGGCCGGCTGGACTGGGTGATCGGACAACTGGGGCTGGAGCCCGTTCTGCACCGCCCGGTCGACACGCTGTCGAAAGGCTACCGCCGCCGGGTCGGCCTGGCACAGGCCATGCTGCACGACCCGCGGGTACTGATCATGGACGAGCCAACCGACGGGCTGGACCCCAACCAGAAACGCCAGGTGCGCGACTTCATCAATGAGATGGCGCACGACAAGACCATCATCATCTCGACGCATATCCTCGAAGAGGTCGAGGCCATCTGCACCCGGGCCATCATCGTCTCCGAAGGCAAGATCCTGGTTGACGAACCCCCCGGGGAGTTGCGATGCCGATCCCGGTACTACAACGCGGTCACGATTCAGGCGCAATTGAAGGAGTCGGTGCGTGCCGCCCTCGGGGAGCTTGAGGATGTCGCGGTGGTGGAGCCGGAACGCAACCAAGGCCTGACCTTGATCCCCCGACCTGGCTGCATGCTGGAGGACGCGGTCCGCGACGTCCTGCTGCGGCATAACCTGAAGGAGGTCCCGCTGCACATCCAGGCGGGGCGGCTGGACGACGTGTTCCACACCCTGACCCATAACGTCCATGAATAACTTGCTGGCGATCTTGCGGCGGGAACTGGTCGGCTATTTTCAGACGCCGGTCGCCTATGTCTTCATCATGATCTTCCTCCTGCTGTCCGGAGCACTGAGCTTCTACCTGGGGAATTTCTACGAACGCGAGCAAGCGGACTTGGGCGCGTTCTTCACGTTTCATCCGTGGTTGTACCTGTTCCTGGTCCCGGCCATTTCCATGCGCCTGTGGGCGGAGGAACGGAAGACCGGAAGCATCGAATTGCTGATTACGCTTCCGGTGACCGTGTTCGAGGCCGTCCTCGGGAAGTTCTTGGCCGCCTGGATCTTCACCGGCATCGCGCTGCTGCTGACGTTCCCGATCTGGCTCACGGTCAATTACCTGGGCGACCCGGACAACGGGATCATCCTGGGAGCCTACTTTGGCAGTTTCCTGATGGCGGGCGGCTTCATGGCGATTGGCGCATGCATTTCCGCGACCACGCGCAACCAGGTCGTGGCGTTTATCCTCAGCCTCGTGACCTGCTTCCTCTTCCTGTTGAGCGGATTTCCCTTGGTGTTGGACTTCTTCCAGTTGTGGCTGCCGCAGCCGGTCGTCGACACCATCGCGTCGCTCAGCTTTCTCACCCATTTCTCCTCGATCAACAAGGGCGTGATTGATCTGCGGGATCTGTCCTATTTCGTGATCCTGATCGCGGCCTGGCTATACGCCAACATGATCGTGGTTCGGGCCCGCAAGGCGGCATGAACAATCCGGACAACAAGACCTATACGGCGGCAGGTCTGAGCCTGCTGGCCGTGCTGTTCGTCTCGGGCATCATGCTGAGCAATCTGACCTTGGACAACATGAGGCTGGATCTAACCGAACAGAAGCTCTACACCATGAGCGAGGGGACCCTGAAGGTTCTCGACAACATCCAGCAGCCGATCAACCTGTACTTGTTTTTCTCGGATCGGGCCAGTTCGGAAAATGCCCACCTGCGGAACTACGCGCGAAGGGTCCGGGAATTGCTGGAAGAGTACACGCATTACGCGGACGGTCGATTGATCCTGCATGTGGTCGATCCGGCCCCGTACTCGGAAGAGGAAGACCGGGCGACGGAATTCAACCTGCAATCGGTCCCGGTGCAGGGCGGCGACAAGCTGTACTTCGGCCTGGTCGGCACGAACGTGGTGGATGACGTCGAGGTTATCCAATTCTTCCAGCCGGATCGGGAAGCGTTCCTCGAGTACGACATCAGTCAGTTGGTCTATGCCCTGACGAACCCGACGAAGCCCGTGGTGGGAATACTGACCAGCCTGCAGGTGTTCGGGGGCTTTGACCTGGCGAGCCAGCAATCGACGCCCGAATGGGCCATACTTGATCAGATCGGGCAACTGTTCGAGACCCGCCAGATCGACATCGAGTCCGGGGTGATCGACCCGGACATTCGCATCCTGATGCTGATTCACCCGAAAGGGCTGTCCGAGAAAATGCTGTATGCGGTGGATCAGTTCCTGATGCGCGGAGGGCGTCTGATGCTGTTCGTCGACCCCTACGCGGACAAGGATCCCATGTTCCAGGATGCCAGCAACCCTCCGGAGTCCGGGGGGATTCAGGCATCCGAGATCCAAAGGCTGCTGGCTGCCTGGGGGCTTGAGGTCGACATGGACGCGATTGTGGCCGACCGTGCCTTGGCCCTGCCGGTGCAAAGCCCGAAGGTCCAGCGCCCGATCCGCCATGTCTCGTTTATCGGGCTTGATGAGAAGGGGATCAACCGAGATAACCTGATTTCCGCCCAGCTGTCCCGGGTCACGTTCGGGTTCCCGGGTCAGATCAGGAAGACGGATGCGTTCAAGGGTGAATTCGAGCCGTTGCTCTTCACCTCGGAAGATTCCGGCGAGATTCCCAAGCCGCGCTACCGGCACCTTCCGGATCCGACCGCCTTGCTGGAATGGTTCGAACCCGGAGGCGTTCCCTTGACCTTGGCCGCTTGGGTCCGGCTGCAGCCGCAAAGCATGTATCCGTCAGGTCCCCCCGAAGGAGCGGAAGCGCCCGCGGATGGCCACCTGGCCGAAGCACGGGAAACGCTCGACGCGATCGTGGTCGCGGACGCAGACATGTTGTCCGACACCCTGTGGGCACGGGTGCAGAACTTTTTCGGACAGAGAATCGTGCAAGCCTGGGCCAGCAATGGCGATTTCGTGACCAACGCGCTGGAGAGCCTGGCTGGCAGTGGCGACCTGATCGGTTTGCGTGGCCGCTCGGAATTCTCGCGGCCGTTCCATGTGGTCGAGCAATTGCGCCGCCAGGCGGAACAGCGGTTCCATGCCAAAGAGGAAGAACTCCAGAAGCGGTTGCAGGAGGCGGAAGAGAACATCAGTCGGATTCAGCAACTGAGGCAGGCGGGAGAGCAGAGCCTGCTGACGGAACAGCAGCGTGCGGAAATCGAGGCTTTCCAGCAGGAGCGGTTGCGGGTACGGCGTGAATTGCGCTCGGTCCGACACGAACTGGATCGGGATATCGAGCACTTGGGTTCTATCCTGCGCCTGATCAACATCTGGCTGGTTCCGGTGCTCATCACTATGGCTGCAGTCGGCTTGTGGCTCTTCCAACGTCGGCGCCGCGCCCGGAAGGTGGCCTCATGAACCGCCGCGAGTTGAGCGTTCTGGCGGTCCTGACTGGGATCGTGCTGCTGTTGACGGCCGTGATGTACAACGTCCGTTATCAGTCCGGCGATCAGGAATACATGGGGACTCTGTGGCTCGGGGATCTCGACATCAACTCTATCTCCCGAATTGACCTTACCGGTCCTGGGAATATGCCGCTGGTTGCTCTGGAACGCCGCCCGGAGGGGTGGGGCGTAGTGCAGCGCCAGTACTACCCCGCGAACGTCGGGGCCATCCGCAGTTTCCTGTTGGATCTGTCGGAAGCAAAGCTCCTTGAGCGCAAGACCAGTGACCCGGCGCAACATGCACAGTTGGGTCTGGGCAGCATCGATCGGTTGGATGCGCTAGGGCAGCTGGTTACGCTTCACTTCGCGGACAGCACCCGGGCGGTCCGTATCGGCACAAGCCCGGAAGGGCGCAATGCTACCTATGTGCGGGACGCTGATGACGATCAGGGCTGGCTCGTGGACCGGGACTTCACGATCCCGGAGGAGCCGCGGCGCTGGCTCGATCCGGATCTGCTGGACATCGGGATGGAGCAGGTGTCTCGCATGGAAGTCGTACACCCGGACGGCGAAAGGATTGAAGGGCAACGCGCGGAAGAGGTCGGGGACGTGAGATTCATCGTGCTCAACCTTCCGGAAGGCGCGATGCTGAAAAGCGAATATGCACTTAGCCGAATGGCCAGTGCCATCACCAGCCTGTCGCTGGAGGATGTCATGCCGGCATCCCAAGCCGAGGTCTACCTGGAGGATGCGCCCCGGGCCAGATACGAGTTTTATCAAGGTTACAGCCTAGAGGCATACCTGTTTTCCGTGGACGTGGAACGGTATGCACGCTTTGTGGTGCATTTGGGAGAGGGCATGAGCGATGAGGACCGTGCCCAGGCGGAACTGCTTGCCCGCCATCTCGAGGACTGGGCATTTCGGATTCCATCCTTCGCGTACAGCAGCATGGCGCTGCGCTGGTCCGATATCCTTGAGGGAGATTGAGACCCCGAGTAATCTAGTCGACTTTTGCCAGGTATTTTTCGGCGTCCAACGCCGCCATGCATCCGGTTCCGGCGGAAGTCACGGCCTGACGGTAGATTTTATCCATGACGTCGCCGGCGGCGAAGACGCCGGGGCAGCTGGTTTCGGTCGCGTTGCCGCTCAGACCGCTGGCGACAGAGAGATAGCCATCCTCGGACATGTCGAGTTGCCCCTTGAAGAGATTCGTGTTGGGGTCGTGGCCGATGGCGATGAAGACGCCTTGAACCTCCACTTCTTGAGTCGAATCCTCGCAGGTGCTCCGCAGCCGGACGCCGGTGACGGCGGTGCCGTCGCCAAGCACTTCTTCCAGCACGTGACTCCAGGCAATGCGCACGACGCCGCTTTCCTCCAGTTCGAACAGCTGCTTCTGCAGGATCTTGTCGGCACGCAATTCGTCGCGGCGGTGTACCAGGGTGACGGATGAGGCCAGCTTGCTCAGATAGATCGCTTCTTCAACCGCGGTGTTGCCCCCGCCGATGACGGCGACCGGTTGACCCTTGAAGAAAAATCCATCACACGTGGCGCAGGCGGAGACGCCCTTGCCCTTGTAGGCTTCTTCCGAAGGCAGGCCAAGGTAGCGCGCGGTTGCCCCGGTGGCGATGATCAGTGACTGGCAGGTGTACTCGCCGTTCCCGCCGGTGAGGCGGAACGGGCGCTGCGAGAGGTCGGCTTCGGTGATGTGGTCGAATTCCACGGGCACGTTGTAGCGTTCGATGTGCTGTTGCATCCGGGCCATCAGGTCCGGACCTTGTAGACCTTCGACATCACCGGGCCAGTTGTCGACATCGGTGGTCAGCATCAGCTGGCCTCCTTGCTCCATGCCGGTGACCAGGAGAAGGTCCAGGTTTGCCCGGGCGGCGTAGATGGCAGCCGTGTAGCCTGCCGGACCAGACCCGAGGATAATCAGTTCGCGCGGTTGGGGGTTCTCGGGCATGCAGCCATTTTACCAATTACCGGCAAACACCTTATCCTATAATTGAGCAAGCATCTCCGTTCACATTTTGAAGAAGAAAACCCCCCAGCGCGCGAAAAAGCAGGATTCGCAGTCTCCTCGCGTGTCTCCGGTGTTCCGCGAGGGCGCGCTGCTCGTCTTCACGGCGCTGGCCGCCTACCTGCTGGTCGCACTGATTACCTACCACCCAGACGACCCGAGTTGGCTGGATACCGGGGACGGAGAAGTCCGGAATGCGGCCGGGAAGGTCGGGGCGATCATCGCTGACCTGCTCCTGCATCTTCTGGGCTACATCGCATATCTGGTTCCGTTCATGCTGGGGTACCACGGCTGGCTGCTGTACAGCCAGAGGGCGATTCCGGGGGAGGAGGGGAAATCTGCCTGGGGGCTGACCGCGATGCGGTGGGGTGGGTTTTTCGCGACGCTGATGGCGGCTTGTTCCTTGATCGGGATCTACTTGCTGGCGCCGGGGCTGCCGGTCGGGAGTGGAGGACTGATCGGCCGAGGGGTCGCAGGTGGGTTCGTTGCAGTATTCAGCGAGGTTGGCGCAACAGTCCTGCTGCTGGCTCTGCTGGGCGTCGGGATCACTTTGTGGACGAGTCTTTCGTGGTTGAAGATCGTGGACCTGACCGGCAAGCTGGCCTGGGAATCAGGTGCCGCAGTCGTCGCGGGAGCCCGGTGGGTGCAGGAGTATTTTTCCGGGCGCCAGGACCGCCAGCAGCGGGAACAGAAACGGAAACGGGCCAAGGAGAGAAGGGCGACCAAGAGCCCTACCCGGATCGAGCCGAAGATCCAGATCGAGGCCGATGCCCGGAGAGAAGCCAAGGAACGGCAGATTTCCCTTCTGCCCGCCAGCAGCGCCAAGGAAAAACCTCCCCTCGACCTTCTGGACGAGCCTGTAGGGGAGAGTACGGGGTATTCTGAAGAGGCTCTCAGTAATATGTCGAAACAGATTGAAATAACAATGGAAGAATTCAAGGTCGATGTGACAGTTGTGGCGGCGACTCCCGGCCCGATCGTGACGCGTTTTGATCTTGAGCCGGCTCCGGGAGTGAGAGGCAGCAAGATCAGCGGTTACGCGAAGGACTTGGCGCGCTCGCTGTCGGTGGTCAGCGTCCGCGTGGAAGAGGTGGTTGAGGGGAAATCGGTCATTGGCCTCGAAGTGCCGAACGAAGATCGGGAAATGGTCATGGCCAGCGAGATCTTGCGCTCGGCCGCGTTCAACCAGTCTTCGTCCCTGTTGACGCTGGCGTTGGGGAAAAGCATCAATGGCGAGCCGATAGTCTGCGATCTGGCGAAAATGCCGCATTTGCTGGTTGCCGGCACGACTGGCTCCGGAAAATCGGTGGCGATCAACACCATGATTACGAGTTTGCTGTACAAGGCCCTGCCGCAGGACCTGCGGCTGATCCTGATCGACCCGAAGATGCTGGAGCTCGCCATTTACGAGGGAATTCCCCATTTGCTGACCCCGGTGGTCACCAATATGGGGCAAGCGGCCCAAGCCCTGCTGTGGTGCGTGAGCCAGATGGAGAAGCGCTACACGGTCATGTCGAGGCTGGGCGTGCGCAACCTGAATGGCTACAACCGAAAAGTCGAAGAAGCGGGCAAGAACAAGGAACCCATTCCGGATCCGACCTACGAGAACCTCGGCGAGGGAGAGGAGGCGCCACCACTGGAACATCTACCCCACATTGTGGTCGTCATCGATGAATTTGCGGACATGATGATGGTCGCCGGGAAAAAGGTCGAGGACTACATCATCCGCCTTGCCCAGAAGGCCCGAGCTGCCGGCATCCACCTGATTCTTGCCACGCAGCGCCCGACGCGAGAGGTGATCACCGGCTTGATCAAATCGAACATCCCCGCCCGCATCTCTTTCCGGGTTGCCTCGCAGGTCGATTCGCGCACGATCCTGGATCAGGGCGGAGCGGAACAACTGCTGGGGCATGGGGACATGCTGTTCCTGGACTCGGGCGAGACGCTACCCAAGCGGGTCCATGGTGCATTCATTTCGGATGACGAGGTTCGCCAGGTGGTCAAGCACTTGCGCGAACATGGCGGCGAGCCCGACTATCTGGAGGAGGTGACTCAGAAAGGCACATCCGTTTCGATTCCGGGGCTGACCGAAGAAAATGACGAAGAGGGTGCGGAGGATCCGCTGTATCAGGCGGCGATCGATATCGTTCGTCGGGACCGGAAGGCCTCCGTCTCCTATCTGCAACGGCGCCTCAAGGTCGGCTACAACCGTGCGGCCCGGATGATCGAGGAAATGGAAGAAGCGGAGATTGTCGGGGCGATACAGCCGGGAGGTGCCCGCGAGGTCCTTCTGCCTCCCCTAGACGAATCCTGATGGCGTCTCCGGCAGCTCGAGTTCTGATGCTGGCTTGCCTGCTTGGGCCGGCCGCGACCCAGGGTACGCAAACGAGCCCGGAGGCCGAACTTGACCGATTTTTCGAGCAAACCCAGTCTTTGACGGCGTTCTTTCAGCAGGAGGTGTGGTCGGCGGATGGAACCCTGTTGTCTTCCGGGCACGGCGACATGAGCCTGCTGCGGCCGAATTTCATGCGCTGGAACTACCGGGAACCCGAACCTCTGGTGCTGGTTTCGGATGGCGTCGATTTCTGGTCCTACGATCCCGTGCTCGAACAGGCCACGGTCACGCGGGTGGAGGAGGCCATGGATGACACGCCACTCTCGGCCCTGCTCGGCTCGCGGGTTTTGGAGGATCTGTTCGCCGTCAAGCATGCCCGGCATCAGGAGGGGGTCGACTGGGTCGTATTGCAGTCCCGGGCAGGGGCTGCACGACCGGTTGAATTGCTGATCGGTTTGCGCTCGGGCGTGCTGGAGAGGCTGCATTTCGTGGACCAGTTCGGGCAAGAGGTTCAGGTGCGATTCGAGAAGGTGCAGATGAACCCGCCCTTGCAGCCTGAATTCTTTTCCTATCATCCGCCGCGCGGCACGGATATTCTCGGTACGCCCACTCGATGACCGAACTGTTCGATTCGCGAAAAGAGTTCCGGCCGCTGGCGGACCGGATGCGACCGCACAGCCTGGAAGAGTTCGTGGGGCAGCAGCACTTGCTCGCGGAGGGAGTGCCCCTGCGACAGGCGATTGAGGATGGGAAACTCCATTCCATGGTGTTTTGGGGGCCTCCCGGTACGGGCAAGACGACCCTCGCAAAGCTGATTAGCCGGTATGCCAAAGCCCGGTTTGTCAGTCTCTCGGCCGTGCTGGCCGGAGTCAAGGAGATCCGCGAGGCGATTGCGGAAGCCCGGCTGGCTCAGGATCGCGACCAGCAGGCCACCGCTCTGTTCATCGATGAAGTCCACCGCCTCAATAAGGCACAGCAGGACGTGTTCTTGCCGCATGTTGAGGATGGAACCATTTATCTGCTCGGCGCGACGACGGAAAACCCCTCGTTCGAACTCAACAACGCCTTGTTGTCCCGTGTCCGCGTCTATGTCCTGAAAATGCTTGAGGAAGAAGATTTGGCGCAACTGCTCGAGCGTGCGATGACGGACGAGGAACGGGGGGCTGGTGGGCGTGCGGTGGTACTGGAGGATGAAGCACGGGACCTGATGATTCAGGTAGCGGATGGCGATGCGCGCGTTCTGCTGAATCTGCTGGAGATCGGGCTGGATCTGGCGCCTGAGCAAGAGGGTGGCAAGGTTATTGACGCGGAGGTGATGCAGCAGGTCGCAGGACAGGGCACCCGGAGGTTCGACAAAGGAGGGGAATATTTCTACGATCAGATTTCCGCTCTGCACAAGTCGGTGCGGGGGTCTGACCCGGATGCTGCCTTGTACTGGTTGTGCCGCATGCTGGACGGGGGATGCGACCCTCGCTACATTGCCCGGCGCGTGGTGCGGATGGCGAGCGAAGATATTGGAAATGCCGCCCCGCAGGCGCTCAACTTGTGCCTCTCCGCCTGGCAGACTTACGAGCGGTTGGGATCTCCCGAAGGAGAACTGGCCATCGCATCAGCGGTCGCCTACCTGGCTTGTTCACCTAAAAGCAACGCGGTGTATATGGCCTACAAGGCGGCGATGGCACAGGCCAGAAAATCCGGCAGCCTGGAGGTTCCGATGCATTTGCGCAATGCCCCGACTCGGCTGATGAAGGATTTGGGATACGGAAAGGACTATCAATATGCGCACGATCATGAGGGTGGCTATGTCGCCGACGAGGTCTATCTGCCCGAATCTCTGCAGGGCATGTCGTTTTATTTTCCCGTTGACCGGGGGCACGAAAAGGCAATCGGGGAGTGGCTGCAGAAAATTCGCGAAAGTGCGCGCCGGCGTTCGGCTAATTAAAGAAATGGCCCAGGAGCGAAAGAGCACCCGGGCCTTGGTAGAATCAGATTCAGCCGCTGCCTTCCGGCGTGAAAGAATCGACAGGGTGGCCCGCCTCCACCCAGGCTCTGAACCCTCCAGCCATATGCACCACGTTTTCGAAGCCCATCTGCTTGAGCGTATTGGCCGCCAGCGCCGAACGGCCGCTGGTCCCGCAGTACAGGATCAGGCTTTCCGCCTCGGCAAAGACCGGAAGGTGCTTTGGCGAGGACGGGTCGGCATAGAATTCCAGCATCCCGCGCGAAGCATGATGTGCACCGGGCACGGTGCCGCTTTGGACCAGTTCGTTTTGGTCGCGTACGTCGATAACGACGACACGGGGATCGTCCAGTGCCTGCGCAACCGCCGCGACGGAGACTTCGTCCACCTGGTCGACGGCCTCGGACAGCATTTGCATGAATCCTCGCTTGATGTCTACGGGCATGACATTACCTCTAAAAAAGCCGATGATAAAGACTATCGTAACGCATCGTGCGGAGGAAGGTGCTGATGGGTGCCGGGACGCTGGAACTCCCTCTGGGTTCATTGATCGTGGATGTACAAGGGAAAGCGCTGGAGCCTGAGGATAAGGAGATTCTTGCCCATCCCTTGGTGGGAGGATTGATCCTGTTTACGAGGAACTACGAATCTCCCGAGCAGCTAGGGGAGTTGATTCGTCAGGTTCACCAGATTCGGACGCCAAGCCTAGCGGTCTGCGTGGATCAGGAGGGCGGGACGGTGCAACGGTTCCGGAAAGGATTCACGCGCTTGCCGGCCGCTCAGGCGCTCGGCAAACTGTACCGCCAGGACCGGGAGCATGCCTACCAGGCCTGCACCCATATGGGTTGGCTGATGGCGGCCGAGCTGAGGGCGGTGGGGGTGGATATCTCGTTTGCTCCTGTGGTGGATCTCAACTGGGGCACCAGCGAGGTCATCGGAGGACGCGCCTTCCATCGAAAGCCCTACATCGTCTCCGAACTGGCCTCCCGGTATATTGCGGGCATGCACCAGGCCGGGATGAAGTCGGTCATCAAGCATTTCCCCGGGCATGGGCACGTTCATGAGGATTCCCACAAGGACATGCCGGTCGATAAGCGCAGTTTTCAGGAAATTCGAGGAGAGGACCTCATTCCGTTCGAACACTTGGCGGCCGCCTACAACGAGGGGCTGATGACGGCCCACATCATTTTTCCGGAAGTGGACAAGGTTCCGGTCACTTTCTCGCATGAATGGTTGCAGCACACCTTGCGCGAACAATTGAATTTCTCCGGAGTGATCTTCAGCGACGACCTGAATATGCACGCGGCCCACCTGCACGAGGACATCCAGTCCCGGGTACGCGCGGCGTTCGAGGCGGGCTGCGACGTGGCGCTTCTGTGCAATAATCGCCCGGCCGTCATCGAAGTGCTTGAGCACTTGAATGAATACCATAATCCGGTGGCCAGCCTGCGGCTGTTCCGCATGCGGGGGGCTCCGGGAGCCGAATCGCTCCAAGAGCTGCATCGGATGCCGATGTGGAAGGAGGCGGTGGAGTTGGCTGCCCGTTATGCCGATACGGATGAACTGGAACTGAACCTATGATTGAGCAATGGCTTGAATCCGGCGCGGCCTTCCTAGGGGAGGGGCTGCTGCTGCATGTGTTGCTGCTACTTGGCGGGGCACTGGTGGCCAGTTTTGCGGGACGCTGGCTTTTGGGCATCCTGCAACGTGGCGCCCAACGCACGTCCTACATCATGGATGATGCCGTATTACTTTCGGCATCCAAGCCTGTACAGATTCTCATCTGGTTCGTGGCACTGACACTGGCGGGGGGAGTGCTGCTGGAGGAATTCGCTGACGCATCCTGGATGGAGGAGATTCAAAGAGCAGGCGTATTCCTGATCCTGGGGTGGTTCCTGTTCTCACTAATCCGCAACTACAGTGAGCAGGCGCGCCAGCGCGCCCGGGCCGCAGGCAAGGAACTGGACGAGGATCTATACCTGGCCGTCGCCCGAACCCTGCAGGCGGCCATCGTCGTACTCGTCGGCATGGGTCTACTCCAGACCTTCGGCGTGAGCATCGTGGGTATCCTGACCTTCAGCGGGGTCGGTGGCCTGGTCGTGGGGTTTGCGGCCAAGGACATGCTGGGGAATTTCTTCGGGGGCTTGATGCTGCACATGGATCGCCCGTTCAAGACCGGCGATTGGATTCGCTCTCCGGACCGAAGCATCGAAGGAACCGTCGAGAGGATTGGATGGCGGCAGACCTTGATCCGGACGCATTCGAGAAATGCCCTATATATTCCAAACGGGATGTTCCTGACCATCGTGATCGAGAATCCGAGCCGGATGTCTCATCGCATGATCAAGCAGGTCATCGGGCTCCGCTACGACGATCTCGGCAAGATGAAGGCGATCGTCGAAGAAGTGCAGGCGTTTCTGGAGGGTGCGGAAGACATTGATCAGGAGAGGCCGGTGCTGGCCCGGTTCGATGCCTTCAACGACTCCTCGGTGGACTTCTTCATCCAGTGCTACACCCCCACGGTTTATCGTGCGGAATACACCAAGATCAAGCAGGACATCTTGCTCGCGGTGGCGGAAATCGTAGAACGCCACGGCGCCGAGATCGCATTCCCGACCCGAACGCTGTATATGCAGTCTGAATCCGGCTGACGGCCGGAGAACTAATGCGCCGAACTGGCCACTCGGGCCTTTCGGCCTGTTTCGAGAGCAACCGGGTCTTCTTCCACCGGAGTGACTTGGGCGAGAATCCCGATCGTGGGATGATCCAGGTAATTGAGATCGCTTGGGCGGAGTTTCCGGTTGATCTGGAGTAGCAGGCCGTCCGACGCTGCCGGGTCTCCATCGGGTGCAGAAGCCGGGTAGTGATACAGCAGTTCCAGGTCAAGCTGCAAAAACTGTTCCTTGGACAGCCTGACGCTTCCGTCCATCGCGGGAGCGTCCGGTGATGCTTGCGCAAGGGCTCTTCCGTTGGTCAGGCGGACCGGGTAGGCCTCGTCGGGAGTCGAGACCGGCTGTTGCCATGCAGCGTGGTGAAGAATCCGGTATTGCCCGGATTTCTCCAAACGGATCCGCTCTGCCACCATGGGCTGGCGAAGCTCGTTGAGGCGCAGATATCCGCTCAGGCAATCCGCGACTTCTTCCTCGGAGCGGAAATGCCGCATGAAACTCGGCTCCCGTTTTGCAGGAAGACAGAAATACTGACGAAAGTCGACAGCTTGGGTCAGATCCAGATTCGGGGCAGCCTCGAAATGCCGGACCGGGTCCGCCGATGCTTCCGGTTGCGCGAAGATGATGATCTCTACGCGGTAAAGGTCCTCGGCTATGCAGATCGAGGGGAGAAAGGCGAAAGCCAGTAGCCAGACAGGGATTTTTTTCATGCGGCTTTCCGGGCCCCGATGCGGTGCGCCAGGTCTTGGACGGCATGGATCCGGTCCTCAAGCATGGGCATGTCCAGTTCGAAGTGCAGGCGCATCTTGTTGTCCAGGCGGTAGCGGTTGGATTGGTCTTCGATGACTCGGATGACGGATTCCGGTTCGGGGCCGGGCTCGCCAAAAGTGATCCGGCCTTCGTATTGGGTCAATTGTATTTTACGGAGAAATTCGAAAGCCGTAATTTCCAGTTTCAGGCGGGTGACCGCGAACAGGTTGGTGACCGCCTGCGGTAGGGGGCCGAAACGATCCACCATCTCGACCTGCAGTTCGTCAAGTTCCTCGTCGGAGGTGGCACCGGCGATCCGCTTGTACAGCGTAAGACGCAGGTAGACGTCGGGCAGGTAGTCGTCCGGAATCAGCGCCTGGAGGCCCAGATCGATTTCCGGCCCGTGTTCGAGCGGCTTGTCGAGTTCGGGAAGGGCGCCTTTCTTGAGGGTGTCTACCGCGCGCTGCAGCAGGCGGTGGTACAGCGCGAATCCGATCTGATGGATCTGTCCGCTCTGTTCTTCGCCCAGCAATTCCCCGGCTCCGCGGATTTCGAGGTCCTGGGTGGCCAGCATGAAGCCGGAGCCGAGTTCCTCCATGGCCTCGATGGCCTCGATTCGCTTCTTCGCGTCGGGTGTCATCGTCTGCAGGGGCGGGCAGGTCAGGTAGGCATAGGCGAGGTGATGGGAACGCCCGACCCGGCCGCGCAGCTGATGCAGCTGGGCCAGTCCGAAATGGTCGGCGCGATTGATGATGATGGTGTTGGCGGTTGGAATGTCGATGCCGTTCTCGATGATGGTGGTGCAGACCAGGACATTGAATCGCTGGCGGTAGAAGTCGCGCATGACGGCTTCCAGCTCCCGCTCCCGCATTTGTCCGTGTGCGACCCGAATCTCGGCTTCCGGGATGATTTTCCGCATGGTTTCGGCGGCTTGCTCGATCGAGGCGGTCCGGTTGTGAAGGACATAGATTTGCCCGCCTCGCTTCAGTTCGCGCAGGCAGGCTTCTCGGATCTGTTGTTTGTTCCACC
The DNA here is from genome assembly GCA_965116525.1 of uncultured candidatus Poriferisulfidus sp. GTDB lineage: Bacteria > Pseudomonadota > Gammaproteobacteria > Poriferisulfidales > Poriferisulfidaceae > Poriferisulfidus. Next base: position 15,099 of record OZ220694.1, read on the forward strand.
GGGTGACGTAGGTCTTGATCGCGTGCCGATGGGCGGGGGCGGTGGCGATGACCGAGAGATCGCGAAGGCCGGACAACGACATGTTGAGGGTGCGGGGGATCGGGGTGGCGGTCAAGGTGAGCAGGTTGGTCCGGGCCCGCAATGCTTTTAGTCGTTCCTTGTGGCGTACACCGAAACGCTGCTCCTCGTCGACGATGACCAGTCCGAGGTTGTGGAATTTCACGTCGTCCTGCAGCAGCCGGTGCGTGCCGATGATGATGTCCAGCTTTCCCTCAGCGAGATCCCCCAGGATCTTGGCCTGTTCCCGGGTGGTCCGAAAACGGGAAATCGCCTCGATTCGGACGGGCCAGTCGGCAAAGCGGTCCCGAAAGGTTTTTCCATGCTGTTGTGCAAGCAGGGTCGTGGGCGTCAGGACGGCAACCTGGAAGCCGCTGAAAGCAGCGACGAAGGCGGCGCGCATTCCGACTTCGGTCTTCCCGAAGCCGACGTCCCCGCAAACGATCCGATCCATGGGCGAATCGCTTGCCAGGCTGTCCAGAACTTCCCGGATAGCCTGTGCCTGATCCGGGGTTTCGTCGAACGGGAAGGCGGCTTCGAATTTCGGATAATCCGGGGGAATCTCGAGTTTGCACCCGACTTGCGCTTGACGTCGGGCTTGGACTTCCAGTAATTCCGCCGCGGCATCGTAGGCACGCTTTGCGGCCCTGCTTTTGATCTTCTGCCACTGGTCGCCGCCCAAGGCGTGCAACGGGGCGTCTTCCGGGTCCGCGCCGCTGTATCGGGTGATTCGGTGCAGCTCCATGATCGGCACGTACAGCCGATCCGTGTCGGCGTACTGGATGAACAGGAACTCCTGCTCGACCCCGTCGATTTCAAGCTTGCGGAGCCCCTGGTAGCGGCCGACACCGTAGTCCTCGTGGACGACCGGGCTGCCGAATTTCAGGTTGGCAAGTTCGGACAGGATCGTCTTGGGGTCTCTTCGGCTTCGCTGGCGGTGTTGCTGGGGAGTCCGGTCCGGAAACAGGTGGGCTTCGGGAATTATCGAGACCCCGGCGTCGGGAAGTTCAAAACCGTCTTCGAGATTTGCGACCGTAAGCGCCAGCGCGGGTTTTTGGTGAAGAAAGTCTTCCCAGCCTGCGACCGGCTTGACCTTGATCTCCAGGGCATCCAGGCGTTCCTTTAGTTGCTCGCGACGTCCCGGGGAATGGGTGGAGAACAGGATGTTCTGGTCGGTGGAGGAGAGAAAATGGCGCAGAGCACGTGCCGGAACCTCGTCCTGCGGGCGCACCTTGAGTTCCGGGAGCGCGCGGGAGGCGTAATTGAAAGTGGCTTCCCCTGGTTGCGTTTCATGCTTGAAGCGGCTCAGGTCCAGCCGAGGATAGTGGGCCAGCGATTCTTGGAGTTGAGGGACGCTGAGGTACAGTTCCGAGACAGGCAGCGGCGGATGTTCGATGTCTTGGCAGCGGCTTTCGTAGCGGGCTTCGATCTCGTCGAGGACTTGAGTGGCGGCGGAATCCACGTCTTCCCAGCATATGACCGTCGTGTCGGCAGGCAGGTAATCGAACAGGCTGGCCGTCCTCCCGAAAAACAGGGGCAGGTAGTACTCGATGCCGATAGGCACGATGGCATCGCTGATATCCCGATAGATAGGGCTTTGCGAAGGGTCGATGTCGAACGCCTTCCGGAAGTTCTTCCGGAACCGTTCGATGGCTTCCGGGTCGAGAGGGAATTCGCGCGCCGGGAGCACGTCCAGGTGCTCAATCTGCGTGGTGGAGATCTGGCGTTCGGGATCGAACGCGCGAATAGAATCGATGCAGTCGTCGAGGAAGTCGAGCCGGCATGGGGATTCGGATCCCATGGGGAAGAGGTCCACAAGCGATCCCCGCACGGCGAATTCTCCGGGTGCCATGACTTGGGAGCAGCTTTGGTAGCCGGCCAGATTCAATCGCCGGCGCAGTTGTTCGATTTCAATCTCTCTGCCGGTGGAGAGTGTGGTCGTCTGGCTACGGACATGATCGACCGGGCACAAGCGCTGAAGCAGGGTGGGGGCGGAGGTGATCAGCAGGCCGCCCGTCTTTCGGGTCTCAAGGTGATGGAGCGTTTGCAAGCGCTGCGAGATGATTTCGCTGTGTGGCGAAGTCAGGTCGTAAGGCAGGGTCTCCCAGTCCGGAAACGGCAGCAGGTGGCCCGTCTCCGAGCCGAGGAAGAACTGGCACTCGGCTTCCAGTGTGGCCTGGGTGGCGATGTCGGGGGCAACAACCAAAATGAGCCCGGGAGCCTGGCGGGCGAGTTCGGCAATGGCCAAGGCGCGCGCCGCACCGTATAGCTGACCGCAATTCAGGCGGTCGCCGACAACAGGAAGTGGAGGGGATTCAAGCACGAGGAAAGGGGGGAGACAAAAAACGGGGGCCACTGAGGCCCCCGCGATTTTGGGGTTCGGCGGGGTCCCGCCCTGACAGGGTCAGGCGAACATGTCCGCCACGATGTTGTTGTACCAACTGTACGCATATTGAACTTCGCGAGCCAGCATTTCGTCCGAGGCGTCCGAGGGCGTCAGGCCGCCGGCCACCTTGGCAACCTTGCTCTTGTCTTCCGCCAGGCGGTAGACCGCCGCGACCGAAATACCGTAGTCTGGCGCGATCAGGCTGTAGCAGGTGTTGACGTAGGACGGGGTGCCCGGTTCCGCGTCGGCCAACATGGCGACGACCGCTGCCGCGCAGACCTTTCCTTCGGAATTGGCCGCATACCCGGACTTCGGCAGCCCGGTGGCGATGCTGGCATCGCCGATGACATGCACGCCCGGCACCAGTTTCGACTCGAAGGTGTCCAGATGGACCGGGCACCACCCGGAGTCGTCGGTCAGGCCGGCCGCCTGCGCGATGTGTCCGGCGCTCTGCGGCGGGATGACGTTGATGACGGCGCCCTGATGGGTGTCGCCGAATTCGGTAGTCACCGTCATGTCGGCGGTATTGACCTCAGCGATGCCTCCCGCGGTGTCGGTGCCGGAAACCCATTCGATCATGCCGTCGTAACGGCGCTCCCAACCTTGCGTGAACAGGCCCATTTTCGAGAACTTGTCCTTGGCGTCGAGCACCAGGATCTTCGAATTAGGCTTGTGTTCCTTGAAGTAATGGGCGACCTGGCAGATTCGCTCGTAGGGCCCGGGCGGGCAACGGAACGGATTGCCGGGCGGGCAGATGATGAACGTGCCGCCGTCCTCCATGGCTTCGAGTTGGCTTCGCAGCAGTGCCGTCTGGGGGCCAGCCTTCCAGGCGTGCGGCATGGCTTCGGCTGCCGCCATGTCGTAGCCTTCGATGGCATTCCATGTCAGGTCGATGCCGGGGCTGACGACGAGTCGGTCGTACGAGAAACTGTCTCCGCCGTCGGTGGTGACGGTTCGGGCTTCGGTATCCACGCCCGTGGCTTTGCCGTGTACGACTTGGATGCCATGGCTTGCCAGGCCGTCATACCCGTGGCGGATAGTTGAAATGTCCCGTCCACCGCCGATGACTTCGTTGCTCATGAAGCAGGTGTAATAGTGGTCGTTCGCCTCGATCAGGGTGACGTTGATGCTGGAGTCTGCCAGCTTGATGCGTTTCGCTGCGACCGCGCCAGCCGCGCCGCCGCCGATGACGACTACGCTCTTGTTGCCTCCAAGGGCGAGCTGGGGGAAGCCTGCCCCGAAAGTGCCCACGGCCGCAATGCCGCCGGTTGCTTTCAGGAAGCCGCGTCTTGTCAGGGTTGTCATGATCTTCACTCCTCCACGATTACTGCTGGCTGGCATAGTAGTTGATAAGAGCCGCAAGACCGCCTTCGCCTTCGGTTTCCATGACTTCTTCAAGTCGGGACTTCATCTTCTTCGGCATTCCTCTCGCACCGCCATGGAAGTCGGCCATGCTGTAGTGCAGGTAATGTTTCCATTGTCCTGCGAGCGGGACCATGTCGTCGATCGTGGATCGTCCGCCTTCCTCGTGGCATTTCTCGCAATTGTCCGCATGCAGGGCCTCGCCCGTGCTCGCAAGTTCGGCATCGAATTCTTGGGTCGCCAGGGCGACGGGCTTATCGGCGAAGTAGTGGGCCATGGCCTTGATCTCGCCCAGGGTGTAGCCGGCGGCGATCCGATCCATGATCGTGCCGTGACGGGCGAAGATCTCTACGTCTTCAAGCTCGGGGTCGGACGCGGCTTCTGCCTCGGCGGCATCCAGGTCCTGGCCGTGCTTGTAGGAAAGCATGGCGCCGATGAAGTAAACCGCTGGGAGTCCCGCCAGGGAAGGCGTTGCCGGGCCGACGCTGGCTCCGGCCGGGCCATGGCAGGCCACGCACGCGCCGGTCAGCATCTCGACCGATGCCATCATGCCCTCGTCCGCATGCAAGGCCGGTGACAGCGCGAGAGCGCTGATCAGGATGGCTCGAGAAATGAATTGCGAATGCATTGAATCTCCTCCTGCAAAGGTCCGGGAATGCCCCAGGTGCATCATCGGGGAGTTATCCTAACACAAGAGAAGAGCGGTCGGAGATGCGAGATGAATCCCGACCGGAGAAGGTCGATGTGTGGTGATTTTTGCCTGAAAAAAGCCCGTATCCGAGAATTTCTGGCGGTTTTCCGCACGCAGCGTTTGTGAGAATCAGTCCTTCGCCGCGACCGGGCGTCTTGGCATCTTGTGCGCGACGCCCTTGTGGCATTCGATGCAGGTCTTGCCGCGCATCGGGGCCTTGTGGTGCTTCTTGCGCGCGCTGCGGTCCTGCTCCTCCATATCCATCGCATCGTACGTATGGCAGCTTTGGCACTCCCGGGAGTCGTTGGCCTTCATCCGGTCCCAGACCCGGCTGGCCATGTGCCAGCGGTGCGCCTCGAACTTCTCGGCCGTGTCGATGGTTCCCATCAATTCGCCCCACACGTCGCGCGCCGCGATCAGCTTGGCGCCGAGCTTGGGCCCGAGCGACTGCGGCACGTGGCAGTCGGCGCAGCTGGCGCGGACTCCCGATACGTTCTTGAAATGCACGGAGTCCATCCACTCGGCCTCGTTCCACTGCATGGAGTGGCAGGAGGTGCAAAATTCCGTGGTGTTGGTCGCATCCAGTACCATAGAGGCACCCATGGAGCCTGCGAACCCGACCGCGACCAGTATGATTGCCGCTGCCGCTGAAACCGTCTTCCACATGAACCTCACTTTACTGGCAACCGCTTTGCCTGTCAAAGCACGGGGGGATCATGCTTGAGGCACGCGGGCTCGGCTGCGCCCGGGGCGGGAGAGCCCTGTTCGAGAACCTTTCGTTCGCGGTCGAGGCCGGACAGTTGTGGCTGGTCCGTGGCGCCAACGGCAGCGGCAAGACCTCGCTGCTGAGGATTCTGGCGGGCTTGTTGCCGGCCGAGGAAGGCGAGCTTGTCTGGTCGGGAGAGCGCGAGCCGCCGCTGTGGGTCGGACACCGGGTGGCGGTCAGCGCAGACCTGACGGCCCGCGAGAACCTGGAGTTCATGGCGGCGCTGGAGGGGGACGACGCCGGGGCTGCGGCTGCGGCGCTTGAGGCGATAGGTCTCGGAGGCTTCTCGGAGACCCGTGCGGGGCGCCTGTCGGAAGGGCAGGTCCGACGCATCGCGCTGGCACGACTGGCATTCAGCGCCCGCCGGCTCTGGCTGCTGGACGAACCCTTGACTTCGTTGGACGAGACTTCGACTCGCTGGTTCGAGGCGCAGTTGCTGAGGCAGATCGAACGGGGTGGGGCGGTGGTGATGGCAACGCACCGGGAACTTTCAGACTCCCTGCAGGGCTGGACCCTGCGACTCGGGGCATGATGGGTCGGATATTCGCTGCCGTGTTCCGCCGCGAAGTCCGGTTGGCGTGGCGGCGGCGCGGCCAGTTGCTGCAGCCGCTCATGTTCTATGCCTTGGTGATGCTGCTGTTCCCGCTCGGAGCAGGGGCGGATCTGACGCTGCTGGGGCAGGCCGCGCCGTCATTGCTCTGGGTGGCCGCCTTGTTGGCGGTGCTGCTTGCGCAGGGGCCGCTTTTTTCGGCCGACCTCGAAGAGGGAGGCATCGAGTTGTGGGTGACCAGTGGGGTATCATTGAGTTGGCTGGCGCTGGCGAAGCTGATCGCGCATGCGATGATCGTTTCCCTGCCGCTCATCCTGATCAGCCCGATACTGGCGGGGTGGCTGGGCGTCTCCGGCGAGGCGCTGGGGGTGCTTGTCATCTCGATGGCGCTGGGCATGCCCGTGCTGTGCTGGGTCGGCGCACTGGGGGCGGCGCTGACTTTGGGCCTGCCGCGCGGCGGGATTCTGTTGGCGTTGATCGTGCTGCCGCTTTATATCCCGGTGCTGATGTTCGGTGCCGGGGCAGTACATGCGGCAATGGAAGGGCGCCCTGCTGGAGGAGCCTTGGTGCTTCTGGCAGGCTTATTGTGTCTGGGCGCGAGCTTAGCTCCGCTCGCGACCGCGGCGGCATTACGCATCAGCCAGGAGTAACAAATATGTTCCACCGATACGCGGCGCTTTCCTCACCCCGGCATTTCTATGCGGTGGCTGGCGCCTGGCTGCCATGGCTCTCCGTGCTGACCGTGTTGGGCTTTGCCGCAGGCCTGTATTGGGGGTTGGTGGTCGCGCCGCCCGACTACCAGCAGGGCGAGGCGTACCGCATCATTTATGTCCATGTCCCTTCGGCCTGGCTGTCGCTGATGGCGTACACGGTGATGGCGGGGGCCGGGCTGGTCGCCCTGGTCTGGCACGTGAAACTGGCCGAGATCGCGGTCTACGAATGCGCGGTACTCGGCGCCTGGTTCACCGCATTGGCGCTGGCCACCGGCATGTTGTGGGGCAAACCGATGTGGGGCACCTGGTGGCAGTGGGGAGATGCCCGCCTGCTGTCGGAGCTGATCCTGCTGTTCCTCTACATCGGCGTACTGGGCTTACACAATGCCATCGCGGACCCTCGCAAGGCCGCGCGGGTGGCGTCCGTGCTCGCCTTGGCCGGCATCGTCAACATCCCGATCATTCACTACTCCGTGGAGTGGTGGAACACTCTCCACCAGGGTGCCACGGTGACCCGGTTCGACAAGCCGGCGGCGCATTCCAGCATGCTGTGGCCGCTGCTGTTCATGGGCGGGATGTTCATCCTCTACTTCTCGACGGTCCTGCTCGCGCGCATCCGGGTGCGCGTCCTGGAGCAGGAGTCGGACCGGCAGTGGGCCGAGGAGGTGCGGAATGGCTGAATTCCTGGCAATGGGCGGCTATGCGTTCTACATATGGAGCGCCTACGCCCTGGTGGCGATCGTGCTGATCGGCAATGCGACCGTGCCGTGGTGGCGGCACCGGCGGCTGAAGAACAAGGGCGCGGGCCGGGGGAGAGCTCGCTGAACGGCGGCGAGCCGAATCCCTCTGAGCGAACCTTCGTTAAAATAGCCACTATGAACGCCCGACAGAAGCGCCGTCTAGGCTTGGCCGTGGCCGTTTCCGTCGGAGTCGCCGCCGGAGTGGCGCTGATGCTGTACGCCTTCCAGCAGAACCTGCTTTATTTCTATAGTCCGTCGCAGGTCGCCGCCGGCCTGGTGGAGCCGAACACGACATTCCGCCTCGGAGGCCTGGTGGCCCAGGGCAGCGTGCAGCGGGAAACCGACTCGATGGAAGTCCGGTTTGAACTGACCGACGGGGCACATAACCTGCCGGTGCTCTACAGTGGCCTGCTGCCGGACCTGTTCCGCGAAGGGCAGGGGATCGTGACCCTGGGCCGGCTGGACGAAGCCGGCGTGTTCGTGGCCCGGGAGGTGCTGGCCAAGCACGATGAGAACTATATGCCGCCGGAAGTGGCCGAGGCTTTGACCGAAGCGGGGCAGGCCCCGGTCGGGATTTCCTGGTGATTCCGGAACTCGGACATTTCGCCCTGGTCCTGGCTTGCGTGCTGGCGGGGTTGCAGGTGTTCCTGCCGGGCTGGGGGACCCAGCGGGGCAACCCGACCTGGATGCGCAGCGCCTCTTCGCTCGCGCTGGGTCAGGGACTCTTGGTGCTGCTGGCCTATCTCGCGCTGACCTGGGCCTTCATCGAACACGATTTTTCCGTCCGCTACGTCGCCAATAATTCCAACACGGAGCTGCCGCTGGCCTACCGGATTTCCGGCGTGTGGGGCGGGCACGAAGGCTCCTTGCTGCTGTGGTCCCTGGTCCTGTCGGGCTGGACTGTCGCGGTGGTGGCGCTGAGCCGCCGCCTTCCGATGCTGTTCCGGGCGCGAGTGCTGGCCGTGCTGGGCTTCGTCAGTCTCGGGTTCCTCGCCTTCATGCTGGCGACCTCCAACCCGTTCGACCGCCTGATTCCTGCGGCCATGCAGGGGCGCGACCTCAACCCGTTGCTGCAGGATCCGGGCCTGGTGATCCATCCGCCGATGCTGTACATGGGCTATGTCGGATTCTCGGTCGCCTTCGCGTTTGCCATCGCGGCACTGTGGGGCGGGCAACTGCACGCGGCCTGGGCGCGCTGGACGCGTCCCTGGGTAACCGCCGCCTGGATGTTCCTGACTCTCGGCATCGGCCTGGGCAGCTGGTGGGCCTACCATGAGCTCGGCTGGGGCGGCTGGTGGTTCTGGGACCCGGTGGAGAACGCCTCGTTCATGCCGTGGCTGGTGGGGACCGCGCTAATCCATTCCCTGGCGGTCACCGAAAAACGCAATACCTTCAAGCGCTGGACCGTGCTGCTCGCGCTGCTGGCATTTTCCCTCAGCCTTCTCGGAACCTTCCTGGTACGCTCCGGGGTGCTGGTGTCGGTGCATGCGTTCGCGAATGATCCTGCCCGCGGGGTCTACATCCTGGGATTCTTGGCGCTCGTCGTCGGAGGCGGGTTGATCTTGTATGCGATGCGGGCCCACCGCATCGAGAGCTCGGGGCACTTCGAGCTGCTCTCTCGCGAGACCTTGCTGCTGTTCAATAACGTATTCCTGCTGATCGCCACTTTCGCCATCCTGCTCGGGACCCTGTACCCCTTGATCGTGGATGTCCTTGGGCTGCCTTCCATGTCGGTGGGTCCGCCGTACTTCAACCTCGTGTTCCTGCCCCTGATGCTGCCGCTGTTGTTCCTCGCCGCAGTCGGGCCGGTGTCCCGATGGAAAAAGACCCGCGCCCGCGAGTTGCTGCGGCGGCTTCAAGTGCCGCTGGTGCTCGCGCTTGCGATCGGGACCGCGGTCCCGTGGGCGGCCTTCGGCTCGACGTCGGCCCTGGTGCTGGCAGGGACCATGCTCGGGGTCTGGTGTATTTCCGGGCCATTGGTGGCGCTGTGGCGGCAGTTTTCCCGCATGCGGCGGGGCACCAGTGCTGGCTACAGCCTGCGCCACCTGCCTCGGCACATGGTCGGCATGACCTGCGCGCATGCCGGGCTCGGCGTGATCGCGCTTGGCATCGCGTTCACCACGGCTTTCTCGATGGAACGGGAGTTGGTGATGAACGAGGGCGACTCGGTGGCCTTCGCCGAACACGAATTCGTATTTCGTGGCGTGCAGGAAGTGGATGGGCCGAACTACCGGGCTCAACAGGGGCTTCTTTCAGTCTATCGCGCCGGCGAGCTGATCGTGGACCTGCGCCCGGAGAAGCGAACCTACCTGGTCCAGTCATCGCCGATGACTGAAGCCGCTATCTACTCGACGGTATGGCGTGACGTGTATGCGGCGCTCGGAGTGTCTCAGCCCGGCGGCGGTTGGGGCGTGCGCTTGTACGTCAAGCCGTTCATCCAGTGGTTGTGGGGCGGGGCGTTGCTGATGGCATTCGGTGGGCTGCTGGCGCTGTCCGACCGACGTTACCGTTACCGGCGCAAACGGAGGCGGGCATGATTCGCAACTGGCTGGTGGTGGCCGTATTCGCGGGGCTGGTCGCCATGCTGGCGTTCGGCTTGACGCGCGACCCCTCGCGCGTGAGTTCACCACTGATCGGCTTGCCGGTCCCGGCCTTCCAGGCGGAGCGCCTGGCTTCGGCCGACGAGCACTTCGATTCCACGGCGCTTCGCGGCGAGTGGAGCCTGTTGAACGTATGGGCGAGCTGGTGCACGACCTGCTTGGAGGAGCATGAATTGCTGATGCGCCTGTCGCAGCAGTTGGCGCTGTACGGAATCAACCACCGGGACACGCGCGACGAGGCCCGGAACTGGCTTCAGGTCTACGGCAATCCTTACCGCGCCAGCGCTTTCGACGAGCATGGCGAGGTGGGAATCGAACTCGGCGTGTACAAGGTCCCGGAAACCTTCCTGCTGGACCCGGACGGAGTGATCCGCTACAAGCATGTCGGCGCGCTCGACGAAGAAGCCTATCAAGAGCAGATTTTGGCGCGCATCCGGGAGGAAAGGCCATGAAGCGGGCAACCGCCTGGGGTTTCTGCCTGCTCTTTGCCGGCAGCGCATGCCTGGCCGTCGACGAGGCGGCAGACGAAAGGTATCGGAACCTTCTGTATGAACTGCGCTGCCTGGTCTGCCAGAACCAGTCGCTGGCTGATTCCGATGCGGAGTTGGCGGGAGACCTTCGCAGGCGGGTTCAAGACCTGATCGACCAGGGGATGAGCGACAAGGAGATCATTGCGCATCTGCAGGCGCGCTACGGAGATTTCATCCTGTACCGCCCCCCGCTGGCGTGGCGTACGGCAGCCTTGTGGGCAAGTCCGTTCGTGCTGCTGGCGCTCACCGCCTGGCTGCTGCTGCGGCGGATCCGCCGCGGTCATGCGCGAGCCTCCGGCAGCCTGTCGGACGTTGAACGCGAACGGCTCAAGGACGTCCTGAAGCGAGGGTCCGACTGATGTGGGGGTTCTTCGCCGGTTGCTTGGCCCTGCTGGTGCTGGCCTTGGTTTTCGTGCTCTACCCCTGGTGGGCGAAGCAGCGGCCGCGCTCGGAATCCATGCGCGACGTCCTGACCCAGGCGTACAACCTGCGCAGGGATGAATTGCAGGAAGACGTTGAGATTGGCTGGCTTTCGCCGGAATTGTTCGGCGAAGCGGAGGCGGAACTGGACCGGGGCCTTCTTGAGGATGTGGAAGGGGCGGGCGATTCTCCTTCGGATTCTGCGCGGCAGGGAGGGCGAACCGTGGTGCTGCTCGTCCTCGGTGTGGTCGTGGTGAGCGTTGGTCTCATGCTGGCATCCAGCGAATTGACGCGTTTTGCGATATTCGGTGGGGCACCGGACGATACCGAGCAGGCTGAAGCGCTCCATGAACGTTTGCTTCGGCAGGCTGACGAAAATCCGGAAGAAGTGAATGCCTGGGCGGAGCTTGGCGACTTTTACCGCCAGCAGGGGCGTGGCCCGGAAGCGGTGAGCGCATGGATGCATGCCAATGCCCTGCTGGAATACTCGGATCCCTCGGCGCTGACGGCGCTGGCGGATGCGATGGCGTTGGCGGGCGGGGATTGGTTCTCGGACGAGGCGATGGATTACTTGTCGCGGGCGCTGGAGCTGGATCCGGGGCATCAGAAGGCTTTGTGGCTGTTCGGTTGGGCGTCTTGGCAGAGAGACAATCCGGATGCGGCGGTGCAACACTGGGAACGGTTGCTCTTGGTTCTGCCGTCGGAAGAAGAAGGCGTTCGCGCCATGGTCGAGAATTGGCTGGTCGAAGCTCGACGCGAAGCGGGCGAGCCTGCGGTCGGTCCATCCCTGCAGGTGCAGGTGACGCTGGACCCGGCTTTCGCGGAAGCCTACAGTCCGGATGCAACCTTGTTCGTATACGCGCGCCGGATCGAAGGCGCTCCTATGCCGCTGGCCATTTGGCGTGGAAAGGCCAGCGAATTCCCGGTGCAAGTGGTACTGGACGACACGCAGGCCATGATGCCGGAAATGAAACTGTCGCAGGCTGGCGAAGTCATGGTGCTGGCGCGCATCAGCGAGAGCGGGCAGGCTGAACGGCAGAGCGGAGACCTGATCGGAGAGATTGGCCCGGTGACCGTCGCACCCAATGTGGCGATTCAGTTGACGATCGACCAGCGCATCCCATGAACCTTCCGGTTCCCTTGTATGTCGGTTTGCGCTATCTGAGGGCGCGCCACCGGCACCGCTTCATCTCTTTCATCTCACTGGTCTCGACGCTGGGCATTGCGCTGGGCCTGACCGCGGTAATCGCCGTGATGTCGGTCATGAACGGATTCCATACCGAAATCAGGGACCGATTGCTGGGAATGGTTTCCCATATCAGTGTCAGCGAGCCGGACAGGCGGCTGGAGGACTGGCGCGGGCTGGCGGAACAGCTGGAACAGAACCCGGAAGTGGTCGCGAGTGCGCCGTTCATCGAAGGCCAAGGGATGTTGCTCCACCGGGATCGCGTCAGCGGGGTCGGGCTGCGCGGCATGCTGCCGGCACTTGAGGCGGAAGCCTCGCGGATTGCGGAGCACATAAAGAAAGGCAGTCTGGATCAGCTGGAGGCAGGCGCATACCGAATCGTATTGGGCGATGAACTGGCCCGGCACCTGAATGTGCGGGTTGGCGACCAGGTGACCCTGATTGTGCCGCGGGCGGCCAGCACGATCGCCGGGCTTCTCCCCAAATTCCGCCGTTTCGAGGTCGTCGGGATCTTTGATCTCGACATGCGGAGCTACGACCGACACTTGGCTCTGGTGCATCTGGACGACGCCCGACAGGCGTTGGCGTTGGGCGAAGGAGAGGTTGGAGGCCTGAAAGTACGCCTCCAAGACCTGTTCAAGGCGCCGTGGTTGGCCGACCAGCTTCGCGAGGAATTGGGGGGGCGCTATTGGGTGCTGGACTGGTCGGACCTGGACAGCGGCTTTTTCAAGGCTATCCAGATGGAGAAAACCATGCTGTTCCTTCTCCTGATGCTGATCGTTCTGGTGGCGGCGTTCAACATTATTTCGGCATTGCTGATGACGGTACTGGAGAAGCGCTCCGATATTGCCGTATTGCGCACCCTGGGCATGACCCGGCGCGGAACCCTCCAGGTGTTTTTGCTACAGGGATTGGCGATCGGTCTCGGGGGGACAGCATTGGGAGTCGGCGGTGGACTGGCCCTGTCACACAACCTTCAGGTGGTCGTTGGGGCTATAGAAAAACTCTTTAGTTTCAAGCTCTTCTCGCCGGAAGTTTATTACATTAGTGAGATTCCGTCACAGCTGCTTTGGGGGGATGTGGTGATTGCGGCGGCGGCCTCGATCATTCTGTCAATAATCGCCGCCGTCTATCCGGCTCGCAAGGCGCTCCAGGTTATGCCGGCCGAGGTGTTGCGCTATGAATAGCCCGGTTCTTCGCTGTTCGGGCCTGACTAAATCATTTGGCTCTGGCGAGGTCCAGGTCGATGTCCTGCGTGATCTGGATATGGAAATTCCGCGAGGTGAAAGCGTGGCGATCGTCGGGGCTTCCGGATGCGGGAAAAGCACCTTGCTGCACTTGCTTGCGGGCTTGGATCGCCCCGATGCGGGCACTGTCGAGGTGGGCGGCCGACGTATTGACGGGTTGGCCGATTCGGAACAGGCTCGGTTGCGCAACCGGAATTTGGGTTTTGTGTATCAGATGCACCACCTTCTGCCAGAATTTTCGGCACTGGAGAATGTCACCATGCCACCCTTGATCGGGGGGATGACGGTCGAAGAGGCCTGCGAGAAGGCGACGGAACTGCTGGAACGGGTGGATATGGGAGACCGTTTGCAGCATCGCCCGGGAGAGCTGTCCGGAGGGGAAAGGCAACGGGTGGCGGTTTGCCGTGCGCTGGTTATGAACCCGGATGTCGTTCTGGCCGACGAGCCGACCGGCAATTTAGACCCTCATACGGCACACGAGGTCTTCGATCTGATGAAGCAATTGAATGCTGAGCGGGAAATTGCGCTGGTGCTGGTGACGCACGATGAAGCCTTGGCGAAAGCGATGCAGATGGGGTATCGTCTGTCGGAGGGGCAGGTCGTCAGGGAGTGGTAAAAATAGAGAAGAAAGATATGGAAATTTCAGATTATCCAGGTTCGGAATATTACGGGACCGAAGGTCGCAAGTATCTTGAAATTGCCATCTTGAAGGTATTGACGGAAGCAGAACAGCGTGGCTCTCCACTTGTCAAGGGATCAGATATTGCTCGCAAGACTGGCCTAATGTTTTCCAATGGGTGGGTTGCCAGAGGGCTTTTGTATGCCATGCGTAAGGATGGTCGCGTTGCTCAGCTGGAGCCCCAAAAACCATTCGAAATTACAGCTAAAGGAAAAGAGTGGCTAGATAACAATGTGCCTATCTATGGGTTATAGCCCGCGCAGCCTTATTCTAAAAAGCCTATAGAAAAATCGAGTGGTTTTTGTCAACTAAAGTAGATAATTCCCAAAGATATAGCAGTTTCAAGGCAGCGGTTAATATTCCAGATCGCGGTAGGCTTCCCGTCTATGGGCGACACGCAAAATCAGTACATCTTCTCCAAGTTCATACAGGACTCGGTAGTTTCCAATTCGTAACCTCCATATTCCGCGCAACGTGCCCTTGAGTATGGTACCCGTAAGGGGATTTTCCGCCAATTGGTCAATCGCTCTGATGATTCGCTCGCGATCAGATTTTGTCAGACGCTTTAACTCTTTTGTGGCACTGCTTTTAATCCGTATCAAGTAAGCCATGTCTTACCTTATCCCAATCCAATACCGGATCACTTGGGTCCCGGAGTCGTTCAATGGAGATCACAAGGTCTTCAAAGTTTTCAAGATAATTCTCGATTGCTTGACGGATTATTTCTGCACGGCTGCGTTTCAGCTGAGTAGCTGCAGCATCCAGTGCATCGATAAGCGGGTCAGGCAAACGTGCTGTTACTTGAGACATGACAATTACCTCAAAGTCGAATAAAGTCAAGTAATGTCATTGACATTATAAGTTAACATAATACGTATGTCTATTGCGCAGAACGCAGGGTTGATGCCCGTACTATTTTTGAGATAAATTTCAGATATAAATCCTTTTATATCATTTAGTTATATGATAATATTGATATGGACTTCCTGTCTTAGAATCGGCAATAATTCCCTCTCAAACCAAGGATTTTTCTTCAGCCATCCGTTGTTTCGCCAAGACGGGTGCGGCAGGGGAATCTTCCCCGAGGGCAGAAATTCTTCCCAGGCGGCCACGTTGGCGGTCAGGGAGTCGCGGCATTGATCGCCCAGATGCCAACGTTGCGCGTGATAGCCAATCAGCAGGAACAGTTTCAGCTGCGGCATGACGTCGAGCAGGCGTTTGTGCCACTGTTCGCTGCAGACAGGCGGTGGTGGCAGATCCGCTCCTCGGGCGTCCTGTCCAGGGAAGCAGAACGCCATCGGCAGGGTGACGATGCGTTTCGCGTCGTAGAACTGCTCCCGATCCACGCCCATCCATTCGCGCAGGCGTTTGCCTGAAGGATCGTCGAACGGTAGCCCGCTACGGTGTACGTGCGTCCCGGGTGCTTGTCCACACACGCAAATCCGTGCGGTGGTGGAAAGTCTTGCCACCGGCCTGGGGGCATGCCCGAGTGGCTCGAAATCCTCTGCGCACAGCGAACATTGGCGCAGCGACCGGGCGAGGCGCAACAGGCGATTTCTCGGTGCCGATGCCGAGGCCGGCGCCATGTGCACTCCGGTGGGGCACGTGGAAGCCATTCCGTCTACTTCTCCAGGATGTCGTGCAGGACCTTTTCGACTCTGCGTTTGTGGCGGGTTTGCCAGATGCGGACCACGTACCACCGCCAGTACAGAAGGATTCCCCAGTAACTAGCTGCCGCGCCGATGGTGCCGCAGATCAGGGAGCCGACGAGCAGGGGGAGTCCGACGACGTACAGCTCTTCCGTAAACCAGGCCCAGGACCACTCGAAGGCGAAATGCTGAGGAGGAATTCCGAGCACCCAACTGCCGACCAGGTAGCAGGTCAGAAAGATCGGGGGGATGGTGAGGGGGTTGGTGATCCAGACCAGTAGGACGGCGAGAGGCAGGTTGGAGGGAAACACGATGGCCAATGCCGCCGCCACCACCATCTGCCCCGGAATGGGGAGAAGTGCGCAGAATATGCCGATTGCGAACGCGCGCGCCACCGAACGCCGGTTGAGGTGCCACAGATTGTCTTTCAGCGCTGCCGAGCCGAACATCCGAAGCGTTTGATGCTCCCTGACCCGGTGGAAGTGTGGCAGATATTTCTGTAGAACCTTGCGTGCCATCAGCGGTTGCAGGGCAATTGAGAGATGATACATACTCTACAATAAATTGTGTACTTTCGGTGATTTACTGCCTAATCTGATGTTGGACTTGATACAGGCCGGAGGCTGGGTGATGGTGCCCATCCTGCTGTGTTCCATTTTGGCGCTTGCCATTATTCTGGAACGCAGTTGGGCCTTGCGCCAGACCCAAGTGATGCCGGACGGGTTGCTGGAGAAGGTTCGCGCCTGGCTGCAGCAGGACGCACTGGATGCGGATCGTCTGGACGCACTGCGCAACAGTTCGCAACTGGGCCGCATACTGGCGCCCGGATTGAGTCCGCATTGTCGGACGCTGGATGAGCGCAAGACGGCGATTGAGGACGCAGGTCGCCGGGGTACGGTTGAGCTGGAGCGTTTTCTGGCGGCACTCGGCACCATCGCGATGATTTCTCCCTTGCTGGGGCTGCTCGGCACGGTCTGGGGGCTCATCGTGGTGTTCGACCAGATCACCACGACCGGGCTGGGCCAACCTTCGGATCTGGCTGGCGGCATCGCACAAGCGTTGATCACCACTGCTGCCGGGCTGGCGGTGGCGATTCCGGCCGTGATCTTTCACCGCTATTTTCAGCGCCAGGTCTCCGTGCTGGTCTCGCAAATGGAAGCGGTGGCGCACCAGTTGATGGATGTGCTGCAGCAACGCGAGCAGGAGACATCATGAGGTTCCAGATCCGCCGGGAGGACGGCCTCTCGATTCCGCTGACGCCGCTGATCGACGTGGTGTTCCTGCTGTTGCTGTTCTTCATGCTGACCACCACGTTCAGCCAGCTTGATTTTCTGAAGATCCAGTTGCCGCAGGGCAACGCCGAGACGGCGGGTGCCGAGGTGCGCATTAATCTGGCTATCGATGCGATGGGAGACTATTACCTGAATGGCCAGCCTCTACCGGACGAATCCGAGGCTCTCGCGGAACAGTTGCAGAGCGCGCTTGAGGCGCAGCCGGACGCGGTGGTTTACATCTATGCCCATGCGCTGACCCCGCACCAGTCGGTGGTGCGCCTGATGGCGCAGGCCCGAGAGCAGGGCGTTGAGCAACTCCGGGTCGCAACACTGGGCGAGCGTCTGCCGTGAACGAAATCTCGCGCCGCACCGGCAAGGACATCTACCGGCAGCTTCTGCGCCTGGCCCTGCAAGGTCAGTCCGGCATCCTGGCTGTGGCAGTTCTCGGCATGGTGATGGAAGCCGCGACGGGCCCGGCATTGTCGGCGTTGATGAAACCGATCCTGGACGGCGCGATCGTCGAGCAAGAGCCGGATGTCATTCGCTGGGTGCCTCTGGCCTTGATCGGAATCTTCGTGTTGCGGGCGGTCGGCTCGTACCTCAGCGCGTCCTACATGGCGCAGATCGGCTCGCGGCTGGTGCGGGACCTGCGGCGGAAGATGTTTGCGCGGCTGCTCGACATCCCGGCCGAGACCCACGATCACACGGCTTCCAGCGATTTCCTGGCACGAATCACCAGTCACGTCGAGGGCGTCACGACGGCCGCGTCGAAGAGCCTCACCATCCTGATCCGGGACAGCCTGATGGTCATCGGCCTGATCGGCTGGATGCTGTACGTCAGCTGGATCCTGACCGCCGCGTTCCTGGCGGCCGTGCCGGTGTTCGCCTGGCTGATCCCGAGCAGCAACCGGCGGGTCCGGAAGCTCAGCCACCGCATGATGGAAGCGCTGACCCGTACGGTGCAGAACGCCCAGGAGGTCATCCAGGGCTATCGGGTCGTGAAGGTGTTCCAGGCCGAAGATCTGGAGAAGAAACGCTTCGATGAGACCACCGAATATTACCGGAAACGGCAGGTCCGCACGCAGCAGATGGCCGCCCTGGTGTCTTCGATCATCATGCTCCTGGTCGGGCTGGCCTGGGCCGGGATCGTCTATCTGGTGACGCTGGAGGGCATGCTGGAGACCATTACGGTCGGTGGATTCGTGTCGTTCATGTTTGCCATGCTGATGTTGCTCGCGCCCGCGCGCAACCTGGTGCAGGTCAATACCCGGCTGCAGCAGAGCATTGCCGCCGGGCAGCAGGTCTTCCAGATGATTGATGCCCCGGTGGAGCAGGATCAGGGCGAACATGCCAAGCAGGACCTGCAGGAGTCGATCGTCTACGACCAAATCACCTTGCGCTATCGCAATGCGGACCGTGATGCGCTGCACGATGTCTCGCTGACGATTCGGCGGGGAGAGACCGTCGCCCTGGTCGGGCGCTCCGGCTCCGGCAAGACTTCCTTGGCCAACCTGTTGCCCCGCTTCTATATGCCGGAGAGCGGAGAAATCCGGATCGACGGTATCCCGATCAACGACTTGCGCTTGGACGACCTTCGCGGATTGATCAGTTACGTGGGGCAGAACGTGGTGCTGTTCAACGACACGGTGCGCAACAACATCACCTATGGGGTCGATCCGGACCAGCAGCACGACCTGGACCTTGCACTGCGTAGTGCGCACGTGGACGAATTCGTGGATCGCCTGCCGCAGGGGTTGGAGACCATCATCGGTGAAGGGGGCGTGCAACTGTCCGGAGGTCAGCGGCAGCGTCTGGCCTTGGCCCGGGCCCTGTACAAACGGGCGCCGATCCTGATCCTGGATGAGGCGACCTCGTCGCTGGACAGTGAATCCGAGCGGTACGTGCAGGAAGCATTGGACAAGATCATGGAGGTTTCCACGACCCTGATCATCGCGCACCGCCTGTCGACGGTCGAGCGCGCGGACCGGATCGTCGTGCTGGAGCATGGCGAGGTCGTGGAGCAGGGCTCGCATGCCGAGTTGATCCAGAGAAACCAGGCCTACAAAAAACTTTACCAGCATCAGTTCCAGGATGTGGGCGAGGTTGAGGAGCAGCCCCCCCGGCGCGGGGAGTTGCTGGAAGAGGAGAGCACCCTGCACCAAGCCTGGCCCACGCGCTTTGCCGAGTCCGTCTGGTACGAAGACAGTCGCTGGGTCTTGGCTTTACGGCCGCTGAGCTGGCTGTACCGAACCGGCGTGTTTCTACGGCGAGCCTGGCGCCGCTGGCTGAATCGACCTCTTTCACTGCCGGTGCCCGTGGCGGTGATCGGCAACCTGAGTGTCGGGGGCACGGGAAAGACTCCTTTGGTGGTCTGGCTTGCGATCCAGCTTCGGGATCTGGGCGTTTCGGTGGGAATCGTGTGCCGGGGCTACCGGGGCGACAGCCCGACCTGGCCCCGCGAGGTCACTGCGTCGACGGGCCCGGAAGAAGTCGGGGAAGAGGCCGTTCTGATCGCGACACAGACAGGCTGCCCCGTGTTTGCCGGCCCAGACCGGGCCGCCGCCGCCCGGGCGCTTTGCGACCGGCATACCGTCAGCATCATCCTTTCGGATGACGGAATGCAGCATCTGGGCCTGGCACGGCAGCTGGAGATTCTGGTGGTGGACGGCAGACGCCGGTACGGCAACGGCCTATGCCTGCCTGCGGGGCCGTTGCGAGAGCCTCTGAAACGTGCACGTTCGGTCGACTGGGTTTTGGTGCACGGAGGAGAGCCGCAGCCGGGAGAGCACCGCTTCGACCTGCAGGTGCAACATTTGCGCGCGCTGTTGGATGGAAACACCATGCCGTTGTCCAACCTTGCCGGGCAGACCGTGCATGCGGTCTGTGGAGTCGGCAACCCGCATCGGTTCTTGGAATCCCTGGCCAGTGCAGGCATCGATGCGATTCCGCATATCTACGAGGATCACCATCCTTTCCGAATCGAAGAACTCAACTTTGCCGATGGACGCGCAGTAGTCATGACCCCCAAGGATGCGATCAAGTGCGAGCGTTTTGCGCGCGAACGGTGGTATTCTTTGGAAGTGAACGTGACACTGAGCCCGGAGATCGGCAAGGAAATCGTCGACAGCGCGCAACGTGTCATTGAGGGCAATCGAAAGGCCAGGGCGCTGGAGTCCCTGGACTCCGAAACGGAGACCTGAACGAGAGGTTGGTACGGAATGGATAAAAGGCTGCTGGATATCCTCGTCTGCCCGGTAACCAAGGGGCCGTTGCTGTATGACCGTGAGCGGCAGGAACTAATTTCGCTGTCGGGGCGCTTGGCCTACCCGGTCCGCGACGACATCCCGGTGTTATTGGAAGAAGAAGCGCGCGGGCTGACGGAAGAGGAATACCAGAACTACCGGCATGACTCATGACGGGATCCTTCCATGTGGCGATCCCGGCGCGGAGCGCCTCAAGCCGGCTGCCGAACAAACCACTACTTGAAATCGCCGGGCGGCCCATGCTGCATTGGGTGTTTGAACACGCCCAGCAGAGCGGGGCTGCTTCCGTCGCGATTGCGGCGGCGGACGAGGCCGTAGCCGACTGCGCCCGTTCGTTTGGCGCCCCCGTCTGGATGACGCGCCCGGATCACCCCAACGGTACGGCCCGCCTGGGCGAGTTGCTGGAGCATCTGGGCTGGGATGCGGGTGCAATCGTGGTCAACGTGCAGGCCGACGAGCCGATGCTTCCGCCCGCCCTGATCGCCCAGGTGGCCGGGAACCTGTCGGCACGAGGGGAGGCTTTTGCGGCAACCTTGAGTGAACCCCTCGGGGAGGGGGACTGGGATCGCCCCCAGGTTGTCAAGGTCTGGCGGGACGAGGCGGGATATGCTGAGGGTTTCAGTCGATCCCCTCGGCAGGTAGAGGCGGCACGCTGTCAGCGCCATTTGGGAATTTATGCCTACCGGGCAGGTGGGCTCGCCCAGTACGTCAAGCTGCCGCCGGCGCCGCAGGAATTGGAGGAGTCGCTGGAACAGTGCCGGATGCTCCACCACGGCCTTCGCGTTCATGTCGAGGCGGGCGTCGAAGCGACGTCGCCGGGCGTGGATACTCCCGAGGATCTGGCGCGCGTACGCGCTGCGATGGAGGCCTTGGTGTGAACACCGGCAAACGTGCGCTGTTGCTGGTTGCGCATGGTTCGCGCCTGCCGGAGGCCAATGCCGAAGTGGCCCAGCTCACGGACCGGCTGCGCGAGGCTTCGGGCGACCGGTTCGAAATCGTCACGCATGCCTTTCTCGAGATCGCCGAGCCGGACACTCTGACAGGCATTGACGTTTGCATTGCACAGGGCGCGACACAGTTGTGGGTCTTGCCGTATTTTCTGGCGGCGGGCCGCCACGTTCGAGACGATGTTCCGGCGCTGCTGGATCAGGCCCGCGAACGGCACCCGCACGCCACAATCTGCCTGTGTGAACATTTGGGCGCAGAGGCTGGCTTGCCCGAGTTGCTGCTGCAGCTGGCCAAGGACGATTCCGCCTGAGGATTGGGCGTAAACCCGTATAATGCCGCGTCCGACGCGTTGATAGGACTGTCCATGTTCAAGAAAGACTTGACTATTGCCGGATTCGATCCGGAAATTGCCGCAGCGATGGAAGCGGAGCGCCTTCGACAGGAAGAGCATATTGAGCTGATCGCTTCCGAGAACTACACCAGCCCCCGGGTTCTGGAAGCCCAGGGATCGGTGCTGACCAACAAGTATGCGGAAGGCTATCCCGCCAAGCGCTATTACGGTGGCTGCGAGCACGTGGACGTGGTTGAGCAGCTGGCGATCGACCGCGCCTGCGAGTTGTATAAGGCGGACTATGCCAACGTGCAGCCGCATGCCGGATCGCAGGCGAATGCCGCGGTCTATACCGCGCTGCTGGAGCCGGGCGACACCCTGCTCGGCATGGCGCTCGCCCATGGCGGACACCTGACGCATGGTTCGCATGTCAATTTTTCCGGGCAGAACTACAACGCGGTCCAGTACGGCCTGAACCCGGAAACCGGCGAGGTGGACTACGACCAGGTGGAACAGCTGGCTGCCGAGCACCGCCCGAAGATGATCGTGGCCGGATTCTCCGCGTATTCGCGCGTCATGGACTGGCAGCGCTTCCGCGACATCAGCGACTCTGTCGGAGCCCTGCTGATGGTCGATATGGCGCATGTCTCGGGATTGATCGCGACGGATCTCTATCCGAGCCCGGTGCCGGTCGCCGACGTGGTGACGTCCACCACCCACAAGACCCTGCGAGGCCCGCGCAGCGGCTTCATCATTGCCCGCGAGAACGAAGAAATCACCAAGAAGATCAATTCCATGGTCTTCCCCGGCATGCAGGGTGGCCCGCTGATGCACGTCATCGCGGCCAAGGCGGTGGCGTTTCGCGAAGCCGCCCAGCCCGAGTTCAAGGAGTACCAGCTCCAGGTGCTGGCCAACGCCAAGGCCATGGCCGAAGTGTTCATCGAGCGCAACTACAAGGTGGTCTCCGGCGGGACCGACGACCACCTGTTCCTGGTCGATTTCATCGCCCAGGAGCTGACCGGCAAGGAGGTCGATGCGGCACTGGGGAGTGCGCACATTACGGTGAACAAGAACACCGTGCCCAACGACCCGAGGTCGCCGTTTGTCACCAGTGGCATCCGGGTCGGCACACCTGCCGTCACCACCCGGGGCTTCAAGGAAGACGAATGCCGCACATTGGCTGGCTGGATGTGCGACATCATCGACAACTTGGGCGACGAGTCCGTAATCGATCGCGTGCGCGAACAGGTGAGGGAAATCTGCGCGCGCTATCCGGTGTACGAGGCCGACTAACCGGTCCGGTCCCCGGAGAGCAGGGCACTGACGAGGAGATCGTGCGCTGCCCGTTCTGCAAAAACGCCAACACCCAGGTACTGGATTCCCGGCCCGTGGGCGGGGGCGATCAGGTGCGCCGCCGTCGCCAGTGCCTGAATCCGAATTGCGAGCAGAAACGATTTACCACCTACGAGCGGCCGAAGCTGAGGCTTCCGGACGTCGCCAAGAAGGGGCAGGTAGTCCCGCAGGCGTTCGACACCGAAAAGCTGACCTGGAGTATCGAGATGGCGTTGCGCAATCGGTCGGTTGGCCCGGACACGATCGAGGAAATGGTCCAAAACGTGTGCGACCGGGCACGTTCTTATTCAGGCAAGAATATCCCGACCCGAACCTTGGGGATGTGGGTGATCGACGAGTTGCGCGAACGGGACCAGATCGCCTGCATCCTGTATGCCTCGGTATTCGAGGAAATCACCACCATCGAACAGTGGCGGCAACTGCTGGAGCGCGAAGCCAATGCACTGCCGGAATCGGCGCGTCGCAAACAGATGGACCTGCTGGATGGAGAGAAAGATCCGGACGACCTTTCGCCATGACGGTGCAGGAGATGGACGCGCGCTTCATGGAAGAAGCGTTGGAACTGGCCGAGCGAGGCCGCTATACCGCCCCGCCCAACCCCTGCGTCGGGTGCCTGGTGGTGGCCGATGGCGCGGTAGTCGGGCGAGGCTTCCACCGCCGCACGGGGGAACCCCACGCCGAGCCTCAAGCCCTGGCGCAGGCCGGGAGCCGGGCGCAGGGGGCCACGATGTATGTGACGCTCGAACCCTGCGCGCATCAGGGACGAACGGCCCCGTGCGTGCCGGATATCATCGCCGCCGGGGTCAAACGGGTCGTCTTGGCCTGCGAGGACCCCAACCCTCGGGTGGCCGGACGGGGCCATGAAATGCTGAAAGAGGCGGGCATCGAGTGTGCGGTCGGGATCGGGGCCGAACGGGCACAGGAGCTGAATCGGGGATTCTGGAAACGCATGACGACGGGACAGCCCTGGGTCTGCGTCAAGCAGGCAATAAGCCTGGATGGCGGAACGGCGCTGGCTGATGGAAGCAGCCAGTGGATTACGGGTCGGAAGGCGCGCGCCGATGTGCAATGGCAACGGGCTCGAAACGGCGCGGTGCTGTCGACGGCCGCGACCGTGCGCCGGGATGACGCCCGGCTCAACGTTCGTCTGAGCGCGGAAGAGATGGGCGTGGATCAGGTCCGACAGCCGCTGCGGGTCATCATGGATCGAAAAGGGGAACTGTCGGAGGATCTTGCCCTGTGGTCGGTGCCGGGCTCTTGCGTGGTCTATACCTTGGGCGAACATGCCCCAAAACTCCGCGAGGAGATCCCAGGCGAGGCGGAAGTTCAGGCCGTGCAGGCGGCGGGGAAAGGGTTGGACCTGAAAGCGGTGCTGTCGGGATTGGCGGCAGATTACGAAATCAACGACGTGCTGGTCGAAGCCGGCGCGAAATTCGTCGGCGCACTGCTTCAGGAAGACCTGGTCGACGAATTGATGGTCTACATCGCGCCCCGCCTGTTGGGCGCAAATGCGGCACCCTTGGCGGAACTGGCATCGGCCGAAGGTCTGCCGGAGCATCTGGACTGGGTGCTGCAGGACGTTCATGCGCTGGAGCCTGACGTTCGCGTGACCTACCGCCGGAATCGCTGATGTTTACGGGAATCGTCGAGGCGCGAGGCCGAGTCGTGGTCGCAGAGGCTACGGATTCGGGTCGCCGCGTGCGCATCCAGCATCCGGGGCAGGACCGTTTACAGGGAGTGCGGGCCGGCGACAGCATTGCCGTCAATGGGGTCTGCCTGACCGCTTGCGTGGCAGAGACAGGGAGCTTCGATGCGGATTTGAGCGACACGACACTCGAACACACCACGCTGGGCGGCCTGGAAGTGGGGAACGACGTCAACTTGGAGCCGGCGCTGCGCGTCGGCGAACCGCTGGGCGGACATCTCGTGAGCGGGCATGTCGATGCGGTCGGCACGATTGCCTCCCTCGAGCCGGAAGGAGATTGCTGCCGAATGGAAGTGGAAGCCCCGCCGGAAGTCCACCGCTACCTGGTCCCACGCGGCTCGGTCTGCGTGGATGGCGTCAGTTTGACCGTGACCGGAGTCGGGACGGGCACGTTCGGGGTCATGCTGGTCCCGCATACCCGTGCCGTCAGTTTGGCGGGCGATTACCGTGCGGGCCGGCGGGTTAATTTGGAAGTTGATATGCTGGCGAGATATCTGGAACGCCTTCTTGAGGAGCGCAACGAAACATGAATTTCAACACGACCGAGGAGTTGATCCAGGAATTGAGGGCTGGCCGGATGATCGTGCTGGCCGATGACGAGGCCCGCGAGAACGAAGGGGATCTGGTCGTGGCCGCGTCGCTGACGACGCCGGAGCATATTAACTTCATGACCCGCCACGGCCGCGGCCTGCTGTGTTTGGCCATGACCCGGGAGCGGTGCCAGCAACTGAATCTGCCTCTGATGGATCCGACCACGGACGAGGCGCACCGTACGAATTTCACTTTCACCATCGACGCGCACGAGGGCATCAGCACCGGAGTGTCGGCACAGGATCGAGCGGCGACGATCCAGGCGGCCGTCTCGGCGGACGCCCGCCCGGGCGATATCCTCCAGCCTGGCCATCTGCAATGCCTGATGCAACAGCCCGGGGGGGTCCTGACCCGTGCCGGACATACCGAAGGGGGATGCGACTTGGCGCGTCTTGCCGGCTTGGAGCCTGCCGCCGTCATTGTGGAGATCCTGAACGAAGATGGCACGATGGCACGGCGCCCGCAGTTGGAAGAACTGGCTCAGCAACATGAACTCATGATGGGCACGATTGAGGATCTGATCCGCTACCGGGTCGAGCGTGAACCGACCGTGCGCCGCGGTGCCAGTTGCCACTTGACGACCGAGTACGGGGAGTTCGAGTTGATCGCCTACGAGGACCTGACGGTCGATACGGTACACCTGGCGTTGGTTGCTGGCTCTCCGGACTCGCAGGAAGCAACTCTGGTGCGTGTGCATGTGCAGAACACCCTCGGCGATGTGGCTATGGCCACGGCGCCGGATCTGGGCTGGCCGCTGCGCGACGCGCTGCAGCGGATCGCCTCCGAGGGCCGGGGAGTGGCGGTGATCCTGCGCTGGCCGGAATCTCCGCAGCGTTTGCTGGAACGCGTCCGGATGTTGCACAATAGTCCTGAGCCGGCTCGCGGCCGGGCCGCCCCGACAGACCGGCGGGTGCTGGGAGCAGGCTCGCAGATCCTGGCCGACATCGGGGTTCGCCGGATGCGGTTGATGAGCGCGCCTCAGGTGTTGCATGGCCTGGGCGGGTTCGGACTTGAAGTCGTGGAGCATATCGAACAATGACGGATTCCCTACCTCACTACCAACAGATTCGCGATCCGGATGAAAAGCGTGCGCTAGCCGACCGGGGCATGGATTTCGCACTGATTGCATCTCGCTTCAACGAGTCGGTTGTCAATCGTCTGGTCGAAGGCGCGGCCGCCACGCTGGTGGCACGCGGGGCCAATGTCAAGAATATCGACCTGATTCAGGTCCCGGGCGCGTTCGAGTTGCCCGCCGCGGCGCGACTGTGCGCGGACACAGGGATGTACGACGCCATCATTGCGCTGGGTTGTGTCATCCGTGGGGAAACCCCTCATTTCGACTACGTGGCCTCCGAATGCGCACGCAATCTCGCCCGCTTGGCCCGGAGAGAGGACGTGCCGATTCTCTTCGGCGTGCTGACGACCGATACCCGGGAGCAGGCCGAGCAGCGGTCGGTCTTGTTCGATGATTGGCAAGATCCGGCGCCTAGGATGGAGGACGACCGGAAAGTCAGCAACAAGGGCGCGGAAGCGGCCGTGGCAGCATTGGAGATGATCGAAGTATTCGCCGAGATAATGGAAGATATCGACGACGATGACGACGATGACGATGACTGAGGTTTCCTCGTCGTCGGAGAAAGACCGTGCTGAATACCGTGGGCGACATTGGGCTCGCCGCCTTGCGTTGCAGGCGCTCTACCAGTGGGACATGTCAGGAGGAGACATCTCCGAGTTGCTTGACCAGTTTTCGCGCAAGGATGACATTCTGCGCGCCAATGCAGGGTATTTCGAACAACTGGTGCGTGGTGTCGTGGATCACGAAGAAGATCTTGACAAACAATTGACTCCGGCTCTCGACCGGCCCATGAAGCGCCTCGATCCGGTGGAACGGACGGTCTTGCGTTTTGCCTCCTACGAGTTGCTGCATTGCCGGGAAGTGCCGACCGCCGTGATCCTGTCCGAAGCAACTCGGCTGGCCGCAAAATTCGGCACGGACAAGGGAAGCAAGTACGTCAATGCGGTACTGGATCGGGTGGCGATCAGTCTGCGCAAAGCTTGCGCTGCCTGATTTTCGATCGGGTTGAGCCGGAATTCCACCACGGCACGAGGGGGAGGACCTCGAGAATGGACGAGGACACGCTGATCCAGCGGTACTTCAGTTTTGACGCGGACTCGCCGGCCTTGATCCAAGGACCTGGAGACGATGCGGCGCTGCTGACGCTGCCGCCCGAGGATTGCGCAATCAGCACCGACCTGTTTTTGCAGGGGGCTCATTTCGACCCGGGAGACGATCCTATCGATCTTGGCCACAAGGCATTGGCGGTCAACCTCAGCGATTTGGCTGCAATGGGTGCCACTCCGGTGTGTTTCACATTAGGTCTCGCCATGCCACGTATCGATGAAGACTGGATTGCCGGCTTCAGCGAAGGGATCAAGGGCTTGGCCCGGGAGTACGGGATCGTGCTGGCCGGAGGCGACCTGTCGCGGGGAGAGCTTGGCGCCTGCATTACGGTCGTTGGGTCGCTGGAAGGAGATGCGCCAGCCCTGCGGCGCGACGCGGCGGCAATTGGAGACAAGATCGGAGTGACTGGGACCGTGGGGGATGCCGCCTTGGCCCGTCTCTACCCGGGCCGGGCCGGGCTGGAGGGTTGCCGAGAACGGTTGTACCGCCCTCAGCCTAGAGTTGAGTTCGGGCGTGGCATTCGCGGCCATGCGCATGCTGCGATGGACATCTCGGACGGTGTCCTGAAAGACTTGGGGAGGCTGCTCAAGGCTAGCGGGAAGGGCGCGTCGGTGGAATTGGCGGATATCCCGCTGTCTGAACCAGTTGCCGAAGAACAGGCGAAGACCGAGGACTGGTTTACGGTTTTGAGTGGAGGCGAAGATTACGAACTGGTGTTCACTGCGCCGGAGTCCGAATGGGAGGGGATCCAGGAGATTGGGCGCCAGCTCGGTGTGTCGGTCAGCAGTATCGGGACGATAGATGCGGGCAGTGAATTGAATCTAACTCAAGGAAGCGAGCCAGTCCCACTGCCATTGCAGCTGGGCTACGATCATTTCAGCAGTACCTGAAAGCATGCGTATTACGTGGCAAAACCTGACAGTTTTCCTGGCGACAGGCTTCGGAGTGGGCTACTGCCCGAAGATTCCGGGCACTGTTGGAACCTTGCTCGGGGTCGTGCTCTATTTCGGACTGTCAACGCATCCTTGGTCCCTCTACGTGCTGACTCTGGGAATCATGCTGGTGGTGGGGGTCTGGTTGTGCGAACAGGCGGCAGAATCTTTCGGGGATCCGGATCCCAAAGAAGTCGTCTGGGATGAAATGACCGGCTATTTGGTTGCCATGGCGGCAGCTCCGCGCAGCCTAGCCTGGGCAGTTGCGGGGTTTTTATTGTTTCGGTTTTTCGATATCGTCAAACCTGGGCCTGTGGGTTGGGCGGAGCGCCGGTTCAGCGGAGGGGTCGGCATCATGCTGGACGACTTGCTGGCAGGAATCCTGACATTGTTCGTGCTCGGTGTGGCCGAATGGGTGTTACTGGCCGCTTGAATTGCACGATGGGGAGAGATAATCTACAGATAATATTATTTTTATAAATCAGATATATACTATTGAAACAAAATAATATTTTTTAGGCCACTAGGTGGCGAAACATCGGCAACGCAAGGCAAAGGTGCAAAAAAACAACATTCTTTTCTGGACGGGAGTCACTGCTCTGGATGCTCTTGCCATTGGCTGGTGATACCATCACCGTCAGTTTTTCAATTCATGCCAATGATTGCCATGGATCCAACTGAAAATCCTGTCCAGTGGACCCACCGAAAGGGTCGAGGTGCCATCAGCAACCCGCCGGGTCGCTACGAACCGGAACAAATCGAGTTCCAGCATGATGGCCGAGAATACAAGGAGGAGGCCCTTGAGACTCGCTACTTCGACGCACCCGCAAAAAGCCTCATCAACTATAACCAGTCGCCCGATATCGCGCTGGACCGCTCTATCAACCCGTATCGTGGTTGTGAGCACGGCTGCGCGTATTGCTTCGCGCGGCCTAATCACGCCTACCTTGGGTTATCGCCCGGGCTGGACTTTGAGACTCAAATCTTTTGCAAGACGAATGCCGCAGAAGTCTTAGCGCGCGAATTACGCGCTCCCCGCTACCGGTGCGCGACGATTGGCCTTGGCTACAACACGGACGCCTACCAGCCGGTCGAGCGGCAACTCAAGATCACCCGCTCGATTCTCGAGGTCTTGCGGGAGTTCCGCCACCCGGTTTCGGTGATCACCAAATCAGGATTGATCGAGCGGGACCTGGATATCCTGCAGGATCTGGCCCACGAAGGTCTTGTGGAGGTGATCGTGTCCGTCACCACGCTGGACGCAAGTCTCAGCCGAACCCTCGAACCTCGTGCCGGAGCACCTCACTCCCGGCTCGCACTGGTGCGGGCGTTGTCACAGGCAGGGATCCCGGTGGGCGTCCTCGCGGCTCCGGTGATCCCGTTCCTGAATGACGGAGAGTTGGAAGACATCATTAAAACCGTGGCGGAACAAGGGGCTTACTGTGCCGGATACGTGGTCCTGCGCCTGCCGCACGAGCTGAAGCAATTGTTCCGGGAGTGGCTTGAGCAGCATGTCCCGGAACGCGCCGATAGGATCATGAATGTGGTTCGAAGCCTGCATGGCGGGGTCGATTACAACCCCGAGTTCGGGCGCCGCCTGAGCGGGGAGGGGGAATTCGCACACCTGCTGCGGCAGCGTTTCACGCTGGCCTGCAAGCGGCATGGGATGAATGGACAGCGCCACTCCTTGCGGACCGACCGGTTCCGCGCCCCGTCCGATCAGGCGGAGTTGTTCGAGTAGACGGCAGCGCAACTCATGGCCCCATCTCGCACGACGCTTCCGGATTACGTGGACTCTGGTCTGCGCGTCTTGTCCGTGGGGTTGAATCCTTCCGTCCCTTCGGCTCGCGCGGGCTTCTATTTTGCTAACCCGCGGAACCGCTTCTGGAAGGCTTTCGGCGAGTCCGGGCTGGCCGAATCCCAAGGCGAACCCTCGCGGTTACGTCATCGGATCCTTCTGGAACAGGATCGAATCGGATTCACCGATGTCGTGAAGCGTCCAAGCCGGCAGGGGCACGAATTGCGGGCCGAGGATTTCCGGCGCGATGCGCCGCGGCTTCTGCAGTTGATTGAAAGAACCCAGCCGACCTGGGCTTGGTTTCACGGCAAACAGGCGTACCGACATTTCTTGAAATACGCATTGGATGCATCTCCCAAGGAAATCCGCTGGGGCATGCAGCCGAGGGTGATTGGAGGGGCGCGGGTGTATGTCACACCCAACCCGAGTCCGGCTAATGCGGCCTACTCGCTCTCCGATCTCCAGTGCTGGTACCGTCGCTTGGCGCGTCATGTCAATGCATAGATCCCGATACGGACTTGCCGCGGCCCTGTGGTTTTTCGCCGTTGCGGCCGAAGCCTTGCCGCCGCCGCAGGAGATTACGTTCACCGCGCCGGTGTATCAGTCCGAAGACACGATTGATTTGACGGCCTACCTGTACCGACCGGAAGGGGAAGGTCCGCACCCGGCCATCGTGGACCTGCACGGTTGCAACGGAATCTGGCCGGTTCGCTCGGAACTTTGGTATGAAAACTATCTTGATTGGGGGTTTGCGGTTCTGCAAGTCGACAGCTTCGGCCCGCGGGGGCATAAAAATATCTGCGGCAGCCTGTTCGCTGTCCCCACCTGGCACCGGGCGCGGGATGCACATGCGGCGAAGCGCTGGCTGAAGGCGCAGCCGTGGGTGGCCGAGCAAGAGGTTTATCTGACCGGGTTCTCGCACGGGGCGACGACGACCCTTCTGGCCTTGGACGATGACGTGAATGCAGAGCAGCCTTTCGCCGGTGCCATTGCGGTCGCGCCCTGGTGCCTGGATCAGCTTGGCAACTCTCATACGGACTTGCTGATCTTGATTGGCGGGCAGGACCAGTGGACGCCGGCGCAGCGCTGCCGGGTAATGATCTCAGTCCGGCCTGAGCGGGTAGATCTGGTCGTCTATGAAGATGCTTTCCACAGTTTCGATGCGCCGGGGGTCGACAGCATCTATTTGGGGCAACGGGTCGCTTACGATGCCGGGGTGGCACGGGATGCGGTGCGCCGCGCGCGGGAGTTTTTCAGGCAGAGAGTGCAGGCGGACCTGCGCCGAGGAGGACTACTGCGCTAACACAATCCGGTGCAGGGGGTAGTACAGGCCGAAGTGGTCGCCGGTGATGTGAAGGTGCAGGGTGTCGTTCTGGGCCTTGGCGTCCCCGACATGGGCCATTCCGGCATAGTGGCCGTCCGTCATGTTGCAGGAGGCCAGTTCCAGGTTTACGCTCAGGGCATTGATGCCAGCCCGAAATTCCTCTAGGGCTCCGTAGTAATTGCACCCGGCACTGTCCGTTCCCTTGATCTCGCCTGTCGGCATCACGTTGATGCTGATGCTGAGCTGCTCCGAGGTGTATTCCCACAATCCCGCGAGCTCGGTCAGATCGACCGCCCGTTCAAACAGCGGGTCGTAGTTCAGGGTTAGTGTGCCGGTGTCCTTGCCCGTGGTCAGGTAGCGTGCCGTGATCATGGTGGCTTGCTCGCTGACTGTCCCGTTCAACTCCACGGTTGCCAAAAGGGAGCCGTCCCGGAGGAATATGGCCATGTCGGAGTGGTACTGCTGTTCGTCTCCGGCCACGGTCCCTCGGTAGACTACGTTGGAGTCTACGCTGTAAGCCGAGACGACTCCACCGATATACAAGGCGGTGAAATCAAATTGCCCCTCTCCATTGATATCGAAAACGCCGCTCCATAGCCCGTCCAGGACCTGCGGCGCGGAGTCGCTTGTCGCGAAAGAGGAAAAACTTGCGGCCAGTGCAAAAAGGCCGCACAGGACAATTGGTTTTCTCGCCATCAGGAGTGTTGCAGAGGGAGCAGGTTGCCGGGAGCCTGACTGTTCCGGACAAGCCGGGCGAAGCCGAGCAGGGCGAGCCCGAACATCAGGGTAGCGATCAGCGTGTGGTGGAAGAACGGAATCGCGGCCACGTAGCAGGCGAGAAGCCCGGCCGCGGTCAGCGGGTACAGGTCGCCCTGCAGCCAGACCGCAAGGTTCGTCAATAGGAAGAACAACACGGATCCGGAAACGCCGGCTGTCACGGTAGTCAGGACGCCGGGAGGACGAAGCATCCAGCGGCCCAGGCCGACGCACAGGGCGACCGCCAGGTAGACGGCCCAGATCTGGTCATGAAGCCCCAGGACGAGGTCTCCCGCTGCCATGCCCAGCAATGGGATCAAGAGGGCGTGGGAAGGGCGCGCGTACAGAGTGCCGCAGAAAAGTGCTGCGGCCAGCACGGGGGTAAAATTCGGAGGATGCGGGATGAGCCGGGACAGGACGATCAGGAGGATCAGCCCGGCGGCGACCCATATACCTGATTGGCGTAGAGGTGTCCACATAATCGGACTGATTCTACCTTATCGGCTGCATTGACAGCTTCCTGTCGAACAGGGAAAATAACCCGCCACGGTGACGGGGCTATAGCTCAGCTGGGAGAGCGCTTGCATGGCATGCAAGAGGTCGGCGGTTCGATCCCGCCTAGCTCCACCAACCCCCTTCGAGTAAATCGGGTTGGTCGTAACGGGGCATGGAAGCCGGGTTTGGCATAATAACGCGAGATTTTGTCTGTAATATTGCATCCCAACTTTTTTCCGCGCACGATGTCGCCCGAGCATCCCTTATCGCCCCACCTGCAGATTTATCGCCTGCCGCTGGCAGCGCTCCTGTCAATTAGCCACCGCATCATGGGAGTCTTGCTGACGGCCGCCACGGTGGCCTTGGCCTTCCTGATCGCGGCGGCGGCCTATGCGCCCGGTCTCTGGCAGATCGCCATGTCCGTGCTGCAGCATCCCCTGGGGCAGATCCTGCTGATTGCCTGGACCTTCGCACTGGCGTTCCACCTGTGCACCGGGATCCGGCACTTGGTCTGGGATGCCTGCATTGGCCTCAGCATGCCGGCGGTGCAGGCGAGCAACTGGCTGGTGCTCGCGGGTTCCACCACGTTGACGATCGCCGTCTGGACCTGGATTTGGGCATGAGCGGTTCCGGCTCGGCTCGGCGGCACTGGTGGCTGGAACGGATTACTTCGGCCGCGCTGATTCCCCTGTCGGTCTGGCTCATTTGCGCCTTGGGCAGCCAGAGCCTGTCGGACCGGACTCATTTCGAGCAGTGGGTCGGGCAGACGGACACGGCTATCTGGCTGGGCCTGTTCTTCCTGGCATCCCTCTACCACGCAAAACTCGGGCTTGAGGTTATCGTCGACGACTACGTCAGCGATCCGGCCTGGAACCGGGCGACGCACCGGATCGCACAACTGGTCCTCCTCCTTTCTCTCGCTGCCGCCCTCGCGGGGCTGTTGCATTTCCTAACATGACCGCCGCATACAAACTGATCGAGCATCACTACGACGTCGTGGTCGTGGGTGCAGGCGGGGCCGGCCTGCGGGCGACTCTGGGTATGGCAGTGAAAGGCTTGTCGACCGCTTGCATCACCAAGGTATTTCCGACCCGCAGTCACACGGTGGCCGCACAGGGCGGGGTCAGTGCTGCGCTTGGGAACATGGGCCCGGATGATTGGCGCTGGCATATGTATGACACGGTCAAGGGTTCGGACTGGCTGGGAGATCAGGATGCTATCCAGTACATGTGCCGCGAAGCCATTCCGGCGATTATTGAACTGGAGCACTACGGCGTCCCGTTTTCACGGACGGACGAAGGCAAGATCTACCAGCGCCCCTTCGGTGGGATGACGACCCATTTTGGCGAAGGGATCGCACAACGCACCTGTGCTGCCGCCGACCGCACCGGCCACGCTATCCTGCATACGCTGTATCAACAATCCCTCAAGCACAACGCCAAATTCTTTATCGAATACTTCGCCATGGATCTGGTCATGGACGACGAAGGTCGGTGCTGTGGCGTGATGGCTTGGGATCTCGCGACCGGGGAACTGCACCACTTTCACGCACACACGGTTTTGTTGGCGACGGGAGGCTACGGGCGCGCTTATTTCTCCTGTACTTCCGCGCATACCTGCACGGGAGACGGCAACGGCATGGTGCAGCGCGCCGGGTTGCCTTTGCAGGACATGGAGTTTGTACAGTTCCATCCGACCGGCATCTATGGTGCTGGCTGCTTGATTACGGAAGGCGTGCGGGGAGAAGGAGGCTACCTGACGAACAGCAAGGGCGAGCGCTTCATGGAACGGTACGCACCGAATGCCAAGGACTTGGCGTCACGCGATGTGGTCAGCCGCTCGATGACCATCGAGATTAACGAAGGGCGGGGCTGTGGGTCCGAGGAGGATCATATCCACTTGCACCTGGAGCACCTTGGCGCCGAAGTGATCAAGGAACGCCTGCCGGGTATTGCAGAGTCGGCTCGCATTTTCGCCGGGGTCGACGTGACCCGTGAACCGATTCCGGTCCTGCCGACCGTGCACTACACCATGGGCGGCATTCCGACGAATTACCACGGCGAGGTGGTGACGATGCGGGACGGGAATCCGGATGCGGTCGTGCCTGGGCTGATGGCCATCGGGGAAGCGGCTTGCGTCTCGGTGCATGGGGCGAATCGCCTAGGATCTAACTCCTTGCTGGACTTGGTGGTCTTCGGGCGGGCAGCGGCCATACGGGCGACCGAACTGGTTAAGCCGGGGGCCGCACATCCGGAAGCACCGTCTGCATCGGTCGAACGGATCCTGGATCAGTTCGACAAGCTCCGCCACGCCAGTGGCGGGACTCCGACCGCGGAACTCCGCTTGCAGCTCCAGCGGGCCATGCAGAAACATGCGGCGGTATTCCGGACCGGCGAAACCCTGAAAGAGGGCCTGGAACAGGTCCGGGTCGCCGATCGAGCCTTCAGCGACATCCACGTCAGCGACCGGTCCCTGATCTGGAATACTGATTTGGTTGAAACCCTGGAATTACAAAACCTCTTGCCACAGGGAGTGGCGACGCTGGAATCGGCGCTCAACCGTTTGGAGAGCCGGGGCGCCCATGCCCGGGAAGATTACCCAGAGCGGAACGACAGCGAATGGATGAAGCATACCGTTTGTTGGACCG
The DNA here is from genome assembly GCA_965116525.1 of uncultured candidatus Poriferisulfidus sp. GTDB lineage: Bacteria > Pseudomonadota > Gammaproteobacteria > Poriferisulfidales > Poriferisulfidaceae > Poriferisulfidus. The sequence goes on from OZ220694.1 coordinate 50,274, forward strand.
ACGAACAGGGAACGTGCCGGATTGATTATCGGGATGTCCATATGTACACTCTGGACGACGAAGTGGAAGTGGTTCCACCGAAAGCCCGCGTATACTGATCGCGAACGACAATCGGATCATGGCTCAATTCACTCTTCCGGCAAACGCGGTAGTCCGTAAGCAGGGCAATCAATACGCGGCACCGCCGGATGCGGGAGAAGTGCGGATCTTCCAGGTATACCGCTACGAGCCGGATGAAGGCGAGAATCCGAGGCTGGACAGTTATGAAGTGGATCTGGAGGAGTGCGGCCCGATGATCCTCGACGTGCTCATCAAGATCAAGAATGAAATCGACCCGACCCTGTCGTTTCGCCGCTCCTGCCGGGAGGGGATTTGCGGCTCCTGCTCCATGAACATCAACGGCCGGAACACTCTGGCCTGCACTTGCGGGGTGGATCAATTCAAGGGAGACATCCGGATTTATCCTCTGCCGCACATGCCGGTGGTCCGGGACCTGGTGACGGACTTGTCGGGCTTTTATCGGCAATATGCCGCCGTGGAGCCCTGGTTGAAGAATGGCGCGGACGAGCCGGAGCGTGAACGCCTGCAGCAGAAGGAAGAACGCGCACGGTTGGATGGTCTCGAAGATTGCATCCTGTGTGCCTGCTGCTCCACCAGCTGCCCAAGCTACTGGTGGAATCCGGACAAATACCTGGGGCCGGCGGCTTTGCTGCAGGCATGGCGCTGGCTCGCGGACAGTCGCGATCAGGCGACGGGCGAGCGGCTCGAATACTTGGCGGATGCTTTCAAACTGTATCGCTGCCACACGATCATGAATTGCACCCAGACCTGCCCCAAAGGGCTGAACCCGGCCCGGGCCATTGCCGAAATCAAGAAAATGGTGGCCCTGAGCAAGTCCTGACGTGTCTGAGCAGGACCGGTTACGCTGGCGCTGCCGGCGTGGAACCCGGGAGTTGGATCTCATGCTGATGCGGTATCTGGATCACGAGTATTCCCAAGCGTCTCCCGCCGAGCGCGCGGCGTTCGCGCGGCTGCTGGAATGCACGGACCCCAGCCTTCAGGAAATGTTCCTGGGGGTGCAGGCCGCCCCGGACCCGGACATGGAATCCGTTGCCCGGAAAATTCGATCAGGTACGCCCAGCCGTGACTGAACGCCCCGCCGTCCTGTCCGCCGTTCCGCAGTCTGCCGAAAACCGGCATCCGCTTGACCATGCCGCGCTGATGGAACTGTATGACGTCAACTACCAGTGCCTGCTCGCATTGTGCCCCTCGTTGCGGAATCCTGCTTTGCAAATCCGCCGATATCTTGACGATTCCCTGCCCGACATGCCGGCCCTGCATCTGAAGTTTCACGAGCATACCCGGCACACGGCTACCTTCGGCCTGGCCTGCCGCTGGGACGATGCGGAGAAGGCGGATCTCCTGCCGGATGTGCAGGTGCGACTGTATCGAGATTCGCGGCAGGCCGAACTGCTCGGCCATTGCGGAATCCCCCTGATTCCAGGTCGGCTTCCGGAGGGGGGCCTTCAGACGGGATGGCTGCATCGCCGCCATGCCGGGAACCGGTTCCTGTTCAACTGGTTGCGGTACTGCCTTCGGCAGGGTTATCATCTAGGGAAAGACTCCGGCCGCACGTCATGACGCATCCCGATTTCCAGCCCTGCTCGCATGACCGAACTCCGCCGGCTACCCGGGTCATAAATCTGCCGGGGGATTATGGGCAAACCGATTTCGTCATGCGTCTCGGCGGACGCCTGGCCCAGGTCCAGGTCGGTTATGAGACTTGGGGGACCTTGTCGCGCAACCAGGACAATGCGATCCTGATCTTCACCGGGCTGTCCCCGACCGCCCATGCCGCATCCAACGAGGAAGATGACACGGCAGGCTGGTGGGAATACATGGTCGGACCTGGCAAGGCGATCGACACGGACCGTTTCTTTGTCGTCTGCGTCAATTCCCTGGGCAGTTGCTTCGGTTCGACCGGACCCTCGTCGCACGACCCGGCAACTGGCAAGCCCTACGGGGGGGATTTTCCAGAACTGTCGATCGAGGACATCGCGAAAGCCGGGCACCACGCCATGCGCGAACTGGGCGTGGACCATGTCCACACGGTCATCGGGCCGTCCATGGGAGGCATGTCTGCATTGGCCTACGCCTTGCAGTACCCGGACGAACTGGATTACCTCCTGGTGATTTCAGCCGCTTGCCGGGCTCTGCCGTTCACAATCGCGGTTCGGTCGCTGCAGCGGGAAATCATCCGCTGCGACCCAGGCTGGCAAGGGGGCAACTACGAACTGGACGCTGAACCGCTCTGCGGCATGCGGTTGGCGCGGAAGCTTGGCCTGATGTCCTACCGGGCGGCCCAGGAATGGAGGCAGCGCTTCAATCGCGCCCGGGTTCCGGCGCACCGGGCTTCGGACGAGATGTTCGGTGTCGAGTTCGAGGTGGAGTCCTATCTCGAATACAACGCAAAGAAGTTCGTCGGCACGTTCGATGCCAACAGCTACCTGTACCTCTCACGAGCCATGGACCTGTTCGATGTCGCCGAGCATGGCGGCACGGTCAATGCCGGGCTGGCCCGGGTCCATGTGCGCCGAACCTTGGTGATTGGAGTGGAGAGCGACATTCTCTTTCCGCTTGAGCAGCAGGAAGAAATCGTCACCGGGTTGAACAAGGCCGGACGCGAAGCCGAGCTGGTCGTGCTCCCGTCCATCCAAGGCCATGATTCGTTCCTGGTCGATGCGGAACGATTCTCGTCTGTCGTTCAGGAATTTTTCGCTCAGATCTGAGCCGAAATCAACTGCGCCGATCGAGTGCGACGTAGTCTCGCTGGGCGTGCCCGGTATATAGCTGGCGGGGGCGGCCGATTCGGAACTGCTCGTCCGTCATCATCTCAAGCCAGTGCGCAATCCAACCCGATGTCCGGGCCGTGGCGAAAATGACCGTGAACATGTCTAGGGGGATCCCCATGGTCTTGAGGATGATGCCCGAATAGAAATCGACGTTCGGATAGAGTTTTCGAACCACGAAATATTCGTCGTTCAGGGCCGCCTGCTCCAAGGACATGGCGGTTTCGAGGAGAGGACAGCTCGGATTGCCTTCCCCATGCTTCTCCAGCAGGTTGTAGCAGATTTTCTGGATTAACTTCGCTCGCGGATCATAATTCTTGTAGACCCGGTGCCCAAAACCCATCAGCCGGGCATGGCTATTCTTGCTCTTGGTCTGCTCGACGTACTCCTCGACTGAGATGTCCGAGGCATGGATTTCTTCCAGCATCTGGATCACGGCCTCGTTGGCGCCACCGTGCGACGGCCCCCAAAGCGTTGCCACGCCTGCGGCGACGGCGGCCACCGGGCTGGTCTCGGAGCTGCCGGACAGCCGAACCGTGGAGGTGGATGCATTCTGCTCATGGTCGGCGTGCAGGAGGAACAGGACGTCCATGGCATGTGAGAAAAGGGGGTCCGGCTTCGAGCCGAACATCATGTGGAGGAAATTGGACGTAAAGTCGAGCTCCGGATTGGGATCGACCGGAGATTGGCCTGTCCGGTAGCGGTATCCGAGAGCCGCCAGGACCGGGACCTGCGCAATCAGTCGCCGCGCCATCCGCTGGCGGTACGCTTTATCGTGCACATCCAGTTCAGAGTGGTAGATCGAGGCCAGATGGGCCAGTCCGGCCATCAGCATGGCCATCGGATGGGCATCTTTCTCAAACGCCTGCATAAGTTCCCATGAACCCTTAGGAATCTTTGTTTCTGATTTGATTTCACTAGTAAAGACTTCGAGCTGATCTTGCGTCGGAAGTTCGCCGGTGAGTAGCAGGCAAGCAGTCTCGACATGGTTGCCGAATTCCGCGAGTTGTTCGATCGGATAGCCTCGATAGCGAAGCAGGCCGAGGTCTCCATCAATGTAAGTGATCTGGCTTTTGCAACTGGCCGTGGAGACAAACCCGGGATCCAGAGAGAAATAGCCCCGTTCTTTGTACAGATTGCTGATGTTGACCGCAGCCGGCCCTTCGGTCGATTCGGCAATCGACAGTTCGACTTCCTTCCCGCCGTTGACCAGTTTGATTTTTCGCTTGGGCATAAATGTTCTCAATCCGACACCTTTTCACGCATCATCAGCCTGCGTGAACCTCAGGACGGGGTTTTTTGGAATAAGACATTTTACACGCAAGGTGCTACAGCTTTGTTGGGAACCCATCGTGCGAGGGGATTCGATTATATGGAATAAGCCGTCAAATCAGGCTTTTTTACAGTAGTGTCCGAATAAAGGCTGCAATGGCTGGGGGGTCGTTCAGGTCGAGGTGTGGCAGTGTCAGCCCGGGCGGAGGAGGCGCGTCGGTCGCCAAGGCAAGGATGTTGGGATCATCCGGGTACAGGTACGAATGCCCCAGATCCGGCCGGGACAGCTCGATTTTCGGGAAAGATTCGTGCTTGAAGCCTTCCACCAGGATCAGATCGAGTGATGCCGTGTCCAGCTTCGGTAGAAGCTTCGCGAGGGTCATTTCCTCTTCCTCTGCGCCCAATTCATGCATCAAAGCCCAGCGGCGGCCTGAAGAAATCAGCATTTCTCTGGCGCCGGCCTTGCGCAACCGGTAACTGTCTTTCCCCGGCTGGTCCACGTCAAACGCATGGTGGGCGTGCTTGACCATGCCGATACGCAATCCCTGCTCGGCTAGTATCGGAATCAGCTGGGTCAGGAGTTCAGTCTTTCCGGTTCCGCTGAATGCGGCGAAACCCAGCAAAGTAGGAGATTTGGAGCCCATCAGAGCGTCAATTCCTCGTGGGTGTTGATGTTTCGGAACTCATCGGGATTTTCGAAAGGGACCTCCTCGAAGCCCTGTGCGCCATAGAATTCGTCAATTTTACGCCCGCCGTGGCGGAGAAAATCATCCAAAGCATCAGAAAGGCCGGTGTGTAGCATGGCAAAGACCGGCTGCAAGCGCCCGGCGCAGCTTGCGACGGCGATCCGGGTTCCCTCCTCGGCAAAAGGGGAGGCCAGCCTTTCCGCCAGATCCAGGCTGACCTCCGGGCTGTCGCAGGGGACGCACAGCAGCAATTCTGTCTGAGCCGCACGCAATCCGGCGAGAATGCCAGCGAGCGGCCCCAGAAAGCCGTCCTCCGCGTCCGTGATCACGGGGTGGCCGAACTGCGCGTACTGGTCGTGGCTGCGATTGGCGTTGATCAGCACGGCGTGAACCTGCGGTTCAAGACGCTCAAGGACATGTGCGATGAGAGGGCGCCCTTGGTAGGAAACCAGCCCCTTGTCCTGTCCGCCCATGCGGCGCGCCTTGCCGCCGGCAAGGATCATGCCGGTCAGTGGCGGGGGGTGGGCCGGAGGTACAGACATGGCATTATTGAGCATCTGCCGGAATTGGTTCATTGTAAGGGGAAGGAACGGCGCACGGGTTATACTGAATTTCGCCGAAAACAAACCCGTCAGGGCCACGAACACAATGTCGGACATTCCCGAGAACCAGCGCGAGGAGATCGAGGCGGCCGTCTACCGGCGTCTCGTCGAACACCTGAGAAGCAAGCCAGAGGTCCAGAATATCGACTTGATGAACCTGGCGGATTTTTGCCGGAACTGCCTGTCCAAATGGTATGTGGCCGCGGCAGAGGAACGGGGTGTCGCGCTGGATTACGACACCGCCCGGGAAATCGTCTACGGCATGCCGTATGCCGAATGGAAATCCCGCTACCAGAAAGAGGCCACCCCGGAGCAAATGGCGGCATTCGAGGCCGGGGAAAAGGCCAAGCAGGCATCCTGATTCATCATGGGCGCGGAACTGGGCGACCCGCAACTCCTACGCTACAACCGGCAAATCGTCCTGCCGGAAGTCGGCATCGAGGGTCAGCAGCGCCTGCTGCAGTCCCACGTCCTGCTGATTGGCCTGGGAGGCCTGGGTTCTCCGCTTGCCATGTATCTGGCGACTTGCGGTGTGGGCTGGCTGACACTGGCCGATCCTGACCGCATTGAACTGGCGAACCTCCAGCGCCAGATCCTGTACGGGACATCCAGCCTGGGCCGGGCCAAGACCGAGGAAGCTCGCCGGGTCGTGGAGGATCTGAACCCTGAGATCCGCGTCGAGACCGTCGCCGAATACCTGAAGGGCGACCTGCTGAGGGAGCAGGTTCAGGCGGCAGACCTGGTCGTGGATGCCACGGACAACTTTGAGACCCGCCTGGCGATCAACCAGGCCTGTGTCGAATCTGCCACGCCGCTGGTCTCCGGGGCCGTGATCCGAATGGAGGGGCAGGTGGCGGTCTTCCGCAACCGCCAGAAAGGAGATGTCTGCTACCAATGCCTGTTCGGCGCCGAGCCCGTGCCGGAAGAAGGCTGTTCTGAAACCGGTGTGCTGGGCCCCGTTGCAGGAGCCGTCGCCAGTGTCCAGGCGGTCGAGGCGATCAAGTGCCTGCTGTCCATCGGGAACCCCCTGTACAACCGGTTATTGCTTTATGATGCGGCGGAGGCACAATGGCGAACAGTGGAACTCGTGGCGGACGAACAATGTCCCATTTGTAGTTCCGTTCACAGATGAGAGAGACGGTATGCTGATTCGAGTTCCCAGGCGTTCAGACGAGAAGGAATCCGCGGTGACGGATCCGGAGATCTACCGGCAGCGCCGCATCTTCATGCAACAGTGCGCGGCCGGGGCTGCAGGCTTGGCGGGCAGTTTGCTGGTGGGCGGGCAGGCCCAGGCGGGGCTGACGATCGGGGCAGTGCAGTCGAGTCCGTACTCGACCGATGAAGAACTCACGCCCATGCACGCGGCGACCCATTACAACAACTTCTACGAACTGGGCTACAAAAAAGAGGATCCCTCGCGCAATGCGGCAGCTCTGATCACCGAGCCTTGGACCGTCGAGGTGGAAGGACACTGTGAGAACCCGGGCACCTATGCGATTGAGGATCTGGTGCCGGTGGATCAGCTGGAGGAACGGATTTACCGACTCCGCTGCGTCGAGGCCTGGTCGATGGTGATTCCGTGGCTAGGCGTACCGTTGTCGGTCGCGTTGAAGAAGCTAAGGCCGACTTCGCAGGCCCGCTATGTAGCCTTCCAGACGATCCTGGATCCGGAAAATCTTCCGGGGCAGCGTCGCGCCGTGCTGGACTGGCCTTACGTCGAGGGCCTGCGGATGGACGAGGCGATGCACCCGCTGACGTTGCTGACCGTCGGCATGTACGGGCAGGTGCTGCCGAACCAGAACGGGGCGCCGATCCGGATCGTGGTTCCTTGGAAATATGGCTTCAAAAGCATCAAGTCCATCGTACGGATCCGGTTCGTCGAAGGGCAGCCTCCGACGGCATGGAACCAAGCCACGCCGCATGAATACGGCTTTTACTCCAACGTAAATCCCGAGGTCAACCATCCGCGCTGGAGTCAGCGGCGCGAGCGGAGGATCGGGGAATTCCGGAAGCGGAAGACGCTGATGTTCAACGGCTATGCCGAAGAAGTCGCACATCTCTACAGCGGGATGGATCTGCACAAATATTTCTGAGTCATGCGTGCGCCCACAGCCGCGGGGTGGATCAAGCCCGCGCTTTTCCTGCTCTGCCTCGTGCCGGCGATTGATCTGGCTCATGGCGCCTGGACTAACACCCTGGGAGTCAATCCGCTGGAAACCCTGACCCATTCGACGGGAACGTGGACCCTTCGATTCCTGCTGCTGACGCTGCTGGTCACGCCTTTGATTCGCCTGATAAAGGCGCCGGTGTTGCTGCGCTACCGCCGGATGCTCGGGCTGTTCGCGTTCTTCTATGTCTCGATCCACTTGGGCACCTATCTCTGGTTCGACAAGTTCTTTGATTGGCAGGAGATCTGGCTGGACATCCAGGATCGCTTGTTCATCACCGCAGGCATGACGGCCTTTGTTCTGCTGGTGCCGCTGGCATTGACCTCGACCCGGCGCGCCCAGCGGGCGCTCGCAAATGCCTGGAACCGGCTTCACCGCTTGATCTATGTCGCGACGACCGCCGGACTTCTCCATTATTTCTGGCTGGTCAAGGCGGATTACCTGGAGCCGATCATCTATGCTTCCATCTTCGGGGTGCTGATGCTGGCCAGGATCCGGAAGCCGACCGCGGTCAGCGCGTCCGGGATTTCTTAAGCAGGATATCTCTTGCCTGGTTGATTTTCCGGGTCAGGTAATCATTCCCGCCGCGGTCGGGGTGAAGTTTTTGCGCAAGGGCGCGATGCGCGGACCGGATTTCGGATTCCGGCGCCTTGGGGGAGACGCCCAGTATCTGGGCGGCGGTTTCCGCCGACATGGCAGAATCCTCGAAATCGTCCGACTCCGTGCTTCTCCCGGGTCCTCTGCCACTCCAGCCGGTATGGGTTCGCGACAGGTAGGTGCGCAGCAGGGCAACCGACTGCGGGTCGCCCTGGCAGGCCTGCAGCAGGGCCTCCAGCTGCGAAAGATCAAGCTGGGACAGGCGCTGCCCGGCGAAGTCGCCTTGGCGCACACTTCCGTCAATTGTGCCGGTCGTCCGGTCGATAGTTACGTCCAGCCACGCTGTTTGCAGTTGGATGGAGGCGGAACCATAGGTGCGCCGTGCCCAGGACAGAAACGGGAGCCAGCGCAGCAGGACCGCTGCCTTGCCGAGGAATGGAAGGATTCCACCGACCACGCCGACGATCCAGTGGGCGCGCCCGGTCAGGACCAGCGCGATCAGGCCGATGCCGGCCAAGGCGGCAAGCCACTGGTACAACCGCCGGGGGGACTGCCTATACTGCCATCGCAAGAACAGGAATAATCCGAACAGTATCAGGGCGATTAATAGGAATCTCATCGAAGCAAAATCGTCATAGATGCGAGGAATAATTAGGTGTATGATAATGGGAAAGGCAGGGGAAACGCCCTGAAGAAAAATTATAAAAAAGAAAAACCGTAAGGAGGGAATCCATGAAACAACCGATTAACATCGATGGCTTAGATCTCGAAATCCATATTGAGAAGAAGGGTGATAGTGGTCCGGCACTGCTGATGGTGCATGGAATTCCGACAAACAGTCGGTTGTGGCGCCATGCGCAGGAAAGTTTGTCCGACCGCTATCAGACTTATGCAATGGATATGGTGGGCTACGGCCAGTCGAGCATGCCTCTCGACAAATTCACTCACTCCCTGACGAACCAGGCCGAGGCCATCAAGGCGGTCATTGAAGGGTTGGGCCTTACCGGGAACGTTATCCTGGTTGGCCACGATCACGGTGGGGGAGCCTGCCAGATCTTCGCCTCGAAGTACGTCGACCACATCAGCCGGCTGGTTCTGATCAATCCGGTTGCTTGGGATTACTGGCCGGTGTTGGAGGTGGAAGCCTTCAGTGGCTTGGTGGGCGCTCCGGACGAGGTTCTGGGACCGGCCATGGCTCAGGCGGCAGCGGGCTTTCATGGGCTCCTGCTCATGGGCAGCCACGACAAGATCGCGTTCACCGACAAGAACGTCAAGGAAAACTATCTCTCTTTCTGGGCTCGCGGGCCGGGATTCACCGGCTTCAAGTCGCTGATCCATGTTTGCGCGGAGCCGACCAATGAAGAGACCATGAGCGTGGATCACAGCAAGATCACCTGTCCGACCATGGTGTGCTGGGCGTTGCACGATGCCTGGATGCCGGTCGAATCGGGACGTCGGCTGAAAGATGCCATCTCGGGGCCGACACGGTTCGAGATCATCGAGCGGGCCGGGCACTATGTGCTGGAAGACCGTCCGGACGCGGTTGTCGACCTGCTCGACGACTTCGTGACCGAATGGGCGAACGTGGATGGCGTAACTCTGAAGAGCTAGGGTTTTTGCTCCAATGCAGGAGCGGAAATCCTCGTTTTGACAGCGGAAGACATACCGGGAGGCAATGACTTGCCTCCCGGTAGTTTCGTAAATCAGGGACAGGAGGGGGTGCCATAGACACCGAGAGTTCTGCCCGACGCACGAGCGTCCGCTACCAGCCAGATGAAAATCCGCCGGCGCCACTCGCGTTCGGCTTGGGTCTGCAACTGGCCATCCTCTGTATCTCCGGCATCGTCCTGACTCCGGCGATTGTCGCCCGAGCGGCCGGAGGAACCGAAATTTTCCTGTCCTGGATTGTATTCGCCGCTGTTGCCGTCAGTGGCGTCACCACGATCCTGCAAGCGGTCCGAGTCGGCCGGATCGGAGCCGGCTACACGCTCGCCATGGGTCCGTCCGGGGCCTTTATTGCGATCAGCATCACCGCCATCGCGGAAGGAGGGCCGGCAATGCTGGCCACTCTGGTCATCCTCTCCTCGTTCTTCCAGTTCGCGCTTTCCGCGCGACTTTCGCTGTTTCGAAGGGTTCTGACCCCGGCCGTGGCGGGTACGGTCATCATGCTGGTGCCGGTCACCATCATGCCGATCATCTTTGGCCTGCTGACATCCGTGCCCGAAGGGACCCCCATGTCGGCTGCCGCGCTGAGTGCCGGCGCGACCCTGCTGGTCATTGGTGGCGTTGCCCTGAAGGCGACCGGCATATTACGCCTCTGGGCTCCGGTCATCGGGGTTGCCGTCGGTTCGATGGTGGCCGGGTTCTTCGGCCTCTATGAAGTAAGCCGCGTTGGCGAAGCTTCGTGGCTGGGCTTCCCGGAGGTTGGGTGGCCAGGCTACGACCTCAGTTTCGGGCCGGCATTCTGGACACTGGTGCCGGCATTCGTGTTTGTGACCTTGGTCGGGGCCGTGGAAACCGTAGGGGACTCCGTCGCCATTCAGCGTGTCGCCTGGCGCCGCCCTCGGGCGGTGGATTTCCGTGCCGTGCAGGGTACGGTGGCAGCGGACGGAGTGGGCAACCTGTTGTCCGGCCTCTTGGGGACCGTACCGAACACGACCTATTCGACCAGCATTTCCGTTGCCGAGTTGACTGGGGTTGGAGCCCGTAGGGTCGGGGTCGCCCTTGGCGTGGTTTTCCTTGCCTTGGCATTCCTCCCCAAGGCGCTTGCCATCATCTTGGCGATACCCGGCCCGGTGGCCGGGGCTTATATCGGTGTTCTGCTGTCGTTGCTTTTCGTGGTCGGCATGAAAGTGGCGATTCAGGATGGCATCGACTATCGAACGGGATTGATCGTCGGAATTTCATTCTGGATCGGAGTCGGGCTCCAGAACGGATGGATCTATCCCGAGTATGTTTCTGAATTTGCGGGGGGCCTTCTGAGCAACGGGATCACGGCTGGCGGCCTCGTGGCCATCATCATGACCCTGTTCATGGAATTGACGAAACCCCGTCGCCACCAGATAAAAGTAGCTCTTGATATTGCAGTGCTCCCGAGGATCGAGGAGTTCCTCCACAAATTCACATCCAGCCATGGCTGGGATTCAACAATGATGGACCGTCTTTCTGCCGTCACCGAGGAAACCCTGCTGACGCTTCGCGAGCAAGAAGGCGGAAAGGGGGCGCGCCACCTGCTCTTGACGGCGCGTCGGGAAGACGACGAAGTCGTTCTCGAGTTTGTCGCTGCGACGGGAGAAGAGAACCTTCAGGACCGGATTGCCTTGCTTGGCAAGCAATCCATTTCAGCTTCAGTCGAGCGCGAGGTTTCCTTGCGACTGCTGCGGCATTTGGCATCCTCGGTCTACCACCAGCAATACCACGATACGGATATCGTGACCGTACGGGTGGAAATCCCGGTACCGGCCTCCAGCGAAGAGACCTGACGTTTCCCGTCAGGAGAGCAGGTCGGCGATCGTGTCGCGTTCGCTCAGGAGTTCAGTTTCGTTGGCCGTGATTTGCTCTCGCCCGAAAGCATCCAGTTCCAGTTCAGACACGATGGAATATTCGGAATTCGAGCATTGGCAAGGGAAGGAGAAAACGATGCCTTCCGCCACTCCGTATGAGCCGTCCGAGAAGACGCTCATGCTGACCCAATCGTTCTTGGCCGTTCCCTGAACCCAATCGCGCATGTGCAGGATGGCCGCGTTGGCGGCCGAGGCTGCGGAAGAGGCGCCACGTGCCTCGATCACCTTGGCGCCACGTTGCTGGATCCCTGGGATGAACTCTTTCTGATACCAGTCCGCATCGACCAGTTCTCTGATCGGAGTGCCGGAAGCCGTGCAGTAGCCAATGTCAGGAAACATCTTCGGAGAGTGGTTTCCCCAGACCGTCATGCGGGCGATGTTGGCGACCGGCTCGCCGGTTTGATTTGCCAGCTGTGAACGGGATCGCTCGTGATCGAGGCGGGTCATCGCGGAGAATTGGCGTGGCGAGAGGTCTGGAGCGTGGTTCAGGGCAATCAGCGCATTGGTGTTGGCCGGGTTTCCAATGACGAGAACCCGGACGTCGCGACTCGAAAAATCATTGATGGCTTTGCCCTGGGGGCCAAAAATTTTCCCGTTTTCCTGAATCAGGTCGCTACGCTCCATGCCTTTCCCGCGTGGGCGTGCTCCGAACATGAACACATAGTCCGCGTCCCCAAAGCCTTTCTCCAGATCATCGCTCAGACGGACGTCGCGCAGCAAAGGAAAGGCGCAATCCTCCAGCTCCATCGCGGTTCCGCCGAGTGACGGCATGGCGGGAGGGATGTCAATCAGGTTCAAGGCGACAGGTTGCTGATCGCCCAGCAGTTCTCCGGCCGCGATGCGGAACATGGCTTGGTACGCGATGTTGCCGGCTGCGCCGGTGATGGCGATTCGCTTCGGTGGGTTCGTCATGGTTGTGCTCTTCTGGGAGGATGGAGTGATATTAGCAAGAATCAATGAAGGAGGTGCGACCGTCCCAGGTATGCCTGGCTTCGCATCTCGTGCAGGCGGCTCGCGGTTCGCTCGAAGATCTGTTTCAGGCGCTTTCCTTGGTACAGTTGGTCTGGCTCGGCTGCGGCAGAGACGATTAGTGTCACGTTGCGGTCGTAGAATTCGTCGATCATTTCGATGAAGCGCCTCGCGCTGTCGTCCATCGTCGAATCAAAGACCGGGATGCCCGAAACCAGCACGGTGTGGAAGCAGCGCGCGATTGAGATGTAGTCGGTGACACAGCGGGGAGACTGGCATAGGTCATCGAAGTCGAACCAAATCGCATCGTGCGACAGGCGCTTGACCGGAATGGCGCGGCCTTCCACTTCAATGGTTGTCTCTTTTCGATCCATTTCTGATGCCAGGTACTGGAAATGATCCTGCAGAAGCGGTTCAGCGGTTCCGTTGGCGCTGAGGCAATAGGTCTCGGTTTCGTCCAGGTGCTGCAGACGGTAGTCGCAAGATGTCGCCAATTCGAAAACCGTCATGTGTTTCTTGATCATTTCGATTGCAGGCAGAAATCGCTCTCGCTGCAGCCCTCCCTCGTAGAGCTTGTCTGGGGCGCAATTGGAAGTTGTGACCAATGTGACCCGGCGCCGGAACAGGCCTTCCAGGAGGCCGGCCAGGATCATGGCGTCTGTGATGTCCGAGACGAAAAACTCGTCAATGCAGATCACCTTGAATTTTTTCGCCATGCGGGCGGCAAGGAGATCGATGGGGTCGCGTCGGTCCTGCATGTGCTTGAGCTTGTGATGGATGTGTCGCATGAAACGGTGGAAGTGCATGCGTCGTTTTTTGCGCAGGGGAAGGGAATTAAAAAACAAGTCCATCAGATAAGTCTTGCCGCTCCCGACCGAGCCCCACAGCCACAGGCCGGACATTTGTGTAGGAGAGTTGGATTTCAAGCGGCGCAGCCGATCGTGGATCAGCGCCTTGGCACGCGAGTGCCGAGTCAAGTGGTCGAAGATAAGTTGGAACTGTTGAGCGGCCTGGTATTGCGATGGATCGGCCGTGAAGTGCCTCTGGGCAATTTTCGCTTCGTAAGCATCAATGAACATAAAGACATGCGTGGCCGCAAAACCGAACTTCTATTCTACATAGACGCACCGAGTGAATCGACGTTCAGTTCGACCCGAATCAGCGCTCAAACTGTAAGATAGATCTTTCGAATTCTGCTTTTGCTTCCCGCCCGGAATGTCCAACCTCGCAGTCCGAACCCGGTTCGCTCCAAGCCCGACGGGTGCTTTGCATTTGGGGGGAGCCCGTACGGCTCTGTACAACTGGCTTTACGCCCGGCATTGCGGGGGCCAATTCCTCTTGCGCATCGAAGACACCGATCGGGAACGTTCCAAAGACGAGCATTGCCAGCAAATCATGTCCATGCTGCAGTGGATGGGTATGGACTGGGATGGCGAGGTGGTCTACCAGTCGCAAAGGTCGGAGCGTCATCAGGAAATCATCCAGAAACTGGTCGACCAGGGGAATGCCTACTACTGTGATTGCCCTCCGGAACGCCTGGAACAACTGCGCAAGGAACAGATGGCGGCGAAGCTCAAACCACGCTACGATCGCCATTGTCGCGACCGAGACAATCCCCCGTCGGCACAATCAGTCATCCGGTTCAAAACCCCGCTTGAAGGCGACGTGGTTGTCCGAGACAGCCTGAAAGGGGAGGTATGCTTTTCCAACTCCGAACTGGACGATCTGGTGATTGCCCGGGCGGATGGGAGCGCAACCTATCACTTGGCCGTCGTGGTGGACGACATGGATGCGGGTGTCACGCACATCATCCGGGGAGACGACCACCTCAACAACACGCCGCGTCAGGTTCACATCCTTTCTGCACTGGGTGCGGATGCGCCTGGCTATACGCACCTGCCGATGATCCTCGACGAGGGTGGACGCAAAATGTCCAAACGGAAAGATTCCGCCGACATGGCGCAGTACCGCGAGCAGGGGTATCTGCCCACGGCCTTGATGAACATCTTGGCGCGTCTGGGCTGGGCCCATGGAGACGACGAACTGTTTTCGGCCGAAGAGTTGATCCGGCAGTTCGATCTTTCCGGACTGAACTCAGCCGCAAGCCGGATCGATCCCAAGAAAATGGCCTGGGTCAATCAGCAACAGATGGACCAGGTGTCCGAGAGTGAGATCAATGCCGAATTCGATTGGCATTGCGCCCGTCTAGGCCTGAATTCCGATGCCTTGGACTCCTCGAATCGGAACGCACTCATTGAAGTGCAACGCAAACGTTGCCGCAACGTGGCGGACATGGCTGCCCAAAGTCGCTGGATGCTGTTGGAAGATCCGGGAATGGACGAATCGGCACGAGAAAAATTTCTTACTCCGGAGGCTCTTTCGATCCTGCAGGAACTGGCAGGCGAGATGGAGCAGAGTGACTGGAATGCTGAATCCTTGGCAGGTTTGCTTAGTGCCGCCTGCGAGCGCCACCAGGTCAAGCCCGGCAAGGTCGCGCAGCCGCTACGCGTCGCTGTGACCGGGGGGACGGTCTCGCCCTCCATTGAGGACACTTTGGTTTTGCTCGGGAGGGAACGCGCGATGCGGCGTTTACGGGCTGCGATTTTTGATGCATAATTTGACGAATAGGGCACTTTTGACTTAGAGTGCGCATCCGACTGTACAGTCCCCATCGTCTAGAGGCCTAGGACACTGCCCTTTCACGGCGGCAACAGGGGTTCGAATCCCCTTGGGGACGCCAGTTTTCTAAAAGATACCAGTAGCCTTGAGCCGCGTGGTCCGATTCCAAAGCCGTATTTTGTGAAAAAGACAGCCTAGGGCCGAATGCCGGTGCCCCGCTTGAGTAGCCGCAGGCAGACGTAAGTCAGCACGACGATGACCGCAATAATCAGAAGCAGGGAATTGACCGTGTCCACTTCCTGAATCCCCATCCAGCCATAGCGGAACAAACCGATCATGTGCAGGATCGGGTTGAACAGGGAGACTTGCTGCCAGAAGGGGGAGAGCATGTCCAAGGAGTAGAAAATGCCCCCTAGGTAAGTCAGGGGAGTCAGCACGAAGGTTGGAATGATCGAGATGTCGTCGAAGCTTTTCGCGTAAATGCCGTTGATGAATCCTGCAAGAGAGAACAGGATGCAGGTCAGGACGGCGACCCCCAAGGTCAGAGCAAGATGGGAAAGCGGGATCTCGGCAAAAAAGACGGTCACCGCCGTGACTGTCAGTCCGACAGATAATCCCCGCATGACGCCACCGCCGATGAAGCCGGTCAAAATCACGAAATTCGGCACCGGGGAAACCAGTAATTCTTCGATATGCCGTTGGAACTTTGAACTGTAGAACGAGGAGACGACGTTGGCGTAGGCATTGGTGATGACGGACATCAGGATGAGCCCGGGGGCGATGTAGTCCATGTAGCGATAGCCACCGATATCGGCCAGCTGCGAGCCGATTAGCTCCCCAAAGATGATGAAATACAGGACGGTCGTAATCGCCGGCGGAATAAGAGTCTGGACCCAGATGCGCATGAACCGCAGATACTCTCGAATCAGCATACTCTGAAGAGCGATAAGTTGCTGTTTCAGTGGCATGATATTTCAATCAAAATGGTGCCCAACCAATTGCAGGAAAAGTTTTTCCAGTCGGTTGGTCTTGTTTTTCATGCTGACGATGTTGATGCCCTGGGCATTGAGTTCGCCAAACAGTTGGCTCAGGTCGGCGCCTTTGCTGACTGTGGCCTCCAGCGTCCGTGGATCCGGGCAGCGCAGGGCGTAGCCGTCGACCTGCGGACAGTGGGGTAGGGGGCTTTTCAGATAAAGGACGAAGTGCTCCGAGTCGAGTTGGTCCAGCAGTTCCCGCATCGTGGTATCGGCGCGAATCCGTCCATTGTCGATGATCGCGATGGTGCGACACAGCTGTTCCGCCTCCTCGAGATAGTGCGTGGTCAGGATGATCGTCGTGCCCTCGGAGTTGATCTCTTTGAGGTAATGCCAGAGGGTGCGGCGGATTTCAAGATCTACTCCCGCGGTGGGTTCGTCTAGAATCAGGAGTTGAGGGTCGTGGATCATGGCCCGCGCGATCATCAACCGGCGTTTCATGCCTCCCGACAGTTCGCGGGCCACTACCGAACGCTTTTCCCACAAATCGAACTGTTCCAAAAGCCTTTGTGCGCGCCTGGCAGCATCTTGGCGGCGAATGCCGTAGTATCCGGCCTGGTGCACGAGGATATCGAAAACCGGGTCGAACTGGTTGAAGTTGAATTCTTGCGGAACTAGACCGAGGCAGGCGCGGGCGGCTGCATAGTCTCGAACGATGTCATGTCCGAAGATAGTGACCGATCCCTCTGAAAACGTTACCAGAGAGGAAATGATGCCGATGGCGGTCGACTTTCCCGCCCCATTGGGTCCGAGAAGTGCGAAGAAGTCTCCGCGCTGTACTTCCAGGTCGATCCCGTGCAGCGCCTCTACGCCACCAGCATAGGTTTTCTTGAGCCCTTTGATTTGGAGCGCGGGAGTCGGAGGTGGAGTCATTGCGGCCAGAGCCAAACGCGGCTCACTACTATAGCGTCAAAAATCAGCCCCGAAGCAGGGCGCCAGCTTATCTCGTTGATTTACAATGAGCGTCCGAGGCTTCTTATGTCTGAGCGAATTTTCTGCATTGCCCCGATGATGGACCATACGGACCGTCATTTCCGGTATTTCCTGCGAGTTTTGTCGCCGCACGCCTGGCTGTTCACCGAAATGGTGGCATCGGGAGCGGTTTTGCACGGAGATACCGAATCCCTGCTTGGATTCGATCCGGCCGAACAGCCGGTGGCACTCCAGCTCGGTGGCAGCGATCCGGACGATTTGGCCCGTTGCGCCGCCATTGCACAGGATTTCGGCTATGGCGAGGTGAACCTGAATGTCGGATGTCCAAGCAGCCGCGTCTCAGCTGGGCGTTTCGGAGCCTGCTTGATGAAAGAACCCCTCCGAGTTGCGGATTGCGTGGCGGCGATGCAGGCAAAAGTCCGCATTCCGGTGACGGTGAAGTGCCGCATCGGCGTGGACCAACAGGATACGGAAGAGGCCTTGGCAGAATTCGTCCAGACCGTTGCAGATGCTGGCTGCCGAACGTTTTATGTACATGCGCGAATTGCCATGCTGTCCGGGCTGAACCCAAAGCAGAATCGCACGATTCCTCCCTTGAATTACGAGCGCGTGTGGGCACTTAAGCGCGAATTCTCACATCTAAACATCGTAATCAATGGCGGCATTCGCTCAATTGAAGAAGTGCAACAGCATTTGGGCCAGGTCGACGGCGTAATGGTCGGGAGATTGGCATGCGAAGACCATTGGGCCATACGCCAGATCGAGAAAGCCCTGTTCCCGGGTTCAAAAGCACCGGAAACGCCACTGGAGGCGTTTAACGCCTATTTGCCGTATCTGGAAGAGCAGTGCAGGGCAGGGGTGCCGCTGGCTCGCATGACGCGTCATATCACAGGACTGTTCAGGGGATGCCCAGGGGCAAAAAGCTGGAGACAGGCTGTCGCCCGTCCGGATTCCTCTGTGTCGGCGCTACAGGCTTTGCGGGAGACCGCTTGCCAGGTTGCATGCGCATGACGCACTGGGTCCGTTTCGAGCATGATGGCCGGGTGAATTTCGGCCAGTTGGAGGGCTCGACCATCCTAGTGTGCGAAGGCGATATGTTCGCGGCGCCCGTGTTAACTGATCAGACGGTCTCGCTGGGCGAAGTTCGTGTGCTGACTCCGACCATGCCGAGCAAGATGCCTGCGCTTTGGAATAATTACCGGGCTTTGGCCGACGAGAAGGGGCTGCAGTACCCGGAAACTCCGCTATACCTGTTCAAGGCAAATTCCTCGTTCCTGGCGACTGGCGAGGTGATCAGGCATCCAGCCTCGGTCACGGAAGACGTGTTTTACGAAGGCGAACTCGGGATTGTTATTGGACAGACCATCAGCGGAGCCTCCCTAGACCAAGCAGAGCGAGCTATTTTCGGCTATACCTGCATTAACGACGTGACCGCGTTCAGTTTGTTGAAGGAATATGAGGGATTTGACCAATGGACACGGTCAAAAGGGTTTGACACGTTTGGGGTGTTCGGGCCAGTCGTCGCGACCGGGCTGGATTATCGGGATCTGGAAATCGTGACGCGTGTTGATGGCGAGGAGAAACAACGTTATCCAGCTTCGGACATGATGATGTCGCCAGCGGAGACGGTTTCACAACTGTCCGCGAATATGACCTTGTGCCCGGGAGATGTGATCTGCTGCGGGACCTCGATAGGACTTGGTCCTATGCCTCGCGGCTGCACGGTGGAAGTCGAAATCGAAGGAATCGGGTGCTTGCGCAACGAGTACCGCTAAGCTTTGTGCCCGACCTTGATAATCTTGTTGGGACTGAAATTAGTTTCTGATTTTTCATTAGGATATCCGCGAGCATTGTTAATAAATCTCGTTTTACCATGTATGAAGTCTTCGGCCTGATGCGTATGGCCGTATAGCCAGAGATCAGGTTCGTATTGCTCGACTAAGTTCTCGCAGCCCGCAACAAAATAAGGGTTCAGTTGATCGCCCTGATAACGTTCGGCAATGCACTGCGAAATCGGCGCGAAATGCGTAATTACCACGTTGTACAGGGCATCTGACGAAGCCAGCGATTCCTCAAGCCAAGTACGCTCCTGGCGATGCAATTTTGCACAGTCAGTGTGGCGAAAAGCCCTGTTTTCAAAGCCAATTACGTAGAAATCGCTGACTGACTGTTCGGCGTACAGCCCGTATAAATCAGCTTGTTTGGCTCCAAACAGCGTGAAATCAGACCACAGGGTGCATCCGTGAAATGCGACATCGCCGTACTGAATACGGTCGCAATTCAGCAATTCGATGCCGAATTGGTCGGTATCGCGCCGGATCCGGTCCAGTGTCTGGTGGTAGTCATGGCGGTAAAACTCGTGATTTCCTGGCAAATAAAGGATTGGGCGGTCTGTACGCGAACGGTAGTGCTCTAGGACTTCGGTGAGGTTTGCTGGGCTGTCGACGTACTCCGAGATGTCTCCGGCGAGAATCAGGATGTCGTGATCCGGCAATGGATACGGCCATTCGCTGGAATCCCCGAAATTGTGGTGGGTATCGGACAGTAGGGAAATGCGCATGGTTAGAGCCAGTTTCAGGCTTTATCGTACCGCCGAAGGCGATCCTGGCATACCTTGATAAATATAAAACTTTACATAATATTCCTTATGCGAAGTATAAGGTTTGGCAATTCGGGGGGGCTGGCACCATAACGGTAAGCGGCCAAGAGCCGCCTTTTCAGCTAAAACACTAGGAAATCAGCAAGGGATCTAGAAATGCGCTTTGACCATCGCTTGAGCGACTGATTCAGTAATGCCAGGTATCCCGTACCGGTTATGCCAGTACAGCCATTCCACGCCGGCATAGATCTTCCCTGGTCGATCCAGCAAATGGCCCAGGTCCAGAAGCAACTGCGGTTGGGCGTGGAAATTGTGCTTCGAATAGGCAAATGTCCCAGACTTTCCTTCGGACCCGGCCCAGTCAATAAAGCCCGAGAAGTTCCAACGTGCCTGGCCGATCTCAAAATCAGAACTCCAGATTATGGTCGTTTGCCATGTGGATCCTGACAATTCGGAGTTTTCCCTTAGATACCCATTGACCTGGAAAAAATTGAAGCCTGGCATTGCGAGGTCGACCGCTCCCCCGATCAGGTAATTGGAGATATCTTCACCCAATTCGACTGTGGCCGACAGGTATACATCTTGAATCGGCCCTGTGGACAAATCCTTGCCGGTGATCTTGGATAAGCTCAGCCGTGGCGCCCATTCTCCGTAGAGAGTGTTGTCGCCCTGAACAAAGTTCGTAATGTCGACGAATGCGAAGTTGTCCCCGTAGGCCCAGCCGTTGGCCCACTCGAGAGTGAGAATGTCGACCTGTTCGGGTTCCAGCTCATAGTTCGATCCGTAAAGATACTGGACGTTGAAGGCATTCCAGGCCTGAACTGGAACTGGGAGAGATATCGCCACCGTCCCAAGAAAAGAGACAAAGGCCACGCGGATTATCGAAACTTTCCAGGACGATACATTCATAGTGAAACGTGCCATGTCTAATAATCAGGTAGATGAGGCGAGAACGAAGATTCTATGCCGAGTTGAATTATTACAATAAAATCTGTACAATCAGCCCGACGGTGCTCAATGCTTGGTAATCTTACTAGTAATGCGCGCCGCAAAAAGTGCACTAAAAAAACAAAACACAACAACTCTGGAGTTGACATGGATAAAAAAGTAAAGGCATTAGCCCTCGGGGCTATATTGAGTGGTGCCTTCCTCACTGGATGCGGCGTTCCTCAGGCGGTCATGGATCACCTTGCAACGTTGGATTCCCAAGTTGCTGCGGCTCAATCTACCGCAGATGAAGCATTGCGCATGGCCAAAGCGGCAGACCACATTGCATTCCAAGCTAATGAGGCAGCTAGAACAGCTGACGAGTTGGCGCGTATGGCAATTTCCTGCTGTGATGCGAATTCTCACCGCCTCAATACGATGATGCATAACATGCAGAAGAAGTAATCTTCAGCAATTGAATCATCAGAGAAAGGGCCTAAACAGGCCCTTTTTCTTTAGCTGGAGTCAGTGGGCTTGTCCAGCCTCCAAAGCAATTCCGGTCTTCCTTCCGGCACGGCCATTTGCACCTTGCGATCCCAGCCCACTGCGGCAGGCACTCCGAGTCGCTGCCGCGCAACTTCCATCACCTGCTCCCAGTAGATTACGTAGTTTCCTGCCGGCAGCTGCTCTTCAAGGGCGAAGATCGGCTGCAGGACATCCGTTTCTGTGAACATGGGATTCTTTTCCGGCATCGGAAACTCTTCCAGCGGCTTGGGGTGCGCTTCCATATAGACGATGCCATTCAGCAGTCCGATCTTGAGTGGCATCGACGTGATCTCGACCGGCGCATCAATGGGAACTCGGTGAATTAGTTCGGCGATGTCGTCGGAACGTAGTCGGATGCATCCGTGCGTCACTCTCATGCCGATGCCCTGCTCCCGGTTCGTTCCATGAATGAAATACCCGTCGGCTTCAAGCATTAGGGCGTATCGCCCGAGAGGGTTGTCCGCGCCCGGGGGAACGACCTTGGGCAATTCCTCGCCCATGGCCGCATGCTCAAGAATGACCGATTTTGGTGGGTACCAGTTCGGGTTCTCGAGGCGGTCCAAGACCCGGGTGGGTCCGATGGGCGTCACCCAATCAACTCGCCCTGCGCTGATCGGGTAGGTTCGGACTAGGGACTTTCCGTCGGCATCGGTGTCAAAGTAGTAGAGTCGTAATTCCGCAAGGTTCAGCACTAAGCCCGCGCGAGCCTTTCCCGGTAGAATGTATTGTCTGGGTATGTGCACCTGGACGCCCTCCCCGGGCATCCAAGTATGTACATTCGGATTGGCCGATAGCAATTCATGGTATCCAATCTGATGCATCTGAGCCAACATCGGCGTTGTTTCGCCGTAGTGTGTTGTGATGTTGTAGGAAGTCCCCAGCACCGAATCTCCGTTTTTAGGCAGATCAAGGAGCTCAGCGCCCGCCATAGGCAGGGCCAGGGCGAAGACCACCCCGCCCCAGAGACTTTTCCAAAAGAACCCGCCCGACATGCCTGCAAATATACTAGTGTGCTGACGGCCGAATTATAACCGAATTATCCATGCCTTACAGCGATTTATTTGAATTGAATCCAAACTTGGTTCACCTGAACCATGCAGGGGTTGCCCCATGGCCAAGGACGACGGTCAAGGCCGTGACTCAGTTCGCTTACGAGAATGCAAGCTGGAGCACTCGCCGTTACGAGACATGGTTGCAGGAGGAGCAGGAACTGCGCGAGCTTGGCCGTTGGTTGGTGGACGCGGAATCGAAGGATGAGATTGCCTTCCTGAAAAATACTTCCGAGGGGATTTCCTCTGTGGCATTCGGGCTGGATTGGAAAGCTGGGGACAACATCGTCTTGGCGCAGGAGGAATTCCCTTCGAACCGGATTCCTTGGGAGGCCGTGGCCGAACGGCATTCGGCTGAGATTCGCTGGGTGGATGTCAATGCGACGGAAGCTCCGGAAAACGCGCTTCTCGAACAGGTTGACTCGCGCACTCGGGTTCTGACGACCAGTTCCGTCCACTACGCCTCGGGACTCAAGATGGATCTTTCCCTGTTAGGCCAGGCTTTACACGATGCCCCTACCCTATTCTGCGTCGATGCAATCCAGAGTTTGGGCGCGCATTCACTAAGTGTGCGTGAAAGCAGGATTGATTTTCTGGCCGCAGATGCGCACAAGTGGATGCTGGGGCCGGAAGGCATCGCGCTGTTCTGGGTTCGCCCGGAGCTGTATGAACGGCTGAACCTATCCCAATACGGCTGGCACATGGTTGCTCGGGCGGGGCAATACGATGAGGCGACTTGGGAGGTGGCCCCCGATGCCCGCAGGTTTGAATGCGGGAGCCTGAATACACTCGGCATCTATGCCCTGCGCGCCAGCTTGGACCTGCTGCACGAGGTCGGCATGATGGATATAGAGGAGCGGATTGCGGATCGAATTCAGCAACTCGATCAATCCCTGCGTGCCTTGGATTGCCGGATCCTGACCCCCTTGGAACCTGACCGGCGTGCAGGAATCCTGACGTTCTCTCCTTCCCGGCAGGAGAGTGGAAAAGTGTACAGGCAACTAATGGAGCGAGGTATTCTCTGTGCGGCACGCGGTGGAGGCATCCGCTTCTCCCCTCACTTTTATACTCCGGGAAACGCCTTGC
The DNA here is from genome assembly GCA_965116525.1 of uncultured candidatus Poriferisulfidus sp. Lineage (GTDB taxonomy): Bacteria > Pseudomonadota > Gammaproteobacteria > Poriferisulfidales > Poriferisulfidaceae > Poriferisulfidus. The sequence continues at coordinate 73,773 of OZ220694.1, forward strand.
AGTTTGCGCTCGAGACCTTGCAAGAAATTCTCGACAGCGATTCCTAGCTCGCGCCCCGGGAGGCACCCGTCAAAGCGAGGCATGCCGCCTCCAAGTTCAACTGCGGCGCAGGAATGCTGGATTCTCGCGCCCGGATCTCCAGCAACTTTTGGTAGACATTGAGGATTGCCTGGACATTCTGTACAGAATCTTTTTCGTCCACTTTCTTTCGGGCTTCCGCCACCGCCCGGTCGATCAGCCAGACCAGCCGCAGATCCATGGAGATTTCCTCTTGTGGCTCTTCGCTCCCCGATCGGGCTTTCCCCTTGCTTTGGGCTGGAGTGACATTCCATGCGCTGGCGAAAGCTGACTCCGATTGCTTGCCTTCCAAGACATCGCGCAAGCCTTGTTCGAATTCGTTTCGGAAGTCCACTTGACCATCCTGCTGCATCTTCAGAGCCCGCATCGGCATGCCGCCCCCTGCGTTCAAGGCGCCTTCGGCCTGTTCAGGAGTCATGAAGTCAGCCAACCACGCCCGGCTCTGTTCTGGACTCGGTTCCGGCAAGGCATACCTCTGGCACCGGCTTCGGATCGTCGCCAGCAGGCGTCCCGGCTGATGGCTGATCAGAAAAAGCATAGTGTCGGGGGGTGGCTCTTCAAGACTTTTCAAGAGCGCATTCGAGGCCGCCCGGGTCATCCTTTCGGCCGGCTCGATCACTAAAAGCCTCATACGCCCGTAGTTGGCCTTGAGGGTCAGCCTCTGGATGATTTGGTCTCGGATGTCGCCAATCCCGATGGAGTAGCGGGTGATGGTTAACCAGTCAATGTCGGGGTGGGATTTTCTTTCGAGTTGGCGGTATGAAACGTACTGCTTGCACGAAGGACATTCGTTGCAGGGCAGGCCTTGTGCTGTTGGTGAGTGGCACTGAACGCCGCGCACGAAGGCTTCGACAAGCCAGCGCTTGCCGATTCCGGACGGCCCGGTGACCAGCACTGCGTGTGGCAGCCGGCCTTCTCGGTAGGCAACCCTCCATTGCTCCCAGATCGGTTCCAGCCAAGTCGGCACTTGCTGTTCGGCCATCAGATCAGCTCAAGCACAATTTCCAAAAGTTCCTGATGAACCTCATCCACTGGGCGTTCCGCATCGACCACCCGGTAGCGCTCGGGTTCGGAGGCGGCCTGGTCGAGGTAATACTGTCGCGCACGAGTGAAGAACTCCACATCGTTTTCTTCATAGCGGTCTTTTTTCTGCCCGCGCTTTTGAACGCGTTCCAACGCCGTGGTCACCGAGGTGTCCAGAACGAGAACCAGGTCCGGGCGCAAGTCGGGGAGAAGCCATTGCGCCAATTCTCCGACCCGGTCAACGCCGAGCCCCTGACCTGCCCCCTGATAGGCGAAACTGGCATCGAGAAAACGGTCCGTCAGCACCCATGAACCAGCCTCTAGGGCCGGTTTGATGAGTGTGTGAACATGCTCCGCCCGGGCCGCAAAAAGTAGAAGCAGTTCAGCTTCCACGCTTGAGGGTGCTTGGGTCTTGGACAGCAGGATTTCCCGGATGCGTTCGCCAAATTCAGTCCCGCCGGGCTCCCGGGTCGGCAGGCAGGAAATCTTGTGGGACTCAAGCAAGTCCACGAGAGCCGGCAGATGAGTTGACTTTCCGGCCCCTTCGATGCCTTCAAGGCTGATAAACATGGGGAATTACTAACATAACTAGACAAACTCGCGCCTGTCCGGTTCTGCAATTTCTTGACGCTTCACAGGCCGACTGTGGCAGGATGCCCCGCCGGTGTCGCCACCTCCACGTCCAGTTGCCCCATTCCCGAAGGCCAAAATATTCAATGCGGCGTTCACGTCCGCATCGTCTGCGTGCCCGCAAGCGGTGCACTTGAAGTCTGATTGCTTTCTGCTGTCCTTGTCGACATGCCCGCACTGGTGGCAGGTCTGGCTGGTGTACGCCGGATGCACCTTGCGTACTTCCGTCTTGTAGTTCAGGCACAATTCCAGCGTGCCCCATGCGCTGGCCAGAATCTTCCGGTTCAGGGCAGATTTCGCATTGACGCTCTTGCCAGGATTTTCGATGGTTCCCTTGGCGGATTTAGTCATGCCCCGGATTTTCAGTTTCTCCATGTAGGCCACGTCGTACCGTGAAGCAATGTCCTTGCTGGTGTGGTGCGCCCAGTTAAGCCGTGCGAAGCGTTCGGCCCGGAACGCCCTCTGCAACCGCACTTTCGTCACCTTCCTGCGATTGCTTCCTTTCACCTGACGCGCCAACTTGCGCTGGTATCGCTTGCGCCGGGCGACCTTTTTCCCAAGGTCGGGGCCCGGGTGCTTCGTGCCATCCGACAGTACGGCCCAACGTCCCTCCGACACGTTACGGTCGATGCCCACTTCCCGGATGCTGTGCGGAAGACTCGCTTCTGCCTGAACTTCATAGGTCAGGTAGGCGTACCAGTCTCCGCATTCATGCTTGATCCGGCCGGACTTGAATTCGCCGTCCGGGTACGGATTGTTGCCGTTTATCTTCATCCAGCCGATCTTCTGCACGTACAGGCTGTCGCCCACCACCTTCGCGGATTCGTAATTAATTGGAAACGAAGGCGCAGTCGTCCACTTGCCATGGAATCGCGGAGGCTTCCGATTGAGTTTGCCTCCCGCTTTCACATCAGCAAAGAATGCCTTGTAGCTCGTCTCGATGGGCTTCAGGGAGATTCTGACCACCTTGGACGGATAGTCTTGCAACCATTTTGTCGTGCCATCTTCTCTCCGCATGACGGTGAATACATGGCATAGGGAATAGTGCCGGAAGTCCGGCTTGATGCCGAACTCGTATTCATCCTTGAGTTTCCCGACCATGTGGTTCCAGACGAACCGACAGGCTCCGGCGGTGCCGTGGAGCAACTGGTGCTTCCGGCTGGAACCCGGATGCAGGCGGTAACGAATGGTTCGATGGACTATCATTGCAGGATTATTGTCCTTGAGTTGTGGTCTGTCAAGTTATGTTAGTAATTCCCTAAACATGCCCCCTGATTTCAATTAGTAACTGCAACGATTCCGGCAACCGGCGGGAATGGAGAATGAGTTGCGGTACCCTCTCATTGTCAAAAACCGCCTGGATGAGAGGCAATTATGAGCGGTTACACGCAACTCACCCCGAGACAACGATACCAGATTGAGCTGTATCGGAACGAATACCAACTGAGCCAAGCGGAGATCGCCCGGCGTCTGGGCATTCACCGAAGCACGGTCGGCCGCGAGCTGAGGCGCAACGGCAGTGGCCGGTCGGGAGGCTATCAGGCCGAACGGGCGCAACAGAAAGCCGAGCAGCGGCGCCGGCAGAAAACCCGACGGCGGGTTCCGCCGGCCCTGGTGCACCAGGTGGAGGCGCTGCTTCGGCAATACTGGAGCCCGCAGCAGATCAGCCAATGGCTGCGCAAGGAGAGGCGCCCGAGCGTCAGTCACGAGTGGATCTACCAATGGATCCTGAAAGACAAGCGCGGCGGCGGCGACCTGTACCGTTGCCTGCGCCATTGCCGGAAGCGGCGCAAGCGGTATGGCAGCGTGCCGCGAGGCTCGACGATTCCGGATCGCACGCCGATCGAACAACGCCCGGCGGTGGTCGAGACCCGGTCCCGCCTGGGGGACTGGGAAGCCGACACCGTGATCGGATGCCGCAGCAGCGGGGTTCTGGTGTCCCTGACCGAACGCCGCTCCCGGCTGGTGCGCCTGGCCCATCTCGCCCGGCGCAAGGCCGACGACGTGGCGGCGCAGGTGATCGACCGGCTCCAGCCGCTGGCAGCCTGGGTCCTCACCGTGACGTCGGACAACGGCACCGAGTTCGCCGGCCACCGCCGGATCGCCCGGCACCTGCAGGCGGCCTTTTACTTTGCCCGGCCCTATGCCGCCTGGCAGCGCGGCAGCAACGAGAACGCCAATGGTCTGATCCGGCAGTACTTCCCGAAGTCCCACCGCTTCGACACGATCACCGAAGAAGAACTACGCCGGGTTGAGGAGCAACTCAACAATCGACCGCGGCGCTGCCTTGGCTGGCGCACCCCGAACGAGGTGTTCTTCGGGCCGGATGCCCCCGTGGCGGAAGCCTGGCGGGAACAGTTGGAACGGCTTCTGTAAGCGTCTCTTCGTCCCCCACCAAAGCCCGTCTGGCAACGCCAGAACCGCCTCCCTTTGGACGGACGAGCCCGAAAGTGGCTTCGGAACGCTAGATACCCAGGCTGCCGCTGCCGAGAATCGAAAAAACTTTCCTTGGAGACAGCCGACTGACCGTCTCGCACTTCGTTTTACAATCTGTTGCAGTTACTAGTTGAAATCAGCCCCCTCTCCGGCGTCATTTCTTCCCCAACTGGTATTTTCGAACGGCTTCCACATGTTCCTCATAGGTTTTCGAAAAATAATGGCTCCCGTCTCCGACTGCGACATAGAACAGGTTTTCGGTTTCCAAGTCCGGCTGGAGCGCGGCTTCCAGGGAACGCCGGCCCGGATTACAGATTGGTCCGGGGGGGAGCCCATAGATCCGGTAAGTATTGTATGGGTTGACCGCAGGGTCTTCCCGCAGGTGCTTCCGGGTCAGATTGTTGTCGAAATCCGGCCCAAGACCGTAGATCACCGTCGGGTCCGTCTGAAGGCGCATGTTCTTGCGCAGGCGGGAAATTATGACGCCCGCAACCTCGGGGCGCTCCTCGTGCAAGGTGGTTTCCGCTTCGACGATGGAGGCCAGGATCAGGGCATCCCGAGGGTTGTCGTAAGGCAGCCCCGAGGCGCGCGTGGCCCATAGTTCTTCCAGGGTCTCGCGCATGGCCATGATGCACAATTCCAGAATCTTATAGTCCGGATCACCCCGGTAATGCTTATAGGTATCCGGAAGGCATGCCCCCTCCGCTTCTTCCGCTGTGGAGTACCCGAATCGCGCCAGGGGGTTCTCCGTTTTCTTTACGGTGGGATTCTTTTTCAGCGCTTCCAGTATTTCCCGAGTGGTCCAACCCTCGAAAAAGGTCTGCCGGTGCAGCACCCCACCGCCATCGATCAGTTCCTTGAGGACCCTCAACGTGGTCATGGGGCCCAGCAGAACGTACTCGCCCGCCTTGATCCGGGTTTCGGCCCCGAGCAGCTTCGCTGCGATCCAGGCATACAGTGATCCCGCGACCGCTTCATGCTGAATCAATTTGTCCGTAACTTGCGAGAAGCTGTCGCCCTTGTCGACAGTCAAAGCGATGACGTGCTCCGCCGGGATCGTGGGCCGGGTCAGGGCATTCCAGACGTGCGCTCCCAGCGCGACCGCGGCAATGAACGCCACCATGGCGGCCAAGCGCAGATGGTGAGGCTTCATGAAACCTCCAATCCGTCGATCGTGCGCAACGTCGGCAGCAGGTCCGAGAGCGGATAATCACGACCTTCGAAGGAGCGAACCGGCCACAGGCCGATCAGCGTGTTGCACAAGAACAGGGCCTGGGCTTCCTCCACCTGTTCTAGCCCGACCTTGGAGATCTCCACCGGAATGCCCAGCTTGGGGGATCGGTCGATGATCCGTTGCCGGGTGACGCCGGCCACTCCGCACCGGCTCAGGTCTGGAGTCACCAACGTGTTTTCACGCACCAGGAATACGTTGCTCATGGTTCCCTCGATGACGTTTCCGTCCAGGTCAAGCATCAGGCCCTCTTCCGCCTCATCCTGCCATTCTTGCCGGGCCAACACCTGTTCTAGCCGGCTGCAATGCTTGAGGCCGGCCAGCGCGGGGTTGTGCCCCAAACGAGTTTGGCATAGCCGGACACGAACGCCTTCCTGCGCATGTTGTGGAGGATGGTCCGGCCAGTCGTTCGCGATAAGTACCCTGCGGGGGGCGGCTCCCGGTTGAACCCGGTATCCGCGTGGCCCCGAGCCGCGAGTGAGTAGGATTTTGACAACTTTTCGGTCGGCATTCTTGCTCAGTTCAGAGACTTCGTGTTCCAGCAAGGCCGGATCAGGACACGGCAAGCCCAGCCGTTGGCATCCTTCGCTGAGTCGCCGCCAGTGATCTTCCCAACAGCGAATCTCCCCCGCGAAAACCGCTAGGGTTTCGAACAGTCCATCGCCATAGTGGAGATTCCGGTCCGTCGCGTCGACCTGAGATTGTGCGACGCCATCGACCAAAATCATGAGCAGGACTCAGTCCGGAACTAGCCCCGTTCAGACACGCTTGAGGACCAGGCTGCCATTGGTCCCCCCAAAGCCGAATGAATTCGACAGAACCACCTCTACCGGTGCTTCGCGGGCTGTATTGGGGACGTAGTCGAGATCGCAGTCGGGATCCGGGTTTTGGTAATTCATGGTGGGAGGGATGACCTGGTGGTGCATGGTCAATGCGCTGAAAACCGCTTCGACGCCACCGGCGGCACCGAGCAGGTGCCCGATCATCGATTTGTTGGAGCTGATCGCCACCGTTTTGGCATGCTCCTGAAATACGGTCTTGATGGCTTCGGTTTCCGCTTTATCTCCCGCTGGGGTCGACGTGCCGTGTGCATTGATGTAGTCCACCTCTTCCGGAGAAATCTGGGCATCTTCCAGAGCCCGGCGCATGCAACGGGCGGCCCCTTCCCCGCCGGGGCCGGGTTGGGTCATGTGATGAGCATCCCCGTTCATTCCGAACCCCATCACTTCGCAATAGATCCGGGCACCCCGGGCCTTTGCGGATTCGTATTCCTCGAGCACCAGCACACCTGCTCCCTCTCCCAAAACAAATCCGTCGCGCTCGGCATCCCAGGGACGAGACGCAGTTTCGGGATCATCGTTATGTGAGGCGCAGAGGGCCCGAGCCGAGGCAAAGCCACCGACGCCAAGTGGACTGGTCGCCATTTCGGCTCCACCTGCCACCATCACGTCGGCATCACCATTGGTGATTGCCCGGGCTGCCAATCCGATGTTGTGCGTGCCCGTGGCGCAGGCCGAGACAACGGCGATGTTGGGGCCTTTGAGGTTGAACATGACGGACAGGTCGCCCGAAACCATGTTGATGATGCTGCTGGGCACGAAGAATGGAGAGATCCTGCGCGGTCCGGAAGCCGAGAAGGCACCGTGGTTATTTTCGATGCACGGCAATCCCCCGATTCCAGAGCCGATGGCTACGCCAATGCCCGGCGCATTTTCTTCAGTGACCTCCAGCCCTGAATCCCGAATGGCATCCGCGGCAGCGGCAATGCCGTAGTGGATGAAGACATCCATCTTCTTCTGTTCCTTAGGGGGGATGTAGTCGTCGGCATTGAAGTCGATGACCGAGCCACAGATGCGTACGGAAAAATCAGTCGCATCAAAACGGGTGATGGGTCGGATTCCGCTGCGGCCCGCCGTTAGATTCTCCCAAGCTTTGGGAACTGTCGAACCAACCGGCGAAACCACTCCAAGGCCGGTGACTACGACTCTACGCCGGGACATACGGGAACCGGAATCGGGAGTGGGTCATGAAAAACAGGGCTGTTGGGCGCCGATGACCGTGGAATCCACCAGAATCTTCTTGCGCAGACGATGTTCTGGGCTGATCAGAGATCCGAAGGGAGAAGAGCTATTCGCTGGATCCGTTCGTGATGAAATCCACCGCCTGTTGGACGGTCGTGATTTTCTCGGCCATCTCATCGGGGATGGTCAGGTCGAATTCTTCTTCTAGAGCCATGACCAACTCCACCGTGTCCAAGGAGTCGGCATCCAGATCAGCAACAAACGCCGATGACAGCGAGATTTCGCCCCGGTCAACGCCTAGTTGCTCCGAAACGACTTTCATGACACGTTCTTCGATGTTGTCGCTCATTATGATTATTTCCTCAGGTTGATAAGTGAATCGTGGAAGGCTGAAAAATAAGCGATGCGGCAAACGCATCTCCGTCCCACATTCCGGGTCAATTATAGCAATACCGGCGGCGCAGGAATTCCATATGGTTGTGTCGGCAGGATGGGCGGCCTCCACCGCTCAGCCCATGAACATGCCCCCATTGACGTGGAGCGTCTCCCCCGTGATGTATCCCCCTCCTTCTCCGGCCAGATAGAGGACTGCTGCGGCAACGTCCTCGGCGGTTCCCAGGCGCTGCAGCGGAATCCGCTGCCGCAGTTCGCCCTGCTGTTCGTCCGAGAGTGCCCGGGTCATGTCTGTCTCGATGAAGCCCGGGGCTACGCAGTTGGCCGTAATGCCGCGCATGCCGACCTCTTGGGCCAGCGCCCGGGTGAACCCGATCAGGCCGGCTTTGGTGGATGCATAGTTGGTCTGGCCGGGATTGCCGATGAAGGCGACCACGGAGGACAGGCTGATGATGCGCCCATGCCGCGCCTTGAGCATGCCGCGCAGGCAGCCGCGGGTGAGCTGAAAGACTCCCCGCAGGTTAGTGCTGAGGACATCGTCCCATTCTTCGTCTTTCATGCGGAGCAGGAGGTTGTCCCGGGTGATGCCGGCATTGTTGACCAGAATCGTCGGCATGTGACCCTGTTCGCTCAGGCGCGCGAGCAGCGCGCTCACGGATTCCGGATCCTGCAGTTGGAGGGTCTCCCCTGCCCCCTGCAGCCCTGCCTCGTTGAGAAGCGTGCCGACTTGTTGTGCTCCTTCCTGCGTGGTGGCGGTGCCGGTGACATACGCGCCGTTTTCAGCCAGTGCCAAGGCGATCGCCCGGCCGATTCCCCGGCTGGCACCGGTTACCAAAGCGTTTTCACCCTGCATCTGCGGTCTCCTCCAATGCTTGATTCAGGCTGTCCGAAGTCTCCAGACACAGACCGCGCATCGACTTGTCGATGCGCCGGCCTAATCCCGTCAGGATCTTCCCTGGCCCCATTTCGATCTGCAGGTTCACGCCCTGCTCTGTCATCCACAGTATACTTTCCGTCCAGCGCACCGGCGAGTACAGCTGCCGCTTCAGCGCGTCCCGGATCCGGGCAGGATCCGCCTCCGCTCGAACGTCGACATTATTGATGACCGGAATTTCCGGGCGAGTAAATTCTGCCGCCTCAAGAGCCTCCGCGTAGCGAGCGACTGCTGCGTGCATCAGGCTGGAATGCGCGGGGACGCTGACATCCAGCAACATGGCACGTCGTGCACCAGCTTCTCGGCAAGCTTCGGCCGCCTGCTCCACTGCTGGGCGGTGCCCGGAAAGAACCACCTGGCCGGGGGCATTGAAATTGGCGGGTTCGACCACCGCATCTGGAGACGACACCTGCGTACAGATCTCGCGCACCTGTGCATCTTCAAGACCGAGCACTGCCGCCATACTGCCAATGCCTTCGCCGACTGCCTGTTGCATCAAGTCGCCCCGATGGCGCACCAGCGGAACTGCGCTGGAAAACTCCAGCGCCCCGGCTGCCACCAAAGCCGAGTATTCCCCAAAACTGTGGCCGGCGAGGTAGTCGGGAGACGGTCCTCCGCGTTGCTGCCAGATTCGCCAGATCGAAGTCTCCGCCGCCAGCAGAACCGGCTGGGCATTGCGGGTCTGGTTTAACTGTTCGGCCGGACCTTCATCCGCCAGCTTCCATAAATCCTCGCCCAGCGCTTCGGAAGCTTCTGCAAAGGTCTTTGCAATTTGGGGATACGCCGCGGCAAGGTTGCCCATCATGCCGACCTTCTGGGCACCCTGCCCTGGGAAAACGCAGGCGAAAGTCATTGTGCCACTCCCTGTAACTTGTGATTCGGTGAGACATGATTGATAATGAGCGCCCCGCAACCCAGCGAAGAAGCATGCCGAAGGAAGAACATATTGAAATGGAGGGGGTCGTTGTCGAGACCCTGCCCAACACCATGTTTCGGGTTGAATTGACGAACGGGCACGTCGTTACAGCCCACATTTCGGGTCGGATGCGGAAACATTACATCCGAATCCTGACCGGTGACAAGGTCACGGTCGCATTAACCCCATACGATCTCAGCAAAGGCCGCATCGTTTATCGAACCCGATAAATACAGTAATTAGTGCACCGTCGCCGGCACATCCTCTTCGGTCGACTCCACAGTAATGCGCAACCCGGCCTTGTTTGCTGTCAGGCGAACCGTCCCGCCTTCACTTAGGGTTCCGCACAAGATCTTGTCGGCCAGGGGGACGCGGATCTGGTCTCGCATGACCCGCTCCATACAGCGCGCGCCCATTACCGGATCGAATCCTTCCTTGGCCAGCCAGCGTCGGGCACGGATATCCGCTTTTAGCCAAATCGCCTGCTCGCGCAGGGAGTCCTGAAGTTCACCCAAAAACTTTCCGACCACCGCCAGGATGCTCTCCTCGTCAAGCGGGGCGAATTGGACGATGGCATCCAGCCGGTTCCGGAACTCAGGCGCGAAGGCCCGCTCGATCTCCCGTTGAATATCGGTGCCATGATCCTGTGGCGTGAATCCCATGCTGGCGCGACTGGCCTGGCCCGCTCCGACGTTGCAGGTCATCACCAGCAGCAGATTCCGGAAATCCACGGCCCGGCCGTTGCTGTCGGTCAACTTGCCGTAATCCATGACCTGCAGCAGCACGTTCATGACATCCGGGTGTGCCTTCTCCACCTCGTCCAGCAGTAGCACCGCGTACGGATGCTGCATGACCGCCTCGGTCAGCAGGCCTCCTTCGTCGTAGCCGACATAGCCTGGTGGGGCACCGATCAGGCGTGCAACCGATTGGCGTTCCATATATTCCGACATGTCGAAGCGAAGTAATTCCACCGACATCACCTCCGCCAGTTGGCGGCAGACCTCTGTTTTGCCGACCCCGGTCGGGCCGCTGAACAGGAAAGCGCCCATCGGACGCTGCTCCGGTTTCAGGCTGGCCCGAGACACTTTGATTGCCTGAGCCAGTTGGTCGATTGATTCGTCCTGGCCGAAGACCAGGGCCTTGAGTCTCTGATCCAGATCCAGCAGGGCTTTCGCCGATGAGGTGCTGACGCTGCGTTCCGGAATTCGCGCCATTGTTGCGACGGTGCGCTCCACATCTTGGATCTGCACGGCATAAGGCGCTGGGTTGTCCGGTTCCAAGCGGCAACCGGATCCGGTTTCGTCCATCAGGTCGACGGCCTTGTCCGGAAGCTGCCGGTCGTGCAGATACTTGGCGGACAGATCCACGATTGCCCGGATGACATCTTCGCCATAGGTGACTTGGTGATGTTTCTCGTAGCTTTCTTTCAAGCCTTCCAGGATCTGGTAGGTTTCCACAATGGAAGGCTCCTCGACTTCGATTCGGCGGAATCGGCGCGCCAAGGCGGAGTCCTGCTCGAAGATCTGCCGGAATTCGCGGTGAGTCGTGGCGCCGATGCAGCGGAAACCCTCTGTCGTCAGCAGGGGTTTGAGTTGGTCGGCCGCATCCATGGCCATGCCGGAGGCGGAACCGGCCCCGACCAGCATGTGAATTTCGTCAATGAAAAGAATCGTGTCCGGGCGTTTCTTCAGGCTATTCAGGAAATTCTTCATGCGTTCCTCGAAATCGCCGCGAAACCGGGTCCCAGCCACAAGGTTGCCGACATTCAGGGACAGTACCGTCGACGCAGCCAGATTCTTCGGGACATCACCTTGGACGATCCTCCAGGCAAGCCCCTCGGCCAGTGCCGTCTTGCCGACTCCCGCCTCGCCAACCAAAACCACGTTGTTTTTCCGCCTTCGCCCCAGAGTTCGGATCATCTGGTTTATTTCATCCTGGCGCCCGATCAGTGCGTCAATCGCCCCTGCCTTCACGCGTTCGTTGAGGTCTATTGCACAGTGCTCCATGGCAACCTTGGAGCGTGCCAAAACCTCCATCGGGTCGCCGCGCTGGGGTGATTTCCGCCCTTCGCCTTCTTGCGCGCCAAACCGGACGCGATCCATGCGAACCCGGAATTGTGACACCTGATCGCGGTCGAGGCCATGTTTCCGGAGCAATTGCACTGCATGCGACTGTGGTTCTTCGAATAGCATTTCCAGTACATGCACACCGGTGGGGATCTCGAAAATCATCTGCGCGCGCGCCTGCACACGGCTGACGCTGCGCGTCTCCTCCACCTTCTGAGACGTGCTGCCGGTGCGGGGGGTGTGGCGGTCGATGAACTCGAGCAGTTCGTCCTGGAAGACCGACAAGGCGATCTCGTGTTCGCGGAACAGCCCCTGCGAGGTGGGCTCGTTCAGGATTGCGAGGACGAGGTGTTCCAGGGTCACATAGCCGTGACCGCGATTCCGAGCGAGCTGCCAGACTTCCGACAGCGCGCGTTCGAATTCCTCTCCGAATGCGCCGCTCATTACACCCTCCCCCGCACTCCGCGGGATGCTTTTGACGGTTTCAGCCGCCTTGCTTGCCGAATCCGCCTAGGCGGGCACTCGGACATTAGGAGAAGTGGCTGAAAGTTCGTCTTTTATTGAAATTCACTCTATCATATCCTTGCTATAAATTCGGTTTGAGTTCTCACCATGGATTGGACTTCCCACCTAACCGTCGCCGCGATTGCAGAGCGGGACGGCCAGTTCCTGTTGGTCGAAGAGCAGGTCGGCGGCGCGACGGTTATCAACCAGCCTGCGGGGCATGTGGACGGTGACGAATCCCTGATGCAGGGCTGCGTCCGCGAGATCCTTGAGGAGGCGGCCTGGGAATTTCGGCCGGAAGCCTTGGTCGGGGTCTATCAGTACCACCCGCCCGGCCTGTCGCACGTATATCTTCGTTTCGCGTTCTGCGGGCGGTTGATCCAGGAATACCCTGATCAAGAGCTGGACGACACAATCATCCGAACCGTGTGGATGACGCGGGATGAGATTGCCGCCCTGCCGGAACGCCAGCTGCGAAGCCCGATGGTGCTGCAATGCGTCGACGACTACCTGGCCGGAGCCCGGCACCCGCTTTCACTCATCTCTTCCTGATCGAATTCCCGCTATGACAGCGCAGGTGTTGATTGGGCTGTCTGGCGGCGTCGATTCGGCGGTCGCCGCTTGGAAGCTTCGCGAAAGTGGTGTGGATGTCGAGGCGGTATTCATGAAGAACTGGGAGGAAGACGACACTGAGGAGTACTGTGCGGCGGCGGTGGACCTCGCGGATGCCCGCGCAATCTGCGACCTGCTCGACCTGCGACTGCACACCATCAATTTTTCCTCGGAATACTGGGATCGCGTATTTCAAGTCTTTCTGGCCGAGTATTCGGCTGGCCGCACCCCGAACCCCGACATCCTGTGTAATCGGGAAATCAAGTTTCGGGCTTTCCTAGACTACGCTCGGACGCTTGGCGCGGAACGTATCGCTACGGGGCATTACGCAGGTATCCGATTCCACGGCCTCACCCCGGAACTGATCCAAGCCGAGGATCGGGACAAGGACCAGACCTATTTCCTCCACCGCCTGGATCAGCAGCAGATCGTGGCCGCACACTTCCCTCTGCACGGCATGACCAAACAGGAAACCCGGGAACAGGCACGCCGGATCGGCCTCCCGGTTCATGACAAGAAAGACAGCACCGGTATCTGCTTCATTGGGGAGCGGCGCTTTCAAGATTTTCTGGCGAACTACATCCCGGCTCACCCCGGCCCTATCGTCGACTCCTCCGGCCGCAAGCTCGGAGAACACCAGGGATTGGCATTCCAGACGATCGGCCAACGTACCGGCCTGGGCATTGGAGGGGTCTCTGGAAGCAACGAAGGCCCGTGGTACGTTGTTGGCAAGGATATGGAAAGCGGCCAGGTGACCGTGACTCAGGATCGGGACCACCCGGCCTTGAATGTGCGCGTGCTGGAGATCGAACCCCCTCACTGGATCGCCGGCATACCGCCGGAGGAACATGCACTAAAGGCGCGAATTCGTCACCGCCAGCCCTTGCAAGACTGCCGGCTGGAGCAAGGCGGAGATGTTTATCGAGTAAGTTTTACCGAGCCACAGTGGGCTCCCGCCCCAGGTCAGTCGGTGGTGTTCTATCTAGGGGAAGTCTGTCTTGGTGGAGGCATTATTCTTAAAGCGCTGTGTGAGAGTGAGCGCCCTTCCTAAGCGCATTCGTGCGAAAATAGATACCTTTCGCCGACGGATCTGTGCCAGCAGGATGCTCGCATTCACCTTCTCGGATCACTAAAATTTATTCAATTACAAAAACATGGGAAATAGTTTCAACACCAAATCCACGCTCAAGGTGGGCGAGGAAACATATCAGATTTACCGGTTGGCCGACTTAGAGGGAGCCAACCGCCTTCCGTTCTCCCTGAAGATCCTTCTGGAGAACCTGTTGCGACACGAGGACGGCCGTACAGTCACTTCGGACGATATTCAGGCGCTGCTGGACTGGGATCCCTCCGCTGAGGCCAGCCAGGAAATCGCCTTCCGCCCCGCCCGAGTGCTGATGCAGGACTTCACCGGGGTCCCCGCCGTTGTTGATCTCGCCGCCATGCGTGAAGCCATGGGGAACCTGGGAGGCAACCCGGAACGCATCAATCCTCTACAGCCGGCCGAACTGGTCATCGACCACTCGGTCCAGGTCGACCAATTTGCCAGCGACCAGGCCTTCGATCTCAACGCGAAGCTTGAATTCGACCGGAACCGGGAACGCTACCAGTTCCTCAAATGGGGCCAAAGCGCTTTCAGTAACTTCAAGGTGGTGCCGCCGGACACCGGCATCGTGCACCAGGTCAACCTTGAATACCTGGCCCGCGTAATCTTCGCCCAGGAACGCGACGGCGTCCTGGAAGCCTACCCCGACACTCTGGTCGGCACCGATTCCCACACGACGATGATCAACGGCATTGGCGTACTCGGCTGGGGCGTTGGCGGCATTGAGGCGGAAGCTTCCATGCTGGGACAGCCGATTTCCATGCTGATTCCCCGCGTCGTCGGCTTTCAGTTGACCGGGGCCCTGCCGGAAGGGGCGACTGGAACCGATCTGGTGCTCACGATCGTCCAGATGTTGCGAGAGCATGGTGTGGTCGGGAAATTCGTCGAATTCCATGGCGACGGTCTGGATCAGCTATCCATCGGCGACCGTGCCACTATTGCCAACATGGCCCCGGAATACGGAGCAACTTGCGGGCTGTTTCCGATCGATGCCGAAACAGTCAGCTATCTCCGCCTGACTGGTCGAGATGAGAATCTGGCCGCCCGGGTTGAAGCCTACGCCAAAGAACAGGGCATGTGGCGCGATGCAGACAGCGAGCCGGTCGAATACAGTGAATCCCTGAAATTGGACCTCAGTTCTGTCGAACCTAGCCTGGCCGGCCCCAAACGCCCCCAGGACCGGGTGCCGCTACGCGAGGCTGCCTCGCAGTTCCAGGCCCGGCTCGAAGAACTCAACCAAGCCCGCAATAAATCCACCCAGCCCGACTTGGAAGTCGACATCGACGGGCAGACCTGCACCGTAGGAGACGGACTGGTGGCTATCGCCGCCATCACTTCCTGCACGAATACATCCAATCCCTCGGTCATGGTGGCCGCCGGGCTGGTGGCGAAAAAGGCGATGGAACTGGGACTAAAAGCCCGTCCATGGGTCAAGACCTCTCTGGCTCCGGGTTCGCGCGTAGTGACGGACTATCTCGAGCGGGCCGGGCTGATGGGCCCCTTGAAGCAGCTGGGTTTCCACCTGGTCGGCTATGGCTGCACCACCTGCATCGGCAATTCCGGCCCTCTGCCGGAGCAGGTCTCGCGGATCATCCGCGATCATGACTTGACCGCTGTCGCCGTGCTGTCCGGCAATCGAAACTTCGAAGGGCGCATACACGCTCAGGTTCTGATGAACTATTTGGCCTCGCCGCCTCTCGTGGTTGCGTATGCCCTCGCTGGACGGATGGATCTAGATCTGTACCAAGAGCCACTGGCCACGACACCACAGGGCGAGCCGGTCTATCTGAAGGATTTGTGGCCGACGCAGCAGGAAATCACTGAAGTCATGGGTGGCGCACTGGATGCCGGGCAATTTCGCGAAAGCTATCAGGACGTGTTCCAGGGCGACGAGCACTGGGCAAAACTCGAAAGTGCGGCAAGCGGCTTGTACGAATGGCCCGAGTCGACTTACGTGTCGCACCCGCCCTACTTCGAAGATCTCTCCATGGACGTGTCGGATCCGGTGGATATCCAGCGCGCTCGTGTGCTGGCGTACCTTGGCGATTCGGTCACGACCGATCATATTTCGCCAGCCGGCTCAATTGCCGAAGACAGTCCGGCCGGGCGTTACCTGGTGGAACGCGGGGTGGGGCCGATCGACTTCAATTCCTACGGATCACGTCGCGGCAATCACGAAGTGATGATGCGTGGCACTTTTGCCAACATCCGGTTGCGCAATCGCCTTGCCAACGGAGTCGAGGGCGGCGTGACCCGGCACCTTCCGGATGGTGAGTTGATGTCGATCTTCGACGCGGCCATGAAATACCGCGAAGAGGGAACTCCTCTGATCGTGTTGGCTGGCAAGGAATACGGCTGTGGCTCTTCCCGTGATTGGGCTGCCAAAGGCCCGCGGCTACAAGGCGTGCGTGCCGTCATTGCAGAGAGTTACGAGCGGATTCACCGTTCCAACCTGATCGGCATGGGCATCCTGCCGTTGCAGTTCCAGCCTGGGGAAAATGCAGAATCGCTGGGCTTGACCGGCGAAGAAGTCTTCGACATCCTGGGGCTCAATGATGCCAGTAAGCCTGGCGGACGATTGGAGGTCCAGGCGACCTCGGTCGACAATGGAGGCGCATCGAAGACGTTTGAGGTGGCTGTACGCATTGACACCCCGCAGGAGTCGGAATACTACCGGCACGGGGGAATCCTGCATTATGTCCTGCGCCAGCTTGCCGCTTAAACGGGCCTAGCTCAATCCAGAAGAAACATGAAAGAAGCCCTTACGGGCTTCTTTCGCTAGGGTTTCTTGATGTTCCAGCAGTAATTTTCCAGTTACTTCTGGATACCCCCGCGGGTCAAAGCGCCGGGGTCCAGAAGACGTTTCAGATCATCTTCGGACAAGTCGGTCTGCTCACGCGCCACATCGATGACCGGCCGCCCTTCGGCATAGGCTTGTTTCGCAATGGCCGCCCCTTTCTCGTAACCGATTACGGTGTTGAGCGCGGTGACAAGAATCGGATTCCGTTCAAGCGATTTCTGAAGAACTGCCTCATTGACGGTAAAGCCGGCAATTGCCTGATCAGCCAGAAGTCTCGATGAATTAGCCAGTAATTCAATGCTTTGCAGGAGATTATAGGCAATCACTGGCAACATGACGTTCAACTGGAAGTTGCCGGACTGTCCGGCTACTGCAATCGTCGCGTCATTGCCCATGACCTGAGCGGCCACCATCGCCGTTGATTCGGGGATCACAGGATTGACCTTGCCCGGCATGATGCTGCTTCCCGGTTGCAGGGCCGGCAGTGCAATCTCCCCCAGTCCAGCCAGAGGGCCAGAGTTCATCCAGCGCAGGTCATTGGCGATTTTCATGAGGCTCACGGCCACCGTACGCAACTGCCCGCTTAGCTCCACAGCCGTATCTTGTGCCGCCAACCCTTCGAACTTATCTGGTTTGGATCGGAACTCAAGCGAAGTGCTGCCTTGAAGCGCTTCAATGAATGCTTCCTCGAAGCCTTCCGGGGCGTTGATGCCACTGCCTACAGCTGTGCCACCCTGCGCCAGTTCCAGCAACCGGGGCAAGACTGCCTCGATACGCTCTATTCCATAGCGAATCTGGCTGGCCCAAGCTCCGACTTCCTGTGACATCCGGACCGGCATCGCGTCCATTAAATGGGTGCGCCCGGTCTTGACTTGCTGATCCAGTTCGGCCGCCTTGGCGTCTGCCACCCGCTGCAAGTGCCGCAAGGCCGGCAGCAATTGCTCATGGAGCGCCAATGCGGCGCTGGCATGCAGAACGGTTGGAATCACGTCGTTGGAGCTTTGGCTCATATTGACGTGGTCGTTGGGGTGTACCCCCTTCCCTGCCAGATGCGCAATGACTTCATTGGCATTCATGTTCGTGCTGGTCCCGGAACCAGTCTGGAATACATCTACGGGAAATTCCGCGTCGTGCTGGCCTTTCGCGACCTGCTGGGCCGCTTTGATGATGGCATTGGCCTTCTCCCGCTCCAACAGGCCCAAGCTGGCGTTGGCTTCCGCGCAGGCCTGCTTGACCAAGCCGAGTCCGTACAGGAAGGCACGCGGCATGGCGAGGCCACTGACCGGGAAGTTTTGCACTGCGCGCTGTGTTTGTGCACCGTAGCGGGCATCCTGGGGAACCCGAATTTCTCCCATGCTGTCTTTTTCTGTGCGATATGAAGCCATTTGATTGCCAAAGCAGTTCTTCGTGCCGGACAGTATAATGAATGGGTGAATTTGTTGTAAGAGACTACGCGTTTGGAACTTTCGCCTTTGACCGCCCTGTCTCCGGTTGATGGGCGCTACTATAAGACCACAAGCACGCGACTGCGTCAGTTATTCTCTGAATTCGGCCTGATCCACCACCGCCTCGAGGTGGAGATCGCGTGGCTTCTGGCTTTGTCCGATCATCCCGGCATCCCCGAGGTTCCAACTTTGTCCGATGCGGCCAGGAAACGGCTGCAGTCGCTGGTCGCGGAATTTTCCCCGGAGCAGGCCCAGCAGGTCAAAGACATCGAAAAGGAGACCAACCACGACGTCAAGGCCTTGGAGTACTTCCTACGTGAAAAGCTGAAGGAAGACGAGAAATTGGCGGGACTGGAGGGATTCATCCACTTCGCGTGCACCTCCTGGGATGTCAACCACCCGGCTTACGCCTTGATGCTTGATCGCGCCCGCACCGAGGTCGTGTTGCCGGCACTGGAAAGCCTTGAGCAGAAGATTCAGGGCATGGCCCACGAATACGCCGACATTCCAATGCTGTCCCGCACGCACGGCCAGCCAGCCTCGCCGACCACGGTAGGCAAGGAACTTGCGGTGACGGTGGCCCGTCTCCAGCGCCAGTTGGGTTCACTGCGCGACATGCGCTTCCTGGGCAAAATGAACGGTGCCGTCGGCAACTACAACGCGCATCTGGCCGCCTACCCGGAAATCGATTGGAATGAGATTTCAGGCAAAGTGCTGAATGCACTCGGGCTGGATTCCAATCCCTATACGACCCAGGTCGAGCCTTACGATCAATTTGCGGAGTTCTTCCATGCCTTGATCCGGATCAACAATCTGCTGACCGATTTCGCGCGGGACGTCTGGCAGTACATCTCTCTGGGTTATTTCCGGCAGAAGACAAAAGCCGGCGAGGTCGGCTCCTCTACCATGCCGCACAAGGTAAACCCGATTGATTTCGAGAATGCAGAAGGCAATCTGGGACTGGCTTGCGCCGAGCTGAACTACTATGCGAACAAGTTGCCGATCTCACGCCTGCAACGCGACCTGAGCGATTCCACCGTATTGAGAAACATGGGTGCGACCCTGGCTTGCGGCAACAATGCGTATCTGGCACTCGAGCGCGGCCTCGGCAAACTGGACGTCGACCCGCAGCGAGTGGAAGGCGATCTGGAAGCCTGCCCCGAGGTCCTGGCGGAAGCGGTACAGACCGTGATGAAGCGATACGGCCTGCCGGATCCCTATGAACAACTCAAGGCATTCACCCGGGGACGAGAGATCACCCAGGAAAGCCTGGTCGAGTTCATTACGGGACTGGACTTGCCGGACGAGGCCAAGCAGCGACTGATGGCAATGACGCCCCGCGACTACATCGGCGCCGCGGCAGAATTGGCGCGCCAAGTCTGAGCGGAAGCGTTCCTGCGGCAGGTTTTGAGGGAAACATGTCGTATTTGAACTTTATTGATCACCCACTGGTGGGCATGCCGTTTGGCGCCGCCCTCGACCTTGCCATAGTTCTGGCGATCACATGCTGGCTGTTGTCGGTCATCACGCGCGAGTATTCGTGGGTGGATCGGGTCTGGTCGGTGGTCCCGGCCGTTTTCTGCCTGCAGGTCGCGTCGAGCGCCGATTTCTCATCACCTCGCCTGAATCTGATGACGCTCCTGATCTGCCTCTGGGCGATCCGCCTGACGTTCAACTATGCAAGAAAGGGAGGCTATCAACCTGGTGGCGAGGATTATCGGTGGGTTTATATGCGCGAAAAAGCCGGGCCCTTCTGGTTCCAGGTTTTCAATATTTCTTTCGTCGCGCCAGGACAGTTATTCATCGTCTGGTTGTTTACTTCTCCCATACACCACGCCTGGACCGCCCTAGAATCCCCATTGAATTGGCTGGATGCACTGGCCGCGGCCTTGTTTGCCATGTTCTGGGTCGGAGAAGCCGTTGCGGATCAGCAGATGTGGCGTTTCCAGCAGGAAAAGAAGGCACGCCAATCTCAGGGTCTTCCGGTTGAGGTACCGTTTATCACCACGGGATTGTTTCGATTCTCCCGGCATCCGAATTTCTTCTGTGAGCTTGGCATGTGGTGGATGTTCTACCTGTTCGCCATCGCCGCAACCGATGAAATTCTGAACTGGAGCGCTTTTGGGTTTATTGTGTTGACTGGCGTATTCTTCGGGTCATCCAGGATGACCGAGTCGATCTCCTTGTCGCGCTATCCCTCGTACAGCAACTACCAGGCGACGACTCCCCGCCTGGTTCCCTTCACCCGGCTGGGTTGCATCAAACTCGATACTTGAACTTGTCCGACCTAGCGACGCGGAGGACAGGGCCTCCTGGTCAGACGCCTAACTTGCTTCCGATCACATCCTTGATGTTTGCCAGGGTGGGCTCGACGCTCTCCAGCTTCACATCCTCGACCACGCTCGGGTCTTTCAGCCCGTGTCCCGTCAAGGTGCAGACCACGACGCTGCCGTTTTCAATTTTGCCGGAGCGGATGTCCCGCATGACGCCTGCTACCGACACCGCCGAGGCCGGCTCGCAGAAAACCCCTTCCCGGCTGGCCAGTTGCCGTTGCATGTCCAGGATCTCCTCATCCGTGCATTCGTCGAACCAACCGCCCGACTCGCGGTGAACCATCCACGCGTAATCCCAACTTTGCGGATGACCAATACGGATGGCTGTCGCCCGGGTTTCCGGTTTCTCCACCCATTCGCCTCGCAGGAACGGGGCGCTGCCCGATGCTTGGTATCCCACCATGACCGGGCGCTTGTCGACTTGCTTCGGCACGGCGATGGAGCATGAAGCTAGAGAGGATTCGCAGGCCTCCGTCACGGAGGACTCGAGATCGGCCAGTTCGCTGTATCCGATCCAATGCGCACTGATGTTGCCGGCATTCCCGACCGGGAGGCAATGATAGTCCGGAGCATCCCCTAGTGCCTCGACAGTCTCGTAAGCAATGGTTTTCTGGCCTTGCAGGCGGTAGGGGTTGATGGAGTTGACGATGGCGACCGGCATCTCTTCCCCGACCTCCCGAACCAGGCGCATGCCGTCGTCGAAGTTTCCTTTGATCTGGAGGATGGTGGCGCCATGCATGATCGCTTGGGCGAGTTTTCCGAGTGCTACGTTCCCTTCCGGGATCAATACGAAGCATTCCATTCCAGCTCGGGTCGCATAGGCTGCGGCAGAGGCCGAGGTGTTGCCGGTGGAGGCGCAGATGATGGCTCGGCTGCCCTCCTCCAAGGCCCGGGTCACGGCCACCGTCATCCCCCGGTCTTTGAACGAACCCGTTGGATTGAGCCCCTCGAATTTGGCTAGGACTCGACAGTCTGTGCCCCACTCGCGGGGAAGCCGCTTCAGTTCGATGAGTGGAGTATCGCCTTCGCATAAAGTGATCGCAGGCGTATCCGGCGCGATCGGCAGAAAGTCCCGATAGCGGTCAATCAATCCAGTGTAGTGCTGTTTTTCCATATTCGATTAGACCCCCCCTCACCTCATAGGTTCGATCCGGATCCTCTGAACCGGTGCGACGATGTCCTCCTGTGCCTCGATGCGTGAGAGGGCTTGGTTCATGTGGTCTTCCGGGACCTCGTGAGTCAATAGGATCACGGGGACGCTGCCGTCCACGGCTGCGATTTCGGGTTCGCGTTGCTGGATCGCTTCGATGCTGATTCCCAGGTTGCCAAGGATGTCGGTGACCGAGGCCAATACGCCGGGGCGATCTATCGCCTGCAGTCTCAGGTAGCAGGCAGTTGTCACCTGCTCGATCGGCAAGAGAGGAATGTCGCTCAATGCATGGGGCTGATAGGCCAGATGCGGCACTCGGTTTTCTGCATCGGTGGTCAGCGAGCGCACGACGTCCACTAGATCCGCGATGACTGCCGAGGCCGTCGGGTCTCCGCCGGCACCCGCGCCGTAATACAGGTGCGCGCCTGCCGCGTCGGACATGACCACCACCGCGTTCATGACGCCGGCGACATTGGCTACCAGACGCGAATCCGGAATCAAAGTAGGGTGAACCCGTAGCTCGATGCCCTCTTCCGTTCGCTTGGCAATGCCCAAGTGTTTGATGCGATATCCCAAGGAGCGGGCATCCGCAATATTCTCCGATGTGATGTCCGAAATTCCCTCGACGTGCACCCGGTCGTAGGACAAGGGAATGCCGAACGCGATGGAAGCCAGGATCGTCAACTTGTGCGCGGCGTCCGTGCCGTCGATATCAAAAGTCGGATCCGCTTCCGCGTAGCCGAGTTGCTGCGCCTCGGCCAGTATTTCCGTAAACGAGCGTCCCCCGTCTTCCATTGCGGTCAGGATGTAGTTCCCCGTGCCGTTGATGATGCCGGCGATCCATTCGATCCGGTTCCCGCTCAAACTCTCCCGAATGTTCTTTATGATCGGGATGCTGCCTGCGACGGCTGCCTCGAAGGCAACGTTGACGCCTTTTTGTTCTGCATGCGCGAACACCTCGCTTCCATGTAGGGCGATCAGGTGCTTGTTCGCAGTAATAACCGGTTTACCTTGGTCGATAGCGCGGAGAATCAACTCTCGGGCGGGATCGATGCCGCCCATCAACTCGATGACCACGTCCACCTCTGGATGATCCACCACTTGCTGGGGATCCTGCGTCAGCTGAATCCCTTCGAGGTCGCAGTCCCGCTCCTTGCTCAGGTCTCTGGCGCAGGCCGCCACGATATTCAAACGCCGTCCTGCCCGCCGCTCGATCTCTTCCTGATTGCGCGACAGTGCCCGGATGACACCGCAACCCACGCAGCCGAGTCCCAGCAGTCCTACGCGCATCTCATTTCCGCTCATCAGATGTCCTTCATCATGGATTTGATGTTGCGCAGCGCTTGGCGGGTCCGTTGTGTATTCTCGATGAGGCTGAAGCGCACATGTCCGTTGCCATTCTGTCCGAACCCAACCCCTGGAGACACCGCCACCTTGGCCCGCTTCAGAAGCAGCTTGCTAAATTCAAGCGAACCCAGGTCTGCGCAGACCTCCGGGAGTGGCGCCCAAACGAACATGGTGGCAGAAGGCTTCTCCACCGGCCATCCTATCGCATTGAGTCCATCGCACAGTACATCCCGGCGCTCCTGGTACATTTGACAGATTTCGCGAACACAGTCCTGCGGGCCCTCCAGGGCGGCGATGGCCGCTACCTGGATAGGAGTGAACAGGCCGTAGTCCACATAGGACTTGATTCGTGAAAGCGCGCTGACCAGACGTGAATTCCCGCACATGAAGCCGACTCTCCATCCTGGCATGTTGTAGGACTTCGACAAAGTATAGAACTCGACGGCCACGTCCTTGGCCCCTTTCACTTGAAGAATGGACGGCACCGTATAACCGTCGAAAGCCAGTTCGGCATAGGCAATGTCCTGGACCACCCACAGTTTGTACTCTTGCGCGATTTCGACCACCTTGGCATAGAAGTCCAGTCCCACGCAGTGTCCGGTCGGGTTGCAGGGGAAATTCAGCAACAGCATTTTCGGACGCGGCCAGCAGTTCTCTATGGTTTGCTGCAGGGAATTCAGGAATTCCTCCTCATCGTCCATGGGAACATAGTTGAGTTCGGCGCCCGCAATCACGCAGCTGTACGGGTGGATCGGATAGGCCGGATTCGGCACGACCACCATGTCTCCTGGGGACAGGACTGCCAAGGCCAGATGAGCCAAGCCTTCTTTTGAGCCGATTGTCACGATGGCTTCCGTTTCCGGGTCGAGCTCCACGTCGAATTTGCTGCGGTACCAACTGGCGATGGCCTGGCGCAGGCGCGGAATGCCGCGCGAGGTGGAGTAACGATGCGTGTCGCCGCGGGCGACGGTCTCGCAGAGCTTGTCCACGATGTGCTGCGGTGTGGGCTGATCCGGGTTGCCCATGCCGAAATCGATGATGTCTTCGCCTTTTCGGCGCGCCTTGGACCTCAGATCGCTGACGATGCTGAATACATACGGGGGAAGGCGCGAGACGCGCTGAAATTCGTCAGTCACGGGAAAACGGCCGCTAGTCGGTTTTCTATAATCGGGAGCAACGGCTAACGCCCTGCATACCTGCCATTATAGTATTACCCATGCAGTTTGCGGAAGACCACGCGGCGGCGGAATTCGTCATTCACTCATGCGGTGAGGCGGGAATTCGTGTTAATGATCAGGATCTGTCTGAAAGCTTCATACTGCTGCCCGGGCAACCGGTGCAGTCGTGGCCGGTTGCCGTTGACGAACGACTGATGCCAGAACACTTCTCGGCAGTACTTGAACACAAACCAGAATTAGTGATCCTTGGAACGGGCGCAGACCTTCGGCTACCAGACCCGGAGGTGTACGGGGCGCTGTTGAGCCGAGAGATCGGCCTGGAGGCCATGACCACGATGGCAGCCTGCCGAACCTACAATTTACTGGCCCAGGATGGGCGGAATATCGCGGCCTACCTGATTCTGCCGGCTTAGGGCAGATACTTCAGCGGGTCGACTGCTTTGCCCTTGTAACGAATCTCGAAGTGAAGCCGCGGCGACTTCGCCGCCGTCTTTCCCATGTGGGCAATGGTCTGTCCTTTCTTGACCGATTGCCCTTCCTTGACCAACAGGCGGTCATTGTGCGCGTAGGCCGTCAGGAATTCCTTCTTATGTTGCACGATGATCAGCCTCCCGTAACCGACCAGGCCCTCCCCACTGTAGACCACCTTGCCCGAAGCCGCGGACTTGATTCCTTGCCCCATCTTCCCAGCGATCGAAATTCCCTGTTTTCCTGATCCTTTGGGAGAGAACTTCCGGATAATCTTGCCCTCGACCGGCCAGACCCAGGCAATGCCGCTTTTTGCTCGGGCTGGTGCGCGCACAGGCTTGGACGCACTTTTTTTGGCCGTCTTGCTGCCGGCCCCGGTTGCGACCTTGCCCGAACGCGCCGGGATGATGAGTTTCTGCCCGGGTTTGATGACATTCGGATTCCTGAGCTTGTTTCGGCTGGAGATGTAGTACCAGCGCGTTTTGAAGCATTCCGCGATTTCGCCCAGCGTGTCGCCTTTGCGCACAATGTAGACGACGTCTTTGTCTCTAACCGGGTAACAGGATTTTGCCTGCTTCTTCTTGAGCAGCTGCTTCTTCTGGGTCGTAGGTGCCGTCTCGAAAGGTTTGACCAGTATGTCCGGAAGAACTGAGCAGGAGACCGTCCCCGCGCATAACACTCCAAGAACGAGGGCATGCCAGGCGCCTTTTTTCATAGCCATTCGCGGAACACGAAAATCAAGACCAGAATGGCCACCGCCAGCCAACCCGAAAATTCTATGTGCCGGCGCAGCATCGGCTCATACCGGGCACCCACCCAGCGCACAAGACCGGCAACGAGGAAGAACCGTGCCGCCCGCCCTGCTGCCGAGGCGATGATGAAAGGCACGAGCGCAAGTGCCATGAAACCGGCGCTGATTGTGAACACCTTGTATGGAATGGGGGTGAAGGCCGCCATGAAAACAAACCAAACTCCCCACTCCTGGAATAACTGCTGTGCCTCAGCGAAGGCCGATGCCCCATCGCCGGTCATAAGCCAGGATGAGGCCCAATCGAATGCCCAGGCTCCCAGCAGATAGCCGAAGATGCCCCCAAGTACCGAAAAGACGGTCGCAAGGGCCGCATAGCGCAGCCATCTCGACGGTTGCGCTAGCACCATGGGGGCCAGCATGACATCCGTCGGGATAGGGAATATGACGGATTCCACGAAACTCAGTATGCTCAGAGCCCAGGGCGCCCGCGAGTGCCGGGCCCAACGCAGGGTCTGGTCGTACAGTGGAGCAAACAGGCGCATGATTTAACTTGCCTGAGACACCAGAGGCACAAACAGCACGTCCAGAAGCGCTTCCCGCGTTATGCCTTTCGGGGTCCGGATGTAGCGCACCAGTGTTTGGGTTTCGTGGGGCGAACCTTCCGGAAGTAGCAATCGCCCTCCTTCGGCCAATTGATCCAAAAGCGCATCAGGCAGGGTCGGGCTAGCCGCAGTCAGCATGATCGCCTCATAGGGCGCGCACTCAGGCCAACCTTGACCACCATCCCCCAAACGGGTGGACACATTGTGAATGCCGAGTTCGCGCAGCCGTTGAGTCGACTGCCGGTGTAGCTGGGGAATGCGCTCAATGCTGTAGACCCTTCGCACGAGTTTCGCCAGAACCGCGGATTGGTAGCCGGAGCCGGTACCGATTTCAAGCACATCCCGGGGCGGCTCTGGTTCGAGTAAGGCTTGTGTCATGAAGGCCACGACATAAGGTTGGGAAATGGTCTGGTTATAACCGATAGGCAAGGCATCATCGCGGTAAGCATGACGCGCGACCGCATCGCTGACGAAACGATGCCGCGGAGTCTCCAGTATGGCCTGCAACACGGTTTCGTTCTCTATGCCCTTCTCGCGCAGTCGCTCAACCAGGCTTTCCTGGTGCCGCACGGCGGTCATGCCGGCTCCTCCGCTTTGGGCTGGAATCACAGAGAAATCTTCTGTAGCCATTCCGACAAGGTGCTGAAATCGCGATGCCGGGTCAAATCCACTTGCATTGGCGTGACAGAAACAAAGCCTTCCCGTACTGCGTGGAAATCCGTGCCTTCGCCGCCGTCCTTGTCCGGCCCCGGTGGGCCGACGCGCCAGACGGAACGGCCGTTTTCGTTCTCTTGCCGAATCGCAGGTTCCGCGCGATGTCGATGACCGAGTCGCGTCATGCGCAGGCCTCGCAAGTCCTCGAGTGGAAGGTTCGGGACATTGACGTTGAGAATGATTTCGGGTGGGAGCGCCTGTTCCGACAGGCGGCGGATCAGGGAGCAGGTGATGCGGGCGGCAGCTTCATAATGTTGCGGGGTACGCGAGTTTATGGACACCGCGATCGCAGGCAATCCCAGCGTTCGCCCTTCCATGGCGGCCGCGACCGTACCGGAATAGAGCACATCATCCCCCAGGTTGGCCCCGTTGTTGATGCCGGACACCACCATGTCCGGTTCCGGCTCCATCAGCCCGGTGATGCCAAGATGCACACAATCGGTCGGCGTGCCTTCCTCCACGTAGTGGAATCCGTTCGGGGCCGTGTGCACATGAAGGTCCTGGTCCAGAGTTAGAGAATTGCTCGCACCGCTGCGGTCGCGGGATGGAGCGATCACGGTCAACTCAGCCAGTTCGCTTAGATGTTCAGCCAGGCATTCGAGGCCAGGGGCCTGATAGCCGTCGTCGTTGCTCAGCAGTAGGTGCATGATGGTGCGCGATTGCAGGAAAGCTAATACCAACCCAACCGGCACATTTTAAACCTATGCTGCTACCATTGGAGATATCGAGGCGCTCCTGAGAATCGCTTCGGTATACTTGAGCGGTGAATGAACCCCCTTTACCCGCATCATGGACAAAGCCCGCGACGAGGATTTAAAGGCGCTTGAGCAGGCCATGACGGGAGTTGCGCCGCTTGGCAGCCGATCCCGGTCTGATCATGCGCCCTTCACGCCCGAATCGCGCCCCGCCTCGCCACACAGAGCTGAACCTGCCCGGACGACCGGGGTGCCAAATGCGCGCCCCATGGACGGTCGGGAGATCCTGGATTGGCGGCGTCCGGGAGTGCTGGACAAGGATTACCAGAACCTGCGCCGGGGGCGGCTGTCTCCCTCTCCCGAAGAAATCGACCTGCATGGGCAGGATACACAGGAGGCCTGCGACACCATCGCCGAGGCCATTGCTCACGCGCAACAGGTGAACCGGCGATCCTTGTGCCTGATTCACGGCAAGGGGCATCATTCCGAGAGCCGTGGCTCGCGGCTTAAGGGACTGGTTGATGCCGTACTGCGCGAACATTCGGAAGTCCTTGGCTTTCACAGTGTCCCCGGCAATACCGGGGCGGTCAACATCCTGCTGAGACGGTCGCGCAAATGAGCCCGGAGACTTCCTTCAGTTGCATGGATGATTTTGATCCGGAATCGATCACTCCGGATCAGGCTACTGAACACATCCAGTCCGCCATTCGGCCCGTGACCGATACGGAAATGGTGGCCACCATGGAGGCGTTGGACCGCGTTCTGGCCGTCGAGGCGCACTCGGAGATCGACGTGCCCGGGCACACGAACTCGGCCATGGACGGTTATGCCGTACGTGGGCAGGACTTGGCCTCTGACTCCCCCGAAACCTTCACCCTCATTGGGACGTCGTTCGCTGGACACCCCTATGACGGATCGGTAGGAGCCGGAGAATGCGTTCGCATCATGACGGGAGGTGTTATGCCGGATTCTGCGGATACTGTCGTGATTCAGGAGAGGGTTCGCATACTCGGCGACACGGAAATCGAAATCCCGGCTGGCGAGAAGCCCGGACAAAATGTCCGGGCGGCAGGCGAAGACATTGCCGCAGGAAGCATCATCCTGGAATCTGGCCGCCTGATCGGGCCCGCAGACCTGGGCTTGCTTGCTTCGGTCGGCATTGCCGATGTCTCTGTCCTGCGGCGTATCCGGGTGGCTTTTTTCTCCACTGGCGATGAATTGCGAGAGGTCGGCGAGCCTCTGCAGGAAGGTCAGATCTACAACAGCAATCGCTACACCCTCTCCGCCATGCTCCGCCGCCTTCATGCTGACGCCCTGGACCTGGGCGTGGTCCGCGATGATCGTGTCGCGGTCGCAGAGGCATTTCGTGAAGCCTCCGAACGGGCAGACATGGTGATTACATCCGGCGGGGTTTCGGTTGGCGAGGCCGATTATGTGAAGGATGTCCTCGGTGAGCTGGGCGATGTGAATTTCTGGAAAGTGGCGATCAAGCCCGGGCGCCCGCTGGCGTTCGGTCAGATCGGGTCTGCAAAGTTTTTTGGCCTGCCAGGCAATCCGGTCTCGGTCATGGTCACGTTCTACCAGTTCGTACGGCCAGCCCTACTCCGCATGGCCGGCATGGCCGAGCAACCGCCACTGGCTCTTCAGGTCCCGGTCATCTCGCCGTTGCGCAAGCGGCCGGGTCGAGTGGAATATCAGCGAGGAATTCTTAGCCAGGCACAGGACGGAAGTTACACGGTCGCCTGTACCGGGGCACAGGGATCCGGCATCCTTACATCGATGAGCCAGGCAAATTGTTTTATTGTGCTGCCGATGGAACGAGCCCGCGTTCAGGAGGGAGAAACGGTCGAGGTCATTCCGTTCAGCGGAATCACCTGAGTGCCCCTCAACCTGGGGTGTTTCCCTCCACCCAGCGCCGCTCCCCTCCTTCAAGGGTTTCCTCCTTCCAGAAAGGCGCGGTAGATTTCAGATCTTCCATAAGGAATCGGTTGCCCTCATACGCAGCTTTCCGGTGCTCCGCCCAGACTGCGACCAGGACGATTTCCTCGCCCGGCAGGATTTCCCCGACGCGATGACGTAGAAGAACAGCTGAGAGACTGAATTGGTCCTGCGCCTGACGCGCAATCTTCTCCAGGTGGGCTTGGGTCATGTCCGGATAGTGTTCAAGCCGCATGGATTGCACGGCATCTCCCTCGTTCTGCGCCCGCATGGTGCCGACGAACACCACCATCGCCCCGCACTGCCCACGCAGTTCCTCATGGGCCGACAAGAACTCTTGAATCTCTCTCCAGGGATCGAGAGGCTTTGTGATTACGCGCACATCCATGGTTTGAACCGAAGACTTTGCAGTGGACTCCCGGACACGGCATTGTACTTGCCCATAAAAAAAGCGCCGCACAAGTGCGGCGCTTTCTCGGGCATGATGCCTGATTAGAAGCCTTGGAACGGATGGTCGGTGCTGTCCTTTTGGGAAAGCATGTCGTCCACGGTGGGAACTCCGTTTACGGCGTTGGCGATCGCCTGCTTGGTTGCTTTGTAATTGTTTTCATAGATCGCCGCATCGCTGTCAGCCTCCCAATGGATGAACACGCCAACACAAACGTACAGGTTGCCGCTTTCTTCCTTCGGGATGACCCCAGCCTCAACTGAATCCGCAACAGCCATGGCGACAGCCTTCTGGGCGGGTCCGAACATCTGGACGGCCTGTTTGGCGCCCTTGATCGTGACCTTGTTGTACATCATGGTGTCCGGCTTACACTGAAGATTCGGTGCCACTACAGCGAGCAGTGTCGTGAATCCATCCTTGTTGTTGACCATACCGTTGCAAAAAGCCGTTTCCACGGCAGAGCCACGCGGGCCAATAAGAAGATCGATGTGAGCGATTTCAGCCATTGTCCCCGAAGGGTCATTATCATTGACCAAAGCCTCTCCAACGAGAACTTTATCGATTGCCATTGTTGATTTACTCCAGTTTTTGTTTTTTGTTTGCAAACAACGGATCCGTCAAATCATACAGACGCACCCGGTGGGTTTCGGGAATCATCTCCCTGTGACAAGGACGTCCCGCCCTTGTCGTCACTCCACCCGTCGAGCCGTGCGGCGAGAACCCCCGCTAGGGTCAGATCCGCCGTGGTTCCCGGGCTGAGACCGGAGCTTTTCAAAAAAGCATCCAGTTCCAGGAGCCTGGGCCGATAATTTTCCGGGGACTCAGCCCCGCAGAATTCATCGGCTAACTTTTTAATCTTACCACTAACTGACCTTGCTACCTCTTCGCCATGCACACGAGCGATGTGAGAATCTGGATAACGACCGAGAAGAGTCAGAAAAACTCCAGCCATCGCCCACCGCTCATCGCCCCAGCGAAGGCACAGTGCTTCCCACTGTGGGCGGGCTTCATTGAAGATGATGGGAAACCCATCCCGATACTCCGCTGCGACCCGATCCCGCTCAGCGGCCAAGGCCATGGCCTCACGCAATGCGATCTTCGGGCGATCACGGACATCGGCCTGTGGCACCCGCCCCAGTCCTGCCGGTTTCATCAACTGGATGGCCCGGTATACGTCCCGCGCGTCGTCGACCGTAGTTTCAGCCAGGACCTCTTCCACTCGCTGATTTAGAACCGGAGGGTTCTCCCGGTAATAGGCGGAAACAAGCGGTGCGGTCAAGAGCAGGACACCGATATTGGTATTACAGCCCGCCACGCCCCAACTTGCCCGGGCCGCTTCACGCACCCGGCGACCCAAGCTCCAATCCGGATGGGTGATGAGCTCAGCCGCTGCTTGGGCACTTCGTCGGAAGTCCTGAGTGGTTTTTCCGTGCCCTTCCCCGTGCAGCCCGACATTACCCGGCTTCAAGGCTTGCAGGTCCAGCAGGCAGGCGTAAAGGAACTGTCGCGAGGCAAAACGCCAGGGAGGATCGTAGTAGGCTCGCAAGTACTTGGCCATCGAGATCTCCGTTCAGGCAGGCGAAGCTCCTCCGTGGCAGTGATCCAGAAATCCCCCGATCAGGAGATCCGCGATATTCTCCGAGTGTACCTCCTGTAAGCCTCGCCACGCCGGAATGCTGTTGACTTCGGTGACCCAAGCGGTCTCCTGCCGATCGCGCATCAGATCCACTCCGGCGTACGGCATCGCGACTGCGGCCACTGCACGCTCCGCCAACTGGGTCAATTCCGGCTCCAGCGCAGCCGGGTGACCTTGACCGCCATTGGCAATGTTGCTGATCCAACCCTCGCCTTCTCTTCGCATGGCTGCCACCGCCCGGCCCCCGATAACCAGCACCCGCCAGTCGCAGCTACGGGACGCGACCGGTTCGATATATTCCTGCAGGTAGTAGATTCCACGGGACAGATCGTAGTCGGGGTGAGGGTCGTCCCGCGATAAGAGTTTTAGTCCTTTGCCCTGAGAACCGAAAATGGGTTTCGCCACGACATGGCGGTGACTCTCGAACCAGTTGCACAGGAACTCGCGCATCTGTCCAACATCCCGTACTGCAAAAGTCCGAGGGGTTGGAACGCCATGAAGTGCAAACAGAAAACTGGCGCGGACTTTATCGACGCTGCGCTCGATCGCGCCTGCATCGTTATAGACCATAATGCCCAAAGCTTCCAGGGCGTGCAGGATATCCAGATAGAAGATAACCTCTTCGAGGCTCCCCCCTGGCACCTCGCGGATAAACACTCCCGATGGCAGTTCGTCCTCAAAACCGGGAATGCCGATTTTTGGCGCGCCGTTTTGCACTTCCAAGCGACATTCCTGCAAACGCACGAAGTCGCTTTCCAGGCCCTTGGCTTCCAGAGACCGACGCAGCTGGTGGCCGTGCCAGCCCGGCTGATCGGTCACGATGGCATAACGCCCGTGCGCGATCATTCCTTGAATGACTGCTCTAGTAAGTCGAGATCGATGGCGCCGGCGGAAAAGGAGCGACCCGTCCGGATATTGTTGACCAAAACCCGGGCCGGGCTGAACAGCATTGGATCGATCTGGAAGAAGTCGTGGTCATGCTCCTTGAAAACTTCAGCGAAGGGTTTGCCGTAATCTCGGGATGTACTGCTGGGTAGCTCCGTGGCGAGCCTTTCCGCTTCCTCGTCGCTGGACTGGACGAACAGCTTGATCTGTCCGCCGAACAGGATGGCGTCGTTGGTGCGGCCCATCATCCGCACCATGTCCGAATTATCCAGCGGCGGAATCGGCGCGCTGCCAATGCCGTCCACCACGCAGTTCAGGTCGAAACCCAATTCATGTGCCTTGTGCAGCCCGACCTCCAAGACCCGACCGACCACCTGTACCGTTCCGGCGAGGCTTGTGGTGGGGGTCAGAATTAAAGTCAGGTTGTACGGTTCGACTCCACAATCCTGGCAGATTTTCTCGCGCACCGCGCGTGGTGGCACCTTGTCGACTTCCATCACCAACGTCGTGTAGATATATGAATCCTTGTAGCCGATCTTCTCGAACAAGTCTTCCTTTTGTGCCATGCTGCGGGCCGGTCCGGAACCCAGCGCATGAAACCCGCTTTCCTTGTCGCTTAGAGACCATCCCGCGTATTGGCTTGCCAGACAGGCCAGGACCGGATGCTGGGTGTGGACGTGTATGGTGAGGGGCCACTCTGCCGACCCGCCATAGGTCAGCGTGGCCTGTCCCATCCCGCCCATGCAGATTTCCGCAATTTGGCGCCCTGCCTCGATGCCTCCGATCGCATTAATGCCGGCATCCACCACCCAGACCCCTTCTTCCGTAGGGGATTCCACGATGCGCAGGCTCCAGGCCTGATCGGACAGAGAGCGAACTAGAGGTTCAACCTGGCGGTTGAGGCTAATGGGCAACTTCATGGGCTAGGCATCCGGAGGAAATCGAGTGGAGGGAATCGGGGTTTAGGAGTGTCAGAATTTGGTGGCGAAGATCCTGCAGGCCGGCATGAGCCTCGTCTGCATCGTGGTAATGGCCTCGCACGGTACACAAGGGTTGCCCGGCATCAATACTGGTTTTGGCATTAGGCAGGTCGGCAGTTCCGGCTGGCCACGCCCAATTTTCCGCACCAGCAACCGGGCATGGAGCATAGATGACCTGCATTCCCCGAACGTTCTGCCCCCGTTCTGAGGCGGGAGCCAAGTGTCCGTTCGGGTTTCCGGTGAGGCAGGTTTCAATGTGTGCGCTCATGTAATCGGAGATAAAACAGTCCGCGTAAAGCTCGCAGGTGGCCACCAATCTTGGATTAAGATCCACAACTTGTACTTCTTTCTTGGAATCAACTATGAAATCAATACCGCAGAGGCCGAGAAGATCAAGATCGCGTGCTAGGATTTGTACCACCCATTGTACTTGCTTGAAAACCTTAGGCAAAACCTTGATCGGGCCGATTGCACCACTCCAGGCATAGGGCGCGTCTGCCTTTCCGGAAGGCAATAATTCGCTGATTCCGACGACTTGGGCTTTCCTTCCCCCTGCCAAGAACAGTGCAGAATGCGGTGTGCCGGCACATTGGCGCTGCCAATAGCAGGAACTCGGACTGTCTGGGGTTCGCGAGGCCGGATGCACGTGACATCCTCCCGAGCGCCCTTCTTTCTTGACAAGCCAGCCTTTCAGAGAATCCGGCAGCTGGCTTCGGGTTTCCGGGCCGGCTATTCCAAGTTTCGCAAAACGGTCCGACAACCGTACAGGGTCGGCACACAGGCGAATGATATCGGGGGCATTGCCCAGAACCTGGGCGGAGGCTTGCAATCGCTCCAGCAGTTCCGGATGGGCTTCGAAGCCGGAACCGTAGGCCAGCAGATCCCCTGGACGGCTTCTCTTGGAGACGATTTCCAGGATTTCCAAAGGGAACTGGCCGTCTTCCAGAGTTGCTTGAGCAACCTCGTCGGCGTTCAGATCCGCATCGAGAAATCCATCGACCGCCACAACCGGGCGCTGACGATGCATGGCCGCTTGCGCATGCGCCCGCGCCGAAGCAGACAGCAGGAATAGCTTCCTGCTATTCCGCGGCACACTGACGCGCCACTTCAAAGGCGTGTTCGAAATGGAAATAGACCGGTTCTTCCGTCTCCCGCATCTGTTGGAGCAATCGATGCTGGGTTTGATATTTCACATTTCCGATGGCAAGCGCCCCAATGCCGACAGCCCCGCTCTGGGAATCCTCGATTGGGCTGGCGTCGTCCATCACCCCGAGGCCGTGAATGCCGGAAGGTGGGATCGCATTGACATCCGCCGCCACCTTCAGTTTCGGGGCATTCGACATCTGCTCCTTCGACACCAATTGAATCCCGGCAGCGGCCGATGCGAACACGACATCGGTATCGCCCAGCAACTGGTCGAGCTGGTCGTTGGCTTCTCCGTCAACGGCCGGATCCGCACCGTATTTCTGGTTGCATAACTCAGCGGCTTGGTCGCTTTTCTCTTTCTTGCGTCCCAAGATGGTGACGCGGGCCCCCGCATTCGCAGCAATCACCGCTGCTGCCGAACCGACCGGTCCGGTCCCGCCAAGTGCCAGGACGCGCTGTCCCGAAAGCTCCGTGCCATGTGTATCGCGTAAAGCTTTCTCAACTTTAGCGACCATGGCCGCTGCCGTCGTGAATGCCCCGCTGGGATCGGCAAACGCCGAGACCACGAACGGAGGAACCATGGATTTCTGGCAAACTTCCAGCGCTTCCATGGCTTGGTGCATGTCGCGCCCGCCGATAAACAAGCCGGTGCGCTTGACGCCATTCGGCCCCCGCGAGAAGATCGCGTCCTCCACCAGGCCCTTAACTTCGTCAGTTTCCACCTGGATATAGGGGATACAGGCATCCCAGCCTGCGTCGTAGGCCATGTTGGCATCAAACGGACTCAGGTTCTTCGCCGAAGTCAGCATATGTAAAAGGTATTTTTTCTCCATGAAATTTCCTTCATTAGGTTTTTGTTTGAGATCCCAGTTCTTTATAGTCGGATCCCGTTTCCTCCATTCCTGCCATGACGGTCAATTGATGGCCATGGTTGGAGGCGCCGACGATTCGGAGTTCCAGTCCTACATCAATAGGCTGAAGCTTCCGAACGAGTGCATGAGCCTGAGTTTCGCTGTCCGTCAAGATGAATCCAGTCGGACCCCAGGAACTTTGCCCAACCCCTTGAAAACCAAGTTGTTTCGCTTGTTTCAGGAGGTGCCTGATATTCAGGTGTGAAAATTGCCCGCCTTGGGCAGGGGCGAAATAATCTCCGATCTTGTCCTGCAGTTCGCCGATTCCCTGGGTGAACCCCGACAAGTCCGATTCAAGCAACGATGGCAGGATGCGCATGAGGGTCAGGCGGCATAGATGCGCCGCGTCCGAAGCGGGAAATTCGGGAAGAGTGCCAAAAGCCCGACGTTCTGCCTCTCCTGAGAGTCCTTCTTTGTCGCTTCGCGCCATCAACAGCACGATCCGCCAATGTTCAGGGAAAGGATGCCGAGCAATAATCGGCGGGAGCTGGTTGCCGTCCCCTCTTCCGCCATCGACCAGAAAACCGCCCTGCTCGAACGAGCCAATGCCGATCCCGGAACGTCCTCCCCGGGCAAGTTTCTCCGCAATTTCGTAGGGAGCCAAGCCTAATTTGAACAGGTGATTGACGGCGGTGCCGACGGCCAAGGCCATCTGCGTGCCAGATCCGAGCCCCGCATGCTGTGGTATTGCCTGTCGAACCTTGATGCTGATCGCATCTTCGCGTCCCATCATGCTCAGCAGGCGTCGGGCATACTTGAGCGCGCGTTCTGAATCAGGCCCTTTGGCGGAGTATTCCTTACTGCGGGCGCATTCCACGCAGGTCTGGATTTCCTTCAGGCTGACCCCAATTCCGCCGAAACGTCGCCCGAGGTCTCCCTGGAGATCCAGGAAACCGAGATGCAGACGCGCTGGCGCCTCGACTTGGATGATTTGATCCACCTGTCAGCTTGGGAATGGTTGACCGAAAAAGTATACAGGAAATCAGCCTTTTTCGCCCACCCAAGCCCGTGCATTCTGGAAAAGGCGCAGCCATGGGGCGTCCTCTTCCCATTCCGGCGGATGCCAGGAATGCTGCAGGGTGCGAAACACCCTTTCCGGGTGCGGCATCATGATGGTAAAACGCCCGTCCGTGTTGGTCAGGGCCGTTATTCCCCTCGCCGAACCGTTCGGATTGGTGGGGTAATCCTCGGCGACGGCCCCATTCGCATCG
This sequence comes from uncultured candidatus Poriferisulfidus sp., assembly GCA_965116525.1. Taxonomy (GTDB): domain Bacteria; phylum Pseudomonadota; class Gammaproteobacteria; order Poriferisulfidales; family Poriferisulfidaceae; genus Poriferisulfidus. The sequence goes on from OZ220694.1 coordinate 110,360, forward strand.
ATATAGCGTAGGCAAGCGGACTCTTCGAGGGCCATCACGTCGCATTGCGGGTCGATACGGCCTTCCCCGTGCGCAACCACGATCGGAAGACGGCTGCCAGCCATATTCCGGAGCAGGATGGAAGGTGATTCGAGAATCTCGACTTCGCACAGTCGGGCCTCGAATTGCTCGCTGAGATTCGACACGAAGCGCGGCCAGTGCGACGCACCCGGAATCAGTTCCTTCATCTGGGAAAGCAGCTGGCAACCATTGCAGACGCCTAATGCAAAAACCTCCGGTCTCTCAAAAAAGTTTTTGAATATCTCGCGTAACTCTTTGTGATAAAGGATATTTTTTGCCCATCCGCCTCCGGCTCCGAGAACATCGCCGTACGAAAACCCACCGCAGGCAGCTAGGCCCGAGACGTCATCCAGAAGGTGCGGGTCGCGTTGGAGATCGTTCATATGCAGATCCTTGCAGACGAAGCCGGCCCGGGAGAACGCGGCCGCCATCTCGACCTGCCCATTGACGCCCTGCTCTCTCAAGATCGCGACAGTCGGCGATACACCCGTATGGATGTAGGGTGCTGCTGGATTCTCCTTGATTTCGTAGGACAATTCCGAGAAAAGCGGCGGGGCGCCCCATTGTTCCCCGTTTTCGTATTCGCTGCGGGCGCATTCCTCGTGATCCCGGCGCCGGGCGACCTCGTAGCTGGTGCGGCTCCACAATTGCTGCAGTTCGGGCAGCGGCCACGCGCTTTTTTCCTCTCCCCTGCAGCAAAGTCGGAGTACGGGTTCAGGGTTCAGGGTGCCAATTGATTCGCAGATCAGACCAGCCTCCTCGAATCGATCTGCGATTTCCTTCGCCTGTATGCTTCGAACTTGCAGTACGGCTCCGATTTCCTCGTTGAACAGGCAGCTCAGCAAATCGTCTGCCGCAACCGGAAGATCAATGTCCAGGCCCACATGGCCGGCAAAGGCGCATTCGCAGAGGCAGGCCAACAATCCCCCGTCGGAACGATCGTGATAAGCCAGAATCGCATCTTCGTCCAGTAATGCTTGGATTTGGTCAAGAAAGGCTGCCAAGCGGGAAGGATCGTCCACGTCCGGAGTGTCCGATCCCGTTTGTCCGTATGCCTGTGCCAGTGCCGATCCGCCTAAACGCCGACTTGAATTAAGACTCACCAGCAACAGGCATGAATCGGGATTGTCCTGCAATTGAGGCGTGGCATGGCGTCTGACATCCTCGACCGGCGCAAATGCCGAGACGACCAGCGATACCGGCGAGGTAACCTGCTGGTCTTCCCAAGCCGCCTGCATGGACAGCGAATCCTTGCCCACAGGAATGGCAATGCCGAGTTGCGGGCACAATTCCAAGCTAATCGCCTCGACGGCCTCGTACAGCCCGTACAAGGATTCCACTTCGGAACCTGCAGCCATCCAGTTGGCGGACAGGCGAACCCGGGTGCGGTCGCACACCCTTACGCTGGCCAGGTTGGTAAGAGCCTCCGCTACCGCCATGCGTGCGGAAGCAGCCGGTCGATGGATGGCCAGGGCGGGCCGCTCCCCCATTGCCATGGCCTCGCCTCCCGTTCCTTCGAAATCGCAGGCTGTCACCGCCGCATCTGAAACCGGGACTTGCCATGGTCCTATCATCTGGTCCCGGGCTGTGAGCCCGCCCACCGAACGGTCCCCGATGGTGATCAGAAATGCCTTTGAGCCCACACTGGGCAACGTCAGCACCCGCTGTACCGCTTCCGATAGGTCGATGCCCTGTAAATCAAGCGGCACATCCGGCCAGTTCACCGAGGGGACGGTCATGTCCATTCTGGAGGATTCCCCAAACAGGAACGACAAGGGCACGTCTGCGGCGGCTTCACCGAAGCGTGGGTCGGCCAGATGCAACTGTCCATCTGCCGCCGCTTTCCCGATTGTCGCGAACGGGCACCGTTCCCTCCGGCACATTTCGGCAAAATCATCAAGCGCCTCTTCCCGGATCGCCAACACGTAGCGCTCCTGGGATTCGTTGCACCAGATTTCCCGTGGCGACATTCCACTGTCGGCGCAAGGAATCTCCCGCAGATTCAGTCCGGCCCCGCCCGGTTCCCCGTCGATTAACTCCGGAATGGCATTGGAGAGCCCTCCGGCCCCCACATCGTGCACAGACAGGATCGGGTTGTCCACCCCCCGCGCCGTACATTGTTCGATGACCTCTTGGGCACGGCGCTGCATTTCGGGATTGCTGCGTTGTACCGAGGCGTAATCCAGCCCTTCGTCACTGGCTCCCGTATGCTGTGACGATGCAGCTCCACCCCCCAAGCCGATCAACATGGCGGGTCCCCCCAAGACCACGATCAGGGCCCCTTCGGGAATCGGCTGCTTCTGCACATGGTCGACGCGGATGCTGCCGACACCCCCTGCGATCATGATGGGCTTGTGGTAGCCGAACATTTTGCGCCCTGCGGGCGTAAGCACCTCACCCTCCAAGGTACGGAAATAGCCTGTGAGGCATGGACGCCCAAATTCGTTGTTGAAGGAAGCCGCTCCAATCGGCCCCTCGATCATGATGTCCAGTGGGCTAGCCATGCGAGGCGGGTGCTCTCGGGAGGAATCTTCCCAAGGGCGCGGCCATGTGTCTAAGTTGAGATTCGATACGGTGAACCCGCACAGACCTGCTTTCGGACGCCCTCCCCGGCCGCAGGCAGTCTCGTCGCGGATTTCCCCGCCACTACCGGTCGCAGCTCCTGGAAACGGTGAAATGCCTGTCGGATGGTTGTGGGTTTCCACCTTGATGACAATCCCGTAGTCAGCGTCCACGGCGTTCCACGAACGGGTCTCCGAATCCACCGCCAGTCGCCTGCCGCGACCCGCATCGAGTACCGCGGCATTGTCGTGGTAGGCAGACAAGGTTCCGTCGGAAGAAACCGCATGCGTATGCCGGATCATCTCGAACAGGCTGTTTTGCATCGATTTTCCGTCAATCATCCAACATGCGTTGAAAATCTTGTGTCGGCAATGCTCTGAATTCACCTGGGCGAACATCATTAATTCGGCATCCGTCGGATCCCGTCCAAGCCGGCCATAGGCCTGGATCAGGTATTCGATGTCCGCTTCGGAGAGTGCCAGGCCGTACGCTTGGTTGGCCGTGTGCAATGCCTGGGCGGGTTCGGAGCCCAAGGAAATCCGATCAAGCGGGGTCGGTTCCAGGTGTGCAAAAAGTTCGTCGCATTGCTCCGGATGAGGCAGGATTGACTCAGTCATCCGGTCGTGCAGCAAGGCAGCCTGTTCCGGAGAGGCATGATCTACCCCCTGCAGACGATATTCAACTCCCCGCTCCACCCTCAGGATGGCCATCAGTCCGCAGTTCCGGATAATTTCGGTTGCCTTGCTGGACCACGGAGAGATTGTGCCGAGCCGTGGAACGACGAGAATAGACAGGCTGGAGTCCAGCTCAGCCGCGGCAGGTGCGTAATCCAGCAATTCTGCAAGGGTTTTCTCTTCTGCTGGCTCCAAAGCACGCTCACAGTCAGCAAAATGCAGGAAACGCGCACCGACAACCTGTCCGTCGCCGTGCGCCCGCAATCGGTCATTGAGCCGGTGGCGGGAATAATCGGTCAGCGCTTGGCCGCCGGGATAGGAGCGAACGGGCATGAATGCGATGATCGACGGTTACGGTTCGTGCTGGCAGGCCGGGACTCTACGTCGTATTATCCCGTATAATGACTAGTGATGACTTGGGGGTGACCTGGCTTCGACGGCGGTTACTGAATCCAAGGCGCATGCCGAGGCGGCAACGACCTCGTAAAAAAGGGTTGCGAAAAAAATAGTTGCCAACGACGACAACTACGCACTAGCCGCTTAATCCCGGTTAGTCATCCTTTCGGGAGATGCTTGTGGACCCCGATATGGATGTCGACTACACAAGATCGCCGTTCGGTCTGTCTGGAGCTGAAAGGTTAAATTCAACATGCAGGCTGGTGGTCATCGAGCCTTGTCCGTCGGGTGTTGACCATAAGATTAAAGACGGTGCTAAGCATGTAGGGCCGAAGAGGAGGAATTGCCGGACGCGGGTTCGATTCCCGCCACCTCCACCACGTTATTGCTTTCTCGCTGCTTCAGCAGCTATATGACCAGCAAACTCTGTCACAAAAGTACCCAAGCTCGTCATTTCGCCCATTTCCGAGTATTTACCGCTGTCCACAGTGTCCCGGGGAGACGTCAGCAGACACGCGGAGGAATACAACTGCTCTCGGATGAGTTTTTTACACAAGATGTGATATCGACCCGCATAGGTGGTGTCGCGGAAATCGTCGAAGACCGGGAAATGGTGAGACTGGACCTTAACTAGCGTACGTGATGCAGGAGCATCTTCCAGCAGCATCAACCAACCCAGGAAAGGACGCGGCTGTTCCCCGAAAGCTCCTTCCCGATATGCCGTCCACAGATCTACGGCGGACCCGATTACCTCTTCCGTTCGATTGTTGAAGTTATTGCCGAATGAAGGTCCGACTTGTGATTTGAACTCCAGAGCCGCGATTAATCGATCATTCCGAAATACCAGAAAATCCCAAAGCTTGGTGGGCCGAAAGTAGCCAGGAAGAGTCAAGACACGGCCTTTATGCAATACGACCGCGTCGGACAGCCCGTTTCGATAGACCAGTTCTTCCATTAGGGCCACAAAACCGTCCATGTTTTTCCCGGCCGTCACACCGGCCCGCTCCCCTTGGTCGGCTTTTCCGGTACTAATTTGCCGCTGTCGAGCCTTCTCGCGGCTAGCCCAGAACACCTGAACAGCACGTCGGGCTTTGGACTCGTAGTCCGCAAGATCAAGAGACATGGTCAATCACCTTCGGCTAGTATCAAAAGCGAATCGTTCGGTCTTCTTTATTCCGTACAACTCAAAGACTGCTTGGTTGCGGCTATCGATATCCCCGTGTTCAATTGCAGTTGCGAGTTTTTTCCTAAGGTTTTTTGGCACGTCCTTCCAGAATGGGATACGAATGCGCCTCAAGTATTGCGCCTGGAAGCGAAGGTATCCACCACGCATTTTCGTCGAGTAGGCACCTACGAATAATTTAGCAATACCGGAAAGCAAAACAGCCTGCAATATCTGGAGGTTCCATTCGTCTGATGTGATGTAGTAAAGGTTGTGGTGTGGATAGTATCGTCCATCTTCATAAACGACATGAGCCTCCCCTTTGATGTCTGGAATAAGAAGTTTCGGTTTGCTGGCCAAGGTCGGGTCGATGCGGTCGATCGTCCGGTACCAATTATTGGGATTCTTTTGTGAGATATGCCGCTTTCTCAATGCATCCCCAAAGCCGTTCAGGTAGGCACTCAGCTTTGGATAGCGACCTAGGGAAACCAGATTGCCTTCGTCGTCGAAAGGGTTGATGACACCGTCTCCACGCCAGCGTACTTCTCCCGAGCGAATGTCGCGGGTGGTCACGAGAGGCAATTTTCGGTCTACTTCCACGTCAAGTTCATTGAATGGCGCAACATAGAGCTTGTCTGCGCCTGTAGCTACTCCGATACCGACTTTACAGCCTGCCTCCTCTAGTGTTGGAAATTCGTGCTCAAGACGGCGCACGACCTCCAAACGATCCAGTGAATCCAGAATCCAAGGATCGGCCCCTGTTGCGACAGCTGAAATCTCCTCGACATCTCCGCGTTTCGGGGCTTTCTTCGCCAACATTTCTCTGGCTAAAGCCGCCAGATTGCCCGCTTCGATCTCGGGCCTACGGGTCACACGGGTCGAACCTGCTGGAGCCCTGGAGATCACGGTTATTGCCGGATAAGCGGTCACTTCGGAATGGAATGCCGGGGTGTCCACCATGTCTACATAAAACTTCAAATGGTGGCTCTCACCCACCCACTTGCGTAACGGGGCTCCGTAGCGGTTTTTCATCCAGCGATCGGAACAAATGAACCCCAATGTCCCGCCCTCACGCAAGAGAGATAGAGATTTTTCTATAAAGGGGATGTAAATGTCTGCACGGTCATGGATGGTTCGGAACCGATGCCGATACTCTGTCATCAATTCGGCGGGAATTGCTTCATGTCGAATATATGGAGGATTTCCAACTACATAATGAAAACAATCGGGAAGAGTTTCCAGCAGAAAATCGCCTTGAATCAGCCAGCTTTCTAATAAATCAGACCGAGTTTTCAGAGAGAAGCCCCCTTGGGCAAGAAGGTCATCCAGTCGGTTTCGGGTTTGCTGAAAAGAATCGTTGTGCAACTCGACCGCACGAATCGCGTCCGTTAATTGCGGCAGAGTGCCTTCTCGATTACGCCAAGCTTGCAGAAGGCGTTCTACAGCCGCAAGAAGAAAATCCCCATTGCCGAAAGAAGGCTCAAGAAGACACTGCTTGTAGAGTGTCTTGTGGGTAGCATATCCGGTTAGATCAAGTATAAAGTCGACTACTTCACGTCGCGTATATACGGCTCCCCTCGCTTCCGTATTGTTCACGGCCATCCTTGCCACGGCTGCTTCGGTGGATGACAAACCAGACAAAGACGCTTGATGCACAGAAAGGAGCCCCTATCGGCCAATGATCCCAGCTCTAAGCACATGCATGCCTCCAATCGGCATGTGCGCTTCTGACACATCATAGTACCCTATTTCAGCGCGAGTATTTACACTTTGCCCTCTCTATTGCTGAAATATTTGTTTTCTCAAGATTTGTCTGCTTATGGAATTTAGACCCTAACAATCCGATATACTGTGCGCCACTCTGGATGGCAAACGGACGGGTTGAGAAGAGAACGGGGATGTGGATGAAGCATACTGGCGTTTTGGTGATAAGCGGTCTAAGCATCCTCTATATCACCGTTATTTTCTTGTTCCGTGGTGACGATGTTTGGAATCTGTTGCAGGCAGGTGATCTTAACGAGTTAGGTGATTTTCTTGCAGGCTTTTTCACCCCTCTCGCTTTCGGCTGGTTGGTATACGGATATCTCCTACAGTCTAAAGAACTCCGTCTTCAACGGAAGGAACTAGCACTCACACGGGATCAACTTGGTAAGCAGACTGAATTGTTGCAGGAGCAAGCAACAGTAGACTATCAGGATTCCATACCCCGCCTCACTATCAGAGTTGTTAATCAGGGAGACTGGTGGAACTGGATAGTGGAAAACAAAGGGGGTAACGCGAAAAACGTGGAATTGTTGAATTTCGATTCAAAACAAATAATTGACAAAAGGAATTCTTTGCCACGCGACGATTGTTTCCGATTTACACTTGGGGAGAGCGGCCCTTCTCGCTGTTACGAGGCTCGCTTTAGCTCGGAGCGATCAGAAAGGTTCCGTCAATGTTGGGAGATAGGAGAAGGAAACTATACTGAAATCACGCATGGGCCGGAGCCCCTGGGAACCGAGAAATAACAACTCAGAGTACCATCCCGCCAATCCGATATACTGTCCGCACTCCAAATGTCATGCGTAATCCTGCCTGACCCATGACTTTCGTCGTTCTTGAAGACTGTATCAAATGCAAATACACCGACTGCGTGGAAGTCTGCCCCGTTGAGTGTTTCCATGAGGGTCCGAATTTCCTGGTGATCGATCCGGAAGAGTGTATCGACTGCGCCTTGTGCGTGCCGGAATGCCCAATCGATGCCATCGTGCCTGAAAAAGACGTTCCTGAGGATCAACAGGAATTCATCCAGATCAACGCCGACCTGTCTGGGGAATGGCCGGAAATCAGCCGCCAGAAGCCTCCTCCGCCCGATGCGGACGAGTGGCGTGGCAAACCCGGGAAGAAAACACTGCTTGATCTCTAATGAGACGGACTGCCTGCCCCCTGCATGTCCCGCTGGGCGATTATTGCGCCGAAGTCATCCTGGAGCGCCATGCGGAAACCCTTCCGGATCTAACCAATCTCGCGATCCTGACGCCGAACGCCACCTCGGGTCGGGCCTTGCGCTCGGAACTAATGCATCGCGCCGAGCAGCGAGGACACCGAGGACTGCTACTTCCACCCATTCTCCCCTTTCCGTTGTGGGCGCACCAAAACAGCCCATACAGCGGCTCGGAAAACCACCTGTCCGAGCTATTGGACCTAGTAGAGGTCCTGCATAAAAATAAAGTCCTCCGGGCCCTGAGCCAGGCAGACTCTTGGTCTGTGGCCCGCGAAATGATGAGCCTGTTCGATCAACTATGGCTCAACGAAGCCTCGTTGCCGTCAGACCGGGAAGAGTTAACGTCTCAGCTACAGGAGGCCTACCGTATTGAAGGTAAACCGCCCGATCAATTGGGCGATGAAGCTCACATCATCCATCTTCTCTGGACCGCTTGGAGCGAAGACTCAGGAGATCTCCTCAGTTCCGGGAAATGCTACCGCGAAGCCTTGCGGCGTCTCCGCCTTCCCCCGGAGACGGAAGCCATCTACGTTTGCGGGCATGACCGGCTCACGCGCGCCGAAATTGAAGCATTGAAGCGAATGGGCGAGGATGTTCCGGTTTCAATTCTTACCCGTCCGCAGGCCCTTATTCCGCTGGATACGGAAACACTTCCTGAAAGCCGCCCATGTCCCCCCTACGCTGCCATCTTAGAAGAAGCCTTTGCGTGTGAACAAGCCACCGTAGTGGAACGCGCACGTGCCTGCCGTGCGGATCATCCCGAAGATCCTTTGAAAGGCCGGCTCTTCACTTTCATTGCCGAACAGGCGGAGCCTCACGCCCGCGGAATCGACATCCAGATCCGGCGCTGGCTGAACGAGGGGCACCGAAACATTGGATTGGTCACGGAGGACCGTAAGCTGGCGCGCCGGGTACGCGCCTTGCTGGAGCGCGCCGGTATTCAGATTCAGGACTATGCCGGTTGGGCCCTGTCCACCACCAGCGCCGCCAGCACAATCGAACGATGGCTCGAATGCTTGGATCAGGATTTTCACTATTTGGCGCTGCTGGACATCCTTAAATCGCCATTCGTGCGCTTGACGGCATCTCCCGACCACTTGAACCAAGTTGGGGATTTTGAGCAATCGCTGCATCGAAACAATATTCACGGTGGCTTGCAGAACTATAGGAAAATTGCGGAAGAAGAACCTGAATGGCTGGATTTCCTGAATCAGGTCGAGGAAGCCTCTCGCCCCCTTCTGGCACTTCAGGACCAGCCAACCGGCAGAGAATACATGGAAGCGTTGCTGAAAAGCTTGGATTCGCTAGGTTGTCGGCCTTGCCTGGCCGATGATGAGGTCGGAGGAAAAGTGCTATCGGAACTGGACCGGATGTATTTCCAGTTGGAACAAAACGAAACGCGACTTCCCAAATCCCAGTGGCGCGCCTTGCTGCGCCGGGCATTGGAACAGCATAACTATCGGCGAAAATCATCCCAGAGCGCGGTCTCTTTGATTAATCTGGGCCAAGCCCACCTGGCTCGCTTCGATTGCCTGATCGTCGCCGGGATGGACTCCCGCCACTATCCGGGTACGGATTCCTCCTTTCTCGTCTTCAACGACTCGGTTCGCAGCGATTTGGGGTTGCCAACCTGCGCTGAACTGAGGAAATTAGGTCTTCAGAGATTCCTATCCCTGATTTTGTCCTCCGGACAGGTTCTCCTGACCTACCAGAAGACTGATCAGGACGAACCGCTCTTGCCCAGCAGCTGGTGGACTCAGGTCGCCGTATTCCACCGCTTGGTTTACGAAACTTCACTCAAAGAACTCTCTCTGCCTGTACTCAGTCTGCACCCGGACGCCTGGGTGCGCCCTCCTGGGCTCCAAACCCGTGAACCTGCCCTTGATTTCATGCCAAATCCCTCTGTCCGCCGGGAATTGCTGCCGAATCGGATCTCAGCCAGCGGACACCAAGCTCTGGTCGATTGCCCGTATCGTTTTTATGTTCGGTACATGCTCCGCATTCGGGAAGCCGACATTATCCGCGAGGAAATGGACAACCTAGAGTTTGGAGGCTATGTCCATCGGTGCCTGGAGGCCTTTCACACGGGGATTCCCGGTGCTCCGGGGCCTTGGCTAGGTCGAATCGCCGAAAACGAGGCTTCCGCGCTTAGCTTGTTGCGGGAAATTGGTGAGCATCTTATGGAGCAACTTGCCCCGAGTCCTTCGAACATCGTATTCGTCGAACGATGGAAGACCATTGCCCGACGTTATGTTCAGCTTCAGAAATCCATGGAAAATCATCAAGCCCCTATTGAAAGCGAGCAAATGATGGAATGCGAAATCGATGAAAACTTGGTGCTGGACGGGCGCATTGATCGGGTGGATCAAGACGAAAATGGCGATTGGGTCGTAATCGACTATAAAACCGGCACTCACAAAATTTCCAAAGATGAGGTACAAAACGGAGAACAGGTCCAATTGCCCAGCTATGCGTTGATGGCGGAATCCATCCAGCGGGCGGAATACTGGTGGCTGAGCCAAGCCCCCCAGAAAGATATCCCACTGACTTCTCTGGGTGGGAAAGGTCTTTCAGACCTCAGCCGGAAAGTGCACGCCCGGCTGCATGACGTATTCCAGAATCTGCATACGCGGGGTGGAATGCCAGCCAACGGGAATGAGGAAGCCTGTAAGCACTGCTACGCTCAGGGGGTGTGCCGCAAGGACTTGAGCGAAATCGAGAGAATCTAGATCAGAAAATAATATATGCAATATCAGAGATATAAAGTTAATATCTTACAAACATATAGAAGAACAGACATTTTGAGGAAACGCTATGCCAGAAGCGACTGATTTGGCCTTTTCCGGTTACGTGGTCGAGACGCCCAAATCCTCAAGCAAGTCGCACAATAGCATAAGGTCTTCGAACGCCTGGGCTTTGCCTTGGGGGCGGCGCAGCAGGTAGGCCGGGTGATAAGTCGGAATCACAGGAATCCCAGATTCTGACATTTCATGGACAGCCCCGCGCAACCGACCGATCGGCGTCTCCACATCCAAAAGATTATGGGCTGCTACAGCCCCTAGCGCCAAAATTGCCTTGGGCTGAATCAATTCGATCTGGCGATCCAGATACGGTCGACATTTCTCCGCCTCATTCGGTGTAGGGTTTTCGTTGTTTGGCGGGCGGCACTTCAGAATATTTGCGATAAATACGCGTTCCCGGCTCATTCCAATCGCTGCCAGCATGCTATCCAACAGTTTCCCAGCGCGGCCGACGAATGGTTCTCCTTGGGCATCCTCATCCGCCCCCGGCGCCTCGCCAATCAGCATAAGGTCTGCATCTTCGGCCCCTACCCCGAAGACTGTGTTCTTTCGAGTCCGGTGCAATTCGCACAGGACACACTCCGAAACCTCTGTGCGTACGATCCGCCATTGACGCAAATACCGTCCTTCGGCATTCAGCGTCAGCGTCGTGGTATTGATTTTCTCCTCTTCCACGTTTCCCGTGACTCCGGTTGTCGGAGCATTCGTTTCCTCTGCTTCGTTCCCTGATTCTTCCATCTCGTTCGAATCCCGATGGCGCCATTGGCCCAAGCCCAGCTCCTTAAGATGCGCGTCGCTGGGTGTGGTTTTGCCGTTCGACATCGAATCCCACGTTATATATGGTCCAGCTGCGGATGCATTCGCCCTGATTCCCGAATTAACTTGCCTAGTGCGTTCAGGTACGCGTGTGCGGAAGCAATGACGATATCCGTATGGGCGCCTTGCCCGTTGACCACCATGCCGTTCTTCCGCAGGCGAACGGTAACCTCTCCCTGGGCATCTGTTCCGGTCGTGATGTTATTGACCGAATACAGTTGCAATTCGGACTCCGAGTTGACGATGTTTTCAATAGCGCGGAATGAGGCGTCCACCGGTCCGCCCCCGGAGGCTTCTCCCTCGAACTGCTTGCTGCCCTGCGCCAAGGTGACCCGTGCCACAGGCGTCGTACCTATTTTCGAGGTTACCTCAAGATCGACCAATTGGTAGACCTCCTCGTCTGTCGCCTCTGTTTCCATCAGCGCCAGCCTCCTCAGGTCGTCATCATAGATCTCATGTTTTCGGTCTGCCAGCCCCTTGAAATGGGCGAAAAAAGCATCCATCTCGTCGTCCCCGATTCTGAGGCCGAGTTTCTGGATGCGATCCATGATGGCGCGTCGTCCGGAATGTTTACCCAAAACGATCCGATTGTCGGACCAGCCCACATCCTGAGCACGCATAATCTCGTATGTCTCGCGATATTTGAGCACCCCATCCTGATGAATGCCGGATTCGTGCGCGAATGCATTGGCCCCCACGATCGCTTTGTTTGGCTGCACTGGGAATCCGGTCACGCTGGAAACCAAGCGCGACGTTGGAACGATCCGGGTGGTGTCGACCTCGCTATCGCAATCGAATACGTCCTGCCGCGTACGCACGGCCATGACGATTTCCTCGAGCGAGGCATTTCCGGCCCGCTCCCCCAAGCCGTTGATGGTGCATTCGACCTGGCGGGCGCCATAGCGTACTGCGGACAGGGAATTGGCAACAGCCAAGCCCAAGTCGTTATGGCAGTGCACCGAAAACACAGCTTGATCCGAATTCGGGATCCGTTCGATTAACTCTCCGACCAACTCACCGAACTGGAATGGAAGGCTGTATCCCACGGTATCCGGAATGTTGATGGTCCGTGCCCCGGCCATGATCACCGCTTCGATGACCCGGCAGAGGAAATCCCGGTCCGACCGCCCGGCATCCTCAGGAGAGAATTCGACATCATCAGTGTATTGCCGGGCTCGTTTTACTGCGGCTACGGCATGTTCTACCACCTGCTCCGGTTGCATGCGGAGCTTTTGCTCCATATGAATCGGGGAGGTTGCGATGAAGGTATGGATACGCGGGCGCGCAGCTGTCCTCAGTGCCTCAGCCGCCCGATCGATGTCCTTGTCCAGGGCGCGCGCCAATCCGCAAACGGCACTGTCAGTCACCTCTTGGCCGATTCGCCGCACGGATTCGAACTCGTCCGGACTCGCAATCGGAAACCCGGCTTCAATAACATCGACACGCATTCCTTCCAGGGCACGAGCGATGTTTAGCTTTTCGTCTCGCGTCATGGAAGCCCCGGGACTCTGCTCGCCATCCCGAAGCGTGGTGTCGAAAATGATCAACTTGTCCATTTCTGGATTTTCCCTTGGCTTGGGTCCCTTGTTACAGGGACATGGGGTTCAACTGTTGGTGTCAGGCGTTTTATGCGCCAAATCAATTGTGAAAATAGTAAATCATGCCGCTACCGCGGCAGGAGGAAAACAGTCCGAAGTAGAACAACACGGCGCGTCGCCGTGTCGGGAGAGGAGAAATCAAGCGAAATCTTCATCATGATGTGCAATGGGTACGGTCTCTAGAATAACCGAATTTCGACTTTCCCGCTAATGGCAGTTGGGACGAACCCGCTCGCGGCAAAAAGGATCTGTATCAGGCGAACGAAGGCCGCCGCCGGTGATAATGCTTTACGTCGCGGAAACTTTCGCCACCCTCGCCGGTCGAGGCTCCCAAATACAACTCCTGCACGTCTGACCGGCCCATCAGCTCTTTGGAGGGACCGTGCAGCATGACTCGCCCGTTTTCAACCACATAGGCCTCGGTCGCATAGTTAAGCGCGATCCTCGCGTTCTGCTCAGCAACCAAGAAACTTACCCCTTCATTCTTGTTGAGGCTCTGTACGATCTCGAACACCTCTTCAACCAACTGCGGGGCAATACCCATGGACGGTTCGTCAAGCAGAATGAGCTTCGGACGCGACATCAAGGCCCGACCGATGGCGACCATCTGCTGCTCCCCGCCAGAGGTGTAGCCAGCCTCGCTTTTCCTGCGTACTTTGATGCGCGGAAAATATTCATAGACCAATTCAAGGTCTTTTTTTGCCTGAGCACGGTCTTCATGGATGAATGCGCCGGTCATCAGGTTCTCTTCCACCGTCAGGTGTGCAAAGCAGTGTCGCCCTTCCAGTACCTGCGAGACACCGGCTTTCACCAGGTCGTATGCGCTCATTCCCGCAGTGTCTTCGCCCATAAGTTCAATCGAACCCTTGCTGATCTGTCCGCGTTCAGCCGGCAACAGGTTGGAGCATGCCTTGAGGGTTGTCGTCTTGCCTGCCCCGTTGCCGCCTAGCAACGAAACGATGTCACCTTTCTTTACCTGCAGGCTGATGCCGCGCAAGGCCAGAATCACACGAGCATAGGTGACTTCGATATTGTTGATTGATAGCAAGACATCAGTCATGATTCTAGTTCCAGTCGTATGGGGCTGAGTCTGAGGCGAAGCGAAGCACGCTTGGCGTCAGAGGCAACCTTTTGCCAAATCATCCCCCGGAGGGGAAGAGGTCGGGCGGGGGTTGCCCCCCGCCGTCCCTCAAATACAAACCGCTCCGAATTAGACTTCGAAGTCGTCGCGCTGTGCGGGGTCGTTGCAATCACGCGGGGTAATCCCCTCGTTTGCGATTGCGTTTTCCGCTTTGGCATCGATGATGGCTTGAGAAAGCTCAACGTCACCGTCAATCCAGTCACTTGCGACTTCCCACTTGGTCTCGGCATACACCCACCGCATGAATTTGGCCTGGTGGCCGCCTACATGGTCCATGCAGTTGGTTTTGATCTCCGGAACCAGACCGTTTGCGCCCAACTCGGTCAGGCGTGCGGTATCCAGGTTCAGGTTCTCAAAGCCCCAGCGTACCTGGGCGGAGTTGACGTCAGCCCCGAAACGAGCCTGAGCGACACGAACCGCTTCCAGATGAATGACACCAGCCATCACGCCGAGGTTCCAGTAGTTGGAACCGATACGGGATTTGTCTTCCAGGTCACCCTTGCCTTGCTTATACAGGTTTTCAACGATCTCGTCGATCACTGTCGCCACGCGGCCCGTCGGGTGCGTGGTGATGGCCTGATAGCCATTGGCGGAAGAGCCAGCCGGCTTCACGTCACCGTCGTCGTTGCTCCAAATGTTGCCGATCAGGTTAGAAATCGGGAAGCCCATGCGGACACCAGTCTGCATAGCCACCGGATTCATTACACCCCAACCGCGCAGCACCACGTAGTCAGGCTTCGAGCGGCGGATTTTCAGCCACTGTGAAGTCTGCTCGTTGCCCGGGTGAGGAACTTCGATCGCTTCAGATGAGCAACCATGCTTCTCGCAAAGCATGTGCGTGAATTCAACTGCCTCACGGCCATAGGTTGAACCGTGGAACAGAAGGACAATCTTCTTGCCCGCCAGATTCTCCATGCCGCCTTCCAACTGGCCGATGTAGGCCGTGATGATGGAATGCTCGTCATAGGTGTTAATACCTGGCATGAAGTAGTACGGGAAGACGTCTCCACGCTGACCTTCGGTACGACCGTGGTTGACCGCGATGATAGCGATCTTGTCCTTACGGCCCTGCGCGACTAGAGAGGTGGAAATACCCACGGACAGAGGGTCGAAAAACAGAGCTTGTTTGCCCTGGAATTCTTTCTGCCGGTGATAACACTCCACGCCCTTTTGGTCGTTGTAGTTGGTCTCACACTCATTCCAGATGATATTCATGCCACCAACACCGCCTTCCTTCATGTTCATCAATGTGTAGTAATCGATGATTCCACCGAAGTAGCCGGTGCCACCTGTCGCGTACGGTCCCACTCGATAGACCGGCATGGGGATGTAGACGTCCCCTTCGGCCATCACTGGAGCGGTTACGGACATGGCGGTAGCCATAGCGAGACCCGTTATCCAAATTTTGGTTTTCATAATTTCTTTTGCCCTCCTATAAGAGGCTTTTTAGTTATAGCTTGCAGTTAACTGCTTTTCAGCAAGCCCGTTTTACACCCAAATCCCCCTTTTAGCAAGTATGCTAAGGGAAATTCGCGAGTAATCTTGAAAAATCAAGGAATTAGATTTCACTGCTCCGGGTCCAGCACAGGTCAGTGCGGAAATGGCCAAGTTCGCAGTTTCTGCTTGGCCGTCAACCACAGCGCGGCCAGTCCGCCCGGTTCGCGAATCAGCAACGCAATAATCAGGATGCCGTATATGATCTTGGCGACGTTGTCCACCACTGCGGTGTCGAATGCTCCGCCTAACAGGTAGTCACCTGCCCAGGAAAAGAGGATCGGGAACTCGTACACCAGGACCGTGCCGTAGAACGACCCGGCGATCGAGCCGAGCCCGCCGATAATCACCATGAACAGGATCTCGAACGAGCGGTTCATCTCGAAGGTGCGGATCCCAAGCACCTGCAGGTAGGCGTAACAGAACAGTGCTCCGCCCACGCCGCAATAGAAGCAACTGACGAAGAATGCCAGCATCTTGGTGCGTATCACCGGGATGCCGATCACACTGGCCGCGATGTCCATGTCGCGGACCGCCATGAAATTTCGTCCGGTCGAACTTCGCATAAGGTTCTTGGCAAATAGCGCGAGTGCGCAGACAATCCCGAGGGACAGCAGGTATTTGGCCTCAAAGCTAGCCATGTCCACGCCGAAGGCATCCCCGATCCCGAAGAGGTCGAAGTGATGATCCGGCAAGGTGACCGTAGCAGTCGCATAGTTCAGGAAGTACGGATAGGAGCGGAAGAACCACAGCGCGAAATACTGCGCCGCCAGCGTCGACACCAGCAAATAGAAGCCTTTAATCCGAATGCTGGGTAGGCCGAAGATGACGCCGATCACGCCGGTCACCGAACCCGCCAACATCATTGCCAGCGGCAGATTCATCCATTCCGGGCTGCGCAGCATGATGTTGAACGTAAAGAATGCGCCAAAGCACATAAAGCCCGCCGTACCGAGTGACAACTGCCCGGTCATGCCGGTGAGGAGGTTCAGGCCGAGTGCGGCACAGCCGTAGGCCAGGATCGGGATCAGGTGGGCAGCCAGCCAGTAGTCGCTGGCGATAAGGGGAATGACGAAGACCATGAACAACAGGAATACGCCCATCGCCCATTTGTCGAAAGGAATCGGGAAGAGTTTCCGATCCTCGATATAGCTGGTGCTGAATGTGCCGGTTTCGCGATAAAACATAGCTAAACTCTCTCGATGGCTTTCAGCCCAAATAGTCCGGAAGGTTTAAACAGTAGGAAAACCAAGGCGATGAAGTAGGAGAACCAAGTCTCGATGCCCTGCACCCCCATCAAATCGCCCAGATAAATCTCGCCCATTTTTTCACCGACCCCAATGATCAGGCCGCCGACGATGGCGCCAGGAATTGAGGTCAGGCCCCCGATCAGAATCACCGGCAGCGCCTTGAGTACCGCCTCCACCAACGTGAACGACACACTAACCCGCTCGGCCCACAGCAGACCCGCGATCAGTGCGATGATGCCGGTCACGGCCCAGACCAGTGCCCACACTCGGGACAGTGGAATACCGACTGCCATGGCCGCCAAGTGGTCGTCGGAGACGGCGCGCAGCGACATCCCGGTTCGGGTCTTCTGGAAGAAGACTGCCAGTATCAGGATCATGGTGCCGGCCACAATCGTGGCAAAGACATCGAATTTGGAGATCAGAATGTCCAGCCAATCAATGTAGTCGACGACGAAAACCGTCATATTGACCGGGTCCAGCAGCGCCAGATCCAAAAAGTCCGCCAGCTGCAGGCCATGAATGGCGGAATCCCAGATATACTGGGACATACCCTCGATCAAGATCGCCAGGCCGACCGTTGCCATGAACAGCGACAGCAACGACTGGTTGGCCAGCGGGCGCATCATAAATCGCTCGACGAGAATCCCGAACACCACCATGGTGGCCATCGTGACGGTTAGCGCCACCCAGAAATTCACGTTTCCCTCGGTCAGCTTCACGAAAGTCAACGCCGCGAACAGCAGCATGGTGCCCTGCGCGAAGTTAAAGATCCCGGAGGACTTGTAGATCAACACAAAGCCGATCGCCACCAGCGAGTACATGACGCCGGACATCAGCCCGCCGACAATCAGCTCGATGAAAAAGACCCAGTCGAAATCCATGCTCGTTTCCCTCAGTGCGTCACGCCCAGGTAGGCATCGATGACTTCTTGGTTGTTCTTGACTTCGTCCGGAGTGCCATCCCCGATTTTCGCGCCATAGTCCAGCACCACCACGTGGTCGGAAATATCCATCACCACGCTCATGTCGTGCTCGATCAGCACAATGGTGGTCCCGTACTCGCGATTGATCTCAAGCGCGAAGCAGGACATGTCTTTCTTCTCTTCCAGATTCATGCCGGTCATCGGTTCGTCCTGTAGCAGCAAGGTCGGTTCGGCCACCAGGGCCCGGGCCAGCTCAACGCGTTTCTGCAGGCCGTACGGCAACTTGCCGACCGGTGTCTTCCGGATGCTCTGCAGGTGCAGGAATTCGATGACTTCCTCAACTAGTGCGCGGTTTTCCACCTCTTCGCGCCGAGCACGGCCGATGTTGAGGCCCTGCTCAATCCAAGTCGAACGGATCTTCAGGGCGCGTCCAGTCAGAATGTTCTCCAATACGGTCATGCCTTGGAAAAGCCCGATGTTCTGGAATGTTCGCGCCATGCCCAATTTGGCGATCTGCCTGGGTCGCATCTGGGTGCAGTCTTGCCCCCTGAAGATGACTCGGCCTGACTGCGGGACGTAGACGCCGTTGATGACGTTCAGCATGGAACTCTTGCCGGCGCCATTGGGGCCGATGACCGCACAAATCTCGCCTTCCGCCACATCGAAACTGATGCCGTTCAGCGCGGTTACACCGCCGAACGCCAGATTAATGTCATCAATTTGCAGAATCGAGTTTCCAGCGGCCATTTCAAACGTTCCCCAAGGGCACGGTGTAGGATTCCTCATCCACCGGATCAGTATAAGTGTACTCTAACGCGTCGCTGTACAGCGCGTCGATCAGACCCCGGTGCTTCTCCTCTACTTCATGGCAGCGTACCTTCCGGGTCGGCGTCACTTCGCCGGCCGAAGCCATGAATTCACGGTTCAGGACAGCGAAGCGGCGTAATTGCATGCTGGAGGTTTCCGGGTCTTCCGCGAGGCGCTCATTCACTGTCTGGATATATTCGCGCACCAATTCCTGCACTGAAGCGTGAGCCGACAGGTCGGCGTAGCCCGTATAACGCAAGCTGCGCCGGTCCGCCCAGGTACGGGTAATCGTGCCGTCAACCGTGACGATGGTGACCGGATAATCCTGGTCTTCTCCGACGACAATCGCCTGCTTGATGTATTCAAAGGAGCGCAGGAGGGTTTCCAACATATCCGGCGCAAACGCACCGCCATCGCCCAGCTTGCCCGTGCGGGCGATCTGCCCGTGCACATGGAGGCGCCCCTGATCGTCCAGATGGCCGGCGTCATGAGTCCGCACCCAGCCGTCCTTGATGCTGTCGGCCGTTGCCTCGGGGTTCTTGTAGATTCCTTTCATCTGGCCCGGCCCGCGGAACCAGATCTCGCCATCTTCAATGCGCACTTCCGTGTCATCGAGCGGCTGGCCGACCGAATCCGAATTCCAGTCTTCGGACGATTGCAGGGTCACGCAGGCGCAGCCTTCAACCTGTCCGTACGTCTCACGCAGGTCAATGCCGATCGCCCGGAAGAAGTTGAATACCTCCGGCGAGATTGCGTCGCCGCCGGTCAGCGCCAGGCGCAGGCGGCTCAGGCCGTAGATGTTGCAGAACGGACTGAATGTGGTGATGCGCGCGAACATGAAGCGCAGCCAGTCGGCGAAAGTGGCTTTCCCGCCTTCGGCCCGATGGGAAGCGACCGTCATCACGGCTTGCAGGGCCGCCTTGTAGATCTTGGTGTCGAACGACCTAGCGCTTTCGATCCGGTTGGAGGCGTGCGTATAGATGTACTTGTAGACGTAGGGAGGCCCGAACAGGATGGTGGGGCCGATTTCCTGCATGTTCTCCAATACCGTGTCGTCACTCTCCGGGCAGTTCATGGTGCAACCGGTCACCATGGACAGAGAAAAGGAAAACAGGAAGTCGCTGGAGACCGACAATGGCAGGTACGCCAGCAGGCTGTCCTTCTTGGTGATCGTTTCACGCCGTGCAATGCTGCGAGCCGTGGAGATCAAGGCGCTATGCGACAATTCGACGGGACGTTCCGATCGACCAGTACCGGATGTGAGCAGGATGGTTGCGGTCTCACCCGGGTCCCGCTGCCCTTCCATCTGTTCCAGGAATGCGGTTGAAGCCTCAATCCCTTCCAGACTCTCCGGCAACGACATCAGTTCCGGCTGAGCGTAGTTCTCCATGCCCCGCCGATTGATGTAAAAAATTCTCTTCACACAAGTCTGCCCACACTCCAGCAAGGCATCCACATGCTGCTGCTCGAATGAGAGGATGTGTTCAACGTCGGAACTGTGAACCTGCCGCCTGAGATCCTCGCCGAACAGGTTCGAGTCGATCGGCACCACGATCCCCCCGAGGCTGTGCACCGCGAGGTAGGTCAGATACATTTCGGTGCGGTTAGGACCGAAGACCCCGAACGGGGTTCCTGCCCCGACGCCCTGCTGGCTCAGCATCTGAGCCAAAACGGAAACTTGGTCGCAAGCCTGCCCCCAAGTGGTCGCGTCCCAGATACCCAAGCGCTTGGTGCGCAGGGCCGGGTGATCCGGATTCTTTCTTGCTTGCTCCAGCAATAGCGCGAGGAATGTATCCATTAACTCCAGCCTTTTAGAAAGTTCGAGACAGGTGTCGTACTCATCTGCTTTCCGCGAATATCCGCATGATGCGGAAACGCATTATACCTAATGTTGAGTATGGCCCATCTAGGGGGATTTGAGGGAAACACCCCAACATCACCGGCGCTCCCGGAAGAACTTCCGAAGCAACTCTCCGCACTGTGCCGCACGCACTCCCGAGGTCACCGAGAAATGATGATTCAGGAAAGTCAGTTCCCCTGCATCATATGCCCCTCCGAGGCAACCCGCCTTGGGATCCGCGGCACCGAAGACCAACCGTTCCACGCGCGCCGCGACCGCCGCGCCGACGCACATCAGGCAAGGTTCAAGCGTCACGTACAGGGTGGCGCCCGGCAAACGGTAGTTGCCGACCTTCCGTCCAGCCTCTCTCAGTGCGACGATTTCAGCGTGCGCACTGGGGTCGTTTCGCTCAATGCTGAGGTTGTGCCCGGTGCCGACCACGGAGCCTTCCAGCATCACCACCGCACCGACCGGCACTTCCCCGGCGTCGGCCGCCTGTCCCGCCAGTTCCAGGGCCCGGCCCATCATCTCTTCGTCGAGTGCGCCCGCTTCCGTCACTCCCACTCCACGGTCGCAGGCGGCTTGCCGGAAATGTCGTAGCAGACCCGGGCGATGCCGTCGATCTCGTTGATGATGCGCCGCGCGCACCGATCCAGGAACTCGTCCGGCAGTCGCGCCCAGCGGGCGGTCATGAAGTCCTGCGTCTCCACCGCGCGCAGGGTCACCACGTAATCGTAGCGCCGGCCGTCGCCCATGACACCGACCGCCCGCACCGGCAGGAACACCACGAACGCCTGCGCCACCTTGTCGTACAGATTCCAGGCGCGCAATTCCTCAATGAAGATCTGGTCCGCCGCGCGCGCCAGTTCCACGTATTCGCCGCGCACCTCGCCCAGGACGCGGACGCCCAGGCCCGGCCCCGGGAATGGGTGGCGGCCGATCAGTTCCTGCGGCAGGCCCAGCGCCCGGCCGACCCGGCGCACTTCGTCCTTGAACAGTTCACGCAGAGGTTCGACCAGTTTCAGGTGCAGCGTTTCCGGCAGGCCGCCCACATTGTGGTGCGACTTGATCAGGTGCGCCTTGCCGGTCGCGGCGGCCGCGGACTCGATGACGTCCGGATAGATGGTGCCCTGGGCCAGCCAGCGCACGTTTGCCAGCTGCTCGGCCTGCTCCTGGAACACGTGAATGAATTCACGCCCGATAATCTTCCGCTTGTCTTCCGGGTCTGTCACCCCGGCCAAGGCGGACAGGAATCGCTCCCGGGCATCCACCTGGATCATCTGTATACCTGGGTGCTCAGCGAAGGCCTCGCGCACCTGCTCTGCCTCGCCTGCCCGAAGCAGGCCGTTGTCCACGAAAACGCAGGTCAGCTGTTCCCCGATGGCCCGCGCCAGCAGGGCCGCCACCACCGACGAGTCGACGCCTCCGGACAGCGCCAGCACCACGCCATCCTGCCCCACTTGCGCACGCACCGTCTCGATGCGATCCTCGATGATCGCACTGGGTTCCCACAGGCCATGGCAGCCGCAGTACTGCCGCACGAAGCATTCGATCAACCGCTGCCCTCCCGGGGTATGCGTTACTTCCGGATGGAACTGCAAGCCGAACCAAGGGCGCGACTCGTGCGCGAGCGCCGCGATCGGGACGCTCTCGGTGGATGCCACTACCCGGAACCCTTCCGGCACCGTGTCCACATGGTCGCCATGCGACATCCATACCTCGGCTTCCGGGTCTTCGCCCAGCGCCTCTATTAAAGGGTGTGATTCGTCACGGCGCAGGGTGGCCAGGCCGAACTCCCGGCGCTGCCCGGCGCGCACCTCGGCGCCATGCCGGCGGGCCAGCGCCTGCATGCCGTAGCAGATCCCGAGTACCGGAACGTCCAGGTCGAGCACCGCGTCCGGCACGGGCGGATGGGTCTCGTCGGTGGTAGTCTCAGGACCCCCCGACAGGATCACGCCGCGGGGATCGAAGTCCCGGATCTGTTCCCCGGGCGCGTCGCAGGCGTAGATCTCGCAGTAGCAGCCCGCCTCGCGCACCCGGCGTGCGATTAATTGAGCATATTGCGAGCCGAAGTCCAGTACTAGGATTCGCTCGGAATGGATGTCCGCGGTCACCGATTAGATCTCGGTCCGGTAGTTGGGTGCCTCTTTGGTGATCAGCACGTCATGCGCGTGGCCTTCCCGCAGGCCTGCGAGCGTCACCCGGATCAGCCGGGCGTGACTGTGCAGTTCGCCCAGGGTGCGGGCGCCCACGTAGCCCATTCCGGAACGTACGCCGCCGATCAGTTGATGGAGTACATCGGACAGCGGCCCCTTGTAGGGGACTCGTCCCTCGATTCCTTCCGGCACCAGTTTCGAGGCTTCCCGCTCCTCGCCCTGGAAGTACCGTTCCCGGGAACCGTGCTGCATGGCGCCAAGCGACCCCATGCCGCGGTAGAGCTTGTACGACCGGCCCTGATAGAGTTCCACCTCGCCAGGCGCTTCGCTCGTGCCGGCGAGCAGGCTGCCGACCATCACGGTCGAGGCCCCGGCCGCCAGCGCCTTGACCGCATCGCCAGAATAGCGGATACCGCCATCCGCAATCACGGGAATCTCCCGATCCTTCAGGGCCGCGCAGGCGTCGCCGATGGCGGTGATCTGGGGCACTCCGACCCCGGCCACCACCCGCGTGGTGCAGATCGAACCGGGTCCGACTCCGACTTTGACCGCACTCGCCCCGGCATCCGCCAGCGCCAAAGCGCCCTCCTTGGTCGCGACATTGCCTGCGATCAGCTCCAGATTCGGGTGGGTGGCACGGATCTCCCGCACCCGCTGCAGCACTCCTTCCGCGTGTCCGTGCGCGCTGTCCAGCGTCACCACGTCCGCACCGGCCTCAACCAGCGCCTCCACGCGTTCCATGCCTCCCGCCTCGGCGCCCACCGCACCGCCGACCCGCAGCCGGCCATGTTCGTCCTTGCAGGAGTTCGGGTAGTCGGTAGACTTCTGGATGTCCTTGACGGTCACCATCCCGCGCAGGTGGAAGTCCGGGTCCACGATCAGGAGCTTCTCGATGCGGTGTTCCCGCAGCAGTTCCTGGACAACCTCGAGGCTAGTCCCCTCCGGCGCCGTGACCAGGCGATCCTTCGGCGTCATGATGGTGCTCACCGGTTGATCGAAGTGCGTCTCGAAACGCAGGTCGCGGTGCGTGACGATTCCGACCAGGTCCTCGCCGTCCACCACCGGCACGCCGGAGATGTTGTGCGCGCGGGTCAACTCCATCACCTCGCCCACGCTGGCGCCCGGATGGATGGTCAAGGGCTCGCGGATCACGCCGCTTTCGAATTTCTTGACCCGTCGCACCTGTTTGGCCTGTTCGTCGACGCCCTGATTCTTGTGCACCACGCCCAATCCGCCTTCCTGGGCCATCGCGATGGCGAGGTCCGCCTCGGTCACCGTATCCATGGCGGCCGAGATGAAAGGAATGCGGAGTTCGATGTTCGGGGTCAGCCGCGCCGTCAGCTCGACGTCCCGCGGCAAGACTTCTGAGTGGCCCGGCACCAGAAGCACATCATCAAATGTCAGCGCTTCTTCGATCGAGACGGCCATCAGGCTTCGGAGATATCTGAAATGTCCATACACTATCATAATGTATTGCCCTTAAAAATTCAAAATTAATGTCTCCTCCCCGGTCCTTTTCCGCTCTCCAAACCCGGCTCGAAATCTACGCCCGGCTGATCCGCCTGGACCGCCCGGTCGGCATCTGGCTGCTGCTGTGGCCGACCTTGTGGAGCCTGTGGCTGGTCTCCGGCGGCCTCCCCGCGATCCGCCTGCTGCTGATCTTCATTGCGGGGGTGATCCTGATGCGTTCGGCCGGGTGCGCCATTAACGACTATGCGGACCGGGATCTGGACCGGCAGGTCGACCGGACCCGCAACCGCCCACTGGCGCAAAGGGAGATTCCACCGCGCGAGGCGCTGTGGGTCACCGCCGCCCTGCTCGCCGGCGCGCTGGGGCTGGCCCTGATGCTGCCCCCGCTGACCTTGGCGCTGGCCGTGCCGGCCGCGCTGCTCGCCGCCACCTACCCGTTCGCCAAGCGCTGGCATCACCTGCCGCAACTGCATCTCGGCCTGAGCTTCGCCTGGGCCGTGCCGATGGCCATCAGCGCGTACACCGGAGGCTGGCCCGAAGCTTGGGGGTGGCTCGCGTTCATCGCCACCGTGCTGTGGGTCGTCGCCTACGACACGCTGTACGCGATGTCGGATCGGGAAGAAGACCTGGCAGCCGGCAATCGATCCACCGCCATCCTGTTCGGCTCCGCCGACCTCTTCATGGTGGGGCTGCTGCAGGGGCTATTCCTGCTGGCGCTGCTGCTGGTCGGAATTCGGCTCTCCCTGCCCCTCGCCTATTACGGAGGATTGGCGGCAGCCCTTACGCTGATCGCGAACCAGATGTGGCGGATCCGCGACCGGAATCCGGAAGCCTGTTTCTGGGCCTTCAACAACAATGTCTGGGTCGGGGCGGCGGTCTGGGCAGGCATCGTTCTGGCCACAACCGACCTCTGAAACTCCGGCGGAGCAGTCGCCCGAACGCCGCCTCTTATAATGGTGAGCCGCAGGCACCAATCGACCGCATGTCCCACACAGCCCGCCACGACTGGACTCTCACCGAAGTCCGTGATCTTCTGAACCTTCCGTTCAGCGACCTGATCCATCAGGCGCAAACCATCCACCGTGCCTGCCACGACCCGAACCAGGTACAGGTCAGCACTTTGCTGTCGATCAAGACCGGGGGTTGCCCGGAAGACTGCGCCTATTGCCCGCAGAGCGCGCATTACCAGACCGGACTGGATCGCGAGAAGCTGCTGGATCTGGATGCAGTCCGGGAAGCCGCCCGCCACGCAGTAGAAAGCGGCGCGACCCGATTCTGCATGGGGGCGGCCTGGCGCGCACCGACCGACCGCGACCTAGACGGCGTGGTGCAGATGATCGAGGTGGTTCGCGAACAGGGACTCGAGACCTGCGTGACGTTGGGAATGCTGAGTTCCGAACAGGCGAAACGACTCGCAGACTGCGGCCTGGACTACTACAACCACAACCTGGACACGTCGCCGGAGTTCTACGGCGAGATTATCACCACCCGGACCTACCGGGATCGACTGGAAACCTTGCAGCATGTCCGAGACGCCGGCATCCGGGTGTGCTGTGGCGGCATCCTCGGGATGGGCGAATCGCGGCAGGACCGCGCTGGCCTGCTGGTTCAGCTCGCCACCCAGGACCCGCATCCGGAATCGGTTCCGATCAACCTCCTGATCCGGGTTCCCGGCACCCCGCTGGGCGAAACAGAGGCGCTGGACCCGCTCGAGTTCGTACGCACCATCGCGGCGGCACGGATCACCATGCCCTATTCCATGGTCCGCCTCTCCGCAGGCCGCGAAGACATGACCGATGAGCTGCAGGCACTGTGCTTCGTGGCCGGCGCCAATTCCATCTTCTACGGCGAAATCCTGCTGACCACGCCCAACCCCGACACCGCCCGCGATCAGGCGCTGTTTTCCCGCCTGGGCCTGACCGCACAACCCAACTCCTCTCCGGCTTCCTGAGCCCTCCCATGAAGGATTGGCGCCGCCCGCGCCCGGTGACTCTTCGGCGGCAACGGATCCTACGCGGAGAAGGTTCCCTGGATGGCCGCACGCAGTCGATCTGGTGCGACAACGACTATCTAGGCCTGAGCCACGAGCCCCGGGTTCGTGAAGCGCTGACTGCCGCGGCCAGCCTCTACGGTACCGGCGCGGGCGCCTCGCCGCTGATCACCGGCTACACCGAAGCCCATCGGCACCTGGAGGAACGCCTGGCCACCTTCACCGGGCGCGACCGTGCATTGGTTTTCAGTGCTGGCTACCTCACCAATCTCGGGACCGTGCAGGCGCTGGCCGAGCGTGGCGACACCCTGATCGAGGATCGCCTGAACCACGCCTCGCTGCTCGATGCCGCTCGCCTGTCTCGCGCCAAATGCCTGCGCTATCGCCATGCCGACGCGGCCGATGCAGCCAGGCTGTTGCAGGAGCACCCCGCCCGGCTGATTCTCACCGACGGTGTCTTCAGCATGGATGGCGACACTGCGCCGGTCGCCGAGCTGGCAGCCGCTGCCCATGCGCACGACGCCCTATTAATGTGCGACGACGCTCACGGCATCGGGGTCCTCGGAAACCAGGGCGGCGGCCTGCTTGAGGAAGCCGGGCTTTCGCAGGCGGACGTGCCGCTGCTGGTGGGAACCCTGGGCAAGGCGCTTGGCGCCCAAGGGGGATTCGTCGCCGGGCCTGCCGACCTGATCGAGTACTTGCTCCAATACGCCCGCAGCTATGGCTACAGCACCGCGCTGGCCCCGCCGCTTGCGGCCGCCGCCGACCGGGCTTTGCAACTGCTGGCCGAGGAACCGGAACACCGGGCGCGCTTGCGCGACAACATCGACTACTTCCGCCAATGCGCGGATCAGCAAGAATTGCCGCTGCAGCCTTCGCGCACAGCCATCCAGCCCTTGATCCTCGGTGATCCCGAATCCGTGCTCGCAGCAAGCCGGTCCCTGTCGGAACGGGGTTTCGCCGTGAGCGCCATCCGCCCTCCTACCGTCCCCGAAGGCACATCCCGGTTACGCATCACCCTGTCAGCGCGTCACACGCGCGGGCAAATCGAATGCTTCTGCGAGGCGTTGGCCGCCTGCTGCTCTGTTAAACTGGCGCAATGACCCTTAGACACAGAAAAGTCCTGCTCGGCGTTACCGGCAGCATCGCCGCCTACAAGGCCTGCGAACTGGTGCGCCTGCTGGTCCAGGACGGGGCCGAAGTGCAGGTCGTGATGAGTCCGGCCGCGGAACAATTCGTCGGCGCCATGACGTTCGAGGCGTTGAGCCGCAAGCCCGTACGCACCGCCTTGTTCGACCGCGAGGCGGAAATGGCGATGAGCCATATCGAACTGGCTCGATGGGCGGATGCCGTGGTCATTGCGCCAGCCTCCGCCAACTGCCTGGCCCGGCTCGCGATGGGCCTGGCCGACGATCTGCTGACGACCTTGTGCCTGGCTACGCGCGCCCCGGTCGTAATTGCCCCGGCCATGAACACGGCGATGTGGGAGAACCCTGCGACCCAGGCCCATGTCCATACCCTGGTTGAGCGTGGCGTTCAGGTGGTCAGCCCGGATGTTGGAGAGCAGGCATGCGGAGAAACCGGCCCGGGCCGCCTGCCCGACCCGGAATATCTGCGTGCAGTCATCGAGGATCTCGGCACGGACCGCGCCCTGCAGGGCATCCATGCCATCGTCACTGCAGGACCGACCCGGGAGCCCATTGACCCGGCCCGCTTCATCAGCAATTTCAGCACCGGCCGGATGGGCTGTGCGCTCGCCGACGCACTACTGGAGCGTGGCGCCCGCGTCACCCTGATCCACGGACCGATCGATATCCCGCCGCCCTCGGACGCCGACTGCGTGGCCGTCACGACCGCTGCCGAAATGCTCAAAGAAACCTTGAAGCGCTCGGAAGACTGCCAGTTGCTGGTCGCGAACGCGGCCGTGGCAGACTGGCGCCCCTGTGCGCCCACCGACCGCAAGACCAAGAAGGCCCAGGAGGTGCGGACCCTGGAACTGGAGCCCACTCCCGACATCCTGGCCACTCTCGGGCAGCAGGCATCGCGGCCGTATCTTGTAGGGTTTGCGGCGGAGACCGAAGATTTGGAAGAGAACGCGCGCGCCAAACTGCGTGCCAAGAATGCGGATCTCATGGTTGCCAACCGAATCGGCCCGAATTACGGGTTTGGAGATACGGAAACCACGCTTGAGGTGGTGGACGCCGATTCCGTCACGCGGCTTGGCCCCGACTCCAAGAACACCCTGGCGCGACAGCTGGTCGATCACATCGCGACCCGACTGTCCCCCGCCTCTTCGGTGGTCGACTTTCTCCATGCTGCCCGTCGAACTACGCATTCTGGATAAACGGCTCGGTGACTCCATCGAGCTTCCGACCCGTGCGACCGAAGGCTCGGCCGGGCTGGATCTTCGTGCATGCCTCAAAGAACCCCTGGTGCTCGAACCCGGTCAGTCCGAACTGATTCCAGCCGGATTCGCCATCCACATCGAAGACCCCGGGTATGCCGCGCTGATCCTGCCGCGTTCCGGGCTTGGCCACAAGCACGGCATCGTGCTCGGCAACCTGGTCGGGCTGATCGACTCCGACTATCAGGGCGAGATCATGATTTCATGCTGGAACCGCGGCCGCGAGTCTTTCACGGTCGAGGTCGGCGAACGCATCGCGCAGCTGGTTGTCGTGCCAGTGCAACAAGTCGACTTTAAAATTGTCGATGAATTCCCGCAAAGCGCACGCGGTGCGGGCGGATTTGGACATAGCGGGAAACAATGAACGCCATTCCGGAACACATTTTTCGAGCCTACGACATCCGAGGCATTGCCGGCAGTGAACTGGATGAGGCGTTCGCCCGGAGACTCGGCCAGACCGTAGCCGCCGAATACCCGAATGCCCGGGAAATCGCCGTCGGGCGTGACGGGCGACATTCGAGCGATGCCCTGGCCACGGCCCTGATCGAGGGGCTTGCTGATGCCGGCGTGACGGCCCATGACGTCGGATTAGTCCCGACTCCGGTCCTGTATTTCGCGACCCACGAACTCGGCCATGGTTCCGGCATCATGGTGACCGGGAGCCACAACCCCCCCGAATACAACGGATTCAAGATGGTCTTCCAAGGCCACACTCTGGCGGGGGATGACATCCAAGCCCTGCGCGCCCGCATGTTGCAGGACCTGCCCTGCCCCGGCGGAGGCCAGCGGCTTGAGAAAAACGTGTCGAGGGCTTATGTCGAGCGGATTGCCAGCGATATCCAAGTGGCCCGCCCCATGCGCATCGCGCTGGATGCCGGCAACGGCGTCGCCGGTCCCATCGCCGCCGAAGTGCTGCGCGCCTGCGGTGCGGAAGTGACGGAGCTGTACTGCGACGTGGACGGCGATTTCCCGAACCACCATCCAAACCCCAGCGACGCGAAGAATCTGCAAGATCTGAGGACCCGAGTGCTGGAAGACAAGCTGGATTTGGGATTGGCGCTGGATGGCGACGGTGACCGGTGCGGCGTGGTCGATGACCAAGGAGAGATTCTGTGGGCGGACCGCCAGCTGATGGTCCACGCCGTCGACGTGCTCGATCGTGAACCGGGCGCCACCGTGGTGTTCGACGTCAAGTGCTCCAGCCTGCTGCCTCGCGTCATCGAGGAATCAGGTGGCGCACCGGTAATGGCGCGGACCGGGCACTCGTTCATCAAAGCGAAGATGAAGGAGACCCAAGCCGCCCTGGCGGGCGAGATGAGCGGACACCTGTTCTTCCAGGAACGCTGGTACGGATTCGACGACGGAATCTACGCTGGCGCACGGCTCCTGCAGATCCTGGCCGAGAAGGAGGAGCCGGCTAGTGCGGTTTTTGCCGCCCTGCCGCAGGCCTGTGTGACGCCGGAAATCAACATTCCGTTCGAAGTCGACGGGGATCAGCACCGGTTCATCGAGAAATTCTCGGCCTGCGCCGAATTCCCCGGAGCACGCCTGACCAAGATCGACGGCGTCCGCGCCGACTTCGAAGACGGTTTCGGGCTGGCACGAGCATCCAATACCACTCCGTACGTGGTGACCCGATTTGAAGGAACGACCTGGGATGTCATCGAACGAATCCAGGCCGAGTTCCACAGGCAAATGCTCGCCGTGGACCCTGGGCTAGAACTTCCGTTTTAACCTTCCGGTATGTCTGAAAACCCTCCTTCAGAAACCGCCCCCTTTTCAGTCCTGTTCATTTGTACGGGAAACATGTGCCGCAGCATCATGGCGGAGGCTCTTCTCTCCCACCATGGCCGCGATCGCGTCCGCGCATGCAGTGCCGGCAGTCATCCTGCCGGAGTCGTCCATCCCCTAGCCCTGAAAGTACTGGCTGAACTCGGCATTGATGCAAGTGATGCCCACAGCAAATCCTGGGACGAGTTCGCCGGCCAACCTTTTAATACGATCTTGACCCTCTGCGACTCCGCAGCAGGCGAAGCTTGCCCTTGGTTTCCCGGTTCCGTCATCCGGGCGCATTGGGGGACCCGGGATCCTTTCACCTTCACTGGAAACGAAGAGGAAACCCTTGCCTGTTTTCGAGAGGTCCGAGGCCATCTGGAGGCCCGTGTCCGGGCTCTGCTGGCTCTGCCGCTGGAAACCCTGGACCCGTCGGAGCTGCAGAAAGAACTGTCTGCGATCGGACTGAGCTGACGTGCCTACCCCTATAATGGCGCCGTCTCAAATCTGCCGGATTAATTCATGACGCTCGCCACTGCCGACATTTCCGACCAACACCCAGACGAAGTCCAGATTGCTGAACCGGGGTTTCGCGATTACGGAGGAATTCCTGCATTCGCGGGTCTGATTTCCACGGTGAGTTGCCAAGATGACAACTCCAAGGTTCGGGAAGCGCTGGAAGAGGAAGGAAATGGCCGTGTCCTGGTTGTGGACGGGTCCGCTTCCATGCAGTGCGCGTTGCTCGGCGACATCCTCGCCGCCATGGGACACGAACATCACTGGGCTGGTGTCATCGTCAACGGCTGCATCCGCGACTCCGCAGTCATTGCCACCATTCAGATCGGCGTCAAGGCCTTGGACACGAACCCTTTGAAAAGCGTGAAGCGGGGAATCGGGGACCGTGATGTTCCAGTCCGCTTTGCCGGAATCGACTTTACGCCCGGCCACTGGGTCTGCGCCGACCCGGACGGCATCCTGGTCGCGCCCCGGGCACTTGCCTGATCGTCCGGAAGTCCGTTCCGGTCAGGATTCGATATCGCCCCGGCGCCCACCCCGGCGCCTCAACCGGATCAGATACAGCACTGGCCCTGACAGCGCATAGCCACCGAACAGCAGAAGCAACACGTTCGGCGGGTTGATCGAAAACAGCAGCAGCCCCCCCAGAATAATCAGCCAGGTGACCAGGCCGACGCGGAATTTAGGCTGGGTTTCCTTGAAGCTGTAGTAGCTGAATCGGCTAACCAGCAAGACAGCAATCAGCAAGGTCGCCGCCAATGCCGCTTCCTTGAGTTCAACACCGGTATAACCGTAGCTGTCGGCAACCCACATCCCCGCCATCAGGATCCCTGCCGCAGCCGGGCTCGGCAATCCTCGGAAAAAGGCCCGGTCCTGAGAGTGGGCATGCGTGTTGAAGCGTGCCAGGCGCAGGCCGACGGCCGCCATGTAGAAAAATGCACCCAGCCAGCCGAGCTTGGCCCATTCACCGCCGACCGGTTGCATGAACTGCAGGGACCACTCGTACATCACCAGTGCCGGCGCCACTCCGAACGCGAGCATGTCGCTCAGGCTATCGTAATGCAGGCCGAATTCGCTGGCAGTGTGGGTAAGGCGGGCGACCCGCCCATCCAGCGCATCAAGAACCATGGCGACGAAGATCGCCAGTGCGGCCGGCTCGAAACGCTGTTCGATGGCGAAGATCACCGCGGAGAACCCGGCGAACATCGCCGCCGTGGTAAACAGGCTCGGCAGCAAATAGATGCTGCGGCGATAGCGACGAGGACCCTTCACGGGACGGGGTTTTGAGGAGATGGCGTCGCGGCAGGAAACCGCCGCGACATAAGCGTTTTGCTTTGGCTTAGACGAAGTTGACGATGCACCACGCGAGCAATGCGTATATCGCCCAAAACACAACCATCGATACGAGGTTGCCGATCATCTTTGTTCCTCCAGAGTTGCCAGAGTATCAGTTGTCACGCAAATTTCTGCGTTTCAGGATTCTAGCATAAGCGCAGGTCCTGACCGCACATTGTTGTTCCATCCCCGACCTGTAGCCAAGGGCGAATGCAACCTGCGGCAGGACGCTTTCACTTGAAAGACTGAAACGATGTGTTTTCAGGATTCTAGTTGTTATGGTGTGCGCCAAATGCCCCCAGATAGCTCTTGCTTCCATCCTCGTTGGTAGCCCCAAACGTTCCAGCTGCAGAGCCCGGCATCCCGTCGCTGCGACCGTTGCCGTAGAAATGACCTCCCCATTCTCCCGTGTAGTCGTCACTGCCATCGTTGTGGGTTGTGTTTCCAAAGAAAGCCGCACTATTCCCGAAAAGACCCGTAACGCCCAATTGTATGGCCGGTGCCCCGGAAAAACTCGCGCCGCCCTTGCCGGTTATGTCGAAAACCTCCCCGGATATGGATCCAAAATCGGTCTCGCTGCCAAAGTTAGCGGTTAACCGAACCTTAGCCTCGAAATAAGCTGTCCTAGTCAAGTCGGTGTGCACGCCGACCGCCTTCCCTTCATACGTGGCGCGCCCCGCCACCTCATCCATTTCGCTCCCGTCGAACCGATCATTGCCGTTCGCAAAAGCTCCCGCTTGGTGAACATTACAGTAATAGAGCACGCACGAAGCAACGGTTTCCGGAACATACAGCCAGACACCACCGGCCAGGTAATCGGTATCAGGGTAATCTTCGAGCTCTCCCGGGATCCCGTCGCCATCGCCATCGGCATCCGTATGAACATAAACCCACACCTCGCCGGGCCTGGTGCCGGTTCTGGGATCAAAATAATCCCAAATCTCTCCGCTATATCGCCGGTATAAGGAAAGATTGGCCCAAGTCTGGCCATTTACGCTCCGGGTCTCTCTTGCCACGACGTTGTTCACGCTAAAGCCTCTGAGTTGCGCGGAACCTCGGCTCAGCGACTCAGGATAGAAACTGACCCATGGTTCCCTGCTGCCATCCACAGGCAGCCACTCGAAATAAACCTCTTCATCCTGCGTTCGATGCCGACTTCCCTCCGAGTTAAATGGCGAGGCTTGCGTCAATGAGTAAGGGGTAGCGCCGTTGTACCCGGCAATGCTGCTCCTGCCGCTGTTTATCCGGGATGTGACAGCAACCGATATGGCGGTCCTGATCTTGGGAACTTGGGCCTTGGAAGGAACAGCAAAAGCTGGCTGTGCGTTTCCACTGCGGTCGTTACCCGCCATCTCACTAACAGTGTCGCTGGTGGTTTCACGGACTTCAGTGTCTTCAGCGCTGATATCAGTTACAGCAGTTGCATCCTCGCCAGAGCTGCTAAAGCTGCCGCCACCTCCGCCTCCGCCACAAGCAGACAGCCCCAAAGTAAGCAAGAATGTAAAAAATCGAAAACTCTGGCTCTTTGAAGCCCCAAACGAAAAAATTGACATAGTGCCTCCTGGCTTTTGCTTGACCAAGGCGGGTTATGTTTTCCGCACCGCCTCGGTTGTCATATGTGATGGGCTAACAATGGTTCTAGGACAGGTTCTTTTGGAAATTGAAACGTGCCGGATTCGGGCTTCAGCAGCTTTCTTCGGCGATCGTACTCTGCTGGCGCAAAGGATGAGAATGCGCCCTCGCACCTAAGTCACGAATTGCTGAAACGATACGGCACCGACAACAGGCTATTTGATTCAGTCCTGCCTCAATTCCGGCTACGATCCACTAAGCGTTGCTCGCGAATCCAAGGCATCATGTCGCGCAATTGCGCCCCGACTTCCTCAATCGGCTGGTTTTGGCTGGTATCACGTAATTGCTTGAGGTGTCCGGCCCCGGCTGCATTCTCCTTCACCCACTCCCGGGCGAATTCTCCACTCTGGACATCTGCCAGGATCTTCTTCATCGCTTCGCGCGCCTGATCCCCGACCACTCTTGGCCCACGAGTCAGGCCGCCGTATTCGGCCGTATTGGAGACCGAATAGTTCATGTTGGAGATGCCGCCCTCGTAGATCAGGTCGACGATCAGCTTGAGTTCGTGCAGGCATTCGAAATACGCCATTTCCGGTTCGTAACCCGCTTCGATCAGGGTTTCGAATCCTGCCTCGATCAGGGCCGTCACGCCGCCGCACAGCACGGCCTGCTCACCGAACAGATCGGTCTCGGTCTCGTCACGGAACGTGGTTTCAATGATCCCGGCCCGGCCACCGCCGTTGGCGCTGGCGTAAGACAAGGCCTTGTCTCGGGCTTTGCCGCTGGCATCCTGGAAGACTGCGATCAAGGTCGGGACTCCGCCTCCTTGCGTATAAGTCGAACGGACCAGATGCCCGGGACCTTTCGGGGCGATCATGATCACGTCCAGATCCTCGCGCGGGCGGATCTGCTCGAAATGAATGTTGAATCCATGCGCAAACGCCAATGTGGCGCCTTCCCGGAGGTTGGGCTCGATCTGGTTCGCGTAAAGCGCACTCTGGTGTTCGTCCGGTGCCAGCACCATCACGATGTCGGCCGCCGCCGTCGCCTCTTCGATTCCGGCGACTGCGAGTCCAGCCTCACGTGCCTTGGCTTCGGAAGCGGAACCTGCCCGCAACCCGACGACAACCGAAACCCCGGAGTCTTTCAGGTTATTGGCATGGGCATGCCCCTGGGAACCATAGCCGATGATCGCCACCGTGCATCCCTGCACGATGGACAGATCCGCATCCTTGTCGTAAAAAACCTTCATAGTCAGCTTCCTTGCCGGTGTAATGTTCCGGCGGTTGTCATTGATTCTGTCGTATGGAGAGCGCCTGCTCGCCGCGTGCAATACCCAGTGGGCCGGTCCGGACCACCTCCACTAATTCATGTTCGCCCATCGCCGCGATGTAGGCATCGATTTCCTCGCTTGTGCCAACCACCTCGCTGGTGTAGCACAGGGCGCTAACATCGGCAATGCGCCCCCGGTAGATCTTGTTGACGCGCTGCAGGTCGTCCACGCTGCCCTCGTCGCGCAGCCGTAATTTGATCAGTGCCATCTCGCGCTCGACGTGATTCTGCCCGGTCAGATCCACCACCGTCACCACGTCCACCAGCTTGTGCAACTGCTTGGTGACCTGCTCCAGCACCCGGTCATCGCCGAAAGTCACCAGAGTCATGCGGGACAAGGTCTCATCCGGCGTCGGCGTCACCGTCAGCGACTCGATATTGATGCCGCGCGCAGAGAACAGGTTCGCGACCCGCGACAGCGAGCCCGATTCATTCTCCAGAAGGACGGCCAGAATTCGCCGCATGTCAGGACAAAATCATTTCGTTATGTGCCGCGCCCGGGGCAATCATCGGGAACACGTTCTCGCGCGGGTCGGTTATGAAATCGGCAAAGACCAGCCGGTCCTTGAGACTAAGGATCTCGCGCAGAGCCGGCTCCACGTCTTTCGGTTTCTCGATCTTCATGCCGACATGCCCATAGCTCTCCGCCAGTTTCACGAAGTCCGGCAACGCATCCATGTACGACATGGCGTAGCGGGAATCATAGAAGAAATCCTGCCACTGGCGAACCATCCCCATATACCGGTTGTTCAGGTTGATGATCTTGATCGGCAAGCCGTATTGCCGACAAGTCGACAGTTCCTGGATGCACATCTGGATGCTCGCCTCGCCGGTCACGCAGCACACCAAATCATCCGGATGGGCCAGTTGCACGCCCATCGCCGCCGGCAGCCCGAAACCCATCGTGCCAAGCCCGCCGGAATTGATCCAGCGTCGCGGTTGAGTGAATTTGTACAGTTGCGCCACCCACATCTGGTGTTGCCCCACGTCGGACGTCACGAACGCGTCGCCGCCCGTCTGCTGGTACAGCTGATCCAGAACATATTGCGGCTTGATCTCTCCGTCCATGTCCTGTTGGTACGCAAAGGAATCCTTTTTCGCCCACTCACGGATTTGCCCCCACCACGGGGAAACGTCGGGCAGTGAATGCTTGCCGTCGCGCAACTCGTCCGTCAGTGCGCGCAATACCTTGCGGGCATCGCCCACGACCGGGATATGCGCTCGGAAATTTTTCGAGATGGACGACGGATCGACATCCACGTGGATTACCTTGGCGTAAGGGCAAAAGCCGTCCAATCGCCCCGTAATCCGGTCGTCGAAGCGGGCTCCGACGGCAATCAGGACATCGCTGTGGTGCATCGCCATGTTTGCTTCGTAGGACCCGTGCATGCCCAGCATCTGGATGAACTGCGGGTCAGTGCCGGGGAAGGCACCAAGGCCCATCAGCGTGTTGGTGATGGGAAATCCGGTCAACCGCGTGAATTCGGCGAGTTCCTCATGGGCGCCGCTGGAAATCACCCCGCCGCCACTGTAGATGATCGGGCGTTCGGCCTTCGCGATCAGCTTGGCCGCCCGCTTGATCTGCCCCGCGTGCCCTTCCAGGGTTGGTTGGTAGGAGCGCATGTCCGGATCCTGCGGATAGGAAAACACCCTGGACTGTTCCGTCACGTCCTTCGGGATATCCACCACCACCGGGCCCGGCCGCCCGGTTCCCGCGATGTGAAACGCCCGCTTCACCGCCAGCGGCAGATCCTCCACCTTCTTCACCAGAATGTTGTGCTTCACGCAAGGCCGCGTGATGCCGACGGTGTCAACTTCCTGGAAGGCGTCGTTGCCGATCAGCGCGGTGCGCACCTGCCCGGTGAACACCACCAGCGGCACGGAGTCCATGTAAGCATCAGCAATACCGGTCACGGCGTTGGTCGCACCTGGGCCGGAGGTCACCAGAACCACCCCGACTTTTCCGGTCGATTTGGCATAACCCTCGGCCGCATGTACCGCGCCCTGCTCGTGCCGGACCAGGATGTGATCCACTTCCTGTTGCTTGTACAGTTCGTCGTAGATATGTAGCACGGCGCCGCCGGGGTAGCCGAACACGGTGGTGGCCCCTTCCTCAATTAGGCAGCGGATGAAGATCTCCGCGCCGTTCAGCTCCTGCGTCTCAGGATTCGAGCTTTGTTTCAAGTTGTCCATACGATTGCTTAAAAGCCTCACAGAGAGCACGCCATGCCCTCGCGCGCTATTGTGCTCCAAAAGCCTTTATTTTTCAAATTGAAATGCGAACAAATATTGATTTCAGCCTTGATTTGCGCTCACAATGCTAGAATCCGAATTCCACGAAAGTTTCTAGCTTTGACTAGGAGCGATCAGCGCGTCATGATCTTGGCATCCGAACCGCAAGGCGCATTCTCAAGGCAATGAATCCGGGCAACGGCAATTCGACGGAACCAGGCGGGCCGATCGCCTACATGGCGGGCAACGGTGTTGCCGCCAACCTGTTCATGGCCGCCATCCTGTTCGCCGGCCTCGTGGCGTTGACCGGCCTTGAGCGAGAGGCATGGCCCACACTGCCTTTCAACCAGATTGAAGTTTCCATGGCCTACCCCGGGGCCACTCCCGAGGAAGTCGAAGAATCGATCGTCGTCAAGATCGAGGAACAGGTCGAATCGCTGGATGACGTAAAAACGGTTAAATCCATCGCGGCGCCAGGCATGGCGTCCGTCAAAATCGAGGTGAAGTCGGGCACGGACATCAACCGAACCCTGGACGACATCGAATCGGCCGTCAACCGAATCCAGTCCTTTCCAGTCAGCGCGGAACGCCCCGAAATCAGGGAGCTGACCAATCGGCAAAGCATGATTCGGCTCATCGTCTATGGCGACGTTTCCGAGCATTCGCTGAAAGAACTGGCCTACCAGATCGAAGACAGCCTCGCCTCGCTTCCCGCCGTGTCCCAGGTCGAAACCAGCGGTACACGCAATTACGAGATCTCCATTGAAGTGCCCTTGCATCGGCTACGGGCTCTCGGCCTGACCCTCGGCGACGTCGCGAATACGATTCGCCACAGTTCCCTTGATTTATCCGCTGGCCGCATCGAAACCCAAGAGTCCCAGGTACGCGTGCGCACCCTTGGCCAGCGCTACGACCAGCAGGACTTCGAGGAAATTGTCGTCCTCAGCCGCGATGACGGCACGGTCGTACGTCTTGGCGATATTGCCGAAGTCCACGACGGTTTCGAGGATGTCGACCTGATCGTCCGACATCAGGGTCAGCCCGCCGCCTATATCGAGGTCTACCGGGCCGACGGCGAGAAGGTTATGGACGTCGCCACGACGGTACAGCAGCACATCGGGAATGTGATTACCCCCTCCCTTCCCGACGGCGTGAAAATCACCATTTGGAACGACGAATCCCAGACCTATGCGGAACGAGTCGATCTTCTTCTCAAAAATGGCCTCCTGGGGCTGATGCTCGTCTTCATCGCACTGGCTTTGTTCCTCGAGATCCGGCTCGCCCTGTGGGTGGCCGCCGGCCTGGCCATTTCGGGGATCGGCGCCTTGGCAGTCATGCTGGTCCTCGATATTGCAATCAACACCATTTCCCTGTTCGCATTCGTCCTCGCCATCGGCATCGTCGTCGATGACGCGATCGTCGTGGCAGAGCATATCCACTATGAGCGAAAGAAAGGTCGGTCCGGCGTGGTCGCCGCGATCCGCGGCGCACGGCGAATCAAGGTTCCGTTGACCTTCGCCGTACTCACTTCGGTCGCCGCCTTCATTCCTCTGCTCTTCATTCCCGGAGGCATAGGAGAAATCTGGGGTGCATTGCCAGTCATCCTCATCTCCATGCTGTTGATTTCGTTGGTCGAATCGCTGCTGATCCTTCCGAATCACCTGTCCCATCTGCATGGCCCCGAGTGGTCGCCGACCGGCGCGATCGACCGGTTCTTCTCGCGAACCCAGAATCATGTGGATCACCTGCTGCACAAGTTCGTGGAAGGCCCCTTGGACCGGGGGCTGCGATTCGCGACGGGTCAGCCCGCCATCACGCTCGCGGGCGCCATCGGAATCTTCATCCTCAGCATCTCCCTGCTGCCGGCCGGCATCGTTGCGACGACTTTCGCAGATACGGTGGAGGGCGACTTCGTGACGGCCACGCTTGAGATGCCCGACGGAACGACGGCACAGCGGACTTCCGAGGTGGCGGCAGAGCTTGAAGCAGCCGGTTTGCGGGTTATCGAGCGGTTCTCGCGCGAGCGCCCCGAGGGGGCGCCCTCCCTGCTGTCCGGCTCGACGGTGACCGTAGGCCAAGGTCCGCGAGTCGAAGGCGGAGGACTTGATCCCAAACTTTCGCTGAGGCCGGAGGCCAACATTGCGGCCGTCGAATTCAAACTGCTGAGCGCACAGGAGAGGGAGATTTCCACCGGAGACGTCGTGCAGGCATGGCGCGACGAGGTCGGCACCCTGCCCTACGTCCGCGGCATCGTCTTCAGTGGTGAAATTATCGACCTGGGGAATCCTGTCGAGGCCGTGCTGTCGCATTCAGATCCGGATCGACTCGGGGAAATCGCAGACTCGGTGGTCAACGGCCTGCGTGGCATAGGAGGTGTCTACGACGTGCGTTCCGACCATACGCCGGGCATCCGGGAAATCCAGCTCGAGCTACGACCCGAAGCGCGAACGCTCGGGGTCACACTCGAGGGGATGGCTCAGCAGGCGCGGGCAGCCTTCTTCGGCGCGGAAGCCTTGCGGGTGCAGCGAGGCCGGGAGGAAGTCCGGGTTTACGTCCGCCTGCCCGAGGACGAGCGCAATGCCATCACCGACATTGAAAGCTACTTGATTCGAACCCCGGTCGGAGCCGAGGTTCCGCTCAGCCAAGTCGCCCGGTTGAATTCGGGCACGTCGCCACCGACGGTCCGGCGCAAGGATGGACAACGGGTCGTCACCGTCACCGCGGATGTCGACGACACGGTGATTTCCGGCAACGAGGCCAACCGTATCCTGGCCGATTCAATCCTTGCGAAGCTGGTCGCCTCGGACCCCGGCCTGACATATACGTTCGGAGGCGAGCAACAGCAGCAGATCGAATCCCTGGATTCGCTCTACCGCGGCTTCGCGATCGCGTTGTTCATGATTTTTGTCTTACTGGCCATCCCTCTTCGCTCCTACACCAAGCCGTTCATCATCATGGCCGTCATCCCACTTGGAATTGTCGGCGCAATCATGGGCCACTGGATCCTGGGGATCGCCATGGGCGCGGTATCCTTCATGGGGATTTTTGGCCTCAGCGGCGTGGTGGTGAATGACTCCTTGGTCATGATGGACTTCATCGACCAGCGGCTACGCGAGGGCGATCCGGCGCGAACCGCGATTATCGAAGGTGCCAAGGGACGCTTCCGACCAATCTTCCTCACCTCCGTCACCACTTTCCTTGGCTTCACGCCCTTGATTCTTGAGCGCGCCATCCAAGCTCAATTCCTGATCCCCTTTGCCGCATCGCTGGGTTTCGGCATCATGATTACCACGGCCATGCTGATATTCGTAGTCCCCGCTCTCTCCACGATTCACTTGCGAGTGATTTCTCGGCGCGGACGGCCCGGCTCCCCCGTGCAGGCCCAAACTGCAGGCTAGCGAATCGGTCGGGGTTTTATTCTGTGCGTAGGCAGTCGCGCGGACCCTTTCCCGCAAACTGCTCTCTGGCTTACTGAACCGCGTCAGTCCCGGTCTGCACCCTCATGCCCTCGGTGGCAAACTGGAGGCCGCCAGTGACCACCTGCTGCCCATTTTCGAGAGGCCCCGCAACATAGGCTTCATCGTTGACACGCTGCAGAACATGCACCGGGACAATATGCACGGCACCGTTGCCGTGAACCACCCAGACTTCATTGCCCGGTTGTAATGCCGCCCGGGGAACTCGATAATACGCCTCTGAACTAAGGCCTTCGATCGCCACTTCCACGAACTTGCCGACTAAAAGCGGCGGAGCCCCGCTGGCCCCGTTCGATGGAACATCCCTGGAGAAAGGGTTCGGCACGCGCACGATCACGTCGATCGTTCGCGTCTGCTTATCAAGCGACACTTCAGCCCGATCCACATAGCCTTCCCAAGTGTGGTTGTCCTCGCCATAGCGGGCAATTACGTGTGCAGGCACCTGTTGTTCGGAATCTCCGGCCCGAAGCTCCCACAGCCCGGGAATCAAAGCCGTATTCGCATCGGACAGCGGCACGACCACCTCGACGGCATCCGTGGCAAAGATACGGCCGACAGTCTGTCCAGTAGTTAGGAATTGTCCCAAATCCACCGATTCGTCTCGCACATAGCCATCAAAGGGTGCCCGAATCTGAGTGCGGGACAGTGCCAGCTTGGCGTCAGCGACCCGGGCTTCCTCACGATCAAGCGCGGCCTCAGCCGCCTTCAACTGGGGTTCCCGCAGGGTCAGGGGATTCGCCCGACGTGCCGAAGACTCTCCCTTGGAGCGCCGGCCGGAGAACTGCTCGTATTCGGTACGGGCAATTTCCGCTTTCTCCTTGGCCTCCAGGAGTTCCACGCGCTTGGCCTCAAGATCCGCCTCCGCCTCGCGCACGCGGTACAGGTAGTCTTCTTCCTCGATCCGGAAGATTATCTGGTCTGCTTCGACCCGGCCGCCGCTCTGAAAACTTGGGTTTACCCAGACCACCTTGCCGCTGATTTGCGGGATGATGTCGACTTCCGCGCTGGGCCGCACGGTTCCGGCTCCGTACACCGGGATGGAGCCGTCGCCAAGCACGACGCGGCCGGTCTGCGCAAATGGAATTTGAGGTAGAGGCTCACGCCGCTCAGGCTCAGGCGCTAGCGACACCAATAGGGTCGCCAATGCCACAGAGGCGGCAATGATGACAACGGCAACCAAGAAACCGACTCGTCCGCTCATGCTCGCTTACCGGACCAAACCGAAACCGCGGCTATCGTAGCACTCTTGTTGTGCCTCGCCCGACTTTGATCGCGAAATCATAGACTCGCCAAGGCCGTGCATGACATAAATTCTAATCCGCCGAGTCCGCGGACGAGAACTCAGGCTGGATGTCTTCCGCGTGGTCGGAACTGTTCTGCTCGGAGACGAGCGGCTCGGATGCGGCCCATGTGCCTCCCAAGGCGCGGTGAAGCGTGAGGCGCGCATAACCTAGGTCGCGCTCTGCTGCCGCGAGTGAAGAATTTGCACTGACAAAGGTCTGCGAGGCTGTCAGGAAGTCCTCGTAATCCGTGACCCCAGACTGGTATCGCCGTCCTTGGTACGCCACTTCGGCTCGCGCTTCCTCGGCAAAGGATTTCCGTAGGGTGTAGAAGCGATGACTGGTTTCCCATCCAATCAGTGCAGACTCAACCTCGTTGACTGCCGTCACGACCACTCGCCCGTATGCGGCAACCGCTTCATTCAATCGGCTTTCGGCAAGAGTCACATTGTCGCGCAGACGCGAGCCCTGAAAGATCGGACCCAACAAATTCACAGTTAGGTTCCGGAACCATTGATTAAACTCGAACAGGTCCTCCCGCTCCGAAGTTTGCAACCCGATAGAGCCCGATAGCGACAAAGTCGGCAAGAGTTCAGCGCGTCGCGCATTTACCGTATAGCGCGCCGCTTCCATTCGCTGCCGTGCCGCCCTGACATCAGGCCGCTGCACTAAAAGGTCTGCCGGTATGCCCGGTGGGACAGGTTCAAGTGCCACCACTGGCGACAAAGACTTGGGTAGCATATCTATCAAGTCTCCACGGTATCCACCCAGCAGTATCCAAAGGCGTCTTTCTGTGTCGGCCAGTCGTCCTTCAATTACAGGCAATTCTGCTTCTGCGTCCCACAAATTCCGGCGCACCCTGTAGAGGTCGCGGGCACTGTCCAGTCCGTGGTTATACCGGAACTCAGTCAGTTTCTCCCTCTCTCGAAAGATCTCTACGATTTCTCCGGACAATTCCCTCTGGCGTCGCAAATGGACGATCCCCAGGTATGTGCGGACGATTTCTGCCACGACTCCGATGCGGGCGGTGTGATAGTCCCATTCCGAAGCTGAACGCTTGGCCCCCGCAGCTTGTGTGTCATTGAGGTTACGGCCCCAAAAGTCGACTTCATAGGAGAAATCCGCACTGATGGAATAGGTGGTGACGGTGAGCCGTTCGGGCAAAGCAATGTCAAATCCTGGAATCTCCGGGGTCAGTTCGTCCACCTGTGCGCCAGTTCCGCCACTAGTCGGCACATTGATCTCATCAATGCTGCCCGACGGTTCAATTCGAGGGGCGCTGGCAGAGTCGACAATACGTTCCCTCGCCCGAGCCTGATCGACCCGGGCGACTGCCTCAGCCAAATCGAAGTTCTTGCTCAAGGCGACCTCGACAATCCTATTGAGCGTCGGATCGCCAAACGCTTTCCACCACTCGGACGGAGCATATGAGCCAGAAACGGTGCTTTCTGTGAATTTTTCAGGCAGCGGCATTTCCGGCACAGAGGCCGGAGACACCCCAAGCGATGAGCAGGCACCCGCAAAACAACCGAACAGGATGGAGCATGCCGCCGTCAGCGCGGCGTGCCGTTCAGGCTTGCGAGATCTTGTGGCCGTGTCCCGTAAACACGGTATGAGTGCCAACAGTACGCTTCTACCCTTCGACCGCCAAAATCCAGCAATTAAGCGACGGGTAACTTTTATCATCAGTACGGCAGAAAGCATATCGCCTGCCTTCAAGAAAGCTACCCGATTATATCGAATGCCTTCTTCTTCTGATTCTCCGCAGGATCTGTCCCGAGCACCCCAGGCCTGTGCAGCGCAGCGTAAAGAGCACTCAATCTAGCGTGATAAGATTTATCTCAGCCCAGTTCACGTCATAAAGCAATATGAGGTGATACAGCAACGTGTCTGGGCAGGCAACATGCAGGTGGCCCAGTCCTGCAGAAACAAGGCGGCAGTCTCGCCACACCCTCTCCCCCCCTCTAACTGGCTTTTCGCCTGCTACCGAAAATAAAAGCAGCGATGCCGTCGGGACAAGGTGGAGAACATCCAGCTTTTCGTTAATCCTGCTTTCCACCGCCCTTGTTCTTGCGGG
The DNA here is from genome assembly GCA_965116525.1 of uncultured candidatus Poriferisulfidus sp. Lineage (GTDB taxonomy): Bacteria > Pseudomonadota > Gammaproteobacteria > Poriferisulfidales > Poriferisulfidaceae > Poriferisulfidus. The sequence continues at coordinate 154,482 of OZ220694.1, forward strand.
TTGCGGCAGCGGAAGCAAGGGGGGCGTAAGTATTTCCATGTCTAGTGAACTTGATCAACCTCCCGAGATCAAGGATGCCAGAATTTTGTCTTTTTCCGCCGTGGAAGTGGCTGGGACACGGCTGGTACGTAGCGACCCAAATACGGCCTTTAGGACCGTCACGTACACGTCAGACCCTGATTCTGTTTCCACGGAGTTTGTTGGCGGTTCCCGCGTAAAGGTGGCGGTTGATCGAGGAGGCAGAAAGGTATTTACCCTGGATTCAGCGGCTCACTCGGTAAAGGAAACGGTCGTGGATGCAACTGCAGAGCAAGAGTATTTCATTTCTCCCGAAGATAGATTCCCAATCCCGCACATCCTTGCCCCCGGCTACGAATACCGCAGGTGGACGTTGTTCGAGCATTCGGAAAACACCTCTTCGCTTGTTTACGTATCGATCAACTGGAATAGCAACGATCCATTTGATTATCTGGCGGGCGGGACCTGGATGCATTTGGAAGGAGACCTACAGAAGGGAAGACCGATCTCGGTCGCCAGTGTCGGTGCGTTCGTAGATGGTCCCGAATTTTCCAGTGCGCCAACATTGCCGGCATCGGGAACAGCCGATTTTCGGGGACGTGCATCGGGACTGTATACCTATTACTACGGGCCCGGCGGACAAGAGCAATTTGGTGAATTATTTCCCGCAGCCGGAAGCGAGGAAGCTGGAATTTTCGCTGGAGTCGCCACTTTGACGGTTGACTTTGGACGCGGCACCATCAGTGGATGTATCGGTTGTCATGAAGGAGGAAACAATCCCGATCTGGTCCTCCTTGAGACCATCGGCGATATAGCTTTCCCAAATGGATTCACACATGCTCTATATGGAGGATATCTAGACCTAGACCCACCTGACACGACCACGACCCCACCTGCCGGAAGTTATGCTCGAATCTTTCTCGGAGAAGCCACAATTGATCCAACTACCGCCACATTCTCAAGTTCTGATATCAGGTACGAACTTGATTATTTCCCTGGGGGTGTAACGGAAGGCAATTGGAGCGGCAGGTTTTCGAATGTCCTTGAGCAGGATGTTCCCCGCCTTGTTGGAGGAACGTTGGGAGCACAATGGAGTGACCCAGATGGAGGCCGAGGCACGTTCGTTGGCCATTTCATCGCACCCCGGCAACCTTAGATTCTTTGAACGTAGATATGACCAGTGGAAAGACAGACCTTTCCGCCGCAGAATCAGGCTGCAGGGTAGCCTGCCGCATCGTGCCTATTGGTAGCTATTTTTAGAGGCCCGTTCAGCATAAAAAGCAATCAAAAAACTTCGCCTTCTGGCACGGGGAAAATCCTTTATCTTGAATTTCTCAGGTTGCCATACCTGGCCGAATTCTGGTATCGTAAAGTAGTTTCTCCCTGCTGATTATGGAATCTAGACCATCTGAACGCAGGATTTCACGGGAATTGCGAGTGGACCGCATCAAACATTACGACATTGCCTCGCTTCCACCCTTTCCCGAGGGCTGGTACTTCATTGGCAGTCGTCGGGCCATCCTGAAAGAAAAACTGACCCAAAAGACCTGGATGGGCGAGAAGATCGTCGTCTGGTGCGACGATACAGGCCGCATCTGCGTAGCCGAATCGACCTGCCCGCACTTGGGCTCTGAACTGGGGCCTTCCGCGGGCGGCCAGGTTCGCGCCAACTGTCTCGTCTGCCCGTTCCACGGCTATGAGTACGACATAACCGGAAAGTGCGTTGCCACGCCCTATGCCCCTCCGCCAAAATCGACTCGGCTCAGAGTGTTCGAGACACGGGTAATGGATGACCTAGTCTTTGCCTGGTGGGGAAGCGGCGGGCGGCCACCGCAGTGGGATCTTCCTGAGGCCCCGCCGATGGGTGCGGATTGGGATGTCATCGGATATCGAACCATGCGGTTCCCCGGCCATCCCCAGGAAACCACCGAAAATTCCGTGGATCTTGCGCACCTGCGGTACATTCACGGCTACGACAGCGTGCACCCGGTCGGCTCGGTTTCCATAGACGGGGCTCATCTCGAGAGTTGTTTCAATTTCAAACGTACCCGGGTCTTTGCCGGGGTCAAGTCGATTTTTGACGTTTCCGCAATCGCGCACATCTATGGCTTTGGCTTCTCATACGTCGAAATCCGCGAACATTCCATCGGCATGGATTCGCGTTTGTGGGTGCTCGCCACGCCGACCGACGACAAGCATCTCGAAATGGTGTTGGCCTCGCAAATGCGGATACTGCAAAAACCGAAGCGATTTATAGCCGGTTTGCGGTTTCTCCCACCGGGATGGCGCACTCGGGCCATGAACGAAATTCTTCTGGCCGCACAAAAACGCGATGTTCTTCAGGACGTTACAATATGGGGTCAAAAGCGGTACCGCCCCCGCCCGCGGTTGTGTCAGGCTGACGGCGAAATTGGAAAATACCGACGCTACTGCGAACAGTTCTACCCGGAGCACCAAACCGGCAACCCAGATGAGCGTGGCAGTGAATCATCCGAGCATAGCAGCCCCGATACCTCCGCGCAGGTATTGGACGAACAGCAGCAACTTTCATAAGGAAATCCAGCCGTGAGATTCGCTGAAGAAATACTCCTGATGCTGCTCGACGAGAAGACGGGGTATTTCATCCCTATTCCGGAGTGGAAGATGTCTTGCGTGCTCGCGGGAGGCGTCCTGATGGACCTGGCGTTGGAGAACCGCATCGACACGGATGTGGGTTCACTCACCCTGATCGACGCGACTCCCACCGGCGACAACCTACTGGATCCGACGTTGGAAGAAATCGCCAAGGAAACCGACTCACACACCCCGCAATTCTGGGTCGAACGCATTGCGCGGAACGCGGATGCGATCAATACGGAAGCACTTGATCGCCTATCCAAAATAGGCATCCTGGATGCAGACGAGGCCGGATTCTGGAACCTGTCCAGCAAGGTCGCGCGCTCAGGCCGCTATCCCCTGATGGACGGCAGGACCGGAGAAGAAATCAAGGGCCGAATCATGCGGACGCTGCTTGATGACGAGATCCCGGACCCGCGGGACATCGCCATCATCGGGCTCATGCACAGTTGCGGCGGCATCCGCGCGATGATGGAACCCGAAGACTACGAGCTTGCCGAAGAACGGGTCGAACTTCTCAGCAAGATGGACCTGATCGGCCAGAACATCGGGGCTGCGGTACAAAGTTCCTATCGCCCCCCGGAGAGCATGCGCACGGTACGGCACCGGGCCATGCCGGTCATCGGGTTAAAGGACATGCTCTTGTCGAAAACATTCCGCGCGAGAGACCTCCCGAAATTCTTTGCCGAGCAAGCCCAGAAGCATGGGCCGGTTTTTGAACTCAGGGCCGGTGGCCGAAAAATGATCATCCTCGCCAGTGCGGAACTCAACCATTGGTTCAGCCAAAAAGGCCGACTCCACGTCCGTTCACAGGACTTTATCGCGGAATTCCAGCATACGTGGGGGACCGGGCGGTCCATTGCCAGCATGGACGGCGCCGACCACTTCCGCATGCGCAAAATGGTGCGGGCGGGCAATTCCCGCGCCGTGATCGAGGATCGGTTGGATGAACTGCTGGCCATGGCCAGGGGACACTTCGACTGGTGGGGAATCGGAAACACCGTGCGCACCGAGATGGCATGCCAGCGGATGATCGGCGAACAGGTTTCCAATCTCAGCGTGAGCGTTGCGCCTGCCGACATCCTCGATGATCTTCTCAAATACGAATACCGAGCACTTCTGGTTACGGTGGTCAAGATCCTGCCCCGCTTCATGCTGCAGACACCCGCAATGAAACGGGCTCTCGGGCGTGTCCTGGAACTTTATGCCCAGATCCATGCCTCACACACTCCAGCCCAACGCGCGGGCAAACGCCGGGACCTGGTCGACGACCTTATGGACCTGCACTACTCCGACCCGCAATTCCTGCCGGAGACCGACCTTGGCTTCGCGTTCATCGCGCCGATCATCGCCGGGCATTACCTCGGAAGCGAAATGTCCTTCTCCATCTATGAGATGCTCATGAACCCTGACGTGCGAGAGCGGATTGTCGCCGAGGCGGACGCGCTCTTTGCCAATGGGGACCCGACCGGCGAGGACCTTGACGTGTCGGCGATCGACGTGACGCACCGGTTCATCATGGAAACGCTGCGACTGCACCCCGTCATCCCCATGCACTTGCGGACCGTCATGAACGGTTTCGAGGTCGAAGGCTACAAGGTCCCGCCCAACTCCACGCTCATGGTCGCGTTTACCGCCTCTCATTTTGATGAGAGATTTTTCAAGGATCCCCTGAAATTCGATATCGACCGCTTCGCGCCGCCCCGAAGCGAACACAAGCAATATCCGGGCGCTTACGTGCCCTTCGGCATCGGGACGCACACCTGCGGGGGCGCACGCTGGAGCGAGTTGCAATTAGCCATGAACCTGATGCTGATGGCCCATCACCTTGAGCTGGAAATGGATCCGAAGAACTACAAGCTCGGGATCAACCCGGTACCCAAGATGAGCCCCGACAAGAAATTCGGGTTTCGGGTAGTGCGGCACCGAAATCCTTTCGAAGCCACCGAAACCGCATACCACGGTAGAAAGTTGAACTGAAGGCCCGCGCCTTCCCGAGATCTCGCTGAGGAACTGAGGGCCTGCCGAAGCAGGCCCGTTCAGTCAAAAGAGGAAACTCCCAACCAGGCTCCAGGTCTGAGGTTCGCCGAGCGAACACCGTTGTGCGCCCTGGCCGGTCGTCGTGTCCGTCAATCCCAGTGAGCCAACCAATGGCTGGGCGTATTTGGTCTGGCAGTATTCCTCGTTGAAGATGTTCTTGACGAACACCGACACTTCCCAATCACCCGTCTGGCTACGCACGCCCGCTCCTCCGTTGAAGAGGTTGTAGCTGCTTTGCATGGAATCCGGGTTCTGATTGGTGTCTGCACCTACATTCTGGTCATCCATGTACTGATATTCTCCGCGGATAAACCAGTCCGCAGCAAAGTCCGGCAATGAATCAGTCCATTCAGCGGACAGAGCCACTTGCCACTTCGGAGAGAAATGGTTCCGCTCCCCTTTCATGTCGCGGGTCGGGATCGGAAGGGGCGCCGCCGGACATGCGCTCAACGCCCTGATGCCGAGAGCCACTTCGCTCAAGCAGACCAACCGGGCTTCATTCGCCTGCGTGACTGCGGCGATATGCCCCGGAAATGCCGTCGCATTGGGGAAAGAATCAAACTCCGAATCCAAGTAGCTCACGCCGAGAGTGGCATAGAACTCTTCCCGTGGTTGGAACTGCATATCCAGTTCGACCCCCTGCTGCGTGAGGTCTCCGGAGTTGTGCACGATAAGGTTCAACCCGTCGAACTGTCGTTCCTGAAAGTCATTGATCTTGGTTCGGTACAGCGTTGCGTTGGCAACAAGCTGCCCTTCCATCAGGGTGGACTTGATGCCCAGTTCGTAGTTCTTGGTGGTTTCGGTGTCGAACTTCCGGGTTCGCCCGGCTTCCGCGACCTGGCTGTTGAAACCTTCAGGGTTGAAGCCGCCCGACTTGAAGCCGGTGGAGAAGTTGGCGAACAACATGGTGTTGTCATTGAGAAAATGGCTGAGGTTGGCCAGCCAGGTTACTTTTTCTTCGTCTTGAGTCAGACTCGGATGGTTTTCATTCTGGCGCAAGTCCAAGCCGAACGGGTTTTGCGCTGAAGGAGGTTCAATCAACGGGTTGTTGACGACGCTGACGAATTTCCCATCCTTTTCGCTCTTGGTATAGCGTACTCCCGTTGCGAGACGCCATTGTGGGGTCAGGTGGAAGGTCATGTGTCCGTAGGCCGCATAGTTTTTGACATCGTGATCGAAATCCGTCACGGCCATGTCTGTCCCGCCAGCGATACACTGCCCCGCCGCTCCTTTGCCCGCAAGGGTGGCGATCCCCTGAAGCTGTGCCAGGGTCGCCGGATCGTTCTGCTGGGAGAGCCCTTCCGTTTGAGCGCGGAGCTGGGTGACCGAGGGAACCACCTGGTCGAGGATGGGCATCATGTCAGAGTCAATCGGCACAAGCCCGTCGATCAGGGTATTGACAACCCCCGCCGCCGCTTGTTCAGCCCCCCCCTGAAGGGCGGCAAAAGCGGGCTGCAACTGCATGGTCAAAGCCTGCTTGAGCCCTCCAGCCACAGTCGATTTCAGCATATCGTCCGTCGCATCGATCTGGGTCCCTCCGGCCATCAGCTGGAAAACCAGGGACTGCTTGTCCAGAGCTCCCACTCCAGCCTCCAATCCTGCTTTCAGCATTGCCTGTGCCGCCATTACTTGCTCTTGGGGTGTTTCCTGCGGCAGTTGAGCAGGCACCGCGGCGACCGCCGTACCAATTGCGCCAGCCGTCACACCGTCGAACGTCTGGTCGACCGCCATCCTGTAAGCCTCCCCAAAATATCGGCCTCGGGCGCCCGCGAAATTCCCCGCGGCAAGCCGGCCCGTGAACAGGTTTTCAACCATCCCGCAGAAGTCTCCTCCGAGACGAGAATAGCTGTCCAAGCTATATTCTTCGTCGTAGTAGTAAAGGCCGAACACGTATTCGAATTTCTCGTCTTCCGGTGAGGTGATCTGGAGCTCCTGCGAGAAAGTTTCCGCATCATAGAGTTGATCGGTCGGAACCAGGTCTGCCGGCAGACGGATGACCGACTGGTCCAGGCTGTCGTTTTCCCAGTCCCGGTAGGCGGTGATCGAACGGATTGTGTGTTCTCCGACCGTCCAGGTGACGTCGCCGCTTAGGCCCCACTGTTCGTCGTCGGCATCGTCACGGTGTATTTGATGGAGTTTATGGTCATAAACATCCTCAGCCTCCGGCAGTTCGCCAGAAGGCAAAATATGAGCAAGTCCATAAAGGGTTTGACCCGGCACCGTGTCGCCGATGAGTTCAGTGACCGCGCCCTCGTTTCTCAACCGGGAGTAGTCTGCCGTCAAAAGGACATCGGTGGTGGCGCTGGGGGTCAAGAGCAACTTGCCGCGTACGGTCATGTCCTCCCAGTCTCCAACCGTGCTTCGGCTACCGTCCTCGGTATATGTGTTGTCGCCATAGCCGTCACGTTTCGACACCTGAAATGAAAGGCGAGCAGCAGCCGTCTCGGAGATGGCGCTGTTGATGTAGCCGGAGACACGTTTTTCGTCATAATCACCGTAACCCACAGAAATCCGCCCCTCGTGCTCATTCGTAGGATTCTTGGTGACGATATTCAGCGCACCCATCGAAGCATTACGCCCGAACAGGGTGCCTTGCGGACCCCGCAGCACTTCCGCACGTTCCAGATCGGTCATGCTGCCGACGATCGAGGATGGCCTCGGATAATAGACACCGTCAATGAATACCGCCACGGTCGGCTCGATGGCGCTGTTGCCGACCGAACCCACACCGCGCAGGATGATGCGCTGGTTGGCGACCGTACTGGACTGGGGCAGAGTCAGGTTGGGCGCATAGCGCGCCATGTCCCGGAGGGTGTTAACGTTCGATCTCGTGAAGAAATCGTCGGAGAAGGTCGAGATGGAAATCGGCACATCCTGCACGTTTTCCTCGCGCTTCTGCGCCGTCACCGTGATTTCTTCGATTTCCGCCACCGCCGTGCCGCATAGGGCCATGGCGATAAAAAGCGAAATTCCCGCGTTGAAATTTTTGATTGGTCTCATGATTCCTGCCCTCGCTCCTGAGACACAATACAAAAAAAGCCGGTCACCAAAGGCGCCGACTCGTTCGCAATAGGCCGAATTGTTGTAGAAAGCCAACACCTTGGCTGCCCGGCATTCGTGTGCATGGCATCTTCTGCCAAGCGTTGCGGAAATGCCGCATAAACCAATGTTCTTCCTGCATAATCAGTACGTTAAGACGTCAAACCAGGCTGTGGCGTATAGGGAGGATTATAGCACCCAAAATCCGAATTTCCGGCCGATTGTTGCAGAGATGTGAACGCCATAAAAAACCGGGCGACGCATTGTCGCCCGGGTATTTCAGTATGCGGGTCCGGCGCAGGGGAACACCCTGCCGGGAAAAGGGTCAGGCTTTCTGCAGCCGAAAATAGAATTTTCCGCCCTCTTCGGCAGATTCCAGCAACGGGTTTCCGGTCTGTTTCGAAAATGCCTCGAAATCCTTGACCGCGCCAGGGTCAGTCGCGACCACGCGCAAGACTTGCCCGCTGTCCATAGAGGCCAGAGATTTTTTCGCGCGCAGAATGGGAAGAGGACAATTCAACCCGGAAGCGTCCAGTTCTTGGTCAAAATCTGCCATGTGCATGAACTCCTGTTGGTAATGGCAACATTCTATTATATGCTTGAGTACAATGACCTGATGATCTGCCTCTGGGCGAAACATCAACCTGCGGCATGCAGGCGTTCGACCGGAAACTTCGGCTCAACGCCCGCTGTCCGACTTAGTACGATAATGCAGTAGATCGGCTTTCGGACATTCCTCGCATGCGTAAAACCTGGCTTCCCCTCTTCCATTCCGAGTCTTTCCGACACATGAAAAAAATGGCCTCCGCCTGCATTTCCAACGGTTGCGCCATGCGGGCGGGCCTTTGGGGGCTGCTGCTGGTCTCGCTCACTGCCGGCACCGTCCACGCCTACACCGATATCATCGACGATTCCGACCTGCCCAGTGTCGGAGAACCGGCCGACCGCGTCATGACCCAGGCCGAGGAAGCCCGAATCAAGCGTGTCCTGAAAGCCCAGCTGTATGGCCACCTGCCGATCAGCGAGGATCCGGAGTCCAACGCCTACATCCGGGCTTTGGCGGCGCACATCCTTAATCGTACCGGGATCACGCAGGAATTCGACCTGCTGATCGTGCGCAACCGGCAAGTCAATGCTTTCGCCATGCCCGGGGGATTGCTGGCGTTCTACACCGGCCTGATTACGAAAGCGCGGAACGAGAGTGAATTGGCAGGTGTGGTTGCACACGAAATGGCGCACGTCACGCAGCGCCACCTGGCCCGGATGCAGGACTACATGACCAACTCGAACCTCAGCCTTCTCACCATGGCGGGAGTCATTCTGGCCGGAGTCACCCAAACATCCGCATTACTGCCGGCCGTGGTATTGGGCCAAGCCGTAGAGACGCAGCGCTTCCTCAACTATTCTCGCTCCAATGAGCAGGAAGCGGATCGATTCGCGAGCCAGCTCCTAGCGAAGTCCGGCATTGACCCGAATGGGGTTGCCAATTTCTTCGAGGTCTTACTCAAGCACTCCGATCACCGCTATGGAAAAGATTTCGAGTATCTAAGCACTCACCCGACCACCCCTTCCCGAATCTCGGAGGGCCGAGACCGGGCGCAACAATACCAAGGCACCTATCTCCGGGACCGGGAGGAGTTCCGTTTTATCCGCCAGCGGATGATCTCCCTGCAAACTCCCACGCATGAAAGGCTGGATCTGTTTCAAAAGCAGCTAGACGCGGGCGACAAACCGGGAGCCGCGGAGCAGTATGGAATTGCGGTGGCCTGGCAGAAGCACGGCGATCACGCAAAGGCCCTAGAACTTCTGCTCGACATCAAGACCGATGCGCCAGAATTGCGCCTCCTGCTGGATATGGCAATCGCCGAATCGCATAAGCATCTGGGGCAATTGAGCCAAGCCATCGAGCTCCTGGAACTCCTTTATCAGGAAAACCCCACCCATGCCGCCGTGGAGTTCTACTTGGCGCAGGCCCATCTCGCGGCTGGACAAGCCAAGCAAGCACTGAAACTGATCCGCAAAAGGATTCGCCGTGGCATTGAAGACCCCCAGACCTACCGGCTGCTCGCCGAAGCTGCCAACGCAACCGGCCAGCCGGTTATATCGCATATCGCACTGGCGGACCACTACCTGAGCAAGGGTCAGCTCCGGCAAGCCGCCCTCCAGCTGGAAATTGCGGAAAAACATACGAAAGCCGACTCGGCGAACCAGGCCAGAATCAATCATCGCCGCGCTGAAATCCTGATTATGGCCCGAGAACTATACTGATCCTGCCTTACAATAAGCTCATGGAACACTTGACTCTACCCCAACGATCGCGCCGCCTGTTGATGCAGGCCGTCGCCGCCCTGCCGGTGCTGGCTCTCGCCCGCCCGGCCCTTTCCAGTTTGCCAAAATCCTTTTCGGCTGAAACCCTGGACGACGCGCTGGCCGAGCTCACAGGCGGGCAAAGCATCCAGGAGCATCCAGACATTGAGTTGGAGGTGCCGGACATCGCCGAAGACAGCGGCAAGGTGCCAATTCAGGTGTACGCCCCTCTTCCCGGCGCCGAGAAGATCAGCATCCTGATCGAAGCCAACCCGGTTCCGCTGATTTCGGTCACCCACATCCAGGGACAGACCGAGCCCTACGTCTCGCTGCGCGTCAAGATGCGCGAAACCTCGCGCGTCATCGCGCTGGTGCATACGCCCGACGGCGTTTTCCAGGCTGCACGGGAAGTCGAGGTCACCGCCGGCGGATGCGCGTAAACGCGCCATCCCGCAATCTCAATTAGGTTTATGTCGTGAGGCCGGGTGGATGCCCGGCCTGACTCGAATCAGTCGACAATGTCTGCCAGCGTCTTTGGCGTCGGCGTATACTCCGGCGAAATCGCTTTGGCCGGGCAGATCTCCACGCAGGCATAACAACGGATGCACTCTTTCTCGTTAATGTAGAGCGTGTTGTAGTACAACCCGGCAGTGGCGGCCGGCTCGACCTCCTCGTACTCCATGGTCCCCGGCGCTCCGCCATCCACGCGGTGCAGGCTTGAAACCTCCACGATGCAGTGCTCCACTGGCTTGACCATCAGGCACTCGTCGCACAACACGCACTTGGAGTTGTCGATCACCGGCACCGGTGAACGCGCATCCTCAAACTTGTCGTAAAAGATATTGCGGCTCGCCAAGCCGGCTTTCTGCAGCACCGAGATGCCCGCATCGATCATCGGCGGCGGGCCACAGAAATAGGCCTTCATCCGGTCGACGCTCACTTGGCCGGTTGCCAAGTAGTGCTGCTTGAAGTAGTCCGTCACCAGTCCGCGCCCACCGGTCCAGTCGGAATCTTCCGGCTCCTCATTGAGCACCTGGTGGAATTTCAGCACATAGTCCGGGTGCCAACGCTTCTGCAGCGCTTCGATCTCTTCGTTCAGGTACAGGTCCTTCTGTGTGCGGGCCCCGTAGAAGAAGTAGCAGTTCCGGGCGACCTTCAGGTTCGCGGCATGCTCGATGATGGCGTGAACCGCGCTCATGCCGGACCCGCCCGCGATGCAGACCATGTCCTCGTCGGACGGATCGAGCTTGAATTTACCGAGTGGGCCGGATAGAGTCACTTCCTCCCCGACACAATCCTCGCCCGCCAGCCAAGCGGACAGTTCGCCTCCCGGCACCAAGCGGATGTAGAACGTATGCTCCCCCGGATTCTCTGACTCCGGCGCACGGGCGAAGGAATACGGACGCGGCTTGTGGAGGCCCGGGACGCGGATGGTCCAGAACTGACCCGCCTCCCCGAGTTGTCTTTCGTCCTCACACTCCACCACGAGTTCGTAGGTGTCGTGTGTCAGGTTCCGCATGCTCTTGACTCGCCCGCCCCGGAAACCGACACGTAGGGTTTGGATTGCACGATTGGGCTGCGGCAGGGCCAACGGGTCCCGGCAGTTTTCAAACATTTCCTGTGCCATTAGTTGAAGACCTCCGGATGCTCCTGCTTGGCATATTCGAGAATTTGTTCATCGGTCGCCTCGGCATCACGGTTCTTGTTGCGCCATGCCGCGATGTAGCCTTCGGTGCCCCCGAGTTCCTTGAGACGCGCCTTCTTGGTCGTCTCCGGATCCGCCTTCTCGATCTCGGCCAGGCACGAGTAGAAGGTCGGGCTCATGCCGAAGTCGGTCAGCATCTCCGTGTTCAGGACGTTCACGTTGATCCCGCCAGGGGTGTTGCTGCCCTTGAACTGCTTCTGTGTCGCGCACACGCCATCGAGCAGGCCCTTGATGACGACCGCATAGCAAAAGGTTTCGCCGCGATCGTTGTACAGGCGCACCAGGTCTCCATCCTCGATGCCTCGCTCCTTGGCGTCATTGACGCTCATCTCTACCGTGGGCCGGGACATCATCGCCTGCAGCCTCGGCACCGACTGGAACGAGTCGCCGATGAAGTAGTGGGCGGCCGAACTCAGCACCTGGATCGGGTAATCCTTGCGCTTCGGATCCTCCTGGCCCTCTATCTCCGGATTGTAGGTCGGCAACGGGTCCTGCCCTTCGTCCGCCAGCGTCTGGCTGAAGATCTCGATCTTCTTGCTCGCGGTTGGCCAGCCGATATTCAGGAAATCGCGCCGCTTCGAGTTGTCGCTGGCCCGCGCCCAGCCATTCTTCTCCATCTGCTCGTAGGTGATTCCTTCCATCAGCGGGTTGACCTCTTCGTCGAACAGGATGTCGCGGATCATCTCCTCGTCGGTCTGGGTGAACGCGTTGTCGTCCTCTTCCACGTAGCCCATCTTCTGCGCCATGCGGCGGAACAGGTCGGTGTTGGCACAGCTTTCGCCCAGCGGCTCGATGACCGGCTTGTTCATGTTGAAGTGCCAATGCCCATAGGCGGCATGGAGATCCATGCGCTCGAGCTGCGTGTCTGCCGGTAGCACCACGTCCGCATAGTTGCAGGTGTCCGTCCAGAACGTGTCGTGCACCGCCACGAACAGGTCGTCGCGCATCAGCCCACGGCGGACGTTGCCCGAATTCGGCGCGCAATTCGCCGGGTCCGAGTTGTACACGAAGATCGACTTGATCGGCGGATCCAGCGGCTCTTCGTCCGCGCCGATGTGGTCGGCGAGGGCGCGCCCGATCTGCACCATGTTGACGACCCGTTTCTCGGCCCGGTTGCCGAGGTCCGGGCGTTGCAGCTTGGGCAGGTTGAACTGCAGCCACATCTCCTCCAGCGTCCCGAACGCGGCACCGCCATTCGGCGCACGCCAGGCACCGGTAATGCAGGGCATCACCAGGATGGCCCGGCAGGTCTGTCCGGAGTTCTGGTGGCGGTTGAGCCCGTAGTTGGCGCGGATAAAGGATTTCTTCGCCTTGCCGTACATCAGGGCGAATTTCTCGATGTCCGCCTCCGACACGCCGGTGATTTTCGACACCTTGTCGACCGGATATTCGGGAAGTTTCTCGTTGATGAATTGCTCCCAGCCAAGCGTCTGCTCGCGCAGGAACGCCTCATCATGCAGGCCGTTGTCGACAATGATCTTCATTGCGCCCAGCGCCAGCGCGGCGTCAGTCCCGGGACGCGGCTGGATGTGCCAGTCCGCCATCATGGTCGTGCGGGTGATCCGGGGGTCGATGACGATCAACTTGGCCCCTCGCTCCTGTGCTTCGCGAATGAACGGAATGGCGTGCACCCCCGTACTGACGAGGTTGGCGCCCCACAGGATGATCAGTTCCGCTTCCTGAACCGCATCGTGAACGGCCGGCCCGTTGGCCACGCCGTACGTGTGAATGCCGGCCCACATCGCGGCGTAGATGCAGATGGACTGCTCCAGCCGGGCCGCTTCCATCTTGTTCCAGAAGCGCTGGTCCATCGCCCAGTAGCCCAGCATGCCCAGGGTGCCGGAGTATGAATAAGGTTGCACGGCCTCAGGGCCGTATTCGGCGATCACTTCCTTGAAGTTGTCGGTGACCATGTCCAGTGCCTCGTCCCAGCTGATGCGCTCGAACTTGGCGCCAGGCCCCCGGGGGCCAACCCGCTTGTGCGGATACAGGACCCGGTTGTCGTTGTAGACCAAGTCCAGGTAATGATTGACTTTGTTGCACAGGTAACCGCGCGTCACCGGATGGGTGGGGTCGCCTTGGACCCGGACTGCGCGCCCCGTGCTGTCATCCCGGGTTACCAGCATGGAGCAGGTGTCCGGACAGTCGTGCGGGCAGCACACATGGTGCAAAGAGTGCCCTTCGGGTACCTTAATTTTTGAAACTTGCGTCATAACCTATCCTCGAAAAATCTCGTGGCAAGCATACTGCCTTGGAATCTCTAAATTATACACAAACGGGATGGGGGTTTACCCCCTCTTTAGCCCGCATACCGGCGCGTCAGGATGGTGGGTCGTGCAGGGATCGAACCTGCGACCAACGGATTAAAAGTCCGGTGCTCTACCTAGCTGAGCTAACGACCCAGGATCCTGCCTATACCGCTTCGTGACGCCGCCATTTCTGGGGAATCAAGCGCAGGTCAGCCAATCCGGTGACTAGGGCGCTTGCCCAATTTGCATCGTCCTCGTAGACCATTTTGTAGTATTGGACCTTCATCGTCAACGCGCTGCCCAGGCAGATGCTAACGAAAGTCAGGAACGAACCGAGCGCCAGCGTGGACACGCCGGAAACCGCCTGCCCGATGGTGCAGCCAATCGACAGCACCCCGCCGAACCCCATCAGCAGCCCGCCGATTACGTGCCGCGCAGCGTCGCCGAGCGACTGGAACCACTCCAACCGCAGCCGCCGCGCGACCAGCGCATAAAGGAAAGCCCCGGCAATCACTCCCGCTCCCGCCACCATGGCGAAACTCATGAACCGGCTGGCCAGCCCAGTCTCCAAATAGCGAATCAGGATCGCCGCAGGCTGCACGAAAGTCAGCGATTGGGCACCGACCCCGTAAGGCTGCTCGTCGCCCTCCAGAAAGGCAACTTCCTCGATCAACCCCTGCCCCATCGGCCCGGCCGTCACGTACCAGACTGCCGCGACGCATAGCCCCAGCACCACTCCGGCCAGCACGTTATCCCGATTCTTCAGGAAGTCGGAGGAACGCAGCACCCAGACCAACATCAGGGCCGCGACGAGCAAGCCGACCGCGAGCGTCGTCGCGGGTCCCGGCAACCCCAGCGGTCCGGACACGGCCGCCCCCAGGGACTGGTCCGCGATACCCAGGTTCCGAAGGTCAATGAAAGCTGGCTGCATCCACTGCAGGAACACGTAGTAGCCGAAATTGGTGAAGATCATCAGGTAGCCGGCAACTCCCATCGCCAACAACACCGCTATCGACTTCAGGTTGCCGCCGCCAATGCGCACCATGGTGCGGTTGCCGCAGCCGGAACCTATCGTCATGCCCACCCCGAACAGGATGCCGCCGATGATGAAACGCGGCCACGG
Organism: uncultured candidatus Poriferisulfidus sp.; assembly: GCA_965116525.1. Lineage (GTDB taxonomy): Bacteria > Pseudomonadota > Gammaproteobacteria > Poriferisulfidales > Poriferisulfidaceae > Poriferisulfidus. The sequence goes on from OZ220694.1 coordinate 169,579, forward strand.
GAACACGGCGGCGCGGTACGGCGGCCGCCCGGTCTCCGCGTTCGTGGTCAGGCTCATGTCCGCCAGGCCCATGTATTCAAGGATGGCCACGCCCAGCACCGCCACCGCCATGCCGAGCACCCAGGCCCGCATGCGGCCGGAATCGCCCATGTTCACGAGGTCCGAGACGGCCCCCATGGTGCAGAAATTTGTTTTGTAGGCTACCGCGCCCAGGACGATCGTAATGATGAATCCGGCGAGCAGAACCTGGCGATAGATTTCAAGTTCCATAGGAAATCATGTGTCGTGCAGCAGGAGATTCAATTGTACAACGGGGCTTCCCACTGTCACTGTTTCTGGTAGCGGGTCGGATCTTCGACCTCGGCCGCTTCGAATCCTTCCCGGCGCAACCGGCAAGCCTCGCAGCTTCCGCAGGCACAGCCATCGGAATCTGCCCGGTAGCATGAAACCGTCATCGAGTAGTCGACTCCCAACTGCATCCCGGCGCGGATGATTTCTGCCTTGCTCCAGTCGATCAACGGCGTATGGATGCGGAACGGGCGGCCCTCCACGCCATCCCGGGTCGCCAGGTTCGCCATCTTTTCGAAAGCCACAATGAACTCGCCCCGGCAATCCGGATAACCTGAATAATCAATCGCATTGACGCCGATGCAGATGTCGTGGATGTCCCGTGCCTCGGCCAAGGCAAGCGCAATCGACAGGAACACGGTATTGCGGGCCGGCACATAGGTGACGGGAATTCCATCATCCGGCCCTTCCGGTACGGCGATCCCCGGGTCGGTCAGCGCCGAAGCGCCGAAGCGCGCCAGATCCAGTTCCATCTCCACCAGTTCGCAGCCTGTCTCCCCGGCCAGTCGGCGAGCCGCCTGCAGCTCCGCTCCATGCCGTTGCCCATAGTGGACACTCAGGGCAATCGGGACGAACCCCTCGGCACGGGCCCAGTACAAGACCGTCGCCGAATCCATGCCGCCGGACAGCAGCACCACGACGGGCCTAGCGTCCCCGGACATCGCCCCACAGCACTTTGTGGAGTTGAACCTGCAGTCGCACCGGCAACGCGTCGGCCACGATCCACTCCCCCAGCTGCCCTGCGTCCTGCTGCTCCCAGGACGGCGAGAAAAATACTTCGCAACCCCACCGGCGCTCCCGCACCTGGTCGCGCGCCCACTCGTAATCCTCGCGCGAGCAAATCACGAATTTAACCAGATCCTCGGGCTGCAGGTATTCCAGGTTGCTCCAGTCGTTTCGCGCTTCTTCGCCGCTGCCCGGAGTCTTGATGTCCAGTGCCTTGAGGACCCGCGAGTCCACCTCCGATACGGACAGCGCCCCGCTGGTCTCCAGAGTCACGCGATACCCCTCATCGCACAATGCGCTCAGGAGTTTCCCGCACTCCGGTTGCGCCAATGGCTCGCCACCGGTCACACAGACCTCCTGCATCGGCTGCGCGGCGATGGCCTGCAGAATTTCCTCCAGGCTCATCCACTCGCCTTCGGTGAACGCATAGGCCGTGTCGCAATACCCGCACCGCAGCGGGCAACCCGTCAGGCGGACGAATGCGCTCGGCCGACCGCTGACCGCCCCCTCTCCTTGAATGGAATGGAAAATTTCGGTGACGCGCAGCCGGATGTCCTGCGCATCTCCCGGAATCATTGCTCGCCGCCCGTGCGGCGTTGCAAACGGTCCAGCCGCAACTGTGCCAGCCGGGCCAGGTCGCTGCCGGGGTTCTGGTCCCGGACCTCGACCAGGATTGCTTCAGCCCGCTCGAGATCGCCCAATTCAAACCACGCGTAGCCGGTCTTCAGGCGTGCCGCCTCGCGGCGTGGATTGGCATCGTCGGCAACCACCTCGGAAAACGCGGCGATTGCGTCCTGAAAGCGACCCTCCACATACAGAGCCTCGCCCAGCCAGTAGCGGGCCTCTCCGGCATCCTCGTGGGCCGGGTATTTGGTCAGAAATTCTTGGAACACCTTGGCCGCATCGTAGAAATTGAGATTCCTGAACGCCTCTCGACCCTGTTCGTACAATCTCGCGGCCGGCTGGTACAGCGTCGGTGAAAAAACCGGCGCCTCGTCCGGTGGGACTGATGCCTCATCTTCCGCTCGATCCCCATCCAGCGGTGGCTCGCTCTCTTCCGGCTCCAACACCGGTGCAGGCGTTTCTTCCTCTGCTGTCGCCAAAGCCCCTGAGTCCTGGTTCACCAATTCATCCTGAATTTCGGGAACCTCTTCGTTCTCAAGTTCGGAGTCGCCCGAATCTTCGGCCATGAGTTCGTCCCGTCGGAGCCCGAGACCCTCGACTTCCCGGCGCAATGCCTCCTGCTCTGCCTCCAAGCGGGCCAGTTCCTCAAGTATTCGTCTGATTTCGGGGGGGTCTTCCTGTACCGGATGCTCCTCTTCCGCCTCGAACAAGGCTGCCGGATCCATCTCGCTTTCGGATTCCATGTCATCCGGTCCCTGCATCAGGGAATCCTGGTGCTGAACCCGAAGTGCCTCGATCTCCTGCCGCAGCGCCCGCTGCTCCGCTTCTACGCGCTCCAGTGTCTGGAGCACCTGCTCAAGCCATGCCGGCTGGGAATCCGATGCGGGAATGGGATCCTGCGCGAAGGCACAGACACTGCAGGCAAAACCACCCGCCAACGCGAGCCCACGCCCTTTCCTGCCCCAACGGACGGAACTACTCACTCTTCCAGGATAATCTCGACCCTGCGGTTCTGTTTCCAGATGCCCTCGCCCTGGCCTGTCACCGCGGGGAGTTCTTCACCGTAGCTGACCCAGTCTACCTGCTCCGCCAAAGCACCCAATTCCAAAATCACGTCCCGCACGCTCTGCGCCCGGCGTTCGCCCAGCGCCAGGTTGTAGGCCCGCGTGCCCCGTTCATCCGTATGCCCCTCCAAGCGCAACCGACCGGAGGGATTACTCTGCAGATGCACCGCCGCGCGCTGGATGATTTCCGCAAACCTCGGCTTCACCTCGGTGCTGTCATAGTCGAAATAGACGGTCATGCCCTGCGCCGCCGCCGCTGCGGCCGCTCCGTTTTCGAAGTCGCCCTCCGAGCCGATTTCCAGGTCGCCCGTGACGATGTTGCCCTCGTCATCCAAGGCCACGCCCTGTACCGCGTCCGGGTCCTCTTCCGCCAACAGGATCTTCGAATCTTCCACGGCGGCAGGAGGCTCTTCTTCCGGCACGCTGCAGGCAACGAGCGAAACGCCCAGCCCCAGCAGGAACAACGGGGAAACGGTGCTTGAAAAAAGTCGTCGCATATCAGTCCTTTTAGCGTCGGTAGGGAGACCATGCAGGCTCGCGGACATCCGAGTGAGCAAGCCTTAAACGTTGACGGATTCTACCATTATGGCTAGCCAGCATCAGCACCTGCTCCCCGGTCCGGGTGGTGCTGGCGTAGATCAGGCTGAACCCGTTCGGTGCAAACGACGGGGCTTCGTCCAAGGTGCCCGAAGACAACGGAAACAGCCCTTGGCTCTCCGGCTCGAACAGTGCCACGCCATAGCCGCCCCCCTCGGTCGACTGGACGAACGCCAGATACCGGCCGTCGGCAGACACCACGGCGTCCGTGGTGTAGTTTCCCGGGACCGGCAGCATCCGGGCGCTCGGATCGCGCAGCCCCTGGCGGTAGAGTTTCGGTTTCCCGCTCCGGTCGGACGTGAAGACCAGCCCCTGCCCGTCGGCCTCCCAGGCCGGTTCCGTGTCGATCCCCGGGCTGTGGGTGAAGCGGGACAAGGCGCCCGTGTCCAAGGCATAGATGAAGATCTCCATGTCCCCGTCGGCCGTCATGGCCAGGGCCAGCCGCCGGCCATCGGGCGAGAAGGCCGGTGCACTGGAAGTGCGCCCGGATCCCGGCAGGGCCCTGCGGCTTGCATCCCGCAGACTCTGCAAGAACACCTGCGGACGCCGGGCTTCGAACGACACGTAGGCCAAGTGCCCTCCATCCGGAGACCAGACCGGCGACATCAGCGGGCGTGGCGAAGTCAGGATCGCGATCGGATCGTGACCGTCCGCATCCGCCACGTACAGGCGGTAGCGAACCCGACCGGACGCGCGGGTCTGGCTGACATAGGCGATCCGGGTGTCGAAGGCGCCGGGGATACCCGTGACCTGCTCATGCAGGGCGTCCGCGGCCTGATGCGCCAGGCGACGCAAGTGTTGCGGCTTCGCCGACAGGCGGCGCGCCAGGACGGCCTTGCCCGCCAGCAGGTCAAACAGCCGAAGATCCAGCTGGAGCCGGCCCACCGCCAGGTGCTGCACCACCGCCGTCACCGCGTATTCCGCCGGGCTCCCGTCCCAGGCGTCCCAGTTCAGGTCCTCCCCATTTACGGCCGCCTGGGGTGTCGTCTCAAGACTCAGCACCCGGAAGAATCCGCTTCTCGCCAAGTCCGCCCCCACGACCTCCGCCAGCTTGCGTTCGGATTCCGAATGCGCGACCAGTGCAATGGGAATGCCCTGCTCGACGCCTTGGCTGATGTCGACGCGAAACTCCGCCTGTGCCGCAACTGTGCACAGCGACAGCAGCAACGCGCAGGCACGCAGGCGGGCACCGGCCATGTCAGCGAGCTGCCTTCGGGTGGAACGTGATGACCAGGCGGCGATCGAACAGTGCCGGATCCGGGGCGCGCGGAAGCGGGCTGGCCTTCAGCACGGCATTGCGCAGGGAATCCTGCCAGGCCTGCGAGGCTCGGCAGCCCTGCACCTTGGCCGACAGCACCTCGCCTTTTGCGTCCTGTTCCACCACCACCTCGCACGGTGCGATGCGGACCGCGGGGGGCTGTAACCAGACCCGTTCGATCTTTTTCTTGATCGCAATGCGCCAGATATCCGCCTGCCGGGCCCTCCGGGCCGCTTCCCGCTGGCGCCGTTGTGCCTGCTCCTGCCGGCGCACCTCCGCCCGTTGTTCCGCTTCCTTCAGCTTTCGCGCCTCCTCCTTGGCCTTGCGTTCGGCTTTCCGGCGTGCCTCCTGCTCCCTCTTGCGCTTCTCCGCACGCTTGCGCTTGGCCTCCTCTTTCGCCTTGCGCTTGGCCTCGGCCTGCGCCGCCGCTTTTTTCTTCTTCTCTTCGGCCTTCAGGCGAGCTTCCTCTTTCGCCTTGAGTTTCTTCTCGCGCTTGCGTTCCGCTTCTTTTCGCTGAGCCTCGAGTTCCCGCTGCTTGCGCAATTCTTCTTCGCGCAATGCCTGCCGGTGTGCCTCGCGCTTCTCTTGCAACAGTTTCTCGTCGGCCGCCTGCACGCGTACCGCTTCGACATCCGGGCGCGACGGGATGTTGGAGCGGGCCGGTTCGGCTCCGAACTGCAGCAGCAACCCCACGATCACCGCATGAACAAAGACCGCTCCGAGCCAGGAGACCGGACTGATCCGGCTGCGGCGGATCCCCCGCGCCAACCGGCTCATGGGGTCACCGGCGGAGGCTGCGTGAGCAGGCTCAAAGCCGGAACGCCCGCCTGATCGAGCCGGGCGATGGTCGCCACCACCGTGCCGTACGGCAGCCGGGCGTCGGCGCGGACGTACAGCGTGTCGTCATCTCCCTCCTGGATCATGCCCTCGACCAGGCCCGGCAGGTCCGCCTCTTCCACGGGATAGGTGAACACCCCTTCCCGGATCAGGCGGAGTTCTCCGTTCTGGTTGATCTCCAGGACCAGCGGCTCGCGGTAAGGTTCCGGCTCGACCGGCTCGGAAGCCGCCTCCGGCAGTTCGATCAGCAAGCCTTGCTGCATCAGCGGCGTCGCGATCATGAAGATCAGCAGGAGCACCAGCATGACGTCCACGTACGGCACGATATTGATCTCCGATATGTGCCGGCGCGAACTTCGCAACGGGTTCATGACTGGTCCTGGTTGCTCAAGACTTCACGCTGCAGGAGCGTGGTGAATTCCTCGATGAAGTTGCTGTACTGCGTCAACAACTTGTCGACCCGGTCCGTGAATCGGTTATAGGCGATGACCGCCGGAATGGCAGCAAACAGGCCCAGGGCCGTCGCCACCAGCGCCTCGGAAATTCCCGGGGCGATCATGGTCAGCATGGACGCGCCTCGAGTCGGATCCAGCGAATGAAAGGCGTTGATGATGCCCCAGACCGTTCCGAACAACCCGATGTACGGGCTGGTCGAGCCGATCGTCGCCAGCACCGGCAGATGCATCTCCAGATGCTCCGCCTCCCGGGCCAGCACCACCCGCATGCTTCGCACCGCGGTGTGGCTGATCGTATCCGGGGAGAGTTGCTTGTTCCGGGCCAGCTGCACGTATTCCCGGAAGCCGGCGCAGAACACGTCTCCGAGCGGCGGGCGCGACTGCCGCTGGCGCATCTGGTCGTAGAACTGCACCAGCTCGATGCCCTGCCAGAACTTGTCCTCGAACTTGATCGCCTCCTGGTGCTGCCGGCGCAGAATCTGCGCCTTGTTGAAGATGATGACCCAAGAGACGAACGAGGCCAGGACCAGGATCAGCATCACGATCTGGACGGCCACGGAGGCCTGGCCCAGCATCTCCAGAATTGAAAATTCAACCATTGTCCTCACACTTTTCGTAAAGATCAGGCGGCAACGGCGCCGGAGACCAACTCTCCGTGCTCAGACACGCCACCTTGATCGTCGCCTCGGCCAAGCATTCGTTTCCCCGCCACAATGCCTGTTCGAAATCGAGCGAGAGCCGAGCTCTCTTGGACAGCCGGGTCCGGACCGTCAGTTCATCGTCCAGCCGGCCCGGCAGCAGGTAGCGTGCAGACAGACTGTGCACCGCAAACACGCGCCGGTGTTCCCGCTCCAGCGAGGCCAGGGTATGCCCCCGGCTGCGGAGCCATTCGGTCCGCCCGCGATCCATGTAGCGGATGACTGCCGCGTGGTACAGCACGCCGCCCGCATCGGTATCCTCATAATACACCCGCACCGCAAGCTCCCCCACAACTAGTCTTCCGACCGCGACAGCGGCAATTCGTCCGTTCCCGACAACGGCTCCAGCCCCAGATGCTCGCGTGCCAGTGGCGTAGCAACCCGGCCCCGAGGAGTTCGCATCAGGAAGCCCAGCTGAATCAGGTAGGGTTCGACCACGTCCTCCAGTGTCCCGCGCTCTTCGTTGACGGCCACCGACAGGCTGTCGATCCCGACCGGCCCGCCGCCGAATTTTTCGATGATGATGCGTAGGAACTCGCGGTCCAGTCGATCGATGCCGCAGCGATCGACGCGCATGAACTCCAACGCCTCTACCGCCACCGAGGCCGTCACCTGCCCGTCCGCCCGGACCTCCGCATAATCGCGCACGCGCCGCAGCAGACGGTTCGCGATGCGCGGGGTACCGCGCGAGCGGCGGCCGATCTCCAGCGCACCGTCGTCATCGACCGGAATCTCGAGGATGCCCGCCGAACGCTGGACGATGCGCGCCAACTCTTCCGCAGAATAAAAATCGAGCCGGCCGACGATGCCGAATCGCGACATCAGCGGCGGCGTCAGCAAACCGGCCCGGGTGGTCGCGCCGACCAGCGTGAACGAAGGCAGGTCCAACTGGATCGAACGTGCCGCCGCACCCTCGCCGATCATCAGGTCGATACGGAAATCCTCCAGCGCCGGGTACAAGATCTCCTCCACGGCCGGCTGCAGGCGATGGATCTCGTCGATGAATAGCACGTCGCCTTCCTGCAGGCTGGTCAGGATCGCCGCCAGGTCTCCGCCCCGCTCCAATACCGGCCCGGCCGACTGGCGTAGCTGACCACCCATCTCGTGGGCGACGATGTGCGACAGGGTTGTCTTGCCGAGTCCGGGCGGCCCGAACACCAGTACATGGTCCAGCGGCCGCCCCCGCCGCTTGGCCGCTTCGATGAATACCTCGAACTGCTCGCGCAGTTCCGCCTGCCCGACGAAGTCTCCCAGTGTCCGCGGCCGAATGCTGTTCTCCAGCGACGTCTCGCCCGGCGCCGCACCGCGTTGCAACAACTGCTCCTCGCTCATCACACGCTCCCCTGCAAGGCCTGGCGAATGATTTCCTCGGCCTCCAGCCCTTGTGTCTCGATGGCGCCGATCATGCGGCGGGCCTCCACCGGCTTCCAGCCCAGCCGCACCAGCCCTTGCTGCGCCTCATACTGCGGCGTGGCCGCCTCGGCCATTTCGGCATCCTCCGCCTTCAGCACCATGTGCTGCAGTTCCACCAGCAGCCGCTGGGCAGTCTTCTCGCCGATGCCCGGCACCTGGGTCAAACCTTCCATGTTCCCCGCCTCCACATGCTGGCGCAACGTCACCCCCGGCAGCGCCGACAGGATCGCCAGCGCGGTCTTGGCCCCGACCCCGGAAATCCGTATCAGCTGGCTGAACCGCTGGCGCTCCGCCTCATCGGCAAAACCGAACAGGGTATGCGCATTCTCTCGCACCACCAGCAGGGTCGGAAGCACGACTTCCGAATCGTCCTGCGGCAACTTGTCGAACGTGGCCATGGACGCCAGCACCCGATAGCCCACGCCGCCCGCCTCCACGATCAGTTCCGGAGGCTGCCGGTAAGTCACGGGTCCGCGCAGATACGCAATCATGTCGAGCACTCCTGGGGCGTCAGCAGACCGCTGTGCGCGTGGCACAGGGCCAGCCCCAAGGCATCCGCCTCGTCCGCCTGCGGCGATTCGGCCAGTCCCAGCAGGCGCTGCACCATGAACTGAACCTGCTCCTTGGTGGCTCCGCCCCGCCCGGTGATCGCCTGCTTCATGCTTCGCGGAGCATATTCGAACACCTCGACCTCGCGCACCACGCAAGCGCTGATCAGTGCCCCGCGGGCCTGCCCGAGCTTGAGCGCCGTGCCCGCGTTGACCGAGACGAACGACGCCTCGACCGCGGCGCAGGCCGGTGCATAGGCTTCAAGTACTTCGCTGAGCTGCCGGAACAATTCCCCCAGCCGCTCGGGGATCGGGCCCTGTGCCGGACAGATCTGCCCGCTGGCCTGGTATCGGTGGCGGTATCCGTCGGTCTCGATCACGCCGTAGCCGGTGCGCCGCAGACCGGGGTCCACGCCGATCACCCGGGTCATTTCAGGCTGCATACGCGGAATCCGGGATGCTCGCGTTGGTATAGACGCTTTGCACGTCGTCCAGCTCCTCCAGCCCGTCCACGAGCCTCATGAGCTTTTGCGCCTCTTCGCCTTCCAGCTCGACCAGGGTCTGCGCCCGCATCGTCACCTCGGCATGATCCGGCGCCTGTCCCGACTCGGTCAGGTTCTGCCGGACCGTCACGAAATCCTGGGGCTGGGTCAGCACTTCCACCGAGTCGTCGTCCAGCACCACCAGGTCGTCGGCACCCGCTTCCACGGCCTGATCCATCAGGCCGTCCGCATCCGTGCCCGGCGCGTAGCTCAGCACCCCCACCGCCGAGAACAGGTACGTCACCGAGCCGCTGTTGCCCAGGCTGCCACCGTGCTTGCCGAGCGCATGCCGGACCTCGGAGACCGTGCGGTTTCGGTTGTCGCTGAGGCAGTCGATCAGTACCGCCACCCCGCCCGGGCCGTAGCCTTCATAACGGATTTCCTCGTACGTGGCGCTGTCCGCATCGCCGCAACCGCGCTTGATCGCGCGCTCCACCGTGTCCTTCGGCATGTTCGCCGACATCGCCTTGTCCAGCGCTAGGCGCAAGCGGGAATTGTCGGCCGAATCCGGCCCACCGATCTTCGCCGCCACCATCACTTCCCGGATCAGCTTGGAGAACAGTTTGCCGCGCTTGTCATCCTGCCGCTTCTTGCGGTGCTGGATATTGGCCCATTTGCTGTGACCCGCCATGATCTAATGTGCCTCGCCGCGACTTCCCCTTATCTTACCCGCAGGCGAGCCGATCGGGACCCAGTCCAGGATCGCCTGCCGGTTCGTGTAGGAGGACGCGCGCTGCGCTGCTTCCACCCGGGGTAGCCACTCGTATTCCTCATGCTCCAGGGCATCCAGGATCACCGGACAGGCGTCGGGCACTTCCAGACGAAACACATGCTCGCGGTTTTCCGTCACCCCCTCGGCGTAGCGGTGGCGCCAGATCTCGTAAATTTCGAACAGGTGACTGTCGTGGCAGTCCTCCAGAGCCGTTGCTTCCAGCCCCGTCTCCTCGGTCAACTCCCGCCGGGCGGCCTGTTCCGGTTCCTCGCCCCACTCCAGGCTGCCGGTCACCGACTGCCAGAATGTCGGCGGCTCATGCCGTCGGAGCATCAGCACCTGGGAGTCGGCGCTGTAGACCACCACCAGCACTGATTCCGGCCGCTTGTGGGAGGATGCCTCTGCCGTCATGATTGCTTCCGGATCCGGCTGAGGCCCAGCTCACGCAACTGATCCATCTCCACCATCTCGGGAGCTCCGGTCAGCAGGCAGTTGGCTGTCTGGGTCTTGGGGAACGCGATCACGTCCCGGATCGCCTCGGCTCCGGTCAGAAGCATAACCAGACGGTCGAGGCCGAACGCGATGCCGCCGTGCGGCGGGCAACCGTAACGCAGAGCGTCCAGCAGGAATCCGAACTTGGCGCGCGCCTCCTCGGCATCGATGCCGAGCAGTGCGAAGACTGACTGCTGGATCTCCGGACGGTGGATGCGAATCGAGCCGCCGCCGACCTCCACGCCGTTGATCACCATGTCGTAGGCCCGCGCACGCACCGTGCCCGGGTCGGTTTCCAGTTGCGCCACATCCTCGATCGCCGGCGCCGTGAACGGATGGTGCATGGCCAGCCAGCGTTGCGTCTCGGGATCCTGTTCAAGAAGCGGGAAATCGACCACCCAGAGAGGCTGCCAGCCTTCTTCTCTCAAGCCCAGGTCCTGTGCCAGACGCTCGCGCAGGAAAGACAATGCGGCATTGACGATGTCCGCGCGGTCCGCACCGAATACGATCAGGTCCCCGTCCTGCGCACCCGTGCGCTCCAGGATGCCGGCCACCGCCTCGTCATGCAGGAACTTCAGGAATCCCGCCTGCAGGCCGTCGCGACCCTGCCCGACCTGGTTGCACTTGATGTAAGCGAGGCCTTTCGCGCCATACGGCTTGATGGCTTCGGTGTAGGCATTGATCTGCCCGAGGCTCATGCCGGCCGCCCCCGGAATGCGCATCGCCGCCACCCGCGCGCCCTTGCGGTTGGCCGGCTCCCGGAAAACCTTGAACTCCACCTCGGTCAGGAGATCCGCCACATCCACGAATTCCATGCCGGAGATCCGAAGGTCCGGGCGGTCGGTTCCGAACCGGCGCATGGCTTCAGCGTGGGCCAGGCGCGGGAACGGCTCCGGAAGAGAAATCTCCGCAACCTCGAACATGGTGTGCGCCAATCCCTCCATCAGATCCAGGATCTGCGCCTCCTCGAGAAACGAGGTCTCGATGTCGATCTGGGTGAACTCCGGTTGGCGGTCCTGGCGTGGGTCTTCGTCGCGGAAACAGCGCACGATCTGGTAGTAGCGGTCTACCCCGCCCATCATCAGCATCTGCTTGAACAGCTGCGGGGATTGCGGGAGTGCGAAGCATGCGCCCGTGTGGGTCCGGCTCGGCACCAAGTACTCCCGTGCACCTTCCGGGGTCGCGCGGGTCAGCATCGGCGTCTCGACTTCCAGGAATCCTTGTCCATCCAGGTACTGCCGCACCGCGGCCGCCAGCCGGGCGCGGGTGCGCAGGCGTTCCTGCATTACCGGGCGGCGCAACTCCATATAGCGGTAGCGCAGGCGGTGGTCCTCATGCACCTGTTCGTCGTCCAACTGGTACGGCGGGGTGTCGGCCGGATTCAGGATCTCCAGTTCCGCGCAAACCACCTCGACCTCGCCGGTCGGCAGCGTCGGATTGACCGTCCCCTCGGGACGGGCGCGAACCTGCCCCGTGACCGCCAGCACGAATTCGGTACGTATCTGTTCGGCCAAGGCGAACAACTCGGCCTGTTCGGGATTCACCACGACCTGGACCAGCCCGCTGTGGTCGCGCAGGTCCACGAAAATGATTCCGCCGTGGTCGCGACGCCGGTTGACCCACCCGAACAGCCGCACCTCCTGTCCGATCTGATCCGCCCGAACCTCTCCGCAGTAACAGCGCTCCTCAGTCATCGGAATGTCCGCCTTCAACCGCCGGAGGCCCCGGCCTGCGACGTGCTCCCGCCGGATGCCTTCGTTTCGGGCTTGCCCTTGGAAGACGGGCTCTTGTCGGTTTTCGATTCGGTCTTTTTCGTGTCCGCTTCCTTGCCCGGCTTCTTCCCCTTGAAGTCGGTCTCGTACCAGCCGCTGCCCTTGAGACGGAATCCGGCGGCCGTCAGCTGCTTGCGCAAACGATCCTCGCCACACTCCGGACACCGGGCCAAGGGGGCGTCATTGACCTTCTGCAGGACCTCGAGGTCATGCTCGCAGGCTTCGCAACGGTAATGATAAATCGGCATCGTCAGATCAGGCGTGGTTGATCGGCGCGCTGATTATACGGCTCGACTGAATCGCCGATCCGAATCAGGCCGCCCTCCAGAATGCGCGCCGTCACGCCGCCCATTCCGGTCATCGCGTTGCACCCGCCGGACCCCAGCGCCGCCTCCATGGCACGGCACGGCGGACAATCGCCGGTGCCCTCGAACAGCGCCGCACCGACCCGGAACTGTTGCCCGACCAGAGCCCGTAGGTTGATGCCGGACACCACGAGGTTGCGGCGCAGCAGGCCCGGCTCCGGCGCACGTTTCGCTAGCGACCCGATCACGGGCAGATGTTCAGACTGCATCAGGGTCACCTGGCGTCGCCCGCCTGCGCGCTTGGCCGCATGATCTTCAGCCAGCCCATGGTCCGGAATGGCCTGCACTTCTTCGAGAATTTCGATTGGCTGTCCGCGCCGGGAGCGAACCCCAATCCACTCAACACGACCTGCAGAGGGAAAACACGCACGTGGATCATTCGGGCTCATTCCGCCGCACCCAGCCGGGTCACGCCGCCCATCCAGGGTTCCAGGCACTCCGGAATCCGCACGGACCCGTCCTCGCACTGATGGTTTTCCAGAACCGCCACCAACGTACGACCGACGGCCAGGCCGGAGCCGTTCAAGGTATGCAGCAACTGCGGCGCTTCCTCGGGGCCGGGTCGGAAACGCGCCTTGACCCTTCGCGCCTGAAAGTCCCGGAAATTGCTGCAGGAAGAAATCTCCCGGTAGGTTTTCTGGCTGGGCAGCCAGACTTCTAGGTCATAGGTGCGGGCGGCCGCAAAACCGATATCGCCCCCGCACAAGGAAATCACCCGATACGGCAGGCCCAGCTCCTTCAGGACGACCTCCGCATGGAGGGTCAATTCCTCCAGCGCCGCTTCCGACTCCTCCGGGCGCATGGCCAGAACCAGCTCCACCTTCTCGAACTGATGCTGCCGGATCAGGCCCCGGGTGTCGATGCCGTAGGAGCCCGCTTCGGCCCGGAAACACGGCGTATGCGCCACTTTTTTCCAAGGCAGGTCCGAGGCTTCCAGGATCGTGTCGCGCAGCAGGTTCGTCAACGGCACCTCGGCGGTGGGGATCAGGAAATGTTCCTCCCCGTCCAACGCGAACAGGTCCTCGCGGAACTTCGGCAGCTGCCCGGTTCCCTCCAGGCTGGCCGCGTTCACCAGGTACGGGACGTAGCATTCCTGGTAGCCGTGCCGGCGCGTGTGGACGTCCAGCATGAACTGGGTCAGCGCCCGGTGCAGGAGTGCCAGTTCGCCCTGCAGCACCGAAAAGCGCGCCCCGGACATGGCCGCAGCCTGCTGCGTATCGATCCATCCCCAGCGCTCGCCTATCTGCACATGATCGAGCGGCTCGAAACCGAGATCCGCAGGTTCGCCCCAGCGGCGCAATTCCAGGTTACCCTCTGGGTTCTTGCCATCCGGGACTTCCGGGTCCAGCAGATTCGGCATGCCGATCAGCCACGCGTCGAGTCGTTGCCGGATCGATCCCAGCGCCGCCTGGCGGCTCTTCAACTGGTCGCCCAATTCGGACACTTGCGCCATCAGTTCGGCGGCATCCTCGCCCTGTTGCCGGGCTTCGCCGATGCGTTTCGACAGGGTGTTGCGTTGTGCCTGGAGGGATTCCGCCGCACTCTGCACGGCCTTGCGTTCCGCCTCCAGTTCGGCGTAGATCGCCACGTCGAAGACAAATCCCCGCCGGGCAAGGTTTTCCGCGACCGCGCGCGGGTCGGCGCGTAAGAGTTTCGGATCCAGCATGCGCGCGCTCGCCTACGCGCTCGGCGGCTTCCAGATTCCGAACGCCTTCGCGGGGTCCGCAGCCGGCGGCTCGGGCCGCTGTTCCTGCGCCTGATTCATGACATCGCTCAGAACATGTCCGCTGAACGCATTGATTTCACTAAGTAATTCTTCTTTTTCAGCGGGTGGGCGATTGATGTTGCCGACCAGCAGGCCGACCACGGCCGCCAGGTATTGGGCAGAAACCAGGGTGTCCTGGCACTGGGCGTCGTGCTCTTGCAGCACGCGCATGAGTTCCTGCAGCAGTTCTCGAGTCAGATTGATTGGCTGTGCCATCGGCTTCTTGCCCCCGGTTCAAGCGGATAAATGGCGCGCCCGGAGGGATTCGAACCCCCGACCTTGTGGTTCGTAGCCACACACTCTATCCAACTGAGCTACGGGCGCACGGGACATTGGATGCCCTAAATCAGGCAAAATCGAATTATAGAGCACTTCACGATTTGGTGTGGAAATCAGGGGGCGACCCCCGGTAGTTCCACGACATCGTTGACGAATCATTGGCGGTCTCCGCTAGGCATTCCATGAAGAATGCCCCCGCTTCGTTGTCCCCTCCCCGTCCCGTCACCGGAGCGCCTCCGGCCAAGAGCCTGTTCAATCCCAGGTTCAGGATGTTCCTCGCGGCATTCGCGTCCGCGTTGTCTGTGTGTCCGCAGGCCAAGCACCGGAAATGCGCCTGCTCCTTTCGGTTGTCCTCTTCCACGTGCCCGCATTCCGCGCACCTCCGGCTGGTGTTCCGCGCTGGCACCCGGATCATGTCCATCGCCTTGTACTGGAGAAAACGGTCCACCATTCCCATGCAGGAGCACTGGGCCATCTTCCGGTTCAGCGCCGCCTTCGCCTTCACGCACCGCCCCGGCTTCTCCTTCGTACCCCGCGCCGAGCGACGCATCGCCTGCACGTCCAGATCTTCCAGCACAAGATGCCCGAATCGCCGCGCCAGGTCCGCCGAGGCCTGATGGCTGAAGTCCTTCCGGATCTCCGCCGCCTTGCGCTTCGCCTTCGCCGCGCGCTGCTGCATGACCTGCCTGCGGTTCGAGGCCTCCTTGACCAACATGCCCGACTTCGTGTGCATCGGCTCTCCGGCTTCGTTCTTCAGTTCGATCCGCTCCCGGCGGCTTGCCCGCCACTGGTAGTGCCGGGCCCGCGCCTCGTACTTCAGGATCCGGTCGTACGGGATCTGGATGAGCTTCGACTCCCCGCTCCATGAAACCGCGACATTCTCCGAGTTGCGATCGATTCCGCAGACCCCGCCGTGCCAGCGCCAGTCCGGGTCCGGCACCTCCCACAGCACCGACGCGTACCACTTGTCCAGCTCCCGGTACACCACCACAACCCGGGCCTCGCCTCCGTCCCAGGGATCCGCCCCCCGCGTGCGCGACGCCGCCTTGCGGTTCATCCGGATCCAGCCGATCTTCGGCACCCAAAGCCGCTTGTTCCGAACCTTCACCGCCTCCGGGATCGTGAACGACTCCCGGCTTCTGCCCTTGGCCTTGAAGCGGGGGAAACCGACCTGCTTCCCTTTCTTGCCCTCCCGAACCCGCCGGAAGAAATGCGCGAACGCCGCCCCCAGGGGAAAGGCACCCGTGCCGCGCACGACCGTGGCCGACAACTCCCGCAACCACTCATGGCCGTCCTTCGCCTTCAGGCGCGTGTATCGCTTCCCGAAATAAAACTCGGATATCCCGGGCTTCTCCGCCTCGCCAGCCTCGAAACGCTTGTATTCCCGAATCTGGTCGGTCAGCAATTCGTTATAGACGTACCGCCCCGCCCCGCACAGTCGCTCAAACTGCTGCTCCTGCGTCTGATTCGGATACAGGCGATAGCGGGAGGCTCGGTGCATGATGGAGAACTCTAACATAGAGTGTTCCACACAAAACCGCGAAGACTCAGCTATAGCCGATGCAGTAATTTGACTAGAAACCCATAAATATGGGAACATGAGGGAATGAAAACGACCGTCGAACTCCCCGACGCCACATTCCGGCGTGTCAAAGCGATTGTCGCGAACCGCGGCGTTACCCTGAAACAGTTTTTCACGACCGCACTAGAAGAGCAGATTCGACGCTATACACAGGAGACACAGGCTCGCGAAGCGGAAGCGCCGTGGATGGCTGGATTTGGCGCCCTCTCCGACTTGTCAGGAGAAAACAAGCGGATTTTGGAACTGATCGAAGAGGAATTCGAAACGCTTGACCCCGAAGACGTAGCGTGATCCTAGACACCAATGCCCTGTCCGCATGGGCGGAAGGACTCCCCGCGATGGAAGCGCCTTTCCGCTCTGCCGACCGCCTCGTTGTTCCGAGCATCGTTCTCGGCGAATACTATTTCGGAATTCGCCAATCACTTCGTCAGAATCGCTACGAAGATTGGCTGCGTCAATACCTGCCCTTGGTCGAGATCGTCGCCGTAACTCCGGAAACCGCAGACGTATACGCCAATATCCGCCTTGAATTGAAACAGCGGGGAACCCCGATCCCTTCCAATGACACCTGGATTGCAGCGCTTGCCCGTCAACACGCCCTCCCAGTACTGAGCAGGGATGCCCATTTCGACGCAGTTGACGGCATTCAGCGTATTGCCTTTTGACTACACGCGCCCCTTGCGCCTTGACCTGATTCAAGGAGGAAATCCAGAACAATGACAATGGGGCAAATCCGGACTGGCCGGGAAGTTGAGTCTGTATTAGACGAAGTTCTTTCTCATGTGCGCGGCAAAGTCGATGTCCTGTTGACCGTCATCGCCCATGACCCAAATGCAGTCGTGCAGGCACTCGGTGAACAGAGGAAGTGCCTGTCAGAACAACCCTTGGATTCCTGACAAGACGCTTCGGCAAGCTTTTCGCCACCCTGCACCAAGAGCAGGCCCAAAACTCCAGCGCCCCGCCTGAGAGATATTCGTCCTGCCTCAGTGGCAGGCCTGCCCGAGCGCCTTAAGTCGCCAATAGTTGTAGGGCCAGGGCGTCACGAACCCCGCCGCCAAGGCGGGCAATAACGACCACCACCGCAACTGCAGGCTGCCCACCAGCATCCAGTCCGTCAGGTTCATCGCGATCTCCATCGACACCATGCTGATTAGGCTCATTCCCGCCGCCGTGCGTAAGGCCTCGTTCGCCGGCATGCTGCGCATCAGCAGGATCGTCTCCAGGACAATGCTGGTCAGGATGCCGTTGAACATGGCCAAGCCCAGCACCAGCCACGGCGAGACCTCGATCTGGTAATGCTGGAAGTAGTAGATCGTGCCGAAATCGCCAATGGCGCAGCCGATCAGGCACCAAAGCGTGTTGTAGGCGGACTTGCCCCACGTAAGGCGGCACCGCCAATCGATGGAATACCAGTGTGCGGCCTGCTCCACGGCTCAGCCCGGCGGCCAGCCGAACGGGCGCCCGGCCAGCAAGTGCACGTGCAGGTGGAACACCGACTGCCCGGCTTCGGCGCCGTTATTGATCACCAGCCGGAAGGCTTCCCTGCAACCCAATTGTTCGGCCACCTTCCCCGCCACCACCAGCAAGTGACCCAGCATCGCCTGGTCCCCCTCTTCTGCATTCGCCACCCGGTCCAGCGGCTTGCGCGGCACGATCAGTACATGCGTGGGCGCCTGCGGGTTGACGTCCCGGAACGCCACGCAGACCTCGTCTTCGTACACGAGATCCGCGGGAATCTCGCGGTTGATGATTTTCTCGAATAGGGTTGGTTCGGTCATGCCCGTCTCAGAAGCAGGCTTCCGTCACTGTCCGGCATAGGCCCGAATGCGCAACAACAGCGCCTCGATCAGCTCCCCTTGCAGTTCCTTCTTCAGATACCCCCGCTCCTCCTCGGCTGCGAGGTATTTTTCCGGGTCGTACAGCCAGTGCTGGTAGCGCGACAGGACGGTCTGTGCCGACGGCTTCTCCCCCGGTCGCTGCAAGCGCACGCCCAGATGCAGCCCGACCTCGTATTCCCGCGCGTCCATGTCCGTGCTCACGCCGATGATCTGGTGGCGTTCCTGCGGACCTTCCAGGTGAACAATCAGGTCGGCTGCCGCATCGCCCGAAACCACCTTGACTCCGCCACCGCGCAGCCTGCCCTTGAGCGCGTGCCGGAACCCCGGCGAACCGCCGACCAGCTGTAGCGAAGACTGCGGAATCTTGGTCGCGACCCCCTTGGAATCCGCCAACTGGAATCCGCATCCGCTAAGGGCGAGACAGAGGGCCGCCCCCAGCAGGAAAGAGCCTTTACGCATCGCGTACTACCACGTTGACGAGTTTATGGGGAACCTGAATGATGCGGACCACGGTTTTTCCTTCGGTGAAGCGTTGCACTTTAGCATTATCCAATACTTCCCGCTGCAATTCATCCTCGCTGATATCTGCCGCCAACTCCAGATGCGCGCGGACCTTGCCGTTTACCTGGACCACGATCTGCTCGACCGAGCGTTGCATGGCAGCTTCGTCCGCTTCAGGCCAAGGCTGCTCCAGGGCCACCCCGTCGAACCCGAGCTCGCGCCACAGCACGTGGGATATGTGCGGGACAATCGGCGTCAACATGCGCAGCATCGCCTCCAGGCACTCGCGCACCAGCGCAGGCTCCGCCTTGCCGGCTTCGGAGAGGTGCATCAAGTCGTTGAGCAACTCCATGTTCGCGGCAATCGCCGTGTTGAAGGTGTGGCGCTGCTCGGCTACATGCCCGGCCTTCCGGATCGTCTCGTGCAGCTTGCGACGCAGTGCCTCCTGCTGTGCATCGAGCCCGTCGGCCTCGACGCCCGCCGCGGACGCGCACTCCCTGTGCTGGTGGACGAACCGCCAGAATCGCTTGAGGAACCTTGAACACCCTTCGACCCCGCTGTCGGACCACTCCAGCGTATGTTCGGGTGGCGACGCGAACAGTACGAACAGGCGCACCGTGTCCGCGCCATAGCGTTCGATCAGCGGCTCCGGGTCCACCACGTTGCCCCACGATTTCGACATCTTGTGGCCATCCTTGAGCACCATGCCTTGGGTCAGGAGGTGCGCGAACGGTTCATCCCCGTCGACCAGCCCCTCGTCGCGCATCAGCTTGTGAAAGTAGCGGGCGTACAGAAGATGTAGGATGGCATGCTCGATACCCCCGATGTACTGGTCGACCGGCAGCCAGTAGCGCGCGCGCTCGTCCAGCATGGCGTCATCAGCGTCGTGCGAGCAGAATCTCGCCTGGTACCAACTGGATTCGACAAACGTGTCGAACGTGTCCGTGTCCCGCTGCGCCGACTGCCCGCATTTCGGGCACGGAACGGTCTTCCAGTCTTCGGGGAGATCCGCCTCCGGCGGCAGCGCCTCATCGAGAACGACCGGCAAGTCCTTCTCCGGTACCGGCACGACCCCGCATTCCCCGCAGTGGATCATCGGCACCGGGCAACCCCAGCGGCGTTGCCGGGACACCCCCCAGTCGTGCAGCCGGTAGCGCACCACGGACTCGCCGCGGCCTTGTTCGGATAGTTGCCGGGTGATCGCGGCGTAGCCCTCCTCGGAACTCAATCCGTCGAACGCCCCGGAATTGACCAGTACGCCCCATTCCGTGTAAGCCTCGGCATCAAGATCCGCCTCTGATCCGTCTGCAGGAGCGATCACCTGCCGGATCGGCAGGCCGTGGTGACGCGCGAACTCCCAATCGCGCTGATCGTGAGCCGGCACCGACATGACTGCCCCGGAGCCATACTCCATCAGCACGAAATTGGCGACCCACACCGGCAATTCCTCGCCAGTCAACGGGTGCAGCGCGTTCAGCCCCAGCGGGTGGCCTTCGCGGTCCTGGACCAACTCTTCCGAGGTCTGTGCAGAATGATTAAGAAAGTCATGCAATTCTTTGTTAGTTCTAGATTTTTCCTGAACGATCGGATGCCCCGGGGCCAGTGCCATGTACGTCGTCCCCATCAGGGTGTCCGGGCGCGTGGTGAACACCGTCAGCGGCTCTTCCCGGCCTTCCAAGGCAAACCGGATTTCCACCCCTTCCGAGCGACCGATCCAGTTTCGCTGCATTTGCAGCACCTGGTGGGGCCACCGCCCCTCCAGATGATCCAAGGATCCCAACAATTCCTCAGCGTAATCGGTGATCCGCAGGAACCACTGCTCCACCTCCCGCTGCTCGACCAGGGCGCCGGAACGCCAGCCGCGCCCTTCGATCACCTGCTCGTTCGCCAGCACGGTCTGATCGACCGGATCCCAGTTGACCAGGGACTTTTTCCGGTAAGCCAGGCCTTTTTCGAACAACCGGATGAAGAGCCACTGCTCCCATCGGTAGTATTCCGGATCGCAGGTTGCCAGTTCGCGCCGCCAATCGTAGCCGAATCCGAGGCGCTGCAGTTGTTCGCGCATGGCCTGGATGTTGTCCCGGGTCCAGGCACCGGGGAGCACCTTGCGTTCCAGTGCAGCATTTTCAGCGGGCAGACCGAAAGCATCCCACCCCATCGGCTGCAACACATTGTCGCCCCGCATCCGCCGGTAGCGTGCAATGGTGTCGCCGATCGTGTAGTTGCGCACGTGCCCCATGTGCAGCCGACCGCTGGGGTACGGAAACATGGATAAGCAGTAGAACTTGCGGGCGCCCGGGCGCTCCTTCGCGGCGAAGCACTCGTTCTCCCGCCAATACTTCTGGGCTTCCTGCTCTACGGCTTCGGGATCGTAGCGTTCCTGCATGTGAAAAGACGGGTATCCGGAAAAGTCTTTGGCGCGCATATTATCACCGGGCGTCCTTTTCCCCTGCATGGGGACAGTTACAATAACCGCACATATCCACGAAATTTTTCCTTCGAAGACTTCCATGCGGTTTCTGATCTCGGCTTTCGAGTACGCCCGGGAAACACTGCATCATTTCCGGAAGACCGAAGCCTTCAGCAGCGTCGTGCTGGTGGCCTCCGCCGCCGCGGCCATGATCCTGACCAATACCGCCGGGCACGAGTGGTACGAACGCTTCATCAATGCGCCGCTTTCCCTGGTGCTCGGCCCCATCGCCCTGCACAAGACCCTGCTGCTCTGGGTCAACGACCTCCTGATGGCGATTTTCTTCTTCGTCATCGGGCTGGAACTCAAGCGCGAATTCATGGAGGGGCACCTGGCCTCACGGGATCGCGTTGTTCTGCCGGCCCTTGCCGCCGTCGGCGGCATGCTGGTGCCGGCCTTGCTGTTCGCCAGCCTCAATTACCAGGATCCGGTCGCCATGCGGGGGTGGGCCATCCCCACTGCGACCGATATTGCTTTTTCGCTCGGCGTGCTGATGTTGCTCGGCACGCGGGTTCCGTCCGGGCTCAAGATATTCCTGTTGGCTCTGGCCATCCTGGATGACCTTGGCGCCGTACTCATCATCGCCCTGTACTACTCGGAAGACCTGTCGATGGAAGCCTTGCGTTATGCCGCCCTGTGCCTGGCGGTCCTGATCGGATTCAACCGCTTCCGGGTCAACAATTCCGTCCCTTATCTCTTGTTGGGAGTGGTCCTGTGGTACTTTGTCCTGAAGTCCGGAGTCCACGCCACCATGGCCGGCATCCTGCTGGCATTCACGATTCCGACCCATGTTCCGCACGACTACCAGTACTCGCCACTGACCCGGCTGGAAAACCACTTCCACGGCTGGGTTGCCTTTGGAATCCTTCCCATCTTTGCCTTCTGCAACGCCGGAGTCTACCTGCTGGACACGACCTTCTCCGACCTGGGCGACTCGCTTACGCTCGGCATCCTGCTGGGATTGCTGGTCGGCAAACCCATCGGGATTTGCCTGTTCGCCGCGCTGGGATTAGCGCTGGGGCTGGGCTCCCTTCCAAGCGGCGTGCGATGGCCGGCATTTCTCGGCATGTCCTTCCTGTGCGGCATCGGGTTCACCATGAGCCTGTTCGTCTCCACGCTGGCGCACGGCAACATGCCCGCCTTGATCGTGGAAGACAAGATCGGCATCGTGCTCGGCTCCCTGTTGTCGGCATTGATCGGATTCTTCATCCTGAAGGCGGCGCTGGGCAAGCCCAAGCCCGAACTTATTGGCACCCCGTAGGGCGAACTGCGCCATGTCCACATCACTCAAGACCCTGCTGGCCGTCACTTGCCTCGTCATCGTGGCGGCAGCCCTGCAGCAGGCGCGCGAGATCGTCGTTCCCTTCCTGCTCGCCGTCTTCATCGCCATTGCCTGCGAACCGCCCATGAAATGGCTGCGGGGACGCGGATTCCCCAACCTGCTGGCACTGGCGACCGTGATCGCCGGCCTGATTGCCGCCGGAATCGGTTTCGCCGCCCTGATCGGGGCTTCCGTCACCGGCTTCCGCCAGACCATGCCGACCTATTACGAACAGCTTCGCGAACATGTGGAACACATCGGGCAATGGCTTGCGCAACAGGGCTGGATAGAACTTGATGCCGGGCTGTCGTCCTACCTGGACCCGTCCTTCTTCCTCAACCTGGTGGCGGACCTTCTCAGCGGGTTCGGCGCACTGCTGACCAATGCCCTGCTGATTCTGCTTGCGGTCGTATTCATTCTTCTGGAAGCCCTCGAACTGCCGCAAAAGATCCAGCGAGCTTTCAAGAATTCGGATTCCGGTTTTGATCTGAGCCAGTTCACCGACAGTGTTAATCGCTACCTCGCCACAAAAACGCTGACCAGCCTCCTGACCGGTGTACTGGTCGCCGGGTGGCTGGCGTTTCTCGGCCTTGACCATGCCATCCTGTGGGGCCTCGTCGCCTTCCTGCTGAACTACATCCCCAATGTCGGCTCCATTCTGGCCGCCATTCCGGCTGTCCTGCTGGCCTGGCTGCAACTTGGACCCGCCATGATGGTTCCGGTAATTCTCGGCTATGTCGTCATCAATACGGTCGTCGGCCAGATTCTCGAGGCGCATCTGATGGGCCGTCGCCTGGGCCTGTCGGTGCTGGTGGTGTTCCTGTCCCTGGTTTTCTGGGGTTGGCTGCTCGGGCCGGTCGGCATGCTGCTGTCGATCCCGCTGACCGTCATCATCAAACTGGGGCTGGAATCCAGCCCCAACACCCGGGGTGCGGCCATCCTGCTGGGCCCCGCAAAGGAACCGGACAGCCACGCTTGAACCGTCGCCTGTCGGCCGGGAAACTTATAGAATCAGTCGCCTACGAATCCGTAGTGCCACTCAGAAAGGCCACAAAAGAATCGGGCGCAACCTGATGGCTGCGCCCGACGTGTAGACAATTCCGCTTGGAAGCGCGGACCTGCAAAACTTAGAAGTTCAGCATGGCCTTGGCGTAATAGAACCCGCCATTGAAATCGAACGGCGTGGATTCGGGGTAGAGGTTTCCGTAGAATCCTTGGTACCTGTGCCGCGTCGGATCATTGTCGAACAGGTTCTCTGCGCCGAAAGCCACGGCGAGGTTGTCCGTGAAATTGTAGGCCGCCTCAAAGTCCACGAGTGTGCGAGCCTCGGCTATCATCATGTCGTTGTCCAGACCTGCCCCCGCGTAATCCACGTGAGATCCGTAGTAGCGGATGCGACCCAAGATCTGCCACGGGCCGGACTCGTGATCGGCCGTCATGGTAAAGCGGACTTTCGGCCGCCCGTCTTCGATGATGTGTTTCTTTTTCGCGTCGATGGTCCGGGGGTTGAACTCGTCGACTTTCGTCCGGTTCCAGTTCGCTGCGAGGGTCAGCGTAGTCAGCCCGTCCAGGAATTCCATCGGATAGGTCGCCACGACATCGATCCCTTCGGTGGTCGTGTCAAAGTCGTTGGCGAAGTATTTCGCTTCGCCGATGGCGTCGATGGCCGGCACCTCGGAGCGCAACGCCTCTCTTTCCGTCAACGCCTTTTCCAACAGGTCCCTTTCGTCGCCGCTCAGTGCCGTTGGATCATCGTCAACCACTGAGTCCAGGACATGACTGAATTTGCGGGACGCGTCACCTGCCATCACGGTGGATGCAGTTTCTGACAAGCCTGCTTTTATTTCGTCAGTGGCGCCCTCAAAATTTGTACTCTTACTTTCGGGGAGACTGACGCAGTCCCCTGTTGCGCCGACTTTCCTCATCAGCAAGCAATCAATCGGCTCCTTGGAGGTGGATCCGATCCGATCGTCGACCTCGATGTGGTAGTAGTCGATGGTCAGGTCAAAGCCACCGACATTGATGACGGCACCCAACCCGAAACTGGTCGATTCCTCCGCATCCAGCGGCTCGGCGACCCCTCGCAGTAGTACGTGCGTCGGGGGCAGCGTGAGCTGGTCGATCAACTGTCCATTCGAAATGCCCGTCGTGACGTTCTGCACATTCGCCTGACCCACCGTTGGCACCCGGAAGCCGGTACCGACCGAACCCCGCAGGGCGAGATCTTCCGTCGCCTGGAGACGGGCAGAGAACTTGCCGTCCAAGGTCGAGTCGAATTCTTCCGGATCTTCATGCCGGACCGCCAGGCCCAGCAGCAAGTTTTCCGTCACGTCCGACTCGAAGTCGATGTAGGCCCCGACACTGGAACGATCCTCTTTGCCTTCCGCGCAGGGCGGGAATCCGGTGAAGCCGTTGGAGCCAACCCCTAAGGCCGAATACTTCGCCCTCAGGTCATCTCGGGCACTGTACGCCTGATATTCCTCGCAGGTCATCGACGCCAAGTTTGCCGGCTCTTCAAATTCGCCAACACCATCACCGGTCGCTGGATCCACTTCGTAGTAGTCGATGAACCACGAATTAAGATCGCCGCGCTTTGTCTCGAACTCCTCTTCACGATATTCCACGCCGAATCCGACATGCAGTGGAGAATAGAAGGCATCAACATCGATTTGCGTCGTGAAATCGAGGTTGAACGTGTAGTCAGTCTCGACGTAGCCGCCCGGGTTGTAGGAGATCGGAATGCCGTTTTCCTGCGCCGCCAGCTGCGGATTGATCGTGTTCTTGATGAAGTGATCGACTTCGTGTCGGCCATACACGCCACTGAAATCGTAGGTGAAGTCTTCCGCCAATTCTCCGCGAAGACCGAACGCAATGCTCGTATCCTCGACATCGCCGCCGAATTGCGGCGTGAAGCCAGCCGGGAACCTGAGGTTGAAGGCGTAGCATCGCTCATCCCCCTCAAGGGCATCCAGACTAGGACCCGAGCCCTGAGCCGAATCATCGATGCTAGGCGGCTTGCACGCGGTCTCCTCACCGGTGGGGATTAGCCAAGGCATCTGGTCGATCACGAGGGAGTTCCGCTGCTCGTCAGAGATGGCATCAGGAAAAGCCACACCACCTGCGAAAATCCCGGTGCGCCGCCGCGGGCTGCGATAATAAAACCCGCCCTCCACGGTACGCTCGGCGTAGTTGCCAAACGCATAGGCTTCATGCAGATCGCCCAAACCGATGGCGGCATTAGCGAACAATTTGTAGTTGTCCTTGATGTCCGGCGCGCCCCAGACCATCGCCGCAGGCGTCCGCACGTGCGGGTTGCCCGCGTTGATCAGATAGTTTGACCTGTCACTCTGCGAACTGCGACTGGTCGGGTCAGCCTCGTTGTACTCCGCGCTGAGATTCAAAAATCCGTTTTCCGTCAGCGGGAGGCCGACATTGCCAGCCACCGTGATGTTTTCGCCATCACCGTAGTAGTACTGGCCCCAACGGACATCCATGCTTCCCCCTTCGGAATCCTCTTTCAGTACGAAGTTGATGATTCCGGCAACCGCGTCGGACCCGTACTGCGCCCCTGCGTTGTCGCGCAGGACTTCCACCCGGTCAAGGGCGATGGCGGGAATGGCGGAGAGATCGGCACCATGCGCTCCGTCGTTCAGGCCGTTCCCCAAGAACGTGATGACCGAGGACCGGTGACGACGCTTGCCGTTCACCAGGACCAGCGTCGAATCCGGAGGGAGGCCGCGCATGTTGGCAGGTCGTACCAAGGTCGCCGCATCGCCGATCGGCTCCAGGGCCACGGTAAACGACGGCGCTATCCGGGACAGCATGTCCTCCATCCGTGACGAGCCTTGTCGGAGCAGCGCAGTGGAATCAAGCGTATCCACCGGAACCGCCAGATCGGCCGCCGACCGCTCGTGACTACGAGTACCGACGACAGTGATTTTTTCTGCTTCTTCCTCCTCAGCTAGCACTAAGGTGTTGCCGCAGAAAATCGCGGCCAGGAAGCAACTGGGAATAGCAAAAAGCTTGGTGAGACGCATGGTTGACCCTCGCTAGCATCAGATACCGCCTATCTTACACAAATTCTTCATTTGTCCCCCCTCTCCCTCTCACATCTTGTATCTTTCCAGAACCTCCCGCATGGCTGCAGCCTTGTCCAGACATTCCTGGTACTCCGCCTGCACTTGCGAGCCATGCGTCAACCCGCCCCCCGCATACAGGCTGGTCTCCCCTGCCGTCTGTACCATCGTGCGGATCGCGATGCTGCTGTCCATGTTCCCGTCGAAACCGACATAGGCGAGGCTCCCGCAATACACGCCTCTCGGTTTCGGCTCCAATTCCTCGATGATTTCCATGGCCCGGCGCTTCGGAGCCCCGGTGATTGATCCACCGGGGAAACATCCCTCAAGAAGATCCAACGCCGTCCGGCCCTCTTGCAGCATCCCCGTGACTGTGCTGATCAAGTGGTGCACCGTGGCAAAACTCTCGACCTTGAACAGATCCGGCACCTCGACCGTTCCCGATGCACAGTTCTTGCTCAGGTCGTTGCGCAACAGATCCACAATCATCAGATTCTCGGCACGGTCCTTCACGCTTTCCCTCAATTCATTGCACTGCTCTTCTTCCTGCCCGGGAATGCGGCGGGCCGTCCCCTTGATGGGGCGGGTCTCGACTCGCCCGTCGATGACTTCCAAAAATCGTTCCGGAGAGGCGCTGGCGATTTCAAGCTCCGGATGATTGAAGTAGGCAGAGAAAGGCGCCGGATTAACCGTCCGGCTGTATTGGTAGGCCGTCCATAACCGGCCTTCGCTCGGTGCTGAAAAGCGTTGCGCCAGATTGACCTGGTAGCAATCTCCCGCCTCGATGTAGTTTTGGACAGCCTGAAACGCTTCCCCATAAGCTTCTTGCGTGAAATCCGAATGCAGCGGCTCCAACAATCGGTATGGTTGTTCTCGATCAGGAGACTCGTCGAGCAATCGGGCACACAAATCCTCCCAGACCAGCCGGGTCGCAGGAATTCGGTCGTGCGTCGCCAGATAGCAACGTTGTTCCTGATGGTCACTGACAACCGACCAGTCGTACAAACCCACTGCCAGTTCCGGATAATCCGGCATGCCGGTTCGGGGAGCGGTCAGACCGACACACGCCCGGCCAAGCTCGTACGACAGATACCCGATCGCACCGCCGCAGAAGGGAATCTGCGCATCTCCCTCTGTCGGCGGCCCAAGCAGTTCAGCAAGCAGACTGAAGGGATTACCGCGCAAGGCCTGCTTTTCGCCTCCCCGCGTTAAAACCGCCTGTCGGCCGGTGCATTCGAGAGTTGCATACGGCTCGGCCGCAAAAATGTCAAAGCGGCCTTGCCCGCTTTGATCATGGCAGCTGTCAAGTAGAACCGCCCAGGGACGGTCGGCAAACCTACTGAAGCGGCGTGTCGGGTCCGCCTGCCACGGCAACTCAACGACACGCATGTTCGAGCCGGTACAACTCGGCAACGGAATAAGCCGGCAGGCAGTCCGCCAAGGTGAAGACTCCCTCCGTGGCGACGCGGGACTTGAGCAGGACATCAATGTCCTGGTATACCAAGCCGCAACGATCAGCAAGCGATGGCAGTAAAAACCGTCCGGTGCCCGCACCAACCAGAACTCCTGACGAACCCTCGGACGTGTGCACAATTAGGCTCTCCAGGATCCGGTTCCGCTGCAGGCCGGCGAAAGTCCGCGCCAACTGAATCCATTCGCTCAGGTCCGCGCCCTCTTCACAGTCTCGCCCGATCATCCGGGCGATCCGTCGAGCCGACTCGAATTCGGAACACCCGGCACCATCTGCCGCATCGAAGGGATACAGACTGTCCGGCAATTGCCCGAGCAGGTTGTAGACATCCGCAGTCGTCGCAAAATGTTCCGCCATCAGGTTGCAGGGAGTCCCACCCACTTCTATCCGAGTCGCCAGACTCATCAGCGGCGTCCGGGCCACGCCGGTGTACAGGAGTTCCTGACAGGCCAGACGCTCCGCGTCGCTGAATCCGGTCGCCGCCGCTTGGTTCTTCCGAATCCGGACCAGGTCCGTCGTGGTACTCCCGACATCCACGAACACGCCCTGCTCGGCGAAGCGGGCGACCAGCCGGGCCGAGGCATACCAGTTCATGGAGCCGATCAGGTGTGTTCGTTGGCTCGGGTCCTCCACGAACTCCGAACCCGCCGAGAAATAAGAGAGGACATCGCCGGACAGAACCTGTGCGAGGCAATTAACGATTCGGCGCACTCCTTCAGCGCGCGTCGGGAAAATGTCCGCCAACTCCCCCGTCATCGTGACGGCGTGCCGCAAACCCTGCCCGCCCGCCTCCTCGCGAATTCCGCTCACCGCCTCCGCAAAACGGTCCAAGCCTTTCCACAGCGGCACCATCCGATGCCAGACCTGCAGGGCCCGCCCGCTTTTATCCACCTGCACCGCCTTGACGTGGGCGCCCCCGATGTCCCAGCCCATGACATCGCTCATGCCGGAACCCCCGCACAGTCGAAGACTCGGAGCATGCGCTCGGCGAGCGGCACCGACAGCCCGGCATACGTCAGGGTCAGACGCGGGTTGATCTCCAGCACGGTCAGCGAATCCCCCTGCCACATTCCGTCCACGCCGATGTACCCCCGCAGGCCTGGCACTGCGGCCATGATCCGGGAGGCCACGACCAGTGCCGCCTCCCTGAATTCCGGGTCCACATCGAGCTCACCGGTTTCAATCCCATGCACATGCAGCCGTCCCTTCCGATTCTCGCAATGAATTCTATTGCAGGACAGGACTTCCACTTCACTTTCCCCGGCCAACAGGCTCAGGCTGACGGCCTCTCCGGGAACCCAAGGCTGCCACACCCACGGACTCTCAGGGTCCAAAGCCGGCAAGCCGGGCTCCGCACCCAGCACGAACGTTTCCTCGCAGCCGGCCCCATAACGCGGCTTGATCACGCCTTGCTCGGGCAGTGGCTCCGGCGGAGTCCACACCCGCGTATCTACTGCGGGGATGCCAGCTGCCTGAAGTTGGCGGTTGAGCGCCCATTTGTCTGCAGCCAAGTGAATCGCATCGAGCGAGCAATTCAAATTCTTCCGATCTTCGTCCAGCACTTCCTCACACAGGTGCTCAAGCTGGCCTTCACTTTCAGGCGCGATCACCAAAACCGCATCGCAGTGGCGAACGAGGTCCAGCCAGGCATCGTGCCACGGACCACCGGGATTCCGGCCCTGCACCCCTTCGGGCAAGTCGAATGCGAACCGTTCCTCAATCAGGGTATAAACTTGCACCGGATCCGGCAGACGCGAGAAGTCCACGAGTGCCGCCCGCAGCATCTCTTGCCCCTGCCGAAGCAGGTCCGGGGGCGGCGAGTCGCCCTGAAAGCCTCCACCGCAAACGTACTCAAAAATAAAAACCTTCATGCCCATGTGCCACATTATTCCCGTGCTTGACATCCGACAGGGACAGGTCGTGCAGGCCACGGGAGGCGACCGCGCGCTCTATGAGCCGATCCAGTCCGCCCTGACCCGCAGCGTGGACCCTGTCCAGGTGGTCGATGACCTGCTTCGATTCGCTCCTTTTCCAGTTTTCTATCTGGCCGATCTTGACGCCATCATGGGCAAGCCCGCCCAATGCCGGCTCATTGTAGAACTATGCCGCCGCCACCCCGGCGTCGAGTTCTGGGTGGATGCCGGGCCGCTCCCGGAGCCGGAAGAGACCCTCCCGGGCAATTTTCGCCCGGTTCTCGGGACCGAATTTGCGTGCGATTGGGCCCACCACGACGACCGTGTGATCCTGTCGCTCGACTTCGACCGGGAAGGCCTGCGCGGCGGTGCCGGAATCTGGGCAGAGCCTGACTCCTGGCCTGCCCGCGTCATCGTCATGTGCCTGCACCGGGTCGGCTCCCTGGAAGGGCCGGATTTCGAACTTTTGGAGCAAATCCGGATGATCCGGCCTGATTGCAGGCTAACCGCAGCCGGTGGAGTCCGGAATGCGGACGACGCCCAACGACTTCTGGACGCCGGGATGGACGCCCTGGTGGCCAGCGTGCTGCACCAAGGGCGAATTTCTGCCGAGGAAATCCAGCAAATCCAAGCTAGCTGCACCGCCTTATAATGATGAAAGCCGGGAGGCCGTAAAACCAACCTGGTTGGTTTTACCGATTTCCAGAATATAATCAATACTTCAGGAAACAGCCATAACTCAATGACAGATCGTGAATTTATCTCTCTTGGAATTGCCGTACTGACTGTTTCAGACAGCCGGGACGCAAGTCAAGACAAATCCGGCGACCTGCTGGTCGGGAAGCTTGAGGCTTCCGGGCACCGACTCGCGGCACGGGATCTGGTTGCGGACGACATCTACCAGATCCGGGCCAAAATTTCGGCTTGGCTGGTCGACCCGGACGTCCAGGTGATTCTGACGACCGGAGGCACCGGCGTGACGGGACGGGACGGGACACCGGAGGCACTCACCCCCCTGCTGGACAAGAGAATCGACGGTTTCGGGGAAATGTTCCGGTCGCTTTCGTATGAAGTCATCGGGACATCCACGCTTCAGTCCCGGGCCATGGCCGGCGTCGCCAACCGTCGCTACCTGTTCTGCCTGCCAGGTTCTCCGGGCGCGTGTCGGGACGCGTGGGAGAAATTAATCGAAAAACAACTGGACTACCGAACCCGCCCCTGCAACCTGGTCGAACTGATGCCGCGCCTCGGCGAATGACTCAGCCGCCGATATACGACATCTCCACTTTCTTGATCTGGGACGTCCCTTCGGTACGAAGTTCGGAATAACGATCTCCCCGGTCCTTCCACAAGCGGATCAAATCGCGCTGCAGCGCCGCATCGTCCGCTCCTGAACGTAGCAGACCCTTCAGGTCGTGCCCGCCTGACGCGAACAGGCAGGTATACAGCATGCCGTCGGCACTCAGCCGCACGCGGTGGCAGCCGCCGCAGAACGGCTGGGTCACGGACGCGATCACGCCAAACTCGCCCTTCCCGTCCCGGTATCGCCAGCGCCGCGCGACTTCTCCCGGGTAATTCGGGTCCGCAGGCTCGATCGGCCATTGCCCGTCGATCATCCCAAGGACTTTTTCGGCCGGCATGACTTGGTCCAGCTTCCAGTCGTTGGCGTTGCCGACATCCATGTACTCGATGAAGCGGAGGATATGCCCCGTGCCCCGGAAATGCTCCGCCATCGGCAGGATCTGGTCTTCGTTGGCGCCACGCTTGACGACCATGTTGATCTTGACCGGCCCGAGTCCTGCCGCGGCCGCGTGGTCGATGGCCGCCAGTACCTCGTCGACCGGGCGCTGCACGTCGGACAGGCGTTGGAAGACTTCATTGTCCAGCCCGTCGAGGCTGATCGTGATCCGGTTGAGCCCGGCTTCGGCCAAGCGCGCAGCCACCTCGCCGGTCAGCAGGGACCCGTTGGTCGTCAGGCAGATGTCCTCGATTCCCGGAACCTGGGCCAGGCGCTCGACAAGCTTTTCCAGATGCCGCCGGAGGAGAGGTTCACCACCGGTCAAGCGCAGCTTGGCCACCCCCAGTCCCGCGAAGATGTAGGCCAGTCGCTCGATTTCCTCGAAGGTCAGCAACCGGGAACGCTCGAGGAAGACGTAATCGGAATTGAAGACCTCTTTCGGCATGCAGTAGGTGCAACGGAAATTGCACCGGTCGGTCACCGAGATCCGCAAGTCGTGCAGCGAACGGCCGAAGCGGTCCAGCGGCGACTGGGGAGAGGCGGACGGAGCGGTCGAAGCGTTCATTCAAGCGTAAACCCCTTCATCAGCCCGGGGTCAGGGAGTTACAGTATTTTACGGCGAATCCCCGCCCGGGGGCGGGGAAAATGCCTGAATGGAGCCAGATCAGGCGAACGGTGCCGGCTGCTCCGCTGGCTCCGCATCCGGAGCCGGCTGGAGTTCCGCAGCGGGAATCTCCTCGGAGGCCGGTTCGCTGACTTCATTCGCCGCCGCCTGGATGTCTTCCAGCGACAAGGCCAAGTCGTCGGATGACCGGCGTTTCATGTGGTACGCCAGCCCTGTGCCGGCCGGGATCAGCCGCCCGACGATGACGTTCTCCTTGAGTCCGCGCAATTCGTCCCGGTCATCGCGGATGGTGGCTTCCACCAGCACCTTGGTCGTCTCCTGGAACGAAGCGGCCGAGATGAACGATTCCCGGCTGAGGGACGATTTCGCGATCCCGAGCAGCACCCGCTCGAATTTGATCTGCTGGTCATCCGCCAGTTCGCGATTCTTTTCGATCGCTCGTGCGTGCTCGACGATGTCGCCCGCCATGTAGGTCGATCCTCCAGTCTCCACGACCTGCACCTTGCGCAGCATCTGCCGGATGATGACCTCGATATGCTTGTCGTTGATCTTCACGCCCTGCAAACGGTAGACGTCCTGGACTTTCTGCACGATATGCTCGGTCATCGCCTCCAGCCCTCGCAGCCGCAGTACGTCATGGGGGTTGAGTTCCCCGTCGACCAGCACCTCTCCGCGCGTCACCCGAGCGCCTTCGAAGACGTTCACGTGGCTGGTGCGCGGGATGTGCATCTCCTCCACTGAACCGTCGTCGGCCGTGATATACAGGCGCTGTTTGTTGCGCACCTCGGTACCATAACTGACCACGCCCTCGATCTCTGCAAGCGCCGCGTTGACCTTTGCCTTGGTCCGCGCCTCGAACAAGTCGACCACGCGGGGCAGTCCACCCGTGATGTCACCGGACTGGGTCCGGGACGACAGCGGAATCCGGGCCAGCACATCGCCCTGCTCCACCGCAGTGCCTTCGGCCAGGCTGATCATGGTGTCGGCGGGCAAGGTGTAGTGCACCGCCTTTTCCGATCCTTCGAACAGAACCGGCTTGCCGGACTTGTCGACCAAGGCGATGGCCGGGGTCAGCGCGCGTCCGGACGGCGGCCGGTCCTTGGCGTCCAGCACGCGAATGCTGGACAGGCCCGTCACCTCGTCGGTGGTCATGCTTACCGTCTCTCCATCTGCGAAGTCAACCAAGCGAAGGTAGCCTTTCCGGTCCGCCAGCAATGGCTGGATGTGCGGATCCCAACTGGCCAGCATCTGCCCGGCAGTCACGGTCTCGCCTTCCTTCACCTTGAGGAGGGCCCCGTAAGGCACCTGATAGACCTCCTGCTCGCGGCCGTGATCGTCCGTTACGATCAACTCGCCGGAACGCGAGGTCACCACCCAAACCTTCTTCTCGCGCGGCAGGGTCTCCAGTTGTCGGAACTTGACCTTGCCGTCGTCGCGAACGGTGACATTGCTGACGGACGTGACGGCGCCGCTGATTGCGCCACCGATATGGAACGTCCGCATGGTGAGCTGCGTGCCGGGCTCACCGATCGACTGTGCGGCGATCACGCCGATGGCTTCACCCCGGGTCACCAGAATACCGCGCGCCAGGTCCCGCCCATAACATTTCGCACAGACGCCGCGCAGAGTCTTGCAGGTCACGGCGGAGCGCACCTTGATCTTGCCGATGCCCCAGTCGTCGATCTTGGCAACCATTTCCTCGTCCAGCAGCGTGCCGGCCGGAATCAGGACCTCCTTGCTGTCGTCGCCACGTGTCGTATCTTCCGCAGTCACGCGCCCGAGCACTCGTTCCGCCAGGGTCTCCACGACGTCCGCGCCTTCGATGATGGGCCGGATGACCAACCCGTCCTGAGTTCCGCAATCATCTTCCACCACCACGAAATCCTGCGCGACGTCGACCAGCCGCCGGGTCAGGTAACCCGAGTTGGCGGTCTTCAGCGCGGTGTCGGTCAGTCCCTTGCGGGCACCGTGGGTGGAGATGAAGTACTGCAGGACGTTCAGCCCTTCACGGAAATTGGCCGTGATCGGAGTCTCAATGATGGTGCTGTCCGGCTTGGTCATCAGGCCGCGCATCCCCGCCAGCTGGCGGATCTGGGCCTTGGAACCTCGTGCGCCGGAGTCCGACATCATGTAGATCGAATTGAACGACGGCTGCCGGACCCGGTTGCCCTCGCGATCCACCACTTCCTCATACTCCAGGCGTTCCATCATCTTCACCGCCACGTCGTCGTTCGCCTGCGACCAGCTGTCGACCACCTTGTTGCGGCGCTCGTCATTGGTCAACAGGCCGCGAGCGTACTGCTTCTCGATTTCCTCGACCGTGTTCCCGGTGCTGTCCAGGATGCTCTCCTTCTCTTCCGGCACCACCATGTCGTCGACGCCGAAGGAAATACTGGCGATGGTGGAATATTCAAAGCCGGTGTACATCAGGCGATCGCAGAAGATCACCGTGTCTTTCAAGCCCAGACGTCGGTAGCAAGCGTTGATGACATCGGAGATGGCACGCTTGTTCATGTCCCGGTTGATCAACTCGAACGGCAGGCCTTCGGGCAGGATGTCCGCCAGCAAAGCCCGCCCCACCGTGGTCTCGATCCGTGCCAGACCGCCGTCCGGCTGCGGCAGCCGGACCGTGATGCGCGCATGCAGCGCCGCGTGGCCCGAATCATAGGCCCGCTTCACCTCGTCCATGTCCGCCAGCACCATGCCTTCGCCGGCCACGTTGATACGAGACCGCGTCATGTAGTACAAGCCCAGCACGATGTCCTGGGACGGCACGATGATCGGTTCGCCGCTGGCGGGAGACAACACGTTGTTGGTCGACATCATCAGCGCCCGCGCTTCCAACTGCGCTTCCATCGACAACGGTACGTGCACCGCCATCTGGTCGCCGTCGAAGTCGGCGTTGAACGCGGTGCAGACCAGGGGGTGCAACTGGATTGCCTTGCCCTCGATCAGGACGGGCTCAAATGCCTGGATGCCGAGCCGGTGCAGGGTCGGCGCCCGGTTCAACATCACCGGGTGCTCGCGGATGACCTCGCTCAGGATGTCCCAGACTTCCGGCCCTTCGCGTTCCACCTGCTTGCGTGCCGCCTTGATCGTGGTGGCCAGTCCGCGCCGCTGTAGCTTGCCGAGGATGAACGGCTTGAACAGTTCCAGCGCCATCTTCTTGGGCAGGCCGCACTGGTGCAGCTTCAGCGTGGGTCCGACCACGATCACGGAGCGCCCGGAATAGTCCACGCGCTTCCCGAGCAAGTTCTGGCGGAACCGCCCCTGCTTGCCCTTGATGACTTCGGCCAGCGATTTCAGGCTGCGTTTGTTGTCTCCGGTCACCATGCGCCCACGCCGCCCGTTGTCGAGCAACGCGTCCACTGCTTCCTGCAGCATCCGCTTCTCATTGCAGATGATGATGTCCGGGGCGCCCAGCTCCAACAGCCGGCGCAGCCGGTTGTTGCGGTTGATCACGCGCCGGTACAGGTCGTTCAGGTCGGAGGTGGCGAAACGCCCGCCCTCCAGCGGCACCAGCGGACGCAGGTCCGGCGGCAGCACCGGCAGCACGGTCAGCACCATCCACTCCGGCTTGTTGCGCGAGTGGAGGAACGACTCGTACAGCTCCAGGCGCTTGGTCAGCCGTTTGATCTTGGCCTCGCTGCGGGTCTTCTTGAGTTCTTCCCGGATCCGTTCCGACTCCTTGCGCAAATCCAGGTTCTTCAGCAGTGTCTGCACCGCCTCCGCGCCCATCATCGCCTCAAAGTCTTCCCCGAAGCGGGTGCACCGTTCCTGGTATTCCGCCTTGGTCAGAAGCTGCCGCATCTCCAGGTCGGTATTCATCCCCGGATTGGTGACCACATAGCGCTCGAAAGTCAGGATCTTTTCCAGGTCCGGCAAAGTCATGTCCAGCATCAGGCCGATCCGGGACGGCAGGGATTTGAGGAACCAGACATGCACGACCGGGCTGGCCAGCTCGATGTGACCCATGCGCCGGCGGCGTTCCTTGGCCCGGGTGACCTCGACCCCGCATTTCTCGCACACGATCCCGCGGTGCTTCAGCCGCTTGTATTTGCCACACAAGCATTCGTAATCCTTGATCGGGCCGAAGATGCGCGCACAGCACAGACCGTCGCGCTCCGGCCGGAACGTCCGGTAGTTGATGGTCTCCGGCTTCTTGACTTCTCCATAGGACCAGGAGCGGACCGTTTCCGGGGATGCCAGACTAATCCGGATCGCGTTGAAGTCGGTCGGGTCGTTGAGGGGCCGCAGCAGTGCGAAAGGTTCTCTCATGATGTTCTCCGGTCAGATCCGCCTTATAGAGGCAGCGTTGGCAGTGGATCTGCCGTTCGGTCGCGTTCCATGTCGATATTGATGCCGAGGGCCCGCACCTCGCGCAACAGGACGTTGAACGACTCGGGCAACGAGGCCTGAAGATCCAGCTCGTCCCCGATGATGCTCTTGTACACGCGGTTGCGTCCTTCGACGTCATCGGACTTCACGGTCAGCATCTCCTGCAGGGTATAGCTGGCCCCGTAGGCCTCAAGCGCCCAGACTTCCATCTCGCCGAAGCGCTGGCCGCCGAACTGCGCCTTGCCGCCGAGCGGCTGCTGAGTGACCAGACTGTAGGGTCCGGTGGAGCGTGCGTGCATCTTGTCGTCCACCAAGTGGTTGAGCTTGAGCATGTACATATAGCCGACAGTCACCTCACGGTCGAAGGCATTGCCGGTGCGCCCGTCAAACAGCCGCGTCTGGCCGCTGGTCGGCAGTCCTGCCAATTCCAGCATGGACTTGACTTCCTGTTCGTTGGCGCCATCGAATACCGGCGTCCCGATGGGAATGCCGTCGCACAGGTTCTCCGCCAACGTGCGGATCTCTTCCGCACCGAAGTTGCCGAGCTTCACTTCTTGGGTCCCGTCCCCCTGGTAGACCCGATCCAGGAACTTGCGGATCTCGGTCGCCTTGGAGGTCTGATCGAGCAGTTGGCGGACCTGTGCCCCGAGGGACTTCGCCGCCCAGCCCAGATGGGTCTCCAGCACCTGTCCGACGTTCATCCGCGACGGGACGCCGAGGGGGTTGAGCACGATGTCAACCGGCGTGCCGTCTTCCATGTACGGCATGTCCTCGACCGGAACCACCATGGAAACCACGCCCTTGTTGCCGTGCCGACCGGCCATCTTGTCGCCCGGCTGCATGCGTCGCTTGACCGCCAGCGAGACCTTGATCGTCTTCAGTACGCCGGGCGCCAGTTCGCTGCCCGCTTCGATCTTCTCCTTCTGCTGCTCGAATTGCTGGTTCAGGAGCTGGCTCTGCGATTGCAACTGCTTCTGCAGCGCTTCCAGGCTGCGGCTGAGCTTCTCCTGGCGCAGGCTGACCTTAAACCAGTCCTTGCGCTCGAGGCTGTCCAGGTATGCCGCCGTGATCGTGAAGCCTCCTTTCTTTTTCGGCCCCTTGTCCGCCATCTTGCCCTGCATCAGGGTGCGGGCACGCAGGTAGATGTCCTCTTCGTAGATGCGCAACTGGTCTGCCATGTCCTTGCGCGCCTGCTCGACCGCGATGGCCTCCACCTCGATCGCGCGCTCGTCCTTGACCTCGCCTTCGCGCGTGAAGATCTGCACGTCGATCACCGTGCCCTCCATCCCCGAGGGCACCCGCAGCGAGGTGTCCTTCACCTCGGATGCCTTTTCACCGAAGATCGCACGCAGCAGTTTTTCCTCTGGGGTCAGCTGGGTCTCCCCTTTCGGCGTCACCTTGCCGACCAGGATATCGTTCGGGCGGACTTCCGCGCCGATGTAGACCACGCCGCACT
Organism: uncultured candidatus Poriferisulfidus sp.; assembly: GCA_965116525.1. Taxonomy (GTDB): domain Bacteria; phylum Pseudomonadota; class Gammaproteobacteria; order Poriferisulfidales; family Poriferisulfidaceae; genus Poriferisulfidus. The sequence continues at coordinate 207,403 of OZ220694.1, forward strand.
CGTCGAGCTTGCCGAGGAGCCCCTCGCTGACGTTCGGAATGTCGGCGGTGATCTCCTCTATCCCCATCTTGGTCTCACGCGCCACACAGGTCAGTTCCTCGATGTGGATGGTGGTGTAGCGGTCCTCCTCCAGCACCCGCTCCGAGAGTACGATGGAATCCTCGAAGTTGTAGCCGTTCCAAGGCATGAACGCGACCAGCATGTTCTGCCCAACCGCCAGTTCGCCCAAGTCCGTGGCCGAGCCGTCCGCCAGCACGTCCCCTTGCTCGATGTGGTCGCCGGGGCGGACCCGGGGGTGCTGGTTGATGCAGGTGCTTTGGTTGGACCGGATGTACTTGGTCAGGTTGTAGATGTCTACGCCGGACTGTCCTTCGCCGGCCTCTTCGTCCTCGACCCGAACGACGATCCGGTTGGCGTCCACGTCGTGCACCGTGCCGCCGCGGTGCGCCAGCACCATGGCCCCGGAATCCACCGCCACCGCGCGCTCCATGCCAGTGCCCACCAGCGGCTTCTCAGCACGCAGGGTCGGCACGGCCTGACGCATCATGTTTGATCCCATCAACGCCCGGTTGGCGTCGTCATGCTCCAAAAACGGGATGAGCGAGGCCGCCACCGAGACGATCTGGCGCGGCGAGACGTCGATGTAGTCGACCTTCTCCGGCCGCTCTAGCGTGAATTCCTTCTGATGGCGGCAGGACACCAGCTGGTCGGTGAAGCGGCCGTCCGCATCCAGTACGGCGTTCGCCTGCGCGATGATGAACTGCCCTTCCTCGATCGCGGACAGATAGTCGATCTGGTCCGTGACCCGGCCGTCGGATACCTTCCGGTACGGGGTCTCCAGGAAACCGAAGTTGTTGAGGCGGGCGTAGACCGCCAGGGAATTGATCAGGCCGATGTTCGGCCCTTCCGGGGTTTCGATCGGACAGACCCGCCCGTAATGGGTCGGATGCACGTCGCGCACCTCGAAGCCGGCCCGCTCGCGGGTCAGCCCGCCCGGGCCCAGTGCCGAAATCCGGCGCTTGTGCGTCACTTCCGCCAACGGGTTGTTCTGGTCCATGAACTGCGACAACTGGCTGGAGCCGAAGAACTCCTTGATCGCAGCGGACACCGGCTTGGCGTTGACCATGTCCTGCACGGTCAGGTCGTCCGCCTCGACCTGGGTCAGCCGCTCTTTGACCGCCCGCTGCACTCGTGACAGCCCGGTCCGGAAAGCCTGCTCCACCTGCTCGCCGACGCAGCGCACCCGGCGATTGCCCAGGTGGTCGACGTCGTCCACCACGTCGCGGCCCTGATGGATGTCGATCAGGACCTGCAGCACGTCGATGATGTCCTTGACCTCAAGGACCCCCGGGCCCTCCATGCTGTCGCGCCGCAAGCGGCGGTTCAGCCGCATCCGGCCGACCGGAGAGAGATCGTAGCGCTCCGAATTGAAGAACAGGTTGGTGAAGTGATTGCGTACCGTCTCCGCCGTGATCGGCTCGCTCGGGCGCAGGATCCGGTAGATGTAGGTCTGGGCCTCCAAGACCACTGCCTCCGCACTGTAGCGGGGCGGGCGGAAGTGGAAATCGTCCGTGCGCAGGGTGCCGGGGATGCCTTGCGTCGCCTCGGTGTTCTGGATAATCTCGAAGCCTTCGACCGGCAGGCTCATCAATTCCTCCAGTGAATCCTCGTCCAGCAGGGCATTGAGGCGCAGCCCCCCGTAGATCTCCCCGGTCTCGGGGTTGAACAGGTCGCGCGCCAGCGCCCGGTCGTAGAAGAACGAGGCCGGAACCTCGATTTCCTTGTGCCCGGCTTCCTGCAGTTTCTTCACGTGGATCGGCATCAGGGTGCGCCCGGCGCGTACTTCCACTCCGGCCTTCTCCACCCGGACGTCGAACGACAGCTTCTGTCGCTGGAAGTGCTCCACCTCGATGAAGAACCGGCTGCGCAGCGGCAGGGAAACGGCGCACAGCTCCGGCAGCTTGCCGGCCCGGGCCGCGGTCAACTTGGTGTCGGCCTTGACTGCGATACGGTCTTCGTGCAACAGCGTGAGCGGCAGTTTCTTGCCGACAAACAAAGCCGGGCGGATTTGCCAACCCTTCGCATCGAAGATATACGCATCTTCTTCCCCGCCCGGTGCCAGGAAATCCCGAAGGAAGTCCTGCGGCGCCAGCACATGTTCTACGCCATCCTCGGTCAGCTTGGCGATCGCGGTCGAAGTCAGCTTCTTGCCCTTGGCCAGAATCGTCTCTCCCTTGTCGGCGTCCGACAGCGGGAATGTCAGTTTCGCGCCCTCAAGCAACGGCAGCGGCACCTCGCGCCACTGTTCCATCCGCACCGGGCAGCGCGTCGTGAAGGTCTCCAGGATCTCCTCTTCCGACATGCCGATCGCGCGCAGCAGGATCGTCGCTGGAATCTTGCGGCGGCTGTCGACTCTCAGGTACAACAGGTCCTTGTGATCGAATCCGAACTCGAGCCAGGAGCCGTACTCCGGCTTGATCCGGGCATGGTGAAGAATCTTGCCCGAGGAATGGCTTCGCCCCTTGTCGTCGGTGAAGATCACCCCCGGAGACTGCAGCAGCTGCGACACGACCACCCGTTCCGTGCCGTTGATCACGAAGGTGCCATGCGTGGTCATCAGCGGAATGTCGCCGAGATAGACGTCCTGCTCCTTGATTTCCTTGACCCTGCGCGGCCCGCCCTTCGGCGCGTCCTTCTCATGGATCACCATCCGCGTCTTGACCCTGAGGGGCGCCATGTAGGTCTGGCCCCGCCGCTGGCATTCGCGCACGTTGAAGCGCGGTTCGCCCAAATCGTATTTGAGGCAGTTCAGCTCGATATGCCCGGCGTGGCTGACGATCGGGAACGCCGCGTTGAGCACTGCCTGAATGCCTTGGTCCTTGCGTTTCTTCGCCGGCGTGTCGACCTGCAGGAAGCCGCGATATGACTCGCGCTGCACCTGCAGCATGTCCGGAATCGGAAGCACTTCCGGAAGCTTTCCGAAATCTTTCCGGATGCGTTTTTTCTCAGTGTAGGAATAAGGCATGCCCACCTCGGGTGATCGTCAATTAAAAAGATGCCAGCGGCACGCCGAGCGTGCCGCCACATCGTGGTTTATTGCAGGGCCGCGCACTGAATTACTTCAGTTCGACGGTTGCGCCCGCTTCCTCCAACTGCTTCTTCAGGTCCTCGGCCTCTTCGACCGGAACCTCCTCCTTGACTGCGCACGGTGCGCTTTCCACCATTTCCTTGGACTCCTTCAGTCCCAGGCCGGTGATCGCACGGATCACCTTGATGACGCCGATCTTGTTGTCGCCGGTCGAGGCCAGCATGACCGTCCGTTCGGTCGCCGCCTCTTCCTCGGCCGCATCGCCGGCCGCGCCGGCCACCGGTGCCGCCGCCACTGCCGCCGCCGCGGAAACGCCGAATTTCTCCTCCATCGCGGAGATGAGGTCGACGATTTCCATCACGGTCATGTTGGAAATAACGTCGAGGACATCGTCCTTGGAAACACTTGCTGTGGTCATGGGTCAATAGCTCCTTTGGTTGCAATCAGTAATCAGGATTCCGCCTGCTGGCGGTCGCGATGCGCCGCCAAGGTGCGCACCAGCCTGCCTGGAAGGTCGGCGGTCATGCGGACCATCTTCTCGATCGGCGCACGCATGACGGCCATAAGTTGTGCCAACGCCTCGTCGCGGGTCGGCAAGTCTGCCAGCTTCCGCACCTCGGCCACCTCCAGCACGGCACCATCCATAGCGCCGAACTTGAGTTCTAGCAATTCGTTCTCTTTGCTGAAATCCCGGAACAGGCGCGGGCCGTCCATCGGTTGCTGCTCGGAGAAGCCGAGCAGCAGGGGGCCGGTCAGGCGCTCCTGCGCGCAGGCGTAGTCGGTACCGTCCAGCGCCCGCTTGGCCAGGTTGTTCTTGATGACCCGGACGTAGACGCCGCAGTCCCGGGCCTGCCGGCGCAGTTCAGTCAGTTCGCCAACGCTCATCCCCCGGTATTCCGCTGCCACCAGCGACTGCGCGCGGGCCGCGGCCTGCATCACATCCTGCACGATAGCTTCTTTTTCTTCGCGTGTGCGTGCCATGATCGCTCCTTCGGGTTCTCCCGTCCGCCTCACACCGTCGCCGGGTCGACCCGGACACCCGGTCCCATCGTCGGGGACACGGTGATGCGCTTGATATAGACTCCCTTGGAGGAAGCCGGCTTGGTCCGGATCAACTCCGCGATCAGGGCGCGGAGGTTCTCGGCCAATGCCGCCGCCTCGAAACTGGCCTTCCCTATCGAACAGTGCACGATGCCGCCTTTGTCGGTGCGGTAGCGGACCTGCCCGGACTTGGCTTTCTCGACTGCCGTGGCCACGTCGGGCGTAACCGTCCCCGTCTTCGGGTTCGGCATCAGGCCGCGCGGACCCAGGATCTGGCCCAGCGCCCCGACCACGGGCATGCTGTCCGGAGTCGCGATTACCGTGCTGAAGTCGAGATCGCCCCCCTTGATTTGTTCGCTCAGGTCTTCCAGGCCGACCACATCGGCGCCCGCTTCGGTCGCCGCCTGCGCCGGATCGCCCTGCGCGAACACGGCCACCCGCGTACGCTTGCCGGTGCCTTTCGGCAGGACCATCGCACCGCGCACGTTCTGCTCGCTCTGCCGGGTATCCACGCCGAGGTTGATGCTGACGTCGATGCTTTCCTCGAACTTCACCGTCCCGCTTGTCTGGCGTACCAGTTCGACCGCCTCGTCAACCGGATACAGATGCTCCGCTTCAATCTTGGCCCGGGCCTCGGTCATCCGTCGGTTCTTCATAGGTCCGTCTCCAAGCCCATGCTGCGGGCGCTTCCCGCGATGATCTTCACCGCCGCATCCATGTCGTTCGCGCTCAGGTCGGGCATCTTGGCCGTCGCGATTTCTTCCAACTGCTGGCGCGTCACCTTGCCGACCTTCTCCGAGTTCGGGGTGGCGCTGCCTTTTTCGATGCCGGCCGCCTTGCGCAGCAATACCGCGGCGGGCGGCGTCTTGATGATGAAGTCGAAGCTGCGGTCTGCATATACCGTGATCACCACCGGCAGCGGCATGCCCTTCTCCATCGACCCCGTACGGTCGTTGAAGGCCTTGCAGAAGTCTTGGATGGCCAGGCCGTGCTGGCCCAGGGCCGGCCCGACCGGGGGCGCCGGGTTGGCGGAGCCCGCCGGAACCTGGAGCTTGATGTAGGCTTGGATTTCCTTGTCTGCCATGAGCGGGCCCTCAGTCCTTGGTGACCTGGTCGAAACTCAGTTCGACCGGTGTGGAACGTCCGAAAATCTGGATGGCGACGCGCAGGCGGCCTTTTTCATGGTTGGCCTCTTCGACCACGCCGTTGAAGTCGTTGAACGGTCCATCGATAACCCGGACCACTTGACCCGGCTCGTACATCACCTTGATTCTCGGCGCCGCCTGCCCTTCTTCGGCGCGGGCCAGGATGGATTCGACCTGATCGTCCGGAATCGGCTCCGGGTGATGCCGCGCCCCGCCGATGAAGCCGAGCACCTTGGGCGTGTTGCGCACCAGGTGCCAGTTCTCCTCGGACCATTTCATCTGGACCAGGACATAGCCGGGGAAGGTTTTTCGCCGGATGACTTTCTGCTTGCCGTCGCGCAGCTCGATGCTCGCTTCCGACGGCACCTCGATGCGTCCGAATTCGGACTCCTTGCCCAAGCGCTCGATGCGCTCCTGCAACTGGACGCGCACCCGCTCCTCGTAGTTGGAGTAGGCGTGGACCGCGTACCACTGGAGCTCTTGGTCTTGCTCTTGGTCTTGGCCGCTTTCGTTGGTTTGCTCTTCCGTCATCGTCTTCATCCTAAAAGCAGGCTGACTCCCCAAGCGAGGAGCCGGTCCAGCAACCACAGGAATAGAGCCATCACGATCACCGCCGCAAACACCACCAGGGAGGTCTGCAGGGTTTCGGCACGCGTGGCCCACACCATCTTGCGCACTTCCGTACGAGCTTCGCGCATGAAGCCCACGAAGCGTTGGCCATGTGCCGAGCCCACCGCAACGGCTGCGGCCGCCGCGAACAGCGCGACCAGGCCGAGCACCCGATAAAGGAGCGCCTGATCTGCGAAATAGTAGAAACCGCCGATTCCCGTCAGCAGCAGCGCAGCCACGGCCGCCCACCGGGCCATGTCCGCCTGCGAAAGGCCCGATTCGATGCGTTCCTGCACCATCACGCGGCCCCCCATCGCTGGCAGGCCAGGAGGGACTCGAACCCCCAACCTGCGGTTTTGGAGACCGCTGCTCTACCAATTGAGCTACTGGCCTTTTCAGACACGACTTTACCACCCTTTGGTTCGGCTCGAAGCAACGTTTGAACGGTTACTTGGAAATCTTAGTGACCACGCCGGCGCCGACCGTGCGGCCGCCCTCGCGGATGGCGAAACGGAGACCTTCCTCCATCGCGATCGGGGCCCCCAGGGCCACGTCCATCGATACGTTGTCCCCCGGCATCACCATCTCCGTCCCCTCCGGAAGCGTCACCGCCCCCGTCACGTCCGTCGTCCGGAAGTAAAACTGCGGGCGGTAGCCCGTGAAGAACGGCGTGTGGCGCCCGCCCTCGTCCTTCGACAGGATGTACACCTCCGCCGAAAACTCCGTGTGCGGCGTGATCGACCCCGGCTTGCACAGCACCTGGCCACGCTCCACATCCTCGCGCTTCGTGCCCCGAAGCAGCGCCCCGATGTTGTCTCCCGCACGACCTTCGTCCAAAAGCTTGCGGAACATCTCCACGCCCGTGCAGATCGTCGTCTGTGTCTCCTTGATCCCCACGATCTCCACCTCGTCGTTCACCTGTACGATGCCGCGATCCACCCGGCCCGTCACCACCGTGCCCCGGCCTGAAATCGTGAATACGTCTTCCACCGGCATCAGGAAGTCTCCGTCCACCGCGCGCTCCGGCTCCGGAATGTACGCGTCCATCGCGTCGATCAGCTTCACGATCGACTCCACCCCGTGCTCCCCGGAATCCCCTTCCAGCGCCTTCAGCGCCGAGCCGGTGATGATCGGCGTGTCGTCGCCTGGGAACTCGTACTTGCTCAGCTCCTCGCGCACTTCCATCTCCACCAGTTCCAGCAGCTCCGCGTCGTCCACCTGGTCCGCCTTGTTCAGGTACACCAGAATGTGCGGTACGCCCACCTGGCGCGCCAGCAGGATGTGCTCCCGCGTCTGCGGCATCGGGCCGTCCGCCGCGCTCACCACCAGGATCGCCCCGTCCATCTGCGCCGCGCCCGTGATCATGTTCTTCACGTAGTCCGCGTGGCCCGGGCAGTCCACGTGCGCGTAGTGACGGTTCTGAGACTCGTACTCCACGTGCGCCGTCGCGATCGTGATCCCCCGCTCCCGTTCTTCCGGCGCGTTGTCGATCTGCGAATAATCCCGTACCTCGCCGCCGTGCGTCTCCGACATCACCTTCGTCAGCGCCGCCGTCAGCGTCGTCTTGCCATGGTCCACGTGCCCGATCGTCCCCACGTTCACGTGCGGCTTCGTTCGTTCGAATTTCTCCTTGGCCATCGTCTTTCTCCCTGGTCGTTAGGTTGTTGTCTCAATCTGGAGCCCATAACCGGATTTGAACCGGTGACCTCTTCCTTACCAAGGAAGTGCTCTACCGACTGAGCTATATGGGCCGCGTCCCTCCGCCGTCGGTGGCAGTGGAGCGGGTGAGCGGAATCGAACCGCCACTATCAGCTTGGAAGGCTGAGGTTCTACCGTTGAACTACACCCGCCAGGCCGCTGTTTCCGCCAATCTCAGTCCCCTGGTGGAGGGGGTAGGATTCGAACCTACGAAGGCTGAGCCAGCAGATTTACAGTCTGCCCCCGTTGACCGCTTGGGTACCCCTCCCAAAATTAGGCTAAAGTATGGATTATATCACAAATTGAATGTTCAACTGAGTCAAAAAAGCCGCGCGAAACCGAGACTTAGGCGGAAAAACCGCGTGGAGCTGGCGAGAGGATTCGAACCCCCGACCTGCTGTTTACAAGACAGCTGCTCTACCAACTGAGCTACGCCAGCCCGGCCCGTGGTGCGGTTCATTATAGAGAAGGGTCCGCAGTCTCATCACGCAGGGAAGCCAACAGTTTCTTGCAGGCCGGATCCAGGGGGGCCTGCACCGTTGTTTTGGACTCGTTTGCCGGATGGGCGAAGCCCAATGATCGCGCATGCAGGAACAGCCGCTTGAATCCCTGCTTCCGAGCCCAGCCGTTCACCTGTCTGTCGCCGTATCGGTCGTCTCCGATAACCGGATGCCCAGCCTCGGCCGCATGCACCCGGATCTGGTGGGTCCGCCCGGTCTCAATGCAGGCTTCTACGAGGCAGCTTTGCTCGAACTGTTCCAGCGGCCGGAACCGGGTATACGTTTCCTTCCCGGCCTCGTCGACCATCGCCTTGCGATGTCGGGCATGGTGCCGATTGATCCGGATTGATTGCCGGACTTCCCGGACATGCTCTGGCCATTGCCCCGCGACCAGCACCCAATAGGTTTTCTGTACGGCCCTTTTCCGGAACTGCGACTGTATGTTCAGCAAGGCGTTGCGGCTTCGGGCGATCACGAGGCATCCGCTGCTGCCCCGATCCAGTCGATGCGCAAGTTCCAGGAATTCACCCTCTCCCCGATGCTGCCTCAGCACGTCAATCAGTCCAAAACGAATCCGGCTGCCGCCATGCACGGCAAGCCCGGCCGGCTTATCCACCACCAGCAGCTCGTCGTCTTCGTACAGTATCGGAATCGGAATATCGGGCAGTGGCGAGTCGGGCCGGGCCGGGCCCTCCGGACTGTACGGAGGAATCCGCACCTCGTCGTCGGCCCGCAGGCGGTAGGACGGCTTCGCCCGGCCGCGGTTGACCCGGACCTGGCCGGTGCGAATCCACCGATACACGACCTGGCGCGGCACTTTCACCCGCGCCAGCAGATAGTTGTCCAGGCGCCGTCCGGCATCTTCCGCACCGGCGACAGTCCGCTGGACCGGACAGGCTTCGGAAGGGGTTTTTGCGGAAGTCATTTCGGGTTTTCCCGGGCGCAGGGTTTCCGTTCTAAGCAGAGTACAAGCATTTCAATTCGTTCCTTCGATGCCGCCCGCGGGCTCGTATAATGCCAGCATGATCCGTCTTGACCCCAAGCAACTGGATGATCTGGCTCAGCGCCTGGACGCGCTGATCCCGGAATCCCTGCACTCGACCCGCGAGGAGATCCACAAAACCGTCCGGGCCTGCGTCGAGGCCCTGCTGCAACGTCTGGACGTGGTGACCCGGGAGGAATTCGACGTGCAGTCCAAGCTGCTCGCCAAGACCCGCGAGCGACTGGGGGAATTGCAGAAACGTCTGGATGCGCTGGAGCGCGGTCAGGATCCCGAAGACCCGATCAGTTGAGGCTTTCCAGCATATAGTCGACGGCCATCTGGACCTGCTCGTCCGACAAATCGGGACGCCCACCTTTAGGCGGCATCAGGTTCAGGCCGTTGAGCACGCTCTGGTACATCACCTCTTTTCCTTTCGACAGGCGCGTCCCCCAGCCCGCGGGGTCACCCAGTTTCGGCGAATTCAGAACGCCCGTCGTATGGCAAGCCTGGCAGACGGCGTTGTAGACCGCCTCGCCCGACCCGAAATCCGGCGCCGCCTGGGCATCCGAGATGAGCGCCACGGAAGCGGTGGCGATCGGGGCGTCCCCGGTGTTGAGGCGGCCGATCGGCGCAATTCGCTGGTGGATCGCTTCGGCCACTTCGGGATCGTCCAGTTTCAAGTCCGGCTCCACGATGTTCTGCGCAATGATGAACAGTACCAGCGTCATCGCGACCAGCACTCCGAAAAGGCCCATGAAGAAAGTCGGCGTTGCCATGGCGTTCAGTGCTCCTTATCCTGTTATTCCAAACCGGGGCCGTGATGCTCAGTCCAGCGCGGAGAACGCCTGGTCCCGGATTTCCTCGATCGTTCCGATTCCATCGACCACGTGATACCGCGGCGCCCCTTCTCCGCCGGATTCCGCCCAGCGGGAATAGTAATCGATCAGCGGTTCGGTCTGGTCATGATAGACCGTGAGGCGTTGGCGAACCACGTTCTCGTGGTCGTCGTCGCGCTGGATCAACGGTTCTCCCGTCTCGTCGTCCAGCCCCTCTTTCCGGGGCGGATTGTTCTCGATGTGATAGACGCGCCCGGAAGTCGGATGGACCCTCCGCCCGCTCATGCGGCGGATGATCTCTTCGTCGCTCACCCGGATCTCCACCACGTGATCGATCTCGATCTCGTAATCGCGCAATGCTTCCGCCTGCGCCAGCGTCCGGGGGAAACCGTCCAATAAGAACCCGTCGCCGCAATCCGGCTCGGCGATCCGCTGCTCGACCAAGCCGAGAATCAACTCGTCCGGCACCAAGGCGCCTTGGCTCATGATTTGCCCGGCTTCCTTGCCCAGCGGCGTACCGTCGGCCACCGCCTTGCGCAGCATGTCACCCGTTGAAATTTGCGGGATGCCGTAGCGCTCGCAGATGTAACTGGACTGAGTGCCCTTGCCGGCGCCAGGGCCGCCCAACAGAATGATACGCATTAATGGTGTACCGGTTCAGAATCTAATGGTTGACCCGCGGCGCACCGCGGGCCGCGCAAATTTTATCACAGACATACGAGTCCGACCCACAGATTTGGATGCACTCCAACCGTATTTTCAGGATTGGCAACGGCGCAAAAACCGGCGGCGCAACCGTGGCGACCTAATTGCCCGTTACCGCACCCGGTACTTGGACACGCACGATGGTTTCAAGCGTTGCCACCCGCTCCTGCAGGTCGGCCATGCGATGATTCACTTTACCGATTTTTGTGTCAAGTTGGTCGAACTTGGCATCAATCTTCTCGCCCAATTCATGGCGAACCTGGTTGAGTTTGGCATCAATCTTCTCGCTTAATTCAAGCCGAGTCTGTCCCAATTCAAGCCGGACTTGGGCGATCTCCGAATGCAGGGCATACCCGCCCCCTGCCAGCGTCACCATAAGAATGCCGAGCGAAATCAATTCGCCAAGCGTGATCTTGTTGCTCATCACGATCCCATTCAGGTCGGTCAGCCTCATCTATTCCAACCCGCAGTTGTTTAGCAACCCCCCCTCGAGTCCGTTCTCGGAGGGCATGGGAACTGGGTACGGAAAGTATAGCACCGGCTCTCCGTATCCCGAGGCGCGGCACTCTCTCAGTCGTGTTCGTCGATCCAAGCCATTTGAATGGCTTCCAGGATGCGTTCCCCGCAATGTTCCGGGTCGTCCTCGAAGTCCTCCAGTGCCAGAACCCACTCGTGCAGATCGGTGAACCGCACGTACTGGGGGTCGACCTCCGGATGCGCGTCTTCAAGCTCGATCGCGATGTCCAGCGAATCTGTCCAGCGAAGCCCCATCTCCCGCTCCTAATGGTTCTCGGAAACCTGATTGATAGTGTAGCGCGGAAGCTCGACCACCAGGTCCTCGTCGCCGACGATCGCCTGACAGCTCAGCCGGGAGTCGGGATCCAGGCCCCACGCCCGGTCCAGCAGGTCCTCCTCATCCTCACTCGCCTCGTTCAGCGAGTCGCCTCCCTCCCGGATGTAGACGTGACAAGTCGTGCACGCGCAAGATTTCTCGCAGGCATGCTCGATCTCAATGCCACGGGACAGGGCCGCATCGCAAACGCTCATGCCAGCCTCGACCTCGACCACCTGTTCGGTCGGGCAGATTTCCTCATGCGGCAAAAATCGTATCGATGGCATCAGTCCTGCTCCTGGAATTCCTCAAGCCTGCGCCCCTGCATGGCCTGCTGGATGCTGCGGTTCATGCGCCGCTCCACGAACGGCTCGCAGGCCTCCTCCAGCGCCTTGATTCCGGCGCGGATCGCATCGGCGTCCGTCTCGTCCCGCACCTGTATCAGCGCCCGGGCTGCCGTCTCGATCCGGCTGCGTTCCGCATCGTCCGACAGTATATGCCCATCCGTCTCCAACGCGTCCCGTAAAGCCTGCACCACCCGGTCCGCCTCGACCCGCTGTTCGTTCAAGGCCCGGCTCGCCACATCCTCCTCGGCATGCTCAACCGAGTCCCGAAGCATCTGTTCGATCTCCGACTCCTCCAGTCCGTAGGACGGCTTGACCGACACCCCGGCGCGCACGCCACTCACGGTTTCCGTCGCCTCCACCGTCAGAAGTCCGTCCGCATCGACCTGGAATTCCACCCGGATACGGGCAGCGCCCGCCGTCATCGGCGGGATGCCGCGCAATTCGAAGCGCGCCAGCGAGCGGCAATCCGAGACCAGTTCCCGCTCGCCCTGCACCACGTGCACCGCGAGCGCCGTCTGGCCATCCTTGAAAGTGGTGAATTCCTGGGCATGATGGGCCGGGATGGTGGTGTTGCGCTCGATGACCCGTTCCACGAGTTCGCCCATGATCTCGATCCCGAGCGACAAGGGAATGACGTCCAGCAGCAGCATGTCCTGGTCCTGCGCGTTGCCGACCAGCACATCGGCCTGGATCGCGGCGCCCAGCGCCACCACTCGGTCCGGGTCGATCCCGGTATGGACCTCCCGGGAGAAAAACTTCGAGACTTCGCGGCGCAGGTACGGCATCCGCGTCACGCCCCCGACCATGACCACTTCCTGGATGTCCCCGGCCTCGACTCCGGCATCCGACAGGGCGCGGCGGCAGCACTGCAGCGTCCGCCCAAGCAACGGGGCCGACCGCCGCTCCAATTCTTCGCGGGTCAAGGTCAGCATCTTGCCGTCGCCGCAGTCGATCCGGGCAGAATCCTGTTCCGACAATTCCTCCCGAGCCTGGCGCACCGCCTGGAGGATCGTCCGCGTCCAGACCCGGTCCACCTCTTCCGGGCCGCACTCTTCCTTTACCCAATCCAGCAGGATCCGGTCCAGGTCGTCTCCGCCCAACTCGGTGTCGCCGCCCGTCGCCCGCACCTCGAACACGCCCCGGCTCAGGTGCAGGATCGAGATGTCGAACGTTCCCCCGCCCAGGTCGAAGACCGCGATCAGCCCGCGGTCGTCCTCCTGATCCAGCCCGTAGGCGATCGAAGCCGCCGTCGGTTCGTTGATCAGCCGCAAGACCGGCAGTCCCGCCAGGCGTGCCGCATCCTTGGTCGCCTGCCGCTGGGCTTCGTCGAAATAAGCCGGCACCGTGATCACCGCGCCGTCCAGTTCACCCCCCAGTTCCTCTTCGGCCCGGGCCCGCAGGGCCCCCAGGATGTCGGCCGAGATCTCCACGGCGGTTTTCGGCCCGGCCGCCGTGTGGAAGCGTGGCACGCCCGAAGTCGAATCCTCCACAAGATCGTGCGCGTCGTCGATGTCCCCGACACCGCGACCCATCAAGCGCTTGATCGAAAAGAACGTGTTGTCCGGGTCGTCCGCGGCGCCTTGCGCCGCCGCCCATCCCACCGTCGCCGGCCCGTCTCCGTAGTGCACGACCGAAGGGAGGCGATGGTGCCCGTCGGGCCCCGTCAGCGTGACCGCCCGCCCATCCCGCATCACCGCGACCAGTGAATGCGTCGTACCCAAGTCGATACCGCAGGCGCGGCGCTTGAGCTGAGCCTGTCCCGGTTCCGAAATCTGCAATAAGGCCATCTCTTATCCTGTAGAAAATTGCTCCCGGCGGATCTGCAACTGCTGCTGCAGACGGCGGTAGAAACGAAGCTTCAGCAGGACTTCCCGCGCGTCCCGCCAGCGTTCCCCGGCATAGCACGTCCCGAAGTCCTCCCACAACGCCCCGGCCTCCCGCTCCAGGCGGGCGCCGAAGGCCTCGGCTTCCGGCAATCCTCCGAGCTCCTCCAGTCCCTCGCGCAATTCCATCTGCTGCATGAGAAACTCGGCATCGGTCGCCGTGTCCTTCTCGTCATCCACCACCACACCCCGCAACTGAAGCAGGTAGGTCGCCCGCTCATGCCGGTCATTCAGGGTGCGATAGGCCTGGTTGACGTGAGCCGCGGCCTGCGCCGCGAGGCGCTTCTCCTGGGAGCCTGCCGCCGCGAAGCGGTCCGGATGCAGTTCCCGCTGTAGGACGCGGTACTGCTCGGTCAGCTGCCGCTCGTCGACCTCAAGCGCGCACGGCAACCGAAACAGTTCGAAATAATTTTGGGAAAGTTCCAGCGGCACCGCCGCCCCCTGGTCCCGTGCTCAGATGCTGAAGCTTTCGCCGCACCCGCACCGCGCTTTTTCGTTGGGATTGGTGAAGCGGAACCCCTCGTTCAGTCCTTCGCGCCCGTAATCCAGTTCGGCGCCATCCAGGTAGGCCAGGCTCTTCGGGGAGATCACCACCTTCACGCCCTTGTCCTCGAACACCTGGTCGTCCTCTTCCAGGTCATCGGCGAATTCCAGCACGTAGGCCATTCCGGAACAGCCGGTGGTCTTCACGCCCAGGCGCAAGCCGAGCCCACGCCCGCGTTTCTCCAAGTGCGTGCGGATCTGCCCGGCCGCAGCCTCGGTCAGCGAGATGGCCATGCCGGTTGCGGGTCAGACGGCTTCCGCCAACTGTGCCTCGCCCGGCACCTCAGTCTCGCGAGACTGCTTGCCTTCGTAATCCTCGATCGCCGCGCGGATGGCGTCTTCCGCCAGGACCGAGCAGTGGATCTTCACCGGCGGCAACGCCAATTCCTCGGCGATGTCGGTGTTGCGGATCTCCCCGGCCTCCGCCAAGGTCTTGCCGCGCACCCACTCGGTCAGCAGACTGGACGACGCGATCGCCGAGCCGCAGCCGTAGGTCTTGAACTTGGCGTCTTCGATCACGCCTTCATTGCTGACCTTGATCTGAAGCTTCATCACGTCCCCGCAGGCCGGCGCGCCGACCATGCCGGTGCCTACCTGCGCGTCGTCCTTGTCCAGCGAACCGACGTTGCGCGGGTGTTCATAGTGATCCAGAACTTTTTTTCCATATGCCATGATGCTTTCTCCTGCTTAGCATTATCAGTGTACCGCCCACTGCACCGAGTCCAGGTCGACCCCTTCCTGGTACATCTCCCAGAGGGGAGACAGGTCGCGAAGCCGCTGCACGGCTTGCTCGATGAGTGAGATGGTGTAGTCGATTTCTTCCTCGGTCGTAAAACGCCCGATGGTGAAGCGCAGCGAACTGTGCGCAAGTTCGTCGTTGCGGCCCAGCGCACGCAATACGTAACTGGGTTCCAGCGAGGCCGAGGTACAGGCCGAACCGCTGGACACCGCGATGTCCTTCAGCGCCATGATCAACGATTCGCCTTCCACGAAGTTGAAGCTGACGTTGAGGTTGCCCGGCACCCGTTGTTCGAGGTCGCCGTTGAGGTAGACCTCCTCCATCTGGTTGAGGCCGTTCCAGAGCCGGTCGCGCAGGGCGCGGATGCGGGCCGATTCCTCCGTCAGCTCTTCGCGGGCGAGCCGGAAAGCCTCGCCCATGCCGACGATCTGGTGCGTCGGCAGAGTGCCGGAGCGAAGCCCGCGTTCATGTCCGCCGCCGTGTATCTGCGCCTCCAGGCGTACCCGGGGCTTGCGGCAGATGTACAGCGCGCCGATCCCTTTCGGGCCGTAGATCTTGTGTGCGGACAGAGTCATCAGGTCGATCTGCATCTCATGTACGTCGATCGGGATCTTGCCAGCGCCCTGCGCCGCGTCGACATGCAGGATGATGCCGCGCTCGCGGGTCATCTTGCCGATCGCGCCGATGTCCTGGACGACGCCGATCTCGTTGTTGACGAGCATCACCGACACCACCACCGTGTCGTCGCGTAGCGACGCCTCCAATTCTTTCAGATCCAGCAGGCCGTTCGCCTGCGGCGCCAGGTAGGTCACCTCGAAGCCTTCCCGCTCCAGCTGCCGGCAGGTGTCCAGCACGGCCTTGTGTTCGGTCTTGACGGTGACGATGTGCTTGCCCTTCTTCTGGTAGAAATGGGCGGCGCCCTTGATCGCCAGGTTGTCCGACTCGGTGCCGCCGCTGGTCCAGATGACCTCGCGCGGGTCGGCGCCGATCAGTTCCGCGACCTGCTTGCGCGCCTCGTCGACCGCCTCCTCGGCGTGCCAGCCGAAGCTGTGCGAACGCGAGGCGGGGTTGCCGAACTCACCGTCCGGCGTCAAGTACTGGCGCATCTTGTCCGCCACCCGCGGATCCACCGGCGTGGTGGCCGAATAGTCCAGGTAAATGGGGAGATTGAGTTCGCTCATAGGATGGCCTCCTGCCCTTCCACGGCCGAATTCACGGGAAACCCGTGGTGCTCGGCGAATTTAACGTTCTGGCGCAAGGCCACTTCGCGAACCCGCTGCTGGCTCAGCACGTCCGCCAGGCTGACGCGACCCAGATAGCGTTCGATCTCGCGGCCCAGTTCCTCCCACAAGCCATGGGTCAGGCAGGGCTGGTTGTCCTGGCAATTCTCGCTCCCGCCGCAACGCGTCGCATCCACGCGCTCATCGACCGCCGCGATCACCTCGGCGACTGAAATCGCCGGCACGTCCCGCGCCAGGCAGTATCCGCCTCCGGGCCCGCGCACGCTGTCGACCAGTCCGGCCCGGCGCAGGCGGGAGAACAGCTGCTCCAGATACGAACGCGAGATGCCCTGGCGCTCGGCAATGCTCGCCAGCGCCACCGGCCCTTGCTCGCCGTGCATCGCCACGTCCAACATGGCGGTCACGGCATAGCGTCCTTTTGCATTCAGTTTCATAACATCCAGTCTCCGGCGATGCGGAACAAAGAGCATATTGACATACCTGACCGGAATAGTCAAGTATTCCTTAAGGGATAGGCAAGAAAATGCAGAAGCGCTCCACTACATTATGATAGGCGCGCTCCGACAGCACCCGAAACCTGCTTCCGGAGCGTGGAAATCCACCCCAAACGCTTCTTCGCCTCACCTATACGCCTGCCATGAGCGCCCTGCTGAACATCGCTGTCGACGCCGCCGAGGCGGCCGGGCGGATCATCATCCGCCACCACAACTTCACCGATCGGGTCAAGGTGGAGCGCAAAGGCGCGCACGACTTCGTCTCCAGCGTGGATCACGAGGCCGAGGAGGAAATCGTCGCCTGCCTGCACAAGGCGCACCCCGAACATGCCATCCTGGCGGAAGAAGGCGCCGCCCATGATCTCCCCGACGCCGAATTCGAATGGCTCGTCGACCCGCTGGACGGCACCACCAACTTCCTGTTCGGCATCCCCCACTACGCCGTGTCGATCGCCCTGCGGCAGCAGGGCCAACTTCTGCTCGGGGTCGTATACGACCCGTTCAAGCAGGAAATGTTCACGGCAGAAACCGGCCGCGGGGCCTTCCTCGACGGGCGGCGCATCCGTGCCCGCACCGGGCGGGGATTGGAGGATGCCCTGCTCGCGACGGGTTTCCCGTTCCGCGACGGCGCCGACCTCGACCACTATCTGGCTACCCTGAGGGCCCTGATCCCGGGAACCTCCGGAATCCGCCGGGCAGGCTCGGCGGCACTGGACCTCGCCTATGTGGCGGCGGGACGATACGACGGCTTCTGGGAGTTCGGCCTCAGACCCTGGGATATGGCCGCCGGCATCGTTCTTGCCCGGGAAGCGGGGGTGATCGTGAAGGACCTGGACGGCGGCGAAGACCCGCTTGCCAGCGGCAACATCATTGCCGCTCCACCGAGGGTGCTGGAGGAAATGCTGGGGCGGCTCGAAGCCTTGGAGAAATAGCCAGCCTGAGCGCCTAGTCCGCCCGTCCGGCAGGTTTGACAGTATTGTATGACCATGCCATACTTTCACGTATGGCCAAGATGACAATCCGCTCGACCTATTCGTTCGACGCCGAGACCGTGCAAAAACTGGACCGCCTAGCGGACCACTGGAATACCTCCAAGTCCGAGGCCCTGCGGCGCAGCATCGACCGGGTTGCGGAACAGACCCTGCGCAATTGCGAAGACGCGGTCGCGGCGCTGGAAGAATTGCAGAGGCGAATGGCCGAGGCGGGCGTGGATACCGAGAAATGGGCGAAGGAGATACGGGAAGAACGTCGGGCCAGTTCCGAGAAACGCCTGAGGTGGCTCTCCGAATGATCCACCTGGATACCAACTTCTTGGTCCGCGCGACCACCCATGCGGACTCTCATGAAAGCGAGAGGGTCAAGGCGTGGCTGCGTTCCGGAGAGGTCTTGGGCATGAGTTCCGTGGCGTGGGCGGAATACCTGTGCGGCGGGTCGAAAACGGACGAGGACATTTCTTTTGCGAACCAGATCGTGACCCATCGGATTGACTTCACGGAAGAGATGGCGGCCCTGTCGGCAAAGTTGTTCAATGATTCCGGGCGACGGCGGGGAATTTTTACGGACTGTATGATCGCCGCCACCGCCATCACGAAGCGGGCCCGCATCGCCACGGCGAATCTGAAGGACTTTCAGAAATTCGAGCGCTTCGGGCTGGCCTTGATGCCCCCCACCTCACACTGAGCACAGCCCTTCTCCGCCCTACGGGCGGTCGTCCACATCCTCGGCCGGAATCACCTCAAGGTCGCGACCGCTCACGCCGAGCACCAGCAGGGAACTGCCCGCCACGTAGATCGACGAGTAGGTGCCGATGATCACGCCCACGATCAGCGCAATGGAGAACGAGTGGATCACTTCGCCCCCGAAGAAAAACAGCGCGAACAGCACCAGCAGCGTGGTCAACGAGGTCATCAGGGTGCGCGACAGGGTCTGGTTGATCGAGATGTTGAGGACTTCGGAACTGGAATGGCGTCTCAACTGCCGGAAGTTCTCCCGGATCCGGTCGAACACGACGATCGTGTCGTTCAGGGAATAACCGATCACCGCCAGGATGGCCGCCAGCACCGTCAGGTCGAACTCGATCCGGGTCAGCGAGAAGAATCCAATGGTCACGATGACATCGTGCACCAATGCGACCACGGCGCCGAACGAGAACCGGTACTCGAAGCGCAACGCCACGTAGATCAGGATCAGCCCCAATGCGTACAGCATGGCCAAGCCCCCGTCATCGCGCAACTCCTCGCCCACCTGCGGGCCGACGTACTCGACCCGGCGCAGTTGAAGCTCTCCGCCACCGCGCAGGGCTTCCAGCACCTGGTTGCTCAGCTCGCTCTGAGGACGCTCGTCCGGCTTGATTCGCACCAGTACGTCCTGTGCCGATCCGAAGTGCTGCACCACCGCCCGGTCGAAGCCAGACGCCTCCAGTTGCGCACGAATCTCGTCGAGTTCCACCGGGGCCGGGTAACCGACCTCAATCAGCGTCCCGCCTTCGAAGTCCACGCCCAGGTTCAGACCCTGAGACAGCAGCGAGCCGATAGACAGGACCAGCAGAACGCCCGACAGGATCATCGCCTGTCGGCTGCGCCCCATGAAGTCGAGGCCGAGTTTGCGTGGGAGTAGTCGCATGGTCAGACCGCCAGGGTCGGCGTGCGCCGGGTTCCGTAGATCCGGTTGATGACCGCCCGGGTCCCCATGATCGCGGTGAACATGGAGGCCACGATGCCGATGGAGAGGGTGACCGCGAAGCCCTTGATCGGCCCGGTGCCGAAGGCAAACAGCACGATCGCCGCGATCAGGGTGGTGATGTTCGCGTCGGCGATGGTCGATAACGCCTTGCTGTAGCCGGCCTGGATGCTGGCCTGGGGCGAGTTGCCGTTGTCCAGTTCCTCGCGAATGCGCTCGAAGATGAGCACGTTGGCATCCACCGCCATGCCGACGGTCAGCACGATGCCGGCAATGCCCGGTAACGTCAGCGTCGCACCCGGAATCAGCGACATTACCGCCACGATCAGGATCAGGTTGGCGATCAGTGCCATGTCGGCGACCAGCCCGAACAGGCGGTAGTAAAGCATCATGAACACCATCACCAGTAGGAAGCCGATCAGCACCGACAGCGCGCCGAGCTCAATGTTCTGCTGGCCCAGGCTCGGCCCCACCGTGCGCTCCTCCACGATGTACATGGGCGTGGCCAGCGCGCCGGCCCGCAGCAACAGCGCCAGGTTGCGCGCCTCGCGCGAAGTGTCCAACCCGGTAATCTGAAAGCGCTTGGACAGCTGCTCCTGGATGCGCGCGACGTTGATGACTTCCCGGCTCTCGCGGGTGACCATGCGCGGCTCGCCGCCGGTCACCACCGTGTCGCTGCGCTGCTCGATGAACACCACGCCCATCAGCCGCTTGACATTCTCGCCGGTCACCTTGGCGAACTGCCGGGCACCGTCGCCGTCCAGCGTGATGTGCACCGCAGGCAGGCCACGTTCATCAAACCCCGAGGACGCGTCGATAATGTGTTCCCCGCTCAGCATCACCCGTCGCTTGAGCAACACCGGGTTGCCGTCACGTTCGTAGTACAGTTCATCCGCCAGCGGGACTTTGCCGGTCTCTGCGGCCATATAGGGATCCGACTGTTCGTCCACCAGGCGGAACTCCAGGGTCGCGGTCGCTCCCAGAATCTCCTTGGCTCGCGCCGTGTCCTGCACGCCCGGCAACTGCACCGCGATCCGGGTGCGCCCCTGCTGCTGGATGACCGGCTCCGCCACACCCAGTTCGTTGACCCGCTTGCGCAGCGTGATCAGGTTCTGGCTGATGGCATTGCGGCGAAGCTCGCTGCGCGCGGTCGGGGTCAGCCGCATGACCACGGACGACTGTCCCTCGGTCTCTCCCGTGGTGACGTCGAAGGTCCCGAAATAATCCTCTTCGACCGCCTCTTCAATCTGTTCGAAGGTCTGCGCATCGCGGGCCAGCACATGCACCTCCTCGCCATGCACCCGCACTCCGCGGTAGCGGATCTCCTGCTCGCGCAGCAGGGTCCGGACTTCTGCGGCATGCCGGGTATACGCCTTGCTGATCGAAGTGTCCAAGTCGACCTCAAGGAGGAAGTGCACGCCGCCGCGCAAATCCAGACCGAGGTTCATCGGGTGCGCGTTCAGCGCCTCGAGCCAAGCCGGCGTGGCCGGCGCCAGGTGCAGCGCCACCGAGAACCGGTCCGACAGGGTGCTGCGCAACGCGTCCGCGGCCTTCAACTGGTCTTCCGGGTCGGTAAAGCGGACCAGCAGGGACTCCTCCCCTTCCCGCTCGACCCGGTGGTCGGACAATCCCTTCAGCTTGAGAATCTGTTCGACCTGCTTCTGTTCCGCTTCCCCGATGGCGACCCGGGACGAGGAGACCTGCACCGAAGGATCCGAGGGATACAGGTTCGGGGCCGCATAGAACGCTGCGATCAGCGGGATGCCGATCACCAGCAGGTTCTTCCACCACGGGTATTGGTTGGCTTTCATGGATTTGTTAAAGGCCGCCGGCCCGGCCGCCCGAATCAGTCACTTTTCGCAAGCGAACCCTTGGGCAAGACGTTGCTGACCGAATCCCGGCGCAGGCGGACTTCCACGCCTTCCGCCAACTCCAGGCGCACCGTGCTGGACCCGATGTGCGTGATCCGCCCCATCAGGCCGCCGTTGGTAGACACTTCGTCGCCTTTCTGCAAGGCATCAATCAGGGCGCGGTGTTCCTTGACCCGCTTGTTTTGCGGACGAATGATCATGAAGTACATGATCGCGAAGAAGATCGCGATCATGGCGAACATGGACCAGCCGCCCATGGCGCCTGCCGCGTCCTGTGCCATCGCGTCGTCGATCAGAATCATGGGGTCGGATACACCGGTTTTGGGTGAAGCGCATTATGCCATAGGGGACGCCTGAACACGCCATACGATCTTCCACAATCCGACAAAATTCCGCCGCCTCTGCCGATCCCCCAGCATCATTGTGCAGAAGTACAAACGCGATGTCGTACCAATCCCTGGCCTTGCGAGCCCAGGGTTACCGCTCCGATTCGCTCTATCCGGCTAGCTGCGGCTGATATCGTTCGACGTTGATTCGGTCTTCGCCCTTGCGGGCCTGGGCAAGATCCCAAGCCGTTTGCCGACGCAGCCAGAACTCGGCACTGGACCAGCCCGCCTTCTCCAGGCGAATAGCCATCTCTGGAGAAATAGCCGCGTGGCCGTTGAGGACTCGCGAGAGGGTGTGACGGGCAACGCCCAAAATCCGTGCCGCCCCGGCCACGCTCAAACCGAGCGGTTCGAGGCAGTTCTCCCGGATGCTGCGGCCCGGATGCGGTGGATTGCTCATTGCCATGTTGCTGCTCCTGTTAGTGATAGTCGATCAGGTCAATGTCGTAGACCTCGCCGTCGTCGAAGCGAAAGACCATCCGCCAGTTGCCGGAAATCGAGACGCTCCAGAATCCTTACAGATCGCCTTTCAGCGGGTGGAGGCGATAGCCGGGCAAGTCAAGATCTGCCAGCGCGAGTGCGACACGACCTGCCAAGTCGGAACCCACTCGACTCGGATTACCGCGCTCGTACATTCGCCTCAGGCCGCGGTGGCGAAAACTTCGAATCATGGCAAAGTGTACTGCATAGCGGTACACTCGTCAATGTCCCCGATCTTTCAGTTGCCGAAAGTGTTTCGTTTACTGAAACACCGCCTCGGGGTTGTCGAGGCTGTCCGAGCCTTCGAACTCAATCATGCCCAGCTTCAGGGCGGAAGCCGCCTTTTCGATGCCATCCGTCTGGACCCGCAATGCATCGATGGCCGCCTGCACCCGGGCATGGCCCGGATTGTTGTCGGGGCCGATCATCTGATCGTACGCCTCGCCGCCTTTCGCGCTGGCCACGAGTTTCTCCATCGCCGCCATGGTGACGTCCAGTTGGCTGCGCAGCATCGCATCCGCCTCGGGCGAAACCGCCGCGACCAGGGACGAGATCCCGGGGCCCTTCAGCATCGAACCGCCCACGCGCTCGTACTCTCCGAGATAGATATTCCGGATGCCGAGCGCATCGTAGTAATGCGAATAATGCGTGTTGTCGCTGAAGCAATCGTGCTCCTCTTCCGGATCGTGCAGCAGCAGGCCCAACTGCATGCGCTCGCCAGCGAGCTCGCCGTAGGAGAGACTGCCCATGCCTGTGACGATGGTCGCCAGGCCCTGCTCGACGGCACCGCTTAGCAGTCCCTTCCGGGCTTCGCCAGCCGATCCCCACTGCGCATGCATCCACGCGAGGTCGTCGATCAGCAGGTCGGTGGCCGCCTTCAGGTAAGCCGCCCTGCGCTCACAACTCCCCCTGGAGCAGTTGTCCGGATCGAAATCAGTTGCCGGACGTGCGCCGGCGCCCGGGCCCGTACCGTTCAGGTCCTGGCCCCAGAGCAGGAACTCGATGGCGTGGTAGCCGGTCGCCACGTTCGCCTCGACGCCTCCGATCTCATGCAGCGTGTCCGAGAGCAGTGCCTTGGTGATCTGCTCCGCGTCGACGGTCTGCCCGCCGAATTCGAAATTCGTGCTCGCGATGACGTTGGCCCGGTAGCCCGGGTTCTCCTCGGATTCCGCTCCGTAACTGGCCGCAACATAGTCGATCAAGCCTTCGTCGAGCGGCCAGGCGTTCACCTTGCCCTCCCAGTCATCGACGATCGCGTTGCCGAAGCGGTAGACCTCGCTCTGCTGGTAGGGAACCCGCGATGCCCGCCACGCCAACCGGGCGGCATCCAGGCTATCTTCAGTCGGCTTGGCAATCAGCCGGTCGACCGCGGCCTGCAGGTCGCGCGCGGCGGACAGGGAGTCCCCATACACGGCCCGGGCCAAGTCGGCGTAGTGGACCAGCACCGCGCGTTCCTGTTCCCCGGCGAATCCGGGCGTGGCCAAGAGCGTCAGGCTGGCCGCAGCCAGAAGGCTCCTCTTCAAAACGGAAAAGCGATTCATCAGAATTCGGCCGCAAGCTGAACCGTGATGGTGTCGGCGTTTTCATCGGTCCCGGCGAAGCTGCACTCCACGGTCTCGACATCCACCAGCACACAATCCGACCATTCATCCGTGTCGTAGTCCTTGTCATGCGCCCACTCGACGCCAAGGGCGACCGAGTCCATCAACTCGACCGAGCCGCCGATCATGAATCGGGATTCCGGCAGTTCCAGGCCGACCGCATCATCGGTTCCCTGGTAGCCGACCGCGATCGTCGCGGGTCGGCTGCCGACCATGAAATCGTAGGCCGCCTCGACCATCCAACTCGACGGCTTGGCCCCGCGGTTGACGTACGCGCCATCGACCACGGAACCGCCGTACGCCAGAGCGATACTCTGGAAGCGTTCGGTCGCACCGAGGTATTCGGCCATGAACGCAACGTCACCTTGGCGCAAACGGGCACTCGCGGCGAAGCCGGAAACATGGTCGTCATAGGTTCCCTGTCTCGGCTCGCTCCGCGCTTCGCCAACCGCCCCGAGGTTGCCGGCCACCGCATCCTGCAGGGCGTCGGTGTCGCCGGTATCGTCGATGTAGGCCAGGTCCCATCCGAATTCCACGCCGTTGCTTTCCATTGCATAGCCAATCACAGCACCAAAGTGGTCGATCCGGTTGTCGTCGTCCTTGCCGTTGTCACCGTTGTAGAGGAAAGCGGCGCCGTACAGGTTCTTGCCCTCGACACCGAACATCAGCGCGGTCTCACGGATCTCGCCGAGTTCCAGCGTCAGCGGGTCGGAGATCATCGTGGTCTCGTACATGCCGAACGGCAGGTACATCCGCCCCCCCGCGATGAACCAAGAGCCGTCCGGCGGTGCAATTGTCAAGGTCCCGATATCGATGTCGGTGACATTGTCGTTGTCGCCCTCCTCGAACAGGAACAGGACTTCGCCGCGGATCCAGTCGGTGATCTGCGCCGCGACCCCGAGTTCGATCGTCGCCAGGATCACATCCGACTCGCTGTCTCCCTCATAAGGCTCTGCATGGCCAGCTTCCACTTCGACCAAGCCGGTGATCTCAACGCTGTCGGATCCATCCGCCAAGACAGGCGTCTGGGAGATGCATGCGGCGAGGCTCGCCGCAGTCAGCGATTTAAATTTCATCAGCTCTCCGCTGCGCAGGCGTGCATCTGCCAAGAGCAGCGGCGCAGGGAACGGTCGATCCGCTCGCCGTAGTCCGTCGCCATATCCCCCCCAGAGGCACAGGCGTCTGGTCCTTGGATGAACCCGAAGGTCCCGAACGCAACTTCCAGGCATTCCCCGTGGAAAGATTCATAATGAGATTCATTCGCATAATGAGAATCATTATTGAGATATAATTCGGTTTGTCAAGCCCTGTCGCAGCAGAATGACATCCATGCTAAAAGCGTCTTTTTCAAGCCGGTGGGTGAAACCCTGCTTCACGCCACTGTTTCCTGCCGCCGCTTGCGCTCTCGCCGTACTCTCCCCGCCCCTCTCGGCGGAAACCGATAGCGAACGGGCACGTATCGCCGCCGTTACACAGCCAACGAGCGATTTCTCCCAACCTGAAGCCTACGAACGCCGCCCCGGCGGCGCGGCGACGATTTTCAAAATTCTCAACCGCAGTGCCTTCTCCCATCACTCCGCCAACATGCCGCCCGAACGCCAGCTCGACTTCCATGTCGGCGACGGCATCTTCAAGAAGCTCTGGGTTTCCTCGCCGAGTTCGACCACATCCTCGGACGGCCTAGGTCCCTTATTCAACGCGCGCTCCTGCCAGCGCTGCCATCGCAAGGACGGTCGTGGCCGCCCTCCCCTCGCGGGCGAGCGTCCTGAATCCATGCTGCTCCATCTCTCGATCCCGCCCCGTAACGAGCAGGAAGAAACCGCGCTCAGGGAACACCGGCTGGCCAGCATCCCGGAGCCGACCTACGGCAACCAGTTGCAGAACTATTCCGTCCAGGCCGTGCTGGCCGAAGGAGAGATGACGATTACCTACCGCGAGATTCCGATTGCCCTGGCCGACGGCGAGACGGCCAGCCTGCGCGCGCCAACCTACGGCATCAAGGATCTTCGATATGGGCCCCTCCATCCCGACACGATGCTGTCGCCGCGGGTCGCCCCACCCGTCATCGGCATGGGCCTGCTGGAAGCCATCCCGGAAGCCGACATCCTGGCCAACGCCGACCCGGACGACCGTGACGGCGACGGTATTTCAGGACGGGCACACCGGGTGTGGAGTGACGAGCGCGGACAGACGATGCTGGGCCGCTTCGGCTGGAAGGCCGGGCAACCCACCGTCGCCCAGCAGGCGGCAGCCGCCTTCCGCGAGGATATCGGCGTCTCGACCCCGCTCTATCCCGTTCCGTACGGCGACTGCACCCCGAAACAGAAGAAATGCCGCGAGGCCCATCATGGCGTGTCCGAATCGGAACCTGCCGAAGCTGGCCAAAAGCTGTTCGACTTCCTCGTCTTCTACAACCGCAACCTTGCCGTCCCGGCCCGCCGCCTCATCGACGATGTGCAGGTGCTTCAGGGAAAGCGCTTGTTCTACGAGGCCCACTGCACCGGCTGCCACCGGCCCAAGTTCGTGACCCGGCGGGACTCCATCAGCGAAGAGCAATCCTTCCAGTTGATCTGGCCCTACACGGACCTGTTGCTGCACGACATGGGCGAAGGGCTGGCCGACGACCACCCGGAAGGCATGGCGTCCGGGCGCGAATGGCGCACGCCGCCGCTGTGGGGCATCGGCCTGACCGAAATGGTCAGCGGCCACACCCTGTTCCTGCACGACGGCCGGGCGCGCAATTTGCTCGAAGCCATCCTCTGGCATGGCGGCGAGGCGGAAGCCGCGAAACAGCGCGTCGTCGACATGGCGAAAGAAGAGCGCGCGGCCCTGCTCGCCTTCCTGAACTCGCTGTAGGAACACTGGCAGGGATGCCCCCTGCCCTAAAATGGGCGCAATCTTCCCGCCTCATTCGATGAAGCGTTTCCGCATCCGATGGACCCCTGCCTTGCTGTCGCTGGCTGCGGCGGCCGCGATCCTGATCCACTGGGCTCCCGGGGAGAACCCGCCCGACACCTGGCCTCTGACCATCAACAGCACCAGCGGCATGCACCGTTTTGCCGTGGAACTGGCGCTCACCCCGCAAGCACATGTGCAGGGACTCATGTTCCGCGAAGACTTGGCCGACGATGCTGGCATGCTGTTCGTCTACGACCGCCCGGACGTGCGAACCATGTGGATGAAGGATACACCCCTCTCGCTCGACATGCTGTTCCTTGATTCAGACGGAATCATTCGCCGCATCGTGCACGACACGGTCCCAAGGTCAGCGGTCACGATCATCAGCCCACGCGACATCCTGTACGTGCTGGAACTGCGTGCCGGAGTGACCCGGAAACTCGGCATCAAAGCCGGAGACCAAGTCCAGAATCTCCCCTCGCCGGGTCAATCCTCCGCCTCTTCCTCCCGGTAGGCTTCCGACAACCGGTCCGCGAGCGCACTTAATTCGCCCGCTTCGATCGCGATGCGGATTTCGCGCATCAGTTGCTGGTAGTAGTGGAGGTTGTGCAGCGTCGCCAGCCTCGAGAACAGGATCTCCCGACCCTGGTCCAGGTGCCTCAGATAAGCACGTGAGTAGTTCTGGCAGGTATAGCAGGCACATCCTTCCTCTATCGGCTCGGTCGCCCCGGCATGCCGCCGGTTCCGGATGCGCAGGACCCCGTTCCGGGTGAACAAGTATCCGTTGCGGGCGTGCCGGGTCGGAATCACGCAGTCGAACAGGTCTAGGCCGAGGCGAACCGCATCCACGATGTCGACCGGACGCCCGACGCCCATCAGGTAGCGCGGCTGCCCCGTCGGCAGGTGCGGGCCCAGGGCCTCCAGCACCATGCGCCGCTCCTCGAAACTCTCCCCCACGGACAGCCCCCCGACCGCATAGCCGTCAAAACCGATCTCCTCCAGGCGCTGCTGGCACTCCAGCCGCAACTCCGGATACAGCCCGCCCTGCCCGATGCCGAACAGGGCGGCCGGATGCTCACCGTGCGTCTGCCTGCTCCGATCGGCCCAGCGCAGTGATAGCTCCATGGAGGCCCGGGCTTGCTCTTCGGTCGCGGGGTGCGGCGTGCACTCGTCGAACACCATCACCACATCGGAATCCAATGCGTGCTGCACGGAAACGGACCGTTCCGGATCCAGGAACACCTCGTCGCCGTCGACCGGCGAGCGGAACCGGACCCCGGCCTCGCCAATCTCCCGCCACGGCGCCAGGCTGAAGACCTGGTAGCCACCGGAGTCCGTCAGGATCGGCCCCGGCCAGTGCATGAAGCGGTGCAGTCCGCCATGTTGTTCGATCACTTCCGTCCCGGGCCGCAACATCAGGTGGAAGGTGTTGCCCAGGATCATCTCCGTGCCGCAGGCCCGCAACTCCTCCGGCGTGACCGAGCGCACCGCGCCGTGCGTCCCGACCGGCATGAACGCCGGGGTCTGCACGATGCCGCGTTCAAACTCCAGCACCCCGCGTCGCGCGGCGCCGTCGGCATGGGTGACCTGGAACTTCATCGCGCTCAAAGGATCAGCATGGCATCGCCGTAGCTGTAGAAGCGGTAGCCTCGGTCGACGGCATGACGGTAGGCGCCAAGAGTCTCGGCGTGCCCCGCGAACGCGCAGATCATGACCAGCAGCGAGGAGCGGGGCAGATGGAAGTTCGTGATCAGCCCGTCGGTCGCGGCGAACGTGCAGCCCGGATAGAGATACAGGCGGGTCTCGCCTTCGAAGGGTTGCAGGCGACCGGACTGCGCCGCGGATTCCAGCGCCCGCGCGGAGGTGGTTCCGACCGCGATCACCCGCCCTCCCCGTTCGCGAGCCTGCTCGATTCGGGCACATGCTTCGGCGCTGACCGACAGACGTTCGGAATGGATGCGGTGATCGCGGATGTCTTTGGATTCGATGGGCTGGAAAGTCCCGGCGCCCACATGCAGCGTCACGAAAACCCTCCCGATGCCCTTCTCCTCCAAGCGGGCCAAAAGGGGCTCGTCGAAGTGCAACCCCGCCGTCGGTGCGGCCACCGCGCCGGGATGATGCGCGTATACGGTCTGGTAGCGATCCCGATCCCGCGGTTCCGGGGCGCGGTCGATGTACGGCGGCAGCGGCACCTGACCATGCCGTTCCAGAAAATCTGCGACCCCCGTCTCGTCCGGGAACTTCAGGATCCAGAACCTCCCATCCCGTCCCTCGACTTCGGCCCGCACCTCTTCGGAGAAGGTCAGTTCGCTGCCGGGTGCGGGCGGGCGACTGAAACGCAGTTGCGCCAGGATTCGTTGTTTCGGAAGCAGGCGCTCGATCAACACTTCGACCTTGCCACCCGTCGGCTTGCGACCGAACAGGCGGGCCGGGATCACGCGGGTGTCGTTGAGCACCAGCAGGTCGTCGGGGGCCAGCAGGTCCGGAAGGTCGCGGATTCCCCGGTCACTGAGTTCGCCGGTGGCACGATCCATCACCAGCAGGCGGCTGGCGCCCCGATCCGGCAGAGGGTGTTTCGCGATCCGTTCGGGCGGCAAGTCGTAATCGAAGTCGGCCGCCTGGAAGTGCGCCTGCGGTTCAGCCGAAGAGCGGCTTTCGCACGATGATGTCGTCACGGCCGGAACCGGTGGAAATCAGATCGACCGGCACATCCAAATGCCGCTCGACCGCGGCGATATAGTCCCGGGCCTGAGCCGGCAGATCATCGAATGTCCGGGCTTTCGTGGTGGCACTCTGCCACCCGGGGTAATCCTCGTATTCCGCCGCCTGGCCGGCCTCGTCGTAGCCGGTGCACATGCGAATCGCCGGGAACGAGTCCAGCACGTCCAGCTTGGTCAGGCACACGCTGCTGACGCCATTGGCATGCATGGCCCGGCGCAATGCCACCACGTCGAGCCAGCCGCAGCGCCGGGCCCGACCGGTGGTCGCCCCGATTTCCGCACCAAGCTGTGCCAGCTGCGTGCCGGTCTCGTCGTGCAATTCCGTCGGGAACGGCCCGGAGCCGACCCGAGTGGTATACACCTTGACGATCCCAAGCACCGCGTCGATCTGCCGCGGCCCGATGCCGGCCCCCACGCACGCGCCGCCCGCCACCGTGTTGCTGGACGTGACATAGGGATAGGTGCCGTGATCAATGTCCAGCAGGGTTCCCTGGGCTCCTTCGAACAGAAGATTCTTTCCAGTCGCACGCAGCTCCGCGCAACGCTCCGAAACATCCGCGACACAGGACTCCAAGCGATCGGCGAGGGCCCATAGACGTTCTGCCATCTGCGTCGCGTCCAAAGGCTCGGTCTTATAGTAGTTTTGCAGTATAAAATTATGATATTCAACGAGTTCTGACAGTTTTTCGTCACGGGATTCCGACTGGTAGAGATCGGCGACCCGCAAACCCCGGCGAGCGGCCTTGTCCTCGTAGGCCGGGCCTATCCCACGCAACGTCGTTCCAATTGCCGAGCCGCCCCGGGCCTTTTCACGCGCCTGGTCGAGCGCCACGTGAGAGGGCAGAAGCAAGGGGCAGGCGGCGGAGACTTTCAGTTGCTCCAGTACCGGGAGGCCCTTGCCCAAGAGAAAGTCGATTTCCTCGAACAGCGCTTCGAGTGACAGCACTACGCCGTTCCCGATCAGGCATTCGACACCAGGATTGAGGATGCCGGAGGGAATCAGGTGCAGAACCGTCTTCTCACCGTCGACCACCAAGGTGTGTCCGGCGTTGTGGCCTCCCTGAAACCGAATCACCGCATTGGCATCGGCCGCCAGGAGATCGACGATCTTGCCTTTCCCCTCGTCGCCCCACTGCGCGCCGACGATAACAACGCTCTGGTTCATGACGCGACCGGGCGCACCACCCACGCGCCGTCTTCGTTCACCAACTGCTCCGGGCACCGGGATCTTTCCGCGGAATCCTCCGGGCCCAGTTCGCAGACGACGGTATGGCCCTGTTCACGCAATTCGGCGATCGCATCCTGCAAGGCCGGGCCTTCATCCGCTGCCGCATAGATCCGGCGGCGCTCGCCTGCATCCAGGGACCCGCAACGAGCCAGCGTGCGCAAGTCCAAGCTGAAGCCGGTCGCCGGGCGCTCGCCTTGGGCGCCGTAACGCCCGCCGCGGGCGATTTCCTGGCCCTGCCCTTCCATGTAGGCGGCAAAGACCAAGCCACTTTCATAATGAAAGCCGCTGGCCTCCCCCAGATCGAAATGGAGCTGGACCTCCGGGTAGGCGTTGCGAACCTGGGCCGCCACTGCACGCAGCGTCTCCAGGGCCGGCTGAATCTGTTCCCGGACACCTTCCATTTCCTGTACCGCACGATCCAGCACCTCTTCATCCGGTCCCGACAGGTCCGGAAGCATCCGGATCATCTCGGCCGCCGGAGTATTCGCGGAACGGGCATCCAGCCACGCGCCGAGGTCGGCATGCGCCTTGCGCTGGATCAACTCGAACAATTCGCCGCATTCCTGCGCGGTCCAATCCGTCTGTTCCACCAGCGCCCTGAACACGCCGGCATGTCCCATATCCAAGCACCAGCGGGCGCATCCTCCAGTCCGCAACGCGGCGCACAGCAGCAGAACAATCTCGGCATCGCTCTGCGTGCCCTCATGTCCGTACAGTTCCGCTCCCACCTGAATCGGGTTGCGCCCTCCACCGAGGATCTCGGGGTGCGCGCGAAGCACGGAACCCGCGTAGCACAAACGCACGACCTGATCCTGCGGCATCTGCTGCCGGTCGATCCGGGCGACCTGCGGCGTGATGTCGGTGCGTACGCCCAGCGTGCGCCCGGACAACGGGTCCGTCAATCGAAAGGTCTGCCGGTCCAAGGCGTCCTCGCCCGTCACCAGCGCATCGCGGAATTCCACCAGCGGCGGAGACACCAGGGCGTAGCCCCAGCCTTCGAAACAATCCAGCAACTGCCGCCGGTATGCCTCCAGCATCCGGGCCTGTTTCGGCAGGGCTTCCTCGATGCCTTCGGGGAGCTGGTCCGGGGTCAGCGGCTTCATACCAGCCACCGCATGAAATACAGAAGCAGTACGCCGAGCGTGACCGCGATCAACCCCATCATGCGGAACTGCACGGTCGGCAGTTCCACCATGCGCAGCATCATGCGGCGCGCCAAATCCGGACCCAGAAGAGCGACGAGGCCTTCCAGTATGAGCACCAAAGCGATGGCCGCCAGGACAAATTCCCACTGCATGGCGGGGAACCAAGTATTACTTCTTGAGTTGCTTGAAGTACTGGAAAAATTCCGAGTCCGGCTGCACGACCAACACGTCGCCCTTGTCGCGGAACGTATTGGTGTAGGCGTTCAGGCTTCGGGTGAACGCGAAGAACTCGGGATCCTGATTGTAGGCTTCGGCATAGATCTCGGTCGACTGGGCATCGCCCTCACCGCGGATCTTCTCGGAATCGCGATACGCCTCGGCCTGAATCACCGTCCGCTGGCGGTCGGCGTCGGCGCGGATGCGCTCCGCTGTCTCCTGGCCGCGGGCACGGAAATCCTTGGCGGTGCGGCTTCGCTCCGCCCTCATTCGCCGGTAGACCGACTCGCTGACCTCATCCGGCAGTTCGATACGGCTAATGCGGACATCCACCACCAGGATGCCAAGCTCGCTCGCGTTGTTGCTGGACTGCACCAGCATCACGTCCATGATTTCGCGCCGCTCGCCAGAGATCGCCTGCTGGATGGTGCGTACGCCAAACTGGTTCTTGAGTCCATCCTTGACGATCTGGGTCAACCGCCCCTCGGCGCGCAAACGATCGCCCTGGGTGGCACGGAAGTATTGGCTGACGTTCTGGATCCGCCACTTGACGAAGAAGTCCACCGAGACGTTCTTCTTCTCACTGGTCAGGAACAGCTCCGGCTTGGAATCCAGCGACAGCACCCGGGCGTCGAATTTCTGCACGTTGTTGATGAACGGCATCTGGAAGTGCAACCCCGGCTCCAGGTTGGTGCGCCGAATGTCGCCGAGCTGGAACACGATCGCCGTCTCGGTCTGGCGTACGTAGAACGTGGAGGACCACACGAGCACCAGCACGACGGCTGCCAAAATCAGGCGTACTTGCATGTTCATCTCAGCGTCCCTCTCTCAGGCGCGGCGCGAGGCTTCCAGAGCCTGAGGAACTTCCTCCTTGCCGCTCCGGGGATGAAGACCTCGGCGATCGAACCGAACCGCGTTGTTCCAAGATCCGGTCCAGCGGCAGGAACAGCATGTTGCTCCCCTTGTCGACATCGATCACCACCTTGGAAGAATTGGACAGGACCGACTCTACCGTCTGCAGGTACATGCGCTGGCGGGTCACCTCCGGCGCCTTGCGGTATTCGGTCAGCAATTGGGTGAAGCGGGACGCCTCACCTTCAGCATTGGCAATCACCTGGGCACGGTAAGCCTTGGCGTCCTCCATTATCCGCGCGGCTTCTCCGCGCGCCTGCGGCAGGATTTCGTTGGAGTAGGCCTGCGCCTCGTTCTTGAAGCGCTCCATGTCCTCACGCGCCTTGGTCGCATCCTGGAAAGCATCCTGCACCGGGTTCGGAGGCTGCGAGTCCTCCAGATTAACGGTCAGAATCTCGATCCCGGTTCCGTAAGTATCGAGGATTTCCTGCATCAGCGTCATGGTCCGGCCGGCGATTTCCGCGCGGCCTTCACGCAGGATGTAGTCCATATTGTTGCGACCCACCACGGTGCGGATGGCACTGTCAAGCACGCCGCAAATCGTGCTCTTGAAGCGGCAGGCACGATCAAATGCGATGTCCGGATCTTCGACATTGAACAGATAGTCTTCGGCATTCTTGAGTCGGTACTGCACCGAGAACTTGAGTTCGACGATGTTCTCGTCCTGCGTCAGCATGGTGGTCCGTTTCTCCACGCTTCGGTTGCCGGTTACGTTGACCACCTCGACGCTTTCGATCGGATACGGGATGTGCCAACCCGGTCCCGGCATGGTGGTGCGCTCGTGCTTGCCGAAACGAAGCACGACGCCACGCTCGCTGGCGTCAACGATATAGAAGCCGGACAGCAGCCACAGGATCAGGAAGACGAGCAGGACGCTGCCGGTGCCGATCGACCATTTTCGGCCACTCCCGCCGCCACCGCCCTTGCGGCCTGAACCGAACAGGCGTCGGAACAGTTTGCCGAACAGGTCATCCAGGTCCGGCGGCCCCTGCCGCGCATTGCGCTGCCACGGGTTCCCACCGTTATCGTTCCAAGCCATGAAAGTTCCGAATCAGGATGCGAATGACTATTCTAGCAAAGGAGATTAAATGTGACCATCGGAGACACGCACCGTTCCAACACCATCACCCCAACTGAGACTTCATCCCCCATGCTCTCGCGCTTGCTTTATTAATGTCGGCATCTTAGAAGCGCTGATCGCGCTGGAGGCTTTTTCGCCTCCGTGTCCAGGCTAGTCCTCTCCCAGATGGCTTCGCCAGATAAGCCTATGCCCATCTCGCATAGAAGATACAAGATATTGATATTTCCATAATTTACTATGTAATACAGGCGGTTCTCTAGCGTCAGAACAGCATCTGGACGAAGAACCCGACTCCAACATCGGACTCTCCCTCCACTTCCCCAAAGCGACCGCCTTCGACGTTCAGGCTGAACGTCGGCCCGACTTGAAGCCGGCTGCCTATTCGGAAATCTCCGTCCCCACCCGCGAGGGAAAGGTGAGCATAAGGCGTCAGCAG
The DNA here is from genome assembly GCA_965116525.1 of uncultured candidatus Poriferisulfidus sp. Classification (GTDB taxonomy): domain Bacteria; phylum Pseudomonadota; class Gammaproteobacteria; order Poriferisulfidales; family Poriferisulfidaceae; genus Poriferisulfidus. The sequence continues at coordinate 241,739 of OZ220694.1, forward strand.
GCCGCGCCCTTCCACCGCCGGGAGCCCGTACTCGATCTGCGCGTCAAGGCGGCCATCGACCGATTTGCGCCCATCCGTCGGCAATGCACCAGGCCCATCCCGAGCCCACAGCGAGGCGATCCCTCTTTGGTTTTGCCCCAGGCTGGGGGCCAGGCTGAAACTTAAGCCGCGGCCGTCCGCTCCCGGGTCTATGCGGACTTCACCGTGGAAGCCCCACTCGTCGTAGTCGTCGCTGTGGTTGATCAGGTAGCGGGCCTCGCCTTCTGCGGTCAGGCCCTTGGCTGCATTGGAATAGCGCACGCCCGTGCCGATCTCCATACCGGTTCCGGTCAAGCCATCGCCGCTGTCATGGCGCGCGCCGACCTCGACCCAGGGAATCAGCCACTCGCCCGGACCGCGCTCGCACACGTGCCGGCCTTCCAGGACTACCCGTATGCGTTCGATGTCTGCGGTCAGCGGGTTGATGCCGTCGCCACCGTCCGCCTTGATCTCCGTGACGTTGCCCTCCGCCTTGATGCGAAGCGTCGAGGTGCCGAACATGATCTGGTTGTGCTCGGAAGCCAGCACAGCGCTCACACCCACGGCCGCTGTCTTCAGCCGGGTATCGCTGGAATGCTTGCCACTGCCGTCGTTGATCTCGATCTCGCCGCGCCCATAACCGATCGTCGCCCAAGCCTGCAGGGAATTTTCAAACGACATCCAGCTCACATAGGGGTGCACGCTGGTCAACTGGCTGTCGTAGGTTCCCTCTCGAGGGTCGCCCCGATTCTGGTAGTCGAACTTGCCGTCCTGCCAGGAAACCATCAACCCCGCGAGCAGTCCCGGGCGCACCTCCCAGTCGACGCCAACATGGATGCTGGCCAGATCGCCGTCCCACCGAGTGGGACGGTCGTCTCCGCCGCCCAGGTTGCGGTAGTCGCCCCGGCCCCAGACCTCCACGGCACTTTGGGTCTCGCCCTCCGCCGCGTTGAACGGCAACACGAATTCCTTGCCACCCAGCGCGCGCCTCAAATCCAAGGACGTCGTGCCCTTCCTCGCGGTTGCAAGGGAGGCCAGAGCCTGCTCAAGCGAGGCCTGCCCGCCGAACGTATGCGGCCCTTCCGAATCCACGTTCGGATTCGCCATGTCCACGCGTCTCGAGATGGCCGAGAGCGTGCTCGACATCATTGCCTGGGTGATGCGCGGCAACAATTCGTCATTGACGTCGTTCATCGAAGAAGGCTGTTGCTCGTTTACTTGCACCGAGGCGGCGGCCTCCGAAGCATAGTCGCCCGTACTGATCACCCGGTGTGTCAGTTCCGCATGATCCGTCGCCGTCGCCATCACCGTCACCGTCTGCGCCATGCTCCAGTTCGATGCCGTGAACGTCAGGCTGCCCGGAGAGGCTTTCACTGCCGCGTTGGAGGACATCACCGAGATCATGACCGGCTCGGTCGGCTCAGAGGTCAGAACCAAGGTGTAAGTCCCGTTCGTTTCCTCGGAAACCGTGAGCTTATCCGTCGACACCACCACGCCACGCATTTCACTGTCGACGATGGTGACCCTGACGGTCCGCAACAATCCTTCGTAGTCCGGATCCGCACTCGTCACCGCGTGCACCAGCGTCACAGGGTCGTACTCCCGGTCCACGTCATCGTCTCCCGCCGTGACCATCACGGTTCGAGGCCGGTTCCAGTCGGAAGGCGTGAAGGTCAGTGACGTCAGGTCAATGCTCGCGTTGTCGGTCGTGCCCGTGATGTTAACCACCACGTCCTGGGATGGCACCGTGCCCAATGCCACGGTATAGGTGTCTTCATCTCCTTCGTTGATCTGTAAGCTTGATTTCGACATCACCAAACCCACCGTGTCGTTGTCCACGACCGTAACCCTGACGTCTCTTGACAGGCTGCCGTAGTCCGAATCGCTACTGCTCGTCGTATTCGCCAGCGTCACCATCAGATCATCCTGATCGAGATTGTCGTCCGTCAGCGACATGACCGTCACCGTCTGCGCCCGGTTCCAATTAAGAGTCGTGAACGTCAATGAGTTGTCGCTCACACCCACGTCTGTCGTCGCGCCGGTGATGGTGACCGTCACGTCCGCACTCGGCTGCGTGTTCAGTTTCACGGTATAAGTGCCACGCCCTCCCTCCGGCACCGACAGCGAGGTTCTCGACAGGGTCAGCCCCGGCTGGTCGTTGTCCAAGAAAGAGACCGTCACGTCATCCGCCGTCACGGATGCGTATTCGTTCGTGCCGACCACGGCATGCATGATCGTCTGTGAATCTTCATTCAACGAATCCCCGTCTTCGCGCAGGCGAACCGTCACCGTCCGTTGCCGGTTCCAGTTGAAAGACGTAAACGTCAACGTGGGCGGCGTAACCGAGACGTCGGGATTCGTGTCGTGGCCTGATAGATTGATCGTCACCGGCGCGGTCGGCTGTGAATCCAGAACCAGCGTGTAGCTGCCGCTCCCGCCTTCGTCGACCTCAAAGGGCGACGGTGCAGACACGGTCACGCCGGCTGTATCGTTTTCTAGGACGGTTACATCGACCCCCACCGGACTCGCCACATAGAGGCTGGTGGCCGAGCGATGCGTCAGCGTCACTTCATCGTTGGCCGCATCATCATCCTCGCGTGCCGTCACTTTTATCGTTTGCGGCTGGTTGTACTCGTCGACTTTGAAGGTCAACCTCGACGGCACCACGGTCAGGTCCGTACCTGAATGTCCACTGATCGTCACGGTCACATCCACCTCCGGCATCACCGTGAGCTGCACCGTATAAGTGGCGCCCGTGACCTCATCGCCTTCATCCACCGTGAACGAGCTCCTCGATACATCAATGCCGCCTTGCACCAGCCCAGGGGGAGCTGCCGTCACTGGCGAGGTTGATGAACTTTCGAGCTCCTCCGGGTTGCCCTGACTATCCGAGAAGGTCACCACGACTTGAAGGCGGTAACCCACGTCATCCTCCGTCGGCATGTAGGTGGTGCCACTGCCGACGGACGGATTGTTGTTGCTGGAGTCAAGCCGGATCCACTCGTACGTGTAACCAGGATCGCTGCCGAGGCCGTCAGGGTCTGAAACGCCAGACAGGCTCGCGGTCAGGGTCTGCCCGACCTGCGGCGTGCCGCTGATTCTGACCGTGCCCCTTGCAAGACCGCCTTCGTTGATGCTCGCTGAAGTATCGTCCCGTGTGATACCGCCCTGTGCGGCCGCATTGTGCGCCTGCACTCTCACGCGGTTACTGAAACCGCTCGGGCAGGCAGGCTCGTCCGTCCCCCCACAGTTCCACTCCAGGTAGATCAGAATCTCCCTGGGAACCAGGTGGTCATTGTCCTCGGGGTCATCGTTCATGGGGCACTCGTCTTCATCTGGAACATTTGGATCGTCAGCAGCACATACGAGACCAAAACTCTGTTCGAAAAACGCGGCTTCGCTATGATCCGCGGTGCCTTCCCAATTTGAATCGTACATGTTGATGCCAAAGCCACCATTAGGATTCCAAGTCCCCGAGTAAGGCACTCTCTGTCCATTAACCAGCCTTCCAATCTCCAGCTCGGAATCTTCATCGTAGGGATTGAAGTTCGTGTTCCCCCCCTTGATGCAGACATCAAAGCGTGTCCTAGTCGAACCGTCGTTAAATGAAGCCCAATCCGCGACCGCATGTACAGAAAAGCTGCCCGGAATATCCTCACAATTCGACAACTGCGTATGGCTGGTGTCCGAGAAATTATGCGCCCGCGCCTCCGTGCCATAGCCAATGAAGGCGGAGAGCATTAAGGCGAGAAGCGGCAAGGTCCGACCAAGGGGAAAGGACACCCCTTTAAAGAAAGGCCGGAGAGAGGCGGAACGATACGGCGTTTGGACAGGCCTCTCATCCCTGTCATACATGCCCCGCTCGGGCCTCTCGGAAATCATGGCAAATTCTGCCTGCGGATGCTACCGAGGCACAGACTCCATTTCTGCAGGGAAATGCGAAAACCACCATAACTGGTTGTCTGGCAGGCCACAAAGCCCTAAATATTGTGGTAACAATTGGGCATTCATGGAGTGTAATTCTATCACGGATTCAAGGTTTTCCTGAGGGAGAGGGGGGCAAACAGTCAATAGAATCAAGGTGAAACGGCATAGCCCTCCGTTCTCGCCACGGATACACCTTCAAGCCTCAGCAAAGGCCAAGCCCTGCAGCAGGCCTAACGCTCTCTCCTTAACAATTAACGGAGTCATGACCGTGGCGCCCAAGATGCGATGATTCAACAACCGCTGCTTGGACTCTTACTCGCAAAAAACGCTCACTCCCAATCTTTGTATGAGATTCTTCAGGCTATCCGGGCAGTTTGCCGAACACGTGCCTCTCCTTCAGCCAGAGCCGTTTGCCCTAGATACCTCGGTTTTGCCTTCTTTCCTCTTTCCCGGGCTTTATCTGGAAGACCCAGGGCTTATTATTAATTCAACAAAATATAAATTATTCAATTATTTATAGTGTAATACTTAAGTAAACTTCCGGAGAGACAAATTCCTTTCATCCTCGCTGGCTCGCTAGATCAAGCGTCGATTCCCGCGACACCCCTGGAACCGCGACCCGAAATCTTTCAAAACGCGCTAGATACGGCGACGGCAGCCACAACCGCATTTCGCATTCCCCCTGCTCCGTAAACTTCTCTTCCTCGACCTGCCCGATCCGATGCAGTTCCGCTCGAAGCGGATAGGCCGAAACCGGCAACCGAAGAAGTATTTCGGATTCATCAGCTTGAACCTGTTGCAGCAGTCGCGCGCACAGCGTTTCCACTCCCGTGCCCGTGCGGGCCGACAACCATACGCGGTCGGGCGATTCCGGGATTTGCATTTCCGGTGTCAGGCAATCCATCTTGTTGTAAACCTCGACCACCGGAACTTTTTCCGCGCCGATCTGTGCCAGCACCCCTCTCACCTGTGCTGCATGCTCCGCGCTTCTTTCATCGCTGCTGTCAATCACGTGTAACAAGAGGTCGCATTCGCGCAATTCTTCCAGCGTCGAATGGAACGCGCGTACCAATTCCACCGGGAGGTCCCGAATGAAGCCCACGGTGTCGGACAGCACCGCTTCCCTTCCCTTGCTCAGGTGAAGGCGGCGGTGCGTGGGATCCAACGTCGCGAATAATTGATCCGCCGTCGGCACGTCGCTGCCGGTCAAGCGGTTGAACAGCGTGGACTTCCCGGCATTGGTATAACCGACCAGGGCCACATGGAAAAGTCGTGCACGGCGGCGACGCACGCGGCTCTGGTCCCGCTGGCGTTCCACCAGCGCCAAGCGTCGGCGCAGGGTCTGAACCCGGCGCATCAACAATCGGCGATCCGACTCCAGCTGGGTTTCACCCGGCCCACGCAAGCCAATGCCTCCCTTCTGCCGCTCCAAGTGGCTCCACCCGCGAACCAACCGGGTCGACAAGTAATTCAACTGCGCGAGTTCGACCTGCAGTTTGCCTTCGTGCGACCGGGCACGCTGCGCGAAAATATCCAGGATCAAGCCAGTGCGCCCCAGCACCCGACATTCCAGTTCCGCTTCCAGGTTGCGCTCCTGGCTCGGGCTTAAATCCGTGTTGACGACCACCAGCTGAACATCGTGCTGGATGCAGCTTTGTTGGAGCTGTTCAGCTTGGCCGCGACCAAAATAGAAACGGGGGTGCGGACTGCGGCGGCGGAAGTCCAGCTGGGCCTGCGGCTTCAACCCGGCACTTCGAGCCAGGTCGGTGAATTCCTCGCGTTCGGAGTCTTCGGACTGCGTTTTCGCGCCGATCGCCACGTGCACCAGCACGCATGCGGGGTCGACGGATACCCGCTCAAACAAGCGGGAAGCCTCGTCCGCAGCTAATCGACCGGCTCCTCGCCCGTCATCTGTTCCAGGTCCACTGGACGCGACGGGACGATCGTGGAGATCGCATGCTTATAGATCACCTGATTGACGGAGTTCTTCAGCACAACGACGAACTGGTCGAACGAATGCACCTGCCCCTGCAATTTAATCCCGTTGACCAGATAGATGGAGACGGGAACATGGTGCTTTCGCAATTGGTTGAGAAACGGTTCCTGAATCGTTTGTCCTTTAGCCATTACCCCACCTACGGCGGATTTTTATTCTTTTTATTATTCAAGCCCCACTCCGGTTTCAGGTCTCTGAAAACCGCCAGCGGGCCACCGCCGCAACCACATTATCGGGGCGCAGACAGTCCGTCGCACAGTGTATCACGTCCGGCGCATGCCGCAGCCAGCTCAATTGCCGTTTCGCCAGCTGCCGGGTGGCTGCCACCGCCTGCTCTCGCATCTGCTCGCGGGTGCAGGCTCCGTCCAGGTGCCGCCACACCTGCCGATAGCCCACGCAACGCATCGAGGGGCAGTTCAAATTCAGGTCTTTGCGTGCATGGAGATGCCGAACTTCTTCGATCAGACCCCCTTCCAGCATGCGGTCGAAGCGTTCGCCGATCCGCTTCTGCAAATCGGCGCGGTCCTTCGGCCAGAGCGCCAGCTGATGGTAGGCGATGTTTCCCGGGGGTGGGGGCGGCTCGGCAATCCATGCACTCATCGGTCGGCCGCTCGACTCGAACACTTCCAGCGCGCGCACGATGCGCTGGCTGTCGCCCGGCTCGAGCCGCTGCGCCATCGGCGGATCGCACCGGGCCAGTCGCTCGTGCAAGGCGGGAGCCCCCTGCGCCTCCAGTTCCCGGCGTAGGCGCTGCCGCACTTCCGCGTCCGCCTCCGGGATATGCGAAAGTCCCTGCATCAAGGCGAGAAAGTACAGGCGCGCACCGCCGACCAGCAGCGGGATGCGGCCCGCGGCATGAACCTCTTCGATGTGTTGGCGCGCCTGCCGAGCGTATTCGTGGGCGGAGAACCCTTCCGAGGGATCCAGGATATCGATCATGCGGTGCGGTGCGATGGCCAGAACCTCCGGGCCCGGCTTGGCGCTGCCGATGTCCATCCCGCGATAGACCATTGCGGAGTCGACGCTGATGATCTCGAACGGCCAGCGACGAACCAGTTCCACCGCGCAGTCGGTCTTGCCCGTGGCGGTTGGGCCCATCAGGGCCAGTGCTTCGATTTGCTGTTCGCTCACTGCCCGCGCATGAACAACTTGTCGAGCTGGTCGATGCTCAGTTGCACCCAGGTCGGGCGCCCGTGGTTGCACTGCCCGGACCGTTCGGTCTCTTCCATGTCACGCAACAGCACGTTCATCTCGTCCAAGGACAGTTGCCGTCCGGCTCGGACCGCGGCATGGCAGGCCATCGAGGACAGCAACTCGTTCTCCTTCTCCCGCACCCGCTCGCTCTGCCCGTGTTCCGCCAGGTCCGCCACCACGTCGCGCACCAGTGCCGATGGATCAGCCCGCGACAGCAATGTGGGCACGGCGCGGATCCGCAGCCGGGTCGGTCCGGTCACGTCCACCTCGATGCCCAAGCTCTGCAGAAGTTCCTGCTGGTCTTCCACGCAGGCGATTTCGGACTCACTCAGGCTCAGACCCTGGGGCACGAGCAACGGCTGCATGCGCACCCCCTGCCCGTCGCGCGAGGACTTTAGGCGTTCGTAGGTGATGCGTTCATGCGCGGCGTGCATGTCGACCAAAATCATCCCCTCGGTGTTCTCCGCCAAGATGTAAATCCCGTGCAGTTGCGCCCGGGCAAACCCCAGCGGCGGCACATCTCCGGAAGAAGCCGCGGGCGATTCCGTCGCGGCCCGCAGCGAGGCTCCACCGCCATCGGGCGCGGCAGGCAGCGGCATCGGGGATTGCTGCGCTTGCGGATTCTCGTTGACCAGAGTCCTGAAGCTCGCCACGTCATGTCCGACCTCTCCGGGGCGCACCGTGCCGATCGCTTCGCCCACGCCGTGCGTGAGAATCTGGTGCACCTGGCGGGATTCCCGGAAGCGCACTTCCATCTTGGAAGGGTGCACGTTGACGTCGACCTCCCCGGGCGGGACCTCCAGGTAGACCACGTAGCAGGGATGGCGCTGGCCGTAAAGCACGTCGGCGTACGCCTGCCGGATCGCGTGCATCGCAACCTTGTCGCGCACGTAGCGCCCGTTGACGTGGAAGTATTGCTGATCCGGCTGGCTGCGCGAGTACGTCGGCAATCCGATCCAGCCGAACACCCGCACCGCCCCCAAGGACTCCTCGAAGAACGTGGACTGCTCGGCGAAGTCGCTGCCGAGCACGGCCTCCAGCCTCTCCCTTTCCGTCGCACCGTCGCCAACACCCGGGTAGTGCAGCAGGCGACGCCCGTCGTGGCTGGCCTCGAACGTCACCGCGAGATGCCCGAGCGCCAGGCTGCGCAAGATTGTGGCGATGTGTTTCCATTCGGTGGCGGGAGCACGCAGAAACTTGCGCCGTGCCGGCGTGTTGTAGAAGAGATCGCAGACCTCCACCGTGGTGCCACGCGGATGCGGATGCGCACGGGCCTCCCCGCTGGCGTCTCCCTCAAGCTGCCAGCCGTGCTCCTCGTCTTCCACCGCAGACGTCAGCGTCAGGCGCGAGACGGAGGCAATGCTCGGCAACGCTTCGCCACGGAACCCCAGGGTCCGCAATCGCCATAGATCATCGGCCTCGTTCAGCTTGGACGTCGCGTGCCGTGCGAGCGCCAGCCGCAGTTCCTTCCGGGCGATGCCGCAGCCGTCGTCGATCACCGCCAGGCGCCGCCGGCCGCCTTCCTCCACCTGCACCCGGATGTGACGCGCACCGGCATCCAGGCTGTTCTCCACCAGTTCCTTGACCACGGAAGCCGGGCGTTCGATGACCTCTCCGGCCGTGATCTGATTGATCAGACCCGCGTTAAGTTTCTTGATGGTCATTCTTGCTAAACGACGTGCCTCACCGTTTCCGTTTCCGCATCATAACAGCAGATCGAATGTCGAATCCGCGTGCCCGAAAACCTTTCAATCGGAGCTTCCCAGCCGGGCAAAAACCTGGTCCGGATTGCGGAACGCCTTGAACTCCAGCATGTTGCCAGCCGGGTCGCGCACGAACGCGGTCGCCTGCTCACCAACCTCTCCCCGAAAGCGAACCGTCGGCTCCAGATCGAATGCCGCGCCGCAGGCGCGCAAGCGTTCCGTCAGGGTCTCCCATTGCCCCCATTCCAGGATCAACCCGAAATGAGGCACCGCGATGGACTCCCCGTCGACCGGATTGCGGGCCTCTTCCCGAACCGCGTCGCAATGGTGCACCGTAACCTGATGCCCCATCAGGTCGAAGTCGATCCATTTCTCGGACGCGCGCCCGATACGGCACTGCAGGACTCCGGCGTAGAAGGCTTCCGCCGCGGACAGGTCGTCGACCGCGATCGCGAGGTGAAAGCGCGGGCGCGAATCGTTCACGATCGCACCGGATGCCGGAGGTAGGTCGGTTGGGCCTGCTCGAAGTCCGCCACTCGACCGGCGCGAAAATCCCGCAATGCAAGTTCCAGTACCGCTCGGGCATCAGGCCGCAGGCCGGGCTCCACGCCCGCCCCCGTCTCGGTGGCCGATTGCATTTCGGGCAAGGTCCAGCCGGACCCGGCACCCTGCCAATCGCCGGGCAGCGAGGGCAGCTGCGCGAGCAACTCCGCCGGTGGCGACAACGATTCCGGATGCAGGACCGAAAGGTCTTCGGCACCGACTTCGAACATTGCCCAATAGACTTCTTCCAGCCGCGCATCCATCACCGCGAGCACCGGTGAGACCTGATGTTCATTCCAGGCCTTCCAGGCCAGCGCGGCCAGCGAAGAGACCGGCAGCAAGGGCAGACCATGGGCGACCGCCAGACCCTGCGCCAGCGCGGTTGCCACCCGCACACCGGTGAACGTTCCCGGGCCCCGACCGAACGCCACCGCCTCCAAGTCGGCGGCCGTCAGTCCCGCCTTGCTAAGCAATTCGTCCACCTGCCCCAGGATGTGCCGGGTGTGCTCCCGCGGCACGGCCAGGGTGTGCGTCTCGATCTTCCCGCCTGCGGCCAGTGCCGCCGAGCAGTTCTCGGTGGAGGTCTCAAGCGCCAGCACCACGGGAGCGTCTTTCATGCGACCCGCTCCTGCAGGAATTCCAGCGTCTGCCCAAGGTCGGTACTGACCGGCATGTCCGGCAAGCCCGCCGTGAGATGGCGCCCATACCATTGGCTCTGCAACCGCGGGTCGGCGATCACGGCCACGCCCTGATCCGTCACGCTGCGGATCAGTCGCCCCACGCCCTGCTTCAGCATCAGCGCGGCCCGCGGCAGTTGCAACTGCCGGAACGGGTCGCCGCCCGCCTCCCGAATCGCATTCATCCGAGCCTGGTAGAGCAGGTCGGTATGCGAGACGAACGGAATCTTGTCGATGATCACGCAACTGAGCGCGGGGCCGCGAATGTCCACGCCTTCCCAGAACCCGACCGAGCCAAGCAGTACCGCGTCCGGGCCTTCGGTGAAACGTTCGAGCAGCTTCCGCCGCGGCGCCTCCCCTTGCTTGAGCAGCGTGCAGTCGAGACGCCCCTCGAGCCATTGCCTTGCCTCCTCCATCGCACGCAAGCTGGTGAACAACAGAAACGTCCGGCCCCGCAACTGCTCGATCAGCGGAAGCACGGCCTCGAGCATGGCCTCGTTGTATTCCGGAGTGCGCGGATCCGGCAACCCCGGCGGCAGGTACAGCAAGGTCTGAGCCTGGAAGTCGAAGGGGCTGTCGAGTTGCAGGGTGTCGGTGTCCGCACCGAGGCCGAGTTTGCGGATGAAGTAGTCAAAGTCCCCGCCGACGGACAGGGTCGCGGACGTGAAGACCCAGCGGGGCGCGTATCGTGCGCGCGCCTGCGCGAAAATGCCACTGATATCGATCGGCACCTGATGCAGGGTGAATCCCTGTCGGGAGAGATTCAGGTATTCGCAACACTCCGGCTCTCCGCTCGGCCAGCCCGCCAATTCTTCCGTCAGCCGGCCGCATCGCTCGGCAAGGCTCTCCATGTCCGGGCCGTCCTGCCGACGTTCCTCGACCTCCTTCAGCAACGCTTCCAAGGCACTGACCAGCGGTCGCGCCCAATCGGCGAACTCCGGCGGCGGCGGGATGCGTTCACCCGGCGCTTCCCCTTCCAGCGCGGCATGCACCTGAACCGTCACCTGCTTCAGGGCCCGCCTCACCATGTGCACGCATAGGATTAGCGCCTGATTCCCATCGGGTTCGCGCTGCGCCACCGTCTCCGCATCGCGGCACAACTGCTGCATCCTGGCGGTGCTCAGCTGGCTGCTCCAGAACAGCTCCAGTACCTCCGCCAAGCGGTGTGCCTCGTCGAACACCAGCACATCGAAATCCGGCAGCAACTCGCCGAGCGAATCCTCGCGCAGCGCTAGGTCGGCGGCAAACAGGTGGTGGTTGGCGATCACCAGGTCCGCCCGCCTCGCCCGCTCGCGGGCCCGGACCACGAAACAGTCCTCGTATTCCGGGCACTTCTTCCCGAGGCAGTTCTCCAGCGTCGAGGTGATTGCTGGGATGATCGGGTCATCTTCGGGGCAGTCGAGTTCCGCCAAGTCGCCGGTATCGGTTTCGTCCACCCATGCCTGCAGTTCCCTCACCTGTTCATCCGGGCTGCGGCCGAGGCCCTCGTCCGCATAGGCCTGGTAGCGATGGCGGCACAGGTAGTTGGCTCGACCCTTCAACAGACAGATTCGATCCGGCGCAGCGGCGCGCACCGATTTGAGCGCGACCGGCAGGTCTTTTTGAAACAACTGATCCTGCAGGTGACGGGTGCCGGTCGCGACCAGGGTCTTGTGCCCGGACGCCAGCACCGGCATCAGGTAAGCGAACGTCTTGCCGACCCCGGTGCCCGCCTCTACGGCCAGCGTGCGCTCCCGGCGCAAGGCATCCCACACGGCCGCCGCCATGGTGCCCTGTTCCTCGCGCGGGTGGTAGTCGGGGACATCCCGGGCCAACTGCCCGTCGCGGCCGAAACAGGTTTCCGCATCGAACTCCGGGGTCGACACGGTCAGCCGGCGTCTTCGAGCAGCGCCACGGCATGCACGGCGATGCCCTCGCCTCTGCCCAGCGCGCCGAGACCCTCGTGCGTGGTCGCCTTGAGGTTGACCCGCCCCTCGTCCAATTGAAGCAATTGCGCCATCGAACGGACCATGGCCTCGCGGTGCGGCCCGAGCTGGGGCGCCTGCGCGATCACCGTGACGTCGACATTCACCACGCGCAGGTTCTGCGACTGAATCTTCTGCAGCACGTCCTGCAGAAGGTCTCCGCTCGCGGCGTCGCGGTAGCGGGCGTCGCTGTTCGGGAAATGTTGTCCGATGTCTCCCAGCCCTGCCGCGCCGAGCAGGGCGTCCATCAGTGCATGCAGCACCACGTCGCCGTCGGAATGGGCCGCCACGCCCTGGTCGTGTTCGATACGCACGCCGCCGAGCCAGAGGCCGTCCCCGTCGGTGAAGGCATGAACGTCATAGCCGTGTCCAATACGCATAATCCGGATCCTGTTGCAAAATCGACTCGGCCCGGGCGATATCCTCGGGCCACGTCACCTTTATATTATCCTCGCGTCCGGCGACCAGGCGCGGCCGGTAGCCGCCATGCTCCATCGCCCGCGACTCGTCGGTCACCTCCACGCCGTCATCCAGCGCCTGGCGCAGGCAGCGTTCCAATGCGGACAACTCGAACAGTTGCGGCGTCTGCGCCCGCCACAATCCCTGCCGATCCTCGCTCGCAGCGACCCGCCCTTCCCCGGCGCGCTTGACGCTGTCCGTCACCGGGACCGCAAGCAGGCCCCCGTCCGCATCGGACTCGCTCAGCAGTTTCTCGACCTCCGACCGCCACACGCAGGGCCGGGCGACGTCATGCACCAGCACCCAGGCACCCTCCCCGGCATGCCGGCGCACGGCCTCCAGCCCGCGCAGGACGGTGTCGGCTCGGGTCTCCCCACCGGGCAATTCCTGGAACGCGACCTCCGCCGGGAGCGGCGGCGGCTCGCCACCAAGTGCCGACTCCGGCAGCAGCAGGGTGATGCTCCGCACCGCCGGGTGGCACATCGCCAAAGGCCGCAGCGCGTAGTCCAGCATGCGCCGCTGCCCGAGCGGCGCGTCCCATTTGGCCCGGCCGAAACGCTCCCCGGAACCGCCTCCCGCCACGATCGCGTGTACTTCTCTCGTGTCGTCCATCGGCATCCTCACGGGGTCTCGGGAACCGGCTCGGGGGAGACCGGCTCGGACGGACGCCCGCCGACCTCGGGGCCCACCAGTTGATAGAATTCCTCGTCCTCGCGAATCATTCCGAGGCGGTCGCGCGCCAGGCCCTCGATCCCTTCCAGCCCGGAACGCAACTCCTCCAGCTCCGCCGACAGGACGCGGTTGCGCTCGGAGAGTTTCATGTTTTCTTCTTTCAGGCGCTGGACCTCGCCTGCCTGGTCCCACAGGCTCAGCAAGCCCCCGTCACCCGCCACCAGCAAGTACAGCAACCCGCCCAGCAACGCCGTCATCAGCCAGATCCACACGCGCATCGCGGGAGACCCGATACGTCAGGAGGAAGAATTCAATGCCGCAAACGCTCCGGCTCCCGCGTAGCTTCCCTGCTCGCCCAGTTCCTCGGCGATTCGCAGCAATTGATTGTACTTGGCGACCCGGTCCGAACGGGACAGGGAGCCGGTCTTGATCTGCCCGGCGCTGACCGCCACGGCCAGATCCGCGATGGAGGTGTCCTCGGTCTCGCCGGAGCGATGGGAGATGACCACCCGGTAGTCCGATTCCTGGGCCATCCGGATCGCCTCCAGGGTCTCGGTGACGGTCCCGATCTGGTTGAGCTTGATCAGGATCGCGTTGGCGATGCCCTGGTCGATCCCCTGCCGGAAGATCTCGGTGTTGGTGACGAACACGTCGTCGCCGACCAATTGAACACGTTCGGACAGCCGCTCGGTCAGCAGCTTCCAACCGTCCCAGTCGTCCTCCGCCATGCCGTCCTCGATCGACAGGATGGGATAGCGGTCGACCCAGCCCTCGAGCAGATCGGCGAATTCCTCCGAGGAGAGGCTGCGGCCTTCCGACTCCAGGTGGTAGCGCCCGTCCCGGTACAGTTCGGAACTGGCGATGTCCAGCCCGAGATAGACGTCGCGGCCCGGCTCGAAGCCGGTGCCCCGGATCGCCTCCAGCACGATTTCGACCGCCTGTTCGTTGCTCTCGAGGTCCGGTGCAAAGCCGCCCTCGTCGCCCACTGCCGTATTGAGCCCCCGCGCCTTCAGGTCGCGCGCCAGCCGGTGGAATATTTCCGCACCCCAGCGTATCGCCTCGGCCATGTCGGGCGCACCGACCGGCATCAGCATGAACTCCTGCATGTCGACGCTGTTGCCCGCGTGGGAGCCTCCGTTGAGCACGTTGATCATCGGCACCGGCAGCCGGTACGGACCCGGACCGCCGAGCTTCCGGTACAGGGGAACCGCCTGGTCGCGCGCCGCGGCGTGGGCGCAGGCCATCGATGCGGCCAGGATCGCATTGGCCCCGAGACGGCCCTTGTTGGCGGTGCCGTCCAGCTCGATCATCCGTCGGTCCACGGCCTCCTGATCGTCCGCGTCCATGCCGAGCAGGGCCTCCTGCAGTTCTCCATTAATGTGTGCCACTGCCGTGCGCACACCTTTCCCGCCAAAGCGGTCCGCTTCGCCATCGCGGAGTTCGAGTGCCTCGCGGGCACCGGTCGAAGCGCCGGACGGCACGGCCGCGCGGCCCGACACGCCAGTCGACAGGAACAGTTCGGCCTCGACCGTGGGGTTGCCCCTCGAGTCGATGATTTCGCGGGCGTGAACAGCAGTGATCTCAGACATGGGGAATTAGCGATCCGTCGCGTTGCGGGTAACCCGCCGCCGCATTGTACCGAAGGGGAACCCGCCACTCACGACCGCCCCGAGCCCCGGTTCCGCAGGCGACGCCACCAGCCGCCGGCCTGCCGGCCCCGGGTGCCCGCTTCCTCGCGGACACGGGTCAGCAGCTTGCGCGCCCAGGGGAATTCGCTGGCCAGCGTCGCCAGCCCGACCAGGATGACCACCAGCCCCGGTCCCGGCGTGACCAGCATGACCAGCCCGGTCAGCAGCACCGTGCCGCCGACGATCAGCACGACCACGCGCCGTATCGGCGTCGGGATTTTCATTTCTCAGGCCCGCGGCAGGGTGACACCGGTTTGATTCTGGTACTTTCCGCCGCGGTCCGCGTACGAGGTTTCGCAGGGCTCGTCGGTCTCGAAGAACACCAGCTGCGCCACCCCCTCGTTGGCGTAGACCTTGGCCGGCAGCGGCGTCGTATTGGAGAACTCCAGCGTGATGTGCCCTTCCCACTCCGGTTCCAGGGGCGTCACATTGACGATGATGCCGCAGCGCGCGTAGGTGGACTTGCCGAGGCAGACCACCAGCACCGAACGCGGCACCCGCAGGTACTCGACGGTGCTGGCCAGGGCGAACGAGTTCGGCGGGATGATGCACACGTCGCCCTCGTAGTCCACGAAACTTTCCTCCGCGAACCGCTTCGGGTCCACCACCGCGGAGTTGATGTTGGTGAAGATCTTGAAGTGCGTGGAACAGCGCACGTCGTAGCCGTAGCTGGAGGTGCCGTAGGAGATGACCCGGTCGCCCTCCGCCTCGCTGATCTGGTTCGGCTCGAACGGCTCGATCAGACGTTCCCGTTCGGCCATCCGCCGAATCCAGCGATCCGACTTGACACCCACGGTCAGTCGTTCTGGATGACGATTCGCGGGAACTTGGCGCTGTAGTCCTTCGCCTGCGCCGCCAGCCGGGCGGCCGCACGACGGGCGATGTCCCGGTAAATCTGGCTGATCCGGCTGTCCGGGTCCGCCACCACGGTCGGCGTGCCGCTGTCGGTCTCCTCCCGGATGCGCCGGTCCAGCGGCAGCTGGCCGAGCAGCTCCACGTCGTTCTCGTGGGCCAGGCTCTCGCCGCCGCCCTCGCCGAAGATCGGCTCCTCGTGCCCGCACTCGCTGCAGATGTGCAGGCTCATGTTCTCCACCACGCCCAGCACCGGCACCTCGACCTTGCGGAACATCTTCAGTCCCTTTCGCGCATCCAGCAGGGCGATGTCCTGCGGCGTGGTCACGATGATCGCGCCGCTGACCGGGATCTTCTGCGCCAGCGTCAACTGCACGTCGCCGGTGCCCGGCGGCAGGTCCACCACCAGGTAGTCCAGGTCGCGCCAGAGGGTGTCCCCAAGCAGCTGCTCCAGCGCCTGGGTCACCATCGGACCGCGCCAGATCATCGGCGTCTCCTCGTCGATCAGAAACCCGATCGACATGGCCTGCAGGTCATGGCTCCTCATTGGTTCCAGGCCCTTGCCGTCCGGCGACTCGGGCTGCCCGGAAATGCCCAGCATGCGCGGCTGGCTCGGACCGTAGATGTCCGCGTCCAGCATGCCGACGGTGGCGCCCTCCTCGGACAGCGCCAGCGCCAGGTTGATCGCCGTGGTGGACTTGCCCACGCCGCCCTTGCCGGAGGCGACCGCCAGCACGTTCTTGATGTTCTCCATCGGCTTGAGGTTCTTCTGCACCGAGTGCGCCTGGATCTCCCAGTTCACCGCGACCTCGAAGCGGGCCCCGCCGTCCAGTTGCGCGAGGCGCGCCTCGACGGCCTGCGCCAGCTCGTTCTGGATTCCCTTGGCCGGATAGCCCAGCAGGATCTCGACCCGGGCCGCGTCGCCCTCCACCGCCACGTCCTTGATCGCCCGGGCCGCCACCAGGTCCTGGCCGGTCCCGGGGTCCTGCACGTCCTTGAGCGCGTTCTCGATCTGCTCCCTGCTTACGGTCATCGGCCGGTCTCTCCCTTAATTAATGTCTGTTCCGCATCCTGCGACCGTTCATTATACGGGCGGGGCGGCCCGCAGATGCGCAGATGTGCCCGTCCCATTTACAATGGCGCAGCGAACCCGTTCCCCCGTCCGATGTCTTCCCCGCGCCGCATCCTGGTCACCAGCGCCCTGCCCTACGCCAACGGGCCGATCCACCTGGGCCACCTGGTGGAATACCTGCAGACCGACATCTGGGCGCGCTACCAGCGCCTGCGCGGCGAGGACTGTACCTACGTCTGCGCCGACGACGCGCACGGCACGCCGATCATGCTGCTCGCGCAGCAGCGCGGCATCAGCCCCGAGCAGCTGATCGAGGAGATCGGCCGGCAGCACCGCGAGGACTTCGCCGACTTCCTGATCGAGTTCGACCACTACCACAGCACGCACAGCGAGGAGAACCGCCAGTTGTCCTGCGGCATCTTCGAAGCCCTGTCCGAGGCCGGCCACATCCACCGCAAGACGATCTCGCGCTACTTCGACCCCGTCGCCGGGATGTTCCTCTCCGACCGCTACCTGCGGGGCACCTGCCCGCGCTGCGGCGCCGAAGACCAGTACGGGGACGCCTGCGAGCAGTGCGGCGCCACCTACGAGTCGAGCGAACTCGTCAACCCGCGCTCGACGCTCAGCGACACGGCCCCGGAGTTGCGGGAGACGGAGCACCTGTTCTTCCGGCTCGGCGACTTCACTGATTTCCTCCAACAGTGGGCTGCACACGGCGGCGTGCAGCCGGAGATCAAGAACAAGCTCGACGAATGGTTCGAAGCCGGGCTGCGCGACTGGGACATCAGCCGCGACGCGCCGTATTTCGGCTTCGAGATCCCCGGTCATCCGAACCATTACTTCTACGTCTGGCTGGACGCGCCGATCGGCTACATGGCCAGCCACCTGAATCTGTGCCGGGAGCGCGGGCTCGAGTTCGACGACTACTGGGCCGCCGACAGCGAGGTCGAGCTGTACCACTTCATAGGCAAGGACATCGCCTACTTCCATACCCTGTTCTGGCCCGCCCTGCTGCACGGCGCCGGGTACCGGACGCCGAACGCGGTGTGGTGCCACGGCTTCCTCACCATCAACGGCGAGAAGATGTCGAAGTCCACCGGCACCTTCATCGAGGCCCGCACCTACCTGCGCCACCTCGACCCGGAGCACCTGCGCTACTATTTCGCCGCCAAACTGTCGCCCGACATCAGCGACATCAACCTCAACCTGGACGACTTCATCGCCCGCGTCAACAGCGACCTGGTCGGCAAGGTGGTGAATATTGCCAGCCGCTGCGCCGGCTTCATCGAGAAGCAGTTCGGCGGGCGGCTTGCGAAGCAGCTGCCGGAACCCTCAATGTTCGAGGATTTCGCCGCGGCCGCCGACGGCCTGGCCGAGCACTACGAGGCGCGGCGCTTTTCCCAGGCCATGCGCGACATCATGGCGCTGGCCGATCGCGCCAACCAATACCTGAGCCAGGAGAAACCCTGGGAGACGGTGCGCGACGACGCCACCCGCGAGCAGGCCTGGGAGGCCTGCACCCAGGGCCTCAACCTGTTCCGGGTGCTGGTCATCTACCTGAAGCCGGTGCTGCCCGTGCTGGCGGCCAAGAGCGAGGACTTCCTCGGCTCCGGCCCGCTGGACTGGGAGTCCCGCCTGACGCCGCAGCTGGACTGCCCGATCCAGCCGTTCACCCCGCTTTCCACCCGAATCGACCCGAAATCCGTCAATGCCATGATCGAAGAAACCAAATCCGCCAATGCGCCGCCGCCCGAGCCTGCGCAGTCCGACACCATTCCCTACGAAGACTTCGCCAAGGTCGACCTCCGGGTCGCCCGGGTCGTGGAGGCCCGCCTCGTCGAGGGCGCCGACCGGCTGCTGGCGCTGACCCTGGACCTCGGCGACGAACAGCGCCAGGTCTTCGCCGGCATCCGCGCCGCCTACACGCCGGAGCAGTTGCAGGGCCGGCTGGTCGTGATGGTCGCCAACTTGGAACCGCGCAAGATGCGCTTCGGCACCTCCGAGGGCATGATCCTGGCCGCGGGGGACGACGAGGGCACGTGGCTGCTGACGCTGGACGAGGGCGCGCAGCCGGGCATGAAGATCCGGTGAGCACCGCCCGGGTCGCCTGGATCGCCCGCCCGCAGTGCGTGGGCTGCACCCTGTGCATCGAGGCCTGCCCGTTCGACGCCATCGCCGGCCTCGCGCAGAAGACCCACTGCGTGCTTCCGGACCTGTGCACGGAGTGCGCCCTGTGCCTGCCGGCCTGCCCGGTCGACTGCATCTCCCTGCGGCCGGATCCGGATCACCCGCCCCGTAATCACGACTACCGTCTCCGGGCACGCGACCGGGCCCAGCAGCGCCTGCGGCGCCTGGCGGTGCTGCGCGGCACGCACGAGCGGCAACTGCAGGACGCCCACGCCCGCTTCCGGGACGACGACACCGATGCGCGGCGGACTGCCATCCGGGATGCCGTCGGCCGGGCGCGAGACCGCGCGACGCCCTCCTGATGGACGCGCGCCAGTGCGCGAAGATTTTTCGCCGCTTCCGGAAGTCGCGCCCGGAGCCGACCACTGAGCTGCGCTACCGCAACGAATTCGAACTGCTCGTCGCGGTCATCCTGTCCGCCCAGTGCACGGACGTCGCGGTCAACAAGGCGACGAAGAAGCTGTTCGCCCGCGCCCGCGCCCCGAAATCCATCCTGGCACTCGGCGTCTCCGGCCTCACGCCCTACATCCGCTCCATCGGCCTGCACAACAGCAAGGCCGCCAACATCATCGCCACCTGCCAGGCGCTCATCGAGCAGCACGGCGGCCAGGTGCCGCAGACCCGCGAGGCCCTGCAGGCGCTGCCCGGCGTCGGGCGAAAGACCGCGAACGTCATCCTGAACACCGCGTTCGGGGAACCCGTCATCGCGGTGGACACCCACATCTTCCGGGTCAGCAACCGGACCGGCATCGCGCCGGGCCGGACCGTGCGCGAGGTGGAGGACGGCCTGATGCGCCAAGTCCCCAAGGCATTCCTCAAGGACGCCCACCACTGGCTGATCCTGCACGGCCGCTACACCTGTACCGCGCGCAGCCCGAAGTGCCCGGAATGCGGGATTTCCGACCTGTGCGAGTGGCCCGGGCGGTGCCTTTGAAGCCCGATTCCAAGCCAGACACGGCACAAAATTCAGGGGGGGAACCAAAGTGTAATAGTTCGGTCATATGGTCTGTTACAATCAAGCGGAATATTTCTGTTCCCCATTCATCAAGGAGTACCTGACACTATGAACCAGAAAGATCTAAGCCCCATCGCACTGGCCTTGGGCATCACAGGCGCACTGGCGTGTTCCAGCGCGGTCGCCGCCGACAATCCCTTCAGCCTAACCGAACTGTCCTCGGGCCACATGGTCGCCGAGTCAGATGGCGGCGAAGGCAATTGCGGCGAAGGCAAATGCGGTGAAGGCAAGTGTGGCGAGGACGCCGAGGACGGAGCTGAAGGGGAAGCTCCTGCTGAAGGCGAAGCTTCCGAGGGCGAAGCAGCTGAAGAAGCAGCTGAAGAAGCAAGCGAGTAAAGCCTAAACTGCGGGCACGCACGGTGCCCGCATCCGGACTCCCGGAGGGCGCGGAACAAATCCGAGCCCTTCGGGAAACCGCCCCGTCAGACGGTACCGGCCTGCCGTTGTCTGCCTGTTAACGAGGACTTGCATCATGAGCCTGATCCGTTGCGCCTGCCGCGCCTACCACTCTCTCGAACGTCTGCAGCCGCTTGACTTTCTGCCGCCTCTGCTGCTGCGCCTGTACCTGGCGCCCATTTTCATCGAGGCCGGATCCCGCAAGCTGGACCTCCCGAGCCTGCTGCCGAACGCCGGCACCGTACAGTGGTTCGAATACGGCCTGGAACTGCCGTTCCCGGCCCTGATGGCCGCCTTGGCCGGGTGGGCCGAACTGTTCGGCGGCATCCTGCTGCTGGTCGGCCTCGCCACGCGCTGGATGAGCATCCCCCTGATGGTCACCATGCTGGTCGCCACCTTCGCCGTGCATTGGAAGAACGGCTGGCTCGCGATCGCCACCGGCAGTGGCTTCTTCGCCACCGAACGCACCGTCGAGGCCGTCGAGCGGCTGCAGGTCGCCAAATCCATCCTGCGCGAGGACGGCGACTACTCCTGGCTGACCGAGCACGGCAGCCTGGTCATGCTGAACAACGGCATCGAGTTCGCGGCCACCTACTTCATCATGCTGCTGACCCTGTTCTTCATCGGCTCGGGACGCTACGTCAGCCTGGACTACTGGATCTCGAGATCCTGCCGGAATGCCTGCCCGAACGAATGATCTCCCGCGCCCGCGCAGCTCAGGCCTGGGCCTGCGCCGCGACATCCTCGACGAGTTCCTTCGGTTCGAGGACGGCGCGGTCGACTTCTTCGAGGTCGCCCCCGAGAACTGGATCGGCCTCGGCGGCTCGCTGAAGTCCCGCTTCGACAAGCTCGCCGAGCGCTACCCCATCACCACGCACGGCCTGTCGCTGTCGCTCGGCAGCCCGGCCCCGCTGGACCGCGAACTGCTCGAGGGCATCCGCGGCTTCCTGGACAACTACGGCATCGGCCTGTACAGCGAACACCTCAGCTACTGCTCGGACCACGCCCAACTCTACGATCTCGCGCCGATCCCGTTCACGGACGAGGCCGTGCATTACGTCGCCGACCGGATCCGCGAGGTGCAACAGACGCTGAACCGTCAGATCCTGGTCGAGAACGTCTCCTACTATGCCGCGCCGGGCAAGCAGATGGAGGAAATCGACTTCGTCCGGGACGTGCTCGAGGAGGCCGACTGCCTGATGCTGCTGGACGTCAACAACGTCTACGTCAACTCGGTGAACCACGGCTACTCCCCGCGCGCCTACCTGGACGCGCTGCCCGCCGAACGGGTGGCGTACTTCCACATCGCCGGCCACTACAACGAGGCCGAGGACCTGATCATCGACACGCACGGCGCCGACGTGATCGAACCGGTCTGGGATCTCCTGGACCACGCGTACGGGCGCTTCGGCCCACTGCCGACCCTGCTGGAGCGGGATTTCAATTTCCCGCCGATCGAGCAGTTGCTCGGGGAAGTCCGGCGCATCCGCCACCATCAGGCGCAGGCGTCCGGCTCCGCCTGACGCGATGGCCGCACGACCCGACTTCCAGCGCGTCCAGGAAGAATTCTGCGCGCACCTGCGCGACCCCCGCCACAACCCCCGTCCGGAAGATGTCGAGGAGCGGCGCATGGCCGTCTACCGCGACCTTTTCTTCAAGAACATCCAGGGGTTCGTCGAGCGTTCGTTCCCCATGACCGCCCGGCTGCTCGGGCCGGATGCGCTGCACGAGCTGTCCTACGCCTTCTTCTCTCAGCACGGCTGCCGCACCCCGTACTTCCACAAGATCGGGCAGGAATTCGTCGATTACCTCTCGCGGGAGCATGTCGGTGAACCCGACGTGCCCCCCTTCCTGGCCGAACTCGCCCACCACGAGTGGACCGACGTCCGGGTTCGGATAAGCGCCGAGGCCGTCCCGCACGATACGGACCGGATCGACCCCGACGGCGACCTTCTGGAACACCCCGTGGTCCTGTCCCCAGGATCGGAACTCTGCATCTATGCCTACCCGGTGCATCGCATCGACCCGGATCACCAGCCGCAACAGAAGCCCGAGAGCCCGACCTTCCTGTTCGCCTTCCGCGATTCTGCCGAAAAGGTCCGGTTCATGGAACTCAACCCGGTCACCGCCCGGCTGATCGCCCTGCTTAAGGATCAGCCCGATATTCCGGCCCGGTCGCAACTTGACAGGATCGCCGCAGAACTCGGGCGGGATAGCCCCGAGGCCGTGGTTGACGGCGGCTGGCAGGTCTTGGAACGGTTGCGCGAACGCGGCGCCATCCTCGGCGTGCTCGGCTCCCCGGCCTGAACCGGCGCCGGACTCTCCCCGGAAGCGCCCCCGGACCGCCGGAGCACCAGTTTCCCGTTCAGCCATTCCTGGATCAGGATCCAGATCTCCCGCAGCGAGACCTTGCGCCCAAGGCTCTCATAGATCGCCAGGAAGAAACCCGGCTGGCACAGCGGGTCGACACCTTCGTCGTAACTCCGATACCGGCGTACGAATTCATCGTACAGGAGGTACTGCAGATCGTCCGAAAGGACCCGGGGGCGTCCGCGACACTGTCGGCCGTGCATCTCACGCGCCTCCGCGTACAGTTGGCAGTTCATGCCGTAGTAGCGCATCATCAGGTCTCGTGGCGCACCCGCGCGGATCAACTCCACGCACTGGGTAATCCAGTGCGCCGAGGCGATACCCGTGTCGATCGACTGGTCCAGAAGCTGGCTGTCGATCTTCACGGTGGTAAAAAACCAGAGATACCTTGCCAGTTTCTGGAGTTCCACCCAGGGGCGCAGGCTGATGAACTCCGCCTGTTCCGGATTAAGGCCGATCTCGCTCAGCGCCCGTTGCTGGTTTCGGCGGTACAGGGTAATGACGTGATTGAACAGGTTCAGGCACAGATCAACCTCCTTGGTCTTGGACTGCGAGCCGCTCAGCGCAGCAGGGTCATCAAGAACCAGGCGGTAGCACTGCTTCAGGACTTCGAACTGTAGACTGAAAACGGCGAAGCGCCCGGCGACGCCGCTGAGTGTGTTGCTTTCGAATGCAGAGAGTCGGCTGATCCGGTTCGCCTGGCTGCGGTCAATATTCAGGGCAGCCAAAGCCGCCCAATCGCCGTCGTGGTAGCAACGCGAAATGTAGCTGACAAGCGCAAAGCTTGTAAGATTTTTTGTTTTCATTATTGCGTTTCCGTTCCTTGGCCCCGCCTACCGTTCTGCACCGTCCAGCATGAGTGGAAGACTCCTGTTGGACAAAATCGAGAACCGGCGGGTGCCGGGGTTTTCGGGAGAGGATCAGCCGGGAACGAGGGACGACCCTCATGCCCGACCCGCCGGCATTGCTACTTTCTCGCCTTATCGCACCGGCCAATACCGCAGGTCGCCGAAACACTTCCTTGTGCAGAGGAGAACGCATGGTCTTGGTCCCACATTAACGATGCTGGGCTCATCTTCGAAAAAATATACACCACAAAAATAAATTGTCAAGACCATTGATTTATAAAGGATTTATATGTGTTATTCGATTGTAATTTTTTGTTACAGCCAATACGCCGTGCGGGTCATCACCCGGGCCGCGGCCGCCATACCGAAGCGTATGGGCGCCGGCACACTCTCGGCGCCGGCATCGGCTGCCTGCCGGCGATGGCTTTCCTCATCTTCCCTCATCTGCCCGACGATTGCGCGGCTGCGCGCATCCACTTCCGGCAGACGCGCCAGATGGGATTCCAGGTGCGCACCAACCTGTCGCTCCGTCTCTTCCACGAATCCCAGGCTCCGGCGGTCCCCGGCCAGGCCGGCAGCAAGGCCGATGGCCAGGGAGCCCAGGCCCCAGAACGGCGTCAGCCAGCTGACCCTCGAGTCCAGTTCGCTCAATCGGCGTTCGCACCAGCGCAGGTGATCCGTCTCCTCCCGGGCCGCCATTCGCATGTGCGTGCGGATCGCATCGCTGCGTGCCGCCAGGGCCTGCCCCAGGTACAGGCCCTGCGCCGCAATCTCCCCAGCGTGGTTGACCCGCATGAATGCGGCGGATTCCCGCTTCTGCGATTCGCTCAGCCTGTCATCGGGCAACGGCTGTGCCGGATACGACCGCGCCGCACGAGGCGGAGGGTGCAGGTCGGAGAGCCATCGGCCCGCCTCATTGAGCAGGTGGTCCACCGGGCTTATTCGACGCATGTTTGATCCTTCAGTTGCTCACGGAGCAAGTTTACGGGATGTTTGACGGCAACGTCCAGCCCGGCCGCGCGAAATGCACCGCGCAGGTGCAATGCGCAACCGATATTGGCCGTCACCAAGATCTCCGCCTCTCTGCGCGAAACCTCCTCGACAATGTCTCCCGCCAGGGCCCGGGCCGTCTGCGGCGTGCGGAACATGGCCACGCCCGCCGCTCCGCAGCACTGGGAGTGGCGGGATTCGATCACATTTAATTGTGGGATCCTCTGCAGCAAGCGGGTCGCCGAGTCGGTATCCCGCAACATGTTTCGGGCACTGCACGGATGGTGCAGCAGGACCGTCTTTTGCAACGGCCGAAACGAGAGCTTCTCCTGCCGCGAAGCCAGATATGCCATCACTTCCCAGTGCTTGTCCCCCCATTCCGTTGCCTCGGCGCCATCCAGCAGACGCGGGTAGTCCATCAATTCCGCCGAACACCCGGTGGCGATTGAGACCAGACGGTCGAATGCACTCAGATTAATACGTTCGGCGTTGCCTCGCACATGTGCATCGGCACTCGCGGCTCTCCCCTGGTGCCGATCCAGCGCGCCGCAACAACCCGACCCCTCCACCCACGCAACCCGGGCGCCGCAATACTCCAAGAGACTCGCCGCATCATTGAGCGTGACCCGATCCACAACATCCGACACGCATCCCGTGAACAGACCAACCAGAGGCCCCTCGGCATCGAGCACACGCTTACGCCGCAGCACGATGAAATCCGGCAGCAGACCGAACAATGGCCCGCTAACGCGAGCGAGGCCGCTGGCCGCCGCCAGCCAGAACCCGAAGCGCAACAGGATGCGACCGATTCCCGAACAGAACAGGTGGCTCCACCAGACCCCCTGCGTCGGCCAGTGTTCACGGGCCTGATCCATCAGGTGGCCGAATGGAACCCGGGCAGGACACACGCTTTCGCAGGCCCGACACAGCAAACATCCATCCAGGCGTGCTTGGAGTGCCGGGCTGGACTCCATCTGTCCGCCGGCCAGTGCCGCAATCAACTCAATGCGCCCGCGCGGGGAATCTCCTTCGCGGCGGTGAACCTGCCAGGTGGGACAGTGCGGAAGGCAGAGGCCGCACTTCACGCAGCGGTCCGCCTCGGCCCGGATTCCGGATTCGGAAGAAGTTACGTCCATAGGCGAACCATACCAGAATTACGAGATTTCCCTTTATTGAAGGCCTTAAGCCCTATTTCCATAAAAATAAATTATCAATAGTAGGATTGCTATACAAAATTAGAATAGTCATGAGTTTTTCACATCCTCCCTGCCAAATTCCCCTCAAAAATCGGCCGTACAGGGGCATTTCCCCAGTCACTTCAGCACTTTTCCACAGAATAGAAGGGTTCTCCACATAATTTAGCTGAGTGTTCCACATTCCTCTACACTCCATAGTGGTTGACACGGGGAATTAACTCTATATATTGTGGGATAGCCCTTTTGCCTGTAGGTAAGCGGGTACATCCGGAGTCAAGTAGCCTCCAGATAGGGTCCGAATCCATAAATGGAGGGATAACTAAAAAGATGACCGCCGAAACCATCCCCGAGCAACCTTCTGCCAGCACGCCGAGCATTGCCTCCGGCGCACCGCAGCCGAGCACGCCCACCGAGGCCAGCCTGCAAGCCACCGCCCCCGGGAAATACCGGGTCATCCGCCGCAACCGGCAACTGACGCTGTTCGATGAATCCAAGATCCGGGTTGCCATCACCAAGGCATTCATCGCCGTCGAAGGCGGGACCGCCGCCGCATCCAGTCGCATCCATGATGTGGTCGCCGACCTCACCCGGCAGACTGTTCATGCGCTGACTCGCAGCCATCCGGAAAACGGCACGTTTCACATCGAGGACATTCAGGACCATGTGGAACTGGCCCTGATGCGCGGTGGCCATCACAAGGTGGCCCGGAAATACGTTCTGTACCGGGAGGAACGCGCCCACGAACGTGCCGAACGCGACGCGGAAGAACAAAGTCTCGAAGAGCAAGTCGCCACCCCCCTCCAGGTCAAGTCCGCCGACGGCTCCCTGTGCCCGCTGGACACGGAACGTCTGCGCAAGCTCGCTGAGGAAGCTTGCCGGGGTATCGATGATGTCGACCCCGAGCCCGTAGTCGAGGAAACCTGCCGCAACCTGTACGACGGCGTCCCCGAGGCCGAGGTCGACCGCCAGCTGACGATCAGCACCCGCAGCTTGATCGAGAAAGATCCCAACTATACGTTCGTCGCGGCGCGGCTGCTGTTGCACAGCCTGCGCCAGGAAGCGATGGGGTTCGTCTACGACGCGCCCGTGCAGACGCAGACCGTGGAGATGACCGTCGACTACGTCGATTTCTTCCCTCACTACATCCGCCGCGGCACCGCACTCGAACTGCTCAGCCCGCATCTGGCCCAGGAATATGACCTGGAAAAACTGGCCGCCGCCATCGTGCCGGAACGGGACATGCAATTCACTTATCTTGGCCTGCAGACATTGTATGACCGCTACTTCATACACTCGAACAGCACCCGTTTCGAAATGCCTCAGGCCTTTTTTATGCGCGTGGCCATGGGCTTGGCCGGACCCGAAGTAGACCGGGAGGCCCGGACTATCGAGTTCTACAACCTGTTGTCGACTTTCGACTTCATGAGCTCAACCCCCACCCTATTCAACTCAGGCACCTTGCGCCCGCAGTTGTCCTCCTGCTACCTGACCACCGTACCGGATGACTTGGATGGCATCTTCAGCTCCATTAAGGACGATGCCATGCTGTCGAAGTTCGCTGGCGGCCTCGGCAACGACTGGACCCGAATCCGCGCCATGGGCTCGCACATCAAGGGCACCAACGGACGCTCCCAGGGCGTGGTGCCGTTCCTCAAGGTGGCCAACGACACGGCCGTCGCGGTCAACCAGGGCGGCAAACGCAAAGGCGCCATGTGCGCCTACCTTGAAACCTGGCACCTGGACATCGAGGAATTCCTGGAATTGCGCAAGAACACCGGCGACGACCGACGCCGCACGCATGACATGAACACTGCCAACTGGGTTCCGGACCTGTTCATGAAGCGCGTCGCCGATGGCGCGGACTGGACCCTGTTCAGCCCGAGCGACACGGCCGACCTGCACGATCTGGTCGGCGAAGAGTTCGAGGTACGCTATGCCCAGTACGAGGCAATGGCCGCAAACGGACAGATCGAGAATTTCAAAACGGTTCGCGCCAAGGATCTCTGGCGGAAGATGCTCGGCATGCTCTATGAGACCGGCCACCCCTGGATCACCTTCAAGGACGTCTGCAACCTGCGTTCCCCCCAGCAACACCATGGCGTGGTCCACTCGTCAAACCTGTGTACCGAGATCACGCTCAACACTTCCGACGATGAGATCGCCGTATGCAATCTCGGCTCCATCAATCTCGCGGCCCATGTCGACGACAACGGCCTGATGATGGACAAGCTGGAGCACACCGTGCGCACTGCCATGCGCATGCTGGACAACGTTATCGACTACAACTACTACAGCGTCGCCAAGGCGCGCCGCTCCAACCTGCTCCACCGCCCGGTCGGGCTCGGCCTGATGGGCTTCCAGGATGCGCTGTACCAGTTACGCGTCCCCTATGCCAGTGACGAGGCCGTCGAATTCGCCGACCGGTCCATGGAAGCAATCAGTTATTTCGCCATTTCCGCCTCCGTCGACCTGGCCCAGGAACGCGGTGCCTATCCGAGTTTCCAAGGGTCGCTGTGGTCTCAGGGAATCCTGCCCATCGACTCAATCGAGAAGGTGCGCCAGACACGGGGCGACGAACGGTTCTACCAAGTCAATGCCGACACCACGCTGGATTGGGACGGTCTGCGCGAGAAGGTGCGCCTCGGAATCCGCAATTCCAACACAATGGCCATCGCGCCGACCGCCACCATCTCCAACATCACCGGCGTGACGCAAAGCATCGAGCCCACTTACCAGAACCTATTCGTCAAATCCAACCTGTCCGGCGAATTCACGGTCGTCAACCTGTACCTGGTGCACGACCTCAAGAAACTGGGGCTATGGGACGACGTAATGATCAACGACCTCAAGCATTACAACGGAGGCATTCAGGACATTGCCCGCATCCCGGACGAGATCAAGCAGTTGTACACCACGGCATTTGAACTGGACCCGCGCTGGCTGGTTGAAGCCGCCTCGCGCCGGCAAAAATGGATTGACCAGGCCCAGTCACTGAACCTCTACATGGCCACGCCCTCCGGGCGCGATCTTGACAACCTGTACAAGCTGGCTTGGGTACGCGGCCTGAAGACCACCTATTACCTGCGTTCGCTCGGCGCCACCCATGTCGAGAAGAGCACCGGCGACGAACGCAGCCACCTCAACGCGGTTGCCGCAAATGCGGTCAGCCCGGACACCGGCGACAACGCTACCCCGTTCTGCTCCATGGACGAGGACTGCGAGGCCTGCCAGTAACTCACGAAGGAGACCATCATGTCAACCACCACTCCTACCGCTTGGGACGACCCGCTTTCTCCACCGGGCGCCCCACTGCCGACTGCCGACCTCGCTCTGGAACCGAGCCTTCCCGAGTCTCCGGCCGTCACGGAACCATCTCCCGCTGAGGCCAGTGCCGGAGCCACGGGCTTGGAAGCCTTGGAAATGGGCGCAGCCCGCATTCAAGTAGACGACAAGCAAATCATCAACTGTCGCGCCGACTTGAACCAGCTGGTTCCTTTCAAGTACACCTGGGCCTGGGAGAAATATCTGTCTGCCTGCAACAATCACTGGATGCCGCAGGAAATCAACATGACTGCGGACATCGAACTGTGGAAGGATCCGGACGGCCTGACCGAAGACGAACGCATGATCGTCATACGCAACCTCGGATTCTTCTCCACTGCCGATTCGCTGGTGGCGAACAATCTGGTTCTGGCCGTGTACCGGCACATCACCAATCCGGAATGCCGGCAGTACCTGCTGCGCCAGGCGTTTGAGGAGGCCATCCATACCCACGCCTATCAGTACTGCGTCGAATCGTTGGGGCTGGACCAGGGCGAAGTGTTCAACATGTACCGGGAACTGCCGTCCGTGGCCCGCAAGGCGGAGTGGGCGCTCCCTTTCACCCAAAGCTTGGGAGATCCGCTGTTCCAGACTGGAACTTTTGAGAATAATCAGCGCCTGCTGCGCGACCTGATCGCGTTCTACGTCGTATTCGAGGGAATCTTCTTCTACGTGGGATTCTCGCAGATTCTGTCGATGGGCCGGCGCAACAAGCTGACCGGCGTTGCCGAGCAGTTCCAATACATCTTGCGCGATGAGTCGATGCACATGAACTTCGGGATCGACGTCATCAACCAGATCAAGATCGAAAATCCAGAGTTGTGGTCCGGAGAATTCCAGCAGCAGATGATCGACCTGATCCTGGAAGGCGTGGAGTTGGAAATCGCCTACGCCTACGACACCATGCCGCGCGGCATTCTGGGAATGAACGCTCCCGTGTTCGAGGACTACGTCAAGTTCATCGCCAATCGCAGGCTGGCTCAAATCGGCTTGGAGGCACAGTTCCCGGGGGCGCAGAATCCGTTTCAGTGGATGTCGGAAACTCTGGATCTGAAAAAGGAAAAGAACTTCTTCGAGACCCGCGTGACCGAATATCAGACTGGAGGAGCACTCAGTTGGGATTGACAGCCAGTTGAGTGCAAACTAACCTAGCGCACGCTACTCCCGCGTGCGCTTTTTTCTTTTTTCTAGAGTTCTTCCGTGTTCGTCCGACCTGCATGGCATTCTGACGCACCGGTAACCCTGCGTAACCGGATTGGGCTGTGGCTTGGACCGCTGGCATTCATCCTGATCCTCGCCTTTACCGACCTCGATCCCGGAAACCCAATGGTCACCCGCATGGTGGCCATTACCGCCTGGATGGCCATCTGGTGGATCAGCGAAGCCATCCCGATCGCCGCCACCGCCCTGATGCCGCTGGTACTGTTCCCGGCCATGGGCATCATGCGGGGTCGTTACACCGAAGTTTCGAGAAAAGTGGAGTTTGGAGACACCGCGCTCAGCGGCGGTCTGGCTCCCGGCGATCTGAGCATCAGTCTCCACAACGTGGTCACCCAGTACATGAGCTGGGTCACGTTTCTTCTGTTGGGGGGATTCCTCGTGGCAATCGCGGTGCAGAAATGGAACCTGCACAAGCGCATCGCACTGAACATCCTGAGGATCATGGGCAACCGGCTCGATACTCTCGTGCTCGGATTCATGCTGGCGGCCTCCCTCCTGTCGATGTGGCTTTCCAATACCGCCACCACCATGATGCTGCTCCCGATCGCGCTGTCTGTTGTCCTGTTCCGCGAGGAGTTTCACGAAACCGAAGGTGCCTCCGATGTTCCTCTGCATCCTCGCGAGAGGAATTTTTCCTTCGCCTTGTTGCTGGGGCTTGCGTACGCAGCCTCCATCGGCGGCATGGCCACGCTGACGGGAACGCCGCCCAACGCCATCCTGGTCGCCCAGTTCGAGCAGTTGTATCCGAATGCGCCACCCATCTCGTTTGCCTCCTGGTCGATGATGGCCATGCCTTTCTCGTTTCTGTTCCTGGGGTGCGCCTGGTTTTTGCTGACTCGCCTGGTCTTTCCTCTGCCTCCTACGGGCCAGTTCAGCGGCGGAGATCTGATCCGCCGGCAACACCGGGAGCTCGGACCCATGGGCCCGGAAGAAAAAAGAGTTTTGGCGGTGTTCGTCACCCTGGTGATCCTGTGGTTCACCCGCAAGAAGCATCTGTTCGGCAGCGATATCGATATCTTCGGCTGGAGTCACTACCTGGACCTGTTTCTGGCTCGATTCGATATTTCCGCCATCGGTCCGATGCTCGACGACGGCACGGTCGCTATCGCCATGGCACTTCTGTTGTTCGCGCTTCCCGCCAAATCGACTCATGGCCGGCTACTGGATACGGACGATCTGAACAAGATCCCCTGGGGGGTGCTGATTCTTTTCGGCGGTGGCTTGGCATTGGCCAAAGGGTTTGGCGTTTCCGGGCTGTCCTCCTGGGCGGCTCAGCAATTCGAGGTCCTGCTGCACGGCAGTAGTTCTCTCATGGTAGTGATGAGCACGGTCGGCTTCATCACCACCCTGACCGAACTAACCTCCAATACGGCCACCACTTCCACGGCCATCCCGATCATGGCCAGCCTTGCGCAGGGGATCAACGTGCACCCTCTGCTGCTGTTGATTCCGACGGCCTTAGCCGCTTCCTGCGCGTTCATGTTGCCGATCTCCACCCCGCCCAATGCCATCGTCTACGGTTCCCGGCGAGTCCCGATCATCAAGATGATAATTGCTGGAGTCTGGCTGGATATCCTTTCGGTCGCTATCTTGACCACGCTCGTCTTCAGCCTGGGAGATTGGGTGTTCGGCCTGCTTGGCGCATTCCCGGATTGGGCCCTACAATGAACCTGACTTCCTAAATTTTATGCCCGCAATCCGTACATGAATGTCCTCGCTGATCGCGTCGCTGTCGTCACCGGGGCGGCGGGTGTGCTTGGCCAAGCCACGATCCGTCGCTTCGAGGAACGCGGCGCCTTCACCGTTGCCGTAGATTGCGACGCCGAACGGCTGGAAGAAGTGCCGAGTTCCGCGGCCCATGCCTGCGACCTGACCGACGAACCCTCCGTAAGCGAAGCCTTCAGAAAAATCCATCAACTCAAGGGACGCATCGACATTCTCGCGAATGTCGCGGGTGGATTTGCAATGGGGCCGAGAATCGAGGAAACGACCGTGGACGACTGGGCCGGCATGTTCCGGATCAACGCCGTCACTGCTTGGCTGGCCTGCAAGTACGTGCTGCCCATCATGCGAGAAGCGAATTTCGGTCGCATCATCAATGTGGGAGCCCGCGCCGTGCGTAAACCGGGGGCGCGAATGGCCCCCTACTGCGTCTCGAAAGCAGCCGTGGTCACTCTGACGGAAGTGCTTGCCCTTGAATGTGCCGAGACCGGAATCACGGCCAACTGTATCCTGCCCGGCACCATCGACACTCCCCGCAACCGCATCGACATGCCTGATGCTGACCACTCCAAGTGGGTTCCCCCCGAAGATCTCGCCGCCGCTATCGCCCACCTTGCCGACCCGTCTAGCCGGTCCATCAACGGCGCAGTCGTGCCAGTCTACGGACGCAGTTGACGAAAAAGTCCAGGGCCTTCTCCATGGATCCCTTCCCCCCGCTATTGCAGTGGGTTCGAGCTGACGCACTCTGGCGTCGGATGTAAATTGAAATCGGCCCGTTGCGCGGCAACAAGACCGAGCGGGCTACTTGATCAGGATCCGCTTGGCTTCGTATTCGCCATAAAATTCCTGGCCAAGCAACGCCAGCACTCCATTCTTCCCATACAAATGCAAGGCACCGACGGCAATGAACACATTGCCCTCGCGAAATGCTGCGCCCATATAGTGCGTCATCACAACGCTCCGAATATCAATAGCATGCTTTACATATGCTTCATAATGCTTTCGTTTGCTCGGGTCCTTATCAATAAAGCTTGTCGACAGGTCCATCATGCTCTGCAGATCTTCCCTCCCGTAGGCCAGAACGATTTCTTCCATGGTGTTACGCATCTCTGGAAAGGCCAGCAGTTTATCTTTCAGCAATGACACCTGCGAATCCATCGGCATCGCATAGAACGCAGCCAACAACTCTTCCGGGCTCTCGATTTGATACAACTCTTTGTCCTGCAGCACCGCCAGATCCAGAAGCTTCTGATCCACAATCGGCCCTTGGTGCTCTGACTTAATAGCGAGGCTGTGGATCGCGGCCCACGGTTTCACTCGGCGCGCAAACTCCTCATCAACGTAATTGCCCTTGAGGATCGTATATACCTTCTCCGCCAGTTCCTCGCCAGCAACCTCCGCAAGCGTCTGCTTGCCCGGCAACATCATGCGACCGCGAATATTCTGAAGCCCATGATAGGGATTCCATAACTCACTCCCGGGAAACGCCTCAATGGCATAGGCCGATGAGTCCGTGAACACGTCCATGACCGATTTCGGAATCCGCGTAACGCGTTCATCGTTGCTGTGGATAGTACCGAGAATATGCCCGACGATTTCACCATCCTTGCTCACCTGCCAGAAGACACCTTCCGAAAACGGTGCCGGCCTTTGGGAGACGTAGACCGACCCGGCCAACAGGACGAGCAATAACGCGATAAGTGCGGCTGGAGTTAGGCGATCAGACATCTTTGTGGGCAAGAAGCAGTCAGGTTCTCTAGGATTTTACCGCGCAGTATCGCTGGATATCAAAATGCACCATGCGCTCCGCGGTAGACTTTGTTAATGAATATAGCATGGATATCCACGACGGTTAGGATTCAAGGCCATACAATCCCAACTCCCACAAATGGAACGATCAGGCAATCTGTCGACGGACGAGTTCCCGGAAAATTCTCCCGGTTTCCATCAGGTCTTCGAAGGTCCCCACTTCGACCACTTTCCCGGACTCCATCACGTAGATGCGGTCTGCTTGACGCAATGTGGAAAGACGATGGGCAATAACGATACGGGTCGACCGCAGGCTTGCGAGATTATCCATGACATTGGCTTGA
This sequence comes from uncultured candidatus Poriferisulfidus sp., assembly GCA_965116525.1. GTDB lineage: Bacteria > Pseudomonadota > Gammaproteobacteria > Poriferisulfidales > Poriferisulfidaceae > Poriferisulfidus. Next base: position 275,863 of record OZ220694.1, read on the forward strand.
TTGTCGTTATCGAGCCAGTTCGTCGCCTCGTCGAGCAACATCACTCGGGGGGAGTTAATCAATGCATGGGCAATCATGATGCGCTGGCTTTCGCCCCCTGACGTGAGACCGCTACCGCCCACGCACGTCAGCATTCCCATCGGCATCGCCGAAATGTCATGATCGACAGACGCGGCCCGGGCAGCGGCCCATGCATCCTCGGCTGCTGCATCATCCTGGTTCCCGACAATGTTATCCCAGACATCCTCTGGATGCAGTTGTACTTCCTGTGGAACTGCGCCAATCTTCTGGCGTACTTGCTTGACATTGAGGTGCCTAAGATCGCGCCCGTCGTAGTACACGGCTCCAGAAGTGGGACGATCCAAGCCAAGTGCAATTCGAAAGATCGTGCTCTTGCCTGCTCCTGATTCACCGGCAATCGCAACAAACTCGCCGGGATTAGCGCGGATCGTGACATCGTCGAGAATCAGCGGCCCATCAGGGTCGTACCGGAAGGTGATGTGGTCGAACACGACTTCGCCGCCCAAATTTTCGACAAGATCTCCTTCAGCACTGGTCTCAGGAGTCTCAGCGAGAAACGGTTGGATCTGATCGAATGCCGGCATGATGGCGGCCACGGCACCAAACGAAGTGCCTAACCGAGCCACTGCCGCCTGAAACACTATGAATACAAGGTAGATAACAAGAAAATCCCCAATCTCGACCTGCTCCCGACCTGGTAGCGCCACCATCAAGAACAGCACTGCCCCGGCGAGAAGTGGCAATGCGGCACCAAATGCCTGCAAGTGATCTTCCAAGGCACCGAGTTCGGACTCCGCGCGCTTCTGCTCGCGGTAGCCCCGCGCCAAAACTGCGAAAGCAGTTCCTTCCGCATCATCCACCCGAAGCTTTGCAATGCCATTGACAAACTGGAACAACTGACCTGCCATATGGTGGATGGCTCGGAGAACCCGGCCGCGAGGCGAAATCTGTTGCAGACCCAGCACGACAGTTACGGTCAAGGACAAAAGGCCAAAAGCAACCGTGACGCCACCTAATGCCGCATCGTAGTAAAAGATCAGAAGAAACGCAGGAAGCAAGAAAACGATCGACAGTACGGCGTTGGCGATCACAGATCGTACGGCATCGCGGAGAGCCTGAAACGTCATGCCCCGCATGGCAAGGTTACCGGCTGGATAGCGACGCAAGAAGCTTAAAGGCAACCGGAGCAAGCGATCCCAGAATGCGGCCTCGACTCGGGAAGCACCACGCCCCTCAAGGCGCATGAGTGCCATGCCTTGGAGGATATGTAGCAATGCCCCGATCAAGGCGAATGCCGCCAACGCTGCAGCTGCCAGATACAGCAAACTGACTTCGCCAGTCGGGATAACCTCATCCACAACGAAGCCCACCACTACGGCAGGCAGCAACAGTACCAAGCCACCAAGCAGTCCGGCCGCCGCAAAGCGTAGAAAATCAGCGATCAAACCCTTTCGGACAAGCCGGTACAAATCCCCCAATCGGACCGGACCCGACGTCAGCGGCTGATAGAACACCCAAGCATCAGGTTGAAGGCTCTTCGCACGTTCAGCAGTTACTCGGGCACTGCGTCGTCCTGCTGGATCGATCTCACGATAGTGGCTAAACATGCCTGGCAACAATGCGACTGGTTGACCACTGTCCTCACGAAACGCCAGCATCGCGCCGCTGTCCCCGATCCACCACCGCTCATCCCAAGCAAGTCGCACCTGCCGGCGACGCACTCCCGATGCATCCAGAATGTCCCCAAGCGCGGGAGCGGATTCAGCGACTCCCGACTTTGTGGGCCACTTGAAATCAATACCCTCGTGCTCTCCGATGATCTTTAAGGCCTCAAGCAGTGCCACGTCATCTACATCGGTATCTTTCACATCCGGGAGGTCGTAAAGATTGAACAGACGGCGTCGAGCATTTTCTTCGTCGCCACGGCGATTCATTACTCGGTCCCGTTCCAGATTCGCCTGATCTGCGACCGCCAAGCTACGATTGAGCCGTTCAAGAGAAAACGCCATTACATGGAAATTCGCCAAGGCAGACAAAAGAAGCCCCTCTTCAGCGAGATCTTCCGAAAATCGAGTGGAAATCCGCGTTTTTCCTATCAAAGTCAACCAAGTCTCGGGGGTAAGTGGTACGGTGTCTGCAGCAGTCCCATCCTCTAAATTTCCCTCGGTGGGATCAATCAAGCCTAGAAATAGGCCGGCGCCTGAAGGCAATTGCGACATCCATGCCACGCCCCGCCGAGATGAAAGCGTGCCACCCACTTCTGGAAAAGTTTTCCCAGGCTCGACCGGTGAATCGGGCCGTGGCCGCTGCCCCGCGTCCCGAGACAACTCGGCTGAAATATCATTGATCCATGCATCTACGTGTTCGGCCAGTTCTGCGCTCGGAACCACACCCAAGCTATCGGTCGACAAGTGTCGCAATATCGTGCCCGGCAATCCTTTCGCAATCAAACTGAAAGTAGTTTTGCCCTCCTGCGGGGCGACACCCGGTAGAAGACGCCCGGAATCGGCGCGAAGCAAGTGTTGCGGTGCCGCCTGATCCACACCGTCTTGGCGTTCAACGAGAAACAGGTCGACCGCCCCTTTTTCAATGAACCAAACAGATTTCGAATCTCCCATGTCCAGCGGAGAGTTGCTGGCACAGGACACCGGCGTGCCCGATTGTGTAGCCAAGTTGGCAAGAGAATTAAATTCTGAAGATGCCATCAAACTAGCCCGCCTGAACGAGCCGGTGGTAGATCCCGCTCTCTTCCGCCATCAGTTCGTCATGAGTGCCACGCTGCACTTCCTTTCCCTTATCAAGGACGATAATCTGATCGCAGTCACGCACTGTGCTCAGCCGGTGCGCTACGATCAAGCAACTAATCCCCCGGCGACGCAGCGCATCGTCGACGAGATCTTCAGTCGCAGCATCAAGCGCGCTCGTCGCCTCATCAAGAATCAGTACCGTCGGGTTGCCGACCAGTGCACGCGCGATCTCCAGCCGCTGTCGCTGGCCACCACTGAAATTGGCTCCATCCTCCTCAACCTGTGTCGCATAGCCGAGCGGTCGGCCGAGAATCTCGTCGTGGATACAGGCATCACGAGCCGCAGCAATCAGGATATCGTCCGGAATAGAAGGGTTCCAGAGTGTGATGTTGTCGCGCACTGTCGCGGAGAAAAGAATCACATTCTGATCCACCATGGACAAAGATCGTGACAGAACCTCGTTAGGGATCTCATGCCGCGGGCAATCGTCGAACAGAATTTCACCGGACCACGGCTGGTAGAGGCCTGAAACCAAGCGCGACACTGTCGATTTCCCCGACCCGCTCGGCCCAACCACGGCGACTCGCTGCCCGGGTTCAATCGTCAGATTAAAGTTCTCAATCAAGGGTCGGCGCCCTGGGCTGTAGCCAAAAGTAATGTTTCGCAATTCCACACGGCCTGCCAATTGCAGCCGCCCGTTCAGAGTAGCGATGGAATTTAACGAATCGCTCGGACGCACCTGTCCTACATCCTCCGTGGTTTCTGTAATGTCCTCCAGACGCTGCATGTCCGTCTCAAGGACCTGCAATTCGTCTGCAAATGCCACAAAACGTCCGACGGGAGCCAGAAACATGATTGCCACAACATAAAACCCCATCAGCATGCCCAGCGTCATTTCACCGGCCATGACCTCGGTCGCGCCGACAGCCAAGACCGCCACACTGCCCAAGATTGAGAACAAACCTGGGAGAGCCGAGTTGACATGACTCAACTCGGAGAAGCACTGGCGTGCATCCAGTTCACGGGCTTGATGGCCGCACCAACGGGAAAAAAAGCGGTCATCCGAAGCAGTCATCCGCAAGGTGTCCGTGTAGTGCAACATCATCGTGCCGACCCCCAATAACAAGCTCTGCTCCCGCTGCAACACATGGCTTGCATCTGTTCGAACACGAGAAATCACACGCATCAGTACGGCATTCAACACAGCCAAACCCAAGACGATCAACGCCAGCATCGGCTCGTACACCAGCATGACGACCAAAAATACCGTGCTCATTCCGAGCTCAATCAGCAAGTCAAGCAAATGATTCGATAAACCTTTGGAAATTTTGTCGACGGACAGGACGCGGGCGGTCAGTTCTCCCGAAAGTCGGTGATTAAAGAATTCGACTGGTAACCGCAGCAACCGCGTCAGGCATCGATTCCAAGCAATTACCGAGACTCGCGTGGACAAGCGCCGCAGGCATCGTTGTTTCAGCCAAGTCAAGCCATAGATTAGGACGGCGGCACCGACCATCGCACCTGCCACAAGTTCCCCCCAAGGCTCGTTCTCTCCCAGTACCCGGTCCACGAATATAGCCAATAATGCAGGCGTCACAAGGGCCAGTGCGGTTAGCAACAGTCCACACCCTATCGCATAAATCAGCGCGCTTCTTGTGCCGCGCAGCCAAGGAGAAATGCGCTCCAAGATACTGGAGCGAACTCCTCCAGGCTGAAAATCTGGCCCAACTTTGAATTGCAAGGCCACTCCCGAAAAACTCTTATTAAATTCTTTTGCCGAGAGTTTGCGGCGGCCCACTGCCGGGTCGTTCAGATAGAACCATTTTTGGTCATAACCTTCCAGAATGAGAAAGTGGTTGTATTCCCAGAACAGTATCAGCGGAAGCGGGCTTTTTTCGATCTGGCGAAAGCCCCCGAACCAGCCGGAACATTCAAGGCCGTAATGTTCGGCAGCACGTTTAATACCGGCAGCTGTCGAGCCATCGCGACTGATCTCGCACTTGCCTCGCAGTTCGGCCAATGGCACCCAGCGCCCAAAATGGGCAAGCACGCTGCCCAAACAAGCGGCAGCACATTCAGTCATGTGCATCTGCAACAGAAGCGGGGTGGTTACGCGCCGCTTCTGGCGCTCTTTTACTCGCGACTTACCTGGCTTGGCCGATTCTTTCGGGTTGGAAGAAGGCATTCAGGATCACTATTTAAATTTGCTCAGGGTCAAGAAGCGTAATGAGTGAATGTTGGCCGAGCACAATACGCACGCGGCACGGGGTTCCATCTGGCACGGCAAGGTCTGACTGAGGGTGAAGCGCAATGTCGATGCGATATGCATTATTCGTCACCTCCGGCCGAAATGCTGCCAGCCAATGCGGTAGCGGACCAGAAGTGATGGACGCGACTACCCCTTTCACCTCGCGCATTGCTCCATCCGGCATCACAATTTCTACCGATGCCTGCATGCCGGTGTGAAGCCGCTTCGCGATGCGTGGGTCGACCTGCAGCACTGCCTGGAGTGGCTTGTTTTCGTGGTTGCGTAACTGAGCGACAACCGACCCTGCGGGCAAATAATCCCCGGGAGTCGCCTTCAAGGCCATGACTTCGCCACTCATGTGGCTGACGATGACTTCTTTCGCAACACGCCGACCTTCCATTTGCAGCAATGCTTCTTGGGCCGAAGACAGCAAAGAGTGAGTACCATCACCGCCAATCTGCCGAATGCCGGCCTCCAGAATTTCGATCTGGTCACGCAAGGCAATCATCTCTCGCTCCAGTTCTGGCACAGTCTGGCGAGCGACCGGGTTTCCCTTCTCAACCTGATCTCCAAGAACCACCAGAAATTTCACCAAATGACCCGGTTCGATCGAAACGACCTCGTGGCGAACACCCGGCTTGAGCAACACTCCATCTACCGTGACACTACGCACGATACTGCCAAATATTACCCAAACCACGAGTGCCAACAACACGAGCCCTATGCTGGCCAAAATGATGCGCTCGTGAGGCGCAACGATCCTCAGAAGGTGATCGAGCTGCTGTCGCTTATTCCGATTGGCAGCAGCCTGATTAAGTTGCAGATCGCTAAACATTGGTTTTCAACCCAAAGGCAACTCATTATAATCGGAGCGAACGACATTGGCTCAACCTTTTGAAATGTCCCTCAGCATTAGCCCTATGGGCGATTTTAAGTTCGGGATTCGGAAGTTTCATCCGCAGAAAAATCTGTCTTGCAAGTTTAAAAATTTGTGCTAGACTTGGATTAACCCACACGTGTGGATCACCATTTAGCGAGGATTAAAATGGAACAATTATATGAAGCAGCAGCCCAGCGGGCTGAAGAAATGCGTCAGCATCTGACCGACAGAGCAATGGAGGATGCGGACTTTCGTCAGCAACTCATCTCTGACCCGAAAGCTACGATTGCTGGTGAATTTGGCGTAGAAGTGCCAGAGAACTTCACCATCGTGGTTCATCAGAGTGACGCAAACACTCTTCATCTGACATTGCCAGCTGGTCCCGAACTGAACGAGGAACAGTTGGAAATGATCGCCGCGGGACTTTCTTGCTGCCTGTAACGAAATTGTACTGCTTACGATTTAGCAGTTAGTTTCAGACAGTTTTAGTTCAACACATAATGATGGCGCAGAAGGTCATGCCTCTGCGCCATTCATGGTTAATGGGATGACGTTTTAAGCTTTCACGTGGAAAATATATCCTTGGCACCTCACGCCATCTTCGTCATTTGCCCATGCGAGCTAGGTGCAAACGCAGCATCACTTGGTAATCTACCTATTTTTCAAATCTCATCGGAAAACCACTCTACTTTTCCGTACGCGACCAACACACTCGAACTCGCTCTGCTTTCCCCTGTCGCGTAACCAGCTCGGCTAAACTATACAGCTATGGGCAGCGAACAGTCTTTGCCACAACACGAACCGGAAGGCAAGACTTCGGTTTCTATTCATTACGCTGCTCTAACCGACTACATGGTTGGCTTGGCTGGGGATCTTCTGGCCTGCCACTTCGGCCTTTGGGGGCCAGATACGACAACCGATCAGGAAGCTTTACTGCGTTCCAATCAAACTTTGGTGCAAGGGTGTGACCTCGGCCCGGGACAGCGAGTACTAGATGCCGGTTGCGGTGTAGGCGGAATGGCGATCATGCTGGCTGAAACGTATGGCGTTCACGTCACCGGCTTGACTGTCTGCGAACCTCATATTGCTGTGGCAACAGAACATGCGGAGCGGCGTGGAGTCGGCCACTTGGTCGAGTTCCTCTACGGGGACTTTATGGATCTGCCATTCCCCGACGAAAGTTTCGATCTAGTGCTCAATCACGAATCCTTCTGCTATGCCCCAGACAAACTAGCCTACCTCCAAGGCGTGCACCGCGTACTCAAACCAGAAGCACTGTGGCAAGCCTTAGAAGGATTCACAAGCGGCACGCCGATGTCCGAAGCCCAAGAAGCGATCCACGTCAGTACGCAACACGGCTGGCGCATGCCACCTTTGGAACCATGGCAGGATGTGCTTGCGACTCTTGAAGAAGCGGGATTCGAACAGATCAAATGTGAGGATCTCTCCTCCGAAGTCGCGCCTTCTACGGAGAGCCTTCGGGAAAAGTGGCAGTTGTTCACGTTCCTGGTGCCTCCTTCCAGTTTGCCAAATCAAGCATCCCGAGAGTTCATGGACGCGACTATCAGCTATGACAAAGGATTGCAAGAAGGAATTTTTACTTACCACTTCGTTTCCGCCATGAAACCGGCCTAACGACTAGGCCGCAAAATATTCGGCCATCGAAGCAAAAAATTGCCCCCTCCAACAGCGATTGATTCCACACTAAAACGAAAACGGCCAAGAAAACATCAGCAGGAAAATATAGGCTTTGACCTGTTCCACCTGATCATCGACTACCGTAGCTTTGATGTGGTGGATTCCCTGCATAAGCATAAATTGTCCAGATTTTCCCGACAGGGTTTCTGGGCCCACTGACCAGCTGACCAGTTCCGAGAGTTTTTCCGGGATGGCGTGGCCCCCTTCGCGCAAACCTTCTATAAGAGGCATCCAATGCTGGATATCTTTCAACCACTCCGTTTCCTGGGCGTAGAAACTCAATCCCAACTTTGGTCCTACGCCATCTTCGTCGATATCCATGTGAACACCCATGTAGACGAAGGCACCGCGTTTCTCCAGATCCAGTGCGATCGCATTAACGGCTGAATGTTGCCCGGACCAGCCAATACGATCCAAAAATGACAAGACGTCACGCGTTTTCCTAAATCCCACTGCCGCTAAGCGAATCCCCTTTTTCCTAGATGGGAAAGCCCCAATCCCCCAGATAGATATCTCCGGAGTCAGTGACATATAGATTCGTTCGATTTGTTGGCGCTCGGCAGCACTCAGGTCCCAACCGGCAGCCGAAGCTACCGCATCAACCACAACACCAAGATCTTTAAGTCGCTTGCTATCACCATCACCAAGCAACACTTTTTTATCTGGATATAGGAAAATTCCCGGATCTGGAGATGTGCCATGTGGAGCCGAATCGACATCGTATTCAAACAACATTTTGCTGCCTACGATGCGGCGCAGTGGGGAATCTTCCGACTTGGTTTCTCTCAATAGTCCAGCCACCCTCGCGACAGACGCATCCGCACTCTCTGCCTCCCCCTTTTCCTCAAAATATCCAGCGGTTTGGGTCCCGCCTATCAGCGACACACCGAAATCCGCTAAGGGCGAGGAAACATGTAACGGCAACTCAAACCCAAAAGGGAAAGCCGCCATGGTTGCCGGAAGCTCATGGGCACGTTTCAGGGTTCCTTCCCAACCTTGATCTCCAATCAGTTTAGATGGCAAACGGCCTCTGAAGCCGCTCAAAAAATCTCCCATGGAATCCGCCTCGTTGCGAAGGCGTTCCTCGGTGGCTCGGTACTGTTTGATAATGTCCATATAACAACTCAGGCAATGACCGGGACGGGGTTGAGGTCCGCCTCCGTAATCGGATTCTCGCGCCATTTCATCTCAACCGGCACTTCGAACAAGCGCCCCGGTGCATAGCGTGGCCAAAAGTGACGCAGTCCAGGCACAATAACCCGTGCCACCGGCATCCCAATGTCGGGCCGCGTCTGATCAAGTACTAGAAATTCCATGCCTTTGGAATCAATCAACGCATGGCATCGCTCTACATCTTCTTTTACGTCCGTGGTGTCGGGAACGGAATAGTCTAATTTCCTTTTTAGATTAACGTCGGGATCTGGAGCAAGGTAAGAGTGGTCCACCAACCTTGCGTTCGTCCACCACCACCGGCACATCGAATCATTGACTGCCTCGCTTGCAGAAGCATGCCCCCTTCCTTGAACCAAGTTCAGGAATTGATTCAATTCACACACCGCGCGCAGGGCTGCAATATGTGGATCCGTATGTGCCCCAGCCGCATAGATAATATCTTCCTCTTCCTTGTCAATTCTGCGGGAAATGGCGACGAACACCGGAACGCCAAGATCATTGGTCACGTCCAATACCCACAACTCGCGATTGAACTCTTGATAGCGATCACATGCAGACGACAGGTAGTCGTCATTGAAACTCTCTAAGTCCACACCGGGAAAATGCAGCCGGTTGTACCACCAAATGGCAAAGGCATCGCGCTCAACCAACTCGAAAAATCCTTGTAGGATAGCCTCTTCCAGCGTGTTCCCGGCAGCGCACCCGTTTGAATCTGCTTTCAGTCCCGAACGCTCTTGATGCTCGCTAAGTATGCTGTAGAGCATTGATGTCGGAAGGTATCGGTGCCGGTTTTGGGTCAGCGACCATACGGGCGACCAATCAATCTCCTCATCTGGATCGAAATGCGATGGAATGATATTGTAGGGATGATCTTCGGCGTTAATTTTCTCAGCGTGATCCAGTTGCCAATCGCTAAATAGCTGAACGTCGTTTGGGTGGATTGCTTCCGATTCCCCAGCTTTAACAAAATCCGATAATCGCTTTCGGCAGCGAATCTCATCCCCGTGAAAAGCCCCACAATAGCGCTCAATCGCTTCGCAGAGGGCACTTGCTTCGGATTGTCTCGGCGTACTACCCTTACCTGCACTCTTGCTCCGTAAACTCCGCCGCAACGAGCTCAATTTTCTGCTTTTCAGCGCAAAATTGCTCCCGGCCCAATAAACATGCAACCAAGAATCCTTTTCATCTGTGGTACGTGTGACCCATGAGACAACACCACTAATCGGGCTAATCAGATGGCGATATCGAGCAAGGGTTTCTTCTGGAGAAACAGAGCGTAAGCCTCCACTATTGCTTATATTCTTCGGGCTTGCGCGCAATTGAACCGGAATGGGCGGCCGCTCCGCACTATAGAGTGCCTCATCCCCACATTCAAAACACTGTGGCCGACGCATGACCGGATGGTGTTCACTTTTCAGATGGGCGATATCGAGGGACATAGCCCGCCCATGAAGAGGGGCCATCTCCTCGAGCACCATCCACTTGGCGACCTCAATTGCAACCAATCCATAGATCGAATCCAGAACAGCGGGCTCGGCAACAAAAGGCAGAAAAGCCGCATTTTCTCCAGCAAGATTGCGCAGGAAATTGTGAACCTCTTGATGTCCATGCATGCGATATGTAAGACAGGCCCAGCACGGGCCTTGTCCCGATGGCCGGAATACTGGGCCGAACAAAGGTCGAATACCCTTCGGCTGCACCAGCATCCACGACTCGCCAGACGCAAGATGACGCCGATTGGCCTCAGCGTACTGTGAACTGAGATAATCCTCGCAAATGATAATCGAAAGGGTCGGACGGTCTGTGTCCGCAGCGATGCCCAGATCATTGAGCTTGCGGGAAAGACAGCCATCATCACCAACGACTTCCACCCTTGACTCTGCCAAGCGTTCCTCAGCCCATCGAGGGGAAACACCTAGCGAGGACCAGAATGCGGCCTGTCCCCGCTCCATGAGGTAGCCGCCGGAAACGACGTACCCCCTCGCAGCTAAAGAAGCAATTGCTGCTTGGATTTCGGATTCCGAATACGTTCCGGCAAGGAGCGCGACGATATCGTCATGTGAATGGCGTCCATCAAGAAGCGGCAAGAGGTCGGCATGAATCTTTTCGCGAAGTAACGTGTTGAATGTTTCGGAAACCAAAAGCACCTGCTCGTCATCGAGCAAGCGAAACTCAAAATGTGGCGCTAGTGCCGGAAATTCGATAAAGCCAAAGTCAGCGGCTGTGATTTTCTTCAGTATTCCAGATCGTGAGGACTCGCGCGGCGGTGTTTTGCTGCTCGCGTTTTTGTCCTGTCGAGACTGGTCAGACTTGGCGCCACTTGTGGGTTGATTGTGCGCCACAATCTTATTCCGCATGCCTTCCGCAGCATGATCCCCGCAATGTCTGATCTTTTGGGCGTCTAGTTTTATCGCATCGAAGGCATTCCCTTCTGGGGCCTATACGGCTCGAACGCGCAAGCATTTGAATCATGCCATCAGAAATTGATACTCAGTGGAGACACGGAAGCCACTCGCTACCTTGTGGCTGCCAGCGTACCAGAATCGCCCCTCTCACGGTTTCCAATTGTCCACGCCCACATGACCGTGTCAAGCACGACCGCAGTATTCAGATACTCGGTGTGCTACACTTTTTTTCGAAGGTGCTCAATCCCCATACCCGCTCGCATGGAATGAGATTAAACGAAATTAATGTGCAGTAGAGTTCGCATCTGTGGCAGGTAGATCAAGTCCTTCGGATCAACGTTTCGAAGCCCGGTTCGGCGAGTGGGTGGTCGCGACTCGTTGGCCAATCATCATCGCCTCTCTCCTCTTGGTTGCACTGGCCAGCAGCGGCATTCTGCTTCTCAAGACCTCCACAAATTACCGCATGTTTTTCAGTGAGGACAACCCTCAGCTCTTGGCGCTTGAATTACTGGAAGACACATATGGGAAAAATGATAACGTCCTTTTCATGGTCGTTCCGGAGAATCGCGACTTTGCTTCGGAATTGGCTCTTTCGGCCACGGCATGGCTAACCGAGCAAGCCTGGCAAACCCCTCACTCCAGTCGGGTCGATTCCATCGCCAATTTCCAGCACACGACAGCAAGCGGCGACGACCTGTTCGTGCGAAACCTTGTCGACCCTCTAAAACTAGACGATCCAGAAGAACGGGCTTGGATTCGAGCAACGGCTCTAGCCGAACCGCGGCTCGCCGGTAAATTGGTCGCTGCAGACGGAGGCGTCAGTGCTGTCAATGTGACTGTGGAATTACCTCCAGAAGACGAAGCAGCCAGAGTCCCGGTGGTAGCCAAATTCATGAACGATCTTGCGGCCGAGGCAGAGGAACGGTTCCCAGGAATCGACATTCGTTTAGCCGGGACGGTGGTGATTAATCATGCCTTTACAGAAGCTTCTATCGACAGCCAAAAGACGTTTCTTCCCGCAAGTTTGATCCTTATGGCATTGGTCCTCGGCCTTTTGACCCGGGGGGTTTCAGGAGTAATGGCAACCGGAGCCGTCATCATCTTTTCCATCCTAGTTTCCATGGGGATGGGAGGCTGGGTTGGCTTGCCGTTCACTCCTCCCACGGCTCCAGCTCCGACTATCGTATTGATGATCGTCGTAGCCAACTGTGTTCATTTACTGGTTTCGATACAGCAACGCATGCAGGCTGGAGATTCGAAGGGTCTGGCCATTGCCGAATCCCTCAGAGTCAACCTGAACCCCCTCTTCTTGGCAAGCCTGACCACAGCGCTTGGGTTCTTGGCCATGAACTTCTCTGAGGTGCCTCCATATCGCCATCTGGGTACATTCGTTGCGTTCGGCATCATTGCTTCCTTTTTTCTCTCAATTACGTTCTTGCCCGCTCTACTCTCGTTACTCCCGGCGCGAGTTCGGACGGGCCAACAAGAAGGCGACCCGATGATGGCTGCTCTTTCGGCGTTTGTCGTGCGCCGCCGAACTTCCCTGCTGTGGGGAATGGCCGTGGTAGTCCTCCTGTTGTTGGCCGCCATCCCACGCAATGAATTGAATGATGTGCTCGTGCACTTCTTCGACGAGAGCGTTGAGTTCCGCCAAGACAGCGACTTCCTAGACGAACATCTGAGTGGAAACACCGTGATCGATTACTCGCTGGCCTCATCCGAGCCCGGCGCAATCTCCGATCCCACATATCTTGCAGACCTGGCAGCCTTTACCGACTGGTACCGAGCCCAGCCGGAAACGCGACACGTCATGTCCATCAGCGACACCTTCCAGCAACTCAACAAAAGCATGCACGGTGACGATCCAGATGCCTACCGGCTACCGACCAGCCGGGAACTTGCCGCACAATACCTGTTGCTTTACGAGCTCTCGCTTCCCCTCGGACTCAGCCTCAACAACCAAATTGACATCTCTAAATCAGCCACACGTGTAAGCGTAACCGCGAGAACTCTCTCCTCACGTGAAGTGTTAGAGCTACACGCACGTGCATTGGCGTGGCTAAATGACAATGCTCCGCACCTCACGCAAGTCAAGGCGGCGGGACCCTCGCTAATGTTCGCTCATATTGGGCAACGCAATATCCGAGCCATGTTGCTCGGCACAATAGTCGCGCTGCTTGGCATTTCCTTTTTTCTCATCGCTGCCCTGCGTTCGCTCCGGCTCGGCATCGTCAGCCTCGTGCCCAATCTCATTCCCGGTGCAATGGGGTTCGGTGTCTGGGGGCTAGCCGTAGGAGAAGTGGGTCTGGCGTTATCGGTGGTGCTCGCGATGACGATCGGAATCGTGGTGGACGATACGGTTCACTTCCTCAGCAAGTACCGTCGTGCAAGACGCGAACATGAAGCCACTCCCGACGAAGCGGTGCATTATGCCTTTCAGACCGTCGGGCGGGCATTGTTTACGACCTCGATCGTGCTAGTGTCGGGTTTCCTGATCTTAGCCTTCTCACCATTTATCCCTACCATGCAGGTAGGAGTGCTCACTGCTTTGATTATCGCGTTCGCGCTACTTGCGGACCTTCTTCTGCTTCCTCCCCTGTTAATGGCCGTAGACCGACGTGGCACCTCTGCCAAAACCATTCTCACATAACTTTCGCAACGGGAATTCAGGCACGTTGAGGCAACCCGTCAAGCCATAAGTTGGTCGACCTCAGCGGCGGCACGAGACGCCACTTCACGGATTGTTGTCGTCAATTCGTCATAGCCATCCATCCCGCAAGAACGCGCGATTATGGTTTCCGCTTGCGGAGCTTCCGTTTCGGCCGCAAAGCTATCTTTCATGACTAGTCGAAGGATACCTTTCAAGTTCTGCCACATCTCTGCCGCTTCCACAAGGTGTTTTTCGGCATCCTCGGAAACCAATTTTGCTGAACCCGCAGCCCGGAAAATCGAAATCGCATCAGGAGCCACAATATCTGGAACATCCTCTGCATGGGTCAACTGCAGGAATCGAGCCGCGCGCTCGACATCCTGACGCCCCCCTCGCATGCCATCAATTGATAGCAAGCCAGGTTCAGCCACATCTTTAGATTCTTTGCGTAATTCTGCAATCAAGGAGTCGCGTGCAATTCCATGAGCCAGAGCTTCGCGCCGGGCTTCAGCAAACTGCTTCCCCATTTCAGAATGACCCGCCTCGAAGATGTGTCGCGTTCGAGCCAATTCCAGCATCTCCCCAGCCGAGCCAACAGTTCGATAGTATTCCTTGAAATCAGCCAAGGAGCGAATCACTTTTCGCCCTTCGCCCTTCGCAACCGAGGAGAACAGGAGGCTGCCGCGCGACAAGGCGTAAAGCGCCTCAATGAAGCGGCCGCAGGCCACTTCGCCATGCGAATCAGAGGATCCTCCGCTGTCATACACGACCATCGGACAAAGTTCGACACCCGGGATTGCCTCCCCACTAGCCAAACCTTCCGAAATCGCCACCACCACGCCGTCTCTGGCCTGCCAGATGTGACGGCTCCAGAGTACTTTTCCGACTGCCGACAGCAAGGTCGCCATTGAAGCCTCGGCGATGTTGGACAATGCCACCCCTGCCTCGACCGGAGACAGACTGCCGCGTATCGTATGCATGCCGACTTGGAATGTCTTGTCGTTTGACCAGTGCCGTGCAGTCTCCACCGCCTCTCGGATTCCTTGATACGGAATCTCTCCGATCTGCTCCTTCATTTCGGAGATTCCGAATTCGTGTGTCCAGTAAAGGCGCGCAAGGCCACGCCGGGCAACTCTCTCGAATTCCGAATCCGGCCCAAAACCGTCCGGAAGGTCAAGGTCGGTGAACTCCCTGTCCAAAAGGTTCTCGAGCAGCTCCGGAGAGTGATTGATCCATTCGGCGAGGAGAGGCGTAGTGTCGAGAATTTCACTGATTGCCTCGAACGCATCCGGATAGGTGGCATATGCCCGGCTCTCATAAGCGCGCCAGTCGTCAACCTGCGGGTAAAACTTCTCCCGCCAACGGTCGACCAGCGGGTCCATTGCCTGGGACCAGCGTCGGGGGAACAGGGCCAAACCAGCCATCTGCAGGTAGTTCCCCGGTAGTTTCGGCGATTGGTCTTCCCCGTAATGCTGTAGCAACGGATAATGTCGGTTCGCCTCGATGTGATGGTCGGAATGGCGCTGCATGTTGTAAAACATCCAGTTCGTAAACCTGCTGGCGGCAGTCCAGGAATGCCATGGCTGAACCTTCTCGTACCGGCCGCTAGGCAGGCGGACCCGCTGCAGCCCGTAGTGCTGGACGTAATTGATGATCTTCATCGAAAGGACCATGCTGAAGCCAAGGGCGATAAAGACCAGCAGCGCCCCCAGCCCGCCCATCCAATAGACCAGCCCATACCAGATCGCGAGATCAAGAGAGTAGCGCCAGAAAGGGTTCGTGTAATGCCAAACCGGCAGACGCCGACGCGACAGTCGATTCCGCGCAAAGCGCCAGGCTTCAGTGAGGCTGCACTTCAGATCCCGGGGGATCAATTGCCAGAAACTCACCCCCTTGGGGGCCGTCCCCGCATCCATGGGCGTACAGGCAAAGGCATGGTGGACGTAGACATGCTCAGTTGCGTAATGCGGATAGGAAGAGGAAGCCAGGAGAAACTCACCCAACCAGCGTTCCCACGGGGCCTGTCGATGAACCAGTTCATGTCCGATGATGAAAACCGCCTGGCCAACGTTGATCAACGCTACCGCGATCAACACAATCTCCCAAACGGCTAAATGTCCGACAACAAGAATTTGCCAAAGTGCGAACGCCAGCGACACGGGCCAGAGTATCGCCCACAACCAGAGCGTTAAGTCATACAAAAACAACCGACTTGCAGACGTCTTGCCCGGATCTATATTGCGTTCTTCTTCTCCGAATGCGCTATCAAGGCTTTCCACAAGTATGACGTAAAGAATCGGGCCCGCGATCCACCAGCCGCCATACATGGCAGCACAAATGATCAAAGGGAAAACCACTAGGGGCTGGAAGTACAGCAGGGCATTTCGGATCGACGGCTCGATCGCTCCACCCTTCCCAGCAATCCCGGCGTCCAGGCGATCTACCCCCGCCCTACTCTCTGCCATATTGACCTCCTCGCTCCCCGGCAAAATTTCACCGTGACATATCAGCAATTGTCCACCGGCGGAACAACTGTGTCAAGGGGAAAAACGGCCTTCATAGGACATGGCGAGAGTGCTGGCGTTCCAGTAAATCAAACATCGATCCCCATAGAATAGGCACATCTTAGTAGCCGCTCACAACAGGCAGTGGCGGATGCGCTGCTGTGATAGAGTAAAAAAAGAAGGTGCAAAAAATTTGTGTGCGAGCAGATTCAACAATGCGCGCGGCATACGAACAAAAAATGGGCAAACAAAATCCCCCCCTAAGCGTAAGCAGAAACCTCGAAGACCGGGAGGCGCGGTCGTACGACTTTGGGAGAATGGCCCAGAGAATACCGGCAGCAGTAGCGACACCGAGGAGCACCGAGGAAGTGTCGGATATCGTCCGTAAGGTTGCGAGAAACGAAGCCCAGTTGGCCATTCGGGGAGCCGGACACTCCCAAGGAGGGCAATGTCTCACGGATCGGGGCCTGGCGCTCGACATGACAGAACTCAATCGGGTCCAACTCCTGGAACGAGGCTTGGTACGTGCACAAGGCGGGGCGTCATGGGGAAAGATCGTGGACACGTTGCATGGGACACAACAACTGCCGCCAGTGTTGGCGGACATTGCCGAAGTTACCGTCGGAGGCACTTTGTCTGCCGGGGGATGGGGAACCACCTCACACCGGTACGGGATGCAGATTGAACATGTGGAGCAACTTGAGGTGGTGACCGGAACCGGTGCACGTATGCGGTGCTCCCGTACCGAGAATGCAGATCTCTTCAATGCAGTAAGAGCGGGCCAAGGACAGTTCGGCATCATCACTGACGCATGGCTCCAGCTTCGAAAGACCAAAGAACGAATCCGGCTGTATACGCTTCACTATCAAGACTTCGATCGGTTCGCCAACGATTTCGAGCAGATTACTAATGATGGCCGGTTCGACCATCTCCGGGCAGAGACCCGGCTCCACAAGAACCAGATCATCCTGACCGCTGGCGTCGAGTATGACGGGGATCATGAAGACAAGAAGGTATTGGAGGACTTGGGACATGACGAGGTCAAAGCCGTTAGGGACACCGACAAAGTCGGACATGCCGGGATGTTCCCGAAATGGGGATTCTTCCGGATGAATCACCATCCGTGGCGAGACTGGTTCCTGCCATGGGAGGCTCTTCGAACGCTGCTCGCCCAACCGTGGCTGGATCCGAGTTGGATACCGCAAGTGCCTGCCAGCTGGACCGGGACATATCCGCTCAAAACCGGGTCGAATGATGCCCCGCTCCTCATGCGCCCCAATGGCGAGCGCGTGTTTTCGTACTCGGTCCTGACCGTACACACCCGCCATGAACGCGCGAGCGAACTAAGAGAAAGACTGCGAGAGATTGACAAAACGCTCATCAAGCTCGGAGGGAAAAGCTATCTGTCGGGCGGCACAGGCTACGGGCGCGAGGAATGGAAGGAACACTATGGAGAGAAATTTGAAATGGGCGTCGAGGTGAAAAAAGAGTTTGACCCGAAACAGGTATTCTGTGGAGGAAACATGTCCTTCGTAGAAAGTTCGGCGATCTCGGGCTAGAGCCAAAGAATCCGCACGAGTGAACAGTCTCAGCCCACGTCTCCGTTACACTGCCATACTTCCTACAGCAGGCTGCGTTGCGCCGGCCCTTGCTCATCGGAATGCGGAACTAGGTTCGATACCGTCACTCCGAGCAGACGTACCGCACGGCCTGGCTGCGTGGCCCGGTGCAGTAAATCCGGCAGGACATCCGCCATCTGTCGGTATGAAGTCAGCGGCCGATCGAATGAGTGGCTCCGGGTAACCTGCGTGAAATCACTGAACTTGACTTTCACCGTGACCGTCTTTCCAGTCAGGCGCTTCTCCTGCAGATCCAGTGCCACCTCTCGGGCCCGCAATTTGAGCGCATTCAGCATTACCTCCAGATCCCGGAGATCCGTCACAAACGTCGTCTCCGAGCCCAGTGATTTGCGAGGACGGCCCGGCTCCACTTCGCGCAAATCCATCCCGCGAGCTGCCTGATAGTAGTATTCGGCGTGCTTTCCGAACAAAGGCTGAAGCCGCTCTAGCGGCCATTGCCGAAGATCCGCACCAGTTTCGATTCCCAGTTTTTTCATCCGCGCCGCCGTCACCGGACCGATCCCGAAGAATTTCCGGATCGGGAGGCGTGCCACCAGTTTCGGGCCCTCCTCCGGACGCACCACGGTCAAACCGTCCGGCTTGTTCATGTCCGATGCGATCTTGGCGAGAAACTTGTTGTATGAAACACCGGCCGAGCCGGTCAGCTGGGTCCGCTCCAGAATACGGCGTTTGATGTCGCGCGCGATGTCGGTGGCAATGCCGCCGAACAGGCGGCAGCCCGTGACATCCAGATACGCCTCGTCCAGAGACAAGGGTTCGACCTTGGGGGTGTAGTGATGGAAGATTTCCTGAATTTCCACCGACACGGCGCGGTACAGATCGAACCGCGGACGGATGAAGATCACTTCCGGGCATCGCTTCCTCGCAGTCCGGCTGGCCATTGCCGAATGGATGCCAAACTTCCGAGCCTCGTAGTTGCAGGTCGCCACCGTACCCCGCCGCTCCGGGTCTCCGCCGACGACCAAGGGCCGCCCTCGCAACGAAGGGTCTTCGCGCATCTCAACCGCCGCATAGAACGCATCCATATCGATGTGGATGATGCGGCGGGCGTAGGGATCGTCAACGGCCGCCATGTTCCTACGCTGATTGCAATTCAGTGAGAGGAAAACCGGGCGCGCACCGCCTCCCGGTCAAACCACCAGGCCGGCGTGATCGCATCGAGGATGCGCGCCATCCGTTCCAGGAGCACGTCCACATCGTCCAAATCGTACATCTGTATCCAGATTCCGATCGCCTCTTCGTCGGTAATGCCGCGGTGGCGCTCGGCCACTTCCGCTACCTGCTGCCGGGCCAAAAAGATCAGGCGGTCGCGCTCCGCGCCGACGGCCCGCTTCTCCATCAGGAAATAAGCCAGCATCGCAGCCACGGCGGCACCATCGGATTGCGGCGGCGTCTCTTCCACCAAGTGGCGGAGCATCTGCCAAGTCAGTTCCGGGTCTACCGGGCAGGACAATGCGAGCCAAATGCCGTGTCCCAGAGCCGGCATGGCTTCTGGTTGTTCACTCAGGTACATGACCTGACAGGCCGAGGCCGCTTCTTCGTAGCATGCCGCCCGCATGCCGGCGTCCAGCACCTCCCGGGCCATCTCGAAGGCCATTGCTGGCTCATCCAGATCAAGCAGGATCTGAGAGAGTTCCAGTTTCGCGTCGAGACGTTCTGAATCTTTGAGATCCGGACGACCCAATTCCTGCTCCAACGTCAGCCGGCGCTGCTGTTGCGCCGATTGCCCTACAGCCTCCCCTCCATCAATCAACCGGTCTTTCAACCGGCGGGTCTGTCCGAATTCGCTCATGCCAGTATTGTACGGAGGGCCCGCCCCAAAAAAGAAGCGCCCCCTCGAAAGGGGGCGCTCTTGTGCAGTTGAGGTTTCAGGGCTTACGCGTAGCCTGCAACCTTGTTAATCGCCCTGGAGACTTCCAACTCGCCTTCGGAGGCTTCGTTGTCATCCCACTTCTTCAGTTCCTTCTCCATGAAGGCATGGAACGCAGGCGGAAACAACGCCAATGCAAACAGGGTGAAATACCCCATTCCCGTATTCGGTGCGCCGACCTCGTCGAGCTCCCAGAAGTGGGTTTCACCACGGTCGTGGTGGTCTGCCTGACGGCCGATCTCAATGAAGAACCAACTGGTGAACGCCGTGCTGTTGTCCCAGCTGTGGCGATAGTCGATGGGCTGGCCCTTCTCGCGAATCAACCCATAGTGCTCCAGATAGTTGAGCGCTTCCAGTTCGAAGTTCGAGATCATCCAGATCAGCAACATGGCGCAGACACCGAGCCAGCCGCCCGCGAACCAGAACAGGAACAGCGTCGGAAGGCTCATTGCATAGCCGCGAATCCAACGGTTCTGCCAGGACAGGAACGGCACGCCCAGACGTTCCAGGCGATGCTTCTCCATCGTGTACAGGAATTTGCTCTGGCCGAAATAGGATTTCGGGAAATGGGCATACAGGCTGCGGCCGCGCGGTGAAGTCGCGGGGTCGTCCTCGCATCCCAGTTCCAGATGGTGGTTGTACACATGCGCGTAGCAGAAATGGGACGAGCCGGACAGCGCCATCATCCAGCGGGCGATCACGAAACTGAAGCCCTTGGTATGCGCCAGCTCGTGGCCGTAGATGATGCCAATGCCAGCGAAGATGCCGGTCGAAACGACCGCACCGACCAACTGCATTCCGGTAATTCCCTCCTGATAGCTCAGGCCCAGGAAAGTGCCGGTTCCCATCGGGACACCCGTCACATACTGGTAGATGCGCCAGCTGATCGCCAGCTGCAACAGGACGAAAACACCCAGCATGCTGTACATGACACCATTCTGAAGGGCGGGAACGCCATAGGTATCACCTTCCTCGTCAAACCCCGCACCCATGGTGCGTTGTGGCGTGGTGGTGTCGACCAGAATGCCGACGCCCATCAGGGCGACGCCAACCCAGACCCAAGGTCCGCCCGCCAAAACCCCGAACAGTGCCGATAGAATCAGCAGCGGCGCGAGGAAATAGCGCAGATTGATAAACAGTTTTTTCACGACTCCTCCTAAGTAATTCTTACAATCGTAGGAACACGATTCTTTGACGCTAATCTAACACAAATATTTCAGCCTTCCCGTTGGCCTACCGAAAGATATCCAGTACAATGGCTGTACGAAACGACGGGTTTCCCGGTTTTTCCCTGAACAAAAGGTGTATAGCCTGACATGGCAGAATCTCCACTCCATCCCATCCAGGTCGCTGCTCGCCGCTCGGGCCTGAGCGTCGAGCTAATCCGCGCCTGGGAGCGCCGCTACCACGCAGTCGAGCCGTCGCGCACCCGGAACCAGCACCGGCTGTATCGGGATGCAGACATCGAGCGCCTGCGCCTGCTAGCCCGCGCCACCGATGCCGGACGACGCATCGGAGACATCGCGCAATTGTCCACCGTCGAGCTCCAGACCATGGTGGAAGGAGACGAACAAGCTGTAGTCCTGGTGCCGACTCTCAGTTCCTCACGACCCCGTACCGATGCCGTCATGGAGTATTTCGACCGGTGCCTCGAGGCCATCGACGCGTTGGACCCGGAACGGCTGGCCGAGACTCTGAACGATGCCGAGAAAAACCTGGCCGAATTGTTCATGCAGGAAGACCTGATCGCGCCACTGATCCAGCACATGCAGGACGAATGCCGCAACGGGACCCTGCGCATGGTACAGAAGCACATGGCGGAAGGCGTGATCCGCAGTCACCTGCTGAACTACGCCACATGCCCGGGAACCGGCTCTGCCTTTCGCGTGGTCGTGGCAGGCGGGCGAACCGGCACGGACGAACTTCCGCTGCTGCGTCTGGCCGTGGCCACCCGGGCCTACGGCTGGCGGCCGGTCTTCCTCGGCTCCGGGCTGTCTGCCGACGAGATCGCCTACGCAGCGGAGCGCAGCCGTGCCCTGTGCACGGCCATCGCCGCCCATCCGGCCGACGACGCCCTGCTCCCCAACGAACTACGCAAACTGCGCCGCGCCGCCCCCGAAGGCCACCCCATCCTCCTGCATGGCTCCAACCTGAGCCTCTTCGAGGCGGTCATCGACGAGGCCCGAATCATCCCGACGCAGACGTTCGGGGAGCTGCGTCTCGCCTTGGGCCGGATGCATCTGGATGCCCAAGCCGATGCCGAGCCGGCCTGACCGCGCTTCTCCGACGCCCATCACTCTATAGAATAGTCGGCAAGCTCTTCAACCTGTATTCTGCCCATGGACTTTCCCCACAGCTTTTCCCACGAGGAGCTCCTGCGTTGCGCACGCGGCGAACTATTCGGCGAAGGCAACGCCCAGTTGCCAAGCCCAAACATGCTGATGCTAGACCGCATCACGCATATCAGCGAGGAGGGCGGAGCCTACGGGAAAGGCGAGCTGAAGGCGGAACTGGACATTCATCCGGACCTCTGGTTCTTCAAGTGCCACTTCCCCGGCGACCCGGTGATGCCGGGCTGTCTGGGCCTGGACGCCCTGTGGCAACTGGTCGGGTTCTTCCTAGGCTGGCAAGGACATCCCGGACGGGGACGGGCACTGGGCGTCGGGCGGGTCAAGTTCTCCGGCCAAGTGATGCCGGAAAACCACACCGTTCACTACCACATCCATCTCAAGCGCCTGATCACCCGGTCACTGGTGATGGGCATCGCCGACGGTCTGGTGCAGGTCGATGGGCGCGACATCTATACTGCGAAAGATCTCCGGGTCGGGTTGTTCACCACGTTGGAGCAGTTCTGACATGACGCCCCCGCTGGCCCACACCACGGCCTACCAGTTCCTGGACTTCGAAGAAGACGAAACGCTGCGCCGGAACCTGATCGAGACCTGCGAAGACCTGCGGCTGGCCGGCAACATCACCTTGGCCCCCGAAGGCATCAACTTGAGCCTGGCGGGACCGGAAGACGCCGTGAGCCAGGCAGAACAGTTCCTTTTGAGAGAAAGCCCGTTCAAGCAGCTTCAGTTCCGTCGCAGCCGCATGACCGAGGCCCCCTTCTCCAAACTGATTGTCCGCTTCCGCCCCTCCCTGCTTCCCATCCGCGTGGACACCCCGGTCGCACGCCGGCGGCCAGGCACCCACCTGCCGCCACAGCAATTGTGCCAGTGGCTGGACGAGGACCGCCCCATCCGGCTTCTGGACGTGCGCAATGTCTACGAGACGCGCCTAGGCCGGTTTGCCGCCGCCAAAACCCTTCCGCTATATCAGTTCCGGGACTTCCAGGAGATGGCACACGACCTGCCTCCGGATACGCGGCCGATCGTGACCTACTGCACGGGCGGCATCCGCTGCGAGCTGGCCAGCGCCTGGCTGCACGAGCAGGGACACCCGGAGGTCTGGCAACTGTCCGGGGGCATCCTGAACTACCTCGAACAATGCGGCGGCCGCCACTGGCAGGGAGAGTGTTTCGTGTTCGACGACCGCCTGGCCGTGGATGCCGAACTGCGCGCCACCTATCCCCAACTCTGCCGCACTTGCCAGAAACCCCTTTCGGAAATGAGGCTCGGACGCTGCGCGGACTGCGGAGACCCCCGGCTTGATGCTGACTGACATCTGCTGCAACCTGACCCACGAATCGTTTGCCGACGATCAGGAAGAAGTCCTGCAACGAGCCCGGGAGGCCGGCGTCACCCGGTTCCTGCTGGCTGGCGCAGACCTTGCCGAAAGCCAGGCATGCGTTTCGACCGCACAGCGTTACCCTGACTGCTGGGCGGCAGTCGGCGTGCATCCGCATCAGGCGCGGGAATGGAATCCCGACAGCGCCGAAATCCTGCGCGACCTTCAGCAAGACCCCAAAGTCATCGCCATCGGCGAATGCGGGCTGGACTACTACCGGGACCTGTCGCCCCGCGAGATGCAGGTTGCCGTTTTCTCGGAACAGCTGGAACTGGCGGGTGAACTGGGCCTGCCCGTGCTCATGCACAACCGCGAGGCGGACGAAGATTTCCTGCAAACCTTCGATAACGCGACCCACCGTCCACCGCGCGCCGTTTTGCATTGCTTCACCGGAGAACGGTCTTTGCTGCATGCCTGTCTTGAGCGCGGCATGTACATCGGCATCACCGGCTGGTTCTGCGACGAACGCCGGGGACAGTCGCTCAGGGACCTGATCGGCGAGATCCCGCTGGACCGGCTGATGATCGAGACGGATGCGCCTTATCTGTTGCCGCGCACGTTGCGCCCGCGCCCCCGAACCCGCCGCAACGAGCCCATGTGGCTGCCCCACATCGCCGAGCAGATCGCCGATGCCCGGGGCCTGAGTCTGGACGAATTCGCCCGCCATACGCAGGCATGTGCACAAGCATTCTTTGCTTTCCCAGGCTGACCGGTCTATCCTGCAAGCCGTACCGCACCGCAAAATGCGGGAATACTTGGTTTAAAATGGATTTTCTTTGCCGCTGCCCCTAGCCCCATGGAACACTATCCCGCTCTTGCTCCCGGCATCGGAACCTGCGCCGAGCAGGCGACCGTCTATGCGCCCTGGGACCGCTCGCCCATCGGCACGATTGATGTTATCGACAGCGGTCAGGCCGACCAGGTCCTGGAGACCGCCTTTGCCATCTATCAGGACAAGTCACGCTGGCTGCCTCCCGCGGAACGCATCGAGGTGCTGGAGAAAACCGCGCAATTGATGGCGGCGCGCAGCGAAGAGCTGGCCGTGGAAGCAGCCCGTGAAGGCGGCAAGCCATTGCCGGATTCCAGGGTCGAAGTGGCCCGGGCGATCGACGGCATGCACAGCTGCGTGGAAATCATGCGCACCGAGGCGGGCCGGGAAATCCCGATGAACCTGAATGCCGCGTCGGCCCACCATATGGCATTGACTCGCAAGTATCCGATCGGCGTGGTCCTGGCGTTCTCCGCATTCAACCACCCGCTCAATTTGATCGTGCATCAGGTCGGCCCGGCCCTCGCCTCTGGCTGTCCGGCCATCATCAAACCCGCACTCGACACCCCCCTGTCGTGCATGCGCTTCGTCGAGATGCTGCATCAGGCCGGGCTTCCCGAAGGTTACGTGCAGGCGATCAACCTGGGCGATCACGCGGTTGCCGGGCAGATGGTCGGAGACCCCCGGGTGGCGTTCTTCAGCTTCATCGGAAGCGGCGACGTCGGCTGGATGCTGCGCTCGAAGCTGGCGCCCGGCGCGCGCTGCGCGCTGGAGCACGGCGGCATTGCCCCGGTCATCGTGGCGGCGGATGCCGACATCGACGATGCCCTGCCTCTGATGGCCAAGGGTGGGTTCTACCATGCCGGGCAGGTCTGCGTATCGGTGCAGCGGGTCTACGCCGACCGGAGCATCGCCCAGCGCATTGCCGAAGGGCTGGCCGAACTGGGCAACAGCATGAAGGTGGGCGACCCGACCGAGGCCGACACCGAGGTCGGTCCCCTGATCCGACCGGCCGAAGTGGACCGGGTGGAAGCCTGGGTCCAGGAAGCCGTGGACGCGGGAGCACAACTCATCAGCGGAGGCCAGCGGCTGTCGGACACCGCCTACCAGCCGACCGTGCTGCTGAACCCTCCGGCCGATGCCAAGGTCAGCGCCCACGAAGTGTTCGGGCCGGTGATCTGCGTGTACGGCTTCGACGACATCGACGCCGCCATCGCGCAGGCCAATGCCGGACCGTATTCGTTCCAGGCCTCCGTGTTCAGCCGCAACATCGACACCGCCCTTCACTGCTACCACCAGCTGGAAGCCGCCGCAGTGATGATCAACAACCACACCGCGTTCCGGGTCGACTGGATGCCTTTTGCCGGTCTCAAGCAGTCCGGACACGGCGTGGGTGGCATCCCCTATACCTACGAGGACATGCAGGTCGACAAGCTGATGGTCGTCCGCTCGCCGTCCCTCTGAACCTGGAACCGTCCGTTCCCTTATTCCCATGCGCCTGACCGCCACCGAATTCCGCGCCCTCCCGCACAAGGCCGTCACCTTGCTCGGCATGTCCGGCGTGGGCAAGACCCGGCTTTCCGATCGGCTGGACCAGACTCAGTGGTTCCACTACTCCGGGGACTACCGGATCGGCACCCGCTACCTCAGCGAGAACATCCTCGACAACCTCAAGTCGAAGATGATGGAAGTGCCGTTCCTGGCGGACCTGCTGCGTTCGGACTCCATCTACATCTCCAACAACCTCACCATCGGCAACCTGGAGCCGGTCTCGACCTTTCTCGGCAAACCTGGCAATTCCGAGCTCGGCGGGCTGTCGCTGGAGGAATTCAAGAACCGCCTTCGGCTCCATCACGACGCCGAAATCAAGGCCATGTGCGATGTCCCGGACTTCATCCGCAAGGGGCAGGAGATCTACGGCTATCCGCATCTCGTGAACGATGCCGGCGGCAGCCTGTGCGAACTGCACCGGCCGGACGTGTTCGACCTGCTGGCCGAGCACACCCTGATCCTGTATATCCATGCCGACGAGAAGCAGATCGAGGAGCTCTGCGAGCGCCAGGCGAAAAGCCCCAAACCCCTCTACTATCCGGAGGCCTTCCTGGATCAGGCGATCGAGGATTTCATGGCCGAGCGCGACCTGCGCGATTTCCAGGGCATCAACCCCGACGATTTCACCCGCTGGGCCTTCCCGAGGCTGTCACGGGATCGCCTGGAACGCTACCAGGGCATTGCCGCCGAATACGGGTACACCGTCAGCATGGACGAGGTCGGCAACGTGCGGAACGCTGATGATTTCGTCGACCTGATCGCCCAAGCCATCGACCGCGCGGGCTAGCCCCCATGCCCCTGCTGCGCCTGCAGGACCTGCCCAGCCTGAGCCGGATTTCTGAACAGGGAGCCCGGGTGGCCGAACAGGTCCCGGAGCATGCCGCCCGGCTGGACGTCGGCCTGCTCAACATGATGCCGGACCGCGCGCTGGCCGCGACCGAACGGCAGTTCCTGCAACTTATGGACAGCCACGATGAACGCTGCTGCGCCGTGCACCTTTTCGCGATCGATGGGATCCCCCGCGGAGACGAGGGCCGCGAACATCTCCGGCAATACTACCGGGACTGTGCGGAAATAGGCAACACAGACCTGGACGCCTTGATCATCACCGGGGCCAACGTCACCCAGCCCGACCTGACGAGCGAGCCCTTCTGGAATGGCTTGGCCGGCGTGCTGCAGCAAGCCGACGACCGCCGCCTGCCGGTGGTCTGCTCCTGCCTGGCCGCACATGCCTCTGCCCTCATCTTCCATGGAGTCGCCCGCTGCCACCTGCCGCACAAGTGTTGGGGAATCTTCGACCATTCGGTCTGTGCGCCCGACCACCCCCTGGCAGCACACCTGCCGGCCCATTTCGAGATGCCGCATTCACGCTTCAATGAAGTCCCGGAACCGGACCTGCGCTCGCACGGCGTGGAGATTTTGGTCACGGGACCCGAGGCTGGCGTACAGATGGCTACGGAACCGGACAGTCGCCGGCTTTATTTTCAGGGGCACCCCGAATACGAAGCGGTCAGCCTGTTGAAGGAATACAAGCGCGAGGTCCTGCGCTATCTGATCGGGGAACGCGAAGACTATCCGCCCTTGCCCGACAACACGTTCAGCGGGCCTGCGACCGACCTCGCGGAAGCATTCCGCGAGCGTGTCCTGTCGCGGAACGGCGGGGAGGAATTGATCGACGAATTTCCGGAAGAGGCACTCGCGCGCGAAATGCGCCATCCATGGAAGGAAGTCTCCCGGCAGTTGTTCTACAACTGGCTCGGCTCTATCAGTTAAGTCGCCTTTCTCACGGTCAGACGGTAAGCCCCCACTTACCGATCCGGTACAGCCCGCTCTGCAGGAAATAAAGCCCGAACAGGGCCACCATCGGGGACAGGTCCAATATTCCCGTGTCCGGGAGCACCGCACGGATTCGCATGAGGATCGGCGCCGTCAGGCTGCGCACCAGGTTCAGGAACGGATTCGCACCGGCCGACAACTGCACCCAGCTAGCCACCACCACGACGATCAGGGAGACCAGGTAGATATTCAGCGCCATCCCACCGATCTGAGTCAGTGCGAACAGCACCAGACCCAGGTACGACACCTCAAGTCGCGCAGCCCCACCCACGAACAGGCTGATCAACTCGAGCACCAGCGCAATGAGGAGCAGGGCGAGGTCCCAGCCCCGGGTCGACGGCACCACGCGCCGGACCGGGCGATACAGCGGATCGGTCACCCGCGCCAGCATCTGCGAGAGCGGGTTGTAGAAATCCGCCTGATGATACGTAAGCAGCAACCGGATCAGGAATCCGTACAGATATAGGGTAATCAGGAATTGGAACAGGTCTTGCATGTCAGGCCCGGCCGTTCTCGTCGCCCAGTTCCTCGGCCCGGCGGCGCGCAGCCTCCAGCGCATTGAAGATCAGGGCCTGGAAGTCCGCTGCCGCCAGCACGTTCACGGCCGCCTCGGTCGTCCCGCCCTTGGAGGTCACTTTCCGGCACAATTCTTGCAGGGAATCTTCCGAGGCACTCGCCAGTTCCTGTGCCCCGCGGGCCGTCTCCAGCACCAGCAGGCGGG
Source organism: uncultured candidatus Poriferisulfidus sp. (assembly GCA_965116525.1). Lineage (GTDB taxonomy): Bacteria > Pseudomonadota > Gammaproteobacteria > Poriferisulfidales > Poriferisulfidaceae > Poriferisulfidus. The sequence goes on from OZ220694.1 coordinate 304,305, forward strand.
CCTGCGCCTCGTCCATTCCCATGCTGCACGCCCCTTCGATCATCGCCTGCATGAACAAGAAGAAATAGGCGGGCCCACTGCCCGAAACCGCCGTGGCGACATCCATCAGGGCCTCGTCTTCCACCCAAAGGATCTTCCCGACGCTTTCCATGATCCTGCCCGCCAGCGCGTGTTGCGCGTCGGTCACGTCTTCCCGTGCATACAGGACGCTCATCCCGGCGCCAACCAGCGCCGGAGTATTCGGCATGGCGCGTACCACCGGGCAATGCCCTCCCGTCCAACGCGCGAGGTCGTCCGCGCGCACGCCAGCCGCGATGGTCACCAGCAACGGATTGTCCGTGACCATCCAGGGGGCGAGTTCGGTGGCCGTCGTCGGCAATTTGTCAGGCTTGGTCGCAAACAGCACGACATCCGCAGAGGCCCTCGAATACGCCAGCGAATTCTCGTAGTACAACTGCATCAGGCCGAAATTGGCGGCCAGCGCCTGGTGGGACTCCGGATCGGGATCGGATACCGTAATGTCGCCGGCTTCCCAGCCGGAGCGAATCAGGCCGCCCACCAGCGAGCGGCCCATATTGCCGCCTCCGATCAGTAGGAGTCGTGCGTTTTCAGACATGTGTTGTTCCCACTCGCAGTGGCGGCAAAATCTCTCAACTCCGCATTATAGGGGGCGGGTTTCCGCAGGAAATACCGCCTGTGCGTCGAACACCGGGCCGTCCACGCACACCCGCTTCATGGCCCAACCGCCGTCGCCCAGCACCGGGACCGTGCAGCCGGCGCACCCGCCCACCGCGCACGCCATGTATTCCTCCATGCAGACCTGGCACGGCACGTCGAATTCCCGGGCCAGCCCGGCCACCGCCTCCAGCATCGGCACCGGCCCGCAGGTATAGATGATCACCTGCTCGCGCTGCCCGGAAGCCTGGGTCTCAAGCCACATCCGGGCGGCCGCATCGACATAACCCTCGTAGCAGCCCGCATAGCCCTGGGTGGAGCACAGGCGAGACGCGACCCCCCAGTCCTCGAGCAAGTCCATGCCCGCGATCACACCGTCCGGCATGCCCGGGACCCGGATGGTCGAGGGGCGGCTCGCGAACGGAAAGGGAACCTCCGAGCCCATCACCACCAGCGGCGAGGCATGATCCTTGATCTCGCGGGCGAGGAACAGGATGGGCGGAATTCCGACCCCTCCCCCGATCAGCAGCGGACGGTCACGATCCGAATCGACCTGGAAGCCCCGCCCGATCGGCCCGAGCGCCGGCAGTGTTTCACCCTCCCGGACCCGCGCCAACTCTTCCGTCCCCTTCCCCACGACCTTGTACAGCACTTCGACCGTCCCGTCCTTCCGATCGGTCCACAGGATGGAGAGCGGGCGGCGCATCACGGCCGGGTCGGCATTGACGCCCAGATGCACGAAACTTCCCGGCGTCGCCGACTCGGCGATCGCGGGGGCCTCGAGCACCAGCGTATGCTGGTCCGCTTCCAGGTGATTCACCCGGGTCACGCGGGCGTCGACACTGTGGATGACGTTGCGGGACTCCGTCATCATGTCGCGTCCTTCCGTTCGTAGACGATTCTCCCGCCGCAAATAGTTGCCTGCACCCGGTCGTCGAATTGCCAGCCGTCGAACGGCGTGTTCCGCCCCGCGCTCAGCATCGAGTTGATCCCGAAAACCCAAGGGTCGTCCAGGCGCATCACGCAAAGATCGGCCGGGGCTCCGACCGCCAATGTGCCGGCACCGCGGCCCAAGATCGCCGCCGGGCCTGCCGTGAGCCGTTCCACCGCGCTCGCCCGCGGGAGAACGTCTTCGGTGACCAGCTTCATGGTCAGCGGCAGCAGCGTCTCGATCCCCGAAATCCCCGGCCGCGCCTCTGGAAACGGCGCCATCTTCGAATCCGGATCCAACGGCTGGTGATCCGAGCAGATCGCCTGGATCACCCCGTCCCGCACGCCCTCGCGCAGGCGCTCCCGGTCGTGCTCGGTGCGCAAGGGCGGGCTGACCAGCGCATTGACGTCGAACCCTTCCACTGCCTCTTCCGTCAGAAACAACTGGTGCACCGCGACATCCGCGGTCACCGGCAATCCCGTCTGCTGCCCCATCTCCAGCATATCCACCGCCTGCGCACAGGAAAGACGGCAGAAATGGACCCGCGCGCCGGTATCTTGGACCAGCGCCGTCATCTGCGCCAGAGCGGCGGTCTCCGCCGCCGGAAGGATGCCCGGCAGGCCCAGCCGGGCTGCAAAGGTGCCCTCATGCGCGCAGCCCTGGCTCGCCAGGGCATGATCCAGGGGGTGGTAGAACAGGGTCAGATCCTGACTGGCCGCGTATTCCATGGCCCGGCGCAATACCAGCAGGCTGGCGTAGGGCTGCATCCCGTTGCTGACCCCGACGCAGCCCGCCTCGCGCAGCGCGCCCAAACTGGCCAGTTGCGTGTCTCCCAATCCCTGCATGGCCGCGCCCAGGGCCTCCAGCCGCACGAAACCGGCCTGCTGCACCTGTTCCATCAACAGCCGCACCGCCGCCGGCGAGTCCGGAATCGGTTGCGTCTCCGGCACCGAACAGACGGTGGTCACCCCGCCCGCCGCCGCGGCACGGGTCTCGCTTTCCACGCCGGCACGCTGCTCGCTGAGCGGATTGAGGCAGACCGCAAGGTCCACCGCGCCCGGCATCACCAGGCAGCCTTGCGCATCCACAACCTGTTCCGCCTCGAATTCTTCCGCCGCCGAGCCCACCCCGACGATCTTCCCGCGGGCGCAGAACACGTCGCGCACCGCATCGGTCCCGCCGGCGGGATCGAGGACATACCCTCCGCGGACGGCCAGGCGCGTCACCAGGCGTGACTCCGCATCGCCATGGACAGGATCGCCATGCGCACCGCGATGCCGTTGCGGACCTGCTTCAGGATCACCGAGCGCGGGCCGTCCACCACCGCCGACTCGGCCTCCACCCCGCGGTTGACCGGGCCCGGGTGCATCACGATGCCATCCTCCGCCAGCAGCTCCACCCGTGCCCGGGTCAAGCCATAGAGCTGGTAGTACTCGGCCTCGTTCGGCACGAAACTGCCATGCATCCGTTCTTTCTGCAAGCGAAGCATGATCACCGCCTGCGCCCCCGCGAGGCCCTCTTCCATGGACTTGAACGGCACCACGCCCAGGCTGGCCGCCTCCCGCGGCAGCAGGGTCCGCGGCGCAACCACCCGAATCTCCCCCACCCCCAGGGTGCGCAGGGCCTGGATCTCGGACCGCGCCACCCGCGAATGCAGGATGTCCCCGACGATCACGACCGTGAGCGCGCTGAAGTCCGGGAAATGCTGGCGCAGGGTGAACATGTCCAGCATGGCCTGGGTCGGGTGCGCGTGCCGGCCGTCGCCCGCGTTGATGACGCTGATGTGTTCGGCGACATGGCGAACGATGAAATGCGCCGCGCCGCTCTGGTGGTGGCGAACCACGAACATGTCGCAGTGCATCGCCTCGAGGTTGCGCAGCGTGTCCAGCAGGCTCTCGCCCTTGGTCGTGGCGGCGGTGGCCATGTCCAGGTTCAGCACGTCGGCGGACAGGCGTTTGGCCGCCAGTTCGAACGTGGTTCGGGTGCGGGTGCTCGCTTCGAAGAACAGGTTGACGATGGTCTTGCCGCGAAGCAGCGGGACCTTCCGCGCTGCCTGGCCCGACGCGGTGTGAAACGACTGCGCGGTCTCCAGGATCTCCTCCAGCAGCGCCGCCGGCAATCCTTCGATGGTCAGGAAATGGCGCAAACGCCCTTCCTCATCCAACTGGCACTGCGCCGCAGGCGACAATCGGAACAATGTCGGCTGGGTCGGGCTCACCGGGGCGGCTCTTCCAGCAGCGAGTCGTTGGGCCGCGTGATCACCAGTTCCATGGGCTCCGGGCCCTGCAGCTTGACCCGGTCTTCCGGGCCCAGTTCCAAGCGCATCCCGGTCAGGTCCGGCGCCACCGGGATCTCCCGGCCCGGCCGTTCCACCAGCACCACCAGCGAGACCGATGCCGGGCGGCCGTACTCGAACAGCTCGTTGAGTGCAGCGCGGGTCGTCCGGCCAGTGAACAACACGTCGTCGATCAGCAGGACATGCCGGTCGTCCAGCGATGCCGGCATGCGCACCGGCTTCAACGGCCGCACGCCGGTCCGTCCGACGTCATCGCGGTGATAACTGACGTCCAGCATGCCCAGAGGCTCGGCGACCCCGCAATGCGCGTGCAACGCCTCGGCCACCCACACGCCACCGGTGTGGATGCCGACGAAGACCGGCAGAGTGATTCCCCGGGTGGTCAGAAAGGATTTAACAGAGTCGCCAAGGTGGGCGAGTACGGCACCGACATCAACTTTTTCGTGCGACGACATCCTGCTCCGAAAGCCAGGCATTCAGGATATAGGCGGCGGCCATCTTATCAGTTTCGCCGCGGGCGGGTCTTTTCCGGGCTCCCTCCTGGCGCTGCGCGCGCAGTTCCGCGCGGGCGCATTCGGAAGAATAATCCTCGTTAATCCGCGCCACCGGCAATTCGTAGCGGGTGCCCAGTTCTGTGCAGAACCGTCGCAATGCGCGAGGCAGGCGGCCACCCGCCCCGGTCTGCGCCTCCGGTTCGCCCACCACCAGCACGCTGGGGCGCCAGGTCTGGATCAGGCGGTCGATCTCCGGCCAATCCACTGCGCCGTCACGATTGGCGACCACATCCAGTCCGCGCGCGGTCGCGACTTCCAGAGAGCCTACCGCCACGCCAATCCGGGCCAGTCCAAAATCGAATCCCAGGGCCACCTGGTACGCGTCAGGCATGCCCGCTTCCGAAATACAGGGACGACTCCTCCAGGCCCAACTGCTTGAGCGCCCCGCCCCAGCGGCGTTCCGGGGGCAGGTCGAACAGCAACTCCGACGACGGGGCCGTCAGCCACCACGAGCCGGTGTCCAGTTCCTGTTCCAGTTGCCCGGGAGACCAGCCGGAATAGCCCATCGTCACCAGCAGGTTCTCCGGTCCCTTCCCGACCGCGCAATGCTCCAGCAGGGAGCGGGACGCGGTCACCCGGACGCGCCCGTCGATTTCGGCGCTGTCCGACATCTCATACGTCCCGGAGTACAGCCCGAAGCCCAAGTTCGGCTGCACCGGGCCGCCCAGAAAGACCGGCCGGCTCAGGTTCCCCTTCACTTCCGGCGTGATCTTCATGTCGACGAGAAGGTCCCGCAGCGTCATTTCGGACGGGTGGTTCACGATGAAGCCCATCGCCCCCTTCTCCTCCTCATGCTCACAGACCAGGATCAGGGCGCGCTGGAAAATCGAGTCCTCCAGATCCGGAGCCGCGACCAGCAACTGTCCGCGCAAAGTCTTCATGGGTGAAACGTCTCCGGCAGGTGCAGCCCGGCCGATTTCCCGAACAGCCAGCGGCGACTGATCTGCAACTGGTCACGGTGTGCGCGCAAGCCCTCGGAAAACGGCGCATGCGGCTGCGACTGCATCACGATCCTGCGGGCGGCATAGGCCAGCGATTCCGGCCCCGGCTCGACCTCGACCTGCCGGACCCCGCCCTGCGCATCCATCACCACATGCACGACCACTTCTCCATTGAGTCCCTGCACCATGTTGTTGCCCAGATGCTCCGTTCGCGCCACCCACTGGCGTACATATTCCTGTTCCAGAGTATACGCCTCCGGCACCCTTCCATCCAGACCTCTTGTCGAAGCCGGGGCAGACTGCGGGGAAGACGGCCACGGCGGCCCCTCTCCGATCTCCGCCACCGAGCCCGGCCAGCCCGTGCCTCCCTCCCAGAACACTTCTAAATCCGGTCGCGCGCCCGGCGGCGAGGAGGAAAACGCCACGCCCAGGATGCCCATGCCATGGAAGACCAGCGCCAGAAACAGGCAAAAGGCCAGGCGCTCGGAGTCGGGGACTGCGGGCACCAGCGGCGGCATGGCGATCAGGTCTCCAGCCAGTGGTCGACCACGGCGTCCCAGAAGCGCATCGCCACCGCCTGCCCGGTGTGCGCCTCCACCTCGCGGATGCAAGTCGGCGACGTGATGTTGATTTCGGTCAGTTGCCCCCCGACCACGTCCGCCCCGGCGAAGCAGACCCCGGCTTCCCGCAGGGGCGCGCCCAGGCGTTCCGCGATCTCGCGGTCTCGATCATCGGCGGGCTCCACCCGCAGGGTGCCGCCCTGGGCGAGGTTGGCGAGGAATCCACCGGCCTTGGGAATGCGCACCGCAACCTCCGGAATCAGTTCTCCGTCGATCAGCAGCAGGCGGCGGTCCCCTTCCACGACTTCGGGAAGAAAGCGTTGCGCCATCACCGGCAGGGTCCCCTGCTGCGTGACGGACTCGATGATGGAGGCCACATCGGCATCCTCGCGGCGCAAGCGGTACACCAAAGCTCCTCCCATGCGGTCGAGTGGCTTGATGACGATCTCATTGTACTCCGCGAGAAACCCTTCCAGGTCGTCCCGGCGCGCGCTCACCAGAAGCGGCGGCGCGAGGTCGGCGAACTGCACGATGGAGAGCTTCTCGTTCATGTTGCGCAGCGTCTCCGGGGCGTTGAGTACGCACACGCCCGCGGCGCGAACCTGGTCCAGCAGCCAGGTGGCGGCGATGTACGCCATGTCGACGGGCGGGTCCTTGCGCATCAGCACCACGTCGAATTCCGACAACTCAACCAAGGACTCCTCCTCGGTCTGCCACCAGTCGGCGCGATCGGCGACGCGGCCCTTCCGGGCATGCGCCTGCACCCCGGCCGGGCCGCCGCACAGGTCGGAAGGGGTCATGATGTAGAGTTCGGCGCCGCGCGCCTGCGCCGCCAGCATCAGGGCGACGGTCGAATCCTTGGCCGGCTGGATCCGCTCGGGCGGGTCCATGACGACGGCCACGCGGCGCAACTCGCTCACGAGCCGCACCCGGGACCGCGCAGATTGTCAGTAGCGATAATGCTCCGGCTTGTAGGGTCCGTCCGCATCCAGGCCCAGGTATTCCGCCTGCTCCCGCGTCAAACCGGTCAGCCGGGCGCCGAGCTTGTCCAGGTGCAGGCGCGCGACCTCTTCGTCCTTGTCCTTCGGCAGGGTGTGCACGCCGAGTTCGTAGTCGTCCGGCCGCTGCCACAGTTCGATCTGGGCCAGCACCTGGTTGGCGAACGAACACGACATCACGAAACTGGGATGCCCGGTGGCGCAACCGAGATTGACTAGCCGCCCCCGAGCCAGCACGATCAGGCGCTTGCCGTCGGGGAAGGTCACGTGGTCGACCTGCGGCTTGATTTCCTCCCAGGCGTACTCGTCCAGCGAAGCGATGTCGATCTCGTTGTCGAAGTGTCCGATGTTGCAGACGATCGCTTCGTTCTTCATCTGCCACATATGCTCGAAGGTGATCACGTGCCGGCAGCCGGTCGCGGTGACGAAGATGTCGGCCTTCGGCGCGGCCTCCTCCATGGTCACCACCGGCAGGCCCTCCATCGCCGCCTGCAGCGCGCAGATCGGATCCACTTCCGTGACCCACACGACCGCACCCTGCGCGCGCAGCGACTGGGCGCAGCCCTTGCCGACCCCGCCGTACCCGGCCACCACGCAGGTCTTGCCCGCGATCATCACGTCGGTCGCCCGCTTGAGGCCGTCCAGCAGGGATTCGCGGCACCCGTACGTGTTGTCGAACTTGGCCTTGGTGACCGAATCGTTCACGTTGATCGCCGGCACCTTCAGTTCCCCTTCGCGGTACATGGCGTACAGGCGGTTGACGCCCGTGGTCGTCTCTTCGGAGATGCCGCGCACCTCCTCGAGCAAGTTCGGGTATTCGTCGTGCATCACGCGCGTCAGGTCACCGCCGTCGTCCAGCAGCAGGTTCGGGTGCCAGCCGTCCGGGCCCTCGATGGTGCGGCGGATGCACCGCAGGTACTCCTCCTCGGTCTCGCCCTTCCAGGCGAACACCGGAACGCCCTGCTCGGCGATCGCGGCCGCGGCATGATCCTGTGTCGAGTAGATGTTGCAGGACGACCAGCGCACCTCGGCACCCAATTCCACGAGGGTCTCGATCAGCACCGCCGTCTGGATCGTCATGTGCAGGCAGCCCGCGATACGGGCACCCGCCAGCGGCTGCTCGGACTGGTATTTCTTGCCCAGCGCGACCAGCCCCGGCATCTCGGTGCGGGCGATCGCGATCTCGCGATGGCCCCAAGCCGCCAGGCTCAGGTCGGCGACCTCGTAGTCCGGGCGGATTTGAGCGGCAGGCTCGGTCATGACGTTATTCTCCCAGCGCTTTGCGCAGTTGGTCCAGCCGATCCAGATTTTCCCACGGAAACACCCCGTCCGGGTATCCAAAGTGCCCGTGCCTGGCCGTGTCCTGGTAGCGAAAGCCGCGGGCTTCGTCCAGCAACCCGAGCATTTTAACGATTCCGCCGGGCGACAGGTTGAAAACCTCTCCCGCCGTCAGCACTTCATTCAGGCGTTCTTCCGGGATGGTCCCGGTTCCGAACGTATCCACCCGGATCGACACCGGGCGGGGCCATCCGATCGCATAGGCCAGCTGCACCTCGCAGCGCCGGGCGAAACCGCCGCCGACCACGTGCCGGGCCACGTAGCGCGCGGCGTAGGCCGCCGAGCGGTCCACCTTGGACGGGTCCTTGCCGGAAAACGCCCCGCCACCGTGGCGGGCCATGCCGCCGTAGGTGTCGACGATGATCTTGCGGCCGGTGACGCCGCAGTCTCCGACCGGGCCTCCGATCTCGAACTTTCCGGTGGGGTTGATGAGCACCTCGAAGTCATCCGCGCGCAGCTCCGCGGGAATCACCGGGTGGATGATCCGCTCGCGCACGAATTCATGCAGTTCTTTTTGCTTCTCCGGCGGCGAATACTCCTCGCTGTGTTGGGTAGAAAGCACGACCGTGTCGACTTCCGCCGGGCGCCCGTCTCCATCGTAGCGGAACGTGACCTGGCTTTTGGCATCCGGGCGTATGACGCCTTTCCCTTCTCCCTTGTAGACTTCCTCGTGCCGGCGCATCAGTTCGTGCGCGTAATGGATCGGGGCCGGCATCCAGGTCTCCGTGTCGTCGCAGGCATAGCCGAAAATGATGCCCTGGTCCCCCGCGCCCTGCTCTTCGGCATCCACGCCCTGTCCAATGTCGGAGGACTGCATGCCGATGTGCGTCGTGATCTCACAGTGGGTCGAGTCGAATCCGACTTCAAGGTCTTCGGTGTATCCGATATCCGCGATCGCAGCCCGGGCGATCCGGTCGTAGTCCGCGTCATCCAGTTTCTGGCCCGGGGCCAGCGACAACTCGCCCGCCAGGATCACCTGCTGATCCTTGACCAGGGTCTCCACGGCCACCCGTGCATTGATGTCCCGCGCCAGTGCTTCGTCCAGCACCGCGTCCGAGATCTGGTCGCACACCTTGTCCGGGTGCCCCCGGGAGACCGCTTCGGAGGTAAAAAGGCTGTGTCGGCTCAACCGATTCGTCCCACTTCGAATTTGCGCTCATTCTACAATGCGTCCAAAAGCGGGTAGAATCTGTCGGCTCGAAACGCCCCAAGGAGAATTTCATGGCGACCGTCACCCTGCACGGCAGCGAATTCAATCTGGAAGGTACCCTGCCGGAGATCGGCAGCACCGCCCCGGATTTCACACTGGTCGACCGCGACCTCAATGAAGCCACCCTCAGCACGTTCGGTGATGCTCGCAAGCTGATCTCGATCCTGCCCAGCCTAGACACCCCGGTCTGCGCAAAGTCTTCTACCCAGTTCAACCAGGAAGCCCAGAAACTCGACGGCAAGTCGGTGGTTCTGGTGGTCTCCTCGGACCTGCCCTTCGCCATGACCCGCTTCTGCACCGACCAAGGCGCCGACCGCCTGGTCACCCTGTCGATGATGCGCAACCGGGACTTCGCACGCGACTACGGCGTCCTGATTGCCGAAGGCCCTCTGGCCGGAATCACCGCGCGCGCGGTGGTGGTGCTGGACAGCAGCAACAAGGTCGTATACACCGAACTGGTGCCCGAGATCGGAGACGAGCCGGACTACGCAGCAGCGCTGGCGGCACTGCAGGGATAACCCGGTTTCCATGGCCCGCAGGGAAGCGCGCCATTCAAACATTCAGGCCCACCACACAGGTTCCCGCCGTGCGGTTTTTTTCTGTTGCCGGGTTTCCACAAATCCGCAAAAGGCTCCCGTTAAATATTTGTTATACTCATGAACACCGGGGAAAATCATGTCTAATGTGGACTCGAACAAGCCATCAGCCGAAGCCGCGCTAACCGCGCTCGAACAACAGGTCGACGCATTGGCCACACTGTGCGAACGCCTCGTCAGCGCCAACCAGGTTCTCATCAAACGTTGCGACCAGATGCAGGAGCAGCAGCGCGACTGGCGCCGCAAAAACCGTCAAGCCTCCAGCGCCGTCGAACAGGTGCTGACGCAGCTCAAACCGTACACCGTAATCCAATGAGCGCGGAAACCCAACAGGTCGGCTTTCGTCTTTTCAAGAAGACCTACGAAGTCTCTTGCCCCCCCGCCCAGCGCAAATCCCTCGACGAGGCCATCACGCATCTGAAGGCCCAGATGCAGAAAGTCCACGACATCGACGCCAACGCCAGCATGGACCGCATCGCGGTCGTCACCGCACTGAACTTGAGCCACGACTGCCTGCGCCTGTCGCAAGAAGCGCCGGACGACCTGCGGCAACGCATCGACGCGCTGTCGGCACGAGTCCAGAAGACGCTGGACCAGGTCGAGGAAGCAAACCTGGCATGATGGCCGGAACCCCCATGAACCCTTTCGAAATGGTGCCTTCGCCTGTTACACCAGGCACACCCGTGAACCTATTCCAATTGATCGGGACCCGATGCGTTAATGCCTTTGTGCACGACCGGATTCGTCCGGGAAGCCTGCGGCATTTCCTAGGGACCCACCTGAACTTTCGGTTCAGGGTTACATCCTGGTCCACGGCAGGCGGAGTGCACTTTCCCTCCCTGCAGACATTCTCCTCGGTGCTCATGCACCGTTTCACGCAAAACGGCGGTCTCAGACCAGATGCCGGCTTGTGTCATAAAACACGTTGGAAGGCTAATCCTGTATCGAAGAATCAGGCATGCCACTTTCCAGCGTTTTCCCTGTATCTCTCGTAACTCAACTGGAGGAAAACGTGGCTGTCAAACGTTCAACGAGCAAAAAGCGCAGCACGGCCAAGAAAAAGGCCAGTGCGACAAAACGCGCTCCCAAACGGAAAGTGGTGAAGAAAAAAGCGCCAGCGAAGACCGCTAAGCGGAAGGTGGCGAAAAAGAAAGTCGTGAAGCGGAAGGTGGCGAAGAAGAAGGTCGCCAAGAAGAAAGCCGTGAAGCGGAAAGTGGCGAAGAAGAAGGTCGCCAAGAAGAAAGCCGTGAAGCGGAAGGTGGCGAAGAAGAAGGTCGCCAAGAAGAAAGCCGTGAAACGGAAAGTGGCGAAAAAGAAAGTCGCCAAGAAGAAAGCCGTGAAGCGGAAGGTGGCGAAAAAGAAAGTCGCGCCACGCAAGACGGCGAAAAAGAAAGTCGCCAAGCGCAAGACGGCGAAGAAGAAAAGATAAGCAGGACGAGCCGAGCCGCTTCGGCGGTTCGGCCCTCCACCCGCTCCTGCGGATTCAACTCACTGAAAACCGGTTGCGGTCAGCCGTCTCAGGCACCGCGCCCCATCCTTCCTAGAAAAGTCTGGCAAGCGGCATTCGCCGTCTCTTCGTAATATTGGTAGCCCAGCGTCTCGAGGAATGCCCGCAGTTCATTCATCTCGTCTTCCGGCACCTGCATGCCCACCAGCACCCGGCCGTAGGCGGAGCCGTGATTCCGGTAGTGGAACAGGCTGATGTTCCAGTTCTGCCCCATGCTGGACAGGAAATTCAGCAACGCTCCGGGGCGTTCCGGGAACTCGAACCGGTACAGGATCTCGCGCCGATCGCTGCCGGTGTGCCCGCCGACCAGGTAGCGCAGGTGCAGCTTGGCGGTCTCGTTGTCGCTCAGGTCCTGCACGCCGTAACCGCATTCGCGCAGATGCGCCACCCATTCCGGCTTTTCGGCTCCCGCGTCGCGGAACTTGATGCCGACGAAGATCTGGGCGCCCTGAGAATCCGCATAGCGGTAGTTGAACTCGCTGATGCTGTGGTCGCCCACCGCTTCACAGAATCTCCGGAAGCTTCCGGGCTCCTCCGGGATGGTCACCGCGAAGATGCCTTCGTGGCCCTCGCCGAGTTCGGACCGTTCCGAGACATGCCGCAGGCGGTCGAAATTGATGTTGGCGCCGCTGTTGATCGCGACCAGCGTCTGACCCTGGACCGCATGGGTCTGCACGTGGCGCTTGATCCCGGCCACCGCCAGCGCGCCCGCCGGTTCCACCAGGACCCGGGTCTCCTCGAAGATGTCCTTGATCGCCGCGCAGATTTCGTCGATGCTCACCAGGATCACTTCGTCCACGCATTCCCGCGCCAGCCGGAACGTCTCCTCGCCGACTTGCCGCACGGCCGCGCCGTCCGCGAACAGGCCGACCTGCTTCAGGCAAACGCGCTCATCGGCTTCCAGCGCCCGCGCCATCGATGGTGCATCCTCCGGCTCCACCCCGATCACGCGCGTGTTCGGAGCTGCATGGCGAAGCCAGGTTCCCATCCCGGCCAGCAATCCACCTCCGCCGACTGGAATGAACACCGCATCCGGCAGGTCCGCGCACTGCTCGCAGATCTCGAGTGCAATGGTCCCCTGTCCGGCAATCACGTCCGGGTCGTCGTATGGATGCACGAAAATCCGCTGCTCGTCCTCGGCTTTCTGCAGGGCGTAGCGGCTCGCCGCATCGTAGTCGTCCCCTTCCAGCACGATGTGGCCTCCCAGGGCACGCACCGCATTGACCTTGATCGGCGGCGTGGTGCGCGGCATCACGATCACGGCGTCCAGGTCCAGCTTGGAGGCCGCCAGCGCCACCCCCTGGGCATGGTTGCCCGCCGAGACGGCGATCACGCCGCGGGCGCGCTGCTGTTCGTCCAGCCCGGAAATCTTGTTGTAGGCGCCACGCAACTTGAACGAAAACGTGCGTTGCAGGTCCTCACGCTTGAGCCAGATCTCGCAGCCCAGCCGCTCCGTCAACTGCGGCGCCCGCTGCAGGGGCGTACGCTCCGCCACCTCGTAGACCCGGGCCTGTCGAATCCGTTCCAGATAGTCCATGACGCTTTCTCCGCCCCGGCGAAAAGTTATAATTACAGGGTTAAACGAGCATTTTATGTCAAATTCCTTCGTACCAGTCGCCACCGTATCGGAAATCCCGGCAGGACAGACCCTCCGCATCCAGCATCAGCAGCACCATATCCTGCTGGCGAATGTCGACGGGACCATCTACGCCTGCGACGACACCTGTACTCACGAGGATTCGTCCTTGTCGCTCGGCTGCCTGGACGGGGAGTTGGTCAAATGCACCCTGCACGGCAGCCGCTTTAACGTCCGTACGGGACAACCCATTGAGGAGCCGGCCGAAGAACCTTTGCGCACCTACCCGATCCGCGTCGACGGGGACAGCGTGCTGCTCTGCTGCTGATTCGGAGGCGGACATGGCAACCGAGTGGCTTGAAGGCACCGTCGTCGAGAACCAGCACTGGACCGACCAGCTTTATTCCCTGCACATCCGGGCGCCGGGGGTCCGGTTCGCCGCCGGACAGTTCGGCCGTCTCGCGCTCGACATCGACGGAGAGCGGATCGCCCGTCCCTACTCTTTCGTCAACCCCCCGGATGCCGAGAACCTTGAGTTCTACTCCATCATCGTGCCGGAAGGCCCGCTGTCTTCGCGCCTGGAATCCCTGGCGCCCGGAGACCGGATCTGGGTCTCCTCGCAGGGCGTCGGGTTCTTCGTGCTGGACGAAGTCCCACAAAGCGAATACCTGTGGCTGCTGGCCACCGGGACCGGCCTCGGCCCCTACCTGTCCATCCTCGGCACCCCCGGCCCCTGGGCCCACCATCGCAAGATCGCGCTGGTGCACGCCGTGCGCTATACCCGCGAACTGACCTATCAGGACACCCTCCAGCAACACCTGAGCCAGCACCCGGACCAGTTCGTCTATGTTCCCTTCGTCAGCCGGGAAGACGACCCCGACGCGCTGCACGGGCGCATTCCCGCCGCGATCGAGGACGGGAGGCTGGCCGAGCGTGCCGGCATGGATTTCGACCCCGCACGGGCCCAGGTCATGCTGTGCGGCAACCCGCAGATGATCCAGGACACTTCGGCCCTGCTGAAGACGATGGGAATGGCCCGGAACCGGCGCAGCACGCCGGGACAGATCACGACCGAAAGCTACTGGTAATTCGCCCGGGGGCCTAGCGCCCCACCACCCGGTTGCGGATCGCGCCGATCCGTTCCACCTCGCATTCCACCACATCGCCCGGCTGCAGGTATTCCGGCGGCGTGCGCGCGAAGCCGACGCCGCTCGGCGTGCCGGTCGCCAGGATATCGCCCGGCTCCAGCCACATGCCGCGCGATAGGGCCGCGATCTGCTGTGCAATGCTGAAAATCTGGTAGCTGGTATTGGAGTGCTGCTTCTCCGCGCCGTTGACCCGGCACCATAACTCCAGGTTGTGCGGGTCCTCGATCTCGTCGGCCGTCACGATGCACGGGCCCATCGGGCAGAAACCGCTGAGGCTCTTGCCGATGAAGAACTGCTTGTGCCGGCGTTGCAGCTCGCGCGCCGAGACGTCGTTGATCACGGTGTAGCCGAAGACATGGTCGTAGGCTTCCTCCTCCGGGATACCGCGCCCGGCCCGCCCGATGATCACGCCCAGCTCAACCTCCCAGTCCAGCTTGTCCGACACTTCGGAATCGTAAGGAATCTCCCCGAACGGGTCGTTGACGCTGTTGGCCGCCTTGGTGAACACGATCGGGTACTTCGGCAGGTTCGGGTCGCGCCCGAGCGAAGCGGAAGCCTCTTCGACATGGTCCGCATAGTTGAGCCCCATGCACATGATGTTCTGCCGCGGGCGCGGGATGGGCGCCCGCAGTTCGGTCTGGTCGGCCGGGACGAACGCTTCCGCCGGCGCGGCCTCGAACGCCGCACGCACGGCCTGCAGTGCCGCCTCTCCCCCTTCGATCAAGTCCAGCATGGACGCCGGCAGCGACGCGTCGTGCAAGGTCGGGAGAAAGACCAAGTCCTCCTGTTGCACACCGAGCCCGGTTCGGCCCTCGTACTCGATGGTCACCAGTCTCATCCTGCCGCCCTCTTCGCTTTCTTGATCGTCTGGTACGCCTTGGTGAACTGCTTGGTCCGTTCCGTGGCGAATTCCATGAATTCCTTCGGCAGCCCCTTGGAGGCCAGTTTGTCCGGATGGAAGTCTTTCATTTTGCGGGCATAGGCGCGCTGCACCTCCTCCATCGAAGCCGAGGGCTCGATCTCCAGCGCCCCGTAGGCCCAGTCCAGGTTTTCTCCGGCGGCCGGCTCTGGACCGGCGCGCCGGGCATGCCCGAGGAACTGATCGATGATCGCCCGCATCCGGCTCTCGGAGAACCCCAGCGCATGGCAGCAGGCATGAAGGATCTGCTCCTCCGAAGGGGAGAGTTCCCCGTCCGCGCACGCCATCGCGATCTGAATCTCGACGAAGGTCGCGATCAGCGAAGGCTCGCTCCGGCAGGCATGCGTCAGTTCCTGCAGGCTGCCGCCCAGGTCGAATCCCGGCCGGGTCCCGAGGTTGAAGAAATGCATGGCATGCCCGCGCTGTTCCGGATTCAGGCCGAACTCTTCCATGACCTCCTCGGCGCACCGGATCTCCTGTTCCGTCACCCGGCCGTCCGCCTGGGCGATGTGCCCGCCCATCAGGAACACGATGCGCGAGAAGACCTGCCGCCTCTGGATCAGTTCGTCGCTGTCGCCCCACATGCCGTTCGCGCCGGCCGGCCCGAACATGCCCCGCGTCCTGCCCATCGTGAGCACCGCGACCGCCGCCCCCAGGATGATGCCCCAACCGCCGAACAGCCAGGCACCGATCATCATGCAGGACGCCCCCCAGAACAGAGCGGACACGCAGCCGAGAAATTGCATGATCTCTCCTAGTCCACGTGCCGCACGTAGCTGGGGTTGCCTTCCAGGTGCAGGCACATCCGGGAACCTTCCATGCGCAGCGGCTCGTCCTGCCCCTCAAACCACAAGGACAGCACGATCTCGCCCGAGACGTCCAACGGGATGCGCATCATGTCGCGCTGGGTGTACAGGCCATCCTCCACGTCCGTATGCGCGATCAGGAATGGCGGGGCCGGCAGGTCGGCCGAAAGCTTCGGGGTCCACATCTCGATGGTTCCGGCTTGTGTCCACAGGGTGCGCTGATCGGCATTGTCCATGATCTTCTCAATGTTCGACTCCTGGAAATGCAACACGGCCCGCTGCGCGTCCAGATCGACCTGCTTGATCCGCAGGTTCCGCGGGTCCAGGACGCGGTAGCTCATGCCTGCGCCTCGTAGGCCGCCAGGTAGTCTTCGAAGGAGACGGGCGATTCCCGTTCTTCATCCTCGATGGCCTGCTGTTGCAGCTGGGACTGCTCGGCGACCCGGTCGAAGCGGGCGCGCAATTCCGGCTCGGGCGCCCGGGTCCTGAAGAACTCCCGGTGTTCCTGCGAACGCTGCAGCACCCATTCCACATAGGCGTCCCCGGATTCGCGCATCTCGGCCACCATGCGCCCCGACGGCGTCTGCTCCGGATCCCGCACCTTGGCCTCCTGCGCCTCCCAGGCCTGCCGAAACGCCGTCTGTCCATACGCCTCGTCCAAGAGGTCGCAGACCGGCCGGATGTCCGCCAGCAACTCGCCCGCCCAGTCCCGCAGGGAAACCTCTTCCCCGCGCCGCAGGGTCACCTTCGGATCCCGTCCGCGGTGTGCGACCTGCTGCATGTTGTAGTCGGTTTCGGCCTGTTCCGTCATGGACATCTCGGGGCTGTCGTCCAGTAAACAATACACCACCAGGGCGGTCAGGAAATGCATCGTGGCCGGCTCGATGCCGCAGGGCTCGAACGGGTCGATGTCCAGCGACCTCAGTTCGAGGTACTCCACGCCCCTCTGCTGCAGGCCGCGCGTCGGCTTCTCATTGCCCTGCGGCACGCACTTGGGGCGGACCGGGCTGTAGTATTCGTTTTCGATCTGCAGCTGGTTGGCATTCAGTTGCCGGTACTCCCCGTCGTGCCGGACGCCGATGTCCCGGTACTGGGGACAAGGCGTGGCGGTGGCTTCCCGCAGGCATTCGATGTAGCCCGCCCGGCTGTTGTAGTCGGCATGCACGCCGGTGCTGGTCTCCTGGCTGTTCTGGTAGCCGATGCTGCCCTGGCGCAGCGAGGTTGCATAGGGACCGTAGTAGGTGCCCGGAGTGAACATTTCGAGGCTTTCATGCTTCTGGAGGACGAAGGACCGGCAGATCGCAGGCGAAGCACCGAACAAGTACGCGATGAGCCAGCCGAACCGCAGCAGGTTGCGCAGGGCGTCGAAATAGCGCTCGGAGATCCTGTCCGGGTCCGGTGGCCCGCCGAATTCCTGCCGCCAGAATTCCTCCGGCATCGAGCAGTTGAAGTGCACGCCAGAAATCACCTGCATCGAGCGGGTGTACCGATGACCCAGGCCGCGCCGGTAGATGGCCTTCATGCGCCCGGGATTGGACTCCCCGTAGTACGCCAGCGGGATGTCCGGGTCTCCGGCGATCACGCAGGGCATGCTCCCGCACCATAGCCGTTCGGAACCCAGGTGGTCGTAGACATAGCGGTGCAGGTCGGACAGGAATGCATAGGACGCCTCCAAGGTGTCCGGGGGCGTGACCAGCTCGATCATCACCTCCGAGTAGTCCGTGGTGATGTGGGGGTGGGTCAACGGCGAGCCCAAGGCCTCGGGGTGGGGCTTCCGGCTCAGGGCGGCCTCCTCGTCCACGCGCAGGGCTTCCCGCTCAAGCCCGATCCGGATGTCCCGGAAAGCCTGGCGTTCGGGCGACCCGCGCCAGGCTTCGAGGCGTTGCTGGAAAAGAGAGGTGCTCAAAGGCATGACCGCCCGGGAGGTCTCATAAAAACGATGTTGGAAAGGACGTGTCGCCACGCCCTTTCTGAGGGTGACTGAATCTCAGCCGGATTACTTGATGCGCATGGCGATCTGCATGATCACCACGGCAAGGACGGTGGCGCCTATCGCCATCCAGGCCCATCCACTCATAGTATTCTCCTCTCTCTAGTGCGTAGGTCAGGATAGGCGACATTGTACCGCAAGATGGCGGGCATCCGGTATAGTGTTTGAATGGGAAAATTGCAGCGCAGCGAGGCCGAATGGCGGGCGAAACTGAACACCGAGCAGTTCGCCGTGTGCCGCCGCAAGGGCACCGAACCTCCCTTCCAGGCGGGCTACTGGGACTGCAAGGAAGACGGCGTGTACCTCTGCGTCTGCTGCGGGCAACCCCTGTTCGACGCGCAGGACAAGTTCGACTCCGGAACGGGCTGGCCCAGCTTTACCCGGCCGGTCGACGCGCAATGCCTGGAGGAGAACGCCGACTCCAGTCACGGCATGATCCGAACCGAAGTCCTGTGCGCGCACTGCGACGCGCACCTGGGCCATGTTTTCCCGGACGGCCCGGCGCCCGGCGGCTTGCGCTATTGCATCAATTCCGTCTCGCTGCAGCTGAAGCCGCGCACCGGCTAATCCTGCGGATTTTCCAGCAACTCCCGGAAATCCTCCCAATCGAAGTGCGGCCCCGGGTCGGTCTTGCGCCCCGGCGCGATGTCGCTGTGCCCCACCACCCGCTCCGAACTCAGTCCGGGGTATGCCGCGAACAAGGCTCGAACCGCTTCGACCAATCTCTCCACCTGTACCGCTTCATACGGCTGGTCGTCGGTTCCCTCCAACTCGATTCCGACTGAAAAATCGTTGCACCGCTCCCGCCCTTCAAAGCGGGATTCCCCGGCATGCCAGGCACGTTCGTGAAACGGCACGAACTGCACCACCTCGCCGTCGCGGCGAATCAGCAGGTGCGCCGACACGCGCAGCCCCTCGATCTGTTGAAAATACGGATGGGCGTCCGGATCCAGCGTATTCGTGAACAGGCGCTCGATGCCGTCGCCGCCGAATTCACCCGGCGGAAGGCTGATGCTGTGGATCACCACCAAATCGAGACTGCACCCCTCCGGACGGGCGTCGCGGTTCGGCGAGTCCACTTGCCGTGCCTCATGCAAGCGTCCGCTTTCGGGATCAACGCGCATTTTCCCCCTCACACCTCGAACGCGCATCTCAGGAGATGCGGGCCGAGTTCGGAGATCGAGCGGCACCCCAGCTGGCCCAGCGTGCGGTCGATTTCCTCGGCCAGGGTCGACAGCGCGTAGCCGGCTCCGGCCTCGCCACCGGCCGCCAGGCCGAACAGCGTGGCGCGTCCCACCATGACCGCATCCGCGCCCAGCGCCAGCGCCTTCACGACGTCCGTGCCGCGCCGGAAGCCGCTGTCTATAAGAACCGTCATCTTTTCGCCCACCGCCGCCGCGATGCCGGGAAGCGCCTCGATGGACGAGATACTGCCGTCCAGCTGCCTCCCGCCGTGGTTGCTGACGACGAGGCCGTCGCAACCGGCCTCGGCGGCGCGGATCGCATCTGCGGGAGACAGGATGCCCTTGACGATGAGTTTCCGCGGCCATTGCCCGCGCAGCCAGTCCACGTCCTTCCAGGTGATGTCGGGTGCGAACAATTTCGTCACGATCGCCACCCCCGCATCCGCGCTCTTCGCTTCCGGCGGCATGAAGTCGGCGATGTTCTCGAAGCGAGGAATGCCATGCGGGACGAGCACGTCCCATGCCCAGCGGGGGTGCCGCGCGACATCCAGCAGGTGGCGCAGGGTCAGTTTCGCCGGTGCGCGGTAGCTGCGGCGGTCCCATTCCCGGTTCCCGAAGACGTTGGAGTCGACGGTGAAGACCAGGGCCTCGTAACCCGCCTCTTCCGCGCGGCTCAGGATGTCCCGCGTAATCTCGCGCCGGGTCATGGCGTACAACTGCATCCACAGGCGCCCGTGAGCCTCCTGCGCAACCCGCTCCAGGCGGGTGGTCGAAAGCGTCCCCAGGCAGAACGGGATCCCGTGCTTCTCCGCCGCCCGCGCCAAGGCCACGTCCGCATCACGGCACAACATGCCGTTGAGCCCGGTGGGGCAGATGGCGAGGGGAGAATCGGATTCCCTCCCGAACAGGTTGATTCGCTGGTGACGGTCGGCGGTGTCGACCAGCACGTTCGGCACGAAACGGATGGCGCGAAGGACTTCCCGGTTGCGCGCGAGGGCAGTCTCGTCCTCCGAGCCTCCCTCGACGTACTCCATTGCGAAGTACGGCGTGCGCCGGTACGCGACTTCCCGCAATTCCTCGACCGAACAGGCCCGCCTGTAGTTTTTTCCGGAGTAGAACTTTCGTTTCAGCGGGGTCATCGTCAGCAGGCTACCAGAAAAAGCATACGCATCCGGCAAAGCGGCGCGTCGTCACTTGTCCCAGGCCGTCAATTCGGCCTCGGGAAGCGGGTCGAAAAACCGGTTGTCGATAGAGATGCGGCCTTTCAAGGCACCAAACTTGCGCTTGCCAGAGCGTCCGCAGCGAACAAGTTTCGCGACCGGCCTGCCGTGACGCGCAATGACGATCTCCTCCCCAGCTTCGACTCGATCGAGCAGGCTTGGCAACTGGGCTTGTGCTTCATGGATGTCGATAACCGACATGAGAATTCCTCCGACTCACTCAATTATATGACCATGAACCGCACCACTTTTCCACCCACACCTCCATAGCCTCCCGTCGCAGTATCCCCGACTGCTAAAATGCGATCAGCCTATGGCAGGGGAGCAAATCCTTGACTACCGACGTCGTCTTCACCATCTTCCTGATCTTCACGGGCGCGGCCGTTCTGGCCACTTTCTCCCTGTTTGCGCGCCAGACGATGCTGATCGCGTACATCGTGCTGGGCCTGATCGTCGGGCCATTCGGCGCCGGCCTGGTGGCGGACACGCAGATGATCGAGAACGTGTCGCACATCGGCATCATGTTCCTGCTGTTCCTGCTGGGTCTCAACCTGGAACCGCAGAAGCTGCTGCACCTGTTCCGCAAGACCGCCGTCATCACCGGCATCACCTCCGGATTCTTCGCGGTGGGCAGCGGCGCGATCTGCTACGCGCTCGGCTATTCACTGCTCGATGCGGCCTTCATCGGCGCCGCCATGATGTTCTCCAGCACCATCATCGGCCTGAAGTTGCTCCCGACCACCGTCCTGCACCACCAGATCACGGGCGAGTTGATGATCAGCATCCTGCTGCTGCAGGATCTGCTCGCCATCATCATCCTGATTCTGATCGAACTGCAATCCCCGGGAGCGGGAACTGCTGCCGCCTCCGGCACCATGGAGATCCTCTTCGTGTTGCTGAGCCTGCCCCTGCTCGCCGGGTTCGCGCTGCTGTTCCAGCGCTACGTGCTCACCCCGCTCTTCGCCCGTTTCGACCAGATCCAGGAATACATCTTCCTGCTGGTCATCGGCTGGTGCCTGGGCGTGGCGGAACTTGCCGCCGTGCTCGGCCTGTCGGCGGAGACCGGGGCATTCATCGCCGGGGTCGCGGTGGCCTCGAGTCCGATCGCGAAATTCGTGGCGGAGGTGCTCAAGCCCCTGCGCGACTTCTTCCTGGTGATCTTCTTCTTTGCCGTCGGCGCCGGATACAACTGGCAGGTCCTGATGGACGTGCTGATCCCGGCCGTGTTGCTGACCGCCTTCGTGATGACCAGCAAACCCTGGCTGTTCCGCATCCTGCTGCGCCGGGCGGGAGAGAAGCCGGGACGCGCCCACGAAGTCGGCGTACGCCTGGCGAACGCCAGTGAGTTCTCGCTGCTGATCGCGGTGCTGGCACTGTCCGGCGGCGTCATCAGCCAGGATGCCTCCTACATCATCCAGACCACCGTCCTGTTTACCTTCATCATCTCCTCCTACTGGATCGTCATGTTCTATCCGTCGCCGATGGCCGTATCGGACGAACTGCGCCAACTGTAACGGACCGTACCCTGCCATGACCACTCGCCGCAACGCCTTCTACGCCCAATCCGGCGGACCGACCTCGGTCATCAACGCCTCAGCCTGCGGCGTGATCGAAACGGCCCGGGCGAACCGCTCGCGCATCGGCCGGGTCTACGCCGGGCGCAACGGCATCCTCGGGGCGCTGACCGAGGACCTGATCGACACCAACCGCGAAACCGCCCGCACCATCGCCGCCCTGCGCGATACCCCCGGCGCCGCGTTCGGCACCTGCCGCTACAAGCTCAAGGGCCTGGAAGAGAACCGCGCCCAATACGAACGCCTGATCGAGGTGTTCAGCGCGCACGACATCGGTTATTTCTTCTACAACGGCGGCGGCGACTCGCAGGACACCGCCTGGAAGGTCTCCCAGCTCGCCAGCCGGCTCGACTACCCGATCCGGTGCATCGGCATCCCAAAGACCGTCGACAACGACCTGCCGGTCACCGACAACTGCCCCGGCTTCGGGTCGGTCGCGAAGTACGTCGCCACCTCGATCCGCGAAGCAGGACTGGACGTCGCCTGCATGGCGGCCACCTCGACCAAGGTGTTCATCCTGGAGGTGATGGGGCGCCACGCAGGCTGGATCGCCGCATCCGGCGGACTGGCTTCGCAACACCCTTCCGAACCCCCGCACCTGATCCTGTTCCCCGAGATCCCGTTCGACCGCAAGGTCTTCCTAGCCCGGGTCGACGACTGCGTGAAGCGCTTCGGATACTGCACCATCGTCGCCTCCGAAGGCGTGCGCACCAAGGACGGGAAATTCCTGGCCGAGACCGGCACCCGGGACGTGTTCGGGCACGCGCAGCTCGGCGGGAACGCCGTAATCCTCGCGCAAATGGTCAAGGAGAAGTTGGGCTACAAGTACCACTGGGCGGTGGCCGACTACCTGCAGCGTTCGGCCCGTCACATCGCCTCGAAGACCGATCTGGACCAGGCCTATGCGGTCGGGCGCGCGGCGGTCCGTTTCGCCTTGGCCGGGCACACCGCGGTCATGCCGACCATCGTGCGGACTTCCGACCGCCCGTACCGCTGGAAGATCGGGCAGGTCGCCCTGTCCCGGGTGGCCAATCGCGAGCGGATGATGCCGCGCAGCTACATCAGCCGGGACGGCTTCCGCATCACCGGGCGTTGCCGGACCTACCTGGCGCCACTGATCCGGGGCGAAGCTCCGCCTCCGTTCAAGGACGGGCTACCGCAATACGCGGTCCTGAAAAAGATCACGGTCCCGCGCAAGTTGCCCGCCTTCTCCGTATGACACCGGAGGAGCCTGAACCGGAATTCCCGGGGCACGCTCCCGATTCACTGTACGCCACGCCCCGCGGCACGGGGCAGTTCCGCTTCGATGCGGAAGTCGCCGACGTTTTCCAGGACATGGTCGAACGCTCGGTGCCGGGCTATGCCAGCCTGATCCACGGCATCGCCGTGCTGGGCGGGAAATACGCACAGGCGGGCGCGACCTGCTACGACTTGGGCTGCTCCCTGGGCACGGCGGCCCGCGCCCTGAGCGCACGGATGAGCCCGGAGCACCCGGTCCTGGCCATCGACTCGTCGCCCGACATGATCGCGCGCTGCAACCGGGTTCCCCATTCTTCCGTGCAGTATCGCTGCGCAGACATCCGGGAGGTCGCACTGGAAGCAGCCGATGTGGTCGTGCTCAACCTGACCCTGCAGTTCCTGCCCCCGGAAGACCGCCTGCCGCTGTTGCGGCGGATTGCCGGAGCCCTGCGCCCGGGCGGGGCGCTGATCTTGACTGAAAAAGTCCGGTTCGACGACCCGGAGGAAGCCCTGATGCAGAAGCGGTACGAGAACTTCAAGCGCGCCCAGGGCTACAGCGAGCTGGAGATCAGCCAGAAGCGCACCGCCCTGGAGCAGGTGCTGGTGCGTGATTCGTCGGACACCCATCGCGAACGCCTGGCGGCGGCCGGGTTCGATTCCATCACCCCGTGGTTCCAATGCCTTCACTTCACCTCCCTGCTGGCCATACGCCGGAACGCGAAGCCTGCCTGACCGAACTCCTGCGCTCGTGTGGGCTGGAGGAGTGGCTCGGGGTCGCCGCACAACGGTGGGCACACCCCGAACACGGGGATTTTCCGCGCTGGCAGGAAACCGTCCTCGCCCTGCCCCGGCATACGGCCCGGCATGTCGAATTGAGCACCGACCGGCCGGAAATCGGCGCACCGGAAGAGATGGACGCCGAACCGCGGGCATGCCTGGACTCCGGGCTTCGGGCTCTTTCCCCTTGGCGCAAGGGCCCTTTCTCCGTATACGGTGTCTCCATCGACGCCGAATGGAGGAGCTTCATGAAATGGGACCGCGTCCTCCCGCATGTCTCCGACCTGCGGGGACGCCGAATCCTAGACGTGGGAAGCGGCAACGGCTACTCCCTGCTGCGCATGGCCGGGCTTGGTGCCCGCCTCGCCCTGGGCGTGGATTCGAACTGGCTCGCGAACTGGCAGTTCGCCGCTTTGATACGCTTTCTGCCACCCGAGCTTCCGGCCTGGATGATTCCGGCCCGGTTCGAAGACCTGCCCGAAAGCGCATTCGACAGCGTTTTCTCGATGGGCGTGCTGCACCACCGGCGGGACCCCCGGGAACACCTGCAACGACTCCGCCGGTCTCTGGAGCCGGGCGGCGAACTGGTGCTCGAGACGCTAATCAGCGAGGAGGCCCCGGTGTCCGGCATGCTCCCCATCGACGGGCGCTACGCCAATATGCGCAACGTCTGGACGCTGCTGCATCCCGATCACCTCCTCCACCTGCTGGACGAGGCGGGCTTCCGGTCGCCGCGCTGCGTGGACCGTACCGCCACGACGCTCGAAGAACAGCAGACCACCGACTGGATGCCATTTCATTCGCTGCAGGAAGCGCTGGACCCGGAGGATCCGACCCGCACCGTCGAGGGACTTTCAGCCCCGGTGAGGGCGATCTTTGTCGCTTTCACATAGCCGCGAGGAACAAAGACTATAATTGGGCGCAATTCACCGTCCTTTGATTTTTGCGCATAAATCTTCTGGGCGTTCGCGAGGAACAGAAACATGCACTCCACGCTGATCGAAACGGAGCAGCTGGCGGAATTGCTAGGGACGCCGGGCCTGGTCGTGCTGGATTGCCGCTTCAACCTCAAGCACCCGGAAGCCGGACGGGCGGCTTGGCAGGAAAGCCACATTCCCGGAGCACGCTACGTCCATCTGGACGACGACATGGCCTCCCATGCGGACGAGAACAGCGGCCGACACCCGCTGCCGGCAATCGATACGTTCGCAGCCCGGCTCGGGGCCTTGGGTGTCCAGGCGGATTCGCAGGTCGTAGTCTACGATGATGCAGGCGGCGCCATTGCCGGGCGCATGTGGTGGCTGCTGCGCTGGGCCGGCCATCCGACCGCCGCCTTGCTCAATGGCGGCTGGCCCAAGTGGACACGCGAAGGCCGTCCGGTGTCGGATGACACTCCGCCGGAGTCGGAGGCCCGATATGCCGCTTCGGCGCGGGACGATCTGTGGCTGACCACCGAAGCCGTGGTGGAAGCCTTGAACCAGGATCAGGTCCAGCTCATCGACGCGCGCGCGCCGGAGCGTTTCTCCGGGCAACAGGAACCGCTTGACACTGTCGGTGGGCACATTCCCGGCTCCCGGAACATACCCTTCCAGGAAAACCTCGATGAAAACGGGTGTTTCAAATCCCCCGAGGCCTTGCGCCAGCGATTCGCGGCGCTTGCCGAAGATGCACGGCCGGTCTGCCATTCCTGCGGCTCCGGCGTGACCGCCTGCCACAACCTCTTGGCCATGGCATATGCAGGACTGGAACCGGGACGACTGTACGTCGGCTCCTGGAGCGAATGGATTCGGGACTCTGAACGTCCCGTCGCCACCGGCAACACGTAACACACGGGAGACTTTATGTACGCCAAACCCCTCTACTGCCCACAGTGCGGCGCCGGCAGCCTCGAATACCGGATTCCGCCCGGCGACACCAAACGCCGCAACCTGTGCGGACGCTGCGGCTACATCATTTACCAGAATCCCCTGATGGTCGCGGGCGCCATCCTGGAGTGGGAAGGCAAGATCCTGCTGTGCAAGCGCGCCATCAAACCCAAGCTCGGGCTATGGACGCTCCCCGCCGGATTCATGGAAAACCACGAAACCGTCGAGGAATGCGCCCGTCGCGAGTGCATGGAAGAAGCCACTGCGGAAATCGCGGACCTCCAGCTGTTCTCCATGTACAGCCTTCCGCATATTTCACAGATCTACGCGATGTACTGCGGGACGCTGGCTGGCGGCAAGGCTGCGCCCGGGCCGGAATCCTCCCAAACCGAACTGGTTACACCGGAAGACATTCCCTGGGACTCCATTGCTTTCGACGTCATCCGGGCGAACCTTGAACTGTATCTCGAGCATGGGCCCGGCAACGGCCGGGTACACACCGG
This sequence comes from uncultured candidatus Poriferisulfidus sp., assembly GCA_965116525.1. Classification (GTDB taxonomy): domain Bacteria; phylum Pseudomonadota; class Gammaproteobacteria; order Poriferisulfidales; family Poriferisulfidaceae; genus Poriferisulfidus. Next base: position 330,712 of record OZ220694.1, read on the forward strand.
GACTATCGCGCCCCACCCGGGGGCCGGAGCCCAGGCTGAAAACAGCGCGTGAGTGCACGCCGCCTGCTCGCCATCATCGAGCTGGGCGGCTACCCTGACTTCACGCCGCTGTACCAAAAGCTGGGATTCTCGGTCGAGATCTGCACCTCCATGCGCAAGGCGCTGGCCAGCATCAAGCGACAGCCTCCCGACGTCATCGTCTGTGAGTTCAACTTCCAGTCCGACTTCCGCGACCGCACCAGCAGCCTGGAGTCCATGATCGCCCTGGTCCAGAGAAACCCCGAAATCCAGACCCTGGTCATCATGGAGCCCGAGCACCGGGTGCAGTTCGGGCGAATCCGGGAGCGCTATGATTTCCGCGCCGCACTGGAATTACCCGTGACCGAAGCCCAGATGAAGCAGGCGCTCGGTGCCGAAGCCGAAGCCTCCCCACAAGGCGGAAACATCCAATGAACCAGGCTCCTGTCCTGACTTGCCTGACCGTTGCGGCCGCGATCCTCTTGACCGGCGCTGCAGGAGCGCAATCCATCGAAACGGCACGCGCCACCCTTGATGAAGGCCGGTTCGTCGAGGCGACCAAACTCGCCGAATCCCTCGAAACCTCCGAAGGCTATGCCCTCGCGGCCCGATCCCTAGCGATCCACGGCTACCACTTTGCAAAGGACGAGGAGAAGCAGGCCCTGTTCGAACAGGCAACGCGACTGGCGGAGGAAGCAGTTCGGCTAGACCCGGGCAATCCGAGTGCTCATCTTCAATTCGCACACGCTCTCGGGAGATACACGCAGACTATTGATCTTTCAGTAGTATTCAAGAAAGGATATCCGGAAAAAGTGCGCGAGGCGCTCGAAGAAGCGCTCCGGCTTGATCCGGACATGGCCGCCGCTCATTTCAGCCTGGGCTCCTGGCATGCGGAAGCCCGGCACGCCGGAGGCGTCATGGCGGGCATTCTCTATGGCGCCAGCAAAAAGGATGCGCTCAGCCACTTCGAACGGGCCCTCGAACTTGCGCCCCAAGACAAGCCCACGCTTTATCGATACGCGCATGGAATCCTGTTGCTGGATCGGGACTCGAACTATAGGCAGGCGCACGACCTGCTTACCCGTGCGGTCAAGATACCGTCAAAGGACGCGTACGACCGCATCACCCACAAGCTGGCAGTCGAACTGCTGGAAGATCTCGAGGCCCATCCTCCAAAACCACCGCAGAACCCTGCCAGGCTCGGTCAGCCATGATTCGGTACGAACAGCGGGTGTCGCCCGGGAAACTCGACGTCTGGGCGGTGGAGGACTGGCCGGAGTGGAACGCTCCGGTCGGCCGGACCGCGCGCAAGGCAGTCACGTACGAGGAGTATGTCCTGTTCGACGGCTGCCTGCGGATTCATGCGGAAGGCCAGGCCCCCATCGAACTGCGCGGCGGCGACTGGTTCGCCCTGGAACCGGGCGCGGTCTGTGAGATCGAGGTTTTGGAGCCGGTCAGCGGGTTCCGTCAGGCTGGCGCCTTGGGCTGAACCTTCGAGCCCCCACGACACGGCGGGCTGTCCGGCACATCCGGGTCGGCCTGCCACTCCTCCTCGCTCAGGGTGTGCAGGGCCAAGGCGTGCACCTGCCCGGCCAGTTCCTCGGCCAGGATGCGGTTGATCCGCCGATGCCGGTTCACCAGCGACTGTCCGGAAAACTCCGCCGCCACCACCGTCACCTTGAAATGCGACTGCGCGCCGGACGGGACGTTGTGCATATGGCTCTCATCCTGCACATCGAGGTAGGCCGGCGTCAGCTGCGCCTGCAGCTTGTCGACGATGTTCTGTCGCATGTCCATGGGGAGGATTGTCGCTTAAAGGGAAAAGGGAAGGAAGTCAGGCGTCAGCAGGCGCTGCCGGGACGGGACATTCCGGCCGGCTCGTCTTCGGACACCTTGATCAGCTGCACATACGGGACTTTCCGCAGGGTCCATTCCCCGGTGAGCCGGTCGAACTTCGAGTTGACGAAACATTTCCAGTTCTCATCGTCGATGTCCATGTAGTCTGCCCGGTAGTAGTAACCCGGGTAGCGGGTCTCTTCGCGGAACTTGATGTGCTTCATGTGCGCAAACGCCGTGATCAGGCGGTGGTAGTTCTCCCACGCCCGCAGAAGTTCGTGCAGATCCTTCGCGCGCATCTTCAGCGAGTCCTCGCGCAGCATTTCCAGCTTCTTCTCGGCCATTTCCAGCATCACCTTGTTGGTCTGGTACATGGTCGAAACCCCGGCCACGTACTCGTCCATGACTTTCTGCAGACGGAGCTGGAACATCTTCGGCGTGATGTAGTTCGGGTTGATGTCGATCGCCGTGGTGTAGTCCTTGTGCTCAAGGAAGTTGCGTACCGGGCGGTAAATCTCCTCCACGACCTCCTCCACCGAACGCCCCAGCTCGGGCTTGATCTCTGGATGGTCGAGCACGTACTGCACCATCGCCTTGGCCGCGATCCGTCCCTCGGAATGCGAGCCGCTGGAGAACTTGTGCCCGGAAGCACCCACGCCGTCTCCCGCGGTGAACAGGCCGGACACGGTGGTCATCCGGTTGTAGCCCCAGTGGTAATGATCGGGAGTTCCCGGGATGTCCTCGGGGCCGGACGCCCAGATTCCGGCGCAGCCGGCATGCGAACCCAGCAGGTAGGGTTCGGTCGGCATCAATTCGGACATCTCCTTGTCCGGCTCGATGTTCTCGCCCGCCCAGACACCGCACTGGGCGATGGTCATGTCGAGGAAGTCTTCCCAGGCCTCGGCCTCGAGATGCTTGATCTCCTCTGGCGTCATGCTTGCCGCCAGTTGCGCCATTGCGGAAGGAGTATCTATGAAGATCGGGCCGCGGCCTTCCTTCATCTCCTTCATCATCATGTGGTTGCGCAGGCAGGTTCCCATCTTCGGGCCGTTGGCGTAGGCGTCGTAGCCGTAGATCTTTAGATCCTCAGCGTTCTTGGCCTGATAATCCTCGCCGAACGCATTCATGGACTTGGCCTTGAACAACAGGAACCAAGCGCCCACCGGGCCGTAGCCGTCCTTGAAACGGGCGGGGACGAAACGGTTTTCCATCATGGTCAACTCTGCGCCGCACTCGGCCGCGATTGAGTAGGTGGATCCGGCATTCCATACCGGGTACCATGCCCGCCCGAGGCCCTCGCCCACGGAACGCGGACGGAACACGTTGACGGCACCGCCGCAGGCCAGCAGGCAGCATTTGAAGCGGTAGACGTAGAGCCGGTTGTCGCGAACGCTGAAGCCCGCCGCACCAGCCACCCGGTTCGGGTCGTTCTTGTCGGTAATCAGGCGCACGATGAAGACGTGTTCCTCGATGTTCTCAGTGCCCAGGGCCTTCTTGGCGGCCTCGGCCACGATCCATTTGTAGGATTCGCCGTTGATCATGATCTGCCAGCGTCCGGTACGGACCGGCTTGCCGCCGTCGACCAGCCGCTTGTCCTCGTCCCCGGACTGCTTCCAGATCGGGAGGCCCCATTTCTCGAAGTTGTGCACCGAGTCGTCGACATGCCGCCCGACGTCGTACACGAGGTCCTCGCGCACGATACCCATCAGGTCACCGCGCACGTAGCGGACGTATTCCGACGGATCGTTTTCGCCCATGTAGGTATTGATTGCGGACAGACCCTGCGCCACGGCACCGGAGCGGTCCATCGCGGCCTTGTCGACCAGCTTGACCTTGAGATCGGTGCCCTCTTCGCGGGCCTTCTCCACCCAGCGTGTGATCTCGAATGCCGCGCCACAGCACGCCATGCCGCCGCCGATTATGAGGATATCGACCTCTTCTTCTACGATTTCGGGGTTTCCGAATTCACCCATGATCCCGCGACTCCGTGTCGATCAGCCGATCACGAACTGCGACACGTCGCAACTGTGCGTCCTTTTGGTGAAAAGCGTGTCGTGGTCCTTGCCTTCCGACATCACCGCCTCGTTCTCGCCGCCGTACGGGTCGGCCGAGCCTTCTGGCGTCGTGCGGGTCGGGAACTCGAAGCGCTTCTTAATGCCGTTGCGGAACTTGATGGTCCAAACGATGGAATCGGGCCCGCGCAACGGCTGTACCGAAGCGCCCAGCGGAACGACATCCGCGTAATGCCGGCACTCGACCGCCTGTTGCGGGCAGATCTTGACGCAGGCATAGCACTCCCAGCACTGTTCGGGTTCCTGGTTGTACGCCTTCATGGCATGGCCGGTCTCGGAACCGTCCCGGTCCAGGCGCATCAGGTCGTGGGGGCAAATGTACATGCAGGCCGCCTTGTCCCGGCCCTTGCATCCATCGCATTTGTCAGTGCGTACGAAAGTCGGCATAAGTTTCCTCTTGGTTGTCCGTCCGTTGACTCCCCGCCAACTTCAAATATCTAATGTGCCAAATTAATTCGGGGGCTTTGTTATCCGGTTCTTATTGATTGACAAGGGCCGGTTTGGCTCCTTCAGGGGTCACTCGAACATTTCGGCCAATTCGTCGAACAGGTCTTTCTCGCCTTCCTCGTCCTCGCGTTCCCCTTCCTGTCGGGCGGCTTCGTTCTCGGATCCATCCTCAAGCATCCCACCCAAATCGTCGAACATTTCGTCCCCTCCGGTTTCCTCGCTGCCTCCGGCCAAGTGCTGAGCGCGTTCGGTCTCAAACGTCGCGATGTCTTGCAGCGCGCCGCGCGCGAAGTGGAAGTCCACGCCGTCGCGCAGCGGGATCCTGGTCGTATTGCCCTTCTCGAGCCTCTTGCGCAGGACATTCCGCCAATATTCGTCCGGAATGTCGGCGAAAGAGCCCGGCATCTCCTGGCGCCTGATCTGCCCCGTTACCCGGACCATCTTCTGCCCGAACAGGAATCGCTTCTTGTGTGCTTTCTCGTCGACCTTCAGCCCTGCCAGCTTGATCCGGTAGCGGATGTTCGGGCAGGATTTCAGCCCAAACGCGCGGTCTTTCTCGACCCCTTCGCTGACGCACTGCGGACGAACGTAGTACAGATAGCCTCCCTCGAGCCGGATGTCTATGGCTTCGATCGCGTTGCGCAGGGCGGCCTCGCGCTCCACCCGCATCCGTGCCTGATATTCGTGATCCTGCCGGTCGACGTACTCGTCGGTGTACGCGCGGTATTTTTTCTTCCCTTCACCGGCCGGCTTCGAGCACAGCAGCGTAACCTGCTCGTTCGTGAAGCCCTTGTCCAGATAGAACTGGATGTCGTCCCGGGAGCAATCCGCCCACGCCAGAGAGGTGGAAAATAGGAATAGGAGGGTGGCCGCGCGGACGTTCATGAAAGTTCTTGGTTGCAGGGGTTCATTGTCGAACCCTGTATTTTACAGGTTCAGCCTTTCCGAAGCCTCTCGCCCGCATACAACTGATCCACCTCACCTCGGCAGCGAACCAAGTCATGCCGGTCGCCATCGACCATCACCTCGGCGACCGGCGGCCGGGCGTTGTAGGAACTGCCCATGGAAGCCGCATAGGCTCCGCAGGAAAACACTGCCAGCAATTCCCCTTCTTCCACCGAAAGGCGTCTTGAACGACCCAGGCAGTCGGTTGTTTCGCACACCGGCCCCACGACATCGCAATTCACCCGTTCCCGCCCCGCCACCTTCGCAACCGGCATGATGGCATGCCAAGCCCCATACAGGGCCGGGCGCATCAGTTCGGTCATGGCCGCGTCCACTACCACGAAGCGCCCGTCCGCGGTGTGCTTGATGTACTCCACCCGGGTCAGCAAAATCCCTGCATTGCCCATCACGTACCGCCCCGGTTCGATCACCAGGGACAAAGGCCGGTCGCCGATCACCTCGCGCAAACCTTCCGCATAGGGTTCGAGCCGCGGCGGCTGCTCGTCGTGATAGCAGATTCCGAGCCCCCCGCCGACATCCACGTATTCCAGTTCGATCCCTTCTTCGCGCAACTGGTCCGCCAGACCGACCAGCTGCCGTGCTGCCGCGACGATCGGCTCGGCATCCACCAACTGGGAGCCGATATGGCAGGCCACGCCGCGTATCTCCAACCCGTCCATGCGGTTCGCCATGCGGTAGGTGTCCAAAGCCTCATCCCATGGAATGCCGAACTTGCTGCCGCGAAACCCGGTGGCGATATGCGGGTGCGTGTCCACTTCGATGGCCGGGTTGATGCGCAGGGAAACCGGCGCCACCTTCCCTTCCTTCTGCGCGATGCGGGAAATCCGTTCAAGTTCGCTCGGCGACTCCACGTGGAAGGCCCCGATACCCGCATCCAACGCCTGCCGGATCTCCTCCGACGTCTTGCCGACTCCCGAGAACACCGACTGAGACAGATCGCCGCCCGCCGCCTGCACACGTGCCAACTCGCCCCCGGATACGAGGTCGAACGCGCAGCCCAGCCGCGCCAGATTCTGCAATACCGCGAGGTTGCCGTTGGCTTTGACCGCATAGCAGATCCGGCAGGACTGCCCGGAGAAAGCGGTCTGCAACCCCTCCACCTGGCGCCCCATCGCAGCCGCCGAATACACGAAACACGGCGTGCCGTGTTCTTCAGCGATCAACTCCAGCGGAACCGACTCGGCGTGCAGCCGATTGTCCTGATATACGAAATCTTCCATCAATCGTCAGCCGCAGCCCCCGGCGGAGGCTCAAGCGGCCCCATCTGCCCACATCCGGCCGCCGCCCCGGTCAATACGAGACCCAGGAAAAACCATCGCAAAACACTCATGAATTCTCTCCCGTCAGTTGGCCGCCTAATATACTATGCGCGGGACTCAAATCCCGCCGCACACTGGAAAACCAAGTCCTTCCATGAGCCGAGCCGACGCCCTGATCCTGGAACCCGACGACGGCCCGGCGCGCTCCGCGCTGGTCTGGCTGCACGGCCTGGGCGCCACCGCCGACGATTTTGCCGGCCTGAACCTCCAACTGCAGTGCCCGGGCCTGCGCGTGATCGCTCTGCAGGCCCGGCCGCAACCGGTCACGATTTTCGGCGGACAGGTCGTGCCGTCCTGGTTCGACATCCTGCCGAAGCCAGGAGGGGGCGTCACCAGCAATTTGGACGAACTGGAGGAAAGCGCACAGCGCGTCCGTGCCGAATTCGAACGCCAGCGCGAGGCGGGAGTCACTCAACTCGCAGTCGGAGGGTTCTCCCAAGGCGGAGCCCAAGCGCTGTTCACCGCATTGACTCACCCCGAACCTCTCGCCGCAGCCATCTGCCTCTCCTGCTACCTGCCGCAGGACGAATACCTGACGCAACGGGCCGAGCATCTGACGCTGCAAACTCCCGTGTTCATGGCGCACGGCTCCGAAGACGGGGTTGTATTTCACAAATACGGCGAAGCTTCCCGCGACTGGCTGCGCGAACACGGGACATTCGTCGAATGGCACAGCGGGCAGTTCGAGCACACGGTCACCGAAGAGGAACTCGCCGCACTCGGCAAATTCCTGCGCCACCACTTGGGCTGAAATAATTTATTTTTCAGCAGGTTAGGGCTGTTCCGGCATTGCCAGAGGCCCGGCCGCAAGTTCTTCCCGTGCCTGCGCCGCCCGCGCACGGACCGCATCCGGGGCAGTGCCGCCGTGCAATCCACGTGCCGCGACCGACTGTTCCGGAGTCAGCGACTTGAGCAGTCCGGCATCGATGGCCGGACTGAACTGCTGTACCTCTTCAGGCTTCAGTGCATCCAGCGTCACGTCCTGTTTTGCCGCATGGGCGACAATCTGCCCGGTGATGTGGTGCGCATCCCTGAAGGCCACGCCGCGCGCCACCAGCGCATCCGCCAAGTCCGTGGCCGTCGAGTAGCCGCCCGCGGCAGCCTCCCGCAGCCGTTCCCGGTCGAACTCCATCGCCTGCACCACCGCCCGCAGCACTGACAGGCAGGCCAGCGTGGTGTCCACGCTGTCGAACAGCGGCTCCTTGTCTTCCTGGTTGTCCCGGTTGTAGGCCATGGGCTGCGCCTTCATGAGCATCAGCAGCGCGTGCAGGTGTCCGCCGACCCGCGCGCTCTTGCCACGGATCAGTTCCAGGACATCCGGGTTCTTCTTCTGCGGCATGAGCGAGGAGCCGGTGCAGTATTCGTCCGGTAAGTCGACCCACCCGAACGCCGGGCTAGCCCACAGGATGATCTCCTCCGCCACCCTGGACAGATGCACCATCAGCAGGCTCAGGACGGCGCAAGTCTCGATTGCGAAATCCCGGTCGCTGACCGCGTCCAGCGAGTTGTCGCACAGCGCGTCGAAACCCAAGAGCTCCGCCAAGTACTGCCGATCTACCGGATAACCGGATCCGGCCAAAGCCGCAGCACCCAGCGGCAGCGTGTTGGTCCGCCGGAAGGCGTCCGCCAGCCGCTGCCGGTCACGCCGCAGCATCTCGTACCAGGCCAGAAAATGGTGGCCCAAGGTGATCGGCTGCGCCGTCTGCAGATGGGTAAAGCCCACCATCAGGGTCTCCGCCTCCGCTTGGGCCCGCTCGACCAGAACCGACTGCAGGGCGTGCGCCTCGGCATCCAGTTGCGCCTGTGCGGCCCGGGCGTACAACCGCAGGTCGGTGGCCACCTGATCGTTCCGGGAACGTCCGGTGTGGAGTTTCTTGCCGACTTCCCCGACCTCGGCAACCAGCATCGCCTCGATGTTCATGTGCACATCTTCAAGGCTTGCATCCCACTCGGTTTCGCCGGAGTCGATGCGCGCGCGCACCTGTGCCAGACCCTTGACGAGGGTCTCGCATTCTTCCTCGCTGAGCACGCCTGCCCGGTGCAACCCACGGGCATGCGCCTGCGACCCCTGGATGTCATAGGGGTACAGGCGGCCGTCGAAATGGACGGACGCGGTAAACGTCTCCACCTGGCTGTCGGTCGCCCGAGCGAACCGTCCAGCCCAGGGTTTCACTGTAGAATCAGGCATGTGGCCCTCACGGATTTAGCGGTATTTTATGCCAGTACGCACTTTTCCCCACAATATTTGTCCGCTTGCATGAAAAAAACCGATTCTCCGACATCCTTTGAGGACAAGGTTGCCGTGCTGATTGACGGCGGTCTGGAACTGTATTGGGATCGAACCGTCACCATGACTCCGGCCCAGCGCGAAGCGGTTACACGGCTGGAGGAAAAATTCCTGGAGGGGTTTAATGTGGACGGCGTGCGCTACGATCGCCCGGACTCGCTCAAGCGGGCTCAGTTGGCCGCAAGCCTGATCCCCCAGGCGCTGCAACGCGGGGATGATTCGCTGGCCGCCACTGCTCTGGCGCTGACCTGCACCTCCCTGCCCGACCTGAAACAGATCCAATACCGCCGACGGGAAGACGAGAGTTGGGATATCGCATTCGTCAGCGACCGTTTCTATGCGCCTGACGAGCGGCCTGTCCAATTGATGCCGCGCACTCCATGAGCAAATCTCTCTGCCGCATTGCCACCCGTCGCAGCCCGCTCGCGGTCCGGCAGGCCGAACTGGTGGCCGAGGCGCTGGCCCGGGAGCAGGGCCTGAGCACGGAACTGCTACGCGTACAGACCGAGGGCGACCAGATACTGGATCACCCCTTGGCCGAAATTGGCGGCAAGGGCCTGTTCGTCAAGGAACTTGAACTCCGTCTGCTGGAGGGCGATGCCGATCTTGCGGTTCATTCGATGAAGGATGTGCCAGCGGACCTCCCGACCGGCCTCACGCTGGGCGCGATCTGCGCCCGCGCCGACCCCCGGGACGGTGTCATCGCCCCTCGCCACAAGACACTCGAGGCGCTGCCTGCAGGCAGCCGTGTCGGAACATCCAGCCTGCGGCGCAAGGCACAGTTGCAGGCACGGTTCCCAGACCTTCAATTCCTGGACCTGCGCGGCAATGTCGGGACCCGCCTGAAACGGCTGCAAGATGGAGATTTCGAAGCCATCGTGCTGGCCTGCGCGGGCCTGCAGCGCCTGAACCTGGACGGTCAGGTCACCCAGATCCTGGAGCCCGAAGAATGCCTGCCCGCCATCGGCCAGGGTGCACTCGGCATTGAGATCGCCGAAGATCATCCGCACGCCCATACCTGGGTGGCCGCGTTGCACGACGACGCCACCGCCGCCGCCGTGACTGCGGAGCGCATGGTCAGCCGCGCGTTGTCCGGCAGCTGCCAGATTCCCCTGGCGGCCCATGCGGTCTGTACCGGCCCCCAGGAAGTCCGCCTGCAAGCCTGCCTCGCGCGCCCGGACGGCAGCCTGATCCTGCGTGCGGAAGCCGAGGGAGACCCCAAGATTGCCGGTGCGCTGGCCGCAAAACAACTACTGGAACAAGGCGGTGCAGATATCCTGGCCGAACTGGGGGTCGAAGGCTACGCATGAGCAGCGTACTTTCCGGCCACCAAATCCTGCTGACCCGGCCTGAAGGACAAGTCGAGTCGCTGGCTACACGCTTGCGCGCGCAAGGCGCGGAAATCAGCCACTTCCCCGCCATCCGGATTAGCCTGGCCCCTCCGGATTCGACCGCCCAAGTCCTGGTCGAACAGGCAACATTCATCATCTTCGTGAGCGCCAACGCGGTGCGGGGCCTGATGGCAGGTCCCGACCCGCTTGTACATGTCGTCCGCCGCGCCTCCGGGATTGCCGCCATCGGCCCGGCCACAACCAAGGCCCTGCTGCAGATCGGCCTGGAACCCGATGTCGTGGCCCCTCCCCCGTACAACAGCGAAGCACTGTTGTCCGCACTCGTGCTGCAGGATCTGAAGCGCCGGCAGGTCGTCATCGTCCGGGGGCAGAGCGGGCGCGAGATGTTGGCCGACGAACTGGGGCGTCGTGGTGCAGAGGTGCAGTATCTGGAAGTCTACCGCCGCGACCCGCCGACCGATATGCTGTCCATTGGGGAAATGCCGGGCGGTCCTCCGGAGGCGATCTGCATCACCAGCGCCGAGATCGCCGAGAACCTTCTGCAATGCGTCACATCGGAAGAAGAAACTGTACTTCGCGAGAGCGCACTCATCGCCGGCAACACACGGATCGCCGAAGCCTGTCGTAAACTTGGCTACACTGCGCCTGCCGGAGTGGCCGACAACCCCGGGGATGACGCCATGATCGATGCCTTGACCAGTTACTTCGCGGCCTTGCCGCCAAGCGCATGAGCCGCACCACGCGACTGGGTGCTGCATTGACCGTAATCGGCTGGCTGGGCCTGGTTGCGGTCGGCGCCCTGCTGTACATGCTGTGGACCGACACGCAGACCCGCTTCCTCGAACTGCGCGACCGCCAGCTCGAAACCCACCAGTCAGCGCACCAGGCGCTGATGGAAGTCGACCGGCGCCTGGCCGGCCTGTCCGAGGAGCAGCACCGGACCCAGGCCCTGGTGGACCAGTTCCTGGAAGAACTGCGGATCCGCTACACGACCTACGAGACCCTGCTGCAGCAGAAGCTGGCCCCGATTTCGATCGCCCCCGACCCGCGCCAGTATCCGGTCGAGGAACTTGCCTTTCTGCTGCAGATTGCTCAATACAAGCAGAATTACCTTCAGGACTCCCTCGGCACACTGAGTGCCCTGCGCCAAGCCCGCCAAGTGCTGGACTCCCTGGACCCGGTCCACCACCACACCCTGATCCAGCAGGTGGATCAAGCGATTACAATCCTGGAGGGCTACCGGGGCGAGGAGGCGGAGCATGCGCATCGCATCCTGACCGGGAGCTGGCTCGTGCTGAGCGAGAAGATTGGACAGTTGCAGGCGGCAGTCGAGCGCCAGAACCAGACCCTGGCCACCGGCGGCTGGGGCCAGATCTGGGATTCCATCGTCGAACAATTCGACGAACACCTCGAGGTACAGAAAGGTGCCCCGCAGGCGGTGCAGACCATTTCGGCCTACCAGCACATCCTGATCCTGTACGCCGCGCAAACCGAACTGTACCTGGCTCGCCTGGCCTTGCAGTCCCATCGCTCCGATGCCTACATGCAATCCCTGGAGCATGTCCTGACCCTGCTTTCGCAGCCGGCGCTTGAGAACAGCTACCCGGCACTGAAGCACGACCTGGAGGTGCTGCGGGAGCAGAACCCTTTCCCGCCCTCCATTGATTTCGAACAACTGACCCGAACGCTGCCGCCGACTCAATGAAAATCCTGGTGCTGATCTTCGTGGCGCTGCTGGTGACGGGCCTGACGGCCTGGACCGCCCAGACCCAAGGAGGCGAAGTCATCGTGCATGTGGCCGACTACACGGTCCGGGCCTCCCTGTTGATGGCCCTGCTGGTCGGCATCGGAACCGTGTTCGGGATTTTCGTGCTGGTGGGGCTGCTGTCGCGAACGCTGGAGACTCCGCAGCGCCTTAGGAAACGGCACAAGTCCCGCCGCCGCGAGCGCACGAACGTCCTGCTCGCACAGGGGCTGCGCAACATGCTGGAAGACCGGCTGGACGCCGCGCGGCAGGATCTGGAGCAGGCGGCGAAGATGGAACCCAAGCAATCGATTTTTCAGCTTCTGGCGGCTTCGGTCTGCATTAAGGCCAACGACCGGGATGCCTGGAACGCGCACCTGCGCGCGGTGACCGATCCCGACTATCAGACGGCCAGCACCTGGCTCAAGGCCGATGGTTTGGTTGCCGCGGGAGAATGGGAAGAAGCCTTGGCCGTCCTGCAGGTGCTGGCAGGCGACAATCCGAGGAATCCCCGAGTCCTGCGCCAGTTAGCCCGTTGCTACCGGGAACTGAACAGCTGGGAGCGACTGTTCGAACTGGGACGGGACCAGGTACGCCTTACGCACCTGCCGCAGGACGAAACCCGCCAGTGGCTGCGCGATGCCGCCTATCGCCTGTGCGAAGACACCCAGGAGTCGGAACTGAAGTCCCTGTGGCCGAAACTCGGAGATGCGCGCGACGACCCGGAAGTCCTGCGCCACTACATCGGGCGGCTTCAGCGCTGCGGGCTGTCGCATCCGGAACTGGAGCCACACCTGCGCAAACTGCTGGACTCCAGCCTTGACGACACGGCGATCGAACTGTACGGCATGTTGCCGAACCCGATCACCCCGAACATGGTCGAGAAAGTCCGGAAGTGGCTGGCAAAGAATCCTGAGCAAGTCTCGCTGAAGCGTACCCTGGCGCGACTGCACAGCCGCCTCGGGCAACACGCCGAGGCTCGCGAGCAACTGGAGGCTCTTGAGAAGCAAGGCGGCGATGCCCTGCTGTACCGGGAACTGGGGGAGACCCTGGAGCGGATGGGCCAGGGCGAGGCCGCGCAGGCGTACTACCGGAAAGGGCTCCAGTCCCTGGACAAGACCCCTTAATGCAGGACAGGCCCTCCTGATTCCGGCTCGTCCGGGCCGGGCGGGGGCGAGGCATGATGCATGATCATGCGCCAGCCTTCATCCGTGCCGCAGTAGATGTTGGTCGCCAGCACGATGCCGACGACATGGTGCCGCAGGTACAGGGTTTCCGTCAGATGGCTGATGGCGAACTGGTCTGCCAACTCGTCCCGGTAATGGTATTCCCGTTCGAAATGAAACGGTACTTCCGCCTGGAAGATCTGTTCCCAGCTCTCCTCCACCTCCTCGCGCCCGGTCAGCAGCTGGCCTCCGGGATGGATGCAGAATATCGAGCGGTCCGTTGCCCATACCTGCATCATGGCCTCTACATCCTGCTGGGCGAACGCCTCGTAGAAAGCGTCTTCGGCTTTGGCCGCGGAACGAAACATCTGGCGTATTCCCCCTCTCCCGCCCATCATACCCCGTGCTTTGGTGGTGCTGACCAGTTAGAATAATGGCATGAACGGCTCCCGCTTCTACACCGCCATCTCCCCTTGGACCGTGCTGGCCACGGCCGTCAGCTGGGGCCTCACCGTCGCTCTGGTTTTCAACCTTCTGGGCGGGCCTTTCGAGATGCGCAGTTGCCAGACCGGCTGCATGCAAAGCTTGGGACTGGCCTCGTTCATCGTCGCGGTCGCCGGCGTGCTGGTCGGCCACCGGCCCCCGCATCACCTGGTGACCTTGCTGTGCCTGCTCTCCATGCTGGGCCTGATCCTCATCTATCTGACCACCTTCTTCATCGGCGTCTTGTTCAGCTGATCGGCCCCCACAGGCCGCGGATCGCGGCGATTCCCTGTGCGCCGGATTCGATGGCCGCATCCTGATCCTCCGAGGTCATCCCCCCGAGCGCGTATACCGGCAATGCCGTATCGGCGATCGCCGACGCGAAACCGTCCCAGCCCAGCGCCTGCGGCGAATCGCGCAACGGCGACAACACCGCGAAGTCCGCATCGATCCGGACCGCCTGGTCCAACTCCTGCGGGCTGTGGCAGGACCCGCCCACAAGGAGGCCCTCCGGTAGAGGGCGGGCTGTCAGCTGCTGCAGGCGCGAACTCGTGAGGTGCACCCCATCCGCCCCCAGCCGTGCCGCTTGTTCGGGCTCACCGTTCAGCACGACCTGTCCACCCGCTGCATGGACTCGCTCGATGGTCTCTTGCGCCAGCCGTTCGTATGCCGGGCCTGACAGCGAGTGTGCGCGCAGTTGGATCAACCGGACGCCGCGTTCCAGCGTTGCCGACAGATCATCTTGCCAGCGGCCGATGCCACCGGCCGGATCCGCGCTGATCACGTACTGCGGAGGTAATTGAAGCGCACGGATCACCGGGAGGCTGGCGGGTGGCGTGGTCCACCGCCTCAGTTCCGGCAACGGCACCCAGCGCACCTCTTGGCCCTCGCACCCGCGGGCCGTCCCATCCCAGGACGTCACCCGGAACACCTCGAAGTCCATCGTGAATTCGGGATAGGTGTAGGGGAAACGAATCAGTCGGCCCCAGGCTTTCGCCCGGATGCCGATTTCCTCCTCCAGTTCCCGCACCAGCGTCTGCGGTGCGCTCTCGCCCGCCGTCATCTTTCCACCTGGAAACTCCCATTTGCCGCCCTGATGCGCGGACGCGGGCCGTTTCGCCAGCAAGACCTTCGGCACTCCCTCATCCGCACTGAGCACGGCTCCCGCGACCACCGCCATGGGAGTCACAGCCATGGGGTCAGGTCCGGTATTCGGCGTTGATCTTTATGTAATCGTAGGACAGGTCGCACGTGTAGAGCCGGGTCTGCGACTCGCCGAGGCCCAGATTCACACGGATGGTGAATTCCTCGTGCTCCATCACCGCGAGACCCCGTTCCTCCCGGTAGTCCTCGGCGACGACACCGCCCATCACCACCGGCACATCGTTCAGATGAACTTCGACCCGGTCCATGCGCGACAGGTCTCCGACGCTGCGCCCGACGGCGGCCAAGATCCGGCCCCAGTTGGGGTCGCCAGCGAATGCCGCTGTTTTGACCAGAGGCGAATGGGCGACCGCACGTGCCACCGCCTGTGCCTGTTCCGGGGTCGCCGCCTGCTCGACTTCGACCGTAATGAACCGGGTCGCGCCTTCGGCGTCCCGCACAATACTTTTGGCCAGCGTCTCGCAAGTGTCGAAGACAGCCTGCTCCCAAGCCTGAACCTCCGAATCGCTCAGGTCCGAAAGCGCCACGCCGCTGGCGCCGGTCGCCAGTAGCACACACGCGTCATTGGTGGAGGTGTCGCCTTCCACAGTGATCGCGTGAAAAGACGTCTCAAGCGCACGCTCGAGCACCTGCTCCAGGATCGCCGCATCTACCGCCAGATCGGTCGCGACGAAGGCCAACATGGTCGCCATGTCCGGGCAGATCATGCCCGAGCCCTTGGCCATTCCGGTAACGTGGAGATTCTTCCCTCCACCCTTGATCCGGCAGCCCTCCAGCTTGACCCGGGTGTCGGTCGTCAGAATCGCCTGCGCCGCTTCCGGCCAACCGTCGGCGGACAGCGCCTGCTGCAGTTGCGGCAACACCGCCTCGATCTTCCCCACATCCAGCTTCTCGCCAATCACCCCGGTCGAAAACGGCAAGACTTCGTGCGGATCGACCGCGAACACCCCCGCGGCCGCCATGCAACATTGCCGGGCGTCATACAGGCCCTGTTCGCCCAGTCCGGCGTTGGCGCAACCGGCATTGATCAGCAACAACCGGGGAGAGCGCATCTCCAGATGTTCGCGTGCAACCTCGACGGGTGCCGCGCAAAACCGGTTGGTCGTGAATACGGCGGTCAGCTCCGTTTCGGGTGCCAACTCCAGCACCGCCAGATCCAGCCGCTCGCCGGCGTATAGACCCGCACTGGCGGCCGCCAAGCGCACTCCGGGGACCGGCTGCCAGCTCATGCCACCCGCCGGGTCTGCGCGCCGCAGCAATGCTTGTACTTCTTGCCGGAACCGCACGGGCAAGGCTGGTTGCGCCCGACCTTGTCGGCCGCCCGGCGGACCGTCGGCGGCGGCGCGATACTGGCGGACGGCACTCTGGCCTGCGGCGAAGATTGCGGGCGCTGCACCGGAGAGACCTCCTCGCCCGACGCATGCCGGTAGTCCAGATCCGACACCGCGGTGGACGGTTTCTCCAGGGAATCCAGTTCGTCCGGGGAACCCAGCCTCAGCAGGCACAGCAGGCGAATGAAGTCATTCTCGATCCGGTCCATCATGGCCTGGAACAGTTCAAAGGCCTCGCGCTTGTATTCCTGTTTCGGGTTCTTCTGCGCGTAGCTGCGCAGGCCGATGCCCTGGCGCAGGTGATCCATCATCGCCAAGTGTTCCTTCCAGTGCAGGTCCAGGGTCGTCAGCAGCAAATCCCGCTCCAGGTGGCGCATCGCCTCCGGGGTGATCTCCTGCTCCTTGTCGCGCAGTTTCTGCTCGACGGACTGCCGGATGCGTTCCGCAAGCGTCGCATCGTTCAGTTCCGGTTCCTGCTCGAGCCAGTCGCGCACCGGGGCCACCAGGCCGAAGGTCTCGGTCAGTGCCTGTTCCAGCCCCTCGGTGTTCCATTGCTCTTCCATGCTCTCGGCCGGGATGTAGTCCCGGTAGACCCGTTCCACGACATCCGTACGGATCGATGCCGCGTGCTCGGACAGGTCCTCGGATACCATGATCTGGCTGCGCTGCTCGTAGACCACCGTGCGCTGGTCGTTGATCACGTCATCGAAATCCAGCAGGTGCTTGCGGATGTCGAAGTTGCGTGCCTCCACCTTTCGCTGGGCGTTGCCGATCGCCTTGGTGACCCAGGGGTGCTCGATCACCTCGCCTTCCTTCATCCCCAGGCGCTGCATCAAGGCGGACATCCGCTCCGAAGCGAAGATCCGGATCAGGCTGTCTTCCAGCGACAGGTAGAAGCGGGTGGAGCCCGGGTCGCCCTGGCGCCCCGAGCGGCCGCGCAACTGGTTGTCGACGCGCCGTGACTCGTGCCGTTCGGTGCCGATGATGTGCAGTCCGCCCGCAGCCACGACCTGGTCGTGCCGGGCCTGCCATTCGGCCTGCATGTTGTCGGCCGACTTGGATTCCTCCGGCTCCGGCGGCGACTCCATCGCACCGCCGAGCACGATGTCGGTGCCACGGCCGGCCATGTTGGTGGCGATGGTGACCGTGCCGGGCCGCCCGGCCTGGGCGATGATGTGCGATTCCTGTTCGTGGAATTTTGCATTCAGGACTTGGTGCTTGATCCCGGCCTTCTGCAGCAACTTGGACAACAGTTCGGAGTTGGAGATCGAGGTGGTGCCGACCAGCACCGGCTGCCCGCGTTCCGCGCAATCCTGGATGTCCTCCACCACGGCCTCATATTTCTCTGCGGCGGTCAGGAACACCATGTCTCCGAGATCTTCCCGGATCATCCGCATATGGGTCGGGACAACCACCACCTCCAGGCCGTAGATCTGCTGGAATTCGAACGCCTCGGTGTCGGCCGTGCCGGTCATGCCGGACAGCCGGGAGTAGAGCCGGAAGTAGTTCTGGAAGGTAATGGACGCCACGGTCTGGTTTTCCGTCTCGACCGCCACGCCCTCCTTGGCCTCGACGGCCTGGTGCAGCCCGTCCGACCAACGCCGTCCCGGCATCTTGCGGCCGGTGAACTCGTCGATGATGACGATCTTGCCTTCCTCCGACACGATGTAGTCTCGGTCGCACTGGAACAGGGTCCGCGCGCGCAGGGCCGCATTGACGTGGTGCAGCAAGCGGATGTTGCCGGCCTCGTACAGGCTGGCGCCCGGCGGAATCAGCTTCTCGTCGGACAGCAGTTCCTCGACCCGGTGGTGACCGTCCTCGGTCAGGTAGGCCTGGCGCGCCTTCTCGTCGATCCGGTAATCGCCCGGTCCCTCCTCCTCCTCCTGCAACTGGAGGTGCTGGACCATGTGGTTCATCTTCTGGTAGAGGTCGGTGCGATCCTCGGACGGCCCCGAGATGATCAGCGGCGTGCGGGCCTCGTCGATGAGGATCGAATCCACCTCGTCGACGATGGCGAATTCCTGTCCGCGCATGACCCGATGCTCGGCCCGGAACACCATGTTGTCGCGCAGGTAGTCGAAACCGAATTCGTTGTTGGTGCCATAGGTCACGCTGGCGGCATAGGCATCGCGGCGCTGGCCGCCGTCGAGCCCCTGCACGATCACGCCCACATTCAGGCCGAGCTGCTCGTAGATCGGGCGCATCCAGTCCGCATCGCGCCGGGCGAGGTAATCGTTGACGGTCACCACGTGCACGCTTTCGCCGGCCAGCGCATGCAGGCAGGCCGGAAGGGTCGCGACCAGGGTCTTTCCCTCGCCGGTGCGCATCTCCGCGATGCCACCCTCGTGCAGCACGATGCCGCCGAGCAGCTGGACGTCGAAATGCCGCATGCCCAGTGTCCGGCACGCCGCCTCGCGCACCAGCGCGAAGACCTCCGGCAGCAGGGCGTCCATCGCCTCCCCCTCGGCGAGGCGAGCCCGGCACTGGTCGGCGCGTTCGCGCAACTGTGCGTCGTCCGCGTCCTGCAGTGCGGCTTCCATCTCGTTGATTTGCAGCACCGTCCGCCGGTGACGCTTGAGGAGCCTTTGGTTGCGGCTGCCGAAAAATCTGCGGACGAGTGTGTTAAACATGCTGGAACCGCCGGTAAGCGATTAGAAAATTATAAGCGCGAGCCGCGCGGATTCAGCGGCGGGCGGACAGGAACTTCAGAGGATTGGCGGCCTTTCCGTTCTTCAACACTTCAAAGTGCAAATGCGGTCCGGTCGAACGGCCGGTCGAACCGACCAGGGCAATTTTCTCGCCGCGCTCGATCATCTGCCCGGATTCCACCAGCAATTCGCTGGCGTGACCGTAGCGGGTCTGGTAGCCATTCCCGTGCCGGATCTGCACCATCAGGCCGTATCCGTCCCGTGTTCCTGCAAACTCCACCATGCCGGCTGCCGCCGACCGGATCTCGGTCCCCCTGCTGGCAGCGAAGTCGATGCCCTGGTGGAAGGCGGAGTGACCATGGAACGGGTCTTGGCGCATGCCGTAATACGAGGAAACCCAGCCGGAACGCACGGGCCAGCTGCTGGGATACGCCTCGCTCACCAGGCGTCGGTGCTGGATCACGTCTTCCAGGACGTCCAGCCACAGCGTCCGGTCCTCGATCTGGCGATGCAGGTTGTCAATGGAGACGCCCAAGTCGGACGCGGTCGGCCCGGGACCCGAAGAAGCGATGGTACGTCCGCCCAGGCCCGGTTCCGCGCCGAAGTCGAACTCCGTCCCGTCTTCCAGCTGCGCGAGGTCCACCAGCGTACCACCCAGCGCGTCCAAGCGCGCGATGCGCGCCTGCAGCCGCGCCAGCTGCGATGTCAGCGCGCCGATGTTGATCTGGCTCTCGCGGCGTATTTCCTTCAACGTCGCCGTGTGCGCGACCAATGTGTCGTCAATCGAATTCAGCAGGGCCTTCTCCCGGTGCAGGGCACCCTGGTGGAACGCCACCACGACGATCTGGGCCAGCACGGCCGCTCCCGCGACCCCGAGGCCAAGACGCCGCCAGCCCGCGGCTTTGCCGGGGGCTTTGGCATGGCGGATAATGGCGGCGGAAGACTGCCCGATCCGATGAAAAAGCTTCTTGACCATCTCGATCCTTACCTGCTGGCTCGCATCCGCCTACAGCTGGCCATCACCCAAAGCCTGCGCCGGCAACTTCCCGAACCGCTGGGCGAGCGTTGCTGGTGTAGCGATATTGAGGAGGCCACACTGACGATCTCGGTCGACGACAGCCAACAGGCGCCGCTGATCCACTATCAGCAGCGCGAACTGCTGAAACATATCAATGCAGAATTCAAGGGCCGATTGATGCGACCGTTGCGCCAACTCCGGATCCAGGTTGCTGCGCGTCAGGCCGGTCACGACTAGGGGCCTGTTCAGGCCGGACTGACCTGCGCGAAGCAGACAGGAGCCTGGCTGGTGTCTTCGAAACTGACCAGTTCCCAAGCCGACTCGGTGGACAGCAGCTTACGCAGCAGCTGGATGTTGAGTTCATGCCCGGAGCAATAGCCCTCGAAAGAGCCGATCAGGCTGTTGCCGAGCAGGTAGAGGTCGCCGATGGCGTCGAGCACCTTGTGCTTGACGAATTCGTCGGAATAGCGCAGACCGCTGTCGTTGAGGATGCGGTTGTCGTCCAGTACGATCGCGTTGTCCAGGCTGCCGCCGAGGGCCAGGTTCCGCTCGCGCAGGAGCTCCACCTCATGGCGGAAACCGAACGTGCGCGCCCGCGACACCTCCTTGATGTAGGACGTGCTGGAAAGGTCCAGGGTTGCGGACTGCCGGGTGTTGCGGATCACCGGATGATCGAAGTCGATGGTGAACCCCACTTTGAAGCCGTCGTACGGAGTCAGGCGCACCCATCGGCCGCCCTTCTCGTCGCGCGCCTCGACCGGCTCACGAATTCGGAGGTAGCGTTTCGGCGCATCCTGTTCGACCAGGCCGCTCGAATGAATCAGGAATACGAACGGGCTCGCACTGCCGTCCATGATCGGGACTTCGCTGGCGTCCAGGTCCACGTACATGTTGTCCACTCCGAGGCCGGCGACTGCCGACAGCAGATGCTCGACCGTCGAGACATGGACGTCGCCGTTGGATAGCGTCGTCGACAGGCGGGTCGCGGAAACCTGGTCCGGGTGTACCCGGATACGAACCGGCGGATCAAAATCGATCCGCCGCAGCACCACCCCCGTGTCCACCGGGGCCGGACTCAAGCGCATAGAGGTCTTTTCCCCCGTATGCAGACCGATGCCCTCTGCGCAAATGCTCTGCTTCAGGGTGTGCTGGCGAATCATTCCAGAAAATGCCCGTTTATTTTGGCGCTCCGCGCGTCAGGCCAACCCTGTTTTGCGGATTTGCGTATTATTACAGAAAAAAGAAAGTTTTGCCATCTTCGCGCCCCCCTCGCCCCCGGCAAAGCCGGGGGGAGAGTTGGTCAAAACAGGGGTCCGTTCAGGTTCTGCATGGATTGGCTAAAAAAGTTCGTTCTGTGTCTCTTTCCCTGGATAAAACGTCCCGATGATCGTGAACGGGTTCAATGCCGTGTTGTGGTACTCCAGCGTCGTACCCAGAAACAGGTGCACATCCTTCGTTAGCACGTGATCGTCCCAATACTTTTGGCGAACTTTTTCAACAGCCTGCGCCCTACCTTCAGGGCTCGAATCGCCTGGCGGCAAACAATTCCTGTAGAGCGCCTGTATTTCCCAGTCCTCTATCTGCATCCTTCTCTCTTTCCCGTTGCTATCCTTGAAGATGTAGAGGAAATTGTAATCCGGCGGGTCAACCAGTTTGATTTTATTCGGCTCGTCGTTCAGGAGATCCAACTGCTTTCTTTCGCTCATTATCTTTTCCATTTTCTCCTGATGCTTGACGCGCCTATCTTCCGGGACAGGTTTGGCCTTGAAGCCCACAAACTGTGTGGGCTTGAACACGGCCAGGGATAGTTGGTTGTTGCGTGCCCCTTCGATCAAGTCGGCCATATTTGTATGAACCTGCTGAAGAACATGCCTTTTTCTCTCTCTCCAATTGCCTTGAGTATCAATGGGTTTCCCCGTCTTAAGGGTATCGCACCGAGGCTCATAACTCTCCGGCCTCCTATCCTGCTTACGCTTTTTGACTTCAACTTCGATCCACTGGTATTTTGCAAACTGCTTGTCGTCTTCCATGAAGCGAAAGGGAATGGGATAAAGGCGTATCCATGAACCGTCTTCCCGAATACCGGCAGTGCAAACCAGTTCCTCATAAGTGCTCGACAGATTCGGATAGGTCTTCACCGTGATGAGCACTTTCTCCTTCTTCCACATGCTACAAGTGCTCCACCCTCACAGGGTGCCTTTCTAGCACCGCTTCCGACAAGGCATTGCGATGGCACCACGTATGTTCCTTCTCAAAGCACGTAAGTGCCACGCGGGAATGATCCCGAAGAATGTCCAGGAGGCGACCCAGTTCATCCTCTTTTTGCGGAAGAGATTGTCGGTAACTGTCGAAGAGCTGGTCATAGTCACTGCGCGACTTGAGATTTCTTCGCTTGCTCCCCTCAATGCCAAGAGCCGGGATGTGGAGATATTCAATACCGCATTCGTCAGTAATGCGAATTAGGTGACTCTTGCAAAACCCGTACTTCCTGCTGAGAGGATTGCGCCGAACATCGACCAGTATCGATACGTTCTTCTCGATCAAGCGAGACACATACTGCTCCACGCATAAACCCTCATAGCCAATCGTGTAAAGCATGGAGCGGCCGGCTCTTGGCTCCGGTCTCTCTTTTTCTACCGTGGCCCGCAAGGCTGCATAGCACGGACGAGCAAGAAGCTCGCTATTGATAGCGTAGCCCGGATATTGCTCGTAGGTTTTATAAATCAGCTCGCTATTGCGCATATTTCCATAGGTCTGAAAAACACGCTCCAGTTGCTCGCCGTCCTCGTCGCCTAGCGAAGCAAGGAACCCTTCTTTCATGCCTTCGCTGTGCAATCGATAGTGGTGGTCGCCTATTTCAAGCAGACCGTGGTGATCGGCAAGCGCTTTCGCGTCTCTCGCCGCCTGAAACGAATAACCGCCAAATCTGCACGGCAGGAAGTGATAGGCCGGCTCCTTCTGATGCCGAGTCAAAAGAAAGAGGAGTTTTTGAAACCGCACCTTATCCACGCGGTCAAGGGCACGCTCCAAGACAGCAAGGAGGATACGCCTTCGATAAATCATGGTCACGGGTCACCACTCCCAACTATCCAAATTATAGTCAGCCCGACCTGCGAGAGAGCTCCCCGTCAGCACGGAAGCCCTCCCTCGGCCGTCCTCCCACATCCGCTCAGTCGTGCTGCTTGCGCAGGTAGGCCGGAATGTCGAACTTCTGCCGTTCTTCGCCCTTGGTCCAGTCCGGGCTCTGCGGCTGCGGCTTCCGGGCCAGATTACCCTCGGTATGGATCGGCGGCACCGCGGCAATCTTCTCGTCCGACGGCTCCGCCCCGTTGCCGTTCGCCCTTTCGCGGGCTGGGGCTGGGGCTGAGGCCGGGGTCGTACTCGGAGCCCGGGTGATCTGCCTTGGGGTCGCCCCCAGTGCAGTCAGGACCGGATCCGCCTCCTTCTCCTCCTTGGAGCCGAAGCCCGCCACCACGATGGTCACCTTGAGCTTGTCGCCCATGTGCTCGTCGTAGGTCGTGCCCATCACGATCTGGGCGTTTTCGTCCTGCAGCGGCTGCAGTTCCTCCGCGATCTGGCGGAACTCCGGCAGCGCCAATCCCTGGCGGGTGGTGGTCACGTTGACCAGCATGGCCCGGGCGTCGGTGATGTTCACCTCGTCGAGCAGGCGGCAGTTGATGGCCTGCTGCGTGGCTTCGACCGCCCGGTTCGGGCCCTCGGCGGTCCCGGTGCCCATCATGGCCATTCCCTGCTGCTGCATCACGGTACGCACGTCGGCGAAGTCGACGTTGATGGTGCCCGGCCGCAGGATCAGGTCGGAGATCCCGCACACGGCGCCGTGCAGCACCTTGTCCGCCTCGATGAAGGCATCCTCCATCGAGATGTCCGGGTCCAGCTCGCTCATCAGCCGATCGTTGGGGATGGTGATGATCGAGTCGACGTGGGAACTGAGCTCGCGGATGCCCTCCTCGGCGAGGCGGCATCGCTGCTGCCCCTCGAAGTTGAACGGGCGGGTCACCACCGCCACCGTCAGCACCCCGGCCTCCTTGGCCAGTTCCGCGATGACCGGCGCCGCACCGGTGCCGGTTCCGCCGCCCATGCCAGCGGTGATGAACAGCATGTCGGTGTTCTCCACCAGCCCGGCCAGCACCTCCCGGCTCTCCAGCGCCGCTTCGCGCCCGACTTCCGGCTGAGCGCCGGCGCCGAGGCCCTTGGTCGTCTCCCGGCCGATCTGCACCGGCTGTCCCACCCTCAGGTCGCGCAGGACCTGTGCGTCGGTGTTGACGCAGAAGACTTCCACGTTCGCGGCCAGGTCGCGCTCCATGCGCTGCGTGGCGTTGCCGCCGCCGCCGCCGACGCCGATCACCTTCATTCGGGCGTCCTCCTGGTCCGGCTGAACGGGCGTGAATACGAGTTCCGCCGTCTCTTCGGCAGGTTCGGACGAATTCGTCCAGTCTAATCCGTTAATCAAAGTCATTTTCCTAATCTCCAGTTGTCGTGAAAGTTAAATCCATGAAAGAACGCGCTGCCGCCAGGAATCGGTCACCGCCGATGATCCCAGGTTCGGCCGCGCCGGGTCGTGGTAGGTCAACAGCCCGATCCCGGTGGCGTAAATCGGCTGATTGAAGCGTTCGTCGCGGAACCGCAGGTGCTGCGGCCCGCCCACCCGAACCGGGCGGTTGAACACTTCCTCGGCCAGCAGGTCCAGGCCCCGGACCATCGCTCCGCCGCCGGTCAGCACGAGGCCGGCGCCTTCGATCTTGTCGTAGTAGCCGGAACGGCGCAGTTCGTCGTTGATCAGTTCGAACAGTTCCACGTAGCGCGGGCGGATGATGTCCACCAGCACGGATCCGCGCAGCTGCGCCGGCGGGCGCCCGCCGAGACCCGGCACCTCCAGAATCTGGTCGTCCTGCTGCGGGTTGCTGCTGGCGTGGCCATGCTCGATCTTGAGCTGTTCGGCGTCCTGCACCCGGGTGCTCAGGGCGATGGCGATGTCGCGATTGACGTGGTCGCCGGCCACCGGAATGGTGGTGGTGTAGTGGATCGCACCGGAATTGAACACGGCGATGTCCGAGGTGCCGCCGCCGATGTCGACCAGGCAGACCCCCAGTTCGCGTTCGTCCGGGGTCAGCACCGCCTCGCTGGATGCGAGCTGTTCCAGCACCACGTGGTCGACGGTCAGTCCGCAGTGGCGGACGCACTTGACCAGGTTCTGCAGCGCGCCGGCCCCGGCGGTGATCAGGTGCACGCGCGCATCCAGGCGAACCCCGGACATGCCGAGCGGGGTACGGATTCCGTACTGGTCGTCGATCGCGTATTCCTGCGGCAGCACATGCAGGATACGCTTGTCGTCGGTGAGCTTCACCGCGCTCGCCGCATCCAGCACCCGTTCCACGACCGAGGCCGTGATCTCGCCTTCGCGCACCGGAATGGCGCCGCTGGCGTTGAGACTGTGGATGTGACTGCCGGCAATGCCGACGTTAACGTTGCGGATGGTGCAGTCGGTCATCTCCTCGGCCTCCTCGACGGCACGGCGGATCGACTCCACCGTCTCCTCGATGTTGACCACCATGCCGGCCTTGAGACCGTGCGAAGCGGTAGTGCCGCAACCGACGACCTCCAGTTCGCCGTCCTCGTTGGCATGCGCGACCGCCGCCACGATGCGGGACGTGCCGATATCGAGCGCGACCAGCTGGTCCGGGTTGGGACGACGCTGCGTGATCGTCGAGAACATGCGCGAGAACAGTCCGGACCGCTTGGGTTCCAGCGGCAGGACTGCAGAATGTGAATTGTCCATGGTTTTCCTCCTATGATTCAGTTACGGACCTGGCCGCAAACCCGTTCGGGTAGCGCAGGTCGATTCTCGTGTTGGGCGCAGGCGCGGTCCGGGCGTAAGCCTCGTAGTAGCGCAACCAGCGCACCAGTCGTTCAAACGGGCGAACCCGCCCCAGCGTGAGGCGCATCCCCGAGAGTGTCGTCAGGTGTAGCGAGCGGAACTTGGTCTCTTCCAGCCGGACCAGGCGGAGTCCGTACGGCGCCAGCAGCATCCGGACCCGCTCGGCGTATCCGACCAGGGCGGCCTCGCGGCCCGGCATCCCCGCGAGTCGAAGCAGGGACGGCTCCAGCTGCTGGCCGCGCAGGGTGAACCGTTCTCCCCGTTCGTTCAGCAGACCGCCTGCCTCCCAGCGCGCGACCGGGACCTGTTCGACCACCTCGATCCGCAGCGTGCCCGGCCAATGTCGGCGGATCCGCGCCTGCCGCACCCAGGCGCTCTGCTCGAGCTGCTGCTCCAGTCCGCCCAGGTCCTGAGTCAGCATGTTGCCGGACAGCGCCTCCGCGACGATCTCCTGCAACTGGATGGGATCCAGGTACCGCAGCGTCCCGTGCAGGGCCACCTGGCGGATCGGGAGATTCGTCGGATTCGTCAGCCACAGGCTGCCGCCGATGCCCAGCGCCAACGCCAGCGCCGTACCCGTGAGGCGCATCATCAGGCCGGTTCCGGACGACCTATCCATGGGCCGGCTCCTCGGCGGGCTCCCGCAAGCGGGAGGTCTCCAGCATGCGCACGATCAAGTCCTCGTATTCCAGCCCGACCGCCTCGGCGGCCATCGGCAGCAGGCTGTGGCGGCGCAGGCCGGGCGCGGTGTTCACCTCGAGTAGCCACGGCCGGTCCAGTTCGTCCAGCATCAGGTCCACCCGGCCGTACCCTTCCGCCCCGGTGCATTCGAAGGCGCGCATCGCCAGCGCCGCCAATTCGTCCTCCATCGCCTTAGGCAGGCCGCAGGGAATGTCGTAGCGGGTGTCTTCCGATTCGTACTTGGCCTGGTAGTCGAAGAATTCTCCCTGCGGGCACAAGCGGATCAACGGCAACGCCTCGTCCTGCAGAATCCCGACCGTGTATTCGGTGCCCTGCACCAGTCGCTCCAGCAGAATCTTCGAACCGTGCCCCCCGGCCTCCTCGACCGCGGGCGCCACGTCCTCGGCCTGATGCGCAAAGATCACGCCGATGCTGGACCCCTGATCCACCGGCTTGATCACCAGCGGCAGGCCCAGGTCTTCGCACTGGTCCTCCAGCCGGTCCGGATCCGCGATCACCCCCTTCGGGGTCGGCAGGCCTTCCTGCCACCAGCGTTTCTTCGTCTCCAGCTTGTCCATGCACACGCGCGAGGCCTCCGGGCCGCTGCCGCTGTACGGCAGCCCCATCTCCTCCAGCGCCTGCTGCACTTCCCCGTCTTCTCCGCCGATGCCGTGCAGGGCCAGGAAGCAGCGGTCGAAGCCCTGTTCCGCAAGCTGCGGCAGGGTCTCGCGCTGCACGTCGACCGCCTCGGCCTCGACGCCGCGCGCCTGCAGCGCCTCGAAGGCGCACTGCCCGGAAATCAGCGAGATCGGCCGTTCCTCGGACCAGCCGCCCATCAATACTGCCACGCGTCCGTACTCGCTCATGTGACCTCCCCCAGGATGCGAACCTCGAGTTCGAGGCGCACGCCGCTGTGTTCTTCGACCGTGTCCCGGACATGTTCGATCAGGCGCTCGATGTCGGCCGCGCTGGCCTTCCCCCCGTGGACGATGAAGTTAGCGTGCGTGCGGCTGACCTCGGCGCCGCCGATCCGGCAGCCCTTGAGGCCGGCCTCCTCGATCAGGCGTGCGGCGTAGCCGCCGGGAGGGTTGCGGAACACCGAACCGCCGCTCGGCTGCGACACCGGCTGGGTAATGCGCCGGCGATCCATCAGTTCCCGCAGCCGGCGTTCCGGCTGCGCCGGGTCCTTGGCCGACTCGAGGCGGAAGGTTCCGGCTACCACGCCGTGCCCGGCGGGAATTTCGGCGAACCGGTAGCCCACCTTGACCTGTCCGGCTGAAAACTCGTAACGATCGCCCTTGCGGTCGACGGTTTCGATGGATTCGACGAAGTCCCAGAGTTCGGAACCGGCCGCGCCGGCATTCATCGCGAGGGCGCCCCCGACCGTGCCGGGGATGCCGGCCAGGAATTCCAGCCCGCTCCAGCCCGCCGCCGCGGTGATGATCGCCAGGCGAGCGCACGAGGCGCCGCCCTGGGCCTGGACCTTCGGCGGCTCCATCACGATCTCAGACAGCGGCTCGCACAACTGGATGACCACCCCGCGCATGCCGCCGTCGCGCACCAGCACATTGCTGCCCCGTCCGAGCCAGGTCAGGGGCACATCCGCCTCAAGCCCGGCCAGGTAGGCGCTCAAGTCGTCGAGGCTGCTCGGCGCATAGACGCGGTCCGCCGGGCCGCCGCAGCGCCAGGTGGTATGTTCGGACATCGGCACCTTTCGGTGCTCGCCGGCGGTTGCGACCACCATGTTCAAGATGCCTCCCTCTGAGCAAACTGCGCGGGCAACTGCGCCGCCCAGGTCTCGATGCTGCCCGCCCCCATGGTCAGCAACAGGTCGCCGGGGGCCAGCAGGTCCAGCAACGCCGGGAACAGCTGTTCGCCCCCCGCGGCGTGCGCGGGGCGGGCACCCTTCTGCTCCAGCTCCCGGGCCAGCGAATCACTGTCGGCGCCCGGGATCGGCGCTTCGCCCGCCGGATACACGTCCAGCAGGAGCAGCACGTCGGCCTGGGCCAGCGTGCGGACGAATTCCTCGAACAGGTCCCGCGTGCGGGTGTAGCGATGCGGCTGGAACACCAGGACCCGCCGGCGCTCCGGATGGACCTCGCGCGCCGCGGCCAGGGTCGCCTCGATCTCGGTCGGGTGATGCCCGTAGTCGTCCACCCACAGGATGTCGTCGGTGCCGGGCAAGGCGCCGTGCGCCTCGAAGCGCCGGGCGATGCCGCCGAAGCTTTCCAGTGCGCGGGCGGCCGTCTGCAGCGGCACGCCCAGATCCCGCGCCACCGCCACCGCGGCCAGCGCATTCAGGACGTTGTGCGCGCCGGGCAGCGCGAGGCGGACCCGGATCTCCTCTCCCGAATCCGCGACGCGGAGGGTGAAGGAGCAGCCGGAGCCTTCCGGCGTAAGGTCGGTGGCCCGCAGGTCCGCATCCGGGGCGTCGATGGCGTAGGTCACGGTCTGGCGGCCCAGATCCGGGCGCAGGGCGGCCAGGCGCGCATCATCCGCGCACAACACCGCCAGCCCGTAGAACGGGAGGTTCTGCAGGAAACTGTGATACGCCTCGGCCAGTTTCTCGATGTCGCCGCCATAGTTGACCAGGTGATCGTTGTCGATGTTCGTCACCACCGCGACCAGCGGGCTGAGGTGCAGGAAGGAGGCGTCGCTCTCGTCCGCCTCGCAGACCAGGCAGTCGCCCTCGCCCAGCGTGGCGTGCGAGCCGCTGTGCCGAACCTGCCCGCCGATGACGGAACTGGGGCCGAGGCCGGCCTCGGCCAGCAGGTGGGCGATCAAGCTGGTGGTGGTGGTCTTGCCGTGCGTGCCGGCCACGGCCACCCCGTAGCTGAAGCGCATCAGCTCGCCCAGCATCGCCGCGCGCGGCACGACCGGGATATGCGCGGCCTGCGCGGCCTGCAATTCAGGGTTGTCGGGCGGGACGGCGCTGGACACCACGGCCACGTCGGCCCCCGTCACCGCGTCGGCTTCATGGCCGATGCGGATCTCGGCGCCGAGTTCGCGCAGGTGACGGGTTCGCGCATTCTCCTTGAGGTCGCTGCCGGACACGGCGTAGCCGAGCCCGCACAGGACTTCGGCGATGCCGCTCATGCCGGCCCCGCCGACGCCGATGAAGTGGACCTGGCGGATATGCCGCATCGGCATGCGTCGGCGCATCGCGTTCACGGGCAGAACTCCAGCAGGCAATCGGCGACGTCGCCGGCCGCATCCGGACGGGCCTTGCGCAGCGCGGCCCGGCTCATCTCGACCAACCGCGGGCGGTCCTGCGCCAGCTCGGCGAGATGGGCGGCAAGCCGCTGCGGGGTGAATTCGTCCTGTTCCCAGACCTCGGCCGCGCCGTCGTCGGCGTACTGCCGTGCGTTTTCGAACTGATGCCCGTCCGCGGCATGGGGGTACGGCACCAGCACCGCACCGCGCGCGCTGGCCGCGAGTTCCGCCAGGGTCATCGCGCCCGCCCGGGCCAACACCAGGTCGGCCCACACGTACGCCTCGTCCATTTCCTCGATGAATGCATCGACCCGGGGCTGAGCCTCCGGGGGGTAGCGCCCGGCGACTTCGGCCGGATCGGAGCCGGTCTGGTGCCAGACCGAAGGCCGGCGCTCCTCCGGCATCCCGTTCAGGGCCTCCGGAACCACCAGGTTGAAGACCTCGGCGCCCTGGCTGCCGCCGACCACGAGCAGTCGCAGCGGCCGTGGCGGCGCGTCGGAAGGCAGCGGCTGCGCGCACAGCGCGCCACGGACCGGGTTTCCAAGATGGACTCCGCCGCGGATGCCGCGGACGTCGGAGAAGCCGAGGAGCACCCGCGCCGCGAAACGGGCCAGCACCCGGTTGGTGAGGCCGGCCACCGCGTTTTGTTCGTGCACGATCAGGGGCACCCGGCACACCAGCGCCGCCAGCGCCACCGCGGACGACGCGTAGCCGCCCATGCCGAGGACCACCGCCGGGCGGTGCTTCATCAACAGGCCGATGCCGAGGCAGACCGCCCACAGCACCCGCGGCGCCACGCCGATCAGGCCCCACAGGCCGCGTCGCCTCGGTGCGCGCAGCGGCATCCAGATCATCGGAAATCCCGCCTGGGGCACGAGCCGCGCCTCCAGTCCAGCCCGGGTGCCGACCCATCGCACCGGCACGCCGCGCTCGCGCAGGCGTTCCGCCACCGCCAGCGCCGGGAACACGTGGCCGCCGGTCCCGCCGGCCAGGATCATGACGGGTCTCGCGTTCACGCAGCCCTCCCGCGCCGAGACCCGGCGCGTCCGGTCCCCGGCAGGGTTTCCGCCTCGTAGCGCGCGCGCCACAACAGGCCGAGGCCGGCGAGCGTCGCGAGCATCGAGCTGCCGCCCGCGCTCATCAAAGGCAGGGTCAGCCCCTTGGTCGGCAGCGCGCCCATGTTCACCGCGATATTAACGAAGGCCTGCAGGCTGATCCACAGCCCGACGCCGTAGGCAACCGCGGCGGCGAAATGCTGCTCCCGCGCCTGCGCCTGCCGGGCAATGCGGAAGGCGGCCGTCAGGAACATCGCGAACAGGAGGATAATCGCCACGGCCCCGATCAGGCCGAGCTCCTCGGCCGCCACCGCGAAGACGAAATCGGTGTGCATCTCCGGCAGGTAGAAATGCTTCTGCACCCCGTCGCCGAGGCCACGCCCCCACATCCCGCCACTGCCGATCGCGATCAGCGACTGGGTCAACTGGTAGCCGCTGTTGAACGGGTCCGCCCAGGGGTCGAGAAAGGTCTGGATGCGCATCAGCCGGTACGGTGCGGCGACGGCCAGCCCGCCCATCGCGACCGTGGCGCACAGCGCGCAACCGAGCAGCGCGCGCAGGTAGCCCCCGCACAGGAACAGCATGCACAGCGCGGTGGCCGCGATCACGCACGCGGTGCCGAAGTCCGGCTGCAACAGCAACAGCGACACGGTCATGGCCACGATGCCGAGCGGCAGCAGGACGCCGCGCAAGCGAGTCTCCAGGAGCGTCCCGTGCTGCGCCACGTACGCCGCCATCCACAGCACCAGGACCGGCTTGATCAGCTCCGAAGGCTGGAAGCGGAACGGGCCCAGGTCCAGCCAGCGCGTACTGTTGTTGACCGTGTGCCCCAGCCCCGGGATCAGCGTCAGGGTCAGCAGCGCCAGGGAGATCACCCCGTACCAGGGCGCCAGCTTGCGGTGCACCTCCAGCGGGATCCGCGCGAGGACCAGCGCCAGCAGGACACCGACCGCCATGAACAGGGACTGATTCTTGAAGTAGTACAGCGCGTCGCCGTGCATGTTCATGGACACCTCCACCGAAGCGGAAGTCATGGCCACCAGCCCGATCGCCAGCAGCATGGCGGCGATGCGCAGGTCGGGTGAAGTCGACTGCCCGTTCATGCGACGGACTCCTCAAGAGCATGCACTCGTTCGGCGAAATCCTCGCCGCGCTCTTCGAAGTCGGAATACTGGTCGTAGCTCGCGCAGCCGGGGGACAGCAACACGCAGTCGCCGGCTTCAGCCAGCTCCGCGGCCTGCTCCACCGCTTGGGCGAGATCCGGAACCTGGACCACCGGCGCGCAGCCGGCCCAGGCCTGTGCCATGGCCTGGGCCGATTCCCCGAACAGCACCAATGTTCGCGCGTGTCGAGACAGGGCGAGGTTCGCCCGCCTGAGATCTTCCTGCTTGGCCCGCCCGCCGGCGATCAGCACGCAGGGCCTTTCGAAGGCGGTCAACGCCGCCTGCATGGCGCTCAGGTTTGTGGACTTGGAGTCGTTGACCCATGCGACGCCGCCGAATTCCGCGATCTTCTGCAGCCGGTGTGGCAGCCCTTCGAACGAGCGCAGGATCGGTGCCGCCTGCTCCGGCGCCACTCCGAATGCCTCGGCCAGGGCCAGTGCAGCCAATGCATTGCCCCAGTTGTGCCGTCCCGCGAGCGGCAGCTCCGCGCACGGCAGCAGACGCTGCCGGCCCTGGCACAGCCAGGGCTGCCCGTCGTGCTCGCGCAGGCCGAAGTCGTCGTCGTGCAGCGGGGCGTCGAGCCCGAAGCTGATCGCCCGGCCCGCGGTGATGCCGGGGCGGGTGTTGGAATCGTCGCGGTTGAATACCGCCACCTCGGCGTGCCGGTAGAGGCGGTGCTTGATCTCGCGATAGGCTTCGAAACTGCCGTGACGGTCGATGTGGTCCGGGCTGAGATTGAGCAGGCTCGCGGCCCGGCAATGCAGGGTCTCGGTCGCTTCGAGCTGGAAGCTCGACAGCTCCAGCACGTAGGCATCCGGCGCCGGATCGCGCAGCAGCGACAGGGCCGGCGTGCCGAGGTTGCCGCCGGACGCGGCTTTGAGGCCGACCCCCTCGAGCAGGTGCGCCGCCATCAGCGTGGTGGTGCTCTTGCCGTTGCTGCCGGTGATGCCGAGCACCGGCGCGTTCACTTCGTGGGCGAACAACTCGATGTCCCCGTACACCTGGGCGCCGCCTGCCCGCGCGGCGCGCAGCGCCGGGTGGTCGAGCGAGACGCCCGGACTGACGATCACGGTGTCCGCGGTCTCGAATTCCCGGAGATCCGGGTCGCCGCTGACCACCGCCGCCTCCGGGCAGTCCTCGCGCAACTTGGCCAGGGCCTGCTCCTTCGGCGCGGCGTCCCACACCGTGAATGGTTCGTTGCGCCGGCGCAGGTAGTGCGCCACCGACAGGCCGGTGACGCCCAAGCCGACGACCAGGGTTCTCATCGTCACAGGTGCAATAGTCGAATCCATGATGCCCTCCGGGTTACCGAACTTTCAGGGTGGCCAGCCCCAACATCACCAGAACCACCGTAATGATCCAGAAACGGACCGCGATCCGGGGTTCCGGCCAGCCGCGTAATTCGAAGTGGTGATGCAACGGCGCCATGGCGAAGATGCGCCGCCCGGTCAGGCGGAACGAGACCACCTGCAGCACCACCGACAGGGTCTCCACCATCATCACGCCGGCCATCAGGATCAGTACGATCTCCTGGCGCAGCATCACTGCCACCGCGCCGAGCGCCGCGCCGATCGCCAGGGCGCCGACGTCGCCCATGAAGACCTGCGCCGGGTAGGTGTTGAACCACAAAAATCCAAGCCCCGCCCCCACCAGCGCGGCGCAGTACACGATCATCTCGCCGGCCAGCGGGACATGCGCGATGCCGAGGTATTCGGCGAACTCCATGTGGCCGGTGGCGTACGCGCACACGCCGAGCCCGCCCGCGATCAGCACCGACGGCATGATGGCGAGCCCGTCGAGGCCGTCGGTCAGGTTGACCGCGTTGCTCATCAGCACCAGCATGAACGCGGCCAGCGGCACGAACATCCAGCCGAGATCGAACTGCCATTCCTTGATGACCGGGAACACCATGCGGGTTTCCACCGGGTCGGTCGCGCTGGCGTACAGCGCGAGGGCGACGGCCACGCCGGCCAGCACCTGCAGCGAGAACTTGAGACGCGCGGTGATGCCGCGGCCGCGGCGGAACTTGTAGAAGTCGTCGAGGATACCGATCAGCGCGTACAGCACGGTTACCGCCAGCAGTACCCACAGGTAGCGGTTGTCCCAGGCGCCCCACAACAGCACCGAACCGAGCAGCGCCAGGATGATCAGCACGCCGCCCATGGTCGGCGTGCCGCCCTTGGACTGGTGCGAGGCCGGGCCGTCGTCGCGTACCGTCTCTCCGATATCCCGCGCCTGCAGCCAGCGGATGACCACCGGGCCGATCAGCAGCGCGATGCCGAGTGCCGTCAGCAGCGCCAGGATGCCGCGAACCGTCAGGTACTGGAACAGCGAGAATCCCGGGTCGAACTGTTCGAGCCAGGTGAAGAATTCAAGCAGCATGCGCCTCCCCTCCCGGCATCAGCCGTTCCACCAGATCTTCCAGGCGCGCGGCGCGGGAGCCCTTGACCAGCACCGCGCACTGCGATCCGATCTGCGCGCGCAATTCGCTCGCCACCGCCTCCAGGTCGGGGCAGGCCCGCCCGCCCGGCCCGAACGCGCGCGCGGCGCGATCCGCATGCGGGCCCAGCGCGTACAGCCGGCTCACGCCGGCCTTGCGCGCGTAATCGGCCACTTCCTCGTGGCACTCCGCGCTGTACAGGCCGAGTTCCTTCATTTCTCCCATGACCACCCAGGATTCCCTGCCCTGCGCCACCAGCACGTCGATGGCCGCATGGAAGGAACCGGGGTTGGCGTTGTAGCTGTCGTCGATCAGTTGCGCGCCGCCGAGGCCCTCGACCAGGCGCAGCCGGCCACCCACGGCAAGCTGGAAGCCTGACAACGCCTGCGCCGCCCGCCCGAACGGCATGCCGAGCGCCACCGCCAGCGTCACCGCGCAGGCGGCATTGCGTGCGTTGTGCGTGCCCTCAAGCGCCCAGTCGATTTCGACGCTCTCGCTGCCATAGCGCAGTTCGAGCCGAGACGGGGCGGCGAGTCGGGCATAGATGTCCGCCACTCCCTGCGGGTCGGCGGAGAAGGTCATCACCTCGTGCGGGGCGGCGGCGGTACGCCACTGGAAGGCGAACGCGTCCTCGGCGTTGACGACCGCGACACCGTCCGGCCCGAGGCCCTCGAAGATCTCGGCCTTCGCGCGGGCCACGCCCTGCAGGCTGCCGAAGCCTTCCAGGTGCGCCTGCGCCGCACAGGTGACCGTGGCCGCCTGCGGTCGCGCCAGGGCCGTCAGCCGGCGAATCTCGCCGGGGTGGTTGGCGCCCATCTCGATCACCGCGTACCGATGCTCGCCGTCGAGGCCGAGCAGCGTCAGCGGCACGCCGATGTGGTTGTTCAGGTTGCCCTGCGACGCGAGGGTCTGCCCTTCGGCTCCGAGGACGGCGGCCGTCATCTCCTTGGTGGTGGTCTTGCCGTTGCTGCCGGTGATGCCCGCCACCACGACGTCGTGCTCCGCCCGCCAGGCCGCGGCGATGCGCTGCAAGGCCGTGAGCGGATCCGGGACCACGATCTGCGGGCAGTTCACGGCGAGTTCGCGCGCCACCATCACCCCGGCCGCGCGCCCTTCGCACTGCGCGGCAAAATCGTGTCCGTCGAAGTTCTCGCCCTTCAGGGCCACGAACAGTTCGCCGTCGCGCAGGGCCCGGGTGTCCGTGCCGACCCCGGCGACCGGCGCATCCGCGCCCTTGAGTTCGCCGTCGGCCCAGGCCGCCAACTGCGCCAGCTGCATCATCCTCATGCGTTCGCCTCCAGCGTCGCGCGGACGGCTTCGTGATCGGAGAACTCCCGCACTCCGTCGGCGGTGAACTGCTGGGACTCGTGGCCCTTGCCCGCGATCAGCACCACCTCGCCGGGGACCGCCTCCCGGACCGCCTGGCGGATCGCGTCCGCGCGGTCGTGCCGGATGGCGACCCGTGCGGGGTCGGGGATGCCTTCGAGAATGTCCTGGACGATCTGCCCGGGCGCCTCGCTGCGCGGGTTGTCGTCGGTCAGGGTCACCCGGGACGCCCCCCGCTGTGCGATCTCGCCCATCTGCGGGCGCTTGCCGCGGTCGCGGTCGCCGCCGCAACCGAACACGCAGTGGATCTCCGTCCCGAAATGTTCGCGCAGCGCGCCGAGCGCCGCCTCGAGCGCATCCGGGGTGTGCGCGTAGTCGATGAATACCGGGCCCGCCGCGTCGGCCACGCGCTCCAGGCGGCCCGGCACCGGCGACAGGTCCCCCATCGCCGCCGCCACCTTCGCCATCGGGGTCCCGCGTGCCTGCACGGCCGTCGCCGACAGCAACAGGTTAATCACGTTGAAGCGGCCGTACAGGCCCGGTGCCCGCACGGCGTGGGTCTCGCCGGCGACGGTCCACTCGAAGGCCAGGCCCTCTGGCGTCATGCCGGTGACGCGTGCGGTCGACCCGGCCGGGGCATCGATCGCACAGGTGTGGACCTGCGCCTGCGACTCCATTCGTTCGGCCAGTTCGCGCCCGAACGGATCGTCCACGTTGAGGACCGCGCGTTCGGGGTTCAGTTCCGTGAACAGGCGGCGCTTGGCCGCGGCGTAGCGTTCCGGGGTCTGGTGGTAGTCGAGGTGGTCGCGTCCCAGCGTGGTGAAGACCGCCGTGTCGAACCGCACCCCGTCGCAGCGATACTGGTCGAGGGCGTGCGAGGAGACTTCCAGCACGGCCACCGTCTCGCCGCGCTGCACCATGTCGAAGAGTTCCGCCTGCAGCCGTACGGCATCGGGCGTGGTGAGGCCGGTCGTATGCAGGGCATGGAGCCCCCCCGCGCCCAAGGTCCCGATCATGCCGCAGGATTGCTCCAGTGCGTCCAGGATCTGCGCGATGAGGTGGCTGGTGGAGGTCTTGCCGTCGGTGCCGGTAATGCCGATGACCGGCAGCCGGGCCGAGGGCTCGCGGTAGAAGCGCCCGGCGATCGTGCCGAGCGCGCGCGACAGCTTCGGCACCGCCACGCACGGCACGTCCGCGCGCGGGGACGTCTGTTCGGGGTCCGGCTCGTAGATCACCGCCGCCGCTCCCCGTTCGAGTGCTTCGGGCAGCCCCTCGAGGCCGTGGCGCCGGGTTCCCCGGCAGGCCGCGAAAAGATCCCCGGGACGGACCGCCGCGCTACGGCACTGAATGCCGGCGATTGCACAGTCCCGGGGAACGGGGGCAAACCCTTCGAGTAGATCCGACAGCGATGCCTGGAGCGTCATCCGGCACCTCCGCTTGAAGCCCGGCTCATCCATTCCCGGTCGTCGGGCGACACGTTCAACAGGCGCAGCGCCTCGCGCGCCACCTCGCGGAATATCGGGGCGGCCACCTGCCCGCCGTAGTACTGTCCGGCGCTCGGGCTGTCGATCAGCACCATGATCGCCAGGCGGGGGTGGCGGGCCGGCACCACGCCGGCGGTCAGCGCGACATGGTGCCGCTTGGAGTAGGCGCCGTCGATGAGTTTCTGCACCGTGCCGGTCTTGGCCGCCACGGTATAACCCGGAATCCGGGCGCGCCAGGCGGTGCCGCCGGGCTGCGTGATCTTCCCCATGATGCGAAGTACCGCATCGCAGTGCTCGCGCGGCAGCACGCGCTCCCCGTCGGGCCGGGGGTGGGCGAGGAAGCTGATCGGCTGGCGCACGCCACGGTTGCCGAGCACCATGTAGGCCTGCGCGATGTGCAGGGGCGTGGCGGACAGGCCGTAGCCGTAGCCGAGGGCGGCCTGGTCGACGGGCACCCAGTGCTGCGGCTCGCGCAGCACGCCGACGGTCTCGCCCGGGTAGCTGATCTGCAGCGGCTGCCCGAAACCGACCCGGTCCAGGGTCCCCCACAGGGCTTCGCCGGGCAGGTCCAGCGCGATGCGCGCCGATGCCACGTTGCTGGACTTGATCAGTACGCCGCCCAGGTCGAGCTCGCCGAAATCCTTGATGTCCTGGATGAGGCGCCCGGCGATCCTCCATCGACCCCGGTTCGTGTCGAAGCGGCTGTTCTCGTCGTAGATGCCGGTCATCAGCGCGGTCAGGATGGTGAACGGCTTCATCACCGAGCCCGGTTCGTACGGGTCGGTGACGGCCCGGTTGCGGCGCCGGTCGGGCGGCGCGGCGCGGCTCCCGTTGGGGTTGAACGACGGCGCCTGGGCCATCGCCAGCACTTCGCCGGTGATGACGTCCAGCACGATCACGGTGCCACTTTGCGCACGGTGCTCGAGCACGGCGGCCTGCAGTTCCTGGTAGGCCCGGTATTGCAGCCACAGGTCGATACCGAGGCGGAGGTTCTCTCCGTGTTTCGGCGGGCGCACCTGGGCCAGATCGTCGATGACCCGCCCGTAACGGTCCTGGCGCACCCGGCGCGCACCCGGCTGCGCACGCAGCCGGGCGTCGAAGGCGAGTTCGAGCCCCTCCTGTCCGTTGTCGTCGATGTCGGTGCCGCCGATCAACTGCGCGGCGACCGCGCCGGCCGGGTAGTAGCGGCGGTATTCCGTGACCAGGCCGACCCCCGGGACCTGCAGCGCCGTGATCTTGGCGGCCAGGTCCGGCGTGACCTGCCGGCGCAGGTAGACGAACTTGCGGTCCTGGCGGTCGAGCACCAGCCGCTTCAACTTCAGCCGCGACAGGCCCAGCTCCCGGGCCAGTTCGAGCCAGCGGTCCTGCGATTCGATCAGTTGCGTCGGCTCGGCCCACACCGACTGCACCGGGGTGCTGATCGCGAGCGGTTCGCCGTGGCGATCCAGCAGCATCCCGCGCGAAGCCGGGATCGGCACGGTGCGCAGCTGGCGGCTCTCGCCCTGCGCGGTCAGGAACTCCTGCTCGGCGTACTGCAACTGTATGGCGCGTCCGGCCAGACCAATCCCGATCAGCAGGAACAGACCAAGCACCAGGCGGCGGCGCCAGTTGTAGGAGACGCGGCGGGCGATCTTCACGGACTCAGCAGGTTCACTTTGGACGGGTCGGGCCGATGCATGCGCAGGCGCCGCACCGCTTCCTGCTCCACGCGCACGTAGGCGGCCAGGGTGCCCTGCTCCAGCAGCAGCCGCCCCCAGTCCGTCTGCAGGTGGTGGTACGTCTGGCGCTGTTCCTGGATCTGCTTGAACATCATCTGGTGGGAGTGCTTGACGTAGACCACGCTGATCGCCACCACCAGGTTGGCGAGCAGCAGCAGGCTCCACAGGGTCATGCCGCGCACGGCAACCTCCGGGCGGTGCGCAGCCGGGCCGAGCGGGCGCGCGGGTTGCGTTCAATCTCGGGCGGGGCGGGGCGAATCAACTCGAACGCCTCCAGCGTCGGCTCGAACGGAGGGGGCGGGCGGTGCCGGCCGACCGGCGGCGGCTGGCTGGCCGCGCGCAGGAAGCGCTTGACGATGCGATCCTCCAGCGAGTGGAAACTGATCACCGCAAGCCGCGCCTCGTCCGCGAGCAGCGTCACCACCTGACCCAGCAGGGTTTCCAGTTGTTCGAGTTCGCGGTTGACGAAGATCCGGATCGCCTGGAAGCTGCGCGTGGCCGGATGCAGGCGCGCCTCGGTCCTGGGCATGGCGCGTCCGATCAATTCCGCCAGGGGACGGGTGTGGGTCAGGGGAGTGTGTTGGCGGGCCTCGACGATGGCGCGGGCGATGCGCCGGGCGTAGCGCTCCTCGCCGAATTCGGACAGGACGCTGGAGATCTCGTCTTCCGCGGCCCGTGCGAGCCACTGCGCGGCGGTGCGTCCGTCACCGCCCATGCGCATGTCGAGCGGACCGTCCTCGCGGAAGCTGAAGCCGCGTTCCGGAGAGTCGAGTTGTGCCGAGGAGACGCCGAGGTCCAGCAACAACCCGTCGACCTGGCGCTGCAGGCCGGCCTGGGCGAGGCGCTCGGGCAGGGTCGCGAACGCGTCCTGCACCACGGTCACCCTTGGATCGCCTCCGAACGTGCGTCGTGCATGGGCGCAGGCTCCGGGGTCTCGGTCCACAAGCCATAGCCGGCCACCAGGGCCGAGCCTTGAGAAGATTTCTCGGGCGTGTCCGCCGCGGCCGTAAGTGGCGTCGACGTATAGGCCGTCGGGACGGATGGCGAGTCGGACCAGGGTTTCGCGCAGAAGGACCGGTTCATGCGTCTGCCCTGCCGCCATTAGAGATCGAGGTTGGTCACGGTGTGGGCAAATTCCGGGTCGCCGAGGACCTGCGCCCAGTTCTCGTAGCGCTGCTCGTTGGCCTGTGCCGCCCACAGCACCAGCTTCTTGCTCTGGCCGATCAGTTCCGCGTCGCGCTCCAGCCCGGCGTAGCGGCGCAGGCTCGGCGCCAGCAGGAGCCGGCCCTGGCCGTCGAGTTGCCGTTCGTCGGCATGTCCGATGAGCATTTCCTGCAGCACGCGGTTGGCGGCGTTTCCACTCGGCAGCGCCTGCAGACGCT
The DNA here is from genome assembly GCA_965116525.1 of uncultured candidatus Poriferisulfidus sp. Lineage (GTDB taxonomy): Bacteria > Pseudomonadota > Gammaproteobacteria > Poriferisulfidales > Poriferisulfidaceae > Poriferisulfidus. The sequence goes on from OZ220694.1 coordinate 370,921, forward strand.
GCTCCAGTTCTTCCCACGCCGGCAACGGGTAGATGGCCAGGCTGCGATCATGGAACATGGTGGCGACCACGTGGCCGTCACTCTGTTCAAGCAGGGGTTCCCTGAAGCGAGCGGGGACTGCGATGCGTCCCTTGTCGTCGACGGTCAGCAGACACGATCCTTTGAACATTGCCCCGGCCTCCCCCGAAGTGGAATGTCTTCCACTTATTTCCATTGATTTCCATTCTATTCCATTCCGGCACCACAAGCAACCATATCTTGAGAAAATAAAGGACTACAACGCAAGTCTATGTAATGTAATATCTTTATCTATTCATTCTCCGTCAATTCAGTGAAATATCCGAGGCGGATACGCCCGGATTCAGGGCAGAATTCCCACCTCCGGGCCGTTCGGGGCCGGCATGGAAAAGATTGCAGTTGGCGACCCAACTGCATGAAAAGGCTAGGGATGGGGAAGCGGGCCTGTAAGCCGGGTTCTGTCGAGGACAGCCATTCATCTGGGCGGGACGTCGCCGTCCCGCTCTAGCGACCTACCCGGGAGCCAGGCAGGACACCTGATCGCTCCCCTATTGGGTCTTGCTCCGGATGGGGTTTACCCTGCCGCGTCTGTTGCCAGCCGCGCGGTGCGCTCTTACCGCACCTTTTCACCCTTACCGGACGAATCCGGCGGTATCTTTTCTGTGGCACTGGCCGTGGGCTTGCGCCCCCCAGGCGTTACCTGGCATCCTGTCCTGTGGAGCCCGGACTTTCCTCCGCACGAGGCGGCGGCTGCCCGGCCCGCTTCCCTGCTCATCATACTCCCTGCCACGCCCGTTCAGCGTTTCAGCGCGAGTGCGCGGGCGTATGCCGCCTTGTGCGCCGCACCCAGGCAGTCCCGCGCCAGGGCGGCCGCCGTGCGCACCCCGAGCCCGGCCTCAAGCAACGGTTCGAGGAAGGCATCCAAATCCTGGTCCGGGACTCCGGCCTCCTCCCCCGCTCCCTCGACCACCACCACGAACTCGCCGCGCTCGGGGATGCGCGCCGGATCCAGATCCCCGGCCGTCCCGCGCCAGACCTCCTCGTGCCGCTTGGTCATTTCGCGAACCCACGCCACCTGCCGATCCGCCTCCAATACCTCTTTAAGATCTCCCGCCAGCGCCCGGATCCGGTGCGGGGCCTCGTACACCGCCCAGGTGCGCGTCTCGCGGGCCAGTTCCGCGACCCGCCTGCGCCGCGCCGCCGCGCGTGCCGGCAGGAAACCCTCGAACACGAAGCGCGCGGCGTCCAGCCCGGCAACCGACAGCGCCGCCGCCACGGCGCACGGCCCCGGCAGCGGCACCACCGCGATCCCGGCCCGAAGCGCGGCCTCCACCAGCCAGCGGCCCGGGTCGCTGACCAGGGGCGTCCCGGCATCCGACACCAGGGCCCCCGATGCCCCCGTCGTACGCAAAGACCGGACCAGGGCGGGAACCGTGCGCGCCTCGTTCCCGCGGTGCAGGCTGCGCAGCCGCGCACCCGCCCCCAGGTGAGCCATCAGCTTGCGCGTCTGCCGGGTATCCTCCGCCGCGACCCACGTCACCGTGCGCAGCACCTCGGACGCCCGGGCACTCAGGTCGGCCAGGTTTCCGATCGGGGTCGCCACCACGTACAGGGTCGAAGGCTCGGCGTTCCAGTCTGGCATGAAAGTTCCCGGTTCGGCGCCGGCAACGGCACCATACATCATCATACTGGTTCCAATTTCGGATGCGGAACCCTACCTTTACAATAAGGTCTCTTTGTTTAGAGCCTATGGTCTCGCGCTTTTCCCCCGCCTCGCTTCTGGTCGCCGTCTGGCTGGCCGGCTGCGCCGTCGCGCCGCCGCCCGAAGCCCCGTCATGGGACGAGGTCCTGAACCTGCCGCCGGACCAGGCCTGGGCACAGATACACCAGTGGCCCGAAGAGGAACGCCCGCTCAAGCGATTCGAACTGATTCGCGAATGGGCTGAGCTAAAACGCTGGGGCGCCGTCTCCGCCTGGCTGCCCGAACTCGATACCGCTGTCCTCGATCCCGCGCAAAAAGACGCGCTGCGCCTGATCCAGGCGAAGGCCCTGCTGCACGGCGGCGAGGAACTCGCCGCGTTGACCGCCCTGTCCACCCTGCCCGAAGACGACGCGGTGCTCCGGCTTCGCGCCCGCATCTACGACCAGCTCGGCGATCCCGAGAACGCCCTGCGCCTCCGCCTGCTCCTTGCCGCGCGCCCCGGCGGCGGCGAACGCGACGCACAGTACCGCGAGGCCTGGAACGTCCTGTTCGCGATGCCCCGCGCCCATCTCGAAACCTGGCGGGACCGCACCGGCGACGACACCTGGCGCGGCTGGTTGGAACTCGCACTGCTGGCCCGCGCCGACGGCACCCGCAGCGCCGCGCCGCTCGCCGACCTCGACGACTGGAAGCGCCGCCACGACGGACACCCGGCGTTCCGCTGGCTGCCGGCCATCGCCGAGGCGCTGGAGCGCCTGCACCCGGACCTGCGCAAGCTGGCCGCCCTGATCCCGGTCAGCGGCGATTTCGCGCCGATCGGCCGGGCCATCCGCCTCGGCATCGAGACCGGCATGCGCCGACAGGGCGGAGACGCACCCGAGTTGCGCATCTACGACACCGGGGACCGCACCCGGACCCCGACCGAGTTGTACCAGCAGGCCGTCGCCGAGGGCGCGCAGCGCATCATCGGCCCGTTCGATAAAGACACGGTCACCCGCCTGGTGCGCACCCGGGACCTCCCGGTCGGCACGGTCAGCCTCAACTACCTCGACCCGAACGCCAAGCCTCCCGACAACCTCTACCAGTTCGGCCTGCTGCCGGAGGACGAGGCGATCCAGGCCGCCGAGCGAGCGCTTGAGGAAGGCCGCCGCGCCGCCGTCGTGTTCGCACCCGCCAGCGCCTGGGGCCAGCGCCTCGACCAGGCGTTCACCGAACACTTCGAGGCCGGCGGCGGGATCGTCCGCGGGCACGGCTTCTATTTCGCGAATGCCTCCGACCATGCCGCCAAGATCAAGGACATCCTGAAGCTCTCCGAAGGCGAGCATCGCAAGCAGCAGCTCGAGGAAGTCCTCGGCCGGGAGGTGGTCTCCCGCCCGACCCGCCGCCAGGACATCGACATGGTGTTCCTGGCCTCCTCGCCGCGCAACGCCCGCCTGTTCAAGCCGCAGCTCGACTTCTACTACGCCGGCGACCTGCCCCTGTACGCCACCTCGCACATCTATACCGGCACCCCGAGCCCGCTGCAGGACCAGGACCTCGAGGGCGCCCTGTTCTGCGACATCCCGCTGGTGCTGGACGACCGGCTGCGCGATCAGCTCGGCACCTCCCTGCACGCGCGCCAGCTGCCGCGCTTCGCCGCACTCGGCGCCGACGCCTACCTGCTGGCGATGAGCCTCGACTACCTGGAGAACTACTCCGATGCCGCGCTCGACGGCTGGACCGGCACGCTCTCCCTGCGCGAGGGACGCCGCGTATTCCGCACGCTCGCGTGGGCCCGCTTCACCGACGGCCGCCCCCTGCCCGCACCCCAGCTGGAGCACGGTGCCGGCCAGCCGTACTACCGTACCCAGGACTGAACGTCCCCGGATCGCCGGGCGGTCTCCGCATTTTGTAGAATGAAGGTCGGATTTCCGGAATTGCCGCCATGCTGACTGTTACCGAGGACATGCTGCTGCTCACGCTGCAAAGAGACCGCGGCCGCATTCCGGCCCACAGCAAAGTGACCCTGCGCCATGCCCTGACCGGCTCCGCCCTGCTCGACCTGGAACTGACCGGTCGCATCGACACGGACCTCGAACACCTGGAGGCGGTCGACACGACCCCCACCGGCAAGCCCTTCCTCGACCCTCTGCTGGAAGAGATCGCGAACAGCGACAAGGCCCGCGACATCTGGGGCTGGCTGCAGACGCTGGCGCCCGAACAAGGCGACGAGATCCGGGAACGCGCGCTTGCCAGCCTCGTCGAGCGCGACATCCTCCAGCACCAGCCGCGCGGCCTCTTCGGCCCGCGCTACCAGCGAACGGGCGAGGCGGGCGAGACCGACGCCCGGGAACGCATTGCCAGCGCCCTGTTCTCCGAGGAAGACGAGATTCCCGACCCCCAGGACATCGCCCTGATCTGCATCGCCGACGCCTGCGACCTCTTGCACACGCTGTTCCGGAAGAAGCAGTTGAAGCGCACCGCGGCCCGCCTCCAGCAGTTGCGCAAGATGGACCTGGTCGGCGGCGGGACGGTGGCGCAACTCGCGCTGTGGAACCTGGAACACTCTGCCCTGTAAGCGATTTTTTGAAGGGGGGAATTTCGTGATAGAGTATTCAGCCGAACTCCCCGACCCAACGAACAGGACTATGGCTGCAGCCCACCGCCCACGCTCCCGATTACACCTGATTTCCCTTTGCGGCGCCTCCATCCTGTTTGGCGCCGGCCTGGCCGCGGCGGCAGACCTGTCGACCCTGACCCGCCTCGCCGCCAACTCCACTGCCCAGCAGGCCAGCGCCCAGCGGCAGATCGACCAGCTCGACGAGGCCGCGCAGGACGCCTACGCCGAGTACCGCGCGAAACTGATCGAACTGGAAGGCCTGCGCACCTACACCCGCCAGTTGCAGGCCCTGCTCGACGAACAGCAGGCACTCCTCGACGATCTCGGCGCGCGGATCCAGAAAACCGGTTCCATGGACCGCGAACTGATTCCCCTGATGGAGCGCATGCACGGCGCACTCGACACGCTCATCGAGCAGGACATGCCGTTCCTCGCGGCCGAGCGGCAGAAACGCCAGGCGCGCCTGCGCGGGATCCTGGACAACCCCGAGTTGTCGCTCGCCACCAAGTACCGAAGCCTGTACGAGGCCTACCAGATCGAACTGGACTATGGGCGGACGCTGGAGACCTACTCCGACACCCTGGAGGTCGACGGCAAGAGCCTGATGGTCACCATCCTGCGGGTCGGGCGGATCGCACTGTACGCGATGTCCGCCGACCGCAACATCATCTACGAATGGGACAACCGCTCGAGGCAGTGGCAACTGACCGAAGGACTCCGCCATAATCTGGAGAAGGCGGTCCGCATGGCGAAGAAGCAGGTCGCACCGGACCTTTTGGTGCTTTCGGTGCAGGCGCCGGAGGACGCACCGTGATTCGGGCCGCTACCTTGGTCCTGGTGGCGATTGCCCACACGGCGGCGATCTCTGCGCCTCTCGATGACTTGCTCTCGCGCATGCGGGCCGACCAGGTACAGGAGACCAACGAGATCCAGGAGCGCCTGGCGAAATTCCGGGCCACGGCCCAGGAACGCGAGTCCATGCTCAAGGAGGTCGAGGGCCTGATCCGCCAAGAGGAGAAGCGCAGCCGCGACATGGAGAAGCGCTTCGCCGCGGGCGAGAAGGAGCTGATCAGCCGACGCGATAAGCTTGACGCGCTGACCGTGCACTACAAGGAGGTCCTGGCCACCGCCAAGCTGTGGGCGGTCGACCTCAAGAGCCAGTTCCTGCAATCCCTGGTCAGCACCCAGATCCCCGACCGGATCGCGCCGCTCGATGTCATCGGCGACGACGAGCGCGCGACGACCGTCGCCGACATGGATCAACTGCTGTTCGCTGCCCTGGAAGAATTAAGCCAGCAAGGACGGGTAGTCCGCTTCGACACCCAGGTCACCCAGCCCGACGGGACGCGCATCGATGCTTCGGTCGTTCGCGTCGGGGTGTTCACCGCCACCACCGAAGGCCGCTTCCTCAGCTTCACCGATGATGCCCGGGACATGGTCATCCTGCCGCGCCAGCCCCGAGCCTCGCTGCGCGGCGTCTCGAGCGACCTGCAGGAGACGACCGAAGGCCACGCGCGGGCCGTTGTCGATCCGTCACGCGGCGCCATCCTCTCACTGCTGGTGGACGCGCCGGACCTGCTGGAGCGGGTCGAGCAGGGCGGAGTGATCGGCTATCTCATCATTCTCATCGGGATCTTCGGCATCCTGTTCGCGATCGGCCGCAGCATCGCGCTGGCCGTGCACATGCGCCGGGTCCGCCTCCAGCAGAAAGACATCGACAACCCCAAGATGAACAATGCGCTCGGGCGCATCGCCGAGGTCTATCACAAGAATGCGGACATGGATCCGGAGTCGCGTGAAGACCGGGTGCACGAGGCGATCAGCGAGGAGCTGCCGAGGCTCAACTGGGGACTCAACATGCTGCGCGTGCTGGCCGCCGTCGCTCCCCTGCTCGGCCTGCTCGGCACCGTGACCGGCATGATCCAGACCTTCCAGGCCATTACCCTGTTCGGCACCGGCGACCCCCGCATGATGGCCGGCGGCATCAGCCAGGCCCTGGTCACCACCGCACTCGGCCTCAGCGCCGCGATCCCGATCCTGCTGCTGCTCACCATGGCCCGCTCCTACAGCGTGCGGATCCGCCAGATCGTCGAGGAACAAAGTCTCGGGCTGGTCGCGCACGCCAAAGAACTATGATCCAGGCCTGGCTCTTCGAGCACTACTCGAACGTCGAGGCCCTTCTGTACACCGGCGGCGACGTGCTGCTGATCCTGTTCGGCGTCGCTTTCTTGCTGTGGTGGTTCATCATCGAGCGGATCTGGTTCTTCTTCGGCCCGAGCCGCCACCGCCGCGATGCGAAGCGGCTGTCGGACAAACTGGAACTGGTGCTCGCCTGGGAAGCACGCTGGAACATGCACAAGGCCCTGTGGCTGCGGAAGCGGTGGGTGTCCGAATCGCGCATCCGTGCGAGCCACGGCATGATGGCCATCAAGGGGCTGGTTCAGATCTGCCCGCTGCTCGGCCTGCTCGGCACCATCACCGGCATGGTCGAGGTGTTTTCGACCATGTCGATCACCGGCAACAACAGCGCGCGCCTGCTGAGCGACGGCATCTCCCGCGCCACCTACCCGACGTTCGCCGGCCTGGTCATCGCCCTGTCCGGCTACTACTTCATCACGCTGTTCGAGCACCGCGCGCGCCGCGAGAACGCGGCCCTGCGCGAACACCTGCTGCTGCCGGCCCACATGCGCAAGTAACCGCCCGCCGCCATGAGAGTCATTCGCCGCAGCGAAACCGAAGAGGACCAGGGGATGGACATCACCCCCCTGATCGACATCGTCTTCATCATGCTGATCTTCTTCATCGTGACCGCCTCCTTCGTCAAGGAGTCCGGGGTCGAGATCGATCGGCCGAAGGCGGACACCGCAGTCATGCAGAGCCAAGGCTCCATCCTGATCGGCATCACGGAGGCTGACGAGGTCTGGATCAACCACCAGCCGGTGGACGTACGCTCCGTGCACGCCCACGTCATGCGCCTGCAGGCCGAGAATCCGCAGGGCGGCGTAGTCATCCAGGCCGACCGCGACTCCCGCAACGACATGCTGGTGCAAGTCATGGATCAGATCCGGCAGGCCGGGGTGGAGAAAATCGCCCTCGCGGCGAGCCCGGATCAGCAATGACCCTTCGGGACTGGCTGCGCATTCCCCTGATCACGGCGGCCGCCGTCGGTGCGGTCTTCGCCCTGTTCACCCTGATGTACTCCCTGGTGGTGACCGACCTCGCCGGCCTGAAGGACGTCACGGATTCGGTGCGCTTCGACTTCGTGCGCCTGCAGAAACGTGATCTCACCTCGCCCCAGCGCAAGCTGCCGCCGAAGACGCAGAAGCCGAAAAAGCCGAAGATGCCTGACACCCAGCAGGACGCCGAGTCCCTCAACCCGGACAGCCTGAAGTTCTCCTCCAGTTCGGCCACCCCCTACCAGCTCGACCTGATGACCGGCGGCGACCTGTCGAAGGGCTGGGCCGGCACCCGCGACCCCCTGCCGATCATGCGCGTCACCCCGGTCTACCCGTCCCGCGCAAGCCGCCGCGGCATCGAGGGCTGGGCCGAGGTCGCCTTCACCATCAACACCAACGGCGCCACCGAGGACATCCGGGTGGTCGCCGAGGAACCGCAAGGCGTGTTCGGCCGGGCCGCCATGAAGGCGGTGCGCAAATGGAAGTACAAGCCGCAGGTGATCGACGGCAAGGTGCAGCCCCGCCCCAATGTTCGCGTGATGCTCAAGTTCGAGCTCGAGAAATGATCGCCCGCCTCGCCGCCGTCGCCGTCCTCGCCGCCGCCGTGCTGGCCGCCCCGCCACTGTCCGCCGCCACGCTCTCCGAGAAGGTGTTCCGCAAGCTCACCGATATCTACGAGTTGCGCGAGGCGGACAAGAACGCCGAAGCGCTGCGGGAGACCGAAAGCCTGCTGCGCCGCAAGCTCAGCGAGCACGAGCAGGCCCAGGTCCTGCTGCTCAAGGCCGACCTCCTGCTCGGCGAGGAGCGCTACCGCGACGCCATCGCCCCGATGGAGGCCGCGCTCGCCACCGGCGCCGTCCCGGAGAAGCGCATCGACCAGATCCGCTACAACCTCGGCCAGCTGTACAGCCAGGTCGGCCGCTACCGCGACGCCATCCGGGTCCTGGAGTCCTGGATCCGCGGCGCGAAGAGCGTCCCCTCCAACGCTTATTTCGTGCTGGCCGCCTGCCATCTCGAGGTCAACGCGCTGCGCGCCGCCCGGAACTGGGCGGACAAGGGCCGCGCCAAGGCGGACAAGCTGTCCTACTCGCAGTACCAGTTCCTCGCCTCCATCTACGTGCAGCAATCCGACTGGACCGCGCTTCAGAAACTGCTGGAGGAGGCGATCCAGAAATTCCCCGACAAGGTCGAATTCTGGCGGCAGCTGGCGCAGGTGCACATGGAGCGCAACCGCGAGTCGCAGGCGCTTTCGGTGATGCGCGTGGCCTACTCGAACGGGCTGCTGAAGCGCGGCGAAGACCTGGTCCGCCTGGCGCAGCTGATGCGCCTGCAGAACGCGCCCTGGCTGGCCGCGAACGTGATGGAGGACGGACTGCGACGCAAGGTGATCGACCCGACCTCGCGCAACTGGCTGCTGCTCGGCAACTCCTGGATGGCAGCGCGTGAGTACGAGCGAGCCTACCCGCCCCTGACCAAGGCCGCCGAAATGACCAAGAAGCCGCGCGACTGGCTGCGCCTGGCGCGCCTGTACGCGCAGAACGCGGGCTGGAGCGGCTGCCTGAAGAGCGCCGACGCCGGCCTGCGTGCCGGCCCCGAGGATTCCGGGCCGTTCCAGCTGCTGCGCGGCATCTGCTCCTACGAGGAGGGGGATTTCAAGAACGCCCTCGAAGCCTTCGCGAAGGCCCGCAAGAGCAAGAAGTCCGCCGCCGAGGCGAAAGGCTGGATGCAGTTCATCGAGAACCTGTGACCGCCGAAGCCAATCAAGACCCGGCCGAACTCGCCCAATTCGACCGCCCGGACCTCGACTGGTGGGACCCGCAGGGCCCGATGCAGGCCCTGCACGCGATCAACCCGGTCCGTTTCCAATACGTTGAAGAATACTGCCCGCTTGCCGGGCGGACCGTGCTCGACGTCGGCTGCGGTGGCGGCCTGTTGACCGAATCCCTGGCCCGCGCAGGCGCGAACGCCACCGGCGTCGACCTGTCCGCCACCGCGCTGGAGCAGGCCCGGGCACACGCCCGGGAGCAGGCGCTCGACATCGAATACCTGGAGCAGGACGCGAACGCGCTCGCCGGGCAGCGCCCCGCAACCTTTGACGTCGTGACCTGCATGGAACTGCTGGAGCACGTCCCGGATGTCCCGGCCCTGCTCGGCGACTGCGAACGACTGCTGCGCCCGGGCGGCTCCCTGTTCGTGTCCACGCTCAACCGCACCATCTCCGCCTTCATGCTGGCCATCGTCGGCGCTGAGCACATCGCGGGGATCCTGCCGGTCGGCACGCACCGCTACGACCGATTCATCCGCCCTTCCGAGATGGCGCAGGCGGCGCGTGATCTGCGGCTGGGGGTGGAAGATATCCGCGGCATCGCCTACAATCCGCTGACCCGCACCGCCCGGCTCGGCGGCAACCCTCGGGTCAATTACCTGATGCACTTGCGCAAGGCGGCGGAAGCGGAAGCCTGAAGCACGGGCTCTACGAACCCATCGAATCTCCGTCGGCAAAACTCATGTCCCACCCCATCCAAGCCGTGCTCATGGACCTGGACGGAACCCTGGCCGACACCGCGCGCGACCTCGTCCCCGTCCTCAACGCGCTCTGCCTGGAAGAGGACCGCCCACCCATCGACTACGACGTCGCCCGCAACTGCGTCTCGCAGGGTGCCCGGGCACTGATCCGGCTGGCCTTCGGGGACGGCCTGAGCGACGGCCAGGAAGAGCGCCTGGTCACGCGGCTGCTGGAACTGTACGCCGAGACCCCCTGCCGCGAGACGGTGCTGTTCGACGGCATGACGGACCTGCTTGAATTCCTCGCCCGAAACGGCACCCCCTGGGGCGTGGTGACCAACAAGACCGGCAGCCTCGCGGGGGCGATCATCGACACCATTGACTTCCCCACCCCGCCCTCCTGCCTGATCAGCGGCGACACCCTGCCGCGCCGCAAGCCTCACCCGGAGCCTCTGTGGGAGGCCGCCCGCCGCATAGACGTGGACGCCCGCCACTGCCTGTACCTCGGTGACGATCCCCGTGACATGCAGGCGGCCCGCGCCGCGGGCATGACCGGCGTGATCGCCGCGTTCGGCTACATTCGCCCGGAGACCGACCTCACGAGCTGGGAGGGCGACGCCACCATCCAGCATCCCGCCGAACTGAAGGCATTCTTCAACTCGTCCTCGTGAATACCTGGATCTGGGCCCTGATGTTCGTGTGCGGCCTGTCGGTCGGCATCATCGTCGGCCTGTGGGTCTCGCAGCGCCGCGACCAGCAACACCTCGGCCAGCTCAACCAGACCCTCAAGGAAAGCTTCTCCGCCCTCTCGGTCGAGGCCCTGGAACGCAACGCCGACCGCCAGCGCAACTCACTCGAGACCACGCTCAAGCCGCTGCAGGAGGCGCTGGAACGTGCACGCAAGCAGATCGACGAGATCGAGAAGGAACGACATACCCACTACGGCCGGCTGACCCAGCAGCTGCAGGACGCGGTCACCGCGCAGGAACACCTGCGCCGGGAGACCCAGAACCTGTCGCAGGCGCTGGCCCGCCCGCAGGTACGCGGCTCCTACGGGGAAGTCACGCTGCGCCGAATCATCGAACTGGCCGGCATGACCGCGCACGTCGACTTCGTGGAGCAGGAAGCGCAGGCCAGCGGCCGGCGCCCGGACGTGGTGGTGCATCTGCCGGAGAACCGGGTGCTCCCGATCGACGCCAAGGCCCCCTTGCAGAAGTACTCCGACGCCTACCGCGAGTCCGACCCCGAACGACAGAAGGCACTGCTGCGGGAGTTCGCGGCCTCGGTGCGCGCCATGGTCACGGATCTGTCCCGCAAGGAATACTGGGCCGGCTTCGCGAGCGAGAACTCGCTCGACTTCGTGGTGATGTTCGTGCCCGGCGACCAGTTCCTGAATGCCGCGCTGGAGCAGGATCCGGAACTGATGGACGACGCCCTGCAGAAGAAGGTCCTGCTGGCCACGCCGAGCAGCCTGATGGCGATCCTGCGCGCGGTCGCCTACGGCTGGAACCAGCAGAAGGTCGCGGAGAACGCCGAGAAGATCCGCAAACTCGGCTACGAGTTGTGCGAGCGCGTCGCCGTCTTCTCCGAGCACATGGCGGCGCTTGGGAAGTCTCTCGGCGGCAGCGTCGGGCGCTTCAACCAGATGGTCGGTTCCTGGGAGTCGCGCGTGCTGCCGACCTCCAGCAAGTTCCGCGAACTGGGCGTCGACGCGCACAAGAAGAACGCCGATGTCGAAGAACTGACCCAGGTCCCCCGCCACGTGACGCCTTCGAAGGACTCCCCCGACGATGCCGCCTGACGCGACCCTTAAATCGAACGGATACGTGCCGTCCTCTGACGCGCTCGCCGACCGCGTGGTACTGGTCACCGGCGCGAGTTCCGGCATCGGCCGGGCCTGCGCCTGCGCTTGCGCCAAGGTCGGCGCCACGGTCATCCTGCTGGCCCGCGACCTCCCCCGGCTGGAACAGACCTATGACCTGATCCGCAAGGCGGGCGGACCGGAGCCCGTCATCCTCCCGCTCGACCTCAACGGCGCGACCTTCGACGACTATGAGCAGGTGGCCGAGCGGATCGCCCAGGACTTCGGACGCCTGGACGGGCTGCTGCACAACGCCGGGCTGGTCGGCGGGCTGCGCCCGATGCGCCTGCTCGAGCCGGCCGACTGGACGCGGCTCGCGCGCGTCAACCTGCTGGCCCCCTGGTTCCTGACCCAGGCCTGCCTGCCCCTGCTGGATAAAGCAGAGGATCCTGCAATTGCGTTCACGCTCGACGGGCAGTCGCAGCGCCCCTACTGGGGCGCCTACGGCGTGGCCAAGGCGGGACTCTCGGGACTGGTCGAGATCCTGTCGCAGGAACTGGACGGCGACCGCCCGATCCGGGTCAACGGCATCGATCCGGGGGCCGTGGAGACGCGACTGCGCCGACAAAACTACCCCGGCGAGCCCGGCGGCAAGCATGTGGCCCCGGAAGAGGTCGCCCCCGCCTTCGTTTATTTCCTGGGTTCGGACAGCCGCGGCATCACCGGGCGCACCGTCCTCCTCAGCTAGATTCCGCCGCCTGCCCGTAGACGCAACGGGACCGCAGGCGGCATTCCCCGCAGCGCGGCTCGCGCGCCAGGCAGACCCGCTTGCCGTGCAGCACGATGCGTGCGTGGTATTCGTTGTACAACTTCGCGTCGCGCGGCAATTCGCGCTCGAACAGTTGGCGCAATTCTTCGTAGCCGACCCGCGACGACACCAAGCCCATCCGTGAGAACACCCGCCGGGTGTAGGCATCCACCACGAACACCGGCCGGCCGAGGGCGTACAGAAGAATGTCGTCCGCCGTCTCCGGGCCGACCCCGTGCACGGACAGCAGTTCTGCCCGCAACTCCTCGGTCTCCCGCCGCTTCAGCCGGCGCAACGGCCCCTTTTCCCGGTACCACTGGCACAGCGCGCGCAGGCGTTTCTGCTTGACGTTGTAGTAGCCGGACGAACGGATCAGTTCGGCCAGTTGTTCGGGAGACAGGGCCAGGATCGCCTTGGCGTCAAGGCAGTCGGCCTCGCGCAGGCGGACGATGGATTTTTCGACGTTGACCCAGGCGGTGTTCTGAGTGAGGACCGCGCCGACCATCAGCTCGAAGGCGCTGCGCGCGGGCCACCAGCCGAAACGGCTGTTTCTCAGGGGGGTGGAATGCTGCTGGCGCAGCAGGCCGAGAATGTCTAGCAGGCTCAATTAGTTGAGGGCCTGAACAATTTCCTCGGTCATTTTCTTGGCGTCCCCGAACAGCATCATGGTCTTGTCGCGGAAGAACAGTTCGTTATCCACGCCGGCGTAGCCGGAGCCCAGAGAGCGTTTGATGAACAGGGTCGTCGCGGCCTTCTCGACATCCAGGATCGGCATGCCGTAAATCGGGCTGGTCGGATCCGTCTTCGCCAACGGGTTGGTGACGTCATTGGCACCGATCACGAACGCCACGTCGGCGGTCGCGAACTCGTGATTGACTTCTTCGAGCTCGAAGACTTCGTCGTACGGCACCGAGGCTTCCGCCAGGAGCACGTTCATGTGACCCGGCATGCGCCCAGCCACCGGGTGGATGGCGTACTTGACGTCGACGCCTTTCTCCTTCAGCAGATCGGCCATTTCCCGCAGCGCGTGCTGCGCCTGGGCCACGGCCATGCCGTATCCCGGCACCACGATGACCTTGTTGGCGTTGCTCATGATGAAGGCTGCGTCATCCGCACTGCCCCGTTTGACCGAGCGGCTCTCGCCACCCTGTTGTGTGGCTACCGCCACCGTGTCGCCGCCGAATCCGCCCAACAGTACGTTGAAGATGGATCGGTTCATGCCCTTGCACATGATGTAGCTCAGGATCGCGCCGGACGAGCCGACCAGAGCGCCGGTAATAATCAGCGCCATGTTGCTCAGGGTGAAGCCGATGCCGCATGCGGCCCAGCCAGAATAAGAGTTCAGCATGGACACGACAACTGGCATGTCCGCGCCACCGATCGGGATGATAATCAAAAAGCCGATCAGGAAAGAGAGAGCCACGATGGCCCAGAACGAAGCCGGGTCCTGCGCGAAAACCAGCGCAACGACCAAGCCGACGATGGCGATGCCGATCGCGGCATTGAGCGGGTGCTGTAGCGGGAACACCACCGGGTTGCCGCTGACCAGGCCCTGCAACTTGGCGAACGCCACCACGGAGCCGGAGAAGGTGATGGCGCCGACGGCGGCGCCGATGCTCATTTCAATCAGCGAGGCCGTACCGATAGCGCCGAAACTGCCGATGCCGTAGGCTTCCGGGTTGTAGAACGCGGCGATCGCTACCAGCACCGCGGCCATACCGACCAGCGAGTGGAAGGCCGCCACCAACTGCGGCAGCGCCGTCATGTTGATGCGGAACGCGACCACCGTCCCGATCGAACCGCCGACGAGGATGCCGGCGAGGATGATTTCGTAACTGATTACATCGGGGTCCAGCAGCGTGGTGACCACGGCGATGACCATGCCGATGATGCCCATCACGTTGCCCTGGCGCGCCGAGGTCGGGGACGACAGCCCGCGCAGCGCCATGATGAAGCACACGGCGGCGACTAAGTAGGCGAATCCGGTCCAGCTTGCACTCATGTCTTTATCCTCGCCCGCTTATTTCTTCTTCTTGAACATGGCCAGCATCCGCTGGGTCACCAGGAACCCGCCGAAGATGTTGACCGAGGCCAGCGTGACGGCCAAAAAGCCCATCAGGCTGGAGAAATCCACGTCCATCAGACCGGTCGCCGGGCCCGCGGCCAGCAGGCCGCCGACGATGATGACCGAAGAGATGGCGTTGGTGACCGCCAGCAGCGGCGAATGCAGTGCCGGAGTCACGCTCCAGACCACATAGAAGCCGACGAAGCAGGCCAACACGAAAACGCTGAACAGGTTCAGGAACGAGGTTCCCCCGGCCGCGGCATCTCCCGCGCCGGCTGCGGACATCGCGAAGCTTGCGACTTCCGAGACCTGCATCAGGCCCTGGGTGAATACGGTGGCGTCGAGCATCATGACATCAACTCCTTGATCCGGGCATTGACGACCTCGCCATCGCGCGTCAGTACGGTCTCGGCGACCGTCTCATCCTCCCAGTCGAGGTTGAGGGCACCGTTCTCCGCGTCGATCTGCGGGGTCAGGAAATTAAGAATGTTCTTGGCAAACAGATTGCTCGCGTCGCGGGCGAGCCGTGCCGGCATGTTGTCGTAACCGATGATGCGCACGCCCTGATGCTCGGCGACCACGCCGCGTTCAGCGCATTCGCAGTTGCCGCCGGTCTCGACCGCCAGGTCGACGACCACCGAACCCGGCTTCATCGATTCGACCATCTCGCGGGTCACCAGAATCGGTGCCGGACGGCCCGGGATGAGCGCGGTGGTGATGATGATGTCCTGGTCCTTGACGTGATTGGCGAGGACTTCACGTTCCTTCTGCTTGTACTCTTCGGTCATCTCCTTGGCGTAGCCGCCGGAGGTCTCGGCGTCCTTCATCGCCTCTTCGTCCACGATCAGGAACTTGCCGCCCAGGCTTTCGACCTGCTCGCGGGTCGCGGGCCGCACGTCGTAGGCAGTAACTACCGCGCCGAGGCGCTTGGCGGTGGCGATGGCCTGCAGGCCTGCCACACCGACACCCATCACGAACACGCGGGCGGGCGCCACGGTGCCGGCCGCGGTCATCATCATCGGGAAGGCGCTGACGTGCTCGGTGGCGGCATCCACGACCGCCTTGTAGCCGGCCAGGTTGCTCTGCGAGGAAAGCACGTCCATGGACTGCGCGCGGCTGATGCGCGGCATCAGGTCCATGGCGAAGGTGGTGAGCTTGCGCGCGTTGTAGCTTTGCGCGGAGTCGGGGCTGGAGAGGGTCGCCAGGTGGCCGACCAGGGTCGCGCCTTCCTTCATCAGGGCGATCTCGTCCGTCCCTTCCTCGGCCGTCATCGGCCGCTGGATCTTGAAGACCAGGTCCGCGTCGCCGAGAGTGGCGGCGGCGTCCGGTGCGACGCTGGCGCCGGCTTCCTGGTATTGTTCGTCGGTCACGCAGGAACCGGTTCCGCAACCGGCCTCCACCACGACCTCGATCCCCATGCCGGTCAGTTTCTTGATGGCCTCTGGGGAAATCGCCACCCGGTTCTCACCTGGGCGGATTTCTTTCGGAATCCCGATTTTCATGCTGGGAGATATTGGTGGTTGTTCGATGTTTCGGTCAATCAAAAAACGCAGCCCGGGACGGGGTGCGTTTTCGACGGCGCATTATACCCTACTCGGTTTTCGGGCATCCCGCCTGTCGCGCTGCCAAAGCGAAGGAATCCGCCTCATGCCGTGCAGCTTTGGCCCGGCGAATGCAAGCCGCTTTTTCATGACCCGAATTGCGTCGGGATGACTGTCGATGAGCACCGCGCTGCGCCCGGCTCGCACCGCGGCTTCCCCGGTCGTCCCGCTGCCCGCAAAGAAGTCGAGCACCCGATCTCCGGGGTTGGAGTGAACCTTCACGATCCGGTCCAGGATCGCTCGCGGCTTCTGCGTCGGGTAGCCTGTCTTCTCTTTTCCGGTCGGGCTGACCACCGTCTGCCACCAGGTGTCGGTCGGCGTCTTGCCCCGGGCGGCCTTCTTCGGCCCCACCAGAGCGGGAGCCATGTAGGGAATCCGATCGATGTCGTCGTAGCGGTACGTGTAGTCCTTGGGGTCCTTCGCGTACCAGAGGATGTTGTCGTGCTTGGGCGACCAGCGCTTCCGGGACCTTCCCCCGTAGTCGTACGCCCAGACGATCTCGTTGATGAAGCACTCCCGGCCGAAGATCTGGTCCAGCAGGACCTTACAGTAATGCACCTCCCGGTAGTCGACGTGGAGGAACAGCGAACCTGCCGGATGCAGGAGCCGGTGCGCCTCCTGGAGCCTCGGCCCGAGGAACTCGAGGTAGTCGGAGAAGGTGTCCTTGAACTCCAGGCTGCCGAGCCGGGTGGTCCGGTACCGTTTGCCCTGGAAGCCGGTGCGGTCGCCATCGGCGTCCCGGGTCGTCTTCAATTGCGCCCGCGACTGGGTCTTGCCGGTATTGAACGGCGGGTCGATGTAGACCAGGTGGAACGTCTCTTCCTCGAATCTGCGCAGGATGGAAAGGTTGTCCCCGAAGTGGATGTCCAGCGATGGTGCGGGCAGAGCCCCGGAGTTCCGAGCGGAATTCACGGCAAAGGGTTGGTGCAGATTTTCTTTTTCATCCCAAGATGGTGCGGCAGAGCCCAAGCCCCACCCCATTCTACGGAACCGGCATTCAACCCGGCGGAGCCTCTGCGAACAGGAAACAGGCGCAACTCCGTTCATCGAGCCGGACTGCCCGACCTTCCGTCCAGCCTGGGCGCTCCCCTTCGTGGCTCGCGAACACGCAGTGCCAGGTCCCGGTGTCCGCCACCCGGGGCAGGACCAGCTCCACCTCCGACTCGGAAACATTCAGCAGCACCGCCACCGCCTGCACCTCGTCCTCGCCGAACTTGCCTTCCCGCGTATCGCATAAAAGCACGCTCAGCGCCTGCGCGTCGTGCCAAGCAGCCCCTTCGAGCCGCTCACCGTCGGCCCCCAGCCATTCAACGTCGCGCCACCCTGCCGAATTTTCGGTCCGGCCGTGCTGATGAGCCTCTTGACGAAACAGTCCCACCTCGCGGCGCAGCCGGATCAGCGCCCGCACCTGTGCCTGGAAATCCGGATCCCCGGCCAGACCCGACCAGTCCAGCCAGCCGGTCTCGTTGTCCTGCGCGTAGGCGTTGTTGTTCCCGCCCTGGGAATTCCCGAACTCATCGCCGGCCAGCAGCATCGGGGTGCCCTGCGGCAGCAGCACGCTCGCCAGAAGATTCAGGCGCTGCCGCCGCCGCACGGCGCGGATCCCCGTATCGTCAGTCGGGCCTTCGACCCCGTAGTTGCAGCTGTAGTTGTGTTCGTGCCCGTCGCGATTGCCTTCCCCGTTGGCCTCGTTGCTGCGAAGCTCGTAGCTCACAAGATCCCGCACGGTGAAGCCATCGTGGCTCGCCGCGTAGTTGACGGAAGCCCAGGGCCTGCGGCCTTCCGCCTCGAAGATCTCCGCCGAGCCCAGGAAACCGCCTGCGAGCTCATTCAGCCCGCCCCCGTCGCCGCGCCACGCCCGCCGCACGGCATCCCGGTAGCGGTCGTTCCATTCGGCCCACTCCGGGGGGAAGCCTCCGAGCTGGTAACCGCCCGGCCCGACGTCCCACGGCTCCGCGATCAGCTTGACGCCCGAGAGCACCGAATCCTGTTGCAGTTCCAGAAAGAAAGGGTGTTGCCGGTCGAAGCCTTCCGCGCCGCGCCCCAGCACCGTCGCGAGGTCGAAGCGGAACCCGTCGACGCCCATCTCCGTCGTCCAGTAGCGCAGGCTGTCGAGAATCAGGCGCCTCACCTGCGGGTGATCCGCGTTCAAAGTGTTGCCGCAACCGGTATCGTTGACGTATTCGCCAGGGTCTTCCGCCGTCGGGCGGTAGTAACTGGGATTGTCGATTCCGCGGAAACTGAGCGTCGGCCCCAGACGGTCGCCTTCCGCCGTGTGGTTGTAGACGACGTCGAGGACGACTTCCAAGCCAGCCTCGTGGATCGCGTCCGTCATCTCCCGGAATTCGGAGATGCTCCCGCCGCGCAGGTAGCGCGGTTCCGGCGCGAAGAACCCGAGGGTGTTGTAGCCCCAGAAATTCGAAAGCCCGCGCTCGACCAGGAAGTGTTCGTCGACGAACGCCTGCACGGGCATGAGCTCGACGGTGGTGATTCCGAGTGCCTTGAGGTAATCCAGCACCTCCCGGTTGCGCAGGCCGCGAAAGCTGCCCCGGTCCGGTTCGGGGACGGCGGGATGGCGCATGGTGTAGCCGCGCACGTGCGTCTCGTAGAGAATCGTCTCCGCCCACGGGACCGGCCGGCGCGTCCCGGGCGTCTCGCCCGCGCCGTGCACCACGCCCTTCGGCATGAAGGGTGCGCTGTCGGAGGAATTCCGGCGCATGCCGCCGTCCGGGCCGTCCCGGTCGAATCCGAACACTTCTGGCGCCCACTTCAGCAGGCCGGACAGTTCGCGCGCATACGGGTCGAGCAGCAGTTTGTCGGGGTTGAAGAACCGCCCCGCCGCCGGGTTCCAGGGGCCGTGGACGCGGTAACCGTAGCGTTGCCCGGGCCGGCAGCCCCACAGGTAGCCGTGCCAGACATCCCCCGTCCTTTCCGGCAAGCCGATGCGCGTCACCTCATGATCCTGCGCATCGAACAGGCAGAGTTCGACCGCTTCGGCGCGTTCGGAGAACAGGGCGAAGTTCGTACCCTCGCCATCGAAGGTCGCGCCGAGCGGCGCGGGAGAGCCAGCCTCGATCACGGCGTGAGGGGCGTCAGCTTCCAGATCTCGCGGTTGTAGTCCGTGATGGTGCGATCCGTGGAGAACTGCCCGGAAGCCGAAGTATTGAGAATACTCATCCGCGTCCAGCGCGGGACGTCGAGGTACGCCTCCCCCGCCCTTTTCTGCGCGTCGATGAAGGAACGGAAGTCCGCCGCGGTCATCCAGGGGTCGTCCGGGGTCTTGATCGCATGCACGATGGCGTCGAGCACGCCGTCCTCGGTGCAATTGAAGTGTCCGTCCTCCACCCGCTGCATCACGCGCGAGAAGTCCGCGTCGGCGTCGATGATCGACTGCGGGTCGTAGTCGGGGCGCCGCGCCTCGATCTCCTCGACCGTCAGCCCGAACAGGAAGAAGTTTTCGTCACCGACGGCGTCGCGGATCTCGATGTTCGCGCCATCCAGCGTCCCGATGGTGATCGCCCCGTTCATCATGAACTTCATGTTGCCGGTCCCGGACGCCTCCTTTCCGGCCACGGAGATCTGTTCCGAAAGATCCGCCGCCGGGCAGATCACCTCCATGGTCGACACGCTGTAGTCGGGAATGAACACGAGGCGCAGCCGGCCTTCGGTCTCGGGGTCGGCGTTGATCACCCGGGCGACCTCGTTGGCGAACTTGACGATCCGCTTCGCGGTGACGTAGTCGGGCGCCGCCTTGCCGCCGAGGATGATCGCGCGCGGGGGGGCGCCAGCCGCGTCGCCGCGCTTGATGCGGTCGTAGAGATGGATCGCGTGCAGGACGTTCAGCAGTTGCCGCTTGTATTCGTGGATCCGCTTCACCTGCACGTCGAGCAGCATCCCGGTGTCGATCCGCATCCCCGTCCGCGATTCGATCAGGGCCGCGAGACGCTGCTTGTTCAGGAGTTTCTCGTCGCGCCACATCCGCTGGAAGTCGGGATCGTCCGCGTGCTCCTTCAGTCCCTGCAACTGGTGCAGGTCCGTGATCCAGCCTTCGCCGAGGGTCTCCGTGATGAGCCTGGAGAGGCCGGGGTTGCAGGCCGCCAGCCAGCGCCGCTGCGTGACCCCGTTGGTCTTGTTGTTGAACTTCCCGGGCCACAACTCGTTGAAGTCCCGGAACAGGCCCTCCCGCAACAACCGGGAATGGAGTTCGGCCACCCCGTTGACGGAGAAGCTGCCGACGAGGGCGAGGTAGGCCATCCGGATCACCGGCTCGTCGCCGTCCCCGAACAGGGACATTCTCCGGATCCGATCGGGATCGTCGGGCCAGCGCTGTTCGACTTCGGCCAGGAAGCGCGTATTGATGTCGCGGATGAGTTCCAGCACCCGCGGCAGCAGCCGCTCGAATATCGCGACCGGCCAGCATTCCAGGGCTTCCGGCAGCAGCGTGTGATTGGTGTAGGCCATGGTCCTGGACGTGATCGCCCAGGCCCCGTCCCAGTCCAGCCCGTGATCGTCAATCAGCAGGCGCATGAGCTCAGGCACGGCGATGGCCGGGTGCGTGTCGTTCAACTGGTAGCAGTTCTTGTCAGCGAAGCCGGAGAAGTCCTCTCCGTGCTCGAACGTCCAGCGGCGCAGGGTGTCCTGCAGGCTGGCGGAAGCGAGGAAGTACTGCTGGCGCAACCGCAGCTCCCGGCCGTTCTCGCTCGCGGCGTTGGGGTAGAGCACCATGGTGATGGTTTCCGCGCTGTTCTTCGCGGCCACCGAATCGGCATAGCCGCCCGCGTTGAATTCTTCCAGGTCGAAGGCATCGGTCGCCTTGGACGACCACAGCCGCAGTGTGTTGACGGTGCCGTTGCGGTAGCCCGGTACCGGCACGTCGTAGGGCACGGCCAGGACGTCGTGCGTATCGACCCAGCGCTCGCGCGGCTGCCCGTTTGCATCGGTGAAGGTTTCCCGGCGCCCGCCGAAGCGGACCACCTGCGAAAATTCGAAGTGCGCGATCTCCCAGGGATAGCCCCCGACCAGCCAAGGGTCGGGATCCTCGACCTGGTGGCCGTTCTCGAGGCGCTGCCGAAACATGCCGTAGCGGTAGCGCAGGCCGTAGCCGATGACCGGAAGGCCGAGCGTGGCGCAGCTGTCGAGGAAGCAGGCGGCCAGCCGCCCCAGGCCGCCGTTGCCGAGGCCCGCATCGTGCTCGTGCCCCAGCACGGAATCCAGCGTGATGCCCAGGCGCTGCAGGGCTTCCTCGCAGGCATCCCGGAGATCAAGGTTCAGCAGCGCATTGTCCAGCAGCCGTCCCATCAGGTATTCGAGGGACAGGTAGTGCACCCGGCGGCTGTCCGCCTCCAGCATGGCGTAGCTGGTCTGGTTCCAGCGTTCCATCAGGCGATCGCGCACCGCGTAGGCCAGGGCCTGGCAGACCAGCGGGGAGTCGACCGGGATGTCGCGCCGGCCGAGCGTGCGGTTGCAGTGGCGCACGAAGTCTTCCAGCAACGCGTCCGCGCCCATGTCCAGCGTCGAAGCCGGCACGATGTGGAGGTTCTCGGCCACCCGGGATTCCTTGAGGTCGGAACTCATCGCGCAATCCTACACCGACAGAGTCGGCTTCAGCATGATGGTCGAAAGCGGCGGCAGGGTCAGTTCCAGCGAGAACGGCCGCCCGTGGCAGCCCTCCGGGCTGGCCTGCACGATCCCCAGGTTGCCGTGCCCGCTGCCGCCGTAGGCTTCCGCGTCGGTATTGAGGACTTCCGCGTAGGCGCCGTCCTGCGGGACGCCGATGCGGTAGTTCCGGCGCGCCACGGGGACGAAGTTCATGATGACGAGGATCAGGTCGCCGTTGTGCGCGCGCCGCAGCCACGACAGGACGTTCTCGTCGCCGTCGATCCATTCGATCCCGCCCGGCTCGAAGTCCCTCTCGTACAGGGCGGGGGTGTCGGCGTACACCCGGTTGAGGTCGCGCACCAGCCGCTGCACGCCCGCGTGCATCGGCACGTCGCACAAGTGCCAATCCAGCGACCGGTCGTGGTCCCACTCGTCCCGCTGGGCGAACTCGCCGCCCATGAACAGCAGTTTCTTCCCCGGGTGCCCGTACATGTAGCCGAAGTACGTGCGCAGGCTCGCGAACTCGCCCCATTCGTCCCCGCCCATGCGGCCGATCAGGGAGCCCTTCTGGTGCACCACCTCGTCGTGCGACAGCGGCAGCACGAAATTTTCGTGGAAGGCGTACAGCAGGCCGAAGGTCATGGCGTCTTCGTGGTACTTACGGTGGACCGGATCCCTGCTCATGTAGAGCAGGGTGTCATTCATCCAGCCCATGTTCCATTTGTAACTGAAACCGAGGCCGCCCGCGTAGGTGGGCCGGGAGACGCCCGGCCATGAGGTCGACTCCTCCGCGATCGTCACCGCGCCGCGCAGGTGGACCTCCTCGTTCAGGCGGCGCAGGAACGCCACCGCCTCGAAGTCCTCGTTGCCGCCCTGTTCGTTCGGCAACCACTCCCCGGGCTCGCGGGCGTAGTCGAGGTAGAGCATCGAGGCGACCGCATCGACCCGCAGGCCGTCGAAGTGGAATTCGTCCACCCAGAACAGCGCGTTGCTGACCAGGTAGTTGACCACTTCGTTGCGACCGTAGTTGTAGATCAGCGTGTCCCAGCCGGCATGCTCGCCGCGGCGCGGGTCCTCGTGCTCGTACAGGGCGGTGCCGTCGAAACGCCCGAGCCCGTTCGGGTCGCGCGGAAAATGCGCCGGGACCCAGTCCACGATGACGCCGATGCCCGCCTGGTGGAAACAGTCGACCAGGTACCTCAGGTCGTCCGGCTCGCCGAAGCGCCAGGTCGGGGCATAAAGGCCGACCGGCTGGTAGCCCCAGGAGCCGTCGAACGGGTGCTCGGACACCGGCAGCAGCTCGACGTGCGTGAACCCCATGTCGGAGACATAACCGACCAGTTCCTCGGCCAGTTCCCGGTAGCTGAGCCAGCGATTACCCTCCAGCGAGTTCCGGCGCCACGAACCCAGGTGCACCTCGTAGGTGGACTGCGGGCGGTCCAGCGCCAGCGCCCGGCCGCGCCCGGACATCCAGTCGCCGTCCTGCCAGGCGTGATGGCTTTCGTAGACGATGGAGGCGTTGCCCGGCGGGGATTCCGAGAACTGCGCGAAGGGGTCCGACTTCAGCGGCAGGAGCTCGCCCGCCGCGTCCAGCAGTTCGAATTTGTAATGGGTGCCCGGACCGGCCCCCGGAATAAAGATGTCCCATACGCCGATGCCTGGGTGGGACCGCATGACGTGCCGGCGCCCATCCCATTCGTTGAAGTCCGCGATCACGCTCACGCGGCTGGCGTTCGGCGCCCACACCGCAAAATGCACGCCCTCGACCCCGAGAAGCTTCATCGGATGTGCACCCAGCTTGTCGTACAGGCGCTGGTGCTGGCCCTGCCCGATCAGGTGCATATCCAGTTCACCGAGCGCGGACGGGAACCGGTACGGGTCTTCGGTCTCGAACGTGCCGTGCTCGTTGGTGACGCGCAGGCGGTAGCGCCGGCTGCGCGGCGGGAGCGGTCCGACGAAGACGTCGCCCGAGCCCTGCCGTTCCATCCGTGCCAATACTTGACCCTCTGCGCCAATCAGGTCCACTGCGCTCGCGCCCGGCTGGAAGCACCGCACCACCCGGGAAGCTCCCGCCTTGTGAGGTCCGAGAAACGAAAAGGGATCGCCGTGCCGGCCGGCGGCGACGGCCTTCAGGATTGCGGGGTCGCAGACGGACTCAGGCGAGGCCGTTTTCATAAAGCACCTGTTCGTACTTAGCCGCGCTGGCATCCCAGTCGAAGCGCGCGGCGGCTGCCGCACGGCATATCTTTTCCCATTCCTCGGGCGAGGACCGGCGAAGCTCAAGCGCCTCCCGGACCCGGTCGAGGAAGCCGGCCGCCTGCATCCGGGGCGTGTCCCCGCCGAACGTGAAACCGGTCACGTCGTCTTCGACGGTCTCCTTGAGGCCGCCGACTCCGTGCACCACGCAGGGCTGCCCGGCCCGCATGGCGATCATCTGGCTGATGCCGCAGGGCTCGAACTGGCTCGGCATGAGAAACAGGTCACCGGCCCGGTACAGCAAATCCGACAACTCGTCGGAGTAGCCCTGCAGGTACAGGAAATTCGGGTGCGCCGCCGCATGGTCGGCCAGGAACGCCTCGCAGGCGGGCTCGCCGGTGCCGAGCATGACGAACAACACGTCGTCGCCGAGAGAATTGAGCAGGCTTGCCAGGGCGCTGCCGCCCTCGCCCGCCTCCTCGCGGAGCAACTGCACTTTCTGCGTCGCGATGCGCCCGATGCTGGTCAGCAGGGTGCCGGGGCGCCGGGATGAAAGCGTGGCGAGCCGTTCGGCCGCCTGTGCGTGCACCCGGGATTCTCCTTGCTCGCCCTGCCAACGCACGAGTTCGGACTGCATGACTTCCATCACGCGGGGCCATTCCGGTGCCGGGGCCGGTTGCTCCGGATACTCGCAGCCGTTCAGGATGCCGGCGAGGCGGCCTTCCGACTGCGCCTTCCCCAGGTCTTCCTCAAGGCCCTCGCCGCCGCTGTAGCCGCGTTCCGGCGCGCTCGGGCGGGTGATCTCCTCGGCGTAGACGGACGAGACCGTGTTGACGCCGTCGGCCAGGCGGACCGCGGCGGCCATGGGATTGGCGCAATCTTCCCAGCGGGGGTCCGCGACGGTTTCCGTCTCGAACGTCAGGTGCGGAAACCAGGCGTGCAGCGAGGAATCATAGCCGTCCAGCGGGCGGACGCCCTGCAGCGCCAGGTTGTGGATCGTGTAGACCGTGCGGATTTTCTTCAGAGGCGAGAGGACGGGGTCGAACTCCCGCAGGGCCAGGAACAGCGCGGCCGGCCAGTCGTGGAGATGGACGACGTCGGGCGCCTCCAGGACTCCCTCGTAAATCGCTCCGGCGGCCGCGGCACAGAAGAACGCGAACTTTCCGCCGTCCGTCTCGAACGGCGCGTCATCCCCGTCGTCGCAGTAGATGATGCCGGGCCCGTTCGGCTGGAAGCGGGCATGGTCCAGGACGCAGTGGCGCACGCCGGTGTCGGGATCCAGGGGGATTTCGTAGAGATCGACCGATTCCGCCACGCCGCCGAACCCCACGTTCACGGATGCGATCTGTTTCGTGTCGGGAAATTCGTCGAGCAGACCGTACGCCGGCGTCAGCACGACGGGCTCCAGGCCCCGGCGGGCCAGCGCGATCGGCAGTTCGCGCATGACGTCCCCCACGCCGCCGACCTTGCCATGCGGCAAGGCGCCGTTTTCTGCAGCCAGCAACAGGATGTTCCGTGCCGAACTCATGGAGGATCCGGGATTTAGCGGGTGAAGTGGAGCTTCTGGCCCAGCATGTCCGGCGTGACGAGTGTGATGCCCTTGGGCGTGATGCGGAATCCGCGGCGGCGGTCTTCGTCAGGGTCCACGCCGATGACGGAATCGTCCGGGATGACCGCCCCGCGGTCGAGGATGGCCCGCTCAATGCGGCAGTTCCGGCCGATCTTGACGTCCGGGAGCAGCAACGAGTCCTTGATCGTGCCTCGGGCATCGATCCGGCAGTTGGAGAACAGCAGCGAACGTTTCACCCGGGTGCCCGAGACGATGCAGCCGCCCGAAATCATGGAGTCGATGGCCTCGCCGCGCTGATCCTCTTCGTCGAACACGAACTTGGCGGCAGGATAGTTCTTCTGGTGCGTCATGATCGGCCAGTTCTTGTCGTACATGTCCAGCTGGGGCGCAACCTCGATGAGTTCCATGTTCGCCTCCCAGAAGGCGTCCAGCGTCCCGATGTCGCGCCAGTACGCCTGTGCGCCCGTCTCCAGGTCGCGGAAGGGATAGGCGTAAACCTCGCAGTTCTTGATGATCGAGGGGATGATGTTGTGCCCGAAGTCGTGCGCGCTTTCGGGGTCGTCGGAGTCCTTGATGACCTGCTCGTACAGGAAATCGGTGTTGAACACGTAGTTCCCCATGGACGCCAGGCAAACCCCTTCCTTCCCCGGGACGGGGGACGGATTCGCGGGCTTTTCGTCGAAGGCGATGATCTTGCCCGTCTCGTCGACGGTCATGACGCCGTACTGTCCGGCCGCCTCTTCGATCGGCACTTCGAGGCAGCACACGGTCATGTCTGCCCCGCTCTCCGCATGCGCGGCCAGCAGCGGGCCGTAGTCCATCTTGTAGACGTGGTCCCCCGCCAGGATCAACACCAGCTCCGGGTCGTGCGTACGGATGATGTCCAGGTTCTGGAAGACCGCGTCCGCCGTGCCGCGGTACCACTCGCCGCCGACCCGCTGCGAGGCCGGCAGGACCTCGACGAATTCCTTGCTGCCCAGGGAGAAGCGGCTCCAGCCGTGCACCAGGTGCTGGATCAGCGAGTGCGCCTTGTACTGGGTCAGCACGCCGACCCGGCGCAGGCCTGAATTGATGCAGTTCGAAAGCGGGAAGTCGATGATGCGGAACTTGCCGCCGAAGTGCACCGACGGCTTGGCGCGCCACTGCGTCAGTTCATGCAGCCGGGAACCCTTGCCTCCGGCAAGCACCAGCGCCACGGTCGCCCTCGTGAGGCGACTGATAAAACGAGTTTCGGCGGTGTCCATGGCCGCAATCCCGGGGTGTTCCCCTGTTGCCCGTCTTCGGGGAGCCGTCGCGGAATGCGGCGGAATGCTGATTATATTGGATTTGGCGCTTAATCGCACGGCGCAGGGTCTTTGCCGGCTCCTGCCCCGGGCTTTTCAACTTCGGGCGGATTCGCTGAGCGCCCCCTGTATCCACTCGCACACTTCAGGGGTGACCTGCCCGTCCTTGAGGCGCCAGCTCCAGTTTCCGGTGACCGTGCCCGGCGTGTTCATCCGCGCCTGCGAATCCAAGCCCAGGAAGTCCTGCATGGGGATGACGGCAAGACCGGCCGCCGTGGAGAAAGCGAGGCGGATCAGGTCCTGGTGGATTGTCTCCGGGCTGCCCTGCGTGTGCCGCAGGACGTTGGACTGGAGCTGCAGCGTCTCCCCCAGCCCGTTTTGAAACCAGCCCACCGTCGTGTCGTTGTCGTGCGTGCCGGTGTAGCACACGGAGTTCTCGGGGATCAATGCGGGATCGAATTTCTTTTGGGTCACCATGAACTGCAGGACCTTCATGCCGGCAAGCCCGTACTGGTCGCGCAGCGCCTCGACCTCCGGCGTGATGATGCCGAGGTCTTCGGCAATGATGGGCAGGTCTCCCAGGGCGCCGCGCAACGCATCGAGGAGATCTCCTGCCGGGCCGGGCCTCCATTCGCCGTCCCGCGCGGTTTCCGCCCCGTCCGGGATGGCCCAGTAGGACTCCAGGCCCCGGAAATGGTCCAGCCGGACGAGATCGGCCAGGGCGATGGCGTGGCGGACCCGGGCGATCCACCACCGGTAGCCGTCGGCTGCATGCCGCTCCCATTCGTAGAGGGGGTTGTCCCAGCACTGGCCGTCTTCGCTGAAGTAGTCCGGCGGGACGCCGGCGATGTGGGTCGGCCGCCAGCTTTCGTCCAGCTGGAACAGCTCGGGATTCGCCCAGGTGTCCGCGCTATCCAGCGCGACGTAGATCGGCAGGTCGTCCATGAGGCGCACACCGTGTTCATTTGCGTATTCCCTGAGCTTCCGCCACTGTTCGAAGAACAGGAACTGGACGGACTTGATGCTCTCCAGTTCTGTGCGGGCCGCCCTTTCGACCTCCCGCAAGGCCTCGGGATCGCGCATCGCGTGAGGCTCATCCCATTCGGGCCAGGAGCGCTGCCGGTACCAGCCTCTCAGGATCTCGAACAATGCGTAGTCATGCAGCCAGGCCGGATCGTGGGCGGCCACGAACTCATCCCGCGCCTGCCGCTGCGCCGGCGAGGCCGCCGCCTCGAAGCGCTCGCCAACGCGGGTCAGCAATTCCAGCTTGAGCGGGAGCAATGCGGGAAAGTCCACTCGATCACGGGACAAGGCCCTGAAAGGTGAAAGCTCGTAATCCTTGACGAATCCCTGGTCACACAACACTTCCAGGTCGATCAACAACGGGTTGCCGGCGTAGGTGGACGGCGACTGGTAGGGAGAATAGGCATAGCCGACCGGGCCGACCGGCAGGAACTGCCAGACGCCGAGGCCCATCGAGGCCAGCGTGTCGATAAAGCGGTATGCGTGGTTGCCCAGTTCGCCGATGCCGTATTCGCCCGGCAGGGAACTCAGGTGCAGACCGACCCCGGCCTGACGCGACGCTGGCATGTCTAGTGCGCGCAGATGGCCAATCCTTCCAGCACTAAGTCCGGCACCGCGATCATCGGCGTCTGGCACCAAAGCTGAAGCTTCTCGGCATCCCCGCCGGTCAGCATGACCAGGGCGGATTCCCCCAGCACGTCCTCACGCAACCGCGTGCACATGGCGTCGATGCCTGCGGACAGGAGTTTCCAGACTCCCGATTCGATCGCTTCGGCCGTGCCGGCATGGACGGTGCTGCGCGGGTCCACCGGTGGGGCGTGTACGGCAGCGGACAACATCCCCAGCCCGTCTTTCTGCCGATAGTAGCCCGGCACGATCCAGCCGCCGCAATGCTGATTGTCTTGGGTGAGCCCGTCCACGGCAATAGCGGATCCGGCATCCACGACGATGAGGGCTTTATGAGTCCGTTGACGTGCCGCGCGCATCGCCAGCAACCGGTCCGCCCCGAAGGTTTCGGGCTGCGCATAGTGCAAACCGATCTCCCCGCGCACCGATTCGGGAGTGGCCCAAGCCACCGCCTGGCCCCACGCCTTCTCAATGCCTTCCCGCAACTCATCTCCGGAAGTGCCTTGCATGGTTGAGACCGCATGCAAGGTCTCTGCCGAATCCTGGCGCCGGGTCAGCGTCGCATGCAATCGATGGATGTCGGCGATCGGGGCCGCCCCGAGCCGAAGAATCTGACCGTCCCGCTCCTCGCCGAGCTTGGCGCGGGTGTGACCGAGATCCAGCAGCAGGGTCATCGCCGTTGCAGGCGCACGTCGGCGCTGTCAAAACGCCGCACGCCCTCCTCTCCTTCGACCTGCAGGAACCCGCAGTCGTCTACGCCCAGCGCACGGCCCGTGTATGTCTGATTTGCTCCGGCCACATGCACCTCGCTGCCTTTGAGACCGTCATATGGATCAAAGTATGCCTTAAGTTCACCCGGAGTGCCACCGTCCATGCGGGCAAGGCCGGTGGAGACCGCTTCAATCAGGCTGGTGGCCAGGTGATTCGGGTCGGGGATCTGCCCGCAGGCACGGGCGATCGAGGTTGCCGGACGGTCCACTTCCGGCGCATCTTCCACATTGATGCCAACCCCCACCACGCAACGGGTCTGCCCGCCGCGGGCGCGGCATTCGGTCAGGATCCCGCCGAATTTCTCGGAGCCGTACATCAGGTCGTTCGGCCAGTTCAGGCAGGGCTGCCCAAGCCCCATCTCTCGCAGGCGCTCGACCAAGGCGATGCCAGCCCACAACGCCAAGGCCGCCGGCGCTTGTGCCGGGAAGGCGTGCAATACCGAAAAGCACAGGGCTCCGTCGGCCGTCTCCCAGTTCCGGCCCTGGCGACCGCGGCCCCCGCTCTGTCGGCGCGCAACCTGCACCCGGTCATGGGCACCGTCGTCGTACAGGATGTCGTTGGTGGAGGCGACTTCGTCGACCACCTCGATTCCGCCGAGCCGGACGCGAACCGCCTCAGGCAGGGCCTCGGCGATCCGTTCGGCATCCAGCGGCAGGGGTGCGGGAGATCCGGTCATGGGTACATTAAACAAAAACGGCCCCGCACGAGGCGAGGCCGGATGTGAGGTGCCTGGCGATGTCCTACTTTCACATGGGGAAACCCCACACTATCATCGGCGATGAACCGTTTCACGGTCGAGTTCGGAAAGGGATCGGGTGGTACCAGTTCTCTATGGTCACCAGGCGAAAAAAGATTTGGATGATTCACAAGCGCTCAATCAAGCGGAAGGTCTGAAGTAGCATGGTCAAGCCTCACGGGCAATTAGTACTGGTTAGCTTCACTCATTACTGAGCGTCCACATCCAGCCTATCAACCTGGTATTCTTCCAGGGCCCTACTGGGACTCGAAGTCCAGTGAAACCTAATCTTGGGACAGGCTTCCCGCTTAGATGCTTTCAGCGGTTATCCTTTCCGTACATAGCTACCCGGCAATGCCACTGGCGTGACAACCGGAACACCAGAGGTACGTCCACTCCGGTCCTCTCGTACTAGGAGCAGCCTCCCTCAAGTTTCAAACGCCCGCGGTAGATAGGGACCGAACTGTCTCACGACGTTCTAAACCCAGCTCGCGTACCACTTTAAATGGCGAACAGCCATACCCTTGGGACCTGCTTCAGCCCCAGGATGTGATGAGCCGACATCGAGGTGCCAAACACTACCGTCGATATGAACTCTTGGGTAGTATCAGCCTGTTATCCCCGGAGTACCTTTTATCCGTTGAGCGATGGCCCTTCCATTCAGAACCACCGGATCACTAAGACCTACTTTCGTACCTGCTCGACATGTCTGTCTCGCAGTTAAGCACCCTTATGCCTTTGCACTAAACGCACGATTTCCGACCGTGCTTAGGGTACCATCGCGCTCCTCCGTTACTCTTTGGGAGGAGACCGCCCCAGTCAAACTACCCACCATACACTGTTCCTGGCCCGGATTCACGGGCCTAGGTTAGAACCCCAAACATGTCAGGGTGGTATTTCAAGGTTGACTCCACGACCGCTAGCGCGGTCGCTTCAAAGTCTCCCACCTATCCTACACAAACAGGTTCAAAGTTCAGTGCAAAGCTGTAGTAAAGGTTCACGGGGTCTTTCCGTCTAGCCGCGGGTACACTGCATCTTCACAGCGATTTCAATTTCACTGAGTCTCGGGTGGAGACAGTGTGGCCATCGTTACGCCATTCGTGCAGGTCGGAACTTACCCGACAAGGAATTTCGCTACCTTAGGACCGTTATAGTTACGGCCGCCTTTTACCAGGGCTTCGATCAGAAGCTTCGCCGAAGCTAACCTCATCAATTAACCTTCTGGCACTGGGCAGGCGTCACACCCTATACGTCCTCTTACGAGTTTGCAGAGTGCTGTGTTTTTAGTAAACAGTCGCAGCCACCTAGTCACTGCGGCCTCCAGCCGCTCGGGGAGCAAGTCCCGTCACAGCCAAAGGCGCACCTTCTCCCGAAGTTACGGTGCTATTTTGCCTAGTTCCTTCACCCGAGTTCTCTCAAGCGCCTTGGGATTCTCACCCCGCCCACGTGTGTCCGTTTAGGGTACGGTTCTGCGTAACCTGAAGCTTAGAGGTTTTTCCTGGAAGCATGGCATCAGTGGCTTCGCTCCAAAAGAGGAGCTCGACATCACGTCTCGGAATTGCCGCACCGGATTTACCTGGCACGACTTCCTACACGCTTGAACCGGGATATCCAACACCCGGCCCACCTGGCCTTCTCCGTCACCCCATCGCAGTTACGCAAAGTACAGGAATATTGACCTGTTTTCCATCGACTACGCCTTTCGGCCTCGCCTTAGGAGCCGACTAACCCTGAGCCGATTAACGTTGCTCAGGAAACCTTGGGCTTACGGCGTGCGGGTTTTTCACCCGCATTATCGTTACTCATGTCAGCATTCTCACTTCTGATACCTCCAGCGAACCTCCCGGTTCACCTTCAACGGCTTACAGAACGCTCCTCTACCATGCGTCCGAAGACGCATCCGCAGTTTCGGTATGTAGCTTAGCCCCGGTAAATCTTCCGCGCGGACTGACTCGACCAGTGAGCTGTTACGCTATCTTTAAAGGATGGCTGCTTCTAAGCCAACCTCCTGGCTGTCTGAGCCTTTCCACATCGTTTCCCACTGAGCTACAATTTTGGGACCTTAACTGGCGGTCTGGGTTGTTTCCCTTTCCACGACGGACGTTAGCACCCGCCGTGTGTCTGCCATGATTGCACTTTCCGGTATTCGGAGTTTGCCATGGGTTGGTAAGT
Organism: uncultured candidatus Poriferisulfidus sp.; assembly: GCA_965116525.1. Taxonomy (GTDB): domain Bacteria; phylum Pseudomonadota; class Gammaproteobacteria; order Poriferisulfidales; family Poriferisulfidaceae; genus Poriferisulfidus. The sequence goes on from OZ220694.1 coordinate 403,172, forward strand.
CGGGATGACCCCCTAGCCATAACAGTGCTCTACCCCCGGAAGTGACACATGACGCTCTACCTAAATAGATTTCGAGGAGAACCAGCTATCTCCGAGCTTGATTAGCCTTTCACTCCTATACACAGCTCATCCCCCCATTTTTCAACATAGGTGGGTTCGGGCCTCCAGCCGGTATTACCCAGCCTTCACCCTGGCCATGCATAGATCGCTCGGTTTCGGGTCTGCTCCCAACGACTAAACGCCCTATTAAGACTCGGTTTCCCTACGCCTTCCCTATACGGTTAAGCTTGCCACTGAAAGCAAGTCGCTGACCCATTATACAAAAGGTACGCGGTCACCCCGAAGGGCTCCCACTGCTTGTATGCATACGGTTTCAGGTTCTATTTCACTCCCCTCCCGGGGTTCTTTTCGCCTTTCCCTCACGGTACTAGTTCACTATCGGTCGGCAGAGAGTATTTAGCCTTGGAGGATGGTCCCCCCATGTTCAGACAGGATTTCACGTGTCCCGTCCTACTCGAATAACGTAGCTTGTCTTTCGCGTACCGGGCTATCACCGTCTATGGCCGGCCTTTCCAGGCCGTTCCGCTAGAGTCCACAACGCTTTAGGGCTAGTCCCCGTTCGCTCGCCGCTACTTAGGGAATCTCTGTTGATTTCTTTTCCTCCGGCTACTTAGATGTTTCAGTTCGCCGGGTTCGCTTTTAGATCCTATGTATTCAGATCTAAATGGCCCCGAAGGGCCGGGTTTCCCCATTCGGAAATCCCCGGATCAGAGCTTGTTTGCCAGCTCCCCGAGGCTTATCGCAGGCTACTACGTCCTTCATCGCCTTCTGCCGCCTAGGCATCCACCATATGCACTTGGTCACTTGACCATGCAACTCCAGACGATCCGGAGCCGCATTATTTCTTATTCATAACGATCGACTTGATTGAGATTGAAACCAAATCTCCCGAGGAGGGAAATATGGTCTCGCATGTGAATCATCCAAACTGTAAAACAACCACGCCGGCTTCAGAGACGACGCGAAAATCTTGTGTGACGGAAGGCGGGTTGGTGGAGCCAGGGAGGATCGAACTCCCGACCTCCTGCGTGCAAGGCAGGCGCTCTCCCAGCTGAGCTATGGCCCCGGCTCTTACCCGGTTGGTGGGTCTGGGTGGATTCGAACCACCGACCTCACCCTTATCAGGGGTGCGCTCTAACCGACTGAGCTACAGACCCGTATCGGGCGGCGCTGCCTGTCGGCACACCCTGCCAGTTCCGTCTGGTTTTCAGATCAAAGCTTGTGTGGTCGTCCGCCGAGCTGTGTTCTTGCTCTTAAAGGAGGTGATCCAGCCGCAGATTCCCCTACGGCTACCTTGTTACGACTTCACCCCAGTCATTGACCACACCGTGGTGATCGCCCTCCCTAAGGTCAGGCAAACCACTTCTGGTGCCGCCAACTTCCATGGTGTGACGGGCGGTGTGTACAAGGCCCGGGAACGTATTCACCGCGACATTGCTGATTCGCGATTACTAGCGATTCCGACTTCACGGAGTCGAGTTGCAGACTCCGATCCGGACTGAGACTGGCTTTGAGGATTAGCTCCCCCTCGCGGGTTGGCAACCTACTGTACCAGCCATTGTAGCACGTGTGTAGCCCAGGCCGTAAGGGCCATGATGACTTGACGTCGTCCCCACCTTCCTCCGATTTGTCACCGGCAGTCTCCCTAGAGTCCCCACCATTACGTGCTGGCAACTAAGGATAAGGGTTGCGCTCGTTGCGGGACTTAACCCAACATCTCACGACACGAGCTGACGACAGCCATGCAACACCTGTCTCCGCGCTCCTTGCGGCACCCCACCATCTCTGGTAGGTTCGCGGGATGTCAAGGCCTGGTAAGGTTCTTCGCGTTGCATCGAATTAAACCACATGCTCCACCGCTTGTGCGGGCCCCCGTCAATTCCTTTGAGTTTCAACCTTGCGGCCGTACTCCCCAGGCGGTCAACTTATCGCGTTAGCTTCACCACTTGACCCTCAAACGGGTCCAACGGCTAGTTGACATCGTTTACGGCGTGGACTACCAGGGTATCTAATCCTGTTCGCTCCCCACGCTTTCGCACCTCAGAGTCAGTTTTGGCCCAGTAAGCCGCCTTCGCCACTGGTGTTCTTCCGGATATCTACGCATTCCACCGCTACACCCGGAATTCCGCTTACCTCTGCCAAACTCTAGCCGAACAGTATCAAATGCAATTCCCAGGTTGAGCCCAGGGATTTCACATCTGACTGATTCAGCCTCCTACGTGCGCTTTACGCCCAGTAATTCCGATTAACGCTCGCACCCTCCGTATTACCGCGGCTGCTGGCACGGAGTTAGCCGGTGCTTCTTGTTCAGGTTAAGTCAAGGCCCGGAGGTATTCGCTCCGGGATTTTCTTCTCTGATGAAAGTGCTTTACAACCCGCAGGCCTTCTTCACACACGCGGCATTGCTGGATCAGGCTTTCGCCCATTGTCCAATATTCCCCACTGCTGCCTCCCGTAGGAGTCTGGGCCGTGTCTCAGTCCCAGTGTGGCTGATCGTCCTCTCAGACCAGCTACAGATCGTCGCCTTGGTAGGCCATTACCCCACCAACAAGCTAATCTGACATGGGCTCATCCAGTAGCGCGGGGTCCGAAGATCCCTCGCTTTCTCCCGTAGGACGTATGCGGTATTAGCCCGAGTTTCCCCGGGTTATTCCCCACTACTGGGCAGATTCCCATGCATTACTCACCCGTCCGCCACTGTCCAGTTCCCGAAGGAACCTTCTCGTTCGACTTGCATGTGTTAGGCATGCCGCCAGCGTTCAATCTGAGCCAGGATCAAACTCTTCAATTGAGACGTACACAGATCCGAAGATCCGTGATTGTCAGATAGTGCAGAGTTCGCCCTGTCCATTGAAAATCACAAAATTTTCTCAGGCGTGGCGTTCTGCCAGGTTTACGTTGAACACGCGACCCGACGAACGACCACACAAGCTTTGTATCTGATAACCGAATTGTCAAAAATCTTGCCCCGTACCATGCGAGGCGGCGGACAAGTTTAGCATAGGTTGAAACCGGGAACGCCTCGCTAACACCGGCTACGCCAGTGACACGACCTCAGAACCTGAATACTTTTCGAAAGCTTCGACCCGCAAATTTTGAATGAAAAATGAGGATTTTCGCGAAAGTGTTATGCTTTGTTCGTTTAGGGGGAATGACTCAACTTGCGAGTGACCGAACGGCTGTGATATGCCTTTGTCGGAGTTGAAGCCACTCAGAGACACGCTGATGAGCATACTGAACTGGATTGACGACCAGGTTTTAGAGGAAGCAGTCCGCAACTTGCTTCGCCGAGCTAAAGATGCGAGGGATGAAGCTTCTACACGGATGGCCAAGAATGTAGTTGATCCTTTTTCTTCTCTAGTCCTTGCAACAACATTCGATTTGGATAAGGCAGACGCTTTAGCGAAAATACAGGAAATAAACTCTATTTCCAAAAGTATTTCTAACGCTATTGGAGACTTTCACCAGGAAATCCTAGGAGAGGTTCGGGGTTTCAAGAACCACGATGCAGGGTACGATTTGGAACGCGCACGCAAAAAGATTATTGCGGAAGTCAAGAACAAGCACAACACGATGAATTCCACAAATCGAAAACAAGTCATTGATGACTTGGACACGGCAATTAGGCAAAAAGCTGGAGACTGGACGGCTTATTTAGTAATCATCATTCCTAGCAAACCGCGGAGGTACATGAAAAAATTAACACGCCGGGAAGTTTATGAAATTGATGGGGCGTCATTTTATGAACTAGCCACCGGCGATAAAACCGCTCTGCACGACCTGTATTACGCGGTTGAAAAGGTTGTTACTAAAAGACAAAGACAAAGAGCCCGCAACAAAAGCATGCTCGAATATTCTGGGATCCTGGAATATTGCAAAGGAGCCTTAACAGCAGGAATACCTGAGTGAGCATCAGAGCATTAGCGGGAGCGAGCCCTGTCACGATGTGGATATTACCTATGCTCCACCAGAAAATTTGTCGCTGACATATGTGTAGGCTCCTTAATTTAGACCCCCTCATCTACTGTCAGGAGTCTCTGGAACTTGCGGCCAAACAAATCTCAAACCGTGAAAATTAGTTGGTCAGAGAGACTGACAGCCTGGGCAGCATGCCTACAATTTAGATGCTATAATTCATGTCAAATCCACAATGGGTAGTATGATGCTGGCTAAACCTATACTACAAATGTGGCTTCTGCTAAGAACTTAGCGTTTAAGACAGTGGAAATCACGCACGCCACACCCACTATTCTTGAATTGTTTGCAGGAGCAGGCGGGCTTGCCTTGGGTATAGAGCGATCTGGACTCAAAACTGTAGGGCTGGTAGAAATTGATGCGGATTGCGTAGAAACTCTTCGCATTAACCGACCTAAGTGGAACGTAATCCACTCTGGCGTAGAAGATATGGATTACTCGCAGTTCAAGGGAATCGATATCATTTCGGGAGGCTTCCCCTGCCAAGCATTCTCGTATTCAGGCAAAGGGCTTGGTTTTTCAGATGAGCGCGGGAACTTGTTCTTTGAAATGATGCGCCCAATACGTGAGCTTAAGCCGAAGATTATATTAGCTGAAAATGTCCAGGGTTTGCTGAGCCACAATCGAGGAAAAACTATTGCAAGAATCTTGGATGCTATACGTAAAGAAGGCTATAGCGTTCATCATCAATTAGTAAATGCTGTGAATTTCGGAGTTCCTCAAAAACGTAAACGGTTGATCATCATCGCAGTATCAGGAGAGGCGCTCATCCCGCCGATACCTATTCCCGATAAGCCAGAAAAAACTATAGGCGAAGCGTTGCGGGGGTGCCCAAAATCGCCGGGAGCAAGTTATTCCGAAGCAAAACGGAGAGTAATGGAAATGGTGCCGCCTGGTGGGTGCTGGACTGCGCTGCCAGATGAAGTGCAGAAGGAATACATGGGTGCTTCTTATGGGCGAGCCTCAAACCAAGGCGGGCGGCGCGGCATGGCGAGGCGCATGTCATGGGACGAGCCATCGCTTACCATACTATGTTCGCCATCCCAAAAACAAACTGATCGGTGCCACCCAAGTGAAACTCGGCCATTTACAATCCGGGAATCTGCCCGCTTGCAGTCTTTCCCAGATTCATGGAAATTTGCCGGCAGCATAGGCTCTCAGTACAAGCAAATAGGCAATGCTGTCCCTGCGAAATTAGCGGAAGCGATAGCCAATCACGTGCTAAAGCTCTATCAGGAGAATTTTTATGCCTCTGCCCACGCAGCAGAATATAGCGAGCGCACTGAAACCGCTTGCTGCGTTGTTTGAAAAAACGGACAGAAGATTTCAGACAGTAGATGATCTAGCTGACACGGTCATTGACCCTATGACCGTGTTTATTCACCTTGCCTTTACTGGGATAGAATCCCAAGAAGAGTGGTTTGCTTTTGAAAAAGCCAAACGTGTGGATAAAGCTTTCACAAATGCAATAGGAGCACTCCATGAGAATGTCCTATCTTGTGTTCCTGGTTGGCACAAACCTGAAGGTGGATTCGATTTGCGTTCAGATGAGCAGAAAATTGTGATGGAAATCAAAAATAAACATAACACTATCAACTCCACTACTGCTGAAAGGATATACACAAGATGTGAAGAGTTTTTCAAGGCAAATCGAGATTGGACTATATATTTAGCTCTAATAGTGCCCAAAGGTGGAAAGAAAAACAAACCCTGGACAATTCCGGGTAGAACTGAAAATGAGCAGATACGAATCATAGATGGCTCAACACTTTATGAGATTGTCACAGGAGAAGAAGATGCTCTGAGCAAAGTGTATGGAATGCTTTTTCGTGAACTACAAACAATGGGTAAAGAGCTATCGCGATCAAATCGGGAATGGATCAGAAAGCTATGTGAAGATTGCTATCCCATTTGAAATACATAGACTTTCTGCTCCCAAGAATTTCGCTTACCCTAAAATTGTCCCCTCAATACCGCTATGAGGGTGAGCCACTCAATGCCACATCTACACATTATGCTTTCAAGCGAGGTGATTGCAGGAGAGCATGCAAGCTTTTAAAGTCTGATGGCCGATATTATGACACCTGCACAACGCTCCTATTGCATGGCGCAAGTGCGATCTAAAGGGATGCGTCCCGAAATGACAATTAGGTCTCTGGTACATAGTATGGGTTACCGGTTTCGGCTTCATCGTCGTGATTTGCCAGGCACACCTGACTTAGTTTTGCCGAAGTATCGAGCAGCAATTTTTGTCAACGGATGTTTTTGGCACTGGCACCCGGATCCTAAATGCCCGATTGCAAAACTGCCAAAATCAAATCTTTCTTATTGGGAGCCCAAACTTACGCGAACCCGGGAACGTGACAATATGCAAACTGAAGCTCTAGAAAAATTGGGTTGGCGCGTACTCACGGTTTGGGAATGCGGCCTGCACGACCTCGAAGCCACTGCAAAAACCATACACAAATTTCTTTCTGATAAAGCTTAGGACGCTGGAAAGACTTCAAGTACAACATCCCCGAAAAAATCTAAAGGGTCATGTACAATAGCGCCAAAAGAAGCGTACATTTCTACATGGGTCATTTTGTAACTATTTTGTTCCACTTTTGGCCGATCAAATGGCAGTACATCCGTCTGAAAACTAGTGTGACTGCTTGCACAACTGCGCCAGTCTCTATTCGTACAGCATGGCCGGATGTGTCAACCGCAAGCAATCCACTGAGGTAGCATTTAATGCCTTCTGTTCCCACCTATGAGGAATTGCAATGGCCAACTTTAAAGGCTTTAAAGGCTAAAGACGGTTCGGTATCGATCCGAGAACTTTCTCAACAGATTGTATCTGATATGAAACTGTCCAATGCAGTCTTAGATATTCCGCGCAAGGGTCGATCTGAATCTGAATTTGAGTATAACTTGGCGTGGGCGCGCACCTACCTTAGATTATATGCTGGGGCAGTAGACAGGGTATCAAGAGGAGTCTGGGCGATCACCAAGGAAGGGCGCGAAATCCGTTCTGAAAACGAGTTGCACAAACTTGTGCGCCAAAAAAAATCCGAGGCGTCTAGAGTACGCCGTATATCCGATAAACCTACGGATGCCCCATGGTCTTCCCAAGAAATTAGTTTAACTGTTGCTGCATATTTCGATATGCTCCAGATGGAGCAACGGGACGAAATTTATGTGAAACTTTACAAGAACAGGGAGCTCCAAGGAAATATAGGCCGAACGCGCCAGGCTATTGAATATAAGCATCGAAATATTAGTGCCATTCTCCAAAACCTTGCACTGCCCTGGATCCAAGGCTACAAGCCAGGCACCAACTACCAAAAAGCCTTGATTGCAGGCGTTGAGCATTATCTCGACGAGCACCCTGGTCTAATTGAAGAACTTTGCATCCCTCGATCCGGTCTATCCGAACAAGAATATTTAATTCCGGAGCCAGCGCCGAGCAGAAGACCGCATGAACCGAAAGCATTGACGCGACTTGTTCGGAAATTTGATCCGGCAACGCGGGAGGCAGAAAACCGAAAGCTTGGAGAACTTGGGGAAAAACGAATACTAGATTCTGAAAAAGCGCGTCTAATCAATGCTGGACGAAAAGATCTCGCCGGCAAAGTAAAGTGGGTCTCGGATGTAGAAGGCGATGGTGCCGGATATGATATTTTGTCGTTCGACAACTCGGGCAGTAAGCGACTACTTGAAGTTAAAACCACTTCTGGACATCAATATACGCCTTTCTATCTAACCGAAAATGAACTACAGCTCTCAATCAAGCGGCCAAACGAGTTTCTGCTCGTGCGCCTGTACAACTTCATGTCATCACCAAAGGTATTTGAGCTGAAGCCTCCATTGGAAGACGCAGTGACACTACAACCCACTAATTACCGAGCCTTTTTGTAATTTTGAAGCATAACAAAACTATGCTCACGATTGGACGGTGAATAGATCCGATTATTTAAAGATGTCCAATATCACTGGGCATTTTTTTATGCATGCAATGTGTTGAATTCCTGACGAATATTAAGTATTGAATCCTGGTATTCCATTATTCTGTCGGGGTGCATTGGCTCAAGACTCCTTGCCGGCCGATAGGCGATATATGAATAATGGTGGATTTTCCGGACTGCAGGAAGAGCAATCATACCTTTGCATTGGAGATGCTTTACCAATTTTTCAACTGTCCCCCCCATTAACACAATCAGTTTGGGAGAAGATTGCTTCAGTTGCCAGCGTAACACAGGCGCCCAAGTCTCCGCAGCTTCTATTTTTTTCTCTTTTGTCCATTTTTTGACGTAGACAGCTTCTTTAATTACATTCGTAACATAGCAGTGCCACCCATCGGGCGAATTCCATTCGGGATCTTTGAATCCCGCCTCCACCAAGGCTTTTCTAAAAACCTGTGACCCCTTAGTCGTGCCCCACTGCGAATTCGGTGTTAACACACGACCTGAATTTTGCCCTCTTTTTGTAGTCGCCTCAATTTTACTCAAACTAGGGCTTTCAGCGACAAACCAAATGCCTGAACAGGGATTACCGAGCGACCCCGTCAACCATGGATGCTCCCTCCGATGATCCCGGATTTCGGGATGGCCTGCAAATACATGATCTATACGTTTAGCGAGTTCTTGTTCAAAATTCTTTTTCTTCATTTAGTGTTGGATGTCTACGGTAGGAACAGGGACGATTGCCTAGTGCAAGGATTTTTTAGGCAACATGGTTCAAATACGATTTGTCTGCTGACTTCGAACCTCTACAGGCATCCGGAGACCTTTTGATGCTATAAGCAACTCCGTCGCCCGCCGTTTTGTTTCAAGAGAATAGTTGACTCCAAACTGATACTGACGCCGTTTTTTGTAGAGTTCAGAAATCGATGCAACATTATCGTATGTAACAATCCAGGGATTCTCTAAAGTCAAGATAGACTTGGCAAGAAAATTGTGATCTTCTGGCTTATAGAAACTAGTATAGAGTCCCCGTCCCTTATTGAAATATGGTGGGTCCATGTAAAAAAAGGTGGATTTAGGAAGATCTCGGTTAGTTTTTTCAATAAACACCAGCGCATCTTTTCGATCTAAGTGAATACGATTTCGATATCTGGCCACACGTCGAATACGTCGCTCTAAGTCTTTTTTATTAAACCTGCAATCCAGTTTGTACGAACCACTTTGATCAAGCCCGCCGATCACACCTGCGGCCTTGATGATCCCGGAGCGATTGGTCCTGTTGAGAAAGAAAGTTGCAAACCCTAGAGATACTGGATCATCTATTTCCTTTTTTGCATGAATTTCTTTTTGAGCCCACCATTCGTCAATCGTGACCGGCGTGTTTCGGATACGGTGGATAATCTCTTCAGTTTGCTCTAGCACGCTGTACCAAAATGCCCAAATGGAAGTATCAATATCGTTGATGTGAATGTCGCTGACATGCCCCTCATACAGTAGTGTCAATGCCAGTCCACAACCCCCTGCAAAAGGTTCCGCATAGTGCCGGCGTTCGATTCGGTTATCTTTCAGAATCCTAGAAATTAGCGAATAAAGGCATGCCTTGCCACCAGGATACCGGAGGGGAGAGGTTGCGCGAGGCATATCAAATCAATCTCTTCCTTTCAAAGTGAACCATTTAATTCCGGAGCCAGATTCACCCGCAAAAGCCTATTTCTTTTTTTGAGAGATTGCATCCTCAATTATTTTGAGGATCAATTCTTCTAAGGAATCTAAGTCATTCGCTAACTGATCTCCATTGAACGCCGCAGCAGTACTGTGATGTTTTGTCACATTGCCATAATCGAGAATTCTCTGTACAGCCTGCCGCAGCGGTTTAATCTGCTGCCCCGTCCCCAATTTATAGTCTGAAATCTTTTGCTGACTGAGGAAACTATGGAAATTTATCTCAGGCTTGCGGCCGGCTAATGCCGTTAGAGTCTCGAAAAACGACCATGTTCCCACCGCCAATAGTGGCGTATTTTCTTGAAGAAGGACATCGCAAATTGAATGGTAGAGACTATGCAGCTTCCAATTGCCCAGAGTCTTCAAGGCATCTGCGATTTCGGACTGGTATGGCAAGTGTTTCCGTCGTTTTGCTTTACCAGGTCGTTTTCTACGCTTTGGCTTCGGTTTTTGAGGATCGGGTGTCAGTGGTTCTGACTCGACGCGTTTATGGCTTTGGCCCCCTAGGGATCCGAGTTCCCGGGCATATGATTCTATATTCGTTTTGTTCTGGCGCGAATGAATCTGTGGATTTTCATCCAACATATCCGAGATAAACTGCTGAGAGAGAAGTTTGAAATCTTCTTCTGTGCGATTTCGAGCAATATTGTCAGGATCGGACATGTCGAGACCCAAAGTTTCTCGCATCACTGGATTGCTCAAAAAACGCTGTACCGTCGTGAGCCTTCGCTTTCTGCCTTCTGCCGAAATTAATTCTTCTTGTTCAGCGTAATCTAAGAATGCCAAGGCAACCCGGTTGCGCGAAGTAGCACCACTGTGACGTGCTTTTTGATCCGCGTTCCATGATTTTTGCCCGATTCCGCCCGCTTGTCCATGATGACGCCTTTTTAACCAAATATCGAGATCCTCTTGATCCTCAAAAATAACACATGGCAGTTCAGTTATTGGCGTCCACTCCTCCGCCAGCCTCTCGAAGTGAGCTCTCCGCTGTGGGGGCGCCAGGTCAGGATCGGTCAGAAGCTTCAGTGCGCATAGACGTCGGTTACCTTCCCCAGCGATAAATGTTTCATCTGTACCGCCGGTATCAAGATCCTTGTAAACACCAAACCTGTCTAGTGGACTGATCCCATGTCCAGTAATGTCACGTGCGAGCTGCAATACTTCTTCATTAGCACATAACCAATCAATGGTCTGCGATTGAGTGTCATATGGCTCATGTCTGGGGTTCTCATGATTAAGGAAAATCCGGTCAAGTGAGATTACACGCTCAATTCGCTTAGGCTTGGACATTTCTGATTTACCCTATTAAGTTGTCGTATAGCAGCACAACCAATAGGCTGCAAACTAAATTTGAAAAATTGGGCTCGGCTAGTCTAGCATGCATCCCATGCGAACAGTGGGGTATCTCAACGCACACATACATCCACTGGTTACATCTGCAAATTTACTTCAGCGCCGTTGATATACGTATACCGAATCCCCAATGTCCATTGCCATTAAATCCTCCCCTACCCTCACATCCCCCTTGTAGTGCTCGTCCAGCGCCTCCAATACCTGCGCCTCGCTCACCCCGAACTTGAGCATGTGCACCAAGATGCCCAGCTTCGGCCGGATCTGCGCCAGAATCTGCCCCACCTGCTTCGGGCTTGAGTGATATTTCTGCACCTTCTGCAAGCGAGGATTTCTCTCCAGAAGACCCTCGCTCGCCATCATCACTTCGTGAATCACCACGTCGGCACCCTTTCCCCATGTGACCATGTTCGACTCGTACGTCGTATCCCCGGAAATCACCACGCTGCGCTTGCCGTAATCCACCCGGTACCCGAACGCCGGCTTGACCTCTCCGTGATCCACCGTGAATGCGGTCACCTTCAGGTCTCCGTCCAAGTACACCACACCCGGCTCTATCTCCACCGCCCAGAGATCCCCTAGGTCCATCGCCAACCCACTCTGTCGGCGCCGCACGTGATGATCCGCCTCATACGCCTGGCGTATGTGGTCCACAAAATCCTTAGTTCCTGTCGGCCCGCGCACCTCCAGCGGCTCCGCACGCTGCCACAGACGAGCCGTCAACCAGACATCGTCGAGCCCCACGATATGGTCGTAATGCAGGTGCGTCAGGAATATCCGGTCCAGCTGGTCACTTGAAACCCCGATCTGGTGCAGCCGCATCGCGGCCCCACGCCCGGCATCGAACAGCAGCTTGGTGTCGCCCGCCTCGACCAGGATCGCCTGACTGAAATGTTCGATGTCCGGCCTCGGCGTGCCGGTGCCCAACAATGTAACGGTAAGAACCTGGGCCGCGGCCGGCGAGGCCAGCAGCATCAGGATAAGAATGACCCAGACCCGTCTCACGGCTCCAGTTTCAGGATCGCCATGAATGCCTCCTGAGGAATATCCACGTTACCGACCCGTTTCATGCGCTTCTTTCCGGCCTTCTGCTTCTCCAGCAACTTGCGCTTGCGGGTCACGTCCCCACCATAACATTTTGCCGTCACGTTCTTGCGCAGGGCCTTGGTGGTGGTGCGCGAAATGATGCGCGAGCCGATCGCCGCCTGGATCGCGACGTCGAACATCTGCCTCGGGATCAAATCCTTCATCCGCACCGTCAGGTCCCGCCCGAGCGACATCGCCCGGCTCTGATGCACTATGACCGACAGCGCGTCCACGCGTTCCCCGTTGATCAGCAGGTCTAGTTTCACCAGCGGCGCCGCCTCGAAGTGCGACAGCTGGTAGTCGAACGACGCATAGCCACGGCTGACCGACTTCAGCTTGTCGTAGAAGTCCGTCACCGTCTCGGACAACGGCAGCATGTATTCCAGGTTGACCTGGTTGCGCGAGTACTGCAGGCGTTTCTGCCGCCCACGCCGCTCCTCACACAGTGTAATCACCGCACCGACATGCTCCTGCGGCACCAGGATGTGCGCCTCGATGTAGGGTTCGCGGATCTCCTCGATCTCGTGCGGCTCCGGCAACATACTGGGATTGCCGGTCTCCAGCGTCTCCCCCGAATTCAGCCCCACTTGGCAGGCCACCGTCGGCGCCGTGGAAATCAGATTCAACCGATATTCCCGCTCCAACCGCTCCTGCACGATCTCCATGTGCAACAACCCCAAAAACCCGCACCGGAACCCGAATCCCAGCGCCTTGGAGGTCTCCGGATCATGGCTGAACGAGGCATCGTTCAGCCTGAGTTTCGCCAGCGCATCCCTTAATTGTTCGTAATCGTCAGCGTCCACCGGAAACAGCCCGGCGAACACCTTCGGCTGCACTTCCCGGAATCCCGGCAGCGCCTCCTCGGCCCCCCTGTTCGCAAGCGTCAACGTATCCCCCACCGGCGCACCCTCAATGTCGCGGATGCCCGCCATCACGAACCCGACCTGCCCGCAACCCAGCTCTTCGCTGTTCTCGGGGTTCGGGGCGTACCACCCCACGGAATCCACGCGCCGCGTCTGCCCGGTCGACATCACCCGGATCTTGTCGCCTTTCTTCAGTCTCCCCGAAAACACCCTCACCAGCGACACCACGCCGACGTGACTGTCGAACCAGGAATCGACGATCAGCGCCTTCAGCGGCCCCTCCGGATCCCCGTCCGGCGGCGGCACGTCGCGCACCACGCGCTCCAGCACCTCCGTCACGTTCAGCCCGGTCTTCGCGCTGATCTGCACCGCATCCGTCGCATCCAGCCCGATGATGTCCTCGATTTCCTCGCACGCACGCACCGGATCCGCCTGCGGCAAATCCATCTTGTTCAGCACCGGCAAGATCATCAGGTCCTGCTCGATCGCGTTGTAGCAGTTGGCCACGGTCTGCGCCTCGACCCCCTGCGACGCGTCCACCACCAGCAGCCCGCCCTCGCAGGCTGCAAGCGACCTTGAGACTTCATAAGAGAAATCCACGTGCCCGGGCGTGTCGATCAGGTTCAGGCGATAGGTCTCGCCATCCTGCGCCTGGTAGTGCAGGGTCACGCTGCGCGCCTTGATGGTGATGCCGCGCTCCCGTTCCAAGTCCATGTTGTCCAGGACCTGGTCGCTCATCTCGCGGTCGCTCAGTGCGCCGCACAACTCGATGAAACGATCCGCCAGCGTGGACTTGCCGTGGTCGATATGCGCGATGATGGAGAAGTTGCGGATCTTCTCCATCGGAAAAGTTCCGGAGTGCAGCGGGGGCATCAGCGAGATGTCGAAACAGGTGTTTGCAGTCTTTTCAAATCCCGGCCTCGCGCCAGACCCAAAAGCACCCTGACCCGCGACGACCCGCGGACCGTTCTGTCAGGACTGTGACTCCTGCGAACGGGCAACAAAGCCTTCCAGCAAACCTTCCACCCGGGCCATGCGCTCGCGCAAGCCAGCCACGTCGCGATGGAGATTCCACAGAAATCCCAAGATTGCCACCAGCAGGACCATCTGGAACGAAATAATCTGAATTGTTATGGTATCCATGATTTCATGTTCCGGTCGGGCAGCCTTATTTTTTCCAACCTTGAGTGTTTCGATCAACCCCTCGGAACTTCCATGTCCAGAGGGCATTGAAAGCGATTGTAGCACGGCCGTCCGGCACTCCGCTTCGCGCCGCCAGACACCCATCCGGGCAGGTTTTTCAAGCCTTTCGGAGGCTCCGGGACCCCCTCCTCCGGCGCGCCTCGCTGCCCTATTCAGGCGTCAGCGCCAACCACCGCGAACCCTGCTGTCGCTGCACCAGGATCGGCTGAGGCTGCCCTCCCTCGAGGTCTTCCGCCGCCTCCTTGAAGTCGTCCAGCGTCTCGATCTTCTGCCCGGCGAACATCTGGATCACGTCGCCCTTCTGGATTCCGGCGGAGCGCGCCGGATCCCCGGTCACTTCCTTCACCCAGACGCCTCCCTTGTCGAGATTGCGCTGCTTGCGCGCCTCCTCGGGCAGCTCCTCCAGGCGCATGCCCAGGATCTCCGTGTCTTCCGACGATCCCGAATCCCCGGACGGCACCGCCATCGGCGCCCCGTCGTCGGGCAACTGCCCCAGGGTCACCTCCACGGTCTTGCGTTCGCCGCCGCGCATGATCTCGACCTCGACCGTCTTGCCGGGCTTCACCTGCCCGACCATCGGCGGCAGTGCGCTGGAACTCTCCACTTCCCGTCCGTCGAACTCCAGGACGATGTCCCCGGCTTCCAGTCCGGCCTCGTCCGCCGGGCCATCCTCGGTGATTTCGGCGATGATCGCGCCCTTCGGGCGATCCAGTCCGAACGATTCGGCCAGGTCGCGGGTCACCTCCTGGATGTACACGCCAAGCCAACCGCGCACGACATGGCCGTCCTTCTTGATCTGCGCGATCACTTCCGACACCATGTCGATCGGAATGGCGAAGGACAGGCCCATGAACCCGCCGGTGCGGGTGTAGATCTGCGCGTTGATGCCGACCACGTGCCCGTTCATGTCGAACAGCGGCCCGCCGGAGTTGCCGGGATTGATGGCCACGTCGGTCTGGATGAACGGGATGTAGTTCTCGCTCGGCAGGCTGCGCCCCTTGGCGCTGACGATGCCGGCGGTGACCGAATGCTCGAAACCGAACGGCGAACCGATGGCGAGCACCCACTGCCCGACCTTCAGCTCCTCCGAATTGCCGAGCGTCGCGGTCGGCAGGTCATCCGCATCGATCTTCAGCAACGCGAGGTCGCTGCGCGGGTCGGACCCCACCTTCTCCGCCACGAATTGCCGCTTGTCGCTGAGCTTGACGATGATCTCGTCCGCCCCGTCGACCACGTGGTGGTTGGTCACGATGTAGCCGTCCGCGGAGTAGATCATCCCGGACCCGGTGCCGTGGCGCCGCTGCTGCGGCGGGCGCTGCTGCTGGCCCTCCGGCATCTGCTCGAAGAACCGGCGGAAGAAGTCCGGCATGTCTTCCGGGGCGTTCTGCGGCGCCTCCTTGCCGGTGGCGGAGCCCCCGACGTTGCGGGTCGTGGTGATGTTGACCACGACCGGCGCGTTCTTCTCGATTAGGTGGGTGAAATCCGGCAGTTCGCGCGCCTGCAGCGGCGCGAGCAGCATGGCAAAGCCCAAAGCGACAGTGAGGGTTCTTGAGGTCCAGGTCTGGAGCATCGGGGTTCCTTGAAAAATCAATTGATGGAATCAGCGCTTCGATGGAGCGAATCGCCGATCATTCGGACGGTTTCGGCCGGCACGCCGCCGATCACGGTGACCTGGTGCCCGTCCCGCACCGTCACGTATCCGTTGAGCGCCTTGCGCACGAATTGCTGGCTCTTCACCTCCCCGTCCTCGGGCAGGCGGGTAATGAAGACCGAGATTCGGGACAAGGCATCCGCCAACACCATATGGTACACCGGCTCCGGGTTGTTCGGCAGCTTGCGGACCACCGCCAGACGCTCCTCGAAGCCCGGCGGCAGATCCTCGACCCGCCACCGGCCCGGTGCCGGCTGGGAGCCGTACGGCAGGTTGATCGTCTCGAAGCCGTGGATGTCGGTCGCCAGCCAGAAACTGTTCGGGGCGAACTCCTGGATGGACTCCAGCACGTCCAGGGACGTAAAGGCGAACTGCTCGATCTTCTCGCCGCTCGGCGTCACCATCCGCGCCCGCAGCGGCAGCCCCGAGGCGGTGTCCACGCAGAATTCGCAACCGTAGCGATACTCGTCCTTGGAGGCGGCCATGACCAGCTGGCAGTCCCGCCCCGCGATCTTCTCCTTCCCCTGGACCTCGAGCTCATAGTGCTCATCCACCTGGTCGATGTCCATCTGGATGTCCGGAATCAGGCCCTCCGAGTCCGGGCGGCCGTGGATGACCACCCGCCGGTCGGGGAACACCACGGCGGACTCGTTCGCCCGGCGCAGGATCTCGCACTCCTCGCCCCCGGAGACCGAGACCCACCGCTGGTGGGTGTTGCGCCCGTCGAAGCCCTGCTCGATCTTCATCGTGCGCTGCGTCAAGCTGCCGTCGAGCAGGGACAGCGTGCCGGTGAAGTTGGCGCGCTCGGCCGCCTGGTCGGCCCGGACCAGCCAGCTCGCCGGGTCCGTCTCGCCCTTCGCCGTCGCGGCCAGTCCCACCAGAACCATGATCAAAAACAGTCTCCCGCAGGTCTTCGCGTAATCCCCCCCCACGGAACAGACCGCACCCCGCGGCAAAAGTTCCCCGGGGCGGCCCGGCCGCCCGATCGTGCCCGGCGTCGTCTTACTTCTCATATTCCACCAACTGGGCATAGGGCATCAGCGCCCGCGGCTCGACTTCCGCGTGGGCCGCCAGGTAGCTCAGGATCTGCTGGTGCGCCTTCGCGTCCAGCTCGGATTGCGGGATTTCCGCGACCTGGTCGATCGGCACGTCGATCACCACCGGGACGACCGCCGGTTGCTTCGTGTAGAACCACAGCCCCGCCGCGACCAGCATGGCCATCAGGCCGCTGGCCACCGCCAGCGGAGCCGGATGCCGGATCCAGTGCCAGAATTCCTGCAGGGTATGGTGCTTGGGGGGGGAGGAGTGATCCTCGACGATTTTCTGATGGACCTGCGCGGCAAATCCCGGATACAGCTGTTCCGGAAGTTCGTTGCGCATCGCATCGCCGATCAGCAGGTAGCGGCCCAGGCGGCGGCGCGCCTCCGGCTCCCGGCTCAGGGTCCGGCTTCCCCGGGCCCGCTCGGCGGGCGTGAGCTCGTCATCCAGGTAGGCGGAGACCCACTCGTGGTCTTGGTTGCTCATTTGAGCCCCCCTGACGAGTCGTCCAACACCGGCCGCAATCGCTCATCAATGGCCTCTCGGGCCCGGAAGATGCGAGAGCGCACCGTGCCGATTGGACATTTCATGATGTAGGCAATCTGCTCATAGCTCATGCCTTCCAATTCGCGCAAGGTGATTGCCACCCTTAAGTCTTCCGACAATTCGGAAATCACTTCGTTCACTATTCCGGCGACCTCCTCGGCCTCCACTTCGCCCTGCGGCGTGTCCAGGTCGACCTGCATATCGTCCATGCTCACCTCTCCGTCCTCATTCGGCGGCAAGGTATGCTCCGGGCGGCGGCGGGCGGCGGCCAGGTGGTTCATCGCCGTGTTGACCGCGATCCGGAACAGCCAGGTGTAGAACTGGCTGTCGCCGCGGAAGGTCTTGATGTTGCGCCAGGCCTTGATGAAGGCCTCCTGAGCCACGTCCTGGCGGGCGGTGCGGTCGGCGATGTAGCGGCCGACCAGGTTCAGGATGCGGTGCTGGTATTTCTCGACCAGCGCGTCGAACGCGCCGGTCTCCCCCGCTTTGGCGCGGCGAACCAGATTCCGGTCGCTTCGGTCGCTCATCTCGGCGCCTGGGATCGATCCGCCAAGAAAGGTTCTTGTGGGACTTCGTCAAGCACGCAGGGGGTCAATCAAAAGTTCAAACATTATAATCGGGGTTTGGCATAGCGGAAAGAGCGAAATCGTGGCGACAGACAGTGCGCCCGTGACCCACGACACGGATATCCTGATCCTCGGCAGCGGAGCGGCGGGCCTGTGCGCCGCGTTGGAGGCGGATCCGCGCCTGCGGGTCACGCTGCTGTGCAAGGCGAGTCCCACCGAAAGCTCGACGAACTACGCCCAGGGCGGCGTGTCGGCGGTGCTGGACGACAAGGACTCGGTCGCGCTGCACGTCTCCGACACGATCTCGGCCGGCGGCGGGCTGTGCCACCCGGAGGTGGTGCAGCGGGTCGCGGACCGCGGCGCCGCCATGATCCGGTGGCTGCAGGACCAGGGCGTGAACTTCACCCCCTACCCGCCCTCTGGCGGGCTGCACCTGACCCAGGAGGGCGGCCACAGCCGCCGGCGGGTGGCGCACGTCGCCGACCACACCGGCCGCACCATCCAGGAAGCCCTCATGGAACAGGTGAAAAGCCGCCCCAACGTGGAGCTGCACAGCCACTGCATCGCGGTCGACCTGATCGTCCAGCGCCACGCCGGGGAGAACCGCTGCATCGGCATCTACGCCCAGGACACCCGCACCAACGCGGTCGACGCCTACCGGGCGCGCTGCGTGATTCTGGCGACCGGCGGCGCGAGCAAGGTCTATTTGTACACCTCCAACCCGGACACCTCGTCCGGCGACGGGCTGGCGATGGCGTGGCGGGCCGGCTGCCGCGTGGCCAACATGGAGTTCATCCAGTTCCATCCGACCTGCCTGTACGACCCACGCGCCAAGTCCTCCCTGATGACCGAGGCGCTGCGCGGCGAGGGGGCGAAACTGCGCCTGCCCGGCAGCGGCGAGGAATTCATGCCCCGCTTCGACGAACGCGGCGAGCTGGCGCCCCGGGACATCATCGCGCGGGCCATCGACCACGAGATGAAGCGCCTCGGGCTGGACTACGTGCACCTCGACATCAGCCACAAGCCGGCCGACGAGTTGCGCGAGGCGTTCCCGAACGCCTATTCGCGCTGCCTCGAATACGACATCGACCTGACCCGCCAGCCGATCCCGGTGGTGCCGGCCGCACACTACACCTGCGGCGGAATCATGACCGACCGGCACGGCTGCACCGACCTCCCCGGGCTGTACGCCATCGGCGAGGTGGCCCACACCGGGCTGCACGGCGCGAACCGGATGGCCAGCAACTCCCTGCTGGAATGCCTGGTGTTCGCCCATGCCGCAAGCGGGCACATCAACGAGACGCTGTCGCGGGACGCGCCGCCCCCGGAGGTGACCCCGTGGGACGAGAGCCGGGTGTCGGACTCCGACGAGGAGGTGGTGGTCTCGCACAACTGGGACGAGCTGCGCCGCTTCATGTGGGACTACGTAGGCATCGTGCGCACCAGCAAGCGGCTGGAGCGGGCGCAGCACCGCTGCACCCTGCTGCACGAGGAAATCAACGAATACTACCGGGACTTCCGCATCTCGCGGGACCTGATCGAGCTGCGCAACCTCGTGCAGGTGGCGGACCTGATCATCCGCTGCGCGATGATGCGCCGCGAAAGCCGCGGCCTGCACTACACCCTGGACTATCCGGAACTGGATCCGGCGATGGACGGCTGCGACACCGTGCTGCACCCGGAGGCCGGGCGCGACCTCCCGCTTCAGGCAGCGGTCACGCGCTGAAACATCTGCCGGCGGTAATGCTCCAGCTCCCGGATCGACTCGCGAATGTCCTCCAGCGCCCGGTGCGCGGAGGCTTTCTGGAATTCCTCGACCTGGTCCACCGGGTACCAGCGCCGCGCCAGCTCCTTGAGCGTGCTGACATCCAGGTTCCGGTAGTGGAAGAAATGTTCCAAGTCCGGCATCCAGCGCGCCAGGAAGCGCCGGTCCTGGCAGATGCTGTTGCCGCACATCGGCGAGACCCCGCGCGCGACGTGCGCCTCCAGGAACGCCAGCGTCTCGCGCTCGGCCTGCGCTTCGTCGCAACTGGAGTTGCGCACCTGCTCGGTCAGGCCGGACGCGCCATGGTGGGAGGTGTTCCATTCGTCCATCCCGGCCAGGCACTCGTCCGACTGGTGGATCGCCAGCACGGGCCCGGTGGCCAGCACGTCGAGGTCTGAGTCCGTGACGATGGTGGCGATTTCGATGATGCGGTCGGTCTCCGGGTTGAGCCCGGTCATCTCCAGGTCGATCCAGATCAGGTTTTTCTTCTTGGACATGAGGCGGTGGCAGGTGTTCGTTCTGTTCGGCGCACTGGCTCTGTTTGACCTTCAGGGCGCGCAAGCGTTCGATGCGGGCAGTGTACATCAAGAACACTGCACCGCCTGCCATGCGCGCATCACCGGCGGCGACGGCACCGTGCTGTACCGCGGGGCGGAGGGGCCGATCGGGGATGCGGCGCAGCTACTCGCGCGCGTCGACCACTGCAGGAAGGGAGCGGGGCTCGACTGGACGGAAGAACACGTCGCGGCGATGCGCGACTTCCTGAATGAGCGGTATTATGGGTTTGGAATAGAAGAGTAGTTCGTGCGGCACTCCACATTCATGCCATGGACTTAAACGGATAAGCATGAAATTACGCGGGCAACAGTAGCCTAGGGGAAAATTTGTATCACAATTTACTTGCTGGAAGTTGTTCCTCACCATCTATATAAACAAGCTCAGGTACTTTCTTTCCGGCACGAGTAGCTTCATTTTTTCGCTTAAGAATTTTGTCGTATTTCTCCCCCATATTACCCACATCTATCACGACATAATAACCTTTCGCAGTTTCCTCAGCTTTCGTATATTTTGTAATTTGATTTTCATAACCACGAACAAGTCTGGTATTTTTTGAAAGTTTAATTTCCACAAGTACGCGGCTATCAAATCCTGAAGAAATTTTAAAATCCACTGGGCCATTTCCGGTTTCCGCCTCCGGTGTAATGTCCAGTCCGTTTGCCTTGCAATATGCGTATGCGACAGCGAAGAAAAAATGTTGCGCCACTCTTTCGTGGTGTGGTTTCCCTTTGCTATACAGTACCCTTGAAAATCGTCGCTCTTCTATTAGGAATTGGAATTGTTGAATAATCTTCTCGACAACAGCGGCAACTCCATCAACATCAAGTTGGATCGGGAGTTCTAATTCCAACGGTTCGTCCTTTGCTAGCGTCGAGATAAGCTTCCGCCAAAAGATCTGGCCTCCTGGATCCCCACTCATGTCATAGGGTACTGGGTCAACCTGTTTGAGAGCCATGAGTAATGTTTCGAATGCCTCTCTATGGGCAAGCGCTTGGTGACGGAGTCTTCGCTTATCTCTATCGGCCTCTTTTTCCCACATTTCTGAAATCTGAGTATTTACTCGATTTCGAATTGCTGCATTCTGAGAAGCGGCAACTGCCACCCCCGACCAATCCGTGGCAATAGGAAGATCCCGCAAAATATCAGTCGGAACCAAAACAACAGGCTTGGGACCTCTCTTAATATGTGGATTAGTAGGAAGACAGGCGTGGTACTCTCTCCCATTTCTCAGGGTGATGGTCAATTCCTCACGCGGAACTGGTAGGTTGTCTAGAATACGGTGGTTGAATTTCAGCAACGCCTCAAAAATTACATTTGTAGTCATATCGCTTATGTGGTCTGGCCCGAAACCCTCCTCAAATAATCCCATAGCAACAAAAAGATCCGGGTCATCAACACCAAGGTCTATGATTTCTTTGGCTGTCTGGATGATGCGATTAGTCGTTTTAGAGCCAGAGCCACTGCCTGAGACAGACGCCGCCCCGTAGCCTAGGCAGGTCCACTTGATTTCTGGAAACGATAGGAGTTTGTAGGCTCTACGCCAAGCTACATCTTCAGGACTTTGGGAAGCTCTCAGGAGTTTGATGATGGTTTTAAAATGTTCTGCGTAACTTTGGTAAGCATCGTGCTTTATTTCTCGATGTTGGCTATGCCCCAGTAGTAGAGGATCGATGAACAAACCCGTGTCGACATTTAGGGTGGGGTCTAAAACACAGATTTTATCCAATTGCTTACTGTCAATACCGAAATGTTCAGAAAACTGAACCGGGTCTATTATCTTAGCCATATCGTCACTCCCCGTATAAGTCTATTTGTAGTAGTGATGGGTCTACGGGCTATTAAACGCAGGATATGGTGTCACTTTTAGGTTTTTTCAAGGGGCAGAAAATACGATTGTGGGCTCAGTTCCACTAAAATGCAGACATGGCCAGAGGAAAGACCCAGAATGACTGAACTGGAAATCCACGGCATCCTGGTCTGGGCGGTCCTCGCCATCGCGGTCCCGACCTTCCTGTACCTGATGCGCAGCACGGCCCCGTTCGGCCGCCACTATTCGGGCACCGGCTGGGGGCCGTCCTTCTCCAACCGGACGGGCTGGATCGTCATGGAACTGCCGACCGTGGTGGTCTTCCTGTACGTGTATCTCTGCGGAGAATCCGCCTGGGAGGTCGTGCCGCTGGTGTTCCTCGTCATGTGGCAGGCCCACTACTTGCACCGGACGCTGATCTTTCCGTTCCGGCTGCGCACGCAAGGCAAGCGGATGCCGATCGCGGTCGCCGCCTCGGGCGTCTTCTTCAACGTGATCAACGCCTACATCAATGCCCGGATCGTCTCGGAGTTCGGCGAATACGGCGTCGAGTGGCTGGGCGACCCCCGCTTCCTGGTCGGCCTTGCGGTTTTCCTTGGGGGGATGGCCCTCAACCTCCACTCCGACACGGTTCTGCTGCGCCTGCGCAAACCCGGCGAGAGCGGCTACGCCATTCCCCGGGGCGGCGGGTTCCGTTTCGTCTCCTGCCCGAACCATCTCGGGGAGATACTGGAATGGGCCGGCTGGGCGCTGGCGACCTGGTCGCTGGCAGGCTTCGCCTTCTTCGTGTTCACCGCCGCCAACCTGGTGCCGAGGGCCTACAGCCACCACCGGTGGTACCGGGAGAAGTTCGACGATTATCCGGCCGACCGGAAGGCCGTAATCCCGGGAATTTTCTGAATAACCCGTCGCCCTATTCCGCTGCCTCGCCCATCGGGCGCAGCGTCAGCAGCAACGCCGGGAGCAGAGTCAGCGAGGCGACCAGCGCGGTCAGCATGGCCAGGCCGGTAAACAGTCCGAAGTAGAACGTCGGCACGAAGTTCGACAGCATCAGGATCGAGAATCCGACCACGATGGTCAGCGAGGTGTAGTACATCGCCCGCCCGATGCTGCCGTGGCAGCGCCACATGGTCGCCCGGTAGTCCC
This sequence comes from uncultured candidatus Poriferisulfidus sp., assembly GCA_965116525.1. GTDB lineage: Bacteria > Pseudomonadota > Gammaproteobacteria > Poriferisulfidales > Poriferisulfidaceae > Poriferisulfidus. Next base: position 426,452 of record OZ220694.1, read on the forward strand.
GGTCCTCCGGGAACTCCCGCCGGAAGCGGATGATGTAGTGGATGGTGTTGTCCACCGCGATGCCGACGCTGATCGCGGCGATGGTGATCGTCATCAGGTCCAGCGGGATGCCGAGCCAGCCCATCGTGCCGAGCACCAGCAGGGCCGGCAGCATGTTCGGCAGGATCGCGATCAGGGCCAGGCGCAGCGAGCGGAACAGCACCAGGAACATGGCGAGGATGCTCAGGAACACGAAGCCGATGGTCTGGATCTGCGAAGCGAACAGACTCTGCAGGACATTGTTGTACAGCACCAGCAGGCCGCTTTGGCGATAGCGGGACTCGTCGTAGGCCATCTCCTCGGCAAGGAAGGCATCAACCCGTTCGATCAGCTCGGCGCGGCGCAGGGTCGTGTCGGAGTCGATCACCCGCAGCTGCACGCGTAGCCGGTTGCCGTCCTCGGACATGAACGGGCGCAGCAGCACGTCCTGCATGTCCTCCGGCAGGCGGGACAGCCCTTCGCGGAACAGGCTGATCTTGAGGTCGTCCAGGGGCTCGCCGTCGTTGATGCTCTCGGCCATCCGGATCATGGTGTCCAGCGACAACACCTTGCCTATCTCCGGCTGCGCGTCGAGCCACTCGTGCAGCTGGCGCAACTCGCCCAGGCGCAGCGGATTGAACCAGTAGCCGGGCGACGACTCCTCGCCCTCCTCCTCCAGGTCTCCGTAGAAATCCTCCTCGAACTCCTCCTCATCCCCGACCAGCGCCTCCGGGTCCGCCTCCAGGAGGATGTCGAGCGGCGTGGTCCCGCCCAGGTGCCGGTCGATCTCCAGCATGCCCTGGAAGATCTCGGTGTCGTCGTCGAAATAGTCGATGAACCGGTTCTCCACGTCCAGGCGCGCCGCGCCGAACGCGCTGACCACCGCCAGCACCGCGGCGATGCCCAGGATCGGTTTGCGGTGCCGCTCGGTCAGGCGCGCGAACGCCAGGGTGACGCCGCGCGTGAAGTCGCGTTCCTCGCCGTGCGTGCGCGGCAGCAGGACGACCACCGCCGGGAACAGCAAGAAGATCACGCCGAAGGCCATCGCGATGCCGGCCGTCATCATGTGCCCGAAGTCGATCACCGGGCGGATCCCGCTGATCAGCAGCGACACGAACGCCACCATGGTCGTCAGGGCCGCGTACAGAATCGGGATGAACATGAAGTGGACGGTGCGGGCGACCAGGTCGCGGGAGCTGCTGTCCGGTTCCTTGGCCTGGAGTTCGCGGAAGCGCACCATCAAGTGGATCGTCATCGACATGCAGATGATCAGCAGCAGCGACACGAAATTGGAGGAAATCACGGTCACCGGCCAGCGCGCCAGCGCCAGGGTGCCCATCATCAGCACCACCGAAGCCGCGCAGGCCGCCAGCGGCAGCAGGATCCAGCGCAGGCGGCGGAAGATCACCGTCAACATCAAAATCAGGAATACGAACACGCTGAGGCCGAAGGTCCGCAGGTCGCTGCCGATGAAGTCGATCATGTCGCTCGCGATCATCGCGACGCCGCCGAGGAAGATGCGCGCGCCCTCGCGGTGGCGGTCGAGCACCGCCCGGACTTCGGCGACGTTGCGGGCCCGCTGCTCGGCGACGACGGCCATGTGGTCGGCGTACTGCCGGGTCACCGCCTCCAGACGCTGTCGGCCCGCCTCGTCCAGGGTCCCCTCGTCGCGGGCATCGCGAAGCCGGGTGCGCTCGCGCAGCAGGTCGTTGCCGGTCGTGTCGGTCTTCAGGTAGACCGCGAGCGCGGTGGTCTCGCCGTCCTTGCTCATCAGCATGTCGCTGTAGAACGGGCTGGTGGCCAGTTCGCGGTGCGCCAGCTCCCGGTCCACGTCGGCATCGCGCAGGGTGCGGTTGGTGCTGCCGAGCTCGGTGAAGTCGATCGGCGGGGAGTTCAATAGCGGCACGTCCAGGATGGTGACCACGTCCTCAACCGCGGGCACCGCCAGCAGGTCCTCGCGCAGGGCCTCCAGGCTCTCCAGCATGGCCGGGTCGAGCATCGGCGCGTGCGGGTTGTAGGTGACGAACAGGAAGTCCCGGGTGCCGTACTGCTCAAGCACCTTGCGGTAGTAGCGCAGGTCCTCGTCGCCCTCCAGCAGCAGGGAATCGGATGAGGCGTCCAGCCGGAAGTTGCCGGCCTGCGTGACCATGACGGCCACCACCGCGCCCAGAAACACTAGTACCGCCCACGGGCGATCCAGCACCAGACGGTCGTAGAAGGCGCGCAGCCGGTCAATCATGGAGAGGAAAATGCGCGGCAGGCAGGTTCTGGAATTCGGGGAAGAAACGGCATCCCGACCTCAACGGATCGGCAACACTCCCGAGACCGATGGAAGCCGGAACAGGGCTACATCAACGCGCATTTGACTAGTCTACCAAAATCCCACAGGCGCGACGGACTCCTGTGCACAGCCGCAAGACCGCCCCTCCGTGGGGTAAAATCGCAGTCCCGCCGGCACCCTTTCCCTGACCCTTGCAGCGAAGGCGGCGGCCTCCCCCGCCCCGCCGAACATAGACCTCGATTGCACCCATGCTCCTGACCTACCTGATCGCCGTCGTCATCGGATTCGTGGTCCTGGCCTGGAGCGCCGACCGGCTGGTCGAGGGCTCGTCCTCCCTGGCCCGCCAGCTGAACGTCTCGGCCTTCACCATCGGCGTGGTGATCCTGGGATTCGGCACCAGTCTCCCGGAGCTTTTGGTCTCCGCGACGGCTGCCGCCCGCGGCAGCGGCGGCATCGCGATCGGCAACGCCTTCGGCTCCAACATCGCCAACATCGCGCTGATCCTGGGCGTCTCGGCGCTGATCCTCCCGCTCGCCGCCGACCGGACCCTGGTGCGACGCGACATCCCCCTGATTTTGCTCGGCACGGCGGGCGTGTTCCTGGTCCTCTCGGATCTGGTGCTGGAACGCTGGGAAGGCATCCTCCTGATGCTCGCCCTGGCCGGGATCATCACCCTGATCGTGCGCAGCGGACAGGCGGCCGCCCCGATTACCAGCCGACAGGCCGAACACACCACCCTGAACGCCCTGGCCCTGGTCCTGCTCGGGCTGGTCCTCCTGCTTGGCAGCGCCTGGGCACTGGTCTGGGCCTCCGTCGGGCTGGCCCGGATGCTGGAAGTGGACGAACTGCTGGTCGGCCTGACCCTGGTCGCCATCGGCACATCTCTGCCGGAACTCGCCGCATCTCTGGCATCGCTGAAACGCGCTGAGGGCAGCGGACTCATCCTCGGCAATGTGGTCGGCTCCAACCTGTTCAACACCCTCGGCGTGGTCGGGGTTCCCGCCGCCATCCGCCCATTCTCGGTGTCGCCGATGCTGTGGTACGACGGCCTGATCATGCTGGGACTCACCGCCCTGCTCGGCTTCCTCCTGTTCCGCCGGGGGAGCTTCCGGCTCACCCGGCCCGGCGCAATCCTGCTATTGTTGTGCTATATAGGCTACTTGGGCTGGAACGCAGACCGCATGATGGTGCCCGTATGACCGACTCTGACCACACTTCGGACATTCTGGAAGTCGCCCGCGACGTGCTGCGGCAGGAAGCGGACACGGTCCGCGGCCTGGCGGACCATACCGGCGAGAGCTTCGTCGAGTGCTGCCAGTTGCTGAGCAAGTGCACCGGGCACATCATCGTCATCGGCATGGGCAAGTCCGGCCACATCGGGCAGAAGATCGCCGCCACCTTCGCCAGCACCGGCAGCCCCTCGTTCTTCGTCCACCCGGCCGAAGCCAACCACGGCGACCTTGGCATGATCACCCGCAACGACGTCGTGCTGACCCTGTCCAACTCCGGCGAGACCGAAGAGCTGCTGAACCTGCTGCCGCTGGTGCGCCAGATCGGCGCCACCATCATCGCGCTGACCGGCCAGCCGGAATCCTCGCTGGCCCGCAAGGCCGACCTGCACCTGGAGATCCCGGTGGAGCGCGAGGCCTGCCCGCTCAACCTCGCCCCCACCTCCAGCACCACCGCCACGCTCGCCATGGGCGATGCGCTCGCCGTCGCCCTGATGCATGTCCACGGCTTCAAGCCGGAGGACTTCGCGAGCACCCACCCGGGCGGCAGCCTGGGCCGGCAGCTGCTGACCACGGTCCGCGACGTGATGCGCGACGGCAAGAACATCCCGAAAGTCACCGTCGGCACCCTGCTGCGGGACGCCCTGCCCGAAATCTCCGAGAAAGGGCTCGGCATGACGACCGTGCTGGATGCGGACGGACAGGTCGTCGGGGTCTTCACCGACGGCGACCTGCGCCGCTGCCTGGCGGACGAGGTGGACGTCCACGTCACGGCGGTGGACCAGGTGATGACGCGGGACTTCCAGACTGCGGCACCGGACGAACTCGCCCGGGACGTGCTGCACCGGATGCGGGACCGCCGCTACAACGCCACCCCGGTCATGCAGGACGGCCAACTGGTCGGCGTGCTCAACATGCACGACCTGATCGCGGCCGGGCTTCGATGAACCCCGAGGACGTCAAGCTCCTGATCCTGGACGTCGACGGCGTCCTGACCGACGGTCACCTGTACCTTTCCGAGGACGGCACCGAAACCAAGTGCTTCCATGTGCACGACGGCCAGGGACTGGTCCTGCTGTACGACGTCAACGTGCAGATCGCGGTGATCAGCGCACGGAAGAGCGATGCGACCCGGCAGCGGTTGCAGGAACTGGAAATCGGCGAGGTCATCCTCGGCTGCGACGACAAGTACGCCGAGGCCTGCGCCGTCATCGAACGAGTGGGCTGTACCTGGGCGGAAGTCGTCTGCATCGGCGACGACGTCACCGACATCCCCCTGCTTGAGGCCGCCGGCATGGGTGTGGCGGTGGCGGATGCCCGCCCGCCAGTCCGTGAGGCCGCGGACTGGGTCACCCCGAGCCCGGGCGGCCGCGGCGCGGTGCGCGATGTGTGCGACTGGATCCTCCAGAGATGAAGAAATTCCGCCTGCTGCTCATCCTGCTGCTGGCGGCCGCCCTCGCCGTCGGCTTGTGGGCCCTGGCCCGCATGCCCGCCCCACAGGAAGCCGCCCTGACTCCCGACCGGGAAACCCCCGAAAACAGCTACATGCAAGTCCGCCACCGGATCCGGGACCTGCAGGGGGAACTGCTCTACGAAGTCGCCGCCGAGCGGCTGGACCAGTACCCCGACAGCCAGGTCCTGCGCCTGGACCTGCCCCGGCTGCACTGGCTCGACCCCGCGTACGAGAATTCCGCGGCCTCGGCCCGACACGGAGAGATCCGGGAGTTCCAGGTCGTCCTGAACGGAGACGTGGAACTCCAGCTGGACCCGCCGGAGCACTCCCCCACCCTGATGCACGGCGAATCGCTGACCCTGGATTCGGAACACGAACGGGTCTACAGCGACCAGGCCGTGGTGGTCAGCCAGTCCCATGCGGTGATGCGCGGCGTCGGGCTGGACTACCGGCTGGACGGCTCGGGCGGCCAGCTCGAACGGGACGTGAAAGTCCGCCAGTTCCCGCCGGACGCGCAACAGCCGACGCAAGCGTTGCTGCAAAAGGTCCTGGAGGAAGCCTTCGGTGTCGCACACGCGCAGGAACCCCCGGAGGACACGCTCGACCTGAGCGCGGACCGGATGGAATGGGATTCTCAGAAGGAAGTCAGCGTCTACCGCGGAAACGTGCGCGCCAAGCAGGGCGAGATGATCCTACTCGCCGAGCAACTCACGGTGATCTCCGACGATGATCGCGTGCAGGCCCTGCACGCCGAGGGCAATGCCCGCTGGACCCAGATCCTAGACTCCGGCAAACCGCTGCGCGCGAGTGCCGGCAGTATCCTCTACCAGATCCGGCAGCGCAAGGCGATCATGAAGAAGAACGTCAACCTGCGCGTCGACGCGCACCAGTTCACAGGGGAAGAAGTCATCTACCTGATCGACGAGGAACGCGTCGAGACCCCCGTCACCCGGAAGCCCTCCGAACGGGTCCGGATTCGGCTGAAGACCGACTCCGATTAATGGCCACGCTCGAAGCCCAGGGACTGTGCAAGTCCTACCGCGACCGGCAGGTCGTCTCGGAGGTCACGCTGCGTGCGAACGACCACGAAGTGGTCGGGCTGCTCGGCCCGAACGGCGCGGGCAAGACCACCTGCTTCTACATGATCACGGGGCTGGTGCCCTGCGACCAAGGCCAGATCCTGCTGGACGGCCAGGACATCACCGGGCTGTCCATGAGCCGCCGCTCCCGCGCCGGCATCGGCTACCTGCCCCAGGAACCCTCCGTGTTCCGCCGCCTGACGGTGGAGGAAAATGTCCTGGGCGTGCTCGAGCAACTGCCCCTGTCGAAGACGGAACAAAAGGAACGCCTGGAGCTCCTGCTTGAAGAGTTCTCCATCGACGGGATTCGGGACAGCCGCGGATTTTCATTGTCGGGCGGCGAACGGCGGCGGGTCGAGATCGCCCGCGCGCTGGCCATGGACCCCGCCTTCATCCTGCTAGACGAACCGTTCGCCGGTATCGATCCCCTGCACGTGGCCGACATCAAGTCGATCATCCAGCAACTCCAGGAACGCGGCATCGGCATCATCATCACCGACCACAACGTGCGCGAGACCCTCAGCATCTGCCGCCGCGCCTACATCCTCTCGGAAGGATGCACCATCGCCGAGGGCGAGCCGGGAGAGATCCTGGAAAATCCGCAGGTCCGCGAAACCTACCTGGGCGCCGACTTCCGGCTCTGAGGCGGAAACGATAGTTACGTTCTTTTTCGGTGCATGGGCTCGCGCCTATGCACACCTCCCCCAAGATAGTAAAGCGAAAGATCTCAAGAGTTTCTTCCCAAGACCCTGCGGCCCGCCAGCGAAATGACGGGGGTAGTCGGTGTAATCAGCCGCGCCCGTTGTCCGGCAACCTCAATAGCTGTGTTCTTTTCCCGACTTCTCGGAGTGGCCCTCATGCCCTTTCCCGTGCTTATGCCTGCCCTTGCGGCATTTCTTGGGCTTGGGATCACTTTCGGACACGACGCCATCTTCATTCGTGTCGTGGCGCGAAAATATCTTCTGCCCTGAAACCTGGTACTCCTCGAAGCTCATCTCGCCATTCCCGTCCTTGTCCAGCATCCCGAAGCGCGCCTTCGCCCGCTTCAGTTTTTTCTTCCGGGCCTTCTCGGCCGCCTCGTCCAAACGGTTACCGAACTCCAGCACATACTCCTCCGGGTTCAGCGTCCCGTCCCCGTTCTCGTCCGTCCTGTCAAAGTCGGCGCGGCGCTGGGCGCTGAATTCCTCGTGCGTGATCGCACCGTCCTTATCGGTATCGTACTTCCGCATCATCCCTTTCTTGCTGTGAGTGGTCGGCATGTGAATGACCCGCTTCGCATGCTTTTTCCACATGCCCTTGTGCTTACCGTGCTTGTGGCCCTTGCCGTGCTCGTGATCGTGGCCGGCACCTGCCTTGTCTCCCTTCCCTTTGCCTTTGTAGCCCTTGCACTTATGTTTGCAACTGTGCTTGGGGCGCGGGTCGTCCGCGTTGATGACGCCATTTTCGTCCCCGTCAAACCGCTTGAAACTGCGTTCGCCGGACGCTTCGTATTCCTCCCACTCTATCTGTTCGCTGTCGTCCTTGTCCAGGGCGTCAAAGCGCCGGTGGGTCCGCTTGATGTGTCCCTTGCGCTCCTTTTTGATTTTCTTGTCCAGGCGGTTGGCGCACCCCTGAACGTACTCGTCGACATCGACCAGGCCATTGCCGTTTTCATCAGGCAGGTCGTAGCGAGCCCGGCGCGCCTGCTCGAATTCATCCGCGGTCACCTGGGCATCATCGTTCTGGTCATACCGCTCGATAAATGAACTCTGGCCATGGTGCCCCTTATGGTGTCTCTCCTTGTGTCCTCCATAGTCTCCGGCAACTGCGAGACTTGCAGCGGCAGTCAACATGACAGCCGACACTAAAGCAAAACATTTCGATTTCATTGGGGTGACCTCTTGTCTTTACATTATTCAGGGAAACAGCGACAGGGAATTCCATCCCCTATTGTCAATAGGAATGATAGCAAACGGCTTCTTTGCCCCAATGTCTTGGGAAAACACCGAAGCCTTGTCGGAGGGCATTGCCCAAAACTGATTTTCGGCCTCTCAACAACTCCGGTTGCACTTCCCGCCGGCATCCTTGAGAACTTGGGACCAATCCGACCCCTTATTTTCCGAGTGATGGTCCAAGGGGGTCTCCCCTCCCTTGTCTTCCGCATTCACATCCGCGCCAGCGTCCAGTAGTGCCTGCGCGATTTCCGGATTCGGGTTGCTCTCCCCCGCCAAATGCAGAGGTGTTGCCCCCTCGGTATTCCTCGCCCCCACTTCTGCGCCTGCATCTAACAGCAGCTTGGCAACCATCAGGTTTTCATTGCGCCCCACTGCAAAATGCAGAGGGGTCATTCCACGATCGGTCTTCGCATTCACCGCCGCGCCCGCTTCCAGCAGCGCCCGCACAACTGCCAGATTCCGCTGGTGTGCCTCCTCAGTCTCGTCGGCACCCATAAGACGCACAACTTCTAGAGCCCTCCTACTGTAGCCAGCCGCAACGTGCAAAGGCGTCGTTCCCTCTCTATTCATTGCGTCAATCGCCGCGCCTGCACCCAGCAACGCCTGCACAACCGCCAAATTCTGGTTGTATTCCGCCGCAAAATGCAAGGGCGTGTCACCAAGTTCGGTTGTCGCATTGACATCCATGCCAGCGTCGATCAACACCTGCGCAACCGCCGGATTCTGGTTGCCCCCTGCCGCCTGGTGCAACAGTGTTTGATCCTGGTGATCCCTTGATTCGGCCACCGCGCCTGCATCCAACAGCATCTGCACGACTGCCGGGTTTTCGTTGCTTTCGACCGCAAAATGCAAGGGGGTTCTGCCAGAACGGTCTTTCGCGCCTACGTTGACCCTGGCATCTAAAAATGCCTGGATAACTTCAGGAGGCTGGTTACCGGCCGCAAGATGGAAAGACGTCGTGCCCACCATACCTTCCTCGTTCACCTCTGCGCCAGCATCTACCAATGCCCGTACAACCATTGGATTCGAATTGTTCAATACCGCTAAATGCAAAGGAGTCACCTTGGGTTCGCCTTCCGGATTCACTTCGGCACCGGCATCCAAAAGCATCTGGACAATTGCGACGTGCGGGTTGAGAGCCGCAAGGTGCAAGGGTGTCTGGCTTCCCATAACCGTTGCATTCACGTCAGCACCCGCATCCAGCAAAACCCGAACAATCACCGGATCCTCACTGATTTTTGCCGCAAGGTGCAGAGGCATCAGGGTATCCTCCCAAGCCCTCTCAATTTCGTCGTTGGCAGCGTCCAACTCGGCTGAAGTAAGAGGCCGGTCTCGCACACGTTCGTTCACTTGCTCAATCATTTGCTGTAGAAGCATCAGGCTAACCTCGGTTTTCGCATTCACATCCACGCCGGCGCTCAGCAAGCCTTTTACTTCGGAGAGATCTCCTGCCCTGATCGCCTTGTGCAAGGGAGACTCGGTCAGCACTGGCCGCGCAACCGCCAGCGTTAGGCCGATCACGACCAAAGTGAATGCGGCTACCCTTCCTGCTCTCATGTCGACTCCCCTACGAACCGGGAACATCGTAGAACAAAATAATCACGATGCCTCTACCCGGTCAACAATTTCTGTTGCACTTCCCGCCAGCGTCCTCGAGCGTCTGGGGCCAGCCCGAATCTTCCCGCTCCGCATGGTGGTCCAGCGGGGTCAGGCCTTTCCGGTCTTTCGCATTCACATCCGCGCCCGCGTCCAGCAATACCTGGGCGACCGATGCATGCCGGTTGAAGCGGGCGGCAAGATGCAGGGGGGTCACCCCCCCGATGTCCACCGCGTCCACCTCCGCTCCGAAATCCAGGAGCACCTGCGCCACCTCCGGGTTCCCGTTGAAGGCCCCCGCAAAATGCAGGGGGGTCGAGTCGTTCTCGGCCCTCGCGTCCGCGAATGCCCCGGCCATCAGCAGCGTCTCTGAAACCTCCGGGTCCTCGTGATGGCCCGCCGCCAGATGCAGGGGCGTCAGGCCGTCCTCGTTCTTCGCATACGCCGTCGCCCCGGCGTCCAGCAGTAGCCGGATCACCGCCAAACGCTGCGCCGTATGGTTGGATTCGGCTTCCGCGTCCACCTCGTCATCCGTCCGCATCATCGCAGCCATCGGGGTCGGGTCGACCACCGCGAAGTGCAATGCCGTCATGCCGTTATGCCCCTTTAAATCCACCTGGGCCCCGGCATCCAGCAAAGCCTGCACCACCGCGGGATCCGGGTTGACCAGGGCCGCATGGTGCAACGGGGTCTTGCCCTGCTCGGACAAATTCACGTCCACGCCTGCATCCAGCAACTGCTGCACTTCCGCGAGATTTCCCGCCCGGGCCGCCTCGTGCAGGGAAGACTGGGTCAGCGCCGGCTGCGCGACAGCCAGTGCCAAACCCGCCAAAACCCCTGGAAATACGGCAAATTTCCTCGCGCTCACGCCCTTCGCTCCGTGGCATTCCACTCAGTACCGGGTCAAATCATAATCCATTCAGCCCGTTATTGCAGGCCATTTCCCGCCTGCGAGCATCCCCCTACTCCAAGCCCCCCTGCCCTTGTATAATGAATGAGCAACGGGAGGAAGTGTTGTTATGAATCTAAAACTCACGGGACACCATCTTGAAATCACCTCTCCACTCCGCGATTACATCCAAACCAAATTCAAACGCCTGACCCGGCATTTCGACGACGTGATCAATACCCAGATCACGCTGGCGGTCGAACACGACACGCACCGCGCGGAAGCGACCCTGCATGTCCGCGGCCACCACATGCACGCCCGGGCCGAGCATTCCGACATGTACGCGGCCATCGACACGCTGACCGGCAAACTAGACCGGCAGATTCTCAAGTACAAGGAAAAGCGCAAAGACCACCACCAGGACCAGATTACCCATCACCAGCTGAACTGAGGCGGCCATGCGAGGCATTCTGGATTTGCTGCGGCCCGACAGCCTTCTGCTCCAGCAGCAAATCAGCAGCAAAAAGCGCGCGCTGGAGATCCTCAGCGAAGCCCTGGCCTCGGGCCTCAAGGCCACCCGCGCCCACACCCTGCTGGACCTGCTGATCGCCCGCGAGCGCCTCGGCAGCACCGGGCTCGGCCAGGGCATCGCCATCCCGCACTGCCGGGTGCCCGACGGGACACAGAGTTCCGCCGCCATCCTGACCCTCGCCGACGGCGTGGATTTCGGTGCGATCGACGGCGAACCCGTCGACGTGTTCGTAGCCCTGGCGGTGCCGAGCGAGGCCGAAGACGTCCACCTGCAGTACCTCAAAGAGCTGGCGGAAATCCTGGATTCTTCCGAGCACCTCAAGGCGCTGCGCACCCACCGCAAGCCCGAGTCCTTGCTGGCGGACCTCGCCAAGCCCTGAACCATGCAGCTCGTCATCGTCAGCGGCCTGTCGGGCTCCGGGAAGTCGGTGGCGCTGGACACGCTGGAGGACTTCGGCGCGCACTGCGTCGACAACATGCCGCCCACCCTCCTGCTGGAACACGCCAAACTGCTGATGCAGCCGGACTCGCGCTACCCGAGGCAGGCCGCCATCGGCATGGACGCCCGCGCGCTGCCGAAGGACCTGGCCGGCTTCCCGTCCATCCTCGAACAACTCCGGGAGCTGCCCTGCGAAGTCACCGTGATCTTCCTCGACTCCGACGAGGACACCCTGATCCGGCGCTTCAGCGACACCCGCCGCCGCCATCCGCTGGCCGACCGCGCCCCAACCCTGCGCGAGGCGGTTCGACAGGAACGGGACTGCCTCGCGACGATCGCTAACCTGGCCGACCTGCGCCTGGACACGTCCCGCACCAACGTCCACGAACTGCGCACCCTGCTGCACCAGCGCCTGGGGCTTGATCGCGCTCCGCTGTCGGTATTGCTACAATCTTTCGCTTACCGGCGCGGGGTGCCGAGCGATTCGGACTTCGTGTTCGATTCGCGCTGTCTGCCGAACCCGCACTGGGTGGATGAGCTGCGCGCGCTCAACGGCACGGACCCCGCAGTTCGCGACTACCTCTCGAAACAGCCACAGGCCGCTGCCATGCTTGAAGATCTGAAGAAGTTCCTGGACCGGTGGATTCCCTCTTTCGTCGAGGCCAGCCGGCATTACCTGAATATTTCGATCGGCTGCACCGGCGGGCAGCACCGCTCGGTCTACCTGGTGGAGCGCCTGACCGAAATGCTCTCGGACAGCGACGCCCTGCAGGTCACCGTGCTTCACCGGGACATGGAGGTGCAATCATGAGTGTCGGCATGCTGACGATCACCCACCACCAGTTGGGCCAGCAGCTGGTGGACATCGCCTCGCGAATCTTCGCGCGGCCGCCGGAAAACCTGGCCTGCTACGGAATCATCGAGGACTGCGACCTGGACACGGCGCTGTCCGAACTCCAGGACATCTGCGCCTCGCTGGACTGCAAGGACGGCCTGCTGATCCTGTCCGACCTGTACGGCGCCACGCCGTACAACCTGGCGAAGCGGCTGATGAACGAGTACCCGGAAGCCACGCTCGTCTCCGGCATCAACCTGCCGATGGTCGTGAAGCTGTTCAACCTGCAGCAGCGCAGTCGAAGTCAATTGGCCGAAAGCCTGGCCACCAACGGCCGCATCGGCATCATCATAGAAGCGGGAGAGTCCGAATGATCGAGAAAAACGCCACCGTCGTCAACAAGCTCGGGCTACACGCGCGGGCCGCCGCCAAGCTGGTCAGCGAGGCGAGCCAGTACCAGGCGCAGATGGAAATCGAGAAGGAAGGCAAGCGGGCCAACGCCAAGAGCATCATGAGCATCATGATGCTGGCGGCCACCCACGGCACCCCGGTGCGGCTGTTCACCAGCGGCCCGGACGAGGAAGAGGCCATGCAGGCCCTGCTGGCATTGTTCGAAAGCGGATTTGGAGAAGGCGCTGAACCATGCCCATGATCATCAACGGCATCGGGGTCTCCCGGGGCATCACCCAGGGCTGGATTCATGTGCTCAAGCGCGGTGACACCACCATTGCGAAACGCGCCCTGGAGCCGGAAGAGATCGAGCCCGAGGTCGAGCGCCTGAACGAGGCGCTGGAAGAAGCCCGCAAGCAGTTGCGCGAAGTGCGCGACATGGTGCCCGAGAACATGCGCCAGGAAGTGACCAGCTTCCTCGACGCCCACCTGCTGATGCTGGACGACTCCATGCTGGTGGACACGCCCACCGAGATCATCCGCAACCAGCACTACAACGCCGAGTGGGCGCTGCAGGACACCATGGAGCAGCTGGTCGCCGTATTCGAGAGCATGGAGGACGCCTACCTGCGCACGCGCAAGAACGACGTGCAGCACGTCATCCGCAAGGTGCAGGAAAACCTGACCCTGACCGACTCGGGCGGGGGCGGAGTCCAGGAACGCGACCTGACCGGCCGCATCGTGGTCGCCGACGACCTCACCCCGGCCGACACCGTGCTGATCCAGCACCAGAACGTCGCCGCCTTCGTCACCCAGTTCGGCAGTTCCATGTCGCACACCGCGATCCTGGCGCGCAGCCTGCAGATCCCGGCCGTGGTCGGCCTGCACGATGCGGGCATGCTGCTGGAGGACGGCGAGCTCGTGCTGGTCGACGGGCACGGCGGCACCATCCTGTGCGCCGACGACGCGAACTGGCTGGTCGACCAGTACCGGGAGCACCAGCGCGTGGAGCAGGAACGCGCGGAAAAGCTGATGGCGCTGCGCGACAAGCCAACGATCACGCGCGACAAGGAATCCGTCACGCTGAAGTGCAACATCGACCTGATCGAAGAGATTCCCCGCGTCCACGAGGTCCAGGCGGAAGGCGTCGGGCTGTACCGCACCGAGTTCTTCTACCTCGACCGCCCCGAGGGGGCCAGTGCCGACGAACAGTACGAGGTCTACCGCGACCTGGTCCAGGCCCTGGACGGCAAGCCGCTGACCATCCGCACCCTGGACCTGGGCGCAGACAAGGAGTTCGACCCGGACTACGAGGGTGCGATCGCGCCGAATCCGGCCCTGGGCCTGCGCGCCATCCGGCGTTCCCTGCAGAACAAGCCGGTGTTCTTGGCACAGTTGCGCGCGATCCTGCGCGCCTCCGCGCACGGGCCCGTCCACGTCATGCTGCCCATGCTCACCAACAACTCCGAACTGATACAGAGCCTGGCGCTGATCCGCGACTGCATGAAGGAACTCGAGGGCGAAAGTGTCCCGTACGACCCGGAAATCAAGATCGGCGGCATGATCGAAGTGCCGGCCGCCGCCATCTCCGCCGGCGTCTTCGCGCGCCAACTGGACTTCCTGTCGATCGGCACCAACGACCTGATCCAGTACACGCTGGCCATCGACCGGGTGGACGACCAGGTGCACTATCTGTTCGATCCGCTGCACCCTGCTGTGCTGTTCCTGATTCACCACACGATCCGGGCCGGCCGGGAAGCCGGAACGCCGGTCGGCATGTGCGGCGAGATGGCCAGCAACCCACGCCTGACCCGGCTGCTCGTGGGGCTCGGCCTGCGCGAGTTCAGCATGCATCCGGGTTCCCTGCTCGAAATCAAGCAAATCATCAACCATGCTTCGTCCAAGGAGCTGCAAAAACAGTGCCAGGAAATCCTGGCCTGCACGCAGCCGGAACGGATCCGCGACATGGTCGAAGCGCTGGCGAAGTCCTAACCCTCCGGTCCATCACGCAGCGCCGGGACTTCTCAAGCCCTGACTTCCGCCCATGACGACTCCCGCCCCCGCCCAGCCGTCCACGCAGCCGCCCGTGCAGACGCCGAGCGCACAGGTCACGGCGCTGGCCCAAGCCATGAAGTCCGGCACCATGCAGTCGGTCCGCCAGATGTTGCGGGCGCTGCACCCGGCGGAGGTCGCGCAGCTGCTGGAATCCCTGCCGCGCGCCCAGCGCTTCATCGTCTGGGGCATGCTGGACCACGAACACGACGGCGAGGTGCTGCTCGAGGTCGGCGACGAGGTCCGCGCCTCCCTGATCAACGAGATGGACTCGGACGCCCTGGTCAGCGCGACCGAGGGTCTGGACATCGACGACCTGGCGGACTTGCTGGTCGACCTCCCCGAGACCGTCAGCTCGCAGATCCTCAACGACATGGACCAGCAGTACCGGTCCCGGCTGGAGGCGGTGCTGACCTACGACGAGGACACCGCCGGCGGCCTGATGGACACCAGCGTGATCACGGTGCGCGCGGACGTCGAACTGGAGGTAGTCCTGCGCTACCTGCGCCGGCACGACAGCATCCCGAGCCACACCGACGTGCTGATGGTGGTGGACCGCTTCGAGCACTACCTCGGCGTGCTGCCGATCTCCGCGCTGCTGCTGCACGACCCGGACACCCTGGTCGGCGAGGTGATGGAACCCGAACTACCGCCGATCCCGGCAAACATGCCGGACAGTACGGTGGCGGCCATTTTCGAGGACCGCGACCTGGTGTCGGCGGCCGTGGTCGACGAGAACAACCTGCTGCTCGGGCGAATCACGGTGGACGACGTGGTGGACGTCATCCGCGACGAGGGCGTGGAGGTTCTGCACAGTTACGTCGGGCTGAGCGAGGACGAAGACCTGTTCGACTCGGTGCTGTCCGCCTCGCGGCGACGCGCGGTCTGGCTCGGCGTCAACCTGGTCACGGCGTTCATCGCCGCCGCCGCCATCGGGCTGTTCCAGGACACCCTGGAGCGCGTGGTGGCCCTGGCCGTGCTGATGCCCATCGTCGCCAGCATGGGCGGCATCGCCGGCAGCCAGACCCTGGTCCTGGTCATCCGCGGTATGGCCCTCGGCCAGGTCAGCGCCCAGAACATGCGCGCCCTGCTGTTCAAGGAACTCGGCGTCGGGCTGCTCAACAGCCTGATCTGGTGCGGCGTGGTCGCGCTGGTCGCCGGACTGTGGTTCGACACCTGGATGATCGGCGCGGTCATCGCGCTGGCGTTGATCGCCAACATGGCCTTCGCCGCCCTGGCTGGCGTGCTGCTGCCCCCCGCCCTGCAGCGCCTGCACATCGACCCGGCACTGGCCGGCGGCGTGATCCTGACGACCGTGACCGACGTGGTGGGATTCGTGGCGTTCCTCGCCCTGGGGACCGCGCTGCTGCTGTAGGAAGGCCGGCTCAGTCTGCCGGCAAGTTTCGCTTGGCGACCTCGTCAAGCTCCAGAAGAGTTTCGAGCAACGGCACCATGTCGGCTAGGGGCCAAGCGTTCGCCCCGTCGCTCAGGGCCTGGTCGGGGTCGGGATGGGTCTCCATGAACACTCCGGCCACGCCAACGCCTACTGCCGCCCGGGCCAGCGTCGGCACGAACTCCCGCTGCCCGCTGGAAGCACTCCCGCCCGCGCCCGGCAACTGCACCGAATGCGTGGCGTCGAACACGACCGGGCAACCGGTTTCGCGCAGGACCGCCAGCGCACGCATGTCGGACACCAGGTTGTTGTAGCCGAAGCTCGCGCCGCGTTCGCACACCAGCAGGCGCTCGTTGCCGGCCGCGCGCGCCTTGTCCACCACCTGCCCCATCTCCCAGGGAGACAGGAACTGGCCTTTCTTGAGATTGACCGGGCGGCCTGCGGCGGCCACCCGGGTGATGTAGTTGGTCTGCCGGCACAGGAACGCCGGCGTCTGCAGCACGTCCACCACCGCCGCCACCTCGTCGACCGGCGTGTCTTCGTGAACGTCCGTGATCACCGGGACTCCAAGCTGCGTGCGCACCTGCTCCAGGATGCGCAGCCCCTCTTCCATGCCCGGACCGCGGAAGCTGCCGCCGCTGGTGCGATTGGCCTTGTCGAAGGACGCCTTGAACACGTAGCGCATGCCGAGCCGCCCGGTGGCCTCGGCCAGATGCCCGGCCACCTGCATCACCAGGGCCTCGCTTTCGATGACGCACGGCCCGGCGATCAGGAACAGCGGCTGGCGGACTCCCGCCTGGAAATCACAGAATTCGTGCATGTCAGGAACGGGCAGCCCGGATCAGGCTGTTGAACAGCGGATGGCCCCGGAGCGGCGTGGAGGTGAATTCAGGATGGAACTGGCAGCCGATGAACCAGGGATGGTCGGTCAGCTCCACGGCTTCCACCAGCCGGTCGTCGTGCGATCGGCCGACCACCTGCATGCCGTTTCCAGTCAACTGCTCCAGGTAGTTGTTGTTGATCTCGTAGCGGTGACGGTGGCGTTCGTGGATCAGGTCGGACTCGTAAATCTGGCGCAGGCGGCTGCCCTCCTCCAACTGGCAGGGCTGCTCTCCCAGGCGCATGGTGCCGCCCAGGTCGGAATGCGCATTGCGCATCTCCATCTCGCCCTCCCGATCCATCCACTCGGTAATCAAAGCAACCACCGGATGCGGGGTATCCTTGTTGAATTCGGTGCTGTGCGCCCCTTCCAGGCCCAGGCAGTCGCGCGCATACTCGATCACCGCGACCTGCATGCCGAGGCAGATGCCGAGGTACGGAATGCGGTTCTCGCGGGCATAACGCACCGCCATGATCTTGCCCTCGATGCCCCGCTCGCCGAAGCCGCCAGGCACCAGCACCACGTCGGCGCCCTCCAGCGGAGCCGTGCCCTCCTGTTCGATCTGCTCGGAATCCACGTAGCGGATCTCGACCCGCACCTGGTTGTGCAGGCCGGCATGCTGCAGGGCCTCGTTCAGGGACTTGTACGATTCGGTCAGGTCCACGTACTTGCCCACCATGGCCACCACCACGCTCTCCTTCTGCGCTTTGCGCGCGGCCACCACCGCTCGCCACTGCGACAGGTCCGCCTCGGGGACGTCCAGGCCGAACTGCGCGACCACGATGTCGTCGAGGTCCTGCTCGTGCAGGGCCAGCGGGATGGAGTGGATGTCGTCCTGGTTGACAACTTCGATGACGGAGGTCTCCGCCACGTTGGTGAACAGGGCGATCTTTTTACGCTGATCCTCCGGGATCGGCATATCGGTCCGGCACAGCAGAATATCGGGCTGGATGCCGATTGAGCGCAACTCCTTGACCGAGTGCTGGGTCGGTTTCGTCTTGATTTCACCCGAGACCTTGATGTACGGCACCAGGGTCAGGTGGAGGAAGGCCGCATGGGACGGCCCCAGTTCCCCGCCCATCTGCCGGATCGCCTCGATGAACGGCAGGGATTCGATGTCGCCGACCGTGCCCCCGATCTCGACGATGCAGATGTCCGCGTCGGCCGCGCCCACGCCCACGCAACGCTTGATCTCGTCAGTGATGTGCGGGATGACCTGCACGGTGGCGCCCAGGTATTCGCCGCGACGCTCGCGGGCGATCACCCGCTCGTAGATCTGCCCGGTGGTCCAGTTGCTCGCCTTGCTGGCCCGGAAATCCACGAAACGCTCGTAGTGCCCGAGGTCCAGGTCGGTCTCCGCACCGTCGGCGGTGACGAATACTTCGCCATGCTGGAACGGGCTCATCGTGCCGGGATCGACATTGATGTAGGGGTCCAGCTTGATCATGGAGACGGCCAGACCTCGCGCCTCCAGCAACGCGCCCAGCGAAGCGGCGGAAATCCCCTTTCCTAGAGAAGAAACAACCCCGCCCGTTATAAAGACAAACCGCGTCACGATCCTCGCCTCGACGCACTTAGGACGGGAACCCAGAATACCACAGAGAGGGTTTTCGAAGGAACCTCTCCACGAAGGACCCGTCCAAGAGTATACTGACGGTAGGTTCTCATGGCAGGCATCAGAATAATGCCTGAGGAGGAAACATCATGGCAATTAATGTACACATCGTGGAGCGCGTCATCCGGGTGATTGCCGGGGTCGTGATTCTCTACGTTGGACTGGAAATGTACGGCATGGCTTGGTGGGCTTGGCTGGGATTGATCCCGCTGATTACCGGGCTGGTCGGCAATTGCCCAGTCTACAAAATATTCGGGATCTCCAGCAAGTAGACCCGAGCCGATGCGGCTACGGCCGGCACGCGAAGTGCCCCCATACCAGCCGGAGCTTCGCGTGCTGGTAGACCAGCGGGATTCGACCACGGCGCCACGGCGGAACCCCCGCTTCCTGTAGCAGCTTCTTCAATGCGTGGCGATGCTGCCGGCCTTCGGGCCGGCAGCGTTCCCCGCCCGCACGCAACCGTACCTCGAGATCCGTCCCGACCTCCTCGCCCAGTTGTTCCTGCAGCGACTCCCAGCGTAAATCCAGATCCAGCTCCGGCAGCGCCAAGGCTTCCCCTCGGCGCCAACGCCAGCATGCTTCTTCCGGCAGGGCCGGCAGCTGCGGCACCAAGTGCAGGCGACCGCGCCAGCGGTACATCCGGTAGCCCTCGAAAACATCCCCGAGCACCCGGTCGGCACCCGCGGCATGCACGGAGTGAAGCCACTGCCGAAGCCGCCGCTCGCCCGGAACCGCAAACCCCTGCCGCGCGATCCAGAACCGCACCAGGTTGACCTGCCGATCCTCGGAAAGCGATGCCAGGAATTCCACCGGGATCGTGTCCTCAGCGCCCAAGTCCTCCTCGGCACGCTCGCGCAGCAGACGCGCTGCATGCGCATGATGCCGGGCCGAACGGGCCAGCGTGCGCGAGACCGAAGGCCAACGCGCCTCCAGCAAGGGCAGCATCTCGTGGCGCAGGAAGTTTCGCTCGATTTCGAGATCGAGATTGCTCGGGTCCTCCACGAACTCCAGCCGGTGCGCACGGGCGTAATCCTCGATCTCCCCGCGCGGTACGTCCAGCAGCGGCCGTACGAGCTTCCCTTCGCCCCAGTCCCGGCAAGGCGGCATGGCGGCAGTCCCGGCCACGCCCGAGCCGCGCAACAGTTGCAGCAGCAGCGTCTCCGCCTGGTCGTCCCGATTGTGCGCCAGCAGAACCGCCGTATCGGCCCGCGCATGCGGCTGCAGTGCCCGATAGCGGATCTCGCGCGCCTGCGCCTCCGGGCCCAGCCCGGGCTCCGGCTCCCCCTCTCGATGCATTCGTTCCAGCGGAATGTCCCACTCGCGGCAGACCTTCGCGCAGTGCCGCTCAAAATCCTCGGCCGCCGGCTGCAGCCCATGGTTGACGTGCACCGCCCGCAGCTCGTCGCCGCGCTGCGCCGCGAACGCACGCATGCCATGCAGCAACACGGTGGAGTCCACGCCCCCGCTGTACGCCACGACCCAGGCGCGCACCCCGGGGCAGGTCTCCGGCAGCGCCTCCAGGGCCTGCGGGATGGAAAACGTCGGCGTCGTCACGTCTGGTACACCCCGACCTGCAACAGCCGCTCCTCCCGGCGCTCGACCAGCACCACCGGATCCATCGCCCCGAGTTCCGCCAGGCATTTCGTCAGCGCCTGCCCCAGGGCGGCGGACATCGCCTCCACGTCGCGGTGTGCGCCGCCCAGCGGCTCCTCCACGATTTCATCGATCAGTTCCAGTTCCTTGAGGCGCTTCGACGTCAGCCCCATCGCTTCGGCGGCCTCCTGCGCTTTGTCGGCGCTCTTCCAGAGAATGGACGAGCAGCCTTCCGGTGAAATCACCGAGTAGATGCTGTACTGCAGCATCATCAGGTGGTCGCAGACCCCGACCGCCAGTGCACCCCCGGATCCGCCCTCGCCGATCACGACGCTCACCACCGGGACCCGCAGTTCGGCCATCACCTCCAGGTTGCGCGCGATGGCTTCGCTCTGTCCGCGCTCCTCGGCACCGATTCCAGGATAAGCGCCCGGCGTGTCGATGAACGTGATCACCGGCATCCGGAACCGTTCGGCCATCTGCATCAGGCGCCGCGCCTTGCGGTAGCCCTCCGGCCGCGGCATGCCGAAGTTGTGCTCCAGTTTCTCCTTGGTGTCGCGACCCTTCTGGTGCCCGATCACCATCACCGGCATGCCCTCCAGGCGCGCCATGCCGGCCAGGATCGCCCGGTCGTCCGCATACGCCTGGTCGCCGTGCAGCTCGTGGAACTCGCTGAACAGATGCGGCAGGTAGTCGCGGGTGTAGGGCCGCCGCGGATGGCGGGCCAGCTGCGTGACCTGCCAGGCCGACAGGCTGGAGAAAATGTCTTCGATCAACACCTTGCGGCGACCTTGAAGGCGTTCGATCTCGGTATCCAGGTCCAGGTCGCTCTCCGCCCCCATGTGGCGGAGCTCGCGGATCTTGGCCTCCAATTCGGCGACCGGCTGTTCGAAATCTAGAAAATCCGGGTTCATGGCGTCAGAACATCAATGGTCAAATTGCGAGTATAGGACATTTGCCGACTCCACGCCCGGCAGGTCCCTCAACGCCTGCAGCGTGTTCTCGTCCGCGGAGACCTTCCAGTCTTCGTCCAGTACCCAGCGGCTTCGGCCCCCTTGCCCCGTATGCTGGACGCTCACCTCGCAGCCGCCCCGGTGATCAGCCAGCACCTGCTTGATGGCGTGCACCGTGTCCGGACCACTGTCACCGTTGAGCACGATTTCCACCCGTTCCGCCCTCTGCCGGCTCATCTGGTCCAACGTGTAGAGCAGCTTCGCCCGGATCCGCAGACGCTCGTTGCGCTCCGCCTTCGGCTGCACCCGGACCTCGCCCTCCACCAGCATCAGGTCCCCGACCTCGAAATCCCTCGCCCGCTCCGGCTCCTGCGCGACGACCTCCAGCCGCTCCTTGTCGTCCTCGAGATCGATGAACGCCACCTCGCCGTTTCTCGGGTAGCCGATCTTCATCACCACCCCGGCGGTGCACACTTTCCATGCCCGGCCGTATTTGGAACCCATCGCGGCCTCGGCATCCTTCCGCACCTGGGACAGCGACTGCGTCCCCATCTGCTTCATTTGCGCCTGGTATTGCAAGAACGGATGCCCGCTGAAGAAGAAGCCCAGGGCCTCGAATTCGTGCGTCAGCCGCTCAACCGCCTCGTATTCCTGCTCGTCCTGCGGCATCGCGCAGAACTCCGCCGCCGTCTCCTGCGCGAACAACGAATCCTGCCCCATGCTGCGGTCCAACTGGACCCGCTGGGCCTGAACCTTGATCCGGCCCGCCGTCTCCGCCATCGCCCGCCGGCTCGCGCCGAAGCCGTCCAATGCGCCGGCATGGATCAGCGCACGCAGGTCCCGTTCGCTGTAGTCGCGGGCATCCAGACGGTGGCACAGGTCCTCCAGACCGGTGAACGGCGCCGACTCGCGCTCCTCCATCAGGCGCGCCACCAGGCCCTGTCCGACCCCCTTGATCGCGCCCAGCCCGTAGCGGACCTCGCCTTCCCCCGGCACCGTGAAGTAATAGTCGGACTCGTTGACGTCCGGCCCTTTCAGCGTCAGTTTGAGCGTACGCGCCTCCTTGCACAGCAGCGCCAGCTTGTCGGTGTCGTCGCTCTCGCTGGACATCGCCGCCGCCATGAACGCATCCGGGTAGTGCGTCTTGAACCAGGCGGTCTGGTATGCCAGCAGCGCATACGCGACCGAGTGCGACTTGTTGAATCCGTATTCCGCGAACTCCTTCATCAGGTCGAAGACCTTCTTCGCCTCGTAAGGCGCCAGGCCGTGCTGGACCGCCCCCTGCTGGAAGCGCTCGGCATGCTCCGCCATCTCCTCCGGCTTCTTCTTGCCCATCGCGCGGCGCAGCAGGTCGGTATCGCCGAGCGAGTAGCCGGCCAGCTCGCGCGCCAGCTGCATCACCTGCTCCTGGTACAGGATCACCCCGAAGGTCGGCGCCAGGATCGGTTCCATGTCCGGGTGCAGGTAACTGATCCGGCCCGGGTTGCGCTTGCACTGGATGTATTCCACGTCCATCTTCGAGTTGAGCGGGCCCGGGCGGTACAGCGCCACCAGCGCCACCAGGTCGTCGAAGCAGTCCGGTTCCATCCGCATCAGCAAATCGCGCATCCCGTCCGACTCCAGCTGGAACACCTCCATGGTCTGCGCCCGTTGCAGCAACGCATAGGTTTCCTTGTCGTCCAGCGGCAGCGTGTCCAAGTCCAGGGCCGGCTCCCCGCGCGATTCGAGGCGCGCATTGACCGTGCCCAGGCACTGGTCCAGCAGCGTCACCGTGCGCAGGCCGAGGAAATCGAACTTGGTCAGGCCGATCGTCTCGACATCCTTCATGTCGAACTGGGTGATCGCCACCTCGGGATGCCGGGCCTCGAAGTACAGCGGCGTGTAGTCGGTCAGCGCGCCCGGCGCGATCACCACCCCGGCGGCGTGCCGCGAAGCGTTGCGCACCACGCCCTCCAGCTGCAATGCCACTTCGTACAGGTGCGCGCCGGTCGTGTCCTCCGGGTGGCTGACCAGCTCCCGGAACTCCGGCGAGTCCTGGTAGGCTTTCTCAAGGGTGATGCCCAGCTCGTTCGGCACCGCGCGCGCGATGCGGTCGCAGTAGTTGTACGGCGCACCGAGCGCACGCCCGACGTCGCGGATCGCCGCCTTGGCCGCCATCGTGCCGTAGGTGATGATCTGCGCCACGCTTTCCTCTCCATAACGCTTGCGTACGTATTCGATCACCCGGTCCCGGTTCCGGTTGCAGAAATCGATGTCGAAGTCCGGCATGCTGATGCGCTCGGGGTTCAGGAAACGCTCGAACAACAGTCCGTAGCGCAACGGATCCAGGCCGGTGATGGCGAGGGAATAGGCCACCAGCGAGCCCGCGCCGGAGCCGCGGCCGGGGCCGACCGGAATGTCGTTGTCGCGCGCCCACTGCACGAAATCCGCGACGATCACGAAGTAGCCGCTGAAGCCGGTCTCGTGGATCACCCCGAGCTCATGCTCGAGCCGCTGCCGGTAGTCGGACTCTCCTCCCACCATCTGTCCGCTGGCCTCGAGACGCTCCAGGCGGTGGGTCAGGCCCTCGTTCGCCCGCCGGTCCAGGTAGTCGTCCATGGACTCTCCTTCCGGGGTCGGATAGGCGGGCAGCAGCGTCCGCCCCAGGTCCAACTGGCAGTTGCAGCGCAAGGCGATCTGTTCGGCGTTGTCGATCGCCTGCGGATAACTCTCGAACACCTCCCGCATCATGCTCTCGGAACGCAAGTGCTGCTCCTTGCTGTATTCGCGCGCCCGGTCCGGATCGTTGACGCGGTTCTGGCTGCGGATGCACACGCGCACCTCGTGCGCCTCGAATTCCTCGCTGGCCAGGAACCGCACGTCGTTGGTCGCGACCATCGGCAATTCATGCAGGTGCGCGCACTCCGCCGCGAACTGCAGGAAGTCCATTTCGTGCTCCCGGTCGGTCTTGGTGACCTCCAGGTAGAAGCGGTCCGGGAAGTGACGCTTCCAGTACTCCAGCGCCGCCTTCGCGGCCCGGCGGTTCTCGGCGAGCATGGCCTGGCCCAAGTCCCCGGCCACGCCGCCAGACAGCACGATCAGGCCCTTGCCGTGCTTCGCCAGGTCCTGGCGCAGGATATGGTCCTGCCCCCGCCGGTAGCGGTCGCTCAGCAGCTGGCAGAGATTCCGGTAACCGTCATTGTCCTGGCACAGCAGCACCACCCGGGCGGAGCGGTCGTGCATCACCGGCATTTCGAGGTCGATCTCCGCGCCCAGGATCGGCTTCACGCCGTAGCGCAGCGCCGCACGGTAGAACTTGACCGCCGCGAACAGGTTGTTTCGGTCGGTCAGGGCGACCGCCGGCATGTCCAGCCCCGCCACCTGCTTCATCAGCGGCTCAATGCGCACCAGCCCGTCGTCCAGCGAATACTCGGTGTGCAGGTGCAGGTGGACGAAGCTCATGCCGCCTGCTCCGCAAGTACCGCACGCACCGGCGCGTAACTCAGCCGGTGCTGCTGCCCGGGGCCGTGCTCGGACAGGGCTCGCAGGTGTTCCGCCGAAGGGTAGCCCTTGTGCCGGGCAAAGCGGTAACACGGCTCCTGCACGTCGCAGTAGCGCATCCAGGCATCTCGCGCTTCCTTGGCGAGCACCGACGCCGCGCTGATGCTGTCCACCCGGGCGTCCCCGCCGATCACCGCCGTCGCCGGATGCGGCAATTCCGGGCAGTGCCGGCCGTCCACCAGCACGTGCTCGACCCCGTCCGGCAGCCGGGCAACCGCTTCCGCCATCGCCTGCAGGCTCGCCTGCAGGATATTGATGCGGTCGATCTCCTGCGCCGGCACGAACGCCACCGCATAAGCCCAGGCGCAGGCCCGGATCTGCACCGCCAGACGCGCCCGCTGCGCCGGCGTCAGTTTCTTGGAATCGGTCAGCCCCTGGATACGGCAATCCCGCGGCAGCACCACGGCGGCCGCGGCCACCGGGCCGGCCAGCGCGCCCCGCCCCGCCTCATCCACCCCCGCGATGCAGCCGAGATCCGGCAGGGGCGGCAGCAGTTCCGGGGTGTCAGGCATCAGCAGGGTCGGGAAAGGTCAAAAAGTGAAATCAAGGCCGCAAGCGGCATTGTACCCAAGGCCGGGATTCGCTCCGTGCAAAGCTTCGCGGGCTATAATTTCGGGTTGCACCGCACCATCAGACCGTCTTCCTTACAGTGAGCTCCCCGCTTCGTACCGCCGTCATCGGAGTTGGCTACCTGGGACGGTTTCATGCACAGAAATACGCCGCGCTCCATGACTGCGAACTGATCGGCGTCGTGGATCCCGACCCCGAACGCCTTGCGGCCGCCTGCGAGGAACTCGACGTGCCCGGCTTTGCCAGCCACCGCGAAATCCTGGGCCAGGTGGACGCGGTCAGCATCGTCGTGCCCACCGCAAAACACTACGAGATCACCCGGGCCTGCCTGGAGGCCGGCTGCCACGTGCTGGTCGAAAAACCCTTCACCTCCTCGGTCGAGGAAGCCGCCGAACTGATCGATCTGGCCCGCGAGAAGGAACGCATCATCCAGGTCGGCCTGCTGGAGCGGTTCAACTCGGCCTTCTGCGCCCTGATGCAGGGGCTGGAGACCCCCCGCTTCATCGAAGTCCACCGCCTGGCGCCCTGGAACCCGCGCGGCGCCGAGATCGACGTGACCCTGGACCTCATGATCCACGACATCGACCTGGCCCTGACCGTGGTCGGCGAGGATCCCCATGAAATCCGCGCCAGCGGCACCGCCGTGATCGGCGACACCCTGGACATCGCAAACGCCCGGCTCGAATTCCCCGGCGGCTGCGTCGCCAACGTCACCGCCAGCCGCCTGAGCCGCCGCAGCGAGCGGCGGATGCGCGTGTTTCAGCACCACTCCTGCTACGCCCTGGACCTGAACAAGCGGGAACTGGACCGCTATCTCCTGCGCGAGGGCGACGGGCCTCCTTCGGAGCGCATCGAACACGCGACCGAAGCCTTCCAGGAGACCGATTCCCTGCGCGAGGAAATCCACCACTTCGTCAACTGCATCCGGCAGGGCACCGAGCCCATGATCCGGGGAGAGGACGGCCTGCGCGCCCTGCGCACCGCGCTGGAAGTCACCCAATGCATGCGGGAGGGAAACGCCCCATGAGCGTGACCATTCCCATCCTGGACCTGACCGCGCAGTACACGGCCCTGCAGGAGGAAATCGAGGCCGCTGCCGTGCGCGTGCTGCGCAGCGGGCGCTACGTGCTCGGCCCGGAGGTCGAGGCCCTGGAAGCGGAACTCGGCGCAATGCTCGGCCTCGGCAATGTGATCAGCTGCGCCTCCGGCACGGACGCGCTCTGCCTGGCCCTGCGCGCACTGGGCATCGGCCCCGGCGACGAGGTCCTGGTACCGTCCTTCACCTTCGCCGCTTCGGCCGAAGCCGCCGCCCTGGCCGGCGCCCGCCCGGTGTTCGTGGACATCGACCCCGATACCTTCCTGATCGACCCCGAATCGTGCCGGGCTGCCGTCACGGACCGCACCCGCGCGGTCGTCGTGGTGCACCTGTTCGGCCGGCCCGCCAATGTCGCCGCCGTGCAGGAGGCGGTCGGGCCGGAAGTCCCCATCGTCGAGGACTGCGCGCAGAGTTTCGGGGCGAAAACTGCGGGACAGGCCACCGGCACCTTCGGGCAGGTTGCCTCCTTCAGCTTCTTCCCCAGCAAGAACCTGGGCGCCTGCGGCGACGGCGGCGCCGTGGCGACCGACGATCCCGAACTCGCCGAACGATTGCGCGCCCTGCGCAACCATGGATCCCGCCAGGCCTACCACCACGAGACCCTGGGCCTGAACAGCCGGCTGGACGAACTTCAGGCCGCCATCCTGCGCGTCAAGCTTCCGCGCATCACCGAATGGAACAACAAGCGACGGCTGCTCGCGGAGCGCTACACCGAAATGCTCCGGCAACAGGAAGGAATCCGTGCGCCCGAGAGCGTGGAAGGCCACGTCTGGCACCAATACACCCTGCTGAGCCCCCGGCGCGACGCCCTTCAGGAACAACTGGCTGAAGACGGCGTGGAAAGCCGGGTCTACTACCCGATCCCCCTGCACCGGCAGGAAGCCTACGCGCAATGGGCCTCCGGGGTCTCGCTCCCGGTCACCGAGCAGGTCTGCCGGCAGTGCCTGTCGCTGCCCATGTTTCCCGAGCTCCATCCCGCCCTCGTCGAGCGGATCTGCGCCAGCATCGCCCGTGCCCACACCTGAGGCGGCCGCACATCTGATGCTGGTTTCCGGAGAGGCCTCCGGGGACCGATACGCGGCGGAACTGGTCGAAGAGATCCGTGCCCGGCATCCCGCATGGACCTATTCCGGCATGGGCGGCGAAGCCTCGCGCACGGCCGGCATCGAACTGATCGTCGACTCCACCGGACTGGCGGTGGTCGGGCTGGTGGAGGTCCTGCGCCACTACCGGGAGATCCGCAACGCGCTAAAAACCCTGAAAGCGAAGGTTCGCGCCCGGCATCCGGCGCTGTTGGTGCTCGTCGACTATCCGGAATTCAACCTCAGGCTCGCCCGCTTCGCGCATCGGCACGGGGTGCCGGTGCTGTTCTACATCAGCCCGCAGATCTGGGCCTGGCGCGCCTGGCGGGTGCGCGAAATCCGCCGCCACGTCGACCACATGGCGGTGGTCTTCCCGTTCGAACGCGACTTCTACGAAGAACACAACGTGCCCGTCACCTATGTCGGCCACCCCCTGCGCGGGCAGACCAGCCCGGCGCAACCGCCCGATGCCGTCCGCGAGCGATGGGGACTGGACGCGCAGTGCCCGGTAATCGGCCTGTTCCCCGGCTCCCGGCGCAGTGAACTGGCGCACCTGATGCCGGTCTGTGCCGGAGCGGTGCGGCAGCTGCAGGATCATCCCGCCCGACCGCAATTCGCGCTGGTGATGGCTCCTGGACTGAAACCGGACGACTACGCCCCGTGGCTGGCCGATCTGCCCGAGGTGAAATGCCTGCAGGAACCCATCTACGATGCCATGCAGGTGTGCGACATGGCGGTGGCGGCCTCCGGCACGGTGACCCTGCAACTGGCCCTGATGCGCGTACCGTTCTGCATGATTTACCGCCTTGCGGGCCTGAGTTATGCGCTGGCGCGCCTGCTGGTTCGCATTGACCGGTACTGCCTCGCGAACATCGTCGCGGGCGAAGACCTGGTGACCGAGTTGATCCAGGCCGATGCGACCCCTCGAAAGGTTGCGGACGCTCTCACGCCGTGGCTGGACGAACCGGCCCGGCTCGATCAGATGCGTACACGGTTGCAGGTGGTTGAGGAACGGCTAGGACCACCGGCCGGCATGGGCCAGCTAGCCGATTGCGCAGAAAAAGTGATCTCGACTCCCGGGTGATACCCGTCGGCGCAAAAGCCAAGTGCCTCACAGACGAGGCGAGCCGTTATTGAGTGAGGCTTATGACTAAATCGCAGGCTCGTCTTTGCCCAAATCGGCAATGCCAGCCAACTTGACCGGGGGGCGATCAGGGAACTTCGCGACGAGGCTCAACTGTCCACCCAAAGCTTCGACATGCCGCCTCAGCGTCGAGATCAGCAGATCGCTGCGCTTTTCGATACGCGAGACACTTTCCTGAGTAATTCCGAGTTCCTTAGCGATGCACGCCTGTGTCTGCTCCCGAACCTTACGCAGGTCCCGCAACGACATGATTTCAGCAATCAGCTCTTCCGACCGCTTATCGATTCCCCTGCGGCGCTTGGCAGGAAGTTCAGCCATTACTTCATTCAATGTCTTCATTGTTTGGTGGCTCCCGACGCCATCTCGAAAGTGGCCAACTCCCGAGTGGCTTCATTAATGACAGGATTTTGCATTTGGGATTGCAGGTCGGGTGCGGATTGCCGGGTCACGAACCCCTCCATCAGACCCTCAAGCCTTGCCATACGTTCGCGAAGGTCGGCAACGTCATTGTGCAGGCTCCAAAGGAAAGCGAGAGCCGCAACGCCCACTCCTATGATTGCCCAGAATTCGGCACCGGTTTTTTCGCCCATGGGGACTACCTCGTCCTATCTAACCAAAAAATATAACTTACAAGTTATATGCTGTCAAGGTTGTGCCCTAGGTCGTCGCCACCCCTGCTGGAAATTCACCCAGCAACTCAGATTCAGTCGGAATGCTTCTCGCGGATGATGCCGCGCCGGCTCTCGGCGATGAACGCCCGCATCTGCTCCACTTCCGGGTACTGCCCGGCCAATTGGCTGACTTCTTCCTCCGGCTGCCCGCCGGACACGCGAATCATCAGCTTGTAGGCCCGCGCCAACGCTTCCATCGTCTCCTCGGAGAAACCGGCCCGGCGCAACCCTTCCCGGTTGAGCCCGTACGGACGGGCCAGGTTGCCCGACGCCAGCACGAAAGGCGGCAAGTCCTTGTTCAGGGCGGTTCCCATTCCGCTGAACGCATAGCGCCCGACGCGACAGAACTGGTGCACCAGGGTGAACCCGCCCAGGATCGCATGGTCCTGGACCTCGACATGGCCCGCCAGCGTTGCGCCGTTGGCGAACGTCGTGTCGT
Source organism: uncultured candidatus Poriferisulfidus sp. (assembly GCA_965116525.1). Lineage (GTDB taxonomy): Bacteria > Pseudomonadota > Gammaproteobacteria > Poriferisulfidales > Poriferisulfidaceae > Poriferisulfidus. Next base: position 456,154 of record OZ220694.1, read on the forward strand.
CCCCGATCACGCAGTCGTGCGCGATGTGCACATACGCCATGATCCAGTTGTGATTCCCGACCTGGGTGCGGTTGTGGCCCTGGGCCGTGCCGCAGTTCAGGGTCACGAATTCGCGGATGGTGTTGCCGTCGCCGATCACCAGCTCGCTTTCCTCGCCCGCGTATTTCTTGTCCTGCGGAACCTCGCCGACGGAGGCGAACTGGAAGATCCGGTTCTCCCGGCCCACGGTGGTGCGCCCGGTGACCACGGCGTGCGGGCCGACCCAGGTGTCGGCGCCGATGCGCACGTGCGGGCCGATGACCGCGTACGGGCCGATTTCCGCCGTGGGGTCGATCTCCGCCCCGGCGTCCACCACGGCCGTCGGATGAATGCTCAAAGCTCGAAGTCCGGTTACGCCTCTGGCGGCAGTTCTTTGAACATGCACATGATCCCGGCGCTGGCAACCAGCTCGCCATCGACCCGGGCCGCGGCATCGAACGATGCGCAGTTCCGGCGCATCCACGTCAGCTTGACGTCCACCGTCAACTGGTCGCCGGGCACCACCGTCTTCTTGAAGCGGGCCTTATCGATCCCGACCAGCATGTACAGGTTGTCACCCTTCGGATAGGACTCCGGCGATTTGAACACCAGCAGACCCGAAGCCTGAGCCATCACCTCCAGGATCAGGACGCCCGGAAAGATCGGGATTCCGGGAAAGTGCCCCTGGAAACACGGCTCGTCCGCCGTGATGTTCTTGACGACCTGGATCGACGTCCCGGTCTCCAGTTCCAGGATCCGGTCCACCAGCAGAAACGGATAGCGGTGCGGCAGCAGTCGCTGGATTTCCTGGATGTCAAAACCCTCGCTCACGACTTGTCTCCTTCCTTCAAGGCTCGGATGATCCGGTCCAATTGCTTGAAGCGCGCCACGTTACGCAGCCAGTCCGCATTTTCCTGGATGGATGTGCCGGAACTGTACGCCCCGGCGCGGGTCAATGTCTGGTTTGCCTTGGACATACCGGTAATGATAACCCCATCGGCCAACTCCACGTGGCCCTGCACGCCGGCGGCCCCTCCGATCTGGCAGTAGCGGCCGATCCGTGCACTGCCCGCAATACCCGCATTGCCGGCAATCGCGGAATGATCGCCGATCTGCACGTTGTGCGCGATCTGCACCAGATTGTCGATCTTGACCCCGCAACCGATCACGGTGTCGTCCAGCATGCCGCGGTCGATGGTGCTGTTGGAACCGATCTCGCAGTCGTCCCCGATCCGCACGCCGCCACGGTGCGTCAACTTGACCCACCGCCGGTCCTCCTGGGCATAGCCGAAACCGTCGGACCCGACCACCACGCCAGGCCAGAACTCGACCCGATCGCCGACTCGGACTCCCTCGCGCAAGGTAATCCGGGCATGCAGGACGCAGCCCTCGCCCAAAGTCACGCCTTCGCCGATCACGCAGTGCGGCCCCAGCACGCTGCCTGCGCCGATGCGGGCGTTCGCCCCCACCACACAGCCGAAATCCACCCGCACCGGCGCCTCCAACTGCGCGCTGTCATCGACGACGGCGCCAGGATGGATCGCATGCGTCACTTCAGAGGGTGGGTACAGGGCCTGCAGCACCCGTGCCATGCCGAGATAAGGGTCTTCGCAGGACAGCGACGGTACCGGGCAGTGCTCCCGGTCCGACTCGCGCAGCAGCACCGCGCTTGCCCGGGTCTGTTGCAGCTCAGCCCGATGGCGGGCGTGGCTGTAGAAGGAAATGGAGCCGGGTCCGGCGGCGCTCAGGGAGGCCACGTGGTCAATGCAAAGATCCGGAGCCGGTAGAGGATCGGGGATCCGGGCGTTCGCGATTTCCGCGATCTGACCCAGGGTCAGAGACACCACATCGATTAGGGATTATTCATCTTCTTGAGCACCCGGTCCGTGATATCGATGCGCTTGCTGGCGTATAGGCTCACGGCCTGGGTAAGAATCAAGTCGAATCCCTCTTCGCTCGCGATCTCGGCCACCACGGTATTGACTTCGTCCTGCAGCTTCCCGAGTTCCTCGTTGCGGCGGATCGCCAAGTCCTCGCGTACTTCGTCGCGCTTGCGCTCAAAATCGCGGCGCCGGCGTTGCACTTCCCGTTCCTGCTCGAGCCGATTCTCTTCCGACATCACGTCGCTTTCGTTCGCCAGATTCTGGGCCAGCTCGCTCACTTCTTTATGGAGCTTCTCCAGCTCCTCATTCCGGGGTGCGAATTCGTTCTGCAATTTCTGCCGGGCCGCTACCGCCTGGGGAGAATCCTCCAGAAGGCGTCCGACGTCCACGAATCCGACTTTCGCGTTCTGCGCGGCGACCGTGCCGCTCATGGCAATCAGCGTCACGCCAATCACATGTGCCCAGAAAATGGATGGTTTTTTCATAAATCGTGCTCCTATTCTTTTAATTTTACACGGTTGGCCTAGAGCGACCCCAGATTGAACTGGAACGACTCCGTCTTGTCCGTCTCGTGATCGTTGAGATGCGTCGACAGGCTCATCGAGATGCCGCCGAGCGGCGACAGCCAGGACAGGCCGATTCCGACCGATCCCCGCATCTCCTGAACGTCAAAATCCTCCGCATCGGGGAATACGTAGCCTGAATCCACGAATACGGCCCCGCGCAGGTTGGCCTCGTCGATGAACGGGATCGGGAACGACAGTTCGAGCGAATAACCCAGCTTTAAGTTCCCGCCGAACGGCTCGTCGAACTCGTCGCGGGGCGAGAGCGTGTTCAATTCGTAGCCGCGGACGCTCTTCGGGCCGCCGATCACGAACTTCTGCGCGAACGGCAGGTCGTCGGTGTCTCCGTAGCCGTCCCCGTAGGCGGCCTCGCCCTTGATCGCGAAGGTCAGGTCCTCGGTCACCTTCAGGTATTCCTCCTGGATGTAGGACAGGGTGTAGTATTCTTGCCCGCTGCCCGGCAGCGTCGCCTGCGCCGAGACCCGGCGCAGCGAGCCTTCGCGGGTGAACAGGCTGCGGTCGCGGGTGTCGTAGGCGAAGGAGCCGATCAGCGACAGGTTGTAGTACGTGACGTCGCAGTAGATCGGGTTGTTGCTGGCGAACGAGACCTCGATCTCCTCCACGAACAGGCAATCGCCGTCGTGATCCGCGAGGAATTTCCGCACCAGGAAAGACGAGCCGGTTCCTGCGTCGAAGTTGATCCTCTGGAAGCGGGTGGCGAACGTGAACGTGCTGTCCTCGGAAATCGGGATGCCGTAGCTCAGGTAGCCCAGGAAGTCGTGTGATTCGTACTGGGTGCGCTGGTCGCCGCCGTCTCCCGTGTCCACCTTGCGCGTGCTGAAGCCGAAGCTGCGGCTGACGCCGTTGATGGTGTAGTACGGATTGTAGAAATCGAAGGAATAGCGGGTGGAGATCTCGCTGTTGTCGAAGTGGATTCCGACCCGGTTGCCGGTGCCGAAGAAGTTCTCCTGCTCCACGCCGGCCGCCAGCGACAGGCCGCTGCCGCTGCTGAATCCGGCGCCGGCGGTGAAGTTGCCGGCCAGACGCTCCGTGACGGTGACCGTCAGGTCGACCTGATCGTTGGTGCCCGGGACCCGGGTCTGCGTGATTTCCACGGTGTCGATGTACGCCAGGCGCTGCAGGCGCCGACGCGACTTCTCCAGCTTCTGCGACGACATCCAGGCGCCTTCCATCTGCCGCATCTCCCGGCGCAGCACCTCGTCCTGGGTGGTGTAGTTGCCCATGATGTCGATCCGCCGCACATACACCCGCTGGCCCGGATCGATGAAGAAGTTGATCGCCACCTCGCCGGTCTCCTCGTCGAGATCGGTGACCGGGTTGACCTTGGCGAAGGAATAGCCTTCCTCGCCCAGCCGGGCCTTCAGGCGGCTGCTCGAGGTCTGCGCCCGGGAGCTGGAGAAGTACTGGCCCGCCTGGATGGTCAGCAGCGAAGTCAACTCTCCCTGCGGCACGATGAAGATGCCGGACAGCGACACCTCGCGCACCACGAAGCGCTGGCCCTCGTTGATGTGAACCGTGACGTAGATGCCCTCGCGGTCCGGACTCAGCGAAATCTGTGCCGAATCCACCCGGAACTTCAGGAACCCGCGGTTCAGGTAGAACGAACGCAGCCGCTCCAGGTCGCCCGACAGCTGCAACTTGGAATACTTGCCCGTGTTGCCCATGATGTCGTACCAAGCCGGCTCGGAAGACTCGAACAGTTCCAGCAGCCGCTCTTCGGTGTAGGAGACGTTGCCGACCACGTGCACCTGCCGGATGGTTGCCGGCTCGCCCTCCACCACGTTGATATGGATCGCTACCCGGTTCGCGCCCATGTCGACGACCTCGATCACAACCTCCGCGTTGTAGAAGCCGATGGCGTGGTACTGCTGCAGGACCTCGTTGTGGAGACGGTCCAGCAGCGGCTGGTTGAAGATCCGTCCGGCTGCGATGCCGGCATCCTCCAGCACTTCCTCCAGGGTTTCTACCTTGAGAACCTCAAGACCGTCGAAGGCCATTTCGGTGATGGCCGGGCGTTCCACCACCGTGACCACCAGCACGTTGCCGCGGCGCGACACCTGCACGTCGCTGAACAGCTCGGACTTGAACAGCGCCCGCACCACCTCGCTCGTCCGGGACACGTCGAAATCCTCGCCCACCTCAACCGGCAGATAAGTAAACACGGTGGCCGCCTCCAAGCGCTGCAAACCCTGCAGTTCGATGTCTTCCACCACGAACGCAAACGCCTGCGGCACCGCCAGCATCAGGGCGAAAAAGAGCGGAATCGGGGCAGATTTCAACCGAAACATCAGGTTATCCCAGCAATCGGGCTAGGTCATTGTAAAGGGCAAGCCCCATCAATGCCGCCAGCATGGCCACGCCAAGACGCTGGCCGACGGCTTCGACCTGCGGCGACACCGGCCGGCCGGTCAGCGCTTCGGCCAGGCAATACAGCAAATGCCCCCCGTCCAGGATCGGGATCGGAAGGAGGTTGAGAACCCCCAGGCTGACGCTCAACAGGGCCAGCATGGACAGGAATGCCGCCATCCCGATCATGGCCGACGTCCCGGCGAATTCGGCGATGCCGACCGGCCCGCTGATGTTCTTGACCGATGCGCCCCCGATGAGCAGTTGCCCGATCAGGCGGACGGTCAGGACGCTGAAGTCCCAGGTCCGCTCCGCGCCCAGCACCAGGCTCTCCCCGACCGGATGGCGCACGACAACACTCAGGCGCTCCGCCAGGACCGGGTCGCGGTATGCGGTCACGCCGATCCGGCCGACCGGCGTGCCGGAATCGTCCATCGCCTCGATGCGGATCTCCTGGTGCAGGCGCTGCCCGTCCCGTTCGATCTCGACCGCTACGGCCTGGCCCGGTCGTGCGCGGATATACTCCGACATCCCCTCCCAGGTCGCCACCGGGGTCTCGTCGAGACGCACGATGCGGTCGCCGCCGCGCAAGCCGGCCGCCTCGGCCGGTGTGCCGCCCAGAACGGTACCGATCGCGGAGGTGGATGTCGAGCGCAGCGGGCTCATCCCGAGCGTGCCGAACACGTTCTCGTTCTTCAACAGTCCCGGACCCACGTCGATCACCGGGTGTGCCACGCTGCCGTCCTCGCGGCGGACTTCCATGGCGATGACGCCGTCGCCGAGCCCGGAGTCCAGCAGCGGCACGATGAAGGCCTGCCAGGTCTGGATCGGCCGGCCGCCGACGGACAGCACTTCGTCGCCGGGGAGAAGGCCCGCGGCCGCGGCCGGCGATCCCTCCACCACATGGCCGACCAGCGGACGCCGCCCGGTCTCGCCCGCCATGAACACCAGGGAGTAAAGCAGGAAAGCCAGCAGCAGGTTGAACAGCGGCCCGGCGGCGATGATCGCCGCCCGCTGGTACAGCGGCTTTCCGGTGAACTCGACTTCCCGGAGATCCTCCGGGACCTCCCCGGCCTCGCGCTTGTCCAGCATCTTCACGTACCCGCCGAACGGCAGGACGGAAATCACCCACTCGGTCCCGGTGCGCGGCGAAACATGGCACCACAGCGGCCGGCCGAAGCCGACCGAGAACCGCAGCACCTTCACGCCGCAGCGGCGGGCCACCCAGTAGTGCCCGAACTCGTGGAACGTCACGAGCACGGCAATGGCGATCAGGAAGGCCGCCAGGCTGATCAGGAAACTCACAGCGCTTCTATGACTTGCCGGGCGCAGGCACGCGCCTCGCCGTCCACGCCGATGATGTCGTCGATTCCGCCCGGCTCGCCGGCGGAAATCTCTCCCAGTGTCCGTTCCACCACTTCCGCGATCTGCGGGAAACGGATGCGCTCCTGCAGGAACCCGTCGACCGCGACCTCATTGGCCGCATTCAACACGATCGGCGCCGGTCCGCCCGCCTGCATCGCCTGGCGTGCCAGCTCCAGGCAGGGATAGCGCCCGGGCGGCGGCGGATACCAGTTCAGCGGCGCGCACTCCGCCAGGTTCAGGGATTCGACCCCGGAAGGCAGGCGCTGCGGCCCGAACAGGGCATAGCTGATGGCGACGCGCATGTCGGCCGGCCCCAGGTGAGCCAGCGTGGAACCGTCGCGCAGGGTCAGTAAGGCATGAACGATCGACTCTGGATGGATCACGGCGTCGACCCGGTCGGCCTCCAGGCCGAACAGCCAGCGCGCTTCCATCAGTTCCAGCCCCTTGTTCATCATGGTCGCGGAGTCCACGGAAATCTTCCGCCCCATCTTCCAGTTCGGGTGCGCGCACGCCTGGTCCGGGGTGACCGCGTCGAGCTGCTCCAGCGGGGTCTCGCGGAACGGCCCGCCCGAGGCGGTCAGGGTCGCGCGTTCGATGGCCTCGGGGTCGGTCTGCGCCAGGCACTGGAACAGCGCGTTGTGCTCGCTGTCGACCGGGACCAGTTCGCAATCGTGTTGGCGCACTTCGTCCATAAACAACTGCCCACCCGCCACCAGCGACTCCTTGTTGGCGAGCAGCACCCTCCGCCCGGACCGCACCGCGGCCAGCGTCGGCACCAGCCCCGCCAGCCCGACGATCCCGGCCATCACGCAGTCGGCGCGCGTATCGCCCGACAGATCGCGCAGTTCGTCCTCTCCCTGGAGGACCTCGGTGTCAATTTGCTCCGCACGCAACGCATCCCGCAGGCTTTGCGCCGCCTCCGCATTGGCCAGGGCGGCATAGCGAGGCCGGTGCCGGCGGCATTGTTCGAGCACGGTCGAATGGTCCGAGTTCGCGGCCAGCGCAAACACTTCGACGTGATCCGGGTGGCGCTCGGCGAGATCCAGCGTATTGATGCCGATCGTGCCCGATGATCCGAGTACCGTCAGTCGCATCCCGCTCATATCGCCACCACCCCCTGCAGCACCTGGATGCCCAGGGCATACGCCGGCATCGCGGCCAGCAAGCCGTCGGCCCGGTCCAGGACGCCGCCGTGCCCGGGCAGGAGCCGGCCGCTGTCCTTGACGTTCGCGCGGCGCTTGAGCAGGCTGACCGTCAGGTCCCCGACCACGCTGAAGCAGGCCGTCAGAAGCGCCAGGCAGACAAAATAGAACCAGGTGGACGGGGGAAGGTTCAGGCCCCACGCGATCGGGAGGCTAACCGCCGCCACGGCCAGCAGGGCACCGATGAGTCCGGCGTGAGTCTTTCCCGGGGAAATCTCCGGCGCCAACGCAGTCTTCCCGTAGCGTCGACCGACGAGGTAGGCCGCCGTATCCGCCACGATCACCACTGCCAGAAACGCCCACGCAAATGGTCCTAAAAAAGCCACCAGGATCAAACCCGCTACCGGAATTGCCACCAAACCCAGCATACCAAAAAACGGCGCCTCAGCCGTGCGCGGGAACGGCACGCCCGCGATGCGCAGCAATGCGACGATCCACAGCCCGAGCACCAGCCAGAGCGCCGCCACGAGGGTCGGCGACAACAGGATCCACGTCAGCCCCACGCCGACCGCCAAATAGACGACCCGCCACGGACTCCCCAACCCGAGCAGCCCGGCCCATTCCCAGACCGCCGCCGCGCACGCCACGGCAACGAAAAGCATCCAGGGGCCGGGGCCGACACCGGTCTCGTTCAGAACCAGCGCGCCTCCCACCACCCCCAGCAGGACCGCGGCCGTGCCGACGCGCTTCGCAAGCTCGCTCATCCGACGCTACCTCCGTAACGCCGCTCGCGCGCGGCGAACCACTCCAGCGCCCGGTCGAATTCCTTATCGTCGAAGTCCGGCCACAGGCAGTCGGTGAAGTACAACTCCGTGTACGCCAGCTGCCACAGCAGGAAATTGCTCACCCGGAACTCGCCGCCGGTGCGGATCAGCAGGTCCGGGTCCGGTAGTCCCCCGGTGCCGAGTGCTTTCGACATCTCCGCCTCACCGATGGCGTCGGCGCCTGCCTCCTGGCAGTGCCGGAATGCGGACAGCAAATCCTGGCGCCCGCCGTAGTGCAGCGCCACGCACAGGGTCAGGCTCGGCTCGGCCGGAGCCTGCGCCTCGATCCGCCGGATGCGCGACCGGATCTTCGGCGACAGTCGGTCCAGTTCGCCGATGAAGCGTAATTCGATTCCCTGCTCCATGAGTTCGCGGGCCTGGGCATCCAGGGTCTCGACCAGCAGGCTCATCAGCAGTTCCACCTGAGGCTTGGGCCGCTTGCGGTTCTCGCTGCTGAACGCGAACAGGGTAAGAATCGATATCCCGCGCCGTGCGGCATGCTCGACCAGGGCCCGGGTGGCCGCAATGCCGGCGCGGTAGCCGGCCTCATGGGATTTCTTGCGCTGGCGCGCCCAGCGGCGGTTGCCGTCCGGGATCAGCGCGACGTGAACCGGGAGGCCAGACTGCGGCGGAGTGAATTCGTGCACTGCTCTCCCGAAAATCCTCAGATTTCCAACAGGGCCTTTTCTTTTTCTGATGCCATCTGCTCCGCCTCTCGGATGGAGTCGTCGGTCAGCTTCTGCACCGCATCCTGGTCGCGGCGCTCATCGTCCTCGCTGATCTCCTTCTCCTTGAGCAGGTCCTTGAGCATGTGGTTGGCATCGCGCCGGACATTTCGGATTGAGACGCGCGCCTCCTCCAGTGTCTCCTTCACATGCCGCACCTGCACCCGGCGGCGCTCCTCGGTGAGCGGCGGCATCGGCAAACGAATCACCTGCCCCGCCGTGGACGGCGTAATACCCAGATCGGAGTTGAGCAGCGCCTTCTCCACCGCCTCCACCATGTTCTTCTCCCACACCTGAACCACCAATGTGCGTCCTTCCTCGACCGTCACGCTGCCCACCTGATCGATCGGCACCTCAGCCCCGTAATACTCCACCTTGACCGGGTCCAGCAGGCTGGGATGGGCGCGGCCGGTGCGGATGCGCGTCAGCGCCTCGCCCAGCACGCCGAGGCTCTTCTGCATGCGTTCGCGGGCGTCGGCCAGGATTTCCTCACGCATGGGCCGCCTCCGCGTGGACCAGGGTCCCGACCGGCTCGCCGGCGATCAGCCGCAGCAGGGCCCCGTTATCAAACATGTTGAACACCCGGATCGGGACGCGGTTGTCCCGGCACAGGACCAGGGCGGTCGAATCCATGACCGCGAGCTTGCGGTGCAGGGCTTCGTCGTAGTCGATATGCTCGAAGCGCTGCGCATCCTGATCAATGAGGGGGTCGCCGGAATACACCCCGTCCACCTTGGTCGCCTTGAGCAGAATGTCCGCGCCGATCTCCACGGCACGCAGGCTGGCGGCGGAGTCGGTCGTGAAGAACGGGTTGCCGGTTCCGGTGGCGAACACCACCAGGCGGCCTTTCTCGAGATGGCGCACGGCGCGGCGCCGAATGTAGCTTTCGCAGACCTGCGGCACCGGGATGGCGGACATCACCCGGCACGAGACCTGGTGCTGCTCTACCGATTCCTGAAGGGCCAGCGCATTGATCAGGGTCGCCAGCATGCCCATCTGGTCGCCGGTGACCCGGTCGATCCCGGCCGCCTCGAGACCCTCGCCCCGGACGATGTTGCCACCCCCCACCACCACCGCGATCTGTACGCCCCGAGCCTGCGCCTCGGCCAGGTCGGCGGCCAGACGGCGCACCGTGTCGGGGTCGATTCCATTCCGGTTGGGGCCCATCAACGCCTCGCCGCTCAGCTTCAGAAGGATGCGGCGGTATGCGGCGGACATGGCGGCGGAGTCAGTGCGTCTGGGCTTGGGCGCGAACTTCCTCGGCGAAGTTTTCCTGTTTCTTCTCGATCCCTTCGCCGACCTCGAGGCGCACGAACGCCCGTACCGAGGCGCCCTTCGACTTGAGCAGCTTGCCCACCGTGGTGTCCGGGTCGCGGACGAAAGGCTGGCCCAGCAGCGTGATCTCGGACAGGTACTTGCGCAACCGCCCGCCGATCATCTTCTCGATGATTTCCGGCGGCTTGCCGGAGTCCTGCGCCTGCGCGGTCAGCACCGCACGCTCTTTCTCCAGGATGTCTTCCGGAACGTCGTCTTCGCCCACGCACACCGGGCGGGACGCGGCGATATGCATCGCCAGGTCGCGGCCGAGTTCAGGCTCGCCCTCGAACGCCACCAGCACGCCGATCCGCCGCCCGTGCAGGTAGCACCCGATCGAGCCGCCGTCGGCGTCCAGCTGCTGCACGCGGCGAACCTGAATGTTCTCGCCCAATCGTGCCACCAGTTCCCGGCGTACTTCGTCGAACGTGCTGTCGTCGGTGGACTGACCCATCAGGGCATCGACCTCTTCGGTGCCCGACACCAGCGCCGCATCGGCGCAAGCCTGGGCAAACGCCAGGAAGCTGTCGTCCTTGGCGACGAAATCCGTTTCGCTATTGAGTTCCAAAAGCAATGCCCGGGCGCCGTCCTCCGACTTCGCGAGTGCCAGCGACCCCTCGGCCGCCGTGCGCGCGGACTTCTTGTCCGCCTTCATCTGTCCGGACGTGCGCAGGTGTTGAATGGCCGCGTCGATGTCGCCGCCGCATTCGCCAAGCGCGCGCTTGCATTCCATCATGCCCACCCCGGTCCGGGTGCGCAATTCCTTGACGAGCTGTGCCGTAATCTCCATGAATGACTCCTTGCTCCGGTGCCTTACTTGGCGTCTTCCGCAACTGGCTCGGGCTCCGCCTCGTCAGCCGGTTCCCCTGCCGCTTCGGCCTGAGGCTCTGCCTCGGCCGGTTCGGTGGGTTCAGCCGAGTCCTCTGCCGCTTCAGCCTGAGCTTCCGCTTCGACGGGTTCAGCCGAATCCTCTGCCGCTTCAACCGGGGCTTCCGTTTCGGCCGGAGCTTCCGCTTCGGCGGGTTTAGCCGAATCTTCAGCCGCTTCAGCCGAGGCTTCCGCTTCGACCGGTTCAGCCTGAGCTTCCGCTTCGACCGATTCAGCCGAATCTTCGACCGGGGCCGCTTCGGCCTCGGGTTCCGTCTCGCCGGTGGCGTCCTCCGCCTTCGGCTCGTCCTTCGATTCGACGCGCAGCTTGGCCCGTCGGCCCTTGCGCTTGACCGAAGTCTCCCGGGGAGCTGGCGCTTCCACCACAACCCCTTCTTCCTCGGCCTGCTTGCGCCCGGCCTCGATCGCGTCGCTGATCACGTCCATGTAGAGCTGAATCGAACGGATCGCGTCGTCGTTGCCCGGAATGATGCGGTCGATGCCTTCGACCGAGCTGTTGCTGTCGACGATCGCAACCACCGGAATACCCAGGCGCCGAGCCTCGCGTACCGCGATGTTCTCGTACCGGACGTCGATCACGAACAGGGCGTCCGGAATCCGCTCCATCTCCTCGATGCCGCCCAGGCTGCGCTCCAGCTTGATCTTTTCACGGGTCAGGCGCAGCGCTTCCTTCTTGCTGATGCGCGCCATCAGGTTCTCGCCCTCCATGCGCTTGAGGTCCTGCAGGCGCTTGAGAGAGTTGCGCACGGTGTGGAAGTTGGTCAGCGTCCCGCCCAGCCAGCGCTGCGAGACGTACGGCATCCCGCACTCCTCGGCCTTGGCCTTGACGATGTCCTGCGCCGCACGCTTGGTGCCGACGATCAGGATCGTCTTGCCCTCGGCCGCCCACTGGCGTATTTGTCCGGCGGCCTCGTCCAGCATGCGCTGGGTGATTTCGAGGTTGATGATATGGATTTTGTTGCGCTCGCCGAAGATATACGGCGCCATGCTGGGATTCCAGTACCGGGTCTGATGTCCGAAGTGGACACCGGCTTCCAGCATTTCACGCAAGGTGGCACACGGCATTGCGGCCCTCCTGATAGCGACTCCGGGTTGTCAGGTTCCGAAGCCTTGCGGGTTGTCAACTTGCCCGAACCCCTTGCGGTAACCCTGGGGGCACCCACCGCTCGTGTCGGTCCGGACGTGAATTTCGCAGGTCAGCCTGCGAGCGCGCATTATAGTCCCTTTTTTGTTTAGTGCGTGTCTTTCCGGTAGGCGCAATGCAAGCCGTCCGCCACCGTCGCAAGCCGCCGATCCCGCGTCCACAGCCGCATCGGCGGCGCCAGCGCCACCGCGGCCAGCAGGTGCAGGTCGACGTAACCGACACCGAGACCAGAAAGCCGGTTCCGCTCCAGAAAAAACAGCACTTCGGAATGCATCGCCACCGGCATTGCGGGAAGATGCCCAAGCCCCGACAGGATCTCCTTGCGGTCCTCGAGATTGCCGCAGGCGATCTCGCCGATCACGAAAGGGTGGATCCACACCTGGTGGGCGTCGAGCAGCCGCGACAGCGTCTCGTTGCCGACGCGGAAATGCTCGATCCAGACGGACGTGTCAACCAGGATCATCGGCGAGGCGTCGGCGCGGAATGTCCGAGAGCCCCGGCTGGCTACCGCCCAGCCGCGCGAGCCGGCGCGCGCTCTCCCGCTCCACCAGCGCCGCCAGCGCCTCGCGGACCAGTTTCGACTTCGATTCGATGTTGGTGAGAAGCCGTGCCTGCGCCAGAAGGGTCTCGTCGATGTTCAGGGTCGTCCTCATACGGGTTCCAGCTTGAAATGATGTGATAATTATACATCATATGATGCGTAATTAGATGCAGATAGCCTGGTTTAGGCTAAAAGGCTCCGCATGTCCGGGACCGCACCCGCCGGGCGTTATGGCGCATAATATGACTTTCTACGCACCGTTTCCGGCCCTCCCCGACCATGCCCGTCACCATCAAGACCCCTGAAGAAGCGGAGAAGATGCGCACTGCCGGGCGCCTTGCCGCGGAAGTGCTGGAAATGATTGCCGAACACGTCAAGGTCGGGGTCACCACGGATGACCTCAACGACCTGTGCCACCGCCACATCACGGAGGTGCAGGACGCCATCCCGGCCCCGCTCAACTACCTGGGCTTCCCGAAGTCCGTCTGCACCACGCTCAACCACCAGGTATGCCACGGCATCCCCTCCGACCGCAAGCTCAAGCGCGGCGACATCCTCAACATCGACGTCACCGTGATCAAGGACGGCTTCCACGGCGACACCAGCCGCATGTTCCTGCTCGGCAAGCCGTCGGTGCAGGCCCGCCGGCTGGTCGACCTGACCTACGAAGCGATGCATCGGGCCATCTGCATGGTGCGCCCGGGCATCCGCCTCGGCGACCTCGGCCATACCATCCAGAGTTTCGCGGAAGGCCGGAACCTGTCCGTGGTGCGCGAGTACTGCGGCCACGGCATCGGCCGCGAATTCCACGAGGAGCCGCAGGTCCTGCACTACGGCACGGCCGGTACCGGGATAGCGCTCAAACCCGGCATGACCTTCACCATCGAGCCCATGATCAACGCCGGGCTGCCGCAGGTGAGGCTGCTGCCGGACCAATGGACCGTCGTCACCTGCGACCACAGCCTGTCGGCCCAGTGGGAGCACACCATCCTGGTCACCGAGGACGGCTTCGAGGTACTGACCGCCCGGCCCGACGAAAGCTTCCCGTGAGTGCCCGCCTGGTCCGCGCCTGCCTGGACGCGCACCCCCTGCCGCAGGGCTCCGACCCCGCAGGCTGGAAGCGGTGGACCGAAGCCACCCAGCAGTTCCTGTCGGAACAGTTCCCGGAGCGCGATGTCTCCGACCTGGTGCATGCGCGGTCCGATCTCATCGACCGGATGTTGCAGACGCTCTGGCATGCGCACCGGCTGGACGAGGCGGAAGACCTCGCCCTGCTCGCGGTCGGCGGCTACGGTCGCGGAGAACTGCATCCCTACTCCGACATCGACGTCCTGGTGCTGTACCGGGGGCGGCGCGCCCCGGAGAAACTCGGTCCGTTCTTCCAGGCCCTGTGGGACGGCGGGCTGAAGCTCGCGCAGAGCGTGCGGACGGTCCACCAGTGTCGCCAGGACGCCCGGGACGACATCACCTTGATGACCAGTTGGCTCGAGATGCGGCACCTGTGCGGGGATCCCAAGTTCGCCCGCGACCTGGAGGGCAACCTGACCCCGCGGGTCGGACTGTTCCGGGCGCCCCTGTGGACCAAGGAGCAGTTCTTCCTCGGCAAGGTCGAGGAGCAGGAGTTCCGCCACCTGCAGTTCGGCGGTAGCAACTACCGGCTGGAGCCCAACATCAAGGAAGGGCCCGGCGGGCTGCGCGACATCCAGACCCTTCACTGGATTCTGAAGCGGCACGAGGACATCGAGAGTCCGTCGGACTTCTGCGAACCGGAGGAACTGGAACTGCTGCGCGAAGGACGGGAGTTCCTGTGGAAAGTGCGCTTCGCCCTGCACGAGGCCAGCGGCCAGGCCGAGGAGCGCCTGCTGTTCAACTACCAGTGCCCGATCGCCGAACAGTTCGGTTACCGCGGCGACACCGTCAACGACACCGTCGAGGCGTTCATGCAGGACTTCTACCGCACGACCAGCGAAATCGACCGTCTTGCCGAAGTCCTGAGCCAGCAGTACCGCGAGAGCCTGCAACCCCCCAGCCGGAATGCCCCGAGACCCCTGAACGCCTACTTCCAGGTCCTCGACGGCTACCTGGAAGCCCGCGACGAGAAGGTCTTCGAGCGGCATCCGCAGGGCCTGCTGGAGTTGTTCCTGCTCCTGCAGCAGCACCCCGACATCAAGGGCGTCCGGGCGCGCACCATCCGGGCGGTCCGCGCCAACCTGCACCGGATCGACGACGCCTTCCGCGACCGGCTGGCCTCCAAAACCCTGTTCATGGAAATCCTGCGCCAACCCCAGCACGTCGCCCGGGAACTGCGCCGCATGAACCGCTACGGCGTCCTGCGCCGGTACTGGCCCGACTTCGCCAAGGTGGTCGGCATGATGCAGTACGACCTGTTCCACATCCATCCGGTGGACGAGCACACCCTGCGGGTGCTGACCGAACTGCGGCACGTTACCAAGCCGGACCAGGAAGGCGAGAACCCGCTCTACCACGAGCTGTTCCTGCAGTTCCCCAAGCCCGAGCTGCTGTATCTCGCCGCCCTGTTCCACGACATCGCCAAGGGGCGCGACGGGGACCATTCCGACCTCGGCAGCACGCTCGCCCGGGACTTCTGCCTGGACCACCACCTCAGCGCCTACGATGCCGGCATGGTCAGCTGGCTGGTCGAGCACCACCTGAAGATGTCGACCACCTCTCAGAAACGCGACATCAGCGACCCGGACGTGGTGCGAAATTTCGCGAGGCTGGTCGGCAACGGGGTCCGCCTGCGCGGCCTCTTCCTCCTGACCGTCGCCGACCTGCGCGGCACCAATCCCTCGCTGTGGACGCCCTGGCGCGAAGCGCTCCTGTACCAGCTGTACATTGCGACCGACCAGCAGTTGCAGCGCGGGCTGGACGAGCCGGTCGACGCGGCCCGGCAGATCGAGGACCTGAAGACTTCGGCGCTCGCGAAAATCCCCCGCGGCGACCCGGCCGCCTGCCGGCAGTTCTGGGACTCCCTGCCGGACAGCGACCTTCTGCACTACACCGACGACGAACTGGCCTGGCAGACCGAATGCATTGCCGGGCGCAGCCCCGAGACCCCGACCCAGGTATTCGTGCGCCACCAGGGAGAACACCACTGCACGGAAGTGTTGGTCTACGACGAGAGCCACGAGCGCATGTTCGCCCCGCTGACCGCGGCGCTGGCCCGGCTCGGCGCGAACGTGCTGTACGCACGCATCACCGAGACCCGCGACCGCAACATCCTGCAGACCTTCCTGGTGACCGACGCCGAGGGCCAGCCGATCAGCAAACGCTACTCGCTGGAGGAACTGCGCGAGACCCTGCAGAGCGTGACCCGGTCGCCGGGGGAGTTCGACCGTCCGGTACTGCGCCAGCCGAAGCGGCGGACCCGGCACTTCGACCTCCCGACCGAAATCGAGTTCGTGCAGCGCAAAACCCCACCCGAGACCCGGATCAACCTCTCGACCTCCGACCATCCGGGCCTGCTTTGGACCGTCAGCCGGGCCCTCGACTCGTGCCAGGTCCGGATCACCCAGGCGCGGATCACGACCCTGGGCGCGCAGGTGCAGGACGTGTTCACCGTCACCGACGCCGAATCCCGCCCGATCCAGGACCCCGAAACGCAGAAGCGGATCGCCGACACCCTGCACCAGCACATCGAACAGCTCGGCAACGCCCTGCGCGAATAGATCACCGGCTCCTGGCCGGACCCCCCGGCGCGGCTTCCTGTTAACATACGCGCCATGCTTTTAACCGGGTCTCTCCCATGAGTCTCCAGTCCACCATCGAGCAAGCGTTCGAAGAGCGCGCGCAACTGACCCCGGACTCCGCTCCCGAGCCCGTCCGCAGCGCCGTGCAGGAAGCCCTGCAGGGTCTCAACGACGGCCGCCTGAGGGTCGCCGAACCCGGCGACGGCGGCTGGATCGTGCACGAGTGGCTCAAGAAGGCCGTGCTCCTCTCGTTCTGCATCACCGACAACGAGATCATCGACGGCGGGCATACCCGCTATCGCGACAAGGTAGCGGGCCGTTTCGCCCTGGGCAGCGCAGAGGAACTGGACCGCGGCGGAGTCCGCATCGTGCCGCCAGCGACCGCGCGCTTCGGCAGCTTCATCGCCCCCGGCGTGGTGCTGATGCCGAGCTTCGTGAACATCGGGGCCTACGTCGACTCCGGAACCATGGTGGACACCTGGGCGACGGTCGGCTCATGCGCCCAGATCGGCAAGAACGTGCACCTCTCCGGCGGTGTCGGTATCGGCGGCGTGCTGGAACCGCTGCAGGCCGCTCCCACCATCATCGAGGACGACTGCTTCATCGGCGCCCGCTCGGAAATCGTCGAGGGCGTGATCGTCGAACAGGGCGCAGTCATCTCCATGGGCGTGTTCATCGGACAAAGCACCCGCATCTACGACCGCACGCGGGACGAAGTCTCCTACGGGCGGGTTCCCGCCGGCGCCGTGGTCGTGCCGGGCTCCCTGCCCGCCTCCGACGGACGCTACAGCCTGGCCTGCGCGGTCATCGTCAAGCAGGTCGACCAGAAGACCCGCAGCAAGGTCGGCATCAACGCCCTCCTGCGCGAGGCCGCCGACGGTTAATCATGGTGACCGTCTATGGCATCCCCAACTGCGACCGGGTCCGGGCAGCACGAAAGTGGCTGGACCGGCAGGCCGTCGACTACCGCTTTCACGACACCCGGGCAGACGGGCTGACGCGCGCCCAGCTGGAGGGCTGGATCGCCCGGCTCGGCACGGACACGCTGCTGAACCGCCGTTCCACGACCTGGCGGCAATTGCCGGAGGGTCAGCGCACCGGCCTGACCGACACGACCGCCGTCGATCTCCTCCTGGCCCATCCGACCCTGCTGAAGCGCCCGCTGCTCGACAACGACGGCACACTGAGCGCGGGTTTCGACGAGGCGGCGTGGGCGCAAGCGCTGGAGTCATAGCATGTCGGACGTCCTCGACCTCGTCTGCGCGCTGATCGAACGCCCCTCGATCACCCCGGAAGATGCAGGCTGCCAGGCGCTCGTCGCCGAACACCTGGCGCCTCACGGGTTCAGCGCCGAACCCATGCCGTCCGCAGACGTTGAGAACCTGTGGCTGCGCCACGGCGAAGGCGAACCGCTGCTGATGTTCGCCGGGCACACCGACGTCGTGCCGACCGGCCCGCTCGAGCAGTGGAGCAGCGACCCCTTCAGCCCGACCCTCCGCGACGGGCTCCTGTACGGCCGCGGCGCGGCCGACATGAAGGGCGGCGTCGCCGCGATGGCCGTCGCCTGCGCCCGCTACGTCGCCAAGCGGCCCGACCACAACGGCTCCCTCGGCCTGCTGCTGACCAGCGACGAGGAAGGCCCGGCCGTGCACGGCACCCGGGTCGCGATCGAACGTCTGCGCGAGCGCGGGGAAGTGCCCGCCTGGTGCGTCGTCGGCGAGCCGAGCTGCCGCGAACGATTCGGCGACGTCATCAAGAACGGCCGTCGCGGCTCGCTGTCCGGACGGTTGACGGTGCGCGGCATCCAGGGACACATCGCCTACCCGGCCCTGTGCGACAACCCGATCCATCGCTTCGCCCCCGCCCTGCTGGAGCTGACCGGCGTCACCTGGGACGAAGGCAACGAGGACTTCCAGCCCACCCAGTTCCAGGTCTCCAACCTCAACAGTGGCTGCGGCGCCGCCAACGTCGTCCCGGGCGAGTTGACCGCGGACTTCAACCTGCGCTATTCGACGGAAGTCACCGCCGAACAGCTGCGCGAGCGGATTACCGAAATCCTCGAGAACGCTGGCCTCGACTACCAGGTCGAATGGCAGGGAGCGAGCCTGCCCTACCGTACGCCGCCCGGCACCCTGAGCCAGGCCTGCCAGGATGCCGTGTCGGAAGTCCTGGGGACGGATGCGGAACTCAGCACCGAGGGCGGCACCTCGGACGGACGGTTCATCCGCCCGACCGGCGCCGAAGTGGTCGAGTTCGGGCCGATCAACCGCAGCATCCACAAGATCGACGAGCACGTCGCCGTCGAGGACCTCGACCGGCTGGCCGAGGTCTATCTCGCCATCATCGAAAAACTGCTGGACTGACGCCTAGCTGACCGGATCGCCCGCGCGGTCCCACCGCGCCAGGAAATCGCGGAAATGACCCTTGTCCTCCTCCTCCAGGTAGGACTGCAACTGGTCGCATAGCTCAATGTACTCTTCCCGCATCAGGTTGCCGCGAAAGAATTCGAAGCGCAGGAACACCAGGTAGGTGCTGAGCGCGTCGGTCTCGCAGTACTCGCGGATCTCGGCCAGCCGCCCCTCCCGGTAGGCCGGCCACACCTCGCCGCCCGACATCCCTTCCGGCTTGCCGGGGAAGCCCAGCATGGTCGCGAAATCGTCCAGCCCGGCCGAGGCGCGGGGGTTGTAGCGCGACATCACGTCCATCAGGTCCAGGTGCCGCTCGTGGTAGCGGCTGATGTAGTTGTTGTAGCGGAACTCCCGCTCGTTGTCCCCCGTCTCCCAGTAGCGTGGCGCGGAGATCCCGTGGTACATGGCCCGGTAGTTCAGCACCGCGAGGTCGAAGCCGTTGCCGTTCCAGGTCACCAGCCGAGGAGCCGCGCGGTCGATGCCGTCGAAGAAGTTGCGGATGATCGTGCGCTCGTCCGCCTCGATGTCCTCCAGGGACTTCGCGACCAGCACCGACTCCGTGTGGTACACCACCGAGATGCAGACGACCTTCTGCAGGTAAAGCGGCTGGAACAGGTGCCCGCCGGTCTTTTGCATGCGCAACTGCTCCATGGCGCGCACGACGTCCTCGTCGGGGATATTGTCGGTCAGGCCGTGGATCCGCCGGCCCAACTCCGCATCCGGAATGGTCTCGATGTCGAATGCCAGCACGTCTCCGATCACGACGGGTACACCCCCGAGGACAGGTACCGGTCACCGCGGTCGCACACGATGACGGCGATCACCGATCCCGGCGCGGCCACCGCCGCGACCTGCAATCCCGCGTGCATGCAGCCGCCCGACGAGATCCCGGCGAAGATTCCCTCCCGCTTGGCCATCTCGCGCATGGTGTCTTCCGCATCCTTGCGCGTGACGTCGATCTCCCGGTCGACCACCTCCCGCTCCAGGATCTTCGGCACGTACTCCTCCGCCCAGCGGCGGATGCCCGGGATCGCGGAGCCGTCCGCCGGCTGCACGCCGATCACCTCGATCTCGGGGTTCTGCTCCTTCAGGTAGCGCCCGGCCCCGCTGATGGTCCCGGTGGTGCCCATGGAAGAGAGGAAATGCGTCAGTTCGCCGCCGGTTTCCCGCCACAGCTCCGGGCCGGTGCCCCGGTAGTGAGACTCCGAGTTGTCCGGGTTGTCGAACTGGTTCAGGATGTACGCGTCGCCTGCGCGGTTCATCTCCAGCGCCCGGTCGCGCGCACCCTCCATACCCTCGGCCTCGGTGACCAGGATCAGCTCGGCACCGTACGCCGCCATGGTCTGGCGCCGCTCCAGGCTCATGTTCTCCGGCATAACCAGGATCATCCGGTAGCCGCGGATCGCCGCCGCCAGCGCCAGCGCGATCCCGGTGTTGCCGCTGGTGGCCTCGACCAGGGTGTCGCCGGGACGGATGTCCCCGCGCGCCTCGGCGGCGTTGATCATGTTGATCGCGGGGCGGTCCTTGACCGAGCCGGCCGGGTTGTCCCCCTCCAGCTTGGCCAACACCGTGACCCCCTCGGGCGCCATGCGCTGCAGGCGGACCAGCGACGTGTTGCCGATGCAGGATTCGATCGTCGGGTATTCCCTCATGTTGCCTCCATGGCCTCGCGTACCTCGCGCACGGCCGCTTCCAGGCCCACCATCACCGCCCGGCAGACGATGGCGTGGCCGATGTTGAGTTCGTTCATCCCCGGGATCGACGCGACCGGGCCGACATTGTCGCGGTGCAGGCCGTGGCCGGCATTGACCGTCAGCCGCTCGCGTGCGTACTGGGTGACGGAGGCAAGCCGTTCGAGTTCCGCCTCGCGCGCCTCCGGCTCCGCCGCGTTGGCGTAGGGGCCGGTGTGCAACTCCACGATGGACGCGCCCAACTCGGCCGCGGCGTCCATGACCTCGCGCGCCGGCTCGACGAACAGCGATACCCGGATTCCCGCCTTCTTCAGCCGCGTGCAGGCTTCCCGGATCCGGTCCGCGCCCCCCACGACGTCCAGTCCGCCTTCGGTGGTGAGCTCCTCGCGCCGCTCGGGCACGAGGCAGCAGTAGTCCGGGTGGATGCGCTCCGCGATGTCCAGCATCTCCTCGGTCGCGGCCATTTCCAGGTTCAGGGTCCCGCGCACCTGCCGGCGCGCCTGTTCCACGTCCTCCAGCTGGACATGCCGCCGATCCTCGCGCAAGTGCATGGTGATGCCGTCCGCCCCGGCCGCCTCCGCCCGGTGGATCGCCTCGTTCAAGTCCGGGTAGTCCGTATGGCGCTGCTGGCGCAGGGTCGCTATGTGGTCAATATTCACGCCTAGTCGTACGTTCGTCACGATATTACGGAATAGTTTTTGCTACGAACACTCTACCACGTTAAACGTTCTTGGGAACTCCCCGGATTGCCGCAGTTCTGGCACCGCGCGAACGTCTCGGAAAGTCAGCCTGCCAGCGCCTGCATGATGCTCCGCGACCGGATTACGCGCGGCGCAATGTAGTAGTCCAGCACCTGCCGCATCAGTCGGCGCGCCTCGCGCCGCGTGCGCTCGTCCATCTCTTCGCGCCCCTGCAGGGCCAGCAGGGTCTGCCCGCTGATCCCGTCGGTCGTCTCGCCCTCCGGCAACTCCACCGGCCCGGTTCCCGGATGGTAGCGGTAGTGTCGGCCCGGCTCGACCTTCCTCTGTTCGGTGTGATCCAACTGCAGCGGATGCCCGGCCAGTTGCAGTAAATCCATCTCGACGCCGCGCAGTACGAACTCCGGGTCCGGGGCATCGTCCAAGCGGGCCAGCGCCTCGTGATACAGCGGGTAGATCTCGTCCGAATAGCGATCGTCCGGCAACAGGTAGCTGATGATCTCGTTGACGTACAGGGCATAGACCTGCCGTTGCGGGTCCCGCACCGCCATCGTGCCGCTCACCTCGGCATGGCGCAGGGTGTACAGGCTGCCGCGCCCGCCCCAGGACACCCGCACTGGAGTCAGCGTCGGCAACGGCCGGTCGCGGCGGCTGTTGCGCGCCCCTCGATGGATCAGGCTGATCCGGCCATGATGGTGTGCAATCACCTTGTACAGCAGGCTGGTCTCGCGCCAGGGGCGAGCCTGGATCACGTACGCCGGGACCATCTCGTCCTGCCGCATCAAATGCCCCCGCGGTAACTGGCCAGGATGTTCGGGTCCCGCTGCCAGTTCGGCTGCACCTTGACGTGCAGCTTCAGGACCACCGGCAGGTCCAGGAGCTCGCCCATGCGCAGCCGCGCCGCCTGCCCGACGGCACCGATACGCGAACCGTTCTTCCCCAGCAGGATCTTGCGCTGCGATTCGCGCTCCACCAAAATCTGCGCCGAGATGTGCACCCGCTCTCCCTGGTGCTGGAAGTCGGTCACCTGGACGTGCATGGCATAGGGCAGCTCCTTGTCCAGCTGGACCAGCAGCTGCTCCCGGATCAACTCCTCCGCGAAAAACCGCTCGTGGCGGTCCGTCAGCGCGTCCGCCTCGAACAGGTGCTCCCGCTTCGGGATGTATTTCGCCAAGCTTTCCTTGAGCACCGCGCAGCCTTCCCCGGAGCGCGCACTGACCGGGAGGTATTCAAGGAACTCGTGTTCGGCCAGTTGCGCAAAATACGGCAGGATCAGCGCCTGGTCGGGAAGCCGGTCGATCTTGTTGGCGCACAGCATGACGGGAATCTTTGCGTCGCGCAATTCCTCCAGGACTTTCTCGTCGCGCGCGTTCCAGACCCCGACCTCCACCACCAGCATCGCCACGTCCACCTGGCTCATCGCGTCGAAAGCGTTGGCGTTGAGCAGCCGCGAAAGCGCCCGGGTCCGGCCGGAATGGATGCCGGGCGTGTCCACGAAAACGAACTGGTTGCTCTGCTCGGTCAGGATGCCCTTGATGTTGTGCCGGGTCGTCTGCGGCTTGCCGGTGGCGGCGGACAGCGGCCGCTCCAGCAGGCGGTTGAACAGCGTCGACTTGCCGACGTTGGGCTTGCCGCAAAATGCCACGAAGCCGCAGCGGGTCACAGTGTCCATTCGGGCCTCTGTCTCCGGATCTCATCGAGTGCGGCTTCCGCCGCGTTCTGCTCCGCCTCGCGGATGCGCTCGCCCGTCCCCCGGGCCTGCACCTCGGGATCCTTCACTTCGCACAGCACCTCGAAGCGCGGAGACTCTTGCGGGCGTTCCTCCAGCACCGTGTAGCGGGCGCGCTCGCGGCCCCTTGCCTGCAACAGTTCCTGCAGGGAGTTCTTGGCGCTGCGCAGGGATTCCGGGGACGGCAATTCCTCTAGGATCCGGCCATACAGGCGGTGGATGAACGTACGCGCCTCCTCGATGCCGCACACTTCGTAAACCGCCGCGATCACCGCCTCCAGTGCATTCCCTTCCATTGCGCGCCGGGCGCGCGGGCGGGCCGACGACGAGGCTTCCGCGATCAGCACTTCGCCCAGTTCGGCCGACTCCGCCAACCGGGCCAGCATGGTCCGGCAGACCAGATACGCACGCAAACGGGTCAGGTCCCCCTCCGAAAGGTCCGGGAAGCGCCGGTACAGGAACTCCGAGATCACCAGGTCGAGCAGCGCGTCCCCCAGGAATTCCTGCCGCTCGTTGTGCGGTGAGCCGGCACTGCGGTGCGTACGGGCGGTCCGGTATTCGGGGCTGTCCAGCACCGCCTTCGGCAGCCAGTCCTCGATCTGCGCCATTCAGCGATTCACTGGATCTTGCCGAGACGGGAGAGCAGCGAGACCTCCGAGTGAATCAGCGACGCCACCAGGAAGTCGATGTTCATCCAGACCAGGAACGCCCGCCCCACCAGGTGGTCCTCCGGCACGAACCCCCAGACCCGGCTGTCGCTGCTGTGGTCGCGGTTGTCTCCCATCACCAGGTAATGGCCCGGCGGCACCGTGAAGGTGCGGGCGACGCCCTCGTACAGGGAGTCGCGGAGGATTTCGTGCCGGCGCCCGTGGACGCTTTCCGTGTACTGCGTGTGATGCGGGCGCGGCAGGCCGCTGAGTTCGTCGAGGAACGGGCGCGGGTTCTCCTGGGGATAGACCTCCCCGTTCACCCTCAGCTGCTTCCCGGTGTAGACCACCTCGTCTTCCGGCAGCGCCACCACCCGCTTGATGTAGTCCAGGTTGGGATTCTTCGGAAAGCGGAACACCACCACGTCGCCCCGTTCGGGCTGGCCGACCTCTATGACGCGGGTATGCCACACCGGGAGCCTGAGACCGTAGCTGTACTTGTTGACCAGGATCAGGTCGCCGATCAGCAGCGTCGGCATCATGGAGCCGGAGGGAATCCGGAACGGCTCGACCACGAAGGTGCGCAGCACCAGGACCAGCAACAGCACCGGAAACAGCGCATGCGACCATTCGGCGAGCCAGAACCGGTGCACCGGCGGCGCCTGGCGACGCAGGCGGTACCACAGGGAATGTCCGTAATGGATCAGGCCGGTGGCGGCGGTGGCCACCACCAGGATCAGTTCCAGGTCCCAGGACATGGTCAGGCCAACATCGGGTCTTCACGGCCGGACTGGTCGGGGTGAGAGGATTCGAACCTCCGACCCCCGCAACCCCATTGCGGTGCGCTACCAGACTGCGCCACACCCCGTCCCATATCCGTATGCCGCGGGAGCTCGCTCCCGCCCGACCTTGTCAACACCTACGTTACTCCTTGAGCATCTCGACGACCCGTTCGAGTTCCGACACCGCCTGCCGAATGGCCTGGGTCTGCGGCGTGTCCTGTGGAACCGAAGATCGCCCTTGGAGCTTCTGCCGGGCTCCTTCCAGCGTGTACCCTTCCTGCATCAGGGCCCGAATCTCACGGATCAGGTATACATCCTCGCGTTGATAGTAACGCCGTCCTCGCCGGCGTTTCGGGTTCAGCGCCGGGATCTCTTTCTCCCAGTACCGCAGCACATGGTCCTTGACCTGGCACAGGTCGCTGACTTCCCCGATCGTGAAATACCGCTTGTTTGGCAGGACGGCTAGATCGCCCCGGCCGTTTTCATTCATGGCCTTCCACTTGCTTGCGCAACTTCTGCCCGGGGCGGAAGGTCACCACGCGCCGGGGAACGATGAGCGTCTCCTCGCCGTTGCGCGGGTTGCGGCCCGGCCGGGCCGCCTTGTCGCGCAGGATGAAATTGCCGAAGCCCCACAGGCGAACGTCCTCGCCGGCACACAGCGCCGCACTGATCTCGTTCAGCAAGGCATCCACCAGTTCGCGGGACTCCGCCCGGTTGAGGCCTATCTGATCGACCAGGCGGGCAGCCAGATCGGTTTTGGTCAGGGTTTTGCCCATTGCCGAGTCTCTGCCCCTAAAAGTTTCGCGAGCTGCGAGATCACCTGTTCAAGGTATCCGTCAACCTCTCCATCCTTTAATGTACCCGAGAAACTCTGGAATATCAAATGCAATGCGAAACTTTTATGCTTCGGTTCCAGCCCTTTCCCGCGATACACGTCGAACACGGTCACCTCTTGCAGCGACTCGATGTCCAGCGATCGCACGCAGTCCTCCACCGCCGATGCGGGTGTGTCCTCGGCCACGACCACGTTCAGATCACGCGCCACCGTCGGGTACTCCGACCAGGGTGAGAAATGCGGTCTCGGGAATTCTCCCCAAGCCTCCAGCTCCAGTTCGAACACGAACGCCGGGTCTCCGAGATCGAACTCGGCATGCAAGCTCGGATGCAAGGCACCGAGGATCCCGATCTTCTTCTCACCCAGGCTCACGCAAGCGGTCTGTCCCGGATGCAGTGCCGGATGATCCGCCGGCGAGAATTCCAGCGAATCGGACCAGCCCTGCAACAGGCTTTCCAGGTCGCCCTTGACGTCGTAGAAATCCACCGGGTGCGCCGTTGCCCCCCACTGCAGCGGATGCGCCATCCCGCACGCCACGCCGCCGAGTACCCAGGTCTCGCGCACGTCCTCGCCATTCCGGGCGAATACCTTGGCCGTCTCGAACAGCCGGACGCTGGCCTGTTGCCGGTTGAGGTTGTACTGCGCTGCCCGCAGCAGGCTCGGAACCAGCGTCGAGCGCATGACCGACTGATCCTCCGAAATCGGGTTGAGCAGGCGCCACGGCTTGGACTTGGGCGCGAAGATCTGTTCCAGTTTCTCTTCGGTGAAGCTGTAGGTCACGGCTTCCGAATAGCCGCACTCCACCAGCCGCGTCTGGCAGTGCTCGAGTTGCCTCGACCCTGGCTGCGACGGGGTCGCCCAGCCCCCCGGCAGTGGAACCCGGGCCGGCTCGATCCGGTCGTAGCCGTACACGCGCGCGACTTCCTCGATCAGGTCCTCTTCGATCGCCAGGTCGAAGCGCCAGCTCGGCGCGGACACCTCCCATTGCCCGGAGCCCTGTTTGACCCGGCAGCCGAGTGCCTGCAGGATCCGGTCCACCTCCGCCTCTTCCACCTCGACCGCCAGGCACTTCGCCAGGCGCGACGCGCGCAGGCGAATCCGGTCCGGCCGGTATTCCGGGGCCAACTGCCCCGCATGCGCCACTTCGGACGCCTGCCCTCCGGCGTACTTGAGGATGAGTTCGGTGGCCCGATGGGTCGCTTGCAGAGGAAGGCGCGGGTCCACGCCGCGCTCAAAGCGGCGCGAGGACTCCGTATGCAGTTTCAGCCGGCGGGCGCGCCCCGTGATCGCCTCCGGAGCGAAGTGCGCCGACTCCAGGAGAATCCGGGTGGTCTGCTCGCTCACCGCGGAGGCGGCACCGCCGATAATCCCGGCCACGGCGATTGGTTGCTCATCCACCGCGATCACCAGCATATCCGGATCCAGCATCAGTTGCGTGTCGTCCAGCGCACGGATCATTTCCTGCGCCTGTGCCCAGCGCACCGAGATGTCGCCGGACACGGCATCCGCATCGAAGGCATGCAGCGGCTGGCCCAGTTCCAGCATGACGTAGTTGGTGACGTCCACCAGCAGGTGGTGCGCCCGGATGCCGGAACGCTCCAGCCGGTCCAACATCCACTGCGGCGTCTTCGCCTGCGGGTCGATTCCCTCGATCAGGCGCAGGCTGTAGTAGGGGCAGGCGTCGGCATCGATCTTGCCGAGACTCGGCTTGCCCTCTGATGTGCCGGGAGTCTCCTCGGGAGCGAAAGGCTCCTGCAGTTCCGTGCCGGTCAGCGCCGAGACCTCGCGGGCCAGGCCGCGGATGCTCAGGCAGTCGCCGCGGTTCGGCGTCAACTCCAGTTCCAGGACCTGGTCGCGCTGGTCGTCCACCTCCAGTCCGGCCATGGTCAGCAGTCGCGCCAAGTCTTCGGCAGGCGGCAACCCCGCCACCCACTTGGACAGCCAGGCCAGGTCGCACTTCATTGGGCGGTTCCTCCGAACTGGCTCAGGAAGTTCAGGTCGTTGGCAAACATGACCCGCAGGTCATCAATCCCGTAATACAGCATCGCCAACCGCTCCACGCCCATGCCGAACGCGAAGCCGGTATACAGCTCCGGATCGATGCCGCCCTCCTCCAGCACCGCCGGGTGCACCATGCCGCACCCCAGCACCTCCAGCCAATCACCGCCTGCGCGGCGGACGTCCACCTCCGCCGACGGTTCGGTGAACGGGAAGTAGGAAGTCCGGAACCGGGTCTCGATCTCGCTGTCTTCGAAGAAGGCCTTGAGGAACGCCGTGAGCGCACCCTTCAGGTCGGCCATGCTGACGTTCTCCTCAATGCACAGGCCCTCGACCTGATGGAACATCGGGCTGTGGGTCGGGTCCGAGTCGCAGCGGTACACGCGGCCGGGTGCGATGACCCGGATCGGCGGCTTGCTGACACTCATGGTGCGGACCTGCACCGGAGAGGTGTGCGTACGCAGCAGGCGGCCGTCACCGAAATAAAACGTGTCGTGCATGGCGCGCGCCGGATGCAGCGGCGGGATGTTGAGCGCTTCGAAGTTGTGATAGTCGTCCTCGATTTCCGGGCCGTAATTGACGCCGTAGCCGAAGCGCGTGAACCAGTCGCAGATGCGCTGCAGGGTCAGGATGGTGGGATGCCGGGCTCCGGGCGGGAGCGTGCGCCCGGCCAGGGTGACGTCCAGTTGTTCGGCCGCGACCTGGGCCTGCGTCTCGGCTTCGGCCAGTGCCTCGCCGCGGGCGGCAAGGGCCTGCTCGATGTGGGTGCGGACCGCCTGGATCTCGGCACCGGCCGCCGGGCGCTGGTCGTCGGGAAGGTCCTTGAGCCCGCGCAAGGCGACGGTGACCCGCCCCTTGCGGCCCAGGTAGGCAACCCTCAGGCGTTCCAGTTCGGAGGTATCGGACGCCGCGCCGATGGCGGCATCGGCTTCACGTTGCAGGGAATCGAATTGCGGCATGGACGGGCCCGTCCCGCAATCGTATCAGGAACTTGCGGACAACCGGGCCTTGGCCTGATCCGCCAGCTGCGCAAAGGTATCGAACTCGTTCATCGCGAGGTCTGCCAGCATCTTGCGGTCGATCTCGATTTCCGCCTGAGCCAGGCCGTGCATCAGGCGACTGTACGACAGGCCGCACATCCGGGCCGCCGCATTGATACGCACGATCCACAACCGGCGAAAATCCTGTTTGCGCGCCCGACGGTCACGGTAAGCGTATTGTCCGGCGCGAATCACCGCCTGGTTGGCGGAACGGAATGTCCGGCTGCGCGCACCGTAATAGCCGCGCGCCTGCTTGCGCACCTTGCGGTGGCGGGCATGCGTGGTAACGCCGCGTTTTACTCGAGGCATGATCGGTCAGGCGTAGGGCAGCATTCGCCGCGCCAAGGCGGTGTCTGCAGCGTCGAGATGGTCCGGCGAGCGCAGGGCGCGCTTGCGCTTGGTGCTCTTCTTGGTCAGGATATGGCTACGGTGCGACTGGCGGCACTTGAACTTGCCGCTGGCCGTCTTGCGGAACCGCTTGGCCGCACCCCGGTTGGTCTTGAGCTTGGGCATGATCGTTGTTCAGTGAGTCAGTGGCAGAATCAGCGGCGGCGAGGTGCTAGCACCATCACCATCTGGCGGCCTTCCATTTTCGGATGCTGCTCGATTTCGCCGTATTCCTGAAGATCTTCCTCGATTCGGCTGAGCTTGCGCTCGCCCAGTTCCCGGTGGTGCAATTCCCTTCCACGGAAGCGGATCGTCACCTTGGCCTTGTCTCCATCGGTCAGGAACCGCACTAGGTTGCGAAGCTTGACCTGATAGTCACCTTCCTCGGTGCCGGGCCGGAATTTGACTTCCTTGATCTGGATCTGCTTCTGCTTCTTGCGGGCTTGTTGTGCCTTCTTCTTTCGTTCGAAGCAAAATTTCCCATAATCCATGACCTTGCACACGGGGGGCTCGGTATTGGGGGAAATCTCGACCAGGTCCATTTCGGCATCGGCGGCCAGTTGACGGGCCTCGTGCAGACCTATGACGCCTCGGTTGACGCCGCCATGGTCGATCAACCGCACGCGCGGCACGTTGATGTCCTCATTGAGGCGAATCTCTTTCTCTGCGCTGATACTCAATCCTCCATCAGATTTGATCGGCGAGCGCGAATTGTAACAGCAAACCGCTCAGCCAGTTCATCCAGCGGCACCGGGCCGAGGTCCGTGCCGTCCCGTGCACGCACCGCAACTTCCCGGTTTTCCCGCTCCCGATCGCCCACTACCAGCAGGTACGGGACGTGCGCGAGCGTGTGCTCGCGTATCTTAAAGGAGATTTTCTCGTTCCTCAGGTCGCTGTGCGCCCGCACTCCGGCCGCCTGCAACCGTGCCACCACCTCCCCGGCATAGTCGGCCTGGGCGTCGGTAATGTTCAGCACCATTGCCTGGCAAGGCGCCAGCCACAACGGCAGATCTCCGGCGTAGTGTTCGACCAGGATTCCGATGAATCGCTCCAGCGAACCGAAGATGGCGCGATGGATCATGACCGGCACCACCTTCTCGCTGTGCTCGTCCACGTACCGTGCGCCCAGCCGGTCCGGCATGGAGAAATCCAGC
This sequence comes from uncultured candidatus Poriferisulfidus sp., assembly GCA_965116525.1. Lineage (GTDB taxonomy): Bacteria > Pseudomonadota > Gammaproteobacteria > Poriferisulfidales > Poriferisulfidaceae > Poriferisulfidus. The sequence continues at coordinate 486,007 of OZ220694.1, forward strand.
TGGATCGTGCCGCACTGCCACTCGCGCCCGATGCAATCGGTCAGGGTGAACTCGATCTTCGGCCCATAGAACGCGCCTTCGCCCGGATGCACGGCGAACTCCAGGCCGGTGGCGGTCAGCGCCTCGTCCAACGCCTCTTCGGCCCGGTCCCATAGGGCATCCTCGCCGATCCTCCGGTCGGGCCGGGTCGACAGGCCCAGGATGATGTCTTCGAACCCGAAGTCGCGGTAGGTCGTACGCGTCAGTTCGATCAGGTCCGCAATCTCGTCCTGTAATTGCGATGGCGTGCAGAAGATATGCGCATCGTCCTGTACGAAGCGGCGCGCGCGCATCAGCCCGTGCAGGGTGCCGGACGGTTCATTGCGGTGCACAGTGCCGAACTCGGCCATGCGCAGCGGCAGGTCCCGGTAACTCTTTAGACCCTGGTTGAACAACTGCACGTGGCCCGGGCAGTTCATCGGCTTGACCGCATACTCGCGGTTCTCGGATTCGGTGGTGAAGATCATCTCGCCGAACTTGTCCCAGTGCCCGGATTGCTCCCACAAGGTGCGGTCCAGGATCTGCGGCGTGTGCACTTCCTGGTAGCCTGCCTGGTCCAGACGCTCGCGGATGTAGCTCTCCAACTGGCGGTACAGGGTCCAGCCGTTGGCATGCCAGAACACCATGCCCGGCGCTTCTTCTTGGAAATGGCACAGGTCCATCGCACGCGCGAGCTTGCGGTGGTCGCGCTTCTGCGCTTCCTCCAGCCGGTGGAGATAGGCCCGCAGCTGCTTGGCATCCGCCCAGGCGGTGCCGTAGATGCGCTGCAGCATTTCGTTGCGGGAGTCGCCCCGCCAGTAGGCGCCCGCCAGCTTGGTCAGTTTGAACGCCCGCAGGTGGCGGGTGTTGGGAACGTGCGGGCCGCGGCACATGTCCACGTATTCCTGGTGGTGGTACAGCGCGATCTCCTCGCCTTCCGGGATCTCGTCGACGATCTGCACCTTGTAGGTCTCGCCGCGCTCCTCGAACACCTCGCGGGCGCGCTCGCGGGTCACCACCTCGCGCAACACGTCGTAGTCCTGCGCGATCAGTTCCTGCACCTTGGCCTCGATTTTCTCAAGGTCTTCCTCGGTGAAGGATTCCTCGCGGGCGATGTCGTAGTAGAACCCTTCCTTGATGACCGGGCCGACCGCCATCTGGGCATCCGGGTACAACTGCTTGACCGCCTGGCCCAGCATGTGCGCCAGCGAATGCCGCAGGATCTCGACGCCTTCTTCGTCGCGGCTGGTAATGATGGCGACCTCGGCATCCCGCTCCACTTCGACACAGGCATCCACCAACCGCCCGTCGACCCGGCCGGCCAATGCCGCCTTGGCGAGACCCGGCCCGATGTCCTCGGCGATCTGCATCACCGTGACCGGCTGAGCAAACTCGCGGGCGGAACCGTCAGGGAGTGTAACGACAGGCACTGAAAAACCGTGTGACTAAAGAGGCGCGGAAAGTATATCGTAAAGGTGGAAGAGTAGACTTTTCTATTAGCCACCATAGGCTACAATCCTGTGCCTGCAAGTGCCCAGAAATTGAAACTTAGTTCTCCCGGGGCCTAATATCCATGAACTCTCTCGACGAAATCCTAGAAAATGCCTGCCGTGCCAGACTTATCCCAACCGTTGCCGATTCGCGTAAAGAGGAACGAGCTGTATCCATCCTTCTAGCAACTTTATCTGTGATACGCCCATTTGCCGAACAGATTTTGAAGCCTTGTGCTGTTCGAGTGAAGAAGACTTCCAAAATTTCCAGTTACACGGAAGTCAAGTTTCCAGCAACTGACGGAAGTAACGGAAACCGGCCGGATGGAATATTGAGACTGTCAACACGCAATAGCCAATGGACCGCACTTCTAGAAGCCAAAACTGATAACTCGAAAATTAGCGAAGAGCAAATAGTCCGATACGCAGAGACGGCTCGCGCATACGGTATTGATGCAGTAATCACTCTATCGAACCAATTGGTTGCCTTGCCAACGCATGTTCCATATCCAATCCCTAAAAAATTCACAAAATCTTGCCAGTTCCTTCACCTGTCGTGGACCAGCATACTCACTCAGGCACTGTTGACTCTGAAAGACGCCGAGAATTTGGATCCCGATCAGGTGTACATTCTCAGAGAGATGGTGCGTTATTTTGAACATTCGAATTCCGGGGTTAAACGCTTTGATCAGATGAATCCTGAGTGGAGAGATCTCATCATCGGGGTTCGCGATGGACGGAAATTCGCCAGAACCACGCCTGAAATCGAAAACACCATTGCAAGTTGGCATCAAGAAGAACGAGACATTTGCCTGATACTCAGTCGGTGTGTTGGCGAACACATTAGCCTTCGTATCCCCCGCAAACACCAAGATGATCCTGGAGTGCGGTTACGCGAAGCAAGTGAATCGCTAGTCTCTTCTCAAGAACTTCGCTCTACTTTCGTCGTGCCGCGGGCCGCGAGTAATCTTGATGTGGCTGTAAATCTGCAACGTCGAACGATTTCATGCTCAATGGAATTAGACGCTCCAGGTCATAGGGCAAAAGCAAGTGGGCGAATTAACTGGCTAGTCCGACAACTGAAAAATATTGAAGGTGATGATGTCATCATCAGGGCCTTTTGGCCCAGAGGCAGGATACCCACCCAAGCAACATTGTCGGATATACGAGCCAACCCGAAGTGCCTTGAAAATGGAAAGGCTGGATCTGTTCCAGCAAGATTTGAAATCATCGTAAACAAATACCTTGCGGGCCGATTCTCAAAACGCCGGAATTTCATCGAAGACATCGAAAAACTGGTGCCGGAATTCTACGAACGAATTGGCCAACATCTACGGCCTTGGATTTCTCCCCCTCCGGCTATCGGCAAACAAGCTTCAGCTAGAAACATCAGAGTTGCTGAATCTGTGGCAAAACCTGGTTCGGATGATCTTTCGCAGCCTAGAACAACTTTGTCAAAGAATCCTCATGGATCAGATGGTTGGCAACTAGATTCTGAAGAAAACAGCAACAAGGACTGATCTGTCAAGCGATTGTTGATTCCGGCCTAGTTCGCATCATGGCCTCTGGTGTAACAAATGGGACTTCCCAATGATTTTTTCTCCCAGCAGCAGGAATAATAGCCCGTACCTTCACAACGTGATTGTTGTCAACAATTCTGTTGTCAGATGTATGCGGGAACGAACATATAATCCGAAACATTTCCGGAGTATCTCAATGGCCAAGCAATTAACAGGCTAAGAATCTAAAAGTCTGGTTGCCCGGCACCGGGTCCGGGCGGTCACTACAACACCTGTGAAGCCAGCACAAACTAGTGCGGAATTAATGGACTTTTTTCGCTCATCCCCTTTTATTGGCGAAGACTTTTCGATTGAACGAGATCGCTCCACAGGCCGCCGGATTGACCTCACATAAGGCTTTTCAACTCAAATTTACCCGTTAGCCGTTTACTGCCCTCGACCACGCCCCAGAAACAATTCCGTTACCGTCCCCTCAACCACCTCGCTGGCCTGCGCCAGGGTCTCGGAGAATGTCGGGTGCGGATGGATCGTCCCGGCAATGTCTTCCGCTTCGCAACCGGTCTCGATCGCCAACGCCGCCTCCGCAATCAACTCCCCGGCATGCACGCCCACCACGGCCGCCCCAATGAGACGTTTCGTCTCCGAATCGAACAGCAGTTTGGTCATGCCCTCGACGCGCGAGGTCCCGACAGCCCGGCCGCTTGCCACCCACGGGAAGATGCCTCGCTCGTACGCAATGTCCTGGGCCTTGGCCTCGCGTTCAGTCAGTCCCACCCAGGCGACTTCCGGGTCGGTGTAGGCCACCGAGGGAATCACCCTCGCCTCGTAGGCGGATTTCATGCCGGCCGCGACTTCCGCTGCGAGCCGGCCCTGGTAAGAAGCCCGATGCGCCAACATCGGTGCACCCGTCACGTCGCCGATGGCGAAGATGTGGGGAATGTTGGTCCGCTGCTGGTGGTTGACCGGGATCACCCCGGATTCGCCAACTGCAACCCCGGCATTCTCAAGTCCCAGGTTCTCGCTGTTGGCCGCCCGTCCCACTGCAACCAGCACCGAGTCAAACGACTCTTCCCACTGGCGGTCCGCGCCTTCAAATTGCACCGCGATTCCATCATCCTTTGCCTCGGCCTTCTGCACCTGGGTTCCCGTATACACAGCGGCAAACCGCCCTGTATTACGCTTCAGATACGCCCGCGCCACGTCTTTGTCGGCCTCTCCCATCACCTGGTTCAGCGCCTCCACTACGGTCACCTGCGACCCCAAGGCACGGAACACCGTGGCCAACTCCAAGCCCAGGACACCGCCCCCCACCACCAGCAATCGCTCCGGAATCTCCGCCAGGTCCAACGCAGAGGTGGAGTCTAGGATTCGCGCATCATCCGGAAACAGGCCGAGCTTGATCGGCCGGGATCCCGTCGCAATGACCGCTTGCCCGAAGCGCACCTCTTCTCTCCCCTCCTCGGTCTCGACCGCCAGGGTATGTGCGGACACGAACTCCCCCCGACCGGTCACCACCTCGACTTCACGGCGCTTGGCGAGCGCGCCGAGGCCATCGGCCAGCTGCGACACGCCTTGCTCCTTCCAGGCACGCAATGCATCCAGGTCGATCTTGGGCGGGTCGAACACCACGCCCCGGTCCCGCCACTCGGCCGCATCCTCGATCAGGCCGGCCGCATGCAACAAAGTCTTGGACGGGATGCAGCCAACGTTCAGGCACACGCCGCCGAGCCGCGAAAAACGTTCCACCAGCATCACCTTCATGCCCAGGTCCGACGCGCGGAACGCGGCGCTGTAGCCGCCGGGACCGCCGCCGATCACCACCAGGTCGATCGTCTTCACGGACTCACCCCTCTCCCCAGTCCAGCTGGTCGGGATCTTCCAGAAGCGAGACCAGCGCCATCACGAACCGGGCTCCCTCCACGCCGTCGATGACGCGGTGGTCGTAGGACAGCGACAGCGGCATCATCAATCGGGATTCGACCTGGTCTTCGATGCAAACGGGCTCGCGCGCCGCGCGCGAGATGCCCAGCACCGCCACCTGGGGCAGGTTGATGACGGGCGTGAAGTGCCCGCCCCCGATACCGCCGAGATTCGACAGGGTAAAACCACCGCCTTGCATGTCTTCGGCAGTCAGTTGCTGGGTCCGCGCACGTTCGGCCAGGCCAGCAATCTCTCCGGCAAGGACGGAAATCGGTTTCTGGTCGGCATCGCGGATCACCGGGACGACCAGTCCCTCGTCGGTATTCGCCGCAAACCCAATATGAATGTATTCGCGCACTACCAACTCGCGCCCGTCTTCGCTCAGCGAGGCATTGACGCGGGGGAACTGCCCCAGCACCTGGGCGCAGGCCTGAAGCACGCAAGCCGTAACCGTCAGCGACTCGAATCCTTTCTGCCCGCGCAACTCCCGCTGGCGCCGATCCAGTTCCGTGATGTCGGCCTTGTGATGCTGGGTGACATGCGGGGCCAACTGCCAGTTGCGCTGCAGATTGGTTCCGGAGCGTCTCTGGATTCGGGTCAGCGGCTCGGTCCGAGTCGGGCCGAAGCGCTCGGCATCCACCGGCGGCCCGGACGGACGGGCGGCGGGTACCGGCTCCTGCTGCCGGGTCAGGATCGCCTTGACGTAGAGCTGGACGTCCTCGCGCGTAATCCGGCCTTTGCGTCCGGTGCCGGAGACCTGCTCCAGATCCACGCCGAGTTCGCGCGCGAAACTTCGCACGGCCGGCCCGGCATGAGGCAACGCGCCAAGACGGCGGGGCTCCGGGGCCACCGGCGGCGGGACCGGGCTGGCGGCCGGTTCAGGAGACGGTGCGGATTCGGCCTCAGGCTCCTCCGGCTTCGGGGCGGAGTCTTCCGGCCGATCGGTCAGGGTCGCGACCAGCGAGCCCTCCGACACCATGTCCCCGACCTTGACGTGTACCGCTTCCACCATGCCGCCGAACGGCGACGGCAGGTCCATGGCGGCCTTGTCCGATTCCAGGGTGATCAACGGCTCGTCCGCGGAGACCGACTGCCCGGCCTGCACGAAGGTCTCGATCACCTCCGCTTCTTCGACGTCCCCCATGTCGGGGACCCGGACTTCCCGGCTCATGAGGCGAACGGATCCGGCCGGTCGGGGTCTACCGCGCATTCGGCCGCAATCTTCTGCGCCGTCGCCGCGTCGATCTGTCCCGTCGCATCGAGCGCCTGCGCCGCGGTGTGCAGGATGTGGTCGGCATTGACCTCGAAGAACTCGCGCAGCTTCTCGCGCGTGTCGCTGCGCCCAAAACCGTCGGTGCCAAGCACCCGGTAGTCGCGCCCGGCAGGCAGGCACGAGCGGATCTGCTCGGCATGCATGCGCACGTAGTCACTGGCCGCAACGATCGGGCCAGGGTGGTCGGCCAGGCATTGTTCGACCCACGAGATCTGCGGGCTTTCCGGATGCAGACGGTTGTGCCGATCCACCCGGGCGCCATCACGTGCCAAGAGCACGAAGCTGGTTACGCTCCACACGTCCGACTCCACCCCATGGGCGCGCAATCGCTCGGCGGCCGCCAGGGTTTCGCGCAGGATGGCGCCGGAACCCAGCAGTTGCACCCGGGGAGCATCCGGGTCCTGCGCCTGTACGATCGGGTGGAGGCCCGCCAGGATCCCCTCCCGCGCGGATTCGGGCATAGGGGGGTGCACGTAGTTCTCGTTCTCGACCGTCAGGTAGTAGAAGCGGTTCTCCTGCTGCTCGTACATGCGCCGCAGGCCGTCCTCGACGATCACCGCCACCTCGTAGGCATAGGCCACGTCGTACGGGTAGCAGTTCGGAACGCCGGCGGCCGCGAGATGGCTGTGACCGTCCTGGTGCTGCAGCCCCTCCCCGGGCAACGTGGTGCGCCCGGCAGTGCCACCGATCAGGAAGCCCCGGGCCTGCAGGTCGCCTGCCGACCAGATCAGGTCGCCCACCCGCTGGAAGCCGAACATCGAGTAGAAGATGTAAAACGGGATCATCTGCAGGCCGTGCGTACTGTAGGAAGTCCCGGCCGCCATGAACGAACTCATCGCACCCGCCTCGTTGATGCCTTCCTCCAGCACCTGTCCGGTCTTCTCCTCGCGGTAGTAGGCCAGTTTGCCGGCATCCTCCGGCTCGTACAGCTGCCCGAACGGCGCGTAGATGCCGAGCTGACGGAACATGCCCTCCATGCCGAAGGTCCGGGATTCGTCCGGCACGATCGGCACCACCCGCGGACCCAGTTCCGGGTCGCGCAGCAGGCGGGTCAGCACCCGCACCAGCGCCATGGTGGTGGAGATCTCGTGATCGTCTGTGCCGGCACGCATCTTGTCGAAGATTCCGTCCGGGATGTGCAGCGATGGGGCGGCAGTGCGCCGCACCGGGAGGTAGCCGCCCAAGGCCTCGCGCCGGGCCTTCAGGTAGCGGATCTCCGGACTGTCCTCGGCCGGGCGGTAGAACGGAATCCGGTCCTCGATCTCGTCGTCGCTGATCGGAATCTTGAAGCGGTCGCGAAACGCCTTCAGGTCGTCGATGTCCAGTTTCTTCTGCTGGTGCGTGATGTTGAGCCCCTCTCCGGCCGTCCCCATCCCGTAGCCCTTGATGGTCTTGGCCAGGATGACCGTCGGCTGGCCCTGGTGCGCGTTGGCCACGCGATAGGCGGTGTACACCTTGTGCGGGTCATGCCCGCCGCGGTTCAGGCGCCATAGATCCTGGTTGGCCATGTTGGCGACCATCGCCTCGAGTTCCGGGTACTTGCCGAAGAAGTGCTCACGGATGTAGGCGCCGTCACGCGCACTGTAGGTCTGGAAGTCCCCGTCCACGCACTCTTCCATCCGCTTGAGCAGGATGCCCTGGGTGTCGCGGGCCAGGAGCGGATCCCAGTAGGAACCCCAGATCAGCTTGATGACGTTCCAGCCGGCCCCCCGGAACACGCCTTCGAGCTCTTGGATGATCTTGCCGTTCCCGCGCACCGGGCCATCCAGGCGCTGCAGGTTGCAGTTGACCACGAAGACCAGGTTGTCGAGCCGTTCGCGGCCGGCCACCGACAACGCGCCGAGCGACTCCGGCTCGTCCATTTCGCCGTCGCCGACGAACACCCAGACCTTGCGGTCGCCCACGTCCAGCAGGCCGCGGTTCTCAAGGTACTTCATGAAGCGCGCCTGGTAGATCCCCTGGATCGGGCCCAGACCCATGGAGACGGTCGGGAACTGCCAGAAGTCCGGCATCAGGTACGGATGGGGATACGAGGACAGGCCGCCGCCTTCGGTCTCGCGGCGGAAGCGGTGCAGGTGATCCTTGTCGAGCCGCCCTTCCAGGTAGGCGCGAGCGTAGACGCCGGGCGCCGAATGGCCCTGGAAGAACACCAGGTCCCCGCCGTGCTCTTCGCTCGGCGCACGCCAGAAATAGTTGAAGCCCACGTCGTACAGGGTCGCCACCGACGCGAACGTGGCCACGTGCCCGCCGAGGCCGGGGTGGTCCTGGTTGGCCCGCACCACCATCGCCATGGCGTTCCAGCGGATCAGCGAACGGATCCGCCACTCCAGGGCGGCATCCCCCGGGCAGCTTTCCTCCTGCGCCGCGGGAATCGTGTTGAGGTAGGCCGTGGCCGCGCTGTAGGGGATGGTCAGGCCGGAGCGCCGCGCCCGGTCCAGCAGGCGTTCGATCAGGTAGTGGGCGCGCGCCGGGCCCTCCTCCTTGAAGACCGAGTCCAACGCCTCCAGCCACTCCTGGGTTTCCAGCGGGTCGACATCCTGTTGTTCGGGGCGCGGCAGGGTCATGGGGCCGGGGCGGGTCTGATTCTAAAACCTTACTATTATCGCCCACCGACTCTCCCCTGCGGGAACCTCGGGGGCCGGAATCCGCTTCATTTGCCCCGCCGCAGCTTCCAGAGTAATATGGGCGGACTGGACAAACAGGCAACGTAGACCCGGATGGCTTACTCCGACCCCCTCCAGCACGGCGACAATCTGCACGACGAGCAAAGCTCGGCGGACACCCGTGCGATCCCGATCAACCAGGTCGGCATCAAGGACATCCTGCACCCGGTCGAGTTCGTCGACCGCAGCGGCACGCCGCAGTCCACGGTCGCGCGCCTGACCATGACGGTCAATCTGCCGCCGGAGGTCAAGGGCACGCACATGTCACGCTTCGTGCACGTCCTGCAGGACCACAAGAAGGCGATCTCGCTGGAAAGCTTCGGAGGCCTGCTGCGCAGCATGGCGACGCGGCTCGACGCGGAGGAAGGCTTCATCGACATGACCTTCCCGTTCTTCATGAACAAGGCCGCGCCGGTGTCCGGCGTGCGCAGTTACCTGGACTACCAGATTCGCCTGCACGGGCGCTTCAACCGTGGCGACACGCGCCTGACCGCGTCCGTCGCGATCCCGGTCACCAGCCTGTGCCCCTGCTCCAAGAGCATCTCGGACTACGGCGCGCACAACCAGCGCTCCCGCATCACGCTCACCGTGACCTTGGCCCGGCCGCTCTGGGTCGAGGACCTGATCGAGATGGCCGAGAAAGAGGCGTCCTGCGAACTGTACGGGCTGCTCAAGCGCCCGGACGAGAAGTACGTCACCGAGCGCGCCTACGACAACCCCAAGTTCGTGGAGGACATGGTCCGCGACCTCGCCATGCGGCTCAACGAGGACGACCGGGTCCGGGCCTACAAGGTGGAGTCGGAGAACTTCGAGTCCATCCACAACCACTCGGCCTACGCCTGCATCGAGAAAGACAAGTCCCGGGACGTCATCTCGCGGCGCGACAACATCACCTACCTCGCCATGTCCCGGATGCAGTCCGGCATCACACCGCAAGACAAGGACGAATAGCCGCGGATCGATCCCGCGGCCTCACACCGTTTTTGAATTATTCCGACTGGGCCGTGGCCCGGGGCACCAGCGCGTATGCGGCCAGGATCGCGCGCAATACGTTGCGGGTCAGATCCTTGCCCGCGGGCTCGCTCGACTTGTGCCGGTGCACCGTCAGCAACGTCAGGTTGCTTTCGCGCGCCAGCAGATGCACTTCCATCAGAATCTCCTCTCCGCCAGTGGCGGCCCGGTCCCCGTAGCGGAACACGTAGGTTCCCTGGTCGCGGTCCGAATCGACCACGTACAGTCCCGTCCGCTCCAGGGCGACGCCGACCTGGCGCCACACACTGCTGAATTCGTCCTCCACCTTCAGCACCGGAATGCCGCCGATATACTCCAGATCGAGCCCGACGGTGGCCTCCACCTCTTCTTCTTCCAGGGTGGCGATACCTTCCATCCTCGAGGCGCCCAGGTATTCCATCAGGCGGACCAGCATTTCGGCCTCGCGCTCCGGATCCGGTCGCCCGGCCTTCCAAATCACCGCGTCGTTGACATCCACGCCCGCCACTTCCAGCTTCTGCCGCGTGATGAACACGTTGGCGTAGGCGTTCGGCTCACGCTCCATGCGCAGCCGGAATTTTTCGCGCGACGCCGTGTAGTACGAAGCCCCGGATTCCGATTTCAGGCCCCGGACATCGTCCACTTTCTCGCGCCACTGCGTCTCCAGGAGACCGATCAGCGGCGCCTCCTCGACCAGCTCGAATCCCTGGTCCTCCCAGAACGCGCGCAAGTGCGGCCACAGGGTGACCGGATCCGCGCCCACCTCGAGCCAGCGCACGTTGCCTTCCCGGCGCACCTTCATATCCAGGAAACCCGGCAGCACCGCGGCCGATCCCCGGCTCGTCTTCTTCGCGCTGATTCCACCGAACTCCGGGATGACCATCTGTCCGCTGGTGTCCGGCAGGCTCAACTGCGGCGGCACTCTGAGCGCCTCGCCCGACTGACTGGCACCGTATTCCTCCTCGCCACCCCACCAGTCGGACTCGAACACGTCCGCCGCCTCGCCGACCAGTTCCTCGACGGTCAGGGGTTCGTCCCCGCAGCCCGCCAACGGCAATGCCAGGCAGCTCGCCCACAGCCAGCGCCTCACGCCAGCACCCCTGCCGTGCGCATGGCGGCATTCAAGGTCTCGTGGTGCGCCTCCGAGAGCGGAGTCAGAGGCAGGCGGATCCCCTCCGGGATCAGTCCCATCCGGTGCAGGCACCACTTCACCGGGATCGGATTCGATTCGACAAACAGGTCCCGGTGGAGGAGTTCCAGCTTCCGGTTGCAAGCCCGCGCCGTCTCGTCGTCGCCGGCCACCGCCGCCTGGCACATCTCGTGCATCAACCTGGGGGCGACATTGCCCGTCACCGTGATGACCCCCCGGCCTCCATTGAGTAAGGTTTCCATGGATGTCTCGTCGTCTCCGCTAATAATTATGAAGGCATCGTCGCACAACTCGCGCAGGCGCCGGATGCGTTCCAAGTCGCCAACCGCCTCCTTGATGCCGATGATCGGTTCCAGTTCAGCCAGCCGTGCCACCGTCTCCGGCAGCATGTCGCAGGCCGTCCGGCCCGGGACGTTGTACAGGATCTGCGGGATCTCCACCGCCCCGGCAATGGCCCGGTAATGCCGGTACAGACCCTCCTGGGTCGGCTTGTTGTAGTACGGGGTCACCAGCAGGCAGGCGTCGGCTCCGGCCTCCTGCGCATATCGGGTCAGTTCGATGGCCTCGGTGGTGGCGTTGGCGCCGGTGCCCGCAATGACCGGGATCCGTCCTCTCACCTGCTCCACCACGCGGCGAATCACCTCATGGTGTTCGGTGACGCTCAGGGTGGCCGATTCCCCCGTCGTGCCAACCGGAACCAGCGCATCGCTGCCCTGTTCCAGATGGAAGTCCACCAGCGCGGAAAGCGACGCATAATCCACCTCCCCTGATACGCTCATGGGGGTGGCCATAGCAACCATGCTGCCTTGGAAACGGGTCATTCGAGAGCCTGTGGATACGCCGGACACAGTTTAACAAAGTCCGCCCCGCCCTGCCCGCACATCACGCCCGCGCCCGCCGGGACACGGCCCCGACTATGCTATGCTTTCAGCCCCTTTTCTAAAGTCATACACAGAAGATGACGCGGAAGTCGATTGCGGAAGGAAGCAAGGCTCCAGACTTTGCTCTAATGGCGACAGGAGGCAAGTCCCTGCGCCTGTCCGAACTCCAAGGCCGCCCCGTGGTGGTCTATTTCTATCCCAAGGACAACACGCCCGGCTGCACCGCCGAGGGCCAAGACTTCCGGGACCTGTACCCGCGCTTCCGCCGGCGCCGGGCCATCATCCTCGGCATCTCCCGCGACTCCCTCAAGGTGCACGAAAACTTCAAGGCCAAGCACAAGTTCCCGTTCCAGCTCCTCTCCGACCCCGACGAGGCCGCCTGCAAGAGCTACAACGTCATCAAGATGAAGAACATGTACGGGCGCAAGGTCCGCGGCATCGAGCGCAGCACGTTCCTGATTGATGCGGAAGGCGTCGTGCGCCGCGTCTGGCGGAAGGTCCGGGTGCCGGAGCACGCGGCGGAAGTTCTGGCGGCGGTCGCCGCCCTCGCGAAAAGCTGAACCCCTAGCCTGGCGAGGCGCGCGGCCAGCTGCGCAGCACCACGTCGATCAGCGACGCCAAGGGGATGGCGAACAGCACGCCCCATACCCCCCACAGCCCCCCGAACACCAGGATCGCGGTCAGGATGGTGGCCGGATGGAGATCCACCGCCTCCGAGAACAGCAGCGGCACCAGCAGGTTCCCGTCCAGGAACTGGATCACCAGGTAGGTCAGCATCAGATAGGCGAACTCCGGGCTCAAGCCCCACTGGAAGGCGCCGACCAGCAGGACCGGCACCGTCACCACCACCGCGCCGACGTACGGGATGATCACCGACAGCCCGACCAGGAACGACAGCAGCAACGCGTACTGCAGGCCGAACAGCGCGAACGCGAAGAACGTCACGACCCAGACCACCCCGATCTCGATCAACTTGCCGCGAAGGTACTGGGAGACCTTCAGGTCCATCTCATTCCACACCCGGGAGCTGAGCGACTGGGGGGCCGGCAGGTAGGTCTTCGCCCAGTCCAGGATGCGCCGCTTGTCCTTGAGCAGGAAGAACACCAGGATCGGCACGACGACCACGTACACCACCACCGACAGCACGTCCACCACCGTGTCCAGCGAAAAGCGGATGACTTCCTCCCCGAACGCCAGCACCTCCGTGCGCACCGCCGCCAGGATCTGTTCCACCTGGGTCGGGTTGACCAGTTCCGGGTAGAGTTCCGGAAGCGCCTCCACCCAGCGCTGCCCGACCGCCAGCATGCTCGGCAACCGCGCCGCGAGATCCACCACCTGTTCCGACAGCACCGGCACCAGGCGCAGCAGCGCCAGCAGCAGGCCGGTCACGAACAGGACGTAGACCAGCAAGAATGCAACCAACCGGGGAACCCGCGCCCCCTCCAGCCCGCGGATCAGCCCTTCCAGGATGTAGGCCAGCAACACGCTGACCAGAAGCGGCGCCAGGATGTCGCCGACCAGCAGGGCCAATCCCAGCCCCAGCGCGATCAGCAGCAACAGGATGATTTGCTGCGGATCCGTGAAATGCCGCCCGTACCACTCCCGGAGCAACTCGATCATGCGGCCTCCTCCGGCGCGGCGGCGTAGAAGCCCATGGCGAAGTCGGACAGCGCTTCCACCGTCGGGGCGCGGTGCGTCTGGCGCGGGGTGACCAGCGACAGCTTGCGGGTCAGCGCCGGGGTCAGGGAGGCGCAGCCCAATGTGTGCAACTGCAACTCCTTGTGGATGGTCTCGCGCGAGAGGATCGACACGCCCATGCCGGATTCGACCGCGGCCTTGATCGCTTCCAGGCCGCCGAGCTCCATCGTGATGTCGATGCGGTCGACTCCAATGCGCTGGTTCTGCAGGTAGTTCATGATGACCTCGCGGGTCCCGGAGCCCTCCTCGCGCATGATGAACGGGTGCTGCAGCACCTGGCTGATGCGGACCGGCGCGCTATGCAGGAGCGGGTGCCTGGGCGGGGCGATCGCCACCAGTTCGTCCATCTTGCACATCTCCACCTGCAGGGTCTTGCTGTTCACCGGCCCCTCCACGATGCCGAGGTCGGCATTGCCGCCCTCCACCATCGCCACCACTCCCTCGGTGTTGGAGACCTTCAGGCGCAGCACCATCTCCGGGTGCTGCGTTCGGAACTCGCGCAGCATGCGCGGCAGCATGTACACCGCGATGGTGTTGCTGGCACCGACCGTGACCGGGCCGGTCAGGTCGCCGGCGATACGGTTCATCTCGGTCTCCAGCTCGTTGTAGAGATCGAAGATCTGGCGCGCGTATTCGTAGACCTTGGCGCCGGATTCGGTCAGCGTGATGCGGTTGTGCGTCCGGTCGAACAGGCGCGTCTTGTAGTAATCCTCCAGCTGCCGGATCTGGAAGGTGACCGCCGGCTGGGTCAGGTGCAGAACCTTGGCCGCCTTGGTAAAACTCAGCAGCCGGGCCACCGTGTAGAAAGCTTTCAGGCGCCGGTCGGACATCGCAAATACGCGCTCATGAGAATCGTCCAAGTATACACCGCGGATATGGCCCGGACATATCGCTGAAAAGGCGAAACAGGAAGCGCGTTCCTGCTCTAGAAAAGCCTCCCATCGGTTGCGGCGTATAGCGTAACACGTTACACTATAGGCATGAAGATCAGGCACAAGGGCCTGCGGGTGTTGCATGAGCGGGACGATCCGGCACGGCTACCCGCCAGCTTAGTGCCGCGGCTGCGCCGCATCCTGTTTCGGCTACAGGAAGCAACGCACCCGGATGACGCAAACGCCCCGGGGTTCCGGCTGCACCTCCTGAAGGGCAGTCGCGCTGGTGAATGGAGCGTGCGCGTCTCTGGCAACTGGCGGGTGGTATTCCGCTTTGAGAACGGTGAAGCCGTGGGCGTGGACCTGATCGACTACCACTAACCGGAAGGGAGTAGACCAATGAGCAGAAACGATGGCGAACGCATCCGCCCGATGCTGAATCCGCCGCATCTGGGCGAACTGATTCGTGAAAACATGGAGGAGACCAACTGGAATGTCACCGAGACGGCATCCCGCTTGCATTGCGAGCGGGGAACCTTGTCGCGCCTGTTGAACGGCAAGGCGGGATTGTCCGCCAACATGGCACTCGCGCTGGAAAACATCGGCTGGGGAACCGCCGACCACTGGATGCGCATGCAGGCGAGTTATGAACTGGCCCAGGCGCGCCGGCAGCATGCGGCGCAAGGGCCACGGCATCGAGAAGCATTTGCGTGACCGAATCTTCGACAGGCCCGCACCGGAGCAAAGGCCGACAGGACATCCGGAACCCTACCCGCCCGGTGCCTTTGTTTCTGTATGATGGTCGCGCTTGACCATCGACCATGCGCCTGTCCCGACTCCCCCTGACCACGCTCAAGGAAACCCCGGCCGATGCCGAGGTCGTCAGCCACCAGTTGATGCTGCGCGCCGGCCTCATCCGGATGCTGGCCGCCGGGCTGTACAGCTGGATGCCGCTGGGCTTGAAGATCGCACGCAAGGTTGAGGCCGTCGTGCGCGAGGAGATGGACCGAAGCGGTGCCGTGGAGTTGCTGATGCCGGCCATTCAACCCGCCGAACTCTGGCACGAATCCGGGCGCTGGGATCAGTACGGACCGGAACTGCTGCGCCTCGCCGACCGCCACCAGCGGGAATTCTGCTTCGGCCCGACCCACGAGGAGGTGATCACCGACATCGCCCGGCGCGAGCTCAAGAGCTACCGCCAGCTGCCGGTGAACTACTACCAGATCCAGACCAAGTTCCGGGACGAGATCCGTCCCCGCTTCGGCGTGATGCGGGCTCGCGAATTCGTGATGAAGGACGCCTACTCGTTCCACCTCGACTCGGCCAGCCTAGACGAGACCTACGAGGCCATGCGCCTCGCCTACTGCCGGATCTTCGACCGCCTGGGACTCGACTACCGCTACGTGCGGGCCGACTCGGGCGCGATCGGCGGCGCCCTGTCGCACGAGTTCCACGTGCTGGCGGATTCGGGCGAGGACGAGATCGTGTACTCGGAGCAGTCGGACTACGCGGCCAACGTGGAGCAGGCGCCCGCCCCGGCGCCGCAGTCCCCGCGCCCCGAACCGACCCAGGAAATGAAAGAGGTGGACACCCCGGGCCAGCACACCATCGAAGAAGTCTCGGGGTTCCTCGGCACGCCGCCCGAGCAATCGGTCAAGACCCTGATCGTCCAGGGCGAGGAGGATGCGTCGCTGGTCGCGCTGATCCTGCGAGGCGACCACCGCCTGAATGCCGTGAAGGCCGCCAAACTCGACGGCGTCCGAAGCCCGTTGTGCTTCGCCGACGAGGCGGAGATCCGCGAGAAGCTCGGTTGTCCGGTCGGCTCGCTGGGGCCCGCCGGCCTCGACCTGCCCCTCTACGTCGACGCCAGCGCCGCCGTGCTCTCGGACTTCGTGTGCGGCGCCAACCGGGAAGGCGTGCACTGCACCGGGGTCAACTGGGGGCGCGACGCGAACCCGGACCAGGTCTGCGATATCCGAAACCTCGAGGACGGGGAGCCGAGCCCGGACGGCAGCGGGCCCGTACGCAGCGCACGGGGCATCGAGGTCGGGCACATCTTCCAGCTCGGCGACAAGTACAGCCAGGCCATGGGCTGCTCCGTGCTGGACCCCGACGGCAAGCAGCAGGTCGTCACGATGGGCTGCTACGGCATCGGCATCACCCGCATCGTGGCCGCCGCCATCGAACAGAACCACGATGAACACGGCATCATCTGGCCGGACGCGATGGCGCCATTCTCCGTCCTGCTGTGCCCGATCGGCGCCGACCGCGACGCGGCGGTGCGCGAGACTGCCGAAGCCCTGTACCGACAGTGCCAGGAACTCGGCATCGAGGCCCTGCTCGACGACCGCGACCTGCGCCCGGGCGTCATGTTCGCCGAGGCCGACCTGGTCGGGATCCCGCACCGGGTGGTGATCAGCCCGCGCACGCTCGAACAGAAGAAACTGGAATACCGGCATCGCCGCAACCGCGACGAGTCCGAAGAAGTGCCGATCGACGGATTAACCGAGTTTTTGAGCGAGCGGATTACTCCGCGCTGAGGCGAAGCCCCTCGTCCCCATAGTCCACCCGGATCGTCTGCCCGGGCAGGAAATTCCCCTCCAGCAGAGCCTGCGCCAGCGGGTTCTCCAGGTCGTTGCGCAACACCCGGCGCAGGGGCCGCGCGCCGTAGTCCGGGTCGTAGCCGGCATTGCCGATGAATTCGGCCGCCTCGTCCGACAGCTCCAACGTCAGGTTGCGCTCGGCCAGGCGTCGTTTCAGCCGCTCGACCTGGATTCGGACGATCGCCTGGATTTGTTCGCGCTGCAGCGCCCGGAACACCAGCACTTCGTCGATCCGGTTGATGAATTCCGGGCGGAAGTGCTCCGTCAGCTGCTCCTGCAGCGCGAGCTTCAGGTTCTCGTGCGATTCGCGCGCCATCTTCTGCACGGTGTCGCTGCCGAGGTTGGAGGTCATCACCACCACCGCATTGGCGAAGCTCACGGTGCGGCCGTGCCCGTCCGTCAGGCGGCCGTCGTCGAGCAACTGCAGCAGGACGTTGAACACGTCCGGATGCGCCTTCTCGATCTCGTCGAGCAGGATGACCGTGAACGGGCGGCGGCGCACCGCCTCGGTCAGCCGGCCGCCTTCCTCGTAGCCCACGTACCCGGGCGGCGCACCGATCAACCGCGCCACGGAATGCTTTTCCATGAACTCCGACATGTCCACGCGCACCATCGCCGATTCCTGGTCGAACAGGAATTCCGCAAGCGCCTTGCACAGCTCCGTCTTGCCCACGCCGGTCGGACCCAGAAACAGGAAGGACCCGATCGGGCGGCCCGGGTCGGTCAGCCCGGAACGGGAACGGCGGATCGCATGGCAGACCGCGGTCACGGCCTCATCCTGGCCGACCACCCGCCGGTGCAGCGCCTCCTCCATGCGCAGCAGCCGTTCCTTCTCCCCCTCCAGCATCCGGGACACCGGAATGCCGGTCGCGCGCGCCATCACTTCGGCGACCTCCTCTTCGGTCACGATGTCCTGAAAGAGGGTCGCCTGCGGCTTCTCCGAGTCGTGCGCCCGCTCCAGCTGGCGCTCAAGGTCCGGGATGACCCCGTGCTGCAACTCGGCCGCCCGCTCCAGGTCGTTCTCGCGCCGCGCCCGGTCCATTTCTAGGCGCGCCTGGTCCAGTTCCTTCTTGAGCCGGGCGGTGTCACTGACTGCCGACTTCTCGGCCTTCCAGACCTCCTCCAGGTCGGCGTATTCCCGCTCCAGCCGGTCCAGTTCCTCCTCCAGCGTCTTCAGCCGCTCGCGGGATGCCGGGTCGTCTTCCTTGCGCAGGGCCTGGCGCTCGATCTTGAGCTGAATCATGCGCCGGTCCAGGCGATCCATCTCCTCCGGCATGGACTCCACCTCCATGCGGATGCGCGAGGCCGCCTCGTCAATCAGGTCGATCGCCTTGTCCGGCAGGCGGCGGTCCGGCAGGTAGCGTGCCGACAGGGTGGCGGCGGCAACCAGTGCCGGGTCCGTGATCTCGACCCCATGGTGGACCTCGTAACGTTCCTTGATCCCGCGCAGGATCCCGATGGTGTCCTCCACGCTCGGCTCATCGACCAGGATCTTCTGGAAGCGGCGTTCCAGCGCCGCGTCCTTCTCCAGGTTCTCGCGATACTCGTCCAGGGTAGTGGCGCCGATGCAGTGCAGGTCGCCGCGCGCCAGCGCGGGCTTCAGCATGTTGCCGGCATCCATCGAACCCTCCGCGCGCCCGGCGCCGACCATGGTGTGCAGCTCGTCGATGAACAGGATGACCTCGCCTCCCAACTGCGCCAGTTCCTTGAGGACCGCCTTGAGGCGTTCCTCGAATTCGCCGCGGAACTTGGTGCCGGCGATCAGCGCCGCCATGTCCAGCGCCAGCACCTTCCGGTTGCGGAGGCTCTCCGGGACTTCGCCGTTGACGATGCGCAGCGCCAGCCCCTCGACGATCGCGGTCTTGCCGACGCCGGCCTCCCCGATCAGCACCGGATTGTTCTTGGTGCGTCGTTGCAGGATCTGGATGGCGCGCCGGATTTCCTCGTCGCGCCCGATGATCGGATCGATCTTGCCCTGCTCGGCCCGGACGGTCAGGTCCTCGGTGTATTTTTCCAGCGCCTGGCGGTGCTGCTCGGCGTTCGGGTCCGTGACCGGCCCGCCGTTGCGGAGCCGGGCAACCGCCTGCATCAGGCGGCCGGCATCCAGGCCGCACTCGCGCAACAACTTCCCAAGGTCTCCCTTGTCTTGCTGCGCCGCAAGCAGGAACAACTCGGAAGCGATGTACTGGTCGCCGCGATCCTGCGCGAGCTTGTCGCAGACGTTGAGCAGGCGCTGCAGATCTGAAGAGAGCCGCACCTCACCCTTCTCGCCGGTCACCCGCGGCAAGGTCTCGATCTTCTGGCTCAGGCCGTCGCGCAGGCGGTTCAGGTCCGCGCCCGCTTCGCGCAACAGCGAGCCGGCCGCCGTGTCCGGCTGCTCGAGCAGGGCCGTCATCAGGTGCGCCGGGTCGATTTCCGGGCAGTCCCGGCCGACCGCCAGCGACTGCGCTTCCATCAGCGCCTGTTGAAACGGCTGGGTCAGCTTGTCCGGTCTCATCTCATCAATAGGTCGTGAACCCCTTAATTAAATTGGGGTTTGGAAGGCCGGTTTCAATGCGGCGCGACACCGCGCGGCAGGGAATCCGGCGGAGACGCCACGGGGTTGGCCGAAGTACAGTTCAACCAGTACAATGGTTTTCTTTTTTTCACGGACGAACCGATGATCAAGCCCTATGCCAGCGAGCAACTGACCCCGCTCGTTGTTGAAGACGCCGAGCGCGCGACCGCGCTTCGGGACGAGGCCGAATCCCTGCCTTCCCTGTTGCTCAACTCCGCCGCCGTATCCAATGCCGTCATGATGGCTGGCGGGTACTTCACTCCACTGACCGGGTACATGAATGCCGCAGACGCCCTGCGCGTCGGGCGCGAAATGCACACCGAATCCGGCCTGTTCTGGCCCGTGCCGATCCTCAACCAGACCCAGGACGCCGCCGCCATTGAGGGCGCGTCACGCATCGCCCTGCGCGACTGCAACCGGGACGGCCATCCGGTACTGGCCATCCAACAGGTCGAAGCCGTCGAGACCTTGTCCGAGGCCGATTTCGATCGCCTGGCCGAACAGGTCTTCCAGACCACCGACCCCGAGCACCCCGGCGTCAAGACCTTCCTGGAGAACGGCCGCACCCTGGTCTCCGGGCCGATCGAGGTGCTGGACTACAGCTACTTCCCGGAAGAATTCGCCGGTACGTTCCGCACCGCCGTGCAGATCCGTGAGGCAATCGGCGAGCTCGGCTGGAACCGCGTGGTGGCCTTCCAGACCCGCAACCCGATGCACCGCGCCCACGAGGAACTGTGCAAGATCGCCCAGGAGACGGTCGACGCCGACGGCGTGCTCATCCACATGCTGCTCGGACGCCTGAAACCCGGCGACATCCCGGCCCATGTCCGCGATGCCGCCATCCGCAAGATGGTCGAACTCTACTTCCCGCCCAACACGGTGATGATCACCGGCTACGGTTTCGACATGCTGTACGCCGGCCCGCGCGAAGCCGTGCTGCACGCCATCTTCCGCCAGAACGCCGGCTGCACGCACCTGATCGTCGGGCGCGACCATGCCGGAGTCGGTGACTACTACGGAGCCTTCGACGCGCAGACGATCTTCGACGGATCGGGCCCGCAGGACGCGCTGGACATCGAGATCTTCCGTGCCGACCACACCGCCTACTCCAAGAAGCTCGACAAGGTGGTCATGATGCGCGACGCGCCGGACCACCAGAAGGAGGACTTCGTCCTGCTGTCCGGCACCCGGGTGCGGGAAATGCTGTCCAACGGAGAGGACCTGCCGCCGGAATTCGCCCGCCCGGAAATCGCCCGGATCCTGATGGACTACTATCAGGCCCTATGACCTCGGCTCGCGCGTTCGCCTCTGAACTGGGCGTCCTGCGCATGGCGCTCCTGGCGCTGGCCGGCATCCTCGCGCTGTCTGCGACCGACCCGGGCGTGCCGCTGAGCCTGCACGGCTGGGCGGTGATCCGCACCCTCGTCCTGCCGGCGGCGGCCCCGCTGGTCTTCTTCGTGCTGCTGTTCGACATCCTCATGTCGTCGGTCCGCCTCGCCGACGCCTTGCCCGACGCGCGCGCGCGCTGGCGGCGGGTGTTGGGGGCCGAAGTTGTCTTCGTGCTGTGGCTGCTGCTGTCCTGGCTGCCCTTCTTCCGCGAAGTGCTGACTCCCATCGCGGAACGCTGACCCCACCCTGTTCGACGGCGCGCCGCTATCCCCTCTTCCTGCCGTCCAGCGACTCAATCTCGACAATCGATCCCTGCGCATAGTGGTAACGCAGGTAACGCCAGTGGATCGCATCCGAAAGAGCCTTGGCCCGCATCACTCCGAAACATTCGCCGTCTGCCCTGACGCTTTGATAGTGAATGCCATGGCTTCTGGCATTCCGCAATGCATCGCCCAATTGTTGAGCAGATCCATAATCATCCGGGTCATAAATCGCGTGCCCGGCCAGATGCCGCACATCGTGCAGGACGACGGGTCCAAGATGTGCACGAATGATGCGCATTTCCTGCGTCGTCTCCTTGATCCTTGATTCCCTGAGAAACCTCGCCCGGTGATAGGCGGATTCGGCGATGGCGAGGGGTTCATCTGCAGCACAGTAATAGACGCCGAACTCTCGGTTGAAGCGCCCACCGCGCCCATCCACCGGCGGATGGGTGCAGGCGGCCATGATCCAGGAAGCCCCATCGCCGTAGACCCGGTCTTCCGGCGCCACTAGGCGTATGTCGCCGGCCTCGTCGCGCAACCTGAGGTTGGTCAGGGATTCGACAGCATAAAGTACATCTGCATCCCGCGGGCTTGCGACACGCTCGAACAGGCTGATCTGCGGATAGCGCGACGAAACGACCCGATAGACCGGTTCATCTACGTCGCTGCGGGGCAGAGAATCAATGTCGATCACTAGCCGCCCCGTTCCGCATCAAGGAAATACCTGACCACGGCCAGGTCGACGACCTGCCCGGCCAGCAGCCGATCCAGCGGAGCCATGCCATTGAACAGCGGGTTGTCATTGGGTGTGGACAGCCACCGGTCGGCAAGCGCCTGATCGGGAAACAGGATCTGCAGGGACTTGTAGATTCCGAGGATATAGCTGGCGCGCTCCAGCAAGTCCCGCGTCAACTTGGCCTTTTCGGGATGGCTCTTCCAGTTGTAGAGAGTCTTCTCGTTACTGAGCCCCAGCAGGGTCATCTGCTGGACCCCCTTCAGCTGCCATTCACTGAAAATATTGAAAATCGCCGGAAGCAATGAACGGGTGGCGCTGGAGCCGCGCTGCAGCAGTTGTTCAGCTTGAACTGCCATGGTTTCCTCCAGTACTGTATTGCTATAGTGCTTTGTTATATTCTATTAGACTGTATTATTATAGTCAACTGTATCAGAAGACAGCGGGCCAATTTCTCCGGCAACGGATGACCCCTGCCCCCCTCTTTTTCTTAGCTCCCTCTTCAAGGTAGTCTTCTGTAGCCATGCTAAAATAGTTCGCAAGAGGGCAATCTGATCTTGGATCAGCAACTCCGGCCGGGAGGGTTTCCGGATCCGGTGCGGTTCTCTTGCTTTATTAACTTGCTTTTTACAAGCAAAACAGGGGAAATTATGAAAACTGTTAGCAAGCTTATGGCTGCCGTGTGTCTATTTGCAGGCTCACTCGCGGCTTCAGAGGGAGTGCGGGCTGACGAACCGATCAAGGTCGGCGTCCTTCACTCATTGTCCGGAACCATGGCCATCAGCGAAACCGCGCTGAAGGACGTGATGGAGTTCCTGATCAGCGAGCAGAACGCCAAGGGCGGCGTGCTCGGCCGGAAACTGGAAGCGGTGGTCGTTGACCCCGCCTCGGACTGGCCACTGTTCGCGGAGAAGGCTCGCGAGCTGATCGAGCAGCACGAGGTCGACGTTGTGTTCGGCTGCTGGACTTCGGTCTCTCGCAAATCCGTACTTCCGGTGTTCGAGGAACTCAACGGCATGCTGTTCTACCCGGTTCAGTATGAAGGCGAGGAATCCTCCCGCAACATCTTCTACACCGGCGCCGCGCCGAACCAGCAGGCGATTCCGGCTGTGGAATACCTGATGGGCGAGGACGGCGGTTCCGTCGAACGCTGGGTCCTGGCCGGCACCGACTATGTCTATCCTCGGACCACCAACAAGATCCTCGAGGCATTCCTCAAGGCCAAGGGCGTGGCGGAAGAAGACATCATGATCAACTACACGCCGTTCGGGCATTCCGACTGGCAGACGATCGTGTCGGACATCAAGAAGTTCGCTTCGGCCGGCAAGAAGACCGCCGTGGTGTCGACCATCAACGGCGACGCCAACGTGCCGTTCTACAAGGAACTGGGTAACCAGGGCATCGCGGCCGAAGACATTCCGGTCGTGGCCTTCTCGGTCGGCGAAGAAGAGCTCGCCGGCATCGACACCGGCCCGCTGGTCGGGCACCTGGCCGCCTGGAACTACTTCATGAGCGTCGAGAGCGACAAGAACTCCGAGGTCATCGCGAAGTGGCACGAGTTCATCGGCGACGAGGACCGCGTGTTCAACGACCCGATGGAGGCCCACTACATCGGCTTCCAGATGTGGGTGCAGGCGGTCGAGAAGGCCGGCACCACCGACATCGACGCAGTGCGCGCCGCCATGTACGGCCAGACCGCCCCGAACCTGACCGGCGGCACGGCAGTCATGAACGTCAACCACCACCTGTCGAAGCCGGTACTGATCGGCGAGATCCAGGACGACGGGCAGTTTGAGACGGTCTGGGAGACCGAGGGCGTGGTCCCCGGCGACGCCTGGTCCGACTTCATCCCGGAAAGCGCCAAGCTGATGTCCGACTGGACCGAACCGTTCTCTTGCGGCAACTGCGAGAAACCAAGCTCATAACCTCATCGGCATAGGCCGGCGGCATCGTCCGCCGGCCTTCGCCTTAGGATCCGCCCGTAGCGGATAATAGGCCGGGTACAACGCCATGGTCCACCTGATACGCAAAGGCCGTTCCGGAGGGAGAATCCTCGGGATCGCCACATTGGGCGCAGCCCTGCTGTTCGCCGCGGCGCCTGCCGCAGCCGAACCGTCCGAGGCCGATCTCCACGCCGCGCTGCAGGCCCTCGACACCAAGAAATTCAAGCAGAAGGCCCAGGCCATCGAACACCTGGGAACCCTCGGCGGGCCTCGCGTCCTCGAGGTGCTGGAGGCGCTCTCCAAGGGTCGGCTGCACGTGCGCAAAGACGGCCGGATCGTCATTGCGGAACGCTCTGGAAAACAGTACACCGTGCAAGACGCGGCCAGCGGGCGGCCTGAACCCGAGGCCGGCAAGAAGGAATTAAAGAAAATCAAGGTCAACAACCGGCTGCGCCGATTGATCCGCGGCGTTACCGGCCGGTTGGCGCTGTTCAGCGACGACCCCGGTCGACGGCTCGAAGCCGCAGACAACCTGAGCAAGAACCCCAGCCCCGAGGCCCTGCCCCTGTTCCGCCAGGCGCGGGACCGGGAGACCGACGACGCGGTCCGGGCCAAGCTGGAAGTCGGCATCGCCGTGCTGGAGTTGGAAGCGGACGATCCCGCCCTGCGCCTGGCGGCCGCCACCACCCTGGCCGGGATCTCCAACCCGGACATCCGCTCGCTGCTGAAGCGTCGCCTGGCCGCGGATGCCGAGCCGAATCCCGAGATCCGCGAGGCTCTGCACCGTGCGGTCGAAAGCATCGACCGGAAGCTGTGGCTGTTCGGCATCGCCGAGAACCTGCTGTTCGGCATCAGCCTCGGCTCGGTGCTGCTGCTGGCCGCGATCGGGCTGGCGATCACCTTCGGCGTGATGGGCGTCATCAATATGGCGCACGGCGAAATGATCATGCTGGGCGCCTACTCCACCTTCATGGTGCAGGAGATCTTCCGCAGCGTGGTCCCGCCCGAACTGTTCGGCTTCTACCTGCTCGCCGCCCTGCCCGTCGCCTTCCTGATGTCCGCCGCGATGGGCGTGCTGATCGAACGCGGGGTCATCCGCTTCCTGTACGGACGGCCGCTCGAGACCCTGCTGGCCACCTGGGGCATCAGCCTGATCCTGCAGCAGCTGGTGCGCTCGCTGTTCGGCGCCAACAACCGGGAGGTCGCCAACCCCGAATGGATTTCCGGCGCCGTCGAGATCGCCGGCGGCGTGACGGTCACGCTCAACCGCCTGTGCATCATCCTGTTCTGCCTAGCGGTGGTCGCCGCGCTGGCCGCGTTCATCCGCTATTCGCGCTTCGGCCTGAACATGCGCGCAGTCACCCAGAACCGCTCGATGGCCTCCTCCATGGGCATCCGCACCGGACAGGTCGATGCCCTGACCTTCGCGCTGGGGTCCGGCATCGCCGGGGTCGCCGGCATGGCGCTGAGCCAGATCTCCAACGTCAGCCCGAACCTTGGCCAGAACTTCATCGTCGACAGCTTCATGGTGGTGGTGTTCGGCGGCGTGGGCAGCCTGTGGGGCACCATCGTCGGCGCCTTCAGCCTCGGCATCGTCAACAAGTTCCTGGAACCCGTCTCCGGCGCCATCCTCGGCAAGATCGTGGTGCTGGTCTTCATCATCCTGTTCATCCAGATGCGCCCGCGCGGCCTGTTCGCGCTGAAGGGCCGCGCCGCCGGAGACTAGCCCATGGGACCGCTCTCCTCGCGCCTGTTCGCCCTGGAGTCCCGCCGCGGCTGGACCGTGTTCATGGGCCTCGCCGCCGTGCTGATGCTGGTCGTGCCGGTGCTGAACCTGGCCGTGCCGCAGGACTCCTGGCTGCACGTGCCGACCTTCTGGGTCACCACGCTCGGCAAGTTCCTGTGCTTCGCGATGCTGGCGCTGGCGCTGGACCTGATCTGGGGCTACGCGGGAATCCTGAGCCTCGGCCACGGTGCATTTTTCGGTCTCGGCGGTTACGCCATGGGCATGTACCTGATGCGCCAGATCGGCGAGCGCGGCGTGTACGGACACCCGGAGTTGCCCGACTTCATGGTGTTCCTGGACTGGAAGGAGCTGCCCTGGTACTGGTTCGGGTTCGACCACTTCGCCTTCGCCGTGTTGATGGCCATGCTGGTGCCCGGCGCCCTCGCGTTCGTGTTCGGCTGGCTGGCCTTCCGCTCGCGAATCACCGGCGTGTACTTCTCCATCATCAGCCAGGCCATGGTGTTCGCCATGATGCTGGCGTTCTTCCGCAACGAGATGGGCTTCGGCGGCAACAACGGGCTGACCGACTTCAAGGACCTGCTCGGCTTCGACCTGTCGGCTTCCACCACCAAGGTCGGGCTGTACCTCGCCTCCGCACTAATGCTCGGCCTCATGTACCTGCTGTGCCGCTACGTGGTCACGTCGAAACTCGGCCGGGTGCTGATCGCGGTGCGCGACGCCGAGAGCCGGGTGCGCTTCCTCGGCTACTCGGTGACCCGGGCCAAGTTGTTCGTGTTCACCCTGTCGGCCATGCTGGCCGGGATCGCCGGCGCGCTGTACGTGCCGCAGGTCGGCATCATCAACCCCGGGGAGTTCACCCCGGCCAAGTCGATCGAGATCGCGATCTGGGTCGCGGTCGGCGGCCGCGGCACGCTGTTCGGCGCGGCGGCGGGCGCGGTCGCGGTCAACGGCGCGAAAAGCCTGCTGACCGGCATCGCGCCGGAGATCTGGCTGTTCTTCCTCGGCGCCCTGTTCATCCTGGTCACCCTGCTGATGCCGCGCGGCCTGGTCGGCGTGGTCCGGCAGTGGCGCGAACGCCGTGCCATCGCCAAGACTTCCCGCTCGGATTCCCATGTCTCTGCCTGACCCCGCCCCCGACTTCCCCGAAGCGCACCACATCGCGCCGGAGACCCTGCTCTACCTGGACGGCGTCTCGGTCAGCTTCGACGGCTTCCGCGCGCTCAACTCCCTGAGCCTGATCATCGACCGCGGCGAAATGCGCGCCATCATCGGCCCCAACGGGGCCGGCAAGACCACCATGATGGACGTGGTCACCGGCCGCACCCGGCCGGATCACGGCGAGGTGCTGTTCGCCGACCGCATCGACCTGACCGCGCTCAACGAGACGGAGATCGCCAACCTCGGCATCGGCCGGAAGTTCCAGAAGCCGACCGTGTTCGAGAACCTGACCGTATTTGAAAACCTGTCGCTCGCCCTGAAGGCCGACCGCCGCATCCTGTTCACGCTGTTCGCCCGCATCAGCGCCGAACAGACCGGGCGCATCGAACAGGCCCTCGAGACCATCCGGCTGACCGCGCAGCGCGACCGCGCGGCGGGCGACCTGTCGCACGGGCAGAAGCAGTGGCTGGAGATCGGTATGCTGCTGATCCAGGAGCCCGACCTGATGCTGCTCGACGAGCCGGTGGCCGGCATGACCGATGCCGAGACCGAACAGACCGTGGAACTGCTGCACGAGATCTCGAGCACGCACTCGCTGGTCGTGGTGGAGCACGACATGAACTTCGTGCGCGACCTGGACTGCCGGGTCACGGTGCTCGACGAGGGCCAGGTCATCGCCGAAGGCCCGATGGACGCCATCCAGTCGGACCCCCGCGTCATCGAAGTCTACCTGGGACGCTAGGATGCTCACCGCCACCGACATCAACCTGTATTACGGTGCGAGCCACATCCTGCGCGGCGCGCACATCGCCGCCGAACGCGGGCGCATCACCTGCCTGCTGGGGCGCAACGGCGTCGGCAAGACCAGTCTCCTGCGCGGCCTGACCGGACAGGTCCCGGTGCGCAGCGGGCAGGTCCTCTGGGACGACGAGGACATCACCCACCTGCCCGCGCACAGCCGCGCCCACCGCGGCATCGCCTACGTGCCGCAGGGCCGCGACATCTTCCCCCGCCTGACGGTCGAGGAGAACCTGATAACCGGCTTCAACTGCCTGCCGCGCAGCGACGCGCGCATCCCGCCGGAGGTGTTCGAACTGTTCCCGGTGCTCGGCGACATGATGAACCGGCGCGGCGGCGACCTGTCCGGCGGGCAGCAGCAGCAGCTCGCGATCGGCCGCGCGCTGGTCACCCGCCCCCGCCTGCTGCTGCTGGACGAACCCACCGAAGGCATCCAGCCTTCGATCATCAAGGACATCGAAAAAGTCATCCGGCTGCTCGGCAAGCGCGGCGACATGGCCGTGCTGCTGGTCGAGCAGTACTACGAACTGGCCTGCGACCTGGCCGACGACGTCGCGGTCATGGACCGCGGGCGCATCCTGCTTTCGGGCCCGATCGGCGACTTCGAAGAGGCCGACATCCGCCGGCACCTCACCGTATGAGCGCCTCTCCCGTCACGGACGGCGCCGCCACCCTGAGCTTCAGGGCAGATCGCGGCGACACGGTGATCGGCGAGCTGTACCAGCACAACCCGCTGCGCATGCTGTTCCCCCGCCACGTGGCGGGCGAGCCGCTCACCGGCATCCTGGTCACTACCTCGGGCGGGCTGGTCGGCGGCGACCAGCTGGAAGTCCGCGTCTCAAGCCGCAAAGGTACGGCCGGGCGGGTGCTGGCCCAGGCGGCGGAAAAAATCTACCGCTCCACCGGCGCGGACTCGCGCATCGGGATCCGGCTGCAGGCCGAGACGGATTCCTGGCTGGAGTGGCTGCCGCAGGAGACCATCCTGTTCGATAAGTCGCGGCTGCGTCGCTCGACCGAGATCCGGGCTGTCCCCGGTGCGCGGCTGCTGTGCGGGGAAATGGTGGTGCTCGGGCGCACCGCCATGGGCGAACGCATGCGCGAAGGCCTGCTGCACGAGGCCTGGGACGTCTACTGGGACGACCGCCTGGTCTGGTCGGATGCCCTGCACCTGAATTCCGGACTCGAACGGGTCAGCGACGCCGCGGCCGGACTCGACGGCGCGCGCGCCTGCGCGAGTACCCTCTATGTCGGCGACGATGCCCCCCAGCATCTCGGGCCAGCGCGGGAATTAATCAATGAAACAGCAGAAGAACCCCTTCGCGTGGCCGCGAGCTGCGTGGGGAACGTTCTCGTGATCCGCTGGCTCGGGCGGGACAGCCTGCAGCTGCGCGACGCCTACGGCCGGTTCTGGGCGGCGTTCCGCCATCACCTGGCCGGCTATCCGCCTATAATGCCAAGGCTATGGCAGACTTGACGGGGGAGATGCCATGAACCTGACGCCGCGCGAGAAAGACAAGCTGCTCATCGCCATGGCCGCCGAGGTGGCGCGCCGCAGGCATGCCCGAGGCGTCAAGCTCAACTACCCGGAAGCGATCGCCCTGATCAGCGACTTCGTGGTCGAGGGCGCGCGCGACGGGCGCAGCGTCGCCGAGTTGATGCGCGACGGCGCCACGGTGCTCGGCCGCGACGAGGTCATGGACGGCGTGGCGGACATGATCCACGACATCCAGGTCGAAGCGACCTTTCCCGACGGGACCAAGCTGGTCACCGTCCACAACCCGATCCGCTGAACCATGATCCCCGGCGAAACCCTCCCGGCCAAAGGCGACCTGTTCCTCAACGAGGGCCGCGAAACCGTGACCCTGACCGTGGCCAACACCGGCGACCGCCCGGTGCAGGTCGGCTCCCACTACCACTTCTTCGAAGTCAACTCGGCGCTTGATTTCGACCGCCAGGCCGCGCGCGGGTACCGCCTCGACATCCCGGCCGGCACGGCCGTGCGCTTCGAGCCAGGGCAGAGCCGGGAAGTGAGCCTAGTGCGCTACGCCGGCGCGGGCCGGGTGTACGGATTCAACGGCGCCGTCAACGGCGCCCTGAAGGACTGATCCATGGCCTACCAGATTGATCGCGCCAGCTATGCGGCCATGTTCGGACCGACCACGGGCGACCGGGTCCGCCTGGCGGATACCGACCTGTTCATCGAAGTGGAGCAGGATCACGCCTGCTACGGCGAGGAAGTCAAGTTCGGCGGCGGCAAGGTGATCCGCGACGGCATGGGGCAGTCCCAGACCAGCCGTGCCGACGGCGCGGTCGACACCGTCATCACCAACGCCCTGATCGTCGACCACTGGGGCATCGTCAAGGCCGACATCGGCATCCGCGACGGGCGCATCGTCGGCATCGGCAAGGCCGGCAACCCGGACGTGCAGCCGGACGTGGACATCGTCATCGGTCCCGGCACCGAGGCCATTGCCGGCGAGGGACGCATCCTGACGGCCGGAGGGATCGACGCGCATATCCACTGGATCAGCCCGCAACAGATCGAAGAGTCCCTGTATTCCGGGGTCACCACCATGCTCGGTGGCGGCACCGGGCCGGCCGAGGGCACCAACGCCACCACCTGCACACCCGGGCCCTGGCACCTGGCGCGCATGCTACAGGCAGCCGAGGGCTTCCCCATGAATCTCGGCTTCTTCGGCAAGGGCAACGCAACCCTCCCGCCTGCGCTGAGGGAACAGGTCGAAGCAGGCGCCTGCGGGCTCAAACTGCACGAAGACTGGGGCACGACCCCGGCCGCCATCAACAATTGCCTTTCGGTCGCCGACGAGATGGACGTGCAGGTCGCCATCCATACCGACACCCTGAACGAATCGGGTTTCGTGGAGAACACCACGGCCGCGTTCCGGGGGCGCGCCATTCACGCCTTCCACACCGAAGGCGCGGGCGGCGGCCACGCGCCGGACATCATCAAGCTGTGCGGCGAGCACAACGTCCTGCCCTCCTCCACCAACCCGACACGGCCTTATACCGTCAACACGGTGGACGAGCATCTCGACATGCTGATGGTGTGCCATCATCTGGACTCCCGCATCCCGGAAGACATCGCCTTTGCGGAAAGCCGCATCCGGCGCGAAACCATCGCGGCCGAGGACATCCTCCACGACCTCGGAGCGTTTTCGATGATCGCCTCCGACAGCCAAGCGATGGGGCGGGTCGGGGAAGTCATCCTGCGCACCTGGCAGACCGCCGACAAGATGAAGCAGCAGCGTGGACGGCTGCCGGAGGAGAACGGCAACAACGACAACCTGCGGGTCCGGCGCTACCTCGCCAAGTACACCATCAATCCGGCGCTGACACACGGCATCGCCGACCATGTCGGTTCCGTCGAGGTCGGGAAACTCGCGGACCTGGTGCTGTGGAAGCCGATGTTCTTCGGCGTCAAGCCCGACCTGGTACTCAAGTGCGGCACCATCGCCGCCGCCGCGATGGGCGATCCGAACGCCTCAATCCCAACGCCCCAGCCGGTCCACTACCGGCCCATGTTCGGGGGCTTCGGGCGTTCCCTCACCGAAAGCGCAGTCACTTTCGTCTCGCGGGCAGGGCTGGACGCAGACCTCAAAGGCCAGCTGGGCCTGTCGAAAACCCTGTTGGCCGTCTCCGGCACCCGCCGAATCGGCAAGACGGACATGATCCTGAACAGCGCCGTACCCCGGATGGAGGTCGACCCGGAAACCTACGAAGTCCGCGCCGACGGCGAATTGCTGACTTGCGAGCCGGCAGACGTGCTGGCGATGGCGCAGCGCTACTTCCTGTTCTGATGCTGACGCGCGCGACCACCGTCGCTTCGGCCAACGAGTGGCCCATTGAGCGGCAGTGCGCCACGGTTACCCTGGACTACGACGGCCGCCACCGGCGCCGGATCCGGCTCACCACCGATGAGGGGAAAGCGTTTCTCCTGGACCTGCCCCAAGCGGTGCACCTGGGCGAAGGCGACGGCCTGGCGCTGGAGGACGGCGGCTATGTCCGCGTCGTGGCGGCTGAAGAATCCGTCGCTGATCTGAGCTGCCGCGGACCCTCCGAAACCGCCCGGATCGCCTGGCACATCGGCAATCGGCACATTCCCATCCAAGTGCTGCCGGATGGCGCCCTGCGAATCCGGGATGACCATGTCATCGTCGAGATGGCCCGGCAGCTGGGCGCGCAGGTTCATCGCCATCAGGCCCCCTTTTCCCCCGAGCCTGGCGCTTACGCTTCACGCAGCGACGAACATCACGGCCATTCACACGCTCATGAGCATTGACGGCATCTCGGTCGGCGGCATGCAACTGGTTCGCCTGATGAACTGGCTATCACCCTCTTTCCCGGTCGGCGCCTACAGTTACTCGCATGGCATCGAATATGTCGTGGACACTGGCTTGATCCATGACCGAGACACCTTGCGCGACTGGGTCTCCGAAGTCATCGCGACCGGAACCGGCTGCGTCGACGCGGCTCTCCTGGGTGCCGCCCATGAAGCAGTCTGCAACCGCGACGAAACCCTGTTCGTCTGGGCACTGGAGCATGGCGACGCCATGCGGGCCACCCGGGAACTCGGCGAGGAAACCGAAAACCAGGGCCAGGCATTTCTTGCCGCCATCGCCCGTCCGTGGCCAGCAGCGGGACTCGACTGGGCCTGCGAACAAGCCGAAGCGCAACAGCGCCCGATGGTCTACCCCGTGGCGGTCGGGGCCGTGGCGGCGGCACAGGACATCCCGCTGCAACCCGCGCTGGCCGCCTACCTCCACGCACTGGCCGCCAACCTGGTATCCGCTGGCATTCGGGTCATCCCCCTGGGGCAGAGCGACGGCCAGCAGGCATTGGCCGACCTGGAATCGGTGATCCTCGATGCGACGGCGCAAGCCCTGGAGCGGGACCGGGAGGACATCGGCCAGGCCGCTCTGATGGTGGATTGGGCCTCCGCCCGCCACGAAACCCAGTACACCCGCCTGTTCCGTTCATGAGCACGCCTTTCCGCGTCGGCATCGGCGGTCCAGTCGGCACCGGCAAGACTGCGCTGATGGACGCCCTGTGCAAGCGGCTGCGCGAACGCTACGACATCGCGGCCATCACCAACGACATCTACACCGAGGAAGACGCCCAGTTCCTGACGCGCTCCGGCGCATTGGCACCAGAGCGGATCCGCGGGGTCGAGACCGGCGGTTGCCCGCACACGGCCATCCGCGAGGACGCCTCCATGAATCTCGCGGCGATCGGCGACATGGTGGCCCGCTTCCCGGACCTGGACATCGTGCTGATCGAATCCGGCGGCGACAACCTGGCCGCCACCTTCTCCCCGGAACTGGCCGACATCACCATCTACGTCATCGACGTCTCCGCCGGCGACAAGATCCCGCGCAAGGGCGGACCCGGCATCACGCGCTCCGACCTGCTGGTCATCAACAAGACCGACCTGGCGCCGCTGGTCGGTGCGAGCCTCGAAGTGATGGCGCGCGACTCCCGTCGCATGCGCAAGAGCCGACCGTTCCTGTTCAGCAACCTGAAAGCCCTGGAAGGGGTCGACGAGATCGTTGATTTCGTGCTGGCCTCCGGCGGGTTTGCCACGCCAGCCTCTTCGCCCGAATCGGGCACATCACCTCATTGAGAAAAACACTTTGAATGGGAGAAACTCCATGAAACTCTCACGCCGAATCGCGACCGTCCTGCCCATGCTGTTCTTCGCCCTGCCCGCCTCCGGGCACGGCACCGGAGCCGTTCATGACCATGGAATCGGCTATCTCCTGCTGCTGGCAGGGCTGGCCGTGGGAATCGCGGCGATGCTGCGTCGGTAGCGTTTTTTCTCCTGTATGCGCCTCCCGTCGGCGAGCATAGACGGGCAAAACATCGCCGCAATGGCGACTACGGCCGGGCTCCTTGAGCCAACGGAGGCTGGAACAGGGTCGCACCACGCAGACTTTCTGATCGGCCAAAACTCCCGTAAATCAAGCTGGCATATCGGCAACACCCGGAGATTCAGGCTCCGGAGCCGGATGTTATAATTTCCGCAACACTTCTGCATGCCGGTCAAGCCCAGAGACCCGCATGCGGCAATGATTATGCCGGGCATTAAATCTTCTCTCAACCGAACTCATGAAGCGACTCGCGGCATTTTCGCATCTGAGAAGGTCCGCGTAGCGTCGCGGGCGATGCCTCACTACCCCCCCCCCCCCGTCTAACTGACTTTTCGCCGTTCCGCGGCGACAGATCCTCCAGCACCGGCTGGTCCGGGTTTCTTCGCCCGGCTCCAGACCCGCAGCCTCCGCGCCCGTCCGGGCTCGGGGCTTTTTCAGGATCCGTTCATCACCCCGCTGCCGCCATGGCGGCGGGGCACCCGGCCTGTCACAGGTTGGTCAACCTCGCTTTCGATTTTTTAGCCCTGTGTTCCGCCGCCGTGGTGCTGGAGCCGAATGCAGCGAACCGCGGGCTATCACTGAAGCCGAGGTCGTCGTTCGGGACGACCCGCAGCAAAACGAATGAATCATGGAACCGGCGCGCCCTCTGCAGGGTTGGCGCCGAAACAGTCGGTCGCGTCCGCCGGACGCCTCGAGGCGGAACTGGGCTATGGCCTCAGTGGTCCCGGTGGACGTGGCTTACCCTCTACGCCGAATACTAGCGCAGCGACTCGACACGTGATCGTGCCTCGGCGCGCGGCTTGAGGTCGGCGATGAATCCAGTTCTGCCTGAAAGGCATCATCGGTAAGAAACACTCTCTGGGCATGCAGGGCTTCCTGCACCATTAAGCCGCAAAACCCGGTCGGCGATTGCAGACCGGCAACCTCCTTCCTCAAATACCTCCCGTCGGCCATCATTGACGGGCAGGACATTCCCGCAAGGGCGACTACAGCCGGGGCACCGCCGACAGCAGCGTGCGCGTGTATTCGTGCTGCGGGTTCTGCAGGATTTCGACCGTGTCGCCCTGCTCCACGATCCGTCCCTCGTGCATGACCGCCATGCGGTGCGCCATCCAGGACACCACCGCAATGTTGTGCGTGATGAACAGGTAGGTCAGGCCGTGCTGGTCCTGCAAGTCCTGCAGCAGGTTCAGGATCTGGGCCTGGATGGTGACGTCGAGTGCGCTGGTCGGCTCGTCGCAGACGATCAGCCGGGGGTTGACCGCCAGGGCCCGGGCAATCGCGATGCGCTGGCGCTGCCCGCCCGAGAATTCATGCGGATAACGGTTCTGATGCTTGGGTTCCAGCCCGACCTGCCGAAGCAACTCCTCAATCCGCTCGCGCCGTTCGCCCGACTCCTGCGCCGAGCCCAAAACCTGCATTCCCTCGGCGATGATGTCGCCGATCACCATGCGGGGATTGAGGGACGAGAACGGATCCTGAAAGACGATCTGAAGCTCCGACCGGAATGGCGCCATCTCGTGGGCCGAGCAATGGCCCAGGTCATGCCCCCGGTAGCGGATCTTCCCCTGCGTGACGGGCAACAGGCGAATCAGGCCCTTGCCGGTCGTCGTCTTGCCGCAGCCGGATTCCCCCACCAGGGCAAACGTCTCTCCCTCGTGCAGCGTAAACGACAAACCGTCTACGGCCCGGACCTGGCCCACGACGCGGCGGAACACGCCGCGGCGGATCGGGAAGTGGACGCGCAGGTCCTCGACCTCCAGCAGCGGTTTGGAACTCGCCTTCGACTCCGGTTCAGTCGCCTGTTCATCCGGGCGGGATCCGTTGCCGTGCAACCGCAGTCCCCGCTTGGAGATATCCGGCAGCGCCGCGAACAGGTTGCGGCTGTATTCATGTCGGGGATTTTCGAAGAACGCCTCCGCAGAATCCGCCTCTACGATTCTCCCATGCTGCATGATGGCGACCGCATCCGCCATGCTTTTCGCCACCGCCAGGTCGTGCGTGATGAACAGCATGGCCATACCCAGGTCGCGCTGCAGTTCATGCAGAAGTTCCAGCACCTGCGCCTGGATCGTGACGTCCAGCGCGGTGGTCGGCTCGTCCGCGATCAGCAGTTCGGGTTCCGCCGCCAGCGCGCCTGCGATCATCACGCGCTGCTTCATTCCTCCCGACAGCTGGTGCGGATACTCGTACAGGCGCCGCCGGGGATCGGGAACCCGCACCGCGTCGAGCAACTCCAGTGCCCGGGCCATGCTGGCCCTCCGCGACAGCCTCCGGTGCCGCCGTAACGGCTCGCATATTTGCTGGCCCACCGTCATCACCGGGTTCAGCGACATCATCGGCTCCTGGAAGATCATGCCGATCGTGGCGCCGCGTATCCCCCGCATCTGCACTTCCGGTAGCTCCAGCAAGTCCTGCCCATTCAGCCGGATTTCGCCGGATTCAATACGGGCCGCCTCCGGAAGCAGCCGCATGACGCTCAGCGCCGTCACCGACTTGCCGCTGCCGGACTCTCCGAGCAGCGCGAAGGTGCCCTGCTTTGGAATGGAGAAACTGATGTCTTCGACGGCCACCTCCCGGTCCGGGCCGGTGCCGAACGCGACCCGCAGGTGCTTGACCTCAAGCAGGGCGCTCATCGCTTCACCCTCGGGTCGAATGCGTCGCGCACCGCGTCCGACAACAGGTTCGCGAACAGCACCAGGCCAAACATGAACACGAACGAGGCCGTCAGCGACCACCAAACCGGAGGCTCGCGCGACATCTCGAGGCGCGCGCTGTTGATCATGTTGCCCCAGCTGTTCATGGACGGATCGACCCCGATGTCGACGTACGACAGCACCGCCTCGGCCAGCACCAGGCCGCTGAAATCCAGCACCACCGTGATCAGCACGATGTGCATGACGTTCGGAAGGATGTGCCGCAGCAGGATGCGCGGTCCCGACACCCCGAACGCCACCGCGGCCTGGATGTACTCGTGCTCCCGCAGCTTGAGCGACTCGCCGCGCAGCAGCCGGCACAGCCCGGTCCAGCTGGTCAGGCCCAGGATCATGCACAGGAACAGCAACCGCAGGTCCGCGCGCTCCGCCAGGCTCGTGTACTCTTCGGCGTGAGCATTCAGGTAGACATGCAGGGACAGGATCGAGGCGGCGATCAGCAGCACGCCGGGAATCGAGTTCAGCGTGATGTAGATGTACTGGATGACATCATCCACCCAGCCCCGGTAATAGCCTGCCGTGATGCCGAGCGCGATCGCGAACGGCAGCATGATCAGGGTCGTCAGGGTGCCGATCAGCACGCCGGTGCGAATGCTCTTCAGGGTCTGGTAAAGCACGTCCTCGCCGACCTTGTCGGTACCGAACACGTGGTAGGCCCCGGCCAGTTGCGTGACGCTCCCGATCAGCATCAGGATCAGCAGCGCGGTGACCCCCACGGACCACCACGGGATCGCGGCCTCTCCGGGGTCTCGGGGCTTCCTGCCCCGTAACCGGCGGATCTGCCAGGCACTCAGCCACAGAAAGCCCCACACCCCCGCCCCGAGAAGAGCCCCGCGCAGGACCCGGACCGTGATGTCCCAGCCGCGCTCCTGCTCCGGATTCTCGAGATGGGCGCCCCCATACTCCAGCCGGGGATAGACCCGGACGCGCCCTTGCGGCGTCTCCCGGGTCTCCTTGCTGTGCGCGTGGTAGGCGAACGGCGCGGAGTAGGTCCGCTCGACATGGGTGCGCAACGGCCCAACCAGCACGTCGAACACGCTCAGGATCTCGTTCGAATACTCCACTTGGGCGCCCGGCTGCTCCAGGCGCGGATGAAAGTGCACCGAGTCCAGGATCGCGATGGCCGCGAAGAAGCCCAGCGCCACCACCGACACCGCGCCGCCGCGCCGAGTCATCACGGACCGCCAGGCATGCCGCAGGTGCGGCGTGCGCAGGACAAAGCCCACGTACAACCCCACACCCGCCAACAGCAGGTAGAGGAAGAAGTCAGTCAGCAGGACGACCCACATGGTCAGCGCAACCGGATCCGGGGGTCCGCGAGGGTGTAGGAAATGTCGGTCAGCAGCAGGCCCAGAATGTA
Organism: uncultured candidatus Poriferisulfidus sp.; assembly: GCA_965116525.1. GTDB lineage: Bacteria > Pseudomonadota > Gammaproteobacteria > Poriferisulfidales > Poriferisulfidaceae > Poriferisulfidus. The sequence goes on from OZ220694.1 coordinate 523,635, forward strand.
CAGCACCGTGCCGAGGAATACCATGGCCCGCACGATCGAGAAGTCCTGGCGCTGGATCGCGTCGATGGTGTAGCTGCCGAGTCCCGGGATGCCGAAGAAGGACTCCGTGATGAGGCTGCCCATGAACAGCAGCGGCAGGATCACGACCACGCCGGTCAGGATCGGGATCAGGGCGTTGCGCAGCACGTGCCGGAACAGGACCCATTGCTCCGATAGCCCCTTGGCCCGCGCGGTGCGCACATAGTCCTTGGAGATCTCTTCCAGGAACAGGGTCCGGTACCAGCGGGTGCCGGAACCGATGCCGTAGATGACACCGATGACGACCGGAAGGATCAGGAACTTCACGGCCTCGAACCCGGTGTCGTAGCCGGAGATGGGGACCAGTTGCAGCAGCTTGCCGACCAGGTACTGCCCGCCGATGATGTAGAACAGGCTGGAGATCGACATCAGGACCACGCACAGCACGACGCCGCCCACATCCAGGTAGGTCGCGCGGAAGAACGCCAGCATCAGCGCCAGCGTGGCGTTCAGCAGCAGCCCGAGCAGCAGGCTCGGCACCGCGATCGCAAGGCTCGGCCACATGCGCTGCCGGATGTCGTGGCCGATGTTGCGGCCGCTGTCGGAATTGCCGAAGTCGAACACGAACAGGCGCACCGATTTCGTGTAGAAGATCGTGTCGGTCAGTTGTTCCAGCCCGCCCGCCTCAGGATTGTAGAGAAGCGGCTTGTCGTAGCCGTGCTCCTGCTTCCACGCCTCCACCTGCTCTTGCGTGGTGTACTTGTCGCCCAGGTGCAGCCGGGCCACTTCCTCCGGGGAGTTGACCACGAAGAACAACATGAACGTCAGCAGGTTGACCCCGATCAAGATCGGGATCGCATACAGCGCCCGGCGGATGATGTACGCGATCATCGCCCGCGCTCCCGCTCACGGCGGAGGAACCCGACCAGCGCCGGCAGGATCAACAGCGCCAACGCCCCCAGGCCTGCCCAGACCGGCCAAACCGTCGGCCGGTTCCATTCCCGGATTTCCGCGGCCCGCGACTCGGTGTCGATGCGCCGGTACTTGAGCGTGTTGTAGGACATGGTGGTCGGCTTGTTGTTGTGCACCCACTGGTGCGACAGGATGTAGCTGACCGGGTGGAAGCCCCAGGCCCAGGGGGCGTCGCGGCGCAGGATGTCCAGCATTTCATCGATGATCTGCTGACGCCGCTCCCCGTTCGGGATGTTCTTCATCTGCGAGAACAGCGCGTCGTACTCGGGGTTCTTGTAGTTGGCGGAATTCGGCCCGTTGGTGTCCACCTGCGCGTTGGGGCCGTACAGCAGGAACAGGAAGTTCTCCGGGTCCGGGTAGTCCGCGTGCCAGCCCCACTGGAAGATCTGTCCGGTACCCTTGCGCATCTTCGCCCGGAAGCGGTTGTAGTCCGTGGCCCGGATCACCAGCTGGATGTCGAGCTTGGAGAACTGCTTGCGCAGCCAGTTCAGCGAGGCCTTGGCGTCCGGACCGGCGCCGACCGCCTCGTAGTACAGCACCAGCGGCTTGCCCGTCTCCTGGTCGATGCCGTTCTGGTAGCCCGCCCGGCGCATCAGCTCGCGCGCCTCCTCGATGTCGCGCCGGACCGCCCGGCCGTCCTCCCAGCGGTACACGTACGGGTTGATGCCCGCTTCTCCCTCGTGGACGCCGAAGATCTGCGGCGGCAGCGGCCCCTGGGCCGGGATGCCGCGGCCATTCGTGAAGATCGAGATGTTCTCCTCGTAGTCCACCGCGATGGAGATCGCGCGGCGCAGCAGCCGGCTGCGCTCGCCGTATCCGCCCACGACCGGATCCAGCATGTTGAAGCCCATGTAGTACACAGTCAGGTCCACCGCCGTGCGCAACGCGATTCCCTTCTCCTCCATCTCGTCGGTCAGCCCCACTTCTCCGCCGCCGCCGTATTCGATGGCCTGGTCGAAGCTGTCCGAACCGATCCCGGACAGGTCGTAGTAGCCCTGCAGGAACTTGCTCCAGCGCGGGATGTTTTCCTTCTCCAGGCTGAAGACCGCCCGGTCGACGAACGGCATGATCCGCCCCTGATCGTCCAGGAACCCCTCCCCGGCGTCTCCCGGCTCCCCTTCGCTCGGATACGGTTCACCGCGGAAATTCGGGTTGCGCTCCAGTACCATCCGCAGGTTCGGGTTGTTCTCGGTCAGCATGTAGGGGCCGGTACCGATCGGGTACCAGTGCAGCGTCAGGTTGCGCTGCGCCATGCCCGGCTGCTCGTGGAACACGTCCGCCTCCCACGGCATCGGCGCGAAGAACGGCATGGCCAGCCAGTAGATGAACTGGGGGTAGGTTCCTTTCAGCCGGACGCGGTAGCGATAGCGCGACAGGGACTCCACGCCGGACATCGACAGGCCGCGCAGGTCCATCGGGACACCCTCCGTGTTCTGGATGTGCGCCTGGAATTCGGCGAAGCCTTCAATGTACTCGGCGATGATGCCGGCGATGGGACAGTGCCGGCGGGGATCCGCCAGCCGCTTGATCTGGTAGACGAAATCCTCCGCCACCAACTCGCGGCTCCCGGTATGCGGGAAGTCCAGGAGAACATTGACCGATTCGAGATCCGCTTCGGTCAGGTCATGATAGCGGTAGCCTCCGTCCTCGCGCCGCGCCAGCGCCGAGTGCGGCTGGTAGAGGATGCCGGGCTGGATGTCGATCAGGTACTCGGTGTAGGCCGCCTCTTCCGCCGGAACCCCGGGAGGCAGCTCGTCACCCCGCTCGTCCAGGAAGCGAACCTCCGGCATACGGGCCGCGGACAGGGGCACCAGTTCGTAGGGACGCTTCAGGTAGTGGTAGGCCAGCGGCGGCTCGTAGACCTGCTGGATGAAGCCGTATGCGGTCGAGGTGTAGGACCGTGCGGGGTCCATGAACTGGGGCCGGTCGCTGAACGAGGCATACAGCACCGCCCCCGCTCCCGGGTCCTCTCCGTGCGGATTGTTCCACGAATCATCGCAGCCCGCCAGCAAAACGAGCGCGACCACGCTCCCCCATCGGCAGGGCGGGCCGCAGCGGTGAAGAAAGCGCACGGGAATCGGGTTCGTTATAAAATGGTTTGAGTTCATTTTAATCTACCCGCCGATCCGGCAGTCATTCGAACCCATGGGATTCCTCGACGGCAAGAAAGCGCTCATCACGGGCGTCGCCAGCAACCGCTCCATCGCGTGGGGCATCGCCGAATGCATGCACGAACAGGGAGCCGAGTTGGCCCTCACCTACCAGAACGAAAAACTGAAGTCCCGGATCGACCGGTTGGCCGAAGCCTGTGGCGGTGCGCTGACCCTGCCCTGCGACGTGGCCGAGGAGGCCCAGGTGGAAGCGGCTTTCGCGCGACTGGGGGAACACTGGTCCGAACTCGACATCCTGGTGCACTGCATCGCCTACGCACCGCGTGAGGCCCTGGACGGGGACTTCTGCGAGAACACGTCGCGCGAGGCCTTCGCCACAGCTCACGACATCAGCAGCTATAGCCTGACTTCCCTGGCCCGGGCGGCACGGCCGATGATGCGCGGGCACCCGTCCGCTGTACTGGCACTGACTTATCTCGGCTCAATGCGCAGCATGCCGAACTACAACGTGATGGGCCTCGCCAAGGCCAGCCTGGAGGCGAACGTGCGTTATCTGGCCTATTCCCTGGGCCCGGAGCAGATCCGGGTCAACGGGATTTCCGCCGGACCGATCAGGACCCTGGCCGCCGCCGGCATCGGGAATTTCCGAATGATGCTGGATCACGTCGAGAAAAACGCGCCGCTGCGCCGCAACGTCACACCGCGGGATGTCGGCCATGCAGGCGCCTTCCTGTGCTCGGATTTGGCCGGCGGCATCACCGGCGAGATCACCTATGTCGACGCCGGCTACAGCACCGTCGGCATGACCGGCTTCGACGCATAAGATCACCCGATACGTAAAAGCGCAGGCGACAAGCCTCCGGCAGACCGCCAAGGCTTGTTTTCGAAAATGTCGTAAGGGCGGCAAATCGTTCGCAGTCCCAATCGAGGTTGACCAATGAAGTGGTCTGCAGGGCATCGATAGGCGGTGGATGTGGTGTATCCTGTTCCGGGTCCATCACCATCGGCCACCGAGACGGCTGGAATCAGAAAAGCAGGGAAACATGCGCCGGGTCTCGTCACTTCTGCTGTTGGCGTTGGTTGCGACGGGGATTTCGGGTTGCGATCCGAAGCCCACGTTGGAGATGTTTCGATCCGGCAACCCGCCGTGTTACGACCGGTCCGTCCAAGCCCAAACTACCGTGGTGGACAGCCACATCCACTTCCGGCCGTTTGGCGGTCCTGCGATCCCGTTCGAGGAAGTGGTCTCGTATCTCGAGGAGACCGGCGTCCTGTTCGCCAACGTCTATGGCATTGGCCAGATGTTGCCCGTGACGTCCTCCTGCACCTATTACCTGGATTGTCCTGGCACGCCGGTGACGCCGACGCTGAAGAACGACTTCATCAATGCCGCCAATGCGCTCACGCTCGCGTCCTCTGCGGTCCATCTGACACTCTCGATGAGCTTCCCGGACTTGTCGCATCCAGAAACGATTCTGCCGGGGATGCAACTGCTGGAGGAAGAATACCCCGGTGCATTCACCTGGATGGGCGAGGTCAACCTGGTGAAACAGGCCTTGCTTGCCAATGGACGGGAGCCGGTTCCCATAGCCACGCTGGCCGAATGGGCCGCCTTCATGACGGTTCTGCGGGAACGGGATATCCCGCTCGCGCTTCACGCCGACCTAGGCAACGACGAGGAGCCGACCAAATACCTGCCCCTACTGGAGGAAGTGCTGCGCCTGTATCCAGACAACGCGATCGTCTGGATGCACATGGGGCTGTCACGGGAACTGGTGAAGATGGACGTTGCCCAGCATATCCAAATCGTGAGTTCGCTGTTGGACCGCTACCCGAAGTTGATGATGGACATTTCCTGGCGGGTGATCGACGATGCCTACTTTTCTGTTCCGGAGCACCGGGCACGTTATGTGTCGTTTCTGAATGACTATCCGGAGCGCATTCTCCCGGGAACGGACTTTCTGGCCTCGCGGGACAAGGACTTCGATGTCTACCGCACGGAACTGCAGGTCACCAGCAGAATTCTTCGTAGCCTGAACGACGTGGCCTTCCGAAACATCGCTCTGGGGCAGAACTATTTCCGACTGCTGAATCTGGACTACACAGCACCGCCGGTGTGCCCATGAGACTTTGCGGCGTTTGCCGCTTGGAATAGATAGAATGTTTAGATCCGCAGTCTCTATTCTTCCAGTTGTAGGAAACGACAACGGGTCAGGCACCCGCATCCTGCCCGAAGACTTCCCGCATGACCGGGGAAATCACCTACGTCGATGCGGGTTATAATACCGTCGGAATGACCGACTTCGACACCTAAAACTAGACGGAATCCCGGGGAAAGACTGAACATCAACCGCAATTCGGCTGTTCTGACCCCATCTGAACCCTAGCCTGCGAAGCAGGCGACCTGAAGTTAGCGCGCCATGCAACGCGCTGGATTTTTCATTTAAATTTCTCGATCCGATGAGACCCAATCCACGTAATACACTCGATATGAAACAGCGGATCGAACCCCTGAAATCTCTCCCCTTCTCAAGAAAAGGAGACGACGTGCGCAAGCAGACGGACTCCCTCATCCTTTAACTTTTTTAACTGTTACCGTGCTGTTCCGCACGGACCTCAGCCCAGGAGGTTTTATGCCAATTTTCTCGCTTGGTTTTCCAAGGCGCCCGAGTGCCGGGCTTTTAGTCTTCTTGCCGGTCCTGCTCCTAGGACTGTCCGCCTGTGGTGGAGGCGGGGGTGGCAGCAGCGGTTTCAGCAGTGACAGCACCCGCGACGGGGATATCCCCAGCATGGCCTCCAGCACACAGAATTCCGTCAACCCCAATGTGACCTCTGCCGAGACAAATACCGCCGCTTCCAGCACCAGCAGCCAAAACTCCAGCGGCAGCAATCCGCAACAGGCTTTCACGTTCCCTTCCAAGGCCAAGGTTCCGGCGATCCGCAGCTTGATCTGGGAGGCCGCGAAAGCCTCTCCAATCTCCCGGAGCAGGAGCGTACGAACCCCCCGGAGCAGTTCCACAAGTTACCATTCCGCTGTCTTTTCGTGGACGCAAACCTCAGAGCCGGCAACACAAGATGGGGACTCCGTGCTCTTTGAATGGCTTTCTTCCTATGATTCTGGCGAGCTAATCCCATGGGTCAGTTTCTATACCGATGGCCGCAGCCGGGGTACGCAGGGGCAGAGAGAGCGGAGCGTCCGCAATGTCCTGCAAACGAAAATTCGGAACGAGAATGGCCACGCTTGGGCGGACATGGCGTTTTACCGAAAATGGACGGCCGATGACGTGGACAACCTGCATTTCTTTGACCGGTATGCCGCACGGGGGCCTGGGGAAATCTGGGTTTACGCCTATACCGATGCGGACGGAGACGGAGACGGGACCCCGGGAGAGCAAAGCGACGAGGCGGCCGACTATCTGGCCGGAGGGGTCTGGGTGTATGCCCCCGAGACGGTTGTTGAATGCAATGAGAGCAATTTCATATGCAACGAGCACGAGGTGGGAGTCTTTTCGTACGGCATTGACCCGTTCGAGACTCAAAGCATGTGGGCCCTAGAGGGGACCGCGACCTACGACGGCCGAGCCGTCGGCATTTCCACCGGCACGGCCGGACAGACTTATTTTCGGGCCAGTGCAGAAATGACCGTTTCCTTCGGGAACAGTACTGACACCGGGGCCATACAAGGAAGAATCTTCGATTTCGTCGGCGAAAACGGTTCCCGCATGTCCGGGAATCCCGTCGTGCAACTGGAAAGCAGAATTTCCTTCAATAATGTCGAGTATGTTTTCGGCTTGACCTCACACAACGACGGTACCGACAGCTTCGCAGGAGAATGGGCCGGACACTTCTATGGCAACGGCCATACTTCAGGAATCCCAACCGCCCTGGGCGGGACATTCGGTGCCAGCACTTCGGACGGCAGCAAGGTTTACCTGGGGGCTTTCAGTTCCCGCCTGGATACCTACGATGCGACGGATTTCACTCTTCCCCAGTGAGTCGGGTCTGTCCGCTCTCGTGGATTCGCCCTCTCAAGAGATGGTTCAGACAAAGAGTTCCTGCCGTACCCATGCACTTGACAGACGATCGCCAGCAAGGACGGGAGCAGCATATGCGCTGCATCGTCGGCGCCTTGAGTCGGAAGCGGGTCTTGAGTCAATAGGATTTCCACTGGACTGCAGGACCCCGACTACCGCCAGCATCGGGAATTTCGCATGGCGCTGAACTACGTGGCGAAAACGTCTCTGTAGAAAGATATAAGCATTAATACTTTGACAAGGAAATATTCCTTGATATAGTAAGGATATGTCTAGGGTTACCAGCAAGCTACAGGTCACAATCCCCAAGGCTCTCGCCTCTCGTTATGGGATTCGTCCTGGTGACGACATCCGTTTCGAGGCATCCGAGGAGATCATCCGGGTCGTGCCCTCCGGGGTCGACGCATCCGCCGAGGGACTCGACACGAAAACGCGCCTACGCCTCTTCGACGCAGCCACCGACCGGCAGCAGAAACGGGAAGTAGAGAAGCAACCTCGTCGCGCAAACGAGCGCGGATGGACCCGGGAGGAACTCTACGAACGTGGCTGACCGGACGCTAATCGATACGAATATACTGGTCTATCGTTACGACGGTCGGTTCCCGGAAAAACAGCAGATCGCGTCAGAGATTCTTCGCGACGGCATCAAGGCCGGGAATGCGCACATCCCGCACCAATCGATCATCGAGTTCGTTGCCGCAACGACCCGGGGAGAGCCTGGAGACCAGTTGCTCGATATTGCCAATGCGTGCCAAGAAGCCGAAGGGTTAATGGCGCAATTCCCGATCCTCTACCCCAACGATACGATATTACGGATGGCCTTGCGAGGAACCGCCGCCTATGGCCTGTCTTGGTTCGATGCACATCTGTGGGCATACGCCGAAGTTCATGGCATCGCCACCCTACTGTCCGAGGATTTCCAGCATGAGCGGATGTACGGCACAGTAATGGTGCAGAATCCATTCATGCCCAACACCTGACCCTCCAGCCAAGCACGGGAGCGGATTAGCTGACCTAGCGTCGCCCCGGAAACCAGCCTAGGCGCGGACTGCCGTCTCCTCTCCCTCGCTGCGGGCGATTACCACCGCACCGCTTGAGTCTCCGAACACGTTGACGCTGGTGCGGCACATGTCCAACAGCCGATCAACCGCCAGAATCAGGCCGACCGCTTCCGCCGGCAGGCCCACCACTCCCAGGATCAGTACGATCGCGACCAGGCTCGCGGCCGGAATCCCCGCCACGCCAATCGAGGTCATGAGCGCCAACACCACCACCGTCGCCTGTTGCGCGGCGCTCAGGTCCAGGCCGTAAGCCTGCGCCAGGAACAGCACCGCCACGCATTCGTACAGGGCGGTGCCATCCATGTTGACGGTGGCGCCGAGCGGCAGCACAAAACTGCCCACGCGATTGGAGACGCCCGCCCGGCTTCTGACGCAGTCCAGCGTCACCGGCAGCGTCGCCGAAGACGAACTGGTGGAGAATGCGGTCAGCAAGGCGGCCAGCATGGCGCGAAAGTGGCGCAATGGAGAGATCCCGAACGCGCGCATCAGGAGCGGCAGGATCACGAACATGTGCAGAGCCAGGGCTCCCAACACGGTAAAGAAGAACGAGGCCAGCGGGATGAATACTTCGAGTCCCGAGGTGATGACCACCTTGCCCACCAGGGCGAACACCCCGATCGGGGCGAACAGCATAATCAGGTTCGTGATCTTCATCATGACTTCCTGCACGCCCTGCCAAAACGTGTGCAGGGTGTCGCGCCCGCCCTTGAACACGCGCTCCATGAAATAGCCGAACAAAAGGCTGAAGAAGATCAGGCCGAGCATCTGCCCTTCCGCCGCGGCCGCCACGATGTTGGTGGGAATCATTCGCAGGAACACGGCGATCACGTCGGCACCGCTGCGCCCGGCCACCTTCTCGGTGATCTGCCCCGTGTCCTCGTGCAATCCCAACACCTCTTTCGCCGGAATCCCGTCGCCGACCAGCCCCGGCTGTATCAGGTTGACCAGGAACAGCCCCGCGATAATCGCCAGCGAACTGGTCGTCAGGTAGTACAACAGCGTCTTGCCGCCCAGCGCACCCAGCTTGCCGGCCCCGAGATTGCCGATTCCGATGATGATCGACGCGACGATCAGCGGCACGATAATCATCTTCAGGGCGTTCAGGAACATCTTCCCGACGAAGTCCAACACAGGGACGACTGTCCCGCCTACCGCGCCGTCCGCGTCAAGCACCAGCCCGGCCAGAACGGCCAAAGCCAACGCGATCAGGATTTGCCAATGAACTGCCAGACGCATGGTGAAACCTCTCGTCAGGATAGATTACAAGAACATGGGCTCATTCGAGCCGGTCGAGATAGCGGATGACCTCCGCCTGCGTGAGGAGTGCGTCCTGGAACGCTGACGCTTCACTGAACTGCATCTGCTGACGCAGGTTCTCGCGATCCTCCTCCTGCACTTCCTCCGAAGCCGCTTCGTGCACGGCCTCCACGGAAACCAGCGCCACGCCATCGTATAAAACCGCCATCCCGAAGGACGCGGTATCTGCCGGCCGCGGCAGGGAGAAGGCTCTCTCCCGCACCTGTCCCGGCACATCCTCGGCATCCCGGGCCAGCCCGGTATGAGTAACCAGTTCGGCCCCATCATGCTCGGCCAAGGCGGCAATATCGGGTTCCCCCTGCAGCCGTTCCGTGAGTTCCGCCGCATGCGCAAGCAGCGCGGTCCAGGCCGCCTGCCGCGCCAGGTCGTTGCGGATTCGGTCGGCCACAGCCTCAAGCGGGAGGGTCTGGGCTTCCTCGTATTCGTCGACGCGCACGACCACCGACCAGTCGGCCTCCAAGTCGATCCGATCGCTGTTCATCCCTTCGCGCAGGACTTCGTCCCGGCGCAAGGCTTCGAGGACCGCGGACTGGCTCAGCACTCCCTCCGGCAAGGCCGTCAGGGGGATCAAGTCCGTACCCTTCACGTCCATGTCCAGATGCTCCGCCGCCGCCGCAAGGCTCTCCGGGTTTTCGTAGGCGAGCAGGCCAAGTTCCTCGGCCGCCGCCGCATAACGGCTCTCCAGGTCAGCTCGCCGGGCTCGTTCGATGACCTGGTCACGCACCTCCTCGAGAGGCCGGAGCCGGGACGGCTCAAGCTCCTGCACGTCTATCAGGTAATTTCCTCGTTCTGTCTTGATCGGCTCGCTCACCTTGCCGGGCTCCAGACTGAATACGAGGGCTCCCAGGTCTTCCGGAAGGTCTTCCACCGCCACCCAGCCGACTTCCCCGCCCCGTACGCGACTGAGTTCATCCTGCGAATGCTCCCGGGCCAGTTCGGAGAAGTCCTCTCCCTCCTGAAGGCGCTGGTGGAACTCCTGCGCCAATGCATCCGATTCCTCTCCCTTCAGGAAGATCTGCCGAAGTTTACGCAGTTCCGGCGCCATGAAGTCAAGGGCGTGCGCCTCGTAGTACGCTGCGACCGCTTCCTCGCTCAAGGACGTCCCGTCGTCCATGCCGTCGAGCCGCAGTTCCAGGTACGACACCCGGACACGCTCCGGCGCCACGTACCGGTCCAGGGATTCCTGGTAGTCGGCCTCGATCTCTTCCTCGGTTACCGCCTCGGGGTCGAAAAAGTGTTCTCCCGGGACTACGAAGTACCGGACATCCCGGGTCTGGTCCTTCAGGGTCCGGTATTCTCGCGCTTCAGCATCCGTCACCAGCGCCGAATCCGCCAGCATCTGTGCCACGATCTGAGTGCGCATCTGTTCGCGCCGGTCTGCTTCGTACTGGGCCGGCGAGGTGCGGTTGACCTTCAGGATCTGACGGTAACGTTCCTCGTCGAAACGGCCGTCGACCTGGAACAGTTCCATGGACTGGATGCCTTCTGCAACCGCCGCGTCGGTCACGTCCAGCCGCTCGCGGTCAAGATACTGGAACAGGAGTACCCGGTCGATCACCCCGTCCAGCACTCGCTCCTTCAGGCCGCGATCCCATTGTTCGGAGTCCACCCCGGTCGGAGGAGGATTCTCGGATCGGTTGATTTGATAGATCCGGTTGTAGCGTTCGACGGGAACCGGATGTCCGTTGACTTCCGCCACTTCGGCGGCGCCGCCAAAGCCCAGGTACTCGCTAATGCCCCACAGGGCAAATGGAATGCTGATGAGGAAAACAATCAGGTAGGCCACCCATCCGGTGGCCCGTTCACGAATTGCATGCAGCATATTCGGATCCGGTCAGGCTGAAGCCGGGGCGTGAGGTTTGCTGGTTTCCGGCGGCTGGCGGAGTGGACGGGACTCGAACCCGCGACCACCGGCGTGACAGGCCGGTATTCTAACCAACTGAACTACCACTCCGCATGGGAAAGCGGACACCATCCCCGGCATGGTGGGTGCTGAGGGACTTGAACCCCCGACATCCGCCTTGTAAGGGCGACGCTCTACCAACTGAGCTAAGCACCCTACAGGCCAGGATTAATTCAATGCGTCTTTTAGAGCCTTGCCTGCCTTGAACGAAGGGCTGTTTGAGGCGGCAATCTGTATGGACTCTCCCGTCGCCGGATTCCGTCCCATTCGGGCGGAACGGTGCTTGGCCTGGAAGGTCCCGAATCCAGGAATGCTAACTTTATCGCCTGCACGGAGCGCGGACTTGATGGCATTCGTCATGGCGTCCAGCGCCTTGATCGCCGAAGACTTGGTAATGCCGGCATCCTCGGCCATCGCCGATGCGAGATCGTTTTTATTCATTGTTTTGTTTCTCCGAAATTCTAGTGAGGTTGTAGTCAGGTAGGGCTGAATTGAAGCCATTATAACCAAAATCGCCGCCGGGCAATCCGGGGCAAAGCCAGAGGCAAAAAGGGGGAGCGGACAGGCCGCCGCTCAGTGGTGGATGGCCGGGTCCGGCTGACTCTCCTTCTCCGGCAGGGGCTTCTCGCCTGCCGGCTGGCCTTCTTCTTCCAATTCCGGCTGCGGCATCCACTCCAAGGCGAGTTCCATGGCTTCGTCGATCCACTGGCAAGGGATGATGTCCAGGGCCTGCCGGATGTTGCGCGGCAACTCCTCCAGGTCCTTCTCGTTCTCCTTCGGAATGACCACCGCCTGGATGCCCCCGCGCATGGCGGCCAGCAGTTTCTCCTTCAGGCCGCCGATCGGGAGGATCTCACCGCGCAGCGTGATCTCCCCGGTCATCGCGACCTCGGCCTTGACCGGAGACCCGGTCAACGCAGACACGATCGCTACCGTCATGGTGATGCCCGCACTCGGCCCGTCCTTGGGGGTCGCACCTTCCGGGACATGTACGTGGATGTCCTTGCTCTCATGGAAATCCTGCTGGATGCCCAGTGTGTTGGCACGGCTGCGCACCACCGTCTGCGCCGCCTTGATCGACTCCTGCATGATGTCGCCGAGCTGCCCGGTGTAGATCAGCTTCCCTGTGCCGGTGACGATCGCGGCCTCCACCCGCAGCAGTTCCCCGCCGACCTCGGTCCAGGCCAGGCCGTTGACCTGGCCGACCTGGTTGTTCTCGTCGGCCAGCCCGTAACGGAAGCGGTGCACGCCGAGCAACTTCCGAAGCTGCGGCGCGGTGATCCGGATCTGCTTCTCGCGCGGCCTGAGCAGCAGTTGCTTGACGGTCTTGCGGCAGATCTTGGACAGTTCGCGTTCCAGGTTGCGCACCCCCGCCTCGCGCGTGTAGTAGCGGATTAGGCTCTGCACCGCACGATCGGGAATCATCAACTCCGTCTTCTTCAGCCCGTTGTTCTTCATCTGCTTCGGAATCAGATAACGCCGGGCGATGTTCATCTTCTCGTCTTCGGTGTAGCCCGAGATGCGGATCACCTCCATCCGGTCCAGCAGGGCCGGGGGAATCTTCAGCGTGTTGGCGGTGCACACGAACATCACGTCCGACAGGTCGAAATCCACCTCCAGGTAGTGATCGTTGAACATGTGGTTCTGCTCGGGGTCGAGCACTTCCAGCAACGCCGATGCCGGGTCGCCGCGGAAATCCATCGCCATCTTGTCGATCTCGTCGAGCAGGAACAGCGGGTTGCGGACCCCGACCCGCGACATGTTCTGGATGATCTTCCCGGGCAGGGAACCGATGTAGGTGCGCCGGTGCCCACGAATCTCGGCCTCGTCGCGCACCCCGCCCAGGGACATACGGCTGAACTCGCGCCCGGTGGCGCGGGCGATCGACTGCCCCAGGCTGGTCTTGCCGACCCCCGGCGGACCGACCAGGCACAGGATCGGGCCCTTGATCTTCTTCACGCGGTTCTGCACCGCCAGGTATTCCAGGATGCGTTCCTTGACCTTGTCCAGGGCGTAGTGATCCTTCTCCAGCACCCGCTCGGCCTTCTTGAGATCGCGGCACACCCGGGAACGCTTCTTCCAAGGCACATTGACCAGCCAGTCGATGTAGTTCCGGACCACCGTCGCCTCCGCCGACATCGGCGACATCATCCGCAGCTTGCCCAGCTCGTGCGTGGCCTTCTTCTTGGCCTCCGCCGACATGCCCGCCTCCTCGATCTTCTCGGCCAGCTCGTCGGTCTCGCTCGCGCCCTCGTCGGTGTCTGAGAGCTCCTGCTGGATCGCCTTCATCTGCTCGTTCAGGTAATACTCGCGCTGGCTCTTCTCCATCTGCTGCTTGACCCGGCCGCGGATCTGCTTCTCCAGGCTCAGGATATCCAGCTCCGACTCGATCAGCTTGAGCAGCGCCTCAATGCGCTCCCGGACCGACAGGATCTCCAGGATCTTCTGCTTCTCGTCCAGCTTCAGGGTCATGTGCGCCGAAATCGTGTCGGTCAGGCGCGAGGCGTCGTCGATCCCGGACAGGGACGCCAGGGCCTCCGGCGGGATCTTCTTGTTCACCTTGACGTACTGCTCGAAACCCTTGTGCAGCGAACGCACCAGCCCCTCGATCTCGGCCGACTCCGCCCCCGCGGTCTCGTCCAGCGTCTCGGTCTGCGCGCTGAAGTAGTCGTCAGTGTGCTCGTAATGCTCCACGCGCGCCCGATGCGAACCTTCCACCAGTACCTTGACCGTACCGTCCGGGAGTTCCAGCAGCTGAAGAATGGAACTGACCGTGCCGACCGAATAGATGTGGTCCGGGTCCGGATCGTCGGTCTCGGCCTTCTTCTGGGTCAGGAGCAGGATCTGCTTGCTGGCCGCCATCGCCGCCTCCACCGCCCGGATGGACTTCCGGCGACCCACGAACAGCGGGATCACCATGCCCGGGTAAACCACCACGTCGCGCAGCGGCAAGACCGGAAGCAACAGGTTGCCGTCGGACTCCACGAGTCCGGATTCCGTTTCTTTCGGCGCGGGTTTTTTACTCATGAGATTCCTGTTCGAATGTATCGGTTACGGCTTGTTCTAACCCTTATCATAAGGGCGAAAACCCCCATTTTCAACTTGTGACCATATGAATTCGGCCGAAATCCCGGCCGCACACTGGATTTTCAGGCCATTCAGGCCCGCTGCTCTTCGACGGCCGGATCTTCGTAAATCAGGTACGGAGACTTCTCGCCGAGGACCACGGCCTCGTCGATGACCACCCGGACCACGCCCTCGAACGAGGGCAATTCGTACATGGTGTCGAGCAGCACGGTCTCCAGGATGGTGCGCAGGCCGCGCGCGCCGGTTTTGCGCTCCTTCGCCTGCCGCGCCACTGCTCCCAGGGCGTTTTCTCGGAACTCCAGCGTCACGCCTTCCATCGTGAACAGCTTCTTGTACTGCCGGGTAATCGCATTCTTCGGCTCCACCAGCACCCGCACCAGCATGCTTTCATCCAACTCCTCCAGCACCGCCACCATCGGCAGTCGGCCCACAAACTCCGGGATCAGCCCGTAGTGGATCAGGTCCTCCGGCTGGACCTGCTGCAGGATGTCGTGCGAATCGCGCGTCTCCCGGCTGTAGATCTCGGCGCCGAAGCCGATGCCGCTCTTCTCGGTGCGCGAGCGGATCACCTTGTCCAGGCCTGCGAACGCGCCGCCGCAGATGAACAGGATGTCGCTGGTGTTGACCTGCAGGAACTCCTGCTGCGGGTGCTTGCGGCCGCCCTGCGGCGGCACCGAGGCCACGGTGCCCTCGATCAGCTTGAGCAGCGCCTGTTGCACCCCTTCCCCGGAGACGTCGCGCGTAATCGAGGGATTGTCGGACTTGCGGGAAATCTTGTCGATCTCGTCGATGTACACGATCCCGTTCTGCGCGCGCTGCACGTCGTAGTCGCACTTCTGAAGCAGTTTCTGGATGATGTTCTCGACGTCTTCGCCCACGTAGCCGGCCTCGGTCAGCGTGGTCGCGTCCGCAATCGTGAACGGGACGTTCAGGCGGTTCGCCAGCGTCTCCGCGAGCAGAGTCTTGCCCGACCCGGTCGGGCCGATCAGCAGGATGTTGCTTTTGGCCAGCTCGACGTCATCGTCCTCGTCGGCCCGCGAGCTCACCCGCTTGTAGTGGTTGTACACGGCCACCGCCAGCGCCTTCTTGGCCTGCTCCTGGCCCACCACGTGCTCTTCGAGCGAAGCGTAGATGTCCTCGGGGCCAGGCAGCGAATCCGGCCGCTGCTCGGTCTCCACCTTCAGTTCGTCGCGGATGATCTCGTTGCACAGGGCCACGCACTCGTCGCAGATGTAGACCTTCGGCCCGGCAATCAGCTTGCGCACCTCGTGCTGGTTCTTCCTGCAGAACGAGCAACGCAACGGCGTCTTGGTCTCTTTCCCTTTTTCCATGCTTATACCCTGCCTGTGCCCTGCACGCCGGTCAGCCGGAATCCGTATTGTTGAGCAACTCCGTCCGGGTGCTCAGCACCTGGTCGACGATGCCGTACTTCTGCGCGTCCTCGCTGCTCATGAAGCGGTCGCGCTCCGTATCCTGCCGGATTTTATCAACTTTCTTGCCGGTATGCCGCGCCAGCACCTGGTTGACCTGGTCCCGGGCCCGAAGGATTTCCTTGGCGTGGATGTCCACGTCGGTGGCCTGCCCCTCGAAGCCGCCGAGCGGCTGGTGGATCATGATGCGCGAATGCGGCAGCGCGTAGCGTTTGCCGGGCGCCCCGGCCGCAAGCAGCAGCGCACCCATGCTGGCGGCCTGCCCGATGCACAGGGTGCTGACATCCGGGCGGCAAAACTGCATCGTGTCGTGCACCGCGAGCCCGGCGCTGACCGAACCGCCCGGGGAGTTGATATACAGGGAAATGTCCTTGTCCGGGTTCTCCGACTCCAGAAACAGGATCTGCGCCACCACCAGGTTGGCCACATGGTCGTCGATGGCTCCCACGATGAAGACTACCCGCTCCTTGAGCAGGCGCGAATAGATGTCGTACGCGCGTTCTCCGCGCGCGCTCTGCTCCACCACCATGGGGATGTATTGGGATCGAATGTCCTTCATCGGCCGGCTCGCGCACCCAGTTGTTCCAGCGTCATGCGCTCCTTATTCACTCTAGCACGATCCAGCGTCCAGCGGATGAGCGCATCCCAGCTCGCCTCGCGCTGCAGGTGCCCGCGCACGTCCGGGTTGCTCCGCGCATTGCGCTTGGCCGCCGCCGAGTCCTTGAACTGCCCGGCGTAGGCTTCCTCGACCTGCTGCATGTCCTGTTCGCTCGGCTCCGCCCCGCTCAGGGCACGCAACGCCTGGAATACCGTAATCCGCTGCGCGTCCATCAGCGCCACCCGGTGCGCCGGGTGATCCTCGCCCAGCTCCTGCTCCGGCGGAACCCCCATCTCCTTCAGGCGCACCGACAGGCACCATTCCCGAAGGGACTCGGGCACCGGCAACGCAGGCTCCTTGGCTGCCGCCAGGCCCTGGGTGATCTGGCCAGCCAGGTACTCGCGCCGCATCTCCATTCGCCGGTAGTCCAGGTGCGCACGCACGGAGCTTCGGATATCCTCGCGCGTCGCGCCCGCGCCACCGCATTTCGCAAGCCACGCCGCATCCTCCCAGTCCGGAAGCACGGCCTCACGCACTTCCCGCACACGGATCCGGAACTGCCGGGTCTGGCCAGACAGGGGGTGGCCGTCCGTCCGCTCCGCAAAAGCCACCTGGACCGACTTCTCGTCCCCCGCGGCCATGCCCTGGAGGTGTTCGTGCAATTCCTCAAGCATCGCCCCCGGCTCAAGCACCAAGACCAGGTCCGGGCTATCCTCGGCGATCTCCGCAAGCGTCTCGTCCATCCCGCAGGTCGTGTAGAGAAACGCCACCTGGTCGCCGGGGGCAGCCGCCCTCTCCATCGCTTTCCAATCGACGTCCTGGCGGCGCAGCCGCTCCAGCCCCTCCTCCACCTCCGCATCTTCCACTGCGACCTCGGGGTCGGTCAATTCGACTCCCGCGATCTTCGATTCCGCGAGTTCCGGATACACGTCGAACCGGGCCTGGTATTTCATCGGGCGGTCTTCGCCGTACTCTTCCACCGTGACCTTGGGATCGACCACCGGATTCACTTCTTCTGCGGCCAGCGCTTCGCGCAGGGAATCGTTGGCCAGCTTCTCCATCACCTCGCCGTAAACCTGCGGGAGGTGATACTGCCGGACCACCTGCACCGGCACCTTGCCCGGGCGGAAGCCCTTGATGCGCAGGGTGCGGGAGAGCTGGCGAAGACGGCTCTCCACCTGCTCGACGAACTGCTGCTGCGGTACCGTGACGCGTAAGGCACGCGCCGTCGATCCCAGGACTTCGAGAGAGATTTCCATGATTGTTCTATTCAGCGGGAGGGCGTGGTGCGAAAGGAGAGACTCGAACTCTCACGGGATAATCCCACTGGCACCTAAAGCCAGCGCGTCTACCAATTCCGCCACTTTCGCCCTGTCGCGGGCTTAATAGTATAAAGAATGAAGCTGACCTGAAGAATATCTGCTAGCAGAACCTATCGGAAGAAGCCTCTCTCGGAACATATGGTGGCACGTTCGAAAGCCAGGCAGGCGGAAGCATGCCAAGATCATTTCCCACCCACGAGGGTGGCCGCGAAGGTGGCTAGGGTTCCGAAAACGCCGACGATAACGCTGACACCAATCAGGAGGCGCCATTGCATCGCGGCCAGTTGCGCCTGCATGTCCGCCCGCATCTCGCTGCGCAGGACGAGCTCCAGTTTCTCCAGTTCGCCACGCAGATCGTCCCTGACAGCATACAGGTCATCCCTCGTGGCGAGCTCGAACTGTGCATCCCGGATGGTCTCGACGATGGCCACGGCCTGTTGCTCCCGGAATTCCGCCTCTTTCAGGTTCCCGACTGCCCGCATTGTATCGAATTTGGGCGGACGCGGAGCGGATTGCTTGTCGGCACCGGAGGCGGGGGCGGATTTCTGAACGTTCGGGTCCATAGAAGTTCTCCTTGGGGAATCTTTCCTTGGCGGAATGGGCGATGACGAGACGTCTTTCGGGTCCATCCGGTTCAAATCCCGATCGTGCCCGAAGGGAAAGGTGAAAGCAAGAAACAATGGTTCAAAAATTCCGACCATTTTTCCTTGCCTTTCGGGCCCGCTTGGTGTAGTCGATTCCATTTCCTCTAAAATCATGGGCTTCCGAAGATTAAAAAGTCGGATTCTCATGCGAAGCTTCTGGGTCTACACGTTCTTGCTGCTCGCTGCACTGGCGGGCGGCGCCTTTTTGTGGGGCCTGGTCTATGCCTGGTGGCCGCTACCGGTCCCGCACCATAAACTCGTCAAGTACGGCGCACTGCTGGTCGCCATCGTGGTCCTCGTTCTGTGGGCGCGGCGGCGAGTCACCCGCGACGCCCTCGGCCTCCGGGGTGGCATTGAATCCCTCCTTGTGCAGGGGCTCGTCGCCTTCTCCCTCACGGCCGCCCTGCTGATCCCCCTGTGGCTCTTCCTGCTCGAGATGAACGCGCGCTTCCTGGACCCCTGGATGTGGAGCCTCGAACTGACCTACACGCTCGCCGGGTACCTGGCGGCGGCACTCGCCGTCGCCACGGTGGAGGAACTGTATTTCCGCGGCCTGTTGCTGTCTCGGGTATCCGGCTACTGGATGCCGTTGACGGCCTCGGCCCTGCTCTACGCCGGCATCCACTTCCTCAACCCGACGCCTGATTCGGCCTTGGCGGACCACTGGGCCGGGGGATGGATGCTGCTGACCAACGCCGCACTGGAAATGCCCGATCAATGGCTCGAGCAAATGCCGCGCCTTTGCTTGTTGATCTTAATCGGCCTCGGCCTAGGGATGCTGCGTCTGCGGACCGGCTGCCTGGCGTTCTGCATCGGCGCGCACGCCGCTATGGTGTTCAGCCTCAAATCCTTCCAGTTCTTCACCTACCCCGGCCCCTTCGGGCCCGCCTGGCTCGGCACCGACGCCTCGGGCGGATGGACCGGCGTCGCCTGGGTGGGCATCCTCGTGCTCGGACTCTGGCATTTCTCTCCAAAACTGGAGAAGTCCTTCCGGAACTAGGATTCGGATTTGTTCTTATCCTGCATAAACTACTGATTATTCTTGAAAAATAAATGGTCAAAAAATTCTGACCATTTTTCCTTGATTTCGCGTTTCCATTAGCCTAATGTGGCAGGCCCGAACCGGAGCCTGCCCATGCGTGGACCTATTCTCGCCTTCTGCCTTGCCCTCCCCGGCGTGGGACTGGCTGCCGGAGATCCCGTGTCCATCGCCCGTTACGCCTACCTGATGCCCGGCAGCAGCCACGCGCAGCGGCATCCGCTTCAAGTCACCCTGACCCAAGTCCGGTTCCCGCAGGAAATCGCCACCGTCGGCGAGGCCATGAACCATTTGCTGACGCGTTCGGGCTATCGCCTCGACGAACAGCGCAGTCATTGGGCGAATGCCATCCTGATGCCGCAGCCGCTGCCCGAGATCCATCGCGACCTCGGGCCCATCCACCTGTCGGAAGCCCTGGCCGTCCTGGCCGGCAACGCTTGGCGCCTGAAGATCAACCCGCTGTACCGCACGCTGATCATCCGGCCGACCGAGGAGTGGCAGGCGCAACTGGAGCGGCAGGCTCCTTCCCTCGAAATCGAAGACGCCCAAAGCCTGGCCATGGAAGACCCCGGTCCGGACGCGGCAACGATGGATCTGTCCTTGCCGACCAGCCTGCACGACCCGGCCGAGATCTTCGTCGAGGACATGACCCTGCAGGAAGCGCTGGACCTGATCGTCCCCGTCGGCTGGACGCTGCGCCCGGAAATCCGGCCCGCCCTGCTGCAAACCCGCATCTCGCTGATCTCCTCGACTACCTGGTGGGATGCCTTGACCGAATTGACCCGCAAACTCGGAGGCCAGACCCAAGACGAACTTGTCCTGCACGTCTTCGAAGACCAGAAACTGGTCGTGCTGGGGCAGCCATGACCCCACGCGCCGCGCCGCTCACGCTCGTGCTCATGCTTTGCGCCTGCACCGGCCCGGAAATCTCGCCCGACGAGATCCACTCACCGCAGCCGCTGGAAGTCCCGGCCGCAACACCCGCCCTGCCCGCACCGCCCCGCCCATTCGTCCGTGTCCAGCGACCGCACGCGGAAAGTTCCGGGCTGTCCGTCACTCTCAACCTCAGGGACGCCACGCTGAGCGAGTGCCTGACACGGGCCGACCCGGCCCTGAACGTCGTGCCCACCACCCCGGAAATCGACCTGAGCCAGCGCTACAACGTTCGCGTCAACAATCTCAACCTGCAGCAGTACCTCGAAATCCTGGAGGGGATGACCGGCTACGCGCTGGAATTGGATTCCGAATACCCGATCGTGCACGTCTCGTCCTATCTGACGCGATCCTGGGACGTCAGCACGTTCGCCGGCCACGGCCAGGCGAAACTCAAGGTCGGCCAGGCCGTCGCGCTGTCGTCTTCCGCCGGCGGCGGAGAAGGCGAAGACGACGAGGAGTCCGAAGAAGGATCCGCCACGGTGACCTACGACCACACGGACTCCCCGTGGGACGATCTGCTCGCCAACGCGCGTTCAATCCTGGGCCTGTCTTCAACCGGGACGGCACCGGCGCAGGAAACACCCCTCCAGACTTGGCTGGTTGCGGACCAGCGCTTGGGCCTGCTGCGCGCACGAGGCCCGGTTTCACGCATCCAGGAACTCGACGCCTGGCTGACCGAACAGACCCGGCGGGGGGCGCGGCAGATCCTGATGGCCGTCGCCATCCTTGATGTCTCCCGCGAAGAAGGGGCAGGCGGCGGGTTGGACCTGGGCGTGCTCTACGATTCGGTGGATCGGCGCATCGCGGTCTCCCGCACCGCCCCTGGCGGACTGTCTTTCGTGCGCGCCAGCGGGGCCTGGGAAGTCGATGCGGCACTGGAATTCGGGCGCTGGAGCCTTAACGCCATGGTGCAGCAACTGTCGCGGCACGGCCAGGTCACGGTACGCAGCGACCCGGTGTTCACCGTCGTCAACGGCATGACGACATTCCTCGGCGACGGGGAGGAAGTCAGCTTCATCGCCAGCACTGACCTGGTGCTTGGCGAGGGCCGCGTCGAGCCGGTCCTTTCGACCCAGTTCGAGCATATCCGGGTCGGCTTCCGGATCGCCGTCACCCCGCGCATGCGCCATGACGGCTCCATCCTGGTGGAAGTCGTCCCGGTGCTGTCGTCGATCCGCTCGCACAGCGAATTCGAGACCGGCGTCTCCACCATAGTGCGGCCCAATATCGCCATCCAGGAAATGGCCACGCTGGCTATCACCCGCAGCGGCAAACCCATCCTGCTCGGCGGGCTGATCCAGAGTCGATCGCTCCAAGCCGCCCACCAACTGGACTGCAATCACTTCCTGTGCCGGGTCTTCGCGGCTTCCACCCTGGAAAGGACCAACCGGGAACTGATGATCGTCATCACCCCGATCGAGGTGGCGATCTGATGATCCCGCTCGAACGCCCCGTCCGGATCGGGCCGCGCGAGGTGGTTTTGGTGGACGACCTGGTGTTGACCCACTTCTCCGGCCCTCTGTCCGAACGTTTGATGCCCATCGCCTCGGAGGACGTGAGTCTGCCACTCTATGTCGAGCAGGAACAGGCCGACACCCTGTCCGAACTCCATCCCGGCCTGCCCCTGTACGGGCTTTGGCAAGTCTTGATCGCATCCGGGCTCGTCCCGGCAGAACCGGGGCTTTACGAGGTGACCACGGATTCCTCGCCGCACGAGGGGCGCTATCTTCTGCGCGAATCGGACGGCGCCTACAGCGGGCGGATCGCGAACGAAACCCTCCTGGATGCCTTTGCGCCGGCTCAGGCCGCATCCAAGCCGGTCCTGATCGACCCGGCGCCCGAGAGTCTCCGCCTCCCGTCGCAACCGATCCAGACCCTGCGCCATCGCCAGGCTCAGAGAGCCCGCGCCCGCCTTCAGACCCTGACACTGGTCGGGCTCATGGCGCTCGGAAGTGCGTTCTTAGGCACCGCGGCCGACCGCATCCTGAACCATCGCCACGCACAGAAGGTGCAACAGGCCGAACGCCTGCGGGAACAGACCATCCAACTGCAACAGGATCTCGCGCGTCTGGAAACCAGCGGGCGCATCGAGCCCATCGACCAATCGCGCCGCCTGAATCAGTTGCTGATCCTGTCCCGGCACTTTCAGCCGGTCGAGCTCCCGCAGATTTCCGTGCTGGCCGCGCCAACGCTAAGCGCCATCATCCACCCTCTCGGCCCCCTTCCCCCTGCCGCACCAGCCGGACTCCCGGCCCGTCGGCTCTCGCACCAGCCCGATGGTTCGCTTCGCATTGCCTGGTAGCCAGTGGCGGCGGCAGGGACTGCCCGTGCTGATCGGCACGCTGTGCCTGACCCTCACGGGACTGGTCGTGGCTGTGCTTGACCAAAAGCGCACCACCCCGGACCTGAGCCAGATTTCCAAACAGCACGCACAGTTGGATCAATCCCGGCGGCAGCTCGAGATCCTGCCGCCCGTGCGCCCCATCCACTGGCAGATGCGGCAGTTGAACCAACTGGCTCGGACCCTGCCGGGAATACGCGAAATGAAGACCATTGAAGCGAACCCGGATCTCTACCCGGAAGCGGTCCGCGAACGGATCGGCAGTTTTGGCGGCACGGTCTGGAAGGTCGCGCTGCGAGGATCGTTGCCCGGCGTGATTTGGCTGTGCCGAACCGCCCAGCCGCTGATGCCACTGATCGTGGACGAAGTCAGGGCCGGAGGCGGGACCGCGCATGCCGTGCTGTTCGTGCTCGGCGCGAATCCGGACATCGGAAGCGGGACATGAGAGCGGCTCTGTTGCTGGCAATCTGCCCTGCCGCGGCTCTGGCAGACGGCGATCTGTCCGAAGAGGCTTCCCGGCGGATCCTCCAGGCGGCCGAATCGCACATCCACGAATTGCAGCGCCTGCATACCACCGACGCCCTTCTCGAAGTCCAGTTGCGGATCGCAAAGAAACTCCAGGAGTGTCGACAGACCGGATATCCATGTCCGGGAACGGAACTGATCCCCTCCCCGGCCGAAGAGGAATCCCCCTCCCCGGCCCCGGTGCGCACGATGGACTTGCCGCAACTGATCGGCACCTATCAGGGACGTGCGCAGTTACGCCTCGACAGCGGGCAGCATGTCGAAGTGCATGTCGGCCAGCGGCTGGGATCCTGGAGGATTCATTCGGTGGGGGTCGATTCGCTCGAGGTGCTGAACCCCGAGGGAATGCGGTTTCGGATCCCGCTCGAAAGGGGGGCACCATGAATACCCTGTCCGACCGGATCGTGAGGCATTTCGAAGATGTCCGTCAAGCCCTCGTCGGCTCCGGCGCCCTGCCGTCGAATGCCATGCAACTGGCCTGCCCGAGCACCCCCGAAGCGATTGTTCCTCGCCTGTTGCGGGCCGGTGCCGATGCGGAATCCGTCACCCTCGCCCTATCGGAGGCATTTTCGATGCCGGTGCATTCTGAAAACCTGCATGGTTCTCTGGAGTATGCCGCGGACGGCATCTCGGCCTGGGCCGACGGGCGCCTGTTCGTGACGGACCCGTTCGCCTGCCAGCATCTGATTCGCAACCCGCAGTTGGCCCTGCCGAGGGAGGCCCTGGACCGTCATCGCGGCGAAACCGGGTTGATCCCGATCCAGCCTTCCGCCCATTCCGAGACGGCCCAGGATCCCTCCCTGTCTCCGGAAGCAGAGCAGATCCTGCACGAGTGGATCACGCTGGCCATCGATCGCCAAGCCAGCGACCTCCATATCGTGCCGCGCGACAACGAGGCTGTGGAAATAAAGATGCGCCGCAACGGCCTGCTCCTGACCCTGCGCGAGGAACGCATGGTGATGTCGGAAAAATGCAACTACCGGCTGATCTCCAACACCCTGCTGACCTTGTCCGGAAACCAGCACGGGGTCTACAACACGCCGAAGGACGGCAGCCTCGAAATGCCCCTGCGGGGACAGGTTTTCTTCATCCGGGTCAACATGTGCCCGGTCACCATCGGGCGGAAGGTCTGGGGTTCGTTCACGTTGCGCATCGTGGCCGGCTACCAGCGCTCGGTCCAGACCCTGGACCAGCTGGCCCTCGGTCCTTCCTTCGTCAAATCGCTGCGCCGCATCGTCGGCATGAACAGTGGCCTGTTCCTGCTGACCGGCCCCACCGGAGCGGGCAAGACCACGACTTTCTATGCGTTGGTCATGGAGATTCTCCGCCGCAACCGCAGCCAGGTTTCCATCAAGACACTGGAAGATCCTATCGAAGTGCAGATCCCAGGTATCGACCAGATCCAGATCAACGACGACATCGGCATGAACTACGCCGCGGGCCTGCGGGCACTCCTTCGCGCCGACCCGGACGTCATCCTGATCGGAGAGATCCGGGACGAAGAGACGGCGCGGCTGGCCTGCCGGGCGAGCCTGACCGGTCACCTGGTGCTGTCCACCCTGCATACCAACAACAGCCTCGGCGCGATCGAGCGCCTGCGCAACCTCGGAGTCCACTCCCATCTGATCGCCGACACCTTGGCTGCCGTCAGCGCGCAGCGACTGGTCCGCCAGGTCTGCTCCCACTGTGCGACGCGCCAATATGACGAAGCCGGCTGGGAAGCCACCTGCCTGCTTGGGCTTCCACCGGGCGAACTCTGGCCAGTTGCCCACCCGGAAGGTTGCGAGCACTGCGAGCACTGCGGCTATCGCGGGCGAATCTGCATCGCGGAAACCTTGTTCCTGGATTCCCCGCTGACCGGGCGTATTGCCGACGGCGCCGGTCTGGCGCCCCTTTACGACACGGCCCGCACACAGGGCTTCCGAAGTCTTTGGGATCATGCCACGGACTTGGTCCGTGCCGGGCAGACCACTTGGGCCGAGTGCCTGCGCATCCTGCCCGAACCGCCCGGGGAACCGCTTCAGATCCCCGAATCACACACCCTTCCCCTTCAACTTACTTTCACGGAGAACTATGCATCATGAACCATCCAACACGTGACCTTCGCCAGCGCGGCTTTACCCTGCCGGAAATCCTTGCCGTCATCGCCCTGATCGGTATTCTCGTCTCGACCGTCGTCACAAGCTTCGGGACAGCCGAGCAGGAACTGGCGATGGCCAGCAGCAAGGACACGCTGCTCAACGACATCCCGTCCGCCCTGATCTCGTACCGCGCGGTCAACGGCAGTCTGACCGGGGTTATCAAAAAAGACATTACGGACACCGGCGTGTCCGAGAACGGGCCGTTCGGCGACGCGTGGACGCTGGGGACACCGGCGGCGCGGACCGTCAGCCTCGGTTGGCTGATTTCCAGCGCCGAGGATGCGGACAGCTTCGGTGCTGATCTCGCCACCTCCCTTGGGAATGCATCGGGCTCGGCCATCAGTTCAGCCACCTACGACGACAGCAACGACACGCTCACGGTCAATTACCGGATCCCCTGAGCGTGACCCTGTACACCGTGCGCTGCCTGTCGCCGCAAGGTGCGGCGATTCCGTTCGCGGTGGATGCGGACAGCCCGGCTTCCGCCCGTCGGCACCCGTCTGTCGCTAACCGCCGGGTGCTGTCGGTGCGGCGGCATTGGAAAGAGTGGGTCGGCCTGCGCCAGACCGACCTCAACGAACAGCGCCTGCTGCTGACCCAGATGTCCATGCAACTCGGCCGCGGCAGCCTGACGCCCGAGGAACTGAACCGGATAATCACACGGCTCCCCACGTTGCGGCGAAACCGGCGGTCCCGAAGTGCTGCGGGCCTGGCCGGTCTCGCTCCCTCCGAACTCCTGCTGCAACTCAATGCGCACCCCTTCGCCGTCGCCCTATGCCGCGAGGGGGAACGTCTCGGACAGGTTCCGGACATGCTGTTGCAGGCCGCCGACTTTCTGGACCGCCAGCGGAAAAACCGGGAGAAACTGCACAGCCCCCTGTTGCGTGCCGGTCTGTACACGGTGGCTGCACTGGGCCTGTTCGCCCTGACACCGTTCCTGTTCCAGATGCTGCTCGACCGCCTGTCCGGCCGGGTCGAGATCCAGACAACCCTCGCGACCGACATCTTGATGACCCTGCACGCCCTGCTCACCTACCAGCTGCCTTTGACGTTGGGCGCAATCGGAATGTTCGTCTTCGCCGGACACCGCTTCTGGAACCGCATCCGGGTGCTTCCTCCGCTGAGCGACATTGACGGCCTGGTGCGCGGACAGCGGTCCTCCGTCCTGCTGGCCGTTCTCTCCCCGGCCTTTCGCAAGGGCATCCATCTCGCCGATCTGGTGCGCTCGCTGCACTCGCTGCTCGGAAAGCACGCCAGCCGGTACCTGTACTCTCGGCTGCGCACCGGCCACAGCCTGTCGCAAAGCCTGTCCGAACGCTACTTCAGCCGTACCCTGACGGTGGGCCTGTACCAGTTCGAGGACGCTCCGATGACACAGCTGCCGCACCTGTTCTCCGCCATACAGACGAACCTGCACACCGAGATCGGCTGGCACCTGGAGCGGCTTGTGCGCTGGACCCGCTGGTTCTACTCGGGGCTGCTCCTGACCCTCATGCTGCTGCTCGTCAAGGGGTTTTTGGTCCCGATCTACTCGATCTCCGTTCGATGAAGCCTTTTACACAACGAGGGTTCACCCTGCCGGAAGTGCTGGCTGCACTCGTCGTGGCAAGCCTGGCGATCGGCCTTGTCGGCTCATTCGCAAGTACCCGCATTGATGCGGAAAAAATCCGCGCGCAGCGGGTCGAGGGCCGATACATCGCGTCTCTGGTCGAACGCGCACACCGGCAGGGCCTGCTTGCCGACAGTGCCTCCACTGCAACCGATCTGCAGGCCGCCCTGCCTCACGTTGCCGTCCCGACCCGGCTGACCGGCGGGCAAACCTACAGGATTGCGCTCGACGGCGCCGACCCCCGCATCCTGATCGACATCGAGACTGGTCTCCGCGACGGCGGCACGATCACCCGGACCGAAGTGATCCGGGCACCCTTCCCGGTTTCGGAGCTCCGCATGCCGTTCTGGCGGGCGCGCCAATTGCGCCAAATCCGGGAGAAAGCCGAATGAAATATTCCCGACCCGACCCATGTGTACGCCAGTCCGGCTTCAGCCTACTGGAGCTGGTCATCACCCTGGCGTTGTTCTCGATCCTCGCCGGAACCCTGCAACTCAGCATGACCCGCCGCCTCGCCGATGGCATCGAACGCGACCGGACCGAGCAGGCGGCCGGAGAAATCTACCGACTGGCCAACGCGGCGCAGCACTACGTCATCAACGAGGGCGAATGGCCGCACGAAATGCTCTTTTGTGAAGGGGCATATGAGGAACTGGACGCACACAGCCTTCTCAAAGGAGCCCCCAAGCACTCTCCTTACCTGGACACCGGAGGGAGCCGGGTCGAATACGTCCTGTCCTGCGATTCCAGTCACTTCACCGTCTCGGTTACCGCCGAAAATTCCGAGCAGGTGGTCGCTCTTGCTCAGAAAATCCCCGGCGCATCGGTCTCCGGCATCACCCTCTCGGTGCATTACCCCGAGCCCGCCGATGCGGGCGGCGGCGGCGGCGAGTTCATGCCGCTGGACGGCTCCGCCTCCCCGACCGCGACCTGGAACCTGGGCAATCAATACCTGTTCGGCGCCCGTGATGTGGCGACCGAGACCGGACAGACCCTGCTCAACTCCGTGCAGTTCGCCACCGTAGCCAATCCCGGCGACCTGATCCGAAAGCCGACCTGTCCAGGCAACATGACACCGCGCATCTTCACCGCTCTCAACCGAGTCTCAGCGCTCAGTGGCCGAGCACTGCATGGCATTCAACTGCCCGTAGACGAACTCGCCAACTCCTGGCGGGTTCGGGCGGTCATCACCGGTTCCGGAGGCGATGAAAGCGCCACCCCGGACACAGCCACCATCACCGTATTCGTCAAATGCTCGTACTGAGCGGGAGGTTCCAACGATGACGAAACTGAACTTTCATTTGCTGTCGATTCTCGCAATCCTGGCAGGCTCGGCGGACGAGGCCTCTGCGCAAGTGCCGGGGTCTACCCCACACACCTATTCCAAGTGTCTCGAACTCGGGTTGACCGACCAAGCTTGCCATCGCCAGATTGTCGAAGCCGGAGGAAACACCCGATCGAGCCTAGGCTCCGCTCGGACCGTCGTGCCCAGGAACTTCCGGGGATGGAGCGAACAGGAGCGCTGGTACCGGAAGTACGTGGAATACTGCAAACGGGGCCTCCTCCGCCCTCAGCCGATAGAGGATGTGATCCACCACTATCCGGGTTTCCCCGTGAATGTTCCGTACTACCTGGTCTATCCGTAGACAGGTAGTGCCTGCACGGTTTATCCGCGAACGGGAAGCAGGACAGAAGGAAAGACGATTGACGTACATCGTCAATATCTTTATAATACATGATCCTGAATTACTGCGACAAGAGGACTGAGAATTTTGCAAAAGGAATTCATGTCCCCGCATTTCATGGGTTCGAGGGGCAAGCTGAGAGACGGCTTTCGATCCTAAATGCCGCGGCTTCCCTAGAAAGTTTGCGTGCATTGCCCAGCAATCAGCTTGAGGCTCTCAAAGGCAACCGTCTCGGTTGGTACTCCATTCGGATCAACCGGCAATGGCGACTCTGTTTTGAGTGGCCAGACGGTCAAACCGGACCCAGCAATGTGGCAATTCGGGATTACCACTGAATTTCTCAGGAGGAGTTATGTTTTCGAGAGCTGTTCACCCCGGCGCCATTCTGAAAGCCGAACTTGACGAACTCGGAATCACCCCGACCGAGTTCGCCCGTCAAATCGATGTGCCACCCAACCGCGTCAGCCAGATCATCAGGGGCCAGCGGTCGATCACCGGCGACACCGCACTGAGGTTCGGCCATTGGTTCTGTACCGGCCCCCAACTCTGGATCAATCTTCAGTCCCAGTTCGACTTGATGACCGCCGAACGGTCGGCAGGGAAATCGATCCAGAACCTTCCCACCAAAGACGGGAGGCCGCACATTCCCTGATTCAGGCTGTCACACGTTGAAACGGAAGTGGACGACATCCGCTTCCTGCACTTCGTAGTCCCGGCCTTCCGTCCGGCATTTTCCCGCCTCTCGGGCTCCTGCTTCTCCGCCGCAGGCGAGGTAATCCTCATGGGCGATCACTTCCGCACAGATAAATCCTTTCTCGAAATCGGTATGAATCACTCCCGCCGCCTGCGGAGCGTGCATGCCCCGGCGAATCGTCCATGCCCTCGCCTCCTTCGGCCCCGCCGTGAAATACGTCATGCAGTCCAAAAGCCGGTAACCCGCCTCGATGACCCGATCGAGCCCCGGAGCGGATAGACCCAGGTCTGCCAGAAATTCCTCCCGGCTTTCCAGATCCAGTCGAGATATCTCGGATTCCAGCGCAGCGCAGACCGGGATCACTTCGGCCCCCTTCCCGCGTGCGTATTCCTCCAGCGCGTCCCGGTCACTACTCTCGCCGGAAAAGCCGGCTTCGTCGATATTGGCGATAAAAAGAGAGGGTTTGGCCGTCAGCAGGAAAAGAGGCTCCAGTACTTCCCGTTCCGCCTCGCCCAGTTCCTGCTCGCGTACCGGAACGCCTTGGTCAAGCTGCTTGCAGGCCGCCTCCAGCACAGCCTGAGCTTCGCGGGCTTCCTTGTCGCCGGTCTTGGCCTGACGCCGCCACTTCTCAAGCGATCGCTCCAGCGTCCCCAGATCGGCCAGGAGCAGCTCCGTCAGGATGGTCTCGCAATCCCGGACCGGATCGACCGCCCCGTCTACATGGACAATGTTGTCGTCCTCGAAACACCGCACGACCTGAATAATCGCATCCGCCTCTCGGATGTGCGCAAGGAACTGATTGCCGAGGCCTTCACCCTGCGCGGCGCCCCGGACCAACCCGGCAATATCGACGAATTCCACCGTCGCCGGAATCCGCCGTGCAGACCCCGCTAGATCCGCCAGCCGGTCAAGGCGACGGTCCGGCACCGGAACCACCCCCAGGTTCGGGTCAATCGTGCAGAACGGATAGTTCTGGGCCGCCGCTTCGGCGCAGGTCAAGGCATTGAAGAGCGTGGATTTCCCGACATTCGGCAATCCGACGATGCCGCACTTGAGGCTCATCCGGTCGGGCCGTCCGGATCGTGTAACGCGTTCATGACTTTCTGGAAGTCCCCCGTGGCAAGGCTGCCGACATGCCCCAGCACCTGCTGCACGGCCTGATCCACTGCGGCACGGTCCGAACTGGA
The DNA here is from genome assembly GCA_965116525.1 of uncultured candidatus Poriferisulfidus sp. GTDB lineage: Bacteria > Pseudomonadota > Gammaproteobacteria > Poriferisulfidales > Poriferisulfidaceae > Poriferisulfidus. Next base: position 554,289 of record OZ220694.1, read on the forward strand.
CAACGGCTTGAGTACGTAGCCCACCACCTCCGAGGCTCGGCCCGGATGCCCGACGCCGAGTTTCAGGCGCCAGAAGTCCTTGCCGACATGCTGGCAGATGTCGCGGATGCCCTTGTGGCCGCCGTGGCCGCCGGCAAACTTCAGTCGCGCCACACCGTCCGGAAGGTCAATGTCGTCGTGCGCGACCAGCAATGCCGAAACGGGAATCCGAAAGTAGCGGCACGCCGCTGCAATCGAGGCGCCACTGACATTGACATAGGAATTCGGCTTGAACAAGCGAAGCGGATGACCTTCCACCTCGACCGATGCGGTCTCGCCTTTCAACTGCCGGGAAGGTTTCAGATGCGCACCCAGCCGGTCGGCCAGTGCATCGATCAGCCAGAATCCTGCGTTGTGACGGGTGCGGGCATATTCCGCGCCAGGATTCCCAAGCCCTGCGATCAACCGGACCGCATCGCCTGATTCCATCATCGATACAGCCCTGATCAGGACTCTTTTTCGGCGGAATCCGCGTCCTTCTCTTCGCCCTCGGCGGCTTCCTGGGCCTCGCCCTCTTCGCCCTCAGGTTCTTCGACTTCCACCTCTTCTTCGATCGGCTGCTCTTTCCGGACGTTGATGATGACCACGGCCTGATCGTGCCCGTGCGACAACTCGACCAGTTCAATGCCCTCCGGAACCGCCAGGCCGGAAAGGTGTATCGGCTCACCGATATGCAACTCGGAAACGTCGATTTCGATGTACTCCGGAAGGTCGGAAGGCAAGCAGGAAATTTCCACTTCCGTCATGAGGTGGCTGAACAGGCCGCTTTGCTCCTTGACCCCGGGCGCCACTTCTTCGCCCACGAAGTGCAATGGCACCGTCATGCGGATCTTCGCATCCTTGCTGATGCGCTGCAGGTCGATATGCAGCAACCTATCCGAGCGGACCGGATGGCGCTGTACGCTGCGCAGGATGACCTGTTCCTTCTTGCCTTTCAGCGTCAGATTCAGGACGTGGGAGTAGAAAGCTTCATGCTCCAGATGGCGCGAGACCTCAAAACTCGACAGAGTAATGGGAACCGCATCGCCCCCCGCCCCGTAGACCACGCCAGGCAGCTGTCCTGCACGCCGCATCTTCCGCATTGCGCTGGTTCCAGTCTCCTCGCGCGGTTGCGCAGACAGGTTAAAGTCGATTTCACTCATGGTCGGGTTCACCCCGTTGTCATCGGGGGCGCGTATTATCATCTCAAATGCCTTTTAGGGCAAGCACCGGCAAGAGCCCCCTACGATACACAACGCACCGCTCTCGCCCCGGAAATTGTTTGAGTTTGTAGACTCGAAGGGCTCGTGATATTCTTGGCCACATCGCCTCAGGAGACGGGGAGTCAACATGATAAGGAAAATCTTGGGCTGGGCATTGATTGTCACGGCCGTCACGGTCGCGGTCCACACGGTGATCGAGCCGCTGTACCACGTATCCGAACCAGGACAGCCCTACAGCCCGCTCTGGGAACCGCTCGATCTGTTGATGGCGCTAGCATGGGTGGTGGGCCTCGTCTTCGCGTCTCTGCGCAAACGCGCCGTCGACCGCGAGGGCGGCGAGACGGTCACCCGGGAGTACCTTGCCGCCAACGTGCTTTTCTACGGCTTCCTGGCCGTCGGCATCCTGTTTCTCTGGAGCTACTTCAGCCTGCTGAACCCAAGTTATTCGCCTGCCGGCCCCGATACGGCATCCATCCTCTGGATGCTGATCGACGCGACCTTGCCACTGCTATTTGGGGCGATGGGTGTGAATCTGCTGCGGAACCATAAATAGTATTTGACACGGGAATAACCGCAGGCATCCGCGGAACTTTTAATTTGGACACTGTCCAAATTTTGTGCTATCGTGAGCCGCGCTCCGAGAATCGCGAGCGAAAACCCTACGGGAAAGAAATTCTCCAACATCAGCAGCAAAAAACTCGAAGAACAAGGAGGCAATTTTTATGGCTGAAAGTCAATGCCCAGTCAAGTCGGCACTGGAAAGTCATCCAGCCGGCAGCGGCACTATGAACCGGGATTGGTGGCCGGACCAGTTAAACGTTACTGTTCTGCATCAACACTCCCCCCAGTCCAAACCCACCAACGGCACCCGCTATGCCGATGAATTCAAGAGTCTCGACTATGACGCCCTGAAGAAGGACCTCCAGGAGTTGATGACGACCTCGCAGGATTGGTGGCCGGCCGACTACGGTCACTACGGACCTTTCTTCATTCGCATGGCGTGGCACGCCGCCGGAACCTACCGGATCGGTGACGGCCGCGGCGGCGCCGGAACCGGCAACCAGCGCTTTGCCCCCGTCAACAGTTGGCCCGACAACGGCAACCTCGACAAGGCGCGCAGGTTGCTGTGGCCGATCAAGCAGAAGTACGGCAGGAAAATCTCCTGGGCCGACCTGATGATCCTGGCTGGAAACTGCGCCTTGGAATCGATGGGCTTCAAGACGTTCGGCTTCGGAGGAGGGCGTGAAGACGTCTGGCAGACGGAAGAAGACATCTACTGGGGCGTTGAAGAGGAATGGCTTGGCGAAAAGCGCTATTCCGGCGAGCGTGATCTCGAAAATCCGCTTGCGGCCGTGCAGATGGGCTTGATCTATGTGAACCCGGAAGGGCCGGACGGTAATCCCGACGCGGTCGCCTCAGGGGCTGATGTTCGCGAAACCTTTGCGCGCATGGCGATGAACGACGAGGAAACCGTCGCTCTCACGGCCGGAGGGCATACTTTCGGAAAATGCCACGGCGCGGCCAGCGCGGACGAGTTCGTGGGGACGGAACCCGAAGGCGCCGACATCGAGGAGCAGGGCTTCGGCTGGGCCAACAGCCACGGCTCGGGCAAAGCCGGCGACGCCATCACCAGTGGGCTGGAAGGCGCGTGGACCAGCGACCCGGTCAAGTGGGACATGGGCTATTTCGACAACCTGTTCGGTTACGAGTGGGAAGTGACGAAGAGCCCCGCCGGTGCATGGCAGTGGGTCCCGAAAGATGGCGCTGGATCCGACGACGTGCCGGATGCTCACGACCCGTCCACGCGTCATGCTCCGATCATGACCACGGCGGACATGTCCATGAGAATGGATCCGGCCTTCGAGAAGATCTCGCGGCGTTTCCACAAGAACCCGGAGGAATTCGCCGACGCGTTCGCCCGTGCGTGGTTCAAGTTGACCCACCGCGACATGGGACCCCGCTCCCGCTACCTCGGCCCGGAAATCCCGCAGGAAGACCTGATCTGGCAGGATCCCATTCCCGCCGTGACCCACACGCTGGTCAACGAACAGGACATTGCTGACCTCAAGGCCAAGATTTTGGCTTCGGGATTGTCAATCTCCCAACTGGTCTCCACGGCCTGGGCCTCGGCGTCGACCTTCCGAGGTTCCGACATGCGGGGAGGTGCGAACGGGGGACGCCTTCGTCTGGCACCTCAAAAAGATTGGGAGGCGAACCAGCCGGAGCAACTGGCGACGGTGTTGCAGACGCTTGAAGCCATCCAGCAGGAGTTCAACGGTTCGGTCTCGAACGGGAAAGCAGTCTCGCTGGCGGACCTGATCGTCCTGGCAGGATGCGCGGGTGTCGAGCAAGCCGCAAAGAACTCCGGGTGCGACGTGACGGTTCCGTTCACGCCGGGCCGCGGGGATGCGGTTCAGGAGCAAACGGATGCCGAATCCATTGCTGCGCTCGAACCGACCGCAGACGGGTTCCGCAACTACCTGAAGGCGAAACACAACGTCACGGCCGAGCAGTTGCTGGTCGACCGGGCACAGTTGCTGACGTTGACCGCACCCGAGATGACGGCTCTCGTCGGCGGCATGCGTGTCCTGGACACGAATGTCGGACAGACTCAACACGGAGTTTTCACGGATCGGCCCGGAGCGCTGACCAATGACTTCTTCGTGAATCTGCTCGACATGGGTGTCGCCTGGACTCCGACTTCGGAGGACTGCGACCTGTTCGAAGGACGCGACCGTGCTACCGGTGAAGTGAAGTGGACCGGCACGCGTGTCGATCTGATCTTCGGTTCAAACTCGCAACTTCGGGCCCTCGCGGAATTCTACGGATGCGCGGACGCCAAGGAGCAGTTTGTGCAGGACTTCGTGAAGGCTTGGGACAAGGTCATGAACCTTGACCGTTTCGACATCGCCTGATCTCGAAAAAACAAGGGGGGCGTTTCAAATCGAAACGCCCCCCTTTTCTTTAATCGCTCATACAGTTCCCGGTTCCCATGGTCCCGGGCTCGGTTCGTCAATCGCTGCTGTCCGATTCGGGCTGAGGTGGCCGCTTCGGCGGTGCATCGTACTCCACGCATTCGGCCAAGTTGTATGCCAAGAAGGCGCGTCCCTTGGCCCGCGCAATCATTACGACCCCTAGGTCCGCGGCAAGCTCCACTCCCATCTGCGTGACGCCGGAGCGCGACAGAAGCACCGGGATCCCCATGCCCGCGCTCTTCATGACAATCTCGGAAGTCAACCGTCCGGTCGTGTAGAAAATCTTGTCCGCCCCTTCCACGCCCTGCAGCCACATGCGCCCGGCGATGGTATCCGCCGCATTGTGGCGCCCGACGTCCTCCACGAACATCAGAATTTCGTCCCCCGCACATAGCGCACAACCGTGTACGGCACCGGACTGCTTGTAGATCTGGTTGGAACTGGCGATGTTCGCCAATAATCGATAAATCAAGGACTGGCGAACCGTCACTTTCGGCAGGCGCTGGTCGTAAAGCTTGTCCAGGGTGCAGCTGAAGACCGTGCCCTGACCGCAGCCGGTGGTGACCGTACGTTGGGACAGCTTCTCCTCCCAGTCCGTGATGCCGCAGCCTGGGCGCATGTCCACCGAGACCGTTTCGCGCTCCCAGTCCACCCGCACAGCCGCGATGTCCTCCAATCGTTCCACCAACCGCTGGTTGCGCAGGTAACCCAGCGCCAACTCTTCCGGGTGCATGCCCAAGGTCATCAGCGTCACCACCTCGCGTTCGTCTACCTTTAGCGTCAATGGGCGCTCTCCGGCAATACGGACCGTCCGCGAATCACCGTATTGATCCCGCGCCGTGACTTCGTGCGTAGGGCTTAGGCCCTGATCGCTGAGTTCCGGTTCACGCATTTTCCGTTTCCTGACCGTCGGTAGTCGATTCGAGACGCGTGTAGATCCGAACCGTGCGAACCGAAGTCTCATCGGTTTTGAGCACCTCCACCGGATAACGGTCGATCAACATGCTGGTCCCCGGGGCCGGAATGTCTTCCAAGTGTTCCAGAATCAGGCCGTTGAGCGTCCTCGGCCCATCCGCATGGAAGCGGCTGTCCAGCACACTGTTGAGTTCGCGGACGTGAATGCCCGCATCCACCACCACGCTGCCATCAGGCAAAGTCTGATAAACCTCTGGGTCCAACCCTCCGGAATCCATGGTGAACGCCCCCACGATTTCTTCCAGAATGTGCTCCAAGGTCACCAGGCCCTGGATATCCCCGTACTCGTCTATCACCAGGCCAACCCGGCGCCGGCGCTTCTGGAAATTGTACAACTGCCGGTTGAGGCTGGTTCCCTCGGGGATGAAGTACGGCTCCCGCATGGTTTCCCGGATGTGCTCCGGCAGCAGGTCCTCGTTCAGGATATGCGGCAACAGCTTGCGCCAATGCAACATGCCGCAAACCTTGTCGAGCCCCCCTTCATACACTAGCACCCGCGTGTAGGTCGGGTTGCGCAACTGATCCAGCACCTCGCTCCAGTCGTCATTGAGATCGATCCCGACGATTTCGCTGCGCGGAACCATGACGTCCTCCACCGTGATCTTCTCCAGGTCCAGGATGCTCAACAGCATCTTTCGGTGCTCCCGGGAGATCAGGCTGCGGGATTCATGCACGACGCTGCGGAGTTCCTCCCGGGTCAGCGCGTGGCGGGCCTCCTCCCGCGGCATCCCCAGAACCCGAAGCAGGCCGTTGGCGAACTGATTGATCAGCCACACCAGCGGATAGGCGATTACCAAAAGCGGCCGGTATATGACCGCCGCCGGATAGGCGACGCGTTCGGCGTGCAATGCCGCCAAGGTTTTCGGCGCCACCTCCGCGAAGACGAGAATGGCTACGGTCAGCAGACCCGTGGCCACCGCCACGCCCACCTCCTGAAAATAGACGTACCCGAGGTAGGTCGCCAACTGCGTGATCAGGATGTTAACGAGGTTGTTGCCGAGAAGGATCAACCCGATCAGCTTGTCCGGCTTGTCCAGCAGCGCCTGGGCGCAACGGGCGCTGTACTTGCCCTGTTCCGCCAAATGGCGAAGCCGGTAGCGGTTCAGCGCCATCAACGCGGTTTCCGAGCCGGAGAAAAACGCCGACAGCAGGAAAAGCAGCACCAGTATGGCCACCAATTCCGGCAAGGAGAACAGGCTCATGACGTCTTTATCCTAAAGTCCAGGCGGTCTCATGAAAAGCCCGGCTTTCCCGACGCCTATAATTGGGAACTTGGGCAAAGGCCGCAGAAACCGCACGAGAACGACTTTTCTCACGAGACACGATGAGCCAAAAAGCCCAAGCCAAAGCCCCGGACCCCACAATTGCCCGAAACCGCAAGGCCCGGCACGACTATGCCATCGAGGAGACCTTCGAGGCCGGACTGGCCCTGACAGGTTGGGAAGTCAAGAGTCTGCGCGAGGGAAAAGCCCAGATCAGCGAGGGCTACATTTCCATTCGCAAGGGGGAAGGCTGGCTTCTGGGCAGCCACATCAACCCCCTGCCCAATGCCGCCCATCTGCCCACCAACCCAACCCGGCCGCGGAAACTGCTGCTGCACGAAAAGGAAATCGCTCACCTGCAGGGGGCGGTAGATCGGCAGGGCTATGCCCTGATCCCCTTGTCACTGTACTGGAAGCGGGGCCGCGCGAAACTGCAACTGGCGCTGGCGCGCGGAAAACACAAGCATGACCAGCGGCAGGCCCTAAAGACCCGTGATTGGGAGCGCGACCGAGAGCGCCTGCTGCGCCGGTCCACCCGGGGCGGCGGGAAATCCTGAGGCGCCCGCGACCGGCGTAGGTCGCGGTTCCTCGTCCGGTTTCAGAAGATTATTGATTGGTGCAGGAGTACGGAGTCACGTTCACGTCGACTTTGGACCCTACATCCTGATAGCACTCCGCATAACTGTTGTAGTGACCCGCGACGTGCGCTTCTTCGCCCACTCCGACGATCGCCACCCACGGCCCTTCCGCCATCTCCGCTGCGCTTTCCTCCACTGCCTCGGATGCCACTGGCGCCTCTACGTCGCCGCCTGTCGAGTACAGCCAATAGAAGAAGCCCACCACGGCCACGATGATGATTCCGGTAATCAATTTATCCACAAAAACGCCCTCCAGTTGGGTTAGTCGCCCCCGTGAAAGGATTCCGTCCGGAGGCTTTTAGTTTGCGCCTAGGTTAGCAGATTTGGGCAACGGGTGCCAATCCCCCAACTCTCCCTTTCAGGCATCCTCTTCCGAAAGTCGTTCCAATTTACGCCAGACGCAATCCTGGTCGTCCTCGCACTGGTCTTGGATGATATCCAGGAATTCTTCATGCCGGTGCCGCTCCTCGGGAGTCGCCTGCAGGACGGGAATGATGGCCTCTTCGACTTTGGCGCGGCGGCGGCGAGTCTGGACTTCCAGCGAAAGTCCCATCTGCCCTCCCGTCATCCTGAGATAGACATGTGCCAGAAGTTGGGCGTCCAGCAAGGCGCCATGCCTTTCCCTCTGCCTGCGATCGACCTGATAAAAGTCGCACAACTGATCCAGGCTGCTGCCTCCCGATGACTTCTCCCGCGCCAGCATCAGGGTGTCCGTGATTTTCAGACAGCAATCCTCGAACTTGTCTCCACGCCCTGCCAGCTTCATCTCATGGTTCAGGAACCCCAAGTCGAATCCGGCATTGTGAATCAGGACTTCCGCATCCTTCACGAATTCCAGAACCTCGTCGAGAATCTCCGGAAACTTCGGCTTGCCAACCAACTGCTCGGAGGTGATTCCGTGCACTCGCTGTGCGCCTTCCTCAATCTCGCAGTTCGGATTGACATAAGACTGGTACTGCCGACCGGTCAGATCCCGGCCGATGATTTCCACGCAACCGATCTCGATGACCCGGTTGCCCACCGTCAGGCCCGTGGTTTCAAGGTCAAGCGCGACCTGTCGGGGAGTCGAATCGCTCACGACTCCAGCATCCGGGAAATGGCCTCGTTCGCCAAGGCGTCGGCACGCTCGTTGCCTTCCACTCCGGTATGCCCCCGCACCCAGTGCCAATGCACCCGATGCGTCGCGACCAGTGCGTCCAGTTGCCGCCAAAGATCTTGGTTCTTGACTGGCTTGCCCTCAGAGGTTTTCCAGCCCTTTCGCTTCCAGTTGACCAGCCACGACTGCATGCCGTTCTTCAGGTAAGTGGAATCCGTCACGATCTCGACTTCGCAGGGTTCCGTCAAACTGTTCAAGGCCTCGATCGCTGCCTGTAGTTCCATTCGATTGTTGGTGGTGTGCTCCTGCGCCCCCAGCAACTCGCGCGTATGTCCGCACGACTCCAGCACGACCCCCCAACCGCCCGGGCCCGGATTCCCGGAACAGGCCCCATCGGTATAGACCCGAACTTGCTTCATGTATTAATTCCTCTGGAAGTCGGCTCCGCCTCGGCCAGCCCCTTGGGGATGAGCACCGCCGGGCGGTACCACCGTTCACGCGCCGGGGTGACCGGAACGCGCAATTTGCGCGCCAGCACGCAGTATACGCCACCCAAATGATCCAGCCGCCAACGGGCCTGTATCTCAAGGCTGCGGGTGCGCTGCTGCAAAAATCGGCTCTGAACCGGAGGCCGAAATGCGGCATACCGGCAGTCCTGGATTTCGAAATTCAGCACCGAAAGCCAGTCCTGGATCCGCCGGAAACCGTAGAAATGCCGATCCCACGGGAAACGCCCCACCGCAAGCAGCCGGTAAAGCCCGTACCAACTCCACGGATTGAATCCGACCAGCAGCAGGTGCCCGTTTCCGACCAGCACCCGGTCCGCCTCGCGCAAGACCCCATGAGGCTGGTCGCTCAATTCCAAGGGATGGGCCAAGGCCAGCAGGTCCAGGCAGTTCGCCACCAGCGGCAATGCATCCGGCCGCCCCCGGGCTTGTCCCTGACCAGTTCCGGGATACATGAAAAACCGATGGTCGAAGCCGCCTTGCGTCGCCGAGGATTCGTTGAACAGGGCATCCGGCCCGCAGTACAGCGCATGTTGCCCCGACAGATTCTCTTGAAGATTGGCCAGGTGCTCGTGAATCAAGGCCAGAGACTCTTGTCCGGCCTGGCTTGCGTACCAGTGTCCCAGCTGTTCGTAGAGATTGGCGATGCCCATGCGGAAAGCTTACATTCAGGGAGACAGGCGGTCCTGCCGCCACCCTCCCTCGGCCGTTCGCTGATACCGGATGCGGTCATGCATCCGTCCAGAGGCGTCCTGCCAGAACTCGATGAGGTTCGGGATCAGCACGTAGCCTCCCCAGAATTCAGGCCGCGGAATCTCCTGTCCTTCGAACCGCTGCTCGATTTCCCGGTACTGGCGCTCCAGCTGATGGTGATCCACCACTTCCTCGCTTTGCCTGGAAGCATACGCCCCGATCTGGCTGTCGCGGGGGCGGGTCTTGAAATAGGTGTCGCCAATCTCCTCGTCGAGACGGCGGACCGTGCCTTCCACCCGGACCTGCCGTCCGGGGGGTTCCCACCAGAAAGTCAGTGCGGCATCCGACCGCTGCTCCAGTTCCCGGGCCTTGGCACTGTGGTAATTGGTGTAGAACACAAAGCCTTCGGCCTCCAGCCCCTTGAACAGCACCATCCGCGCCCGGGGCCGGCCCCCGGCATCGACCGTCGCCAGGTTCACCGCATTCGGCAACGGCAAATCCCCCTGCTCCGCTTCCTTGAGCCAGCGGGAAAACAATTCGAGCGGATCTGCTCCGGCAGAGGCGCGAGTCAACCTGTCCATCAGGGTCTTGTACTCCACATCAGTTATATTATTAACCAGTCTTAACCACACCCCTATCCGATGAGCGAAGAAACCCTAATCAGACCAGCCGACGAAGCCGGCTACATTATTGCCTGGCGGTGCAAGTACCAGTTCGAAACCGGGAAGCTGGACGGCGAGATGACCTATGGCGAGGCCACCCAGAAATGCGCCGAGCTGTGTGCCCAAGAGCCGGAAAAAACTTTCTGGCCGCAGCGGGTCGAGAGCCCCGAAACCTCCTACGGAAAATTCCACAAGGCTCACTGACCAACTTGCCGAATTCATCGCAGCGACTGTTTTTTGCATTGCTGCCCGATGAGGGCGTGCGCACACAATTGCGCCAACTACAGAAGGATCTGAATCGGGCAGACGGGCGTCCTGTGTCCGCGAAAAACCTGCACTTGACCCTGTTATTCCTAGGCAACGTCGCGGCCGACAAGATCAATGCCGTCTGCGACATCGCTGAAGGCACCGCGGGAAGCCAATTCGATCTGACGCTCGATATGCTCGGGAGTTTCAGGCAGAACAATGCTCGCGTTCTCTGGCTGGGGGCCTCCGAACCACCCCCAGAACTCGGTGTCCTGCATCAATCACTTCGCCAGCAGGCCAAAAGTATCGGCCTGCCTGTCAGAAAGGAAACCTACCGCCCCCACGTGACCTTGGTCCGCAAGGTCGATTCCCGGTACAGATTGCCGGAAAGACCGGACCGAAGCATTCCATGGACCATACACCGCTGCGCCCTGATCGCATCGGAGTTGCTGCCCACCGGTTCCCGGTACAAGGTTCTCGTGGAGAAGGAACTTCCCGAATAAATTCCAGCCGACTCTGATTTCCAGAGTCGACGCTCACACTCGACTTAATCGAGCCGAAACTCGGAGGCGGATTTCGGCGCGGGAGTCTCTATTCGAGACTCCCGGGTCAAAACTAAATGTGCGCGAAGCCGTTGCTTCGTTAGAACTCCAACCGGGCACGTGCGTAAAGGAAGCGCCCGTCGATCCCGCCTGGGGAGAAACGGGGATACTTGTTGCCGCGGGAGAACCGTCGCACGGAGCGATCCGGCGTTTCGTCCAGGACGTTGTCGGAACCCACCGACACGCTGGCATGGCTGTTGATCCGATGGGTATAGCCGATGTCGACCAAGCCATAGCCATCGTAGTCCTCCCCATCGTAGCCGGAATACCAGTCACCGAAATGGTGGTAACGCAACAGGTACCGGCAACTGCCTATTTCGTGATTGACGGTCGCGCTGTAGCGGGTTGCCGGTGCCCCATGCTCAAGCCACCGGATTCCGCCCGCGCTCAAATTGCTGGACTGGGTGACCTCGGTCTCGGTGCGGTTGTATGACAGCAGGAAGTCCGTGTCCCCCGCATTACTCTCCAGCTCATACGTCAGGACGATGTCGAAACCGTCGGTCTTGGTGTCGAAGTCGTTCTCAAAGAACCGGATCGAATCGAAACCCTGCACATCCGCAATGTCCACATGCTCGTATCCGTCGACTTGGCCATCACCGATGTCCTCGCCATCATCGTTTTTTGCACCTGTGACGTCTTGGATCTTGATCTGCTCGGAAAGAAAGATCCGATCATCCACGTCAATCCGGAAGTAGTCCACGGTGATATTCAGGGCGCCTAATTCAAAGATCGCGCCTACCGTGAAGTTGTCGGATTCTTCCGGCTCAAGAGTCTCACCCCCAAACTGTTTGGCCAAGGCGCTGTTGGAAGGGACAGTTCCAGAATCGACCGGCTCCACGGTGATCGGGTCGAAGATCGTACTGACGTTGTATGCATTTTGCTGTCCGGGCGTCGGTGCACGAAAACCGGTGCCGGCAGAACCGCGCAGGGCCAGCACTTCCGAGGCCTGAATCCGGGTGGACACCTTGGCCGTGGTCTCGGTGCCGAAATCATCGAAGTCTTCCCAGCGAACCGCTCCGCCGATCGTCCAGTTCGACTGCACGTCCACCTCGAGGTCCAGGTACGCCGCGATGTTCTCGCGGTCCCATTGGCCCTCCGCCGTCGGACCAAACCCGTTGAAACCATTCGATCCGTTCCTGGAGCCACTGAAGATGTATTCGCCCTTATCCCAGGATTCGAGTTGACCCCGGGTAATCTCAAATCGCTCCTCGCGCCACTCAAGACCCGCCGCGACATTGAGGTCCGAGGCGAGCCCGACGTCGGCCATGTACGCCACATCAATGTTGATATTCGTTTCCCTCTGGATGTAGGAGCCTAGCTCGAATGAAGTCGGGCTATCGGGCCCCCAGGAGGGGTTCACGGAATTGTGGAGGAAGTATTCGGCCTCGTTCTCGCCGAGGCTGGCGCTGATGTCGTACGACAGGCGATCAATATCGCCCTTGAAACCCACAACCAAGGAGTAGTCGGTGACGTTGCCTCCGAACCTGGGCTGAAATCCGCCCGGGAACCATTCGTGGTAGGAGAAGCAGTCGTCGTCCGCCAGCAGCCCCTCGATATCCGGGGGCAGTCCGGCAGCATTGATCCGGTCATCCACATCATCCACGTACTGTGAACAGGTGTCGCCGGCCGCCTTGCTGTGATTGGTGTCCGGCGCGGTCCGGTCGTAAATCAAAGGGATTTTGTAAGTTCTCTCGTCCCGCGTTGTGAGAGGGTCTGTTTCCGGATCGTTGTCATGGTCATAGGGCTCAACCTCGTAGGGATCGACCATGAATGTCTTATCAAGCGCAAACACCCCGGCCTCATCCTCGGGTTCGCGGTAGAAGAATCCAGTGGTGACTTTCCGACGGGCATAGTTGCCGAATGCATACACCTGCCGGTCCGCATCCACGTCCATGCCCAGATTGAAGAAGGTCTTGAGGTTACCCTGTATGTCCGGGCTTCCCCAGACATGCGCAGGATCGTCAATGTGAGTATTGCCTCCCTCGATCATTCTCTGGACATCACTGCGCAACACGCTGCGGGTCGTCGGGGAATCCGAGCTGTACTCAAAACTGACGTTAGCAAATCCATTCTCGGTGAGCGGCATGCCGAGATTCCCGGAGACCCGGGTCTTCTCCTCATTGTTGCCCTCTTCGTACCGACCATAGCGGAACTCAAGTTCTCCGCCTTCTGAATCGTCCTTGAGAACAAAGTTCATTACACCGGCAATTGCGTCGGATCCATACTGGGCTGCAGCACCATCACGCAATACTTCCACCTGCTTCAGCGCGATGCCGGGGATGACGGAAATATCCGGACCCTGGGCGCCGTTTGAGCGTCCGTCGGAAAGCCATGTAATGGTTGCGGCGCGGTGGCGGCGCTTCCCGTTCACCAGCACCAGCGTATGGTCTGGCGCCAGACCCCTCAGATTGATCGGGTTCTGCAGCGCCGACGCGTCTCGGCCCGGCTGCATGTTCACGTGGAACGACGGCACCAAGGCACGCAGCATGAAATTCATGTCGCCGGAGCCTTGGTCGGTCAGGCTCTCGTTATCGATCACGTCGATGGGAACCGAAGAATCCAAAACCGAGCGGGGTTGGGCACGGGTCCCGATGACGACTAGTTCCTCAACCTCTTCTTCTTCGGCCAGAACGACCGATGGCCAGGTTCCGGCGATCAACAGTGATAAACCGAAAGTGGTGGAAAGCGAAACGCTTTTGCTGAATTTCATGCGAATCTCCAAGTGGGCTTTGGCAACTTTAGCCCCGTATTGTATGACACAGAGAGAGGAGAGCAACAGCAGGATAGGCCGGAACGGCAACAGCCTTCCCCTTGAAAATCGCGATCCCGGCGTGCCCTCTTCCCCCTCCGGCCGAAAAACCGACAACAACCCTGCTTTACAATTGCGAGTCGTGGCTTGAAGCGGACGCTAGCTTCTCTTCCCGGAGGAGCACCCCGTGCGACTTTGACACGACGGGCAGTTTCCACGCGAGGTCGATCTAGAAATGCCGGTCATAATTTTCTCAGTGCTGGTGGTCGTAGCTTTCACGCTGCTCGGCACCGGCATTCACTACTACGAGTACGGAAGCCTGAACTGGATCTTGTTCCTGATGGCCCTGTTTCTCTCAACCAATCTGCTGATCGCCGGTTGGGAGATCTGCCTGTTTCTCCGCCGGGATCACATCAAAAGCCGCAGCGAGTATTGGCGCGACAGGCAAAAGGCAACCGGCCGGGCACCCGGCGTCGAGTTCCTTACTTCCCGGATTCCCTGGAGAGGCATGCTGTCTCCGACGTTCTGGGCGGATGTCTGGGCCGCCTATTCCCTATACGATGATGCTTATACCGACCGGGGTACGTTTGGTTTCAACGCCGACACCGGAAACGGCTTCTTCACACCGATTCCGACCTTGATCCTGTACGCGGCATTGACGACCGGGTTTATGCCTGCCGTCTATACAGGCATCCTTGGTCTCGCCCTGTTCTGGCAATGGACGTATGTCTCTTCGCTCTACTGGGTCAGCTTCCTCATTACCGGCCGGCAGCACCGGATCAGCAAGCGGGAGGTGTACGCTTACGTTTTCTCGCCCAATGCCGTTTGGATCGCGTTCCCGATTCTGGGGTTGTATGTATCCGCCCGCTTGATCATTGATGGCAGTTACGGGATTTTAGGTTACTGAAGACGAAGGGGCATCATGCGGAAGTTCGCCATCGGCCTACTTGCCCTGTTCCGGCAGCTTTCCCTTTCCGTCTGGAGGCTGCGCGGCAAGACGGAAGATGATGTGGCCGCGCAAAGGGTCGCCAGCGGCAAGTCCTGGAACGAGTTCTGCGACACCCTGAAGGCGGCGGGAGCCGCGCTTCAGTTCCCGGGGACGCCCCGAGATTCGTTCAACCAGGCGGAAGGCTATCGGTACCTGAGCCGGATCGCGCGGGCTGGCCTGGCGGCATTCATCGAACACTCCGATGCGAAAGCCCCCGTGCTGCACCGCGTTGTCGATGAAACCACCAAACTCGGCGCCGATAATCCCGACAATTTCTACCAGACGGCCGCGCTGGACGGACGCTACGAGTACAAGATCACCGGGCGGCGCAACAGCATCGCCTGTCTAAGCTTCGGGACCCAGTCCGGCCACTACGGCGAGGGCGGCGGCCTGCCTCCGACCGGGCACATCGAATCCGACCAGATCGAAATGGACGAAGACGGGTGCTTCGAACTGATCCTCAGCTGCAAGCCGCAGGACCGGAATTGGCTCCCGATGACCCTCGAGACAGGCACCCTGGTAGTGCGCCAGACCTTCCTCGACCGGGATGCGGAGACCCCGGCGGAATTGAAGATCGAGCGAATCAACTGTCCCGAGCATGAATGCCGCCCTTCTCCTCTCACCCCCCTGCAACTGGACGAGGGATTGAAGAAAGTCGGGGCGCTGACTGCCGGCGCACCTCTGCTGTTCGCCAAGTGGGCGCGCGATTTCCAGAAGCACAGCAATGAACTGCCGCTATTCGACCCGGAAGTGTCCCTCGCCGCCGGAGGCGACCCCAACATCACCTACTACCACAGCCATTGGGCCATCGCGCAGGATGAAGCCCTCGTGATAGAGGTCACGCCACCGGAATGCGAGTACTGGAACTTTCAGTTGAACAATTACTGGATGGAGTCCCTGGACTACCGCCACCACCGGATTCACACCAACAAGCACCTCGCCCATTACGAAGACGACCGCTCGATTCGGTTGATCGTGGCGCACGAAGACCCCGGCCGGCCCAACTGGATCGAAACCGCCGGACACACTTCCGGAACCATGTGTTTCCGATGGGTGCGGGCCAAGGACCCCCCGCAGCCTCAAACCCGGCTGGTGAAGTTGAGCAACCTGCGGGATTAGCTGCGTACAGGGGCACCGCCATGGCCAAAGCAGATTTCAAGACGTCCACGGACTATGAACACCCCTACCGTCCTCTCCCGATCAGGATTTTCAATGCCCTCGGAAAATCTAACTCTCTGAGCACCGAAAAACTCCTCGACTGTGCAAGGCGAAAGACCAGGCTCTCGGATTTTGGCGACGACGGGCACCTCCAGGCCCTGGAGGTCCTCGTGGGATCGATCAACGAAGAAGCCCGCCTGACTCCCACGGGCCAGTTGATACAGAAATCCCGGCTCACCAGCGCGCTGGTCCAGCGCCTTCGGATCGAAGCGTTGCTCAAGAAGCATCCGGAAATCCAGGATATCGATCTCGGCACCGTCGTCCTGGTCGCCGGGCTGCAGCGAAGCGGAACCACATTGCTGCATCGCCTGCTGCACTCCCACCCGGAAATTCGGGGCGTCTCTGGCGTGGAAGCACTGGAACCGGTACCGGCAGGCGATGCAAAAAGACATCAGACAACCGTCCGCAAGCTGCGCGCGGTTCTCGCGAAACATGCGATTTCCTATTTGTCTCCGCAGTTCGCGGCCATCCATCCGATCGACCCCGACGAGCCGGAGGAAGACGTCATGCTGCTCGATCTGAACTTCATGAGCCAGGCCCCGGAAGCCATCATGCACGTCCCGTCCTATTCCCGCTGGTTGGAAGGCCAGGATCATACGCAGACCTACGAATACTTCCGCAAGGTCCTGAAAGTCCTGTGCTGGCAGAACTCCAGTGCAAACTGGGTGCTGAAGACGCCGCACCACATGGAGTATCTCGACGTGTTCCTGAAGGTCTTCCCGGATGCGACGGTCGTACAGACCCACCGGGACCCGCGAAAGACATTGCCCTCCTTCTGCAGCATGGTGGCTCACAACCGCGCCATCTTCAGCGACCGCGTGGACCCGAGGGAAATCGCCCGACACTGGACCCGGAAAACGCGCCGGATGGTCGAACTGACCATGGAGGTCCGGGCCAGAGCAAACTCTGGCCAATTTGTTGACGTGTCGTACTACGATTTAATAGAAGACCCTCTTGCCCAGCTTCGGCGGGTTCATCAAAGGGCGGGCATCGACTTTGGTGACGACGCCACGCGGATCGCCGAAAAATATGTGGATAGAAACCCGAAAAACCGCTTCGGCAGGCATACTTACCAGCTAAGCGATTTCGGGCTGGACGAGCAAACGATTGAGGAGAATTTCTCCTCTTACCGGGCAAAACACGAAATTCCATTCGAGTAGACAAAGGGCCCCGCATGCAACAGGAAAACCCGCAGATCGGCGACGGCACTTTCGCCAACGCCGTCATCAGTGCGATTCGGGATCTCCGGAAGCCGAAGGCATCGGGAGTCGACCCGGTACCGGACGATGTCCGGATCGACGGCAAAACCTGCCTGGTGACCGGGGCCAACAGCGGTCTGGGCCGAGCCGCCGCGATCGCACTCGCAAGGCGGGGCGGGAACATGATCCTGGCCTGCCGGCCCGGGCACGTTGGCATCGGTGATGAAATCAAGCGGCTGTCCGGCTCTGGAGCCGTGGAGATGATGGAAGTCGACCTCGCCGATCTCGAATCCGTGCACCGCTTTTGCGACCGCCTAAGCCAGCGCGAGATTCGCCTCGACATCGCGTTGATGAACGCTGGGCTGATGCCGCGCAGGGCGATAAAGACTCCGCAGGGATACGAAGTGATGTTCGCGGTTCATTTCCTGTCCAATCGGGTGATGATCGACCGATGGCTGAAGGACGGGGTACTCCGCCCTTCAGACCAAGTCGGCGAGACCCCGCGCATCGTCTTTGTCGCCTCCGAGTCGCACCGGTCTTCCCACGGCATCGACTTCGAGAACTTCGGCGTGTTCGCCGACTACGGCTTGAAAGAAGGCCTGAAACACTACGGTCTGAGCAAACTGATCCTGTGCACGTTCGCCACCGAACTGTCCCGGCGCCTCAACCCTGGCGACAACGTGGAAGTCGCGGTGCACGCGATGTGCCCCGGAGGAGTCGCCACGAATATCGCCAGAGATGCCCCCCTGCTGTTGAAGCCGATCATCAACCCGGTATTGAGGTTGCTCTTCCAGACCCCGGGAAAAGCCATCGGACCCGTCATCTACCTGTGCTGTGCGCAAGCGTCGGGCGAGGCCGCGAGCATGTATCTGCACTTGATGCAAAGAAAATCCGTCTCGCCGGCCGCATCGGATCCGGAGAACGGCACCCGGTTGTGGGAAGCTAGTGAAGCCCTTGTGGCGAAGTCCAGAGAATCACTTTAGCCGTACCGAACATGCCGCGAGCACTCTCCAAAACCGCCAAGCATGTGTGGGTTCTTCTCACCCCTAAGCCGATGGCGGAACAAGTCGACATGTCCGGTCGGAACGTCATCGTGACCGGGGCCAGGCCTCATTCCCTCGGCTATGAAACCGCCAGGATCCTCGCAAGTTGGGGGGCATCGGTCGTCGCCACCAGCCGGCATGCCGCGCAGGCGGAAAAGTCCTTGAAGGACGACCTGCGCGAGATCGGCGTCGACGAAAACAACATTGCGGTCCATCCACTGGATTTGTGCGATGTCGACAGCGTCAACGACTTCGCCGCGTGGTACGGGGAGAATTACGGAGGCAGGCTGCACGTACTGGTCAACAACGCGGGCATTTTGAAGGATGTCCTCCAGCCGTGGAAAAGAATGCCCCTGACCGGGGACGGCTTCGAGATCCACTGGCGCACCAACTATCTCGGATCCTTCCATCTGACGCACCTGCTGCTGCCGCTCCTGAAGCAAAGCGGCCTGGAAAGCGGAGATGCTCGGGTCGTCAACGTCTCTTCCCACCTGCACGACCAAGGCAAGAACGAGGACCTGTTCAACGACGAAAAAACCTACCACTCCTTGAGCGCGTACGGACGGTCGAAGCTGGCGATGATCCATTTTTCCCGTGAGATCGAGAGACGGTTTGCGCAAGAATACAACCTGCACTCAATGGCCGTGCACCCGGGCTCCGTCGATACCAACATGACGCGGTTGGAGATCCCGGAGGGAAGGATCGGAGACATCTGGAAACGAGTCGGTTCCATGCTGGCGCCCTTGATCATGCTGCACCGAACGCACGGCGCCCAAACCACTGTGATGTGCGCCAGCCAATCCCCCCTGCAAGGCGGGCAGTATTATGTACGCTGCAAGGCCGAGGAACCCACCGACGCATGTATGGATGGGGCTGTGTCGAGACGGCTGTGGGACAAGTCCGAGGCATGGGTTGAAACTCTCAAGAAACCCGACGGAGGCGAGCATGAGCAAATTTGAGGTCCGCACCGACCCCGTTCAGATCAACGCGCCAATCGACCTTGTCTGGAGTGTCTTGACCGAGGTCGAGAAATACGGAGAGTGGAATCCGTTCACGCCACAAGCTCAAACGGATTTCCAGATCGGGGCTCCCGCGCACCTGCGGGTCAGGATGGGGCCGACAAAGATGAAGATCACCGAAACCGTGTGCGCGTTCGAAAAGCCCCGGCTGATTGCCTGGACCAAGACGTTTGGAGCCCGTTGGTTCCTGGTTGCGGTGCGCCAGCAGATCCTGAAGCCGGTGGATGAGGCCCGTTGCACCTATCACAACACGGACCAACTGACCGGTTTGATGGCTCCGGTTGTCTTGCTGCTGAACGGGAGCTACATGCGCCGCGGTTTCAACGATGTGGCTGAAGGATTGAAACGGTATGCGGAAGCGATGTATGAACGAAAAGGAGCCGGAGAGGCTTCCCATTCCTGAAACCGGTTGCGGAAATTGTGGGAGGCACACAATCTCCGGTGACGGCAATTAATCCGAACCCCGGTTTGATTGGCATCAATTCACTGAATTCCGGCAAGGCCCGGTGCGTCCAACTGCTTCCGCATGCGCGCATCAGAATCCCGCATCCAGCCGAAATCCGACACCGTTTTCCGATCCCGCATTGCCACTGGTGCTCTCTCGCCGCCAACCCTCGAACAAGAGCTCCAGCGACCCGATCTCGCCAAGACTGTCACGCTTGAGCCGCCAGCTCAAGCTGTAATCACGATGGCCGTTCGGCATCTCGATCCCGAATTCCGGCATTGAAATGAAGCGGCCTGAGAAGGCAGGGAAACCGTAACCCAGTTCCAACCCCAAGCGCCAGCGTCGCGACTCATCGGCATCATTGGTGGCGGTAAGGCTCTCAAACGTGGTCGTGCGGTTGAGCAATGCGTCCACCCCGCTTGACGTCGGCAACCCAAGAGTCTGGCTGAGCATGAGTCGGGGCCCTCGGTCGGAGCCTGGCCTCGGATCCCAAGTGAGCGACCCGGCAAATCCACGCTCGTGGAACCCATCCTCCGCATGAACCAGCAGACTACGTCCGCTCACATCGGCCCGAATCCCGCTTTCCACATCCGACCAGGCAAACCCGCCGCCGAATTCAAGCCCGAAGCCGGTTTCCGCATCGCCGCCGTCGTGACGCACACCGACCACCAAGTGCGGCTCCAGCGTACCTGCGCCAATCCCCAGGCCCCGCCAGTTCCCCTCCAGACCGAGCCGGAACCGAACCGCCTCTGCCGTTTCCGCCGCCAGATCACTGCTCACACCCCCGCTCGCCGCCTCCGAGGAGGCGCGTACCGCCATCACGTCTGTCTTCACCGCCAACTCCGGACCGCCCCCGGCGGGAGCCGCCACGACCGTCCCACGCAAGCCCGCCGCTGCCATCAGTAGGTCGATGTCGGTCTTGATCCGGGCGCCGCCGTCCGGCTTCAACGTCAACCTGCCCGCACCGTAGCCCGCCGTTCCCCAGACCGTCACTCGCTTGTTCAACGCGTAGCGCCCATAGGGATAGAGCCCGGTCACCGTAGAGGAAACTGCCCCCCGGGTGACCGCCCCGGACCCCGAGCCGGAAGCGTCCCGGTAGCTCCCCTTGCCGCGCGCATGGCTCACCAGCAGCCCCGCTGTCCATGGCCCTGCTCCAGAGCCTGAATCGATGTCACGGGTCCAGTCCACGCCCAGCATCGCGCCCTTCACTTCGCCGGACATCGAGAGTCCACCTTCGCGTCCGTCGAAGCGCGAGACTGCGCCCCGGCCCCAGAGCGCAGCGATGTCGCCGTCGGCCCTAGCGGCCAGTGCGAAAGAACTTCCCGCCAACAGATCGCGTTCGTTCAACGGATCCCCGCTGAACCCCGGATTCTGAGTTGCCTCTTCCGGAATTTGCGACGCTACGCCGATCTTTTGACCGTTAAGCGTTACCTCAACGTAGGGCTTCGACGCTGCCCTGAGGCGTCCCTCCACTGCCTCGACCACCTGTCCCGCCACCGTGCGCGCGAAACGCGCAAGCCATGCTTGTGACATCGCGTCAGAATCCCGGATCGTCCCCGTTGCCACCGCATCGGCAAGGTACGCGTTGCTGCCTGAGGGGTTCGAGAGGGTCAGCGTCAGCGTCTCAGTACCCTCGTTGTCCCCGTCCCCCAAGATGGCAACTGACACTGTTTTCCGGGTCTCACCGGCGGCGAAGGTTAACGTCCCGCGCGCCGAAGAGTAGTCCAAGCCCTCCGTCGCCGTGTTGTCCGAGGTCTCGTACTGTACCGTCACCGTGCTTGAGACCGGCCGGGAGAGTGTCACCGTGAAGGCGAGTGGAGCCCCCGAGCCCTCGTCCGCCGCCGCATCCTCGACCGACAAGTTCGGCGGCGTGTTGACATGCGCCACCCTCGGCGCGCTGGTAACCACGAGCGGATTGCTGACCGCTGTCCTAATTCCTTGGTGATCCCCCGTCGAAGGCACTCGCGGTGCCGCCCCCAAGCTAACTGTTGCCCCCACCAGAGGAGTGACGGTGATTTCGTCACTTTTCGTACGTCCCGTTGGAACCGTGACGGTGGACACACCGACCGGGAGCGTTCCTCCGGTTGCGCTGATCGTCGTCGTCATATCGAACGGTGCACCTTCGGGAACCACGACGACCACGTTGTTTGTACCCGGAACACGCTCGACCGTCATCGTGAATGTGAAATTCGAACCCGGATTGTTCTCGAGATACAGTTCCTGCATGCTCGTGAGACCTTCAAACACGCCTGAAGGTAAGGTTTGCAGCTGATTGTTCGCCAAGTCCAAGAACGTAACATTCCCAAGATTAGCGAAGACCCCGTCCCCCAGCGTCGTCACGGCGTTATGCGACAAATCCAGCACCTGGTTGCCGCTGAGTGAATCGAACAATCCAGCCTGTAACGTTTGAATCTGGTTGCCCTCTAGGCCGAGAAACCAGGGATTCAACCCGGCGAACAGATTCGTGGGCAGGGTGACCAATTGGTTGAATTCCAGATCCAGAATTCTCAGTTTGGCGAGGCCTTCAAACAAGTCCTCTGGCAACGACAGCAATTGATTGCTTACCAGCCGCAATGTTTCGAGGTTGGTCAGCCCGGAAAAAATATCAGCCGGTACCGTAGTCAGTTGATTGCCACTCAAAAGTAGACTCTGGAGGTTGGTGAGGCCTGCAAACAAATCCTCCGACAGCGACTGTAATTGATTGTGCGTCACCCGCAATGTTTCGAGATTAGCCAGCCCGGAAAAAATGTTCGCCGGTAGCGTAGTTAGCTGGTTGCGGCTCAAGACCAGGCTCTGGAGGTTGGTGAGGCCTGCAAACAAGTCCTCCGACAGCGACTGCAATTGATTATTATCCAGCTGCAATGTTTCGAGATTGGTCAGCCCGAAAAAGATGCCCGCCGGTAGCATCGTCAGCCGGTTGCCACTCAAGATCAGGCTCTGGAGGTTGGCAAGACCAGCGAAATCGTCTGGTCGGAGACTTGAAATCCCGGCATTCATCAGATTCAGAGAACCGGTCACCACCGCGAGGTGGGCGTCTGTCACCCTACCGCAAGTGGCGACGCCTGGAATCAGATCAACGATGGCGTCGCGCACCTGCGCGGTCCGGTCACAAAAGGGCCCGGACGGAAAGTTATGGTTCCCAGTCGGCTGCCGGGATTCCTCGGAGCTCCCCGAACCCATTTGGGAGGCCATCATTTCTGATTGATTGGGGGGGGGGGGGTCACCCGCACTTCCGCCACCGCCACCGCCTCCGCCGCCGCAGCCAACGATCAGCATGGCACCAAAAAGAAATACAAACGATTTTCTCAGCGCTTTTCCGAGGCCAGGGCCAAAACTGCGGTCAAACCGACCGACATGCATAGGTAAACAAATCGTGGAGCCCGTATAGATCACTGCAATTCTCGTGGCTGCTTTTCGAAGGCAAAGCTCTAGTTCCGAGCAGGCTCCTCGCCCAGATCAGACACGCTTAGAATGCCTTCGGAGAGAGATGCCTTGCACAACGTTCGCGATGGGCAAACTCACGAAGTGCCAGACATTTTACCTTAGCGTCAGGATCTGGATTGCGGCCTTCAGGTTGGCAGTTTGACTCCTTGATCTGGAGCCATCATGCGGAATCTTCCCGGCCGGCTGTTCCATCCGGCCCTGCTCCGAAGTGCTCAACGAACATGTATCGATACAAATCGATGATCAACCCCTGTTCATGCTCCTCCAGCCAGCGTCGGGCGCTAGGAGTGAGCAGCATCGTGCGGCACGGTTCGTCTGCAACCACCGTCGTCTTGATGTCCGCCGTCGGATCGGCGAGCCAGATCACGTCACCGGGACTGCACTGCCGGAGCCGCATACCCGCGGGATCATTGACGGAAGCACGGCCTGACAACAGCAATTGCAGGCCTTCGTATGGGATGTCCGGTCCCGCAATAACTTCCTCGGCGGCATAGTCCCGGGAAGTCAGCCATGGCCGAAGCGCTTCGATAAGGTCCTCGAAGCGAACCTGCCGCTCCAGCTGGCGCTCCAGATCCTCGGAGGCTCGCTCCAGCAACGAGGTTCGCCTCTGCTCCATTTTTTCCGTATCCGCCCTCCATGCCGCGATGATGAGTTCTTCGCAACGCTCCAGGCCGAGATCGGCGTCCGGCTCCAGCCACAATCCCTCAAACACCGCGGGAGCAACGTTCCGCTCCAAACTGAGCCGCAGTTTCTCGGATAGGCCGCTCAAAACCACATGCGCTCCCGCCGTGTTCGCTCGCCGCACGGACCGGGCTACGACGTTCACTGCCGAAAAGTCGAATCCGGAGACGTGGGTGAAATCGATCATCAGGCAGGAAGCCCGCGATGGACCCTCCAGGGACTTCTTGAGACGGTCCGCCAAGACACCCACGCTGCCGAAGAAGATGTATCCCTGAAGCTGGTACGCCTGCACCCGGTCGCCCTCCGCCAGGAGGATGGCGCGATCGGGAATAGAGCGGGCCTTGTTACTCCGGCGCTCGCGCGCGGTGAAGCGCGATGCGATCGGATCCACGCGGCTGAGACGCACGGCGAAGAACACGAGGGTGGCCACTGCGCCGGCACCCACACCCTCGAGCAGGCCGAAGAAGATGATGACGACAAAGATCAGGAGGATGATGGCGTATTCCGATCCGGGCAGGCGTTTGCGGCTTCTCACCAGCCCCTCGTCCAACATCCCGAGGCCGGCGAAGACCAGCATGGCGCCAACAAACGCGGTGGGCACCAGTTCCAGCATGCCGTCGCCAAGTAAAAGCGCGGCCCCGATGACGCAGGCCGCGATCACCCCGGTCAATCGGGTGGTGGCGCGGAAGAGCTTGCTGCGGAGCGATGCAGGGACAATCACCGTGGCCACCGTCCCCCCGCCGAGTCCGGCGGCGATGCTGGCCACACCCGTCGCCTGAAACTCACGATCCCAAGCCAGATCCGCGTCCGTAGCAACCTCAAGTCCAGCGATATTCATGATGACGCAGATCAGGGCAATCACGACCAGCGTCAACATGTTCGGCAACTGCCCGACCATCGCAGACCAGTCCACGTGCATGAGATCGGCCGGCCACAAAGCCGGCCACAGGTTTCCTTGCGCCGTACTCGTGAGCAGGAGCCCTGCCGCCCTGGCCTCGTCTCCGGAAAGACCAAGGGCAGAAAGAGCGAGATGGTAGGCACTGATCGCGAGCACAACGCTCGTCGGCAGAATTAAGGGATTTCTCCAACGCCTCATGGCGCCGTACAAGGCGATCCCGTAAGCGAAGCCCGGCAGCCACGTCCACAGCGCGGTCGGTTCCAGAAGTGCCGATGCCGTGCTCCCATCCGGATTCGCACTCATCAGAGACATGGCGGCCAGACAGACAGCTCCCCCGATCCCGGCCACGAATCCCCCCGCTACCGGATACGGAATGAAACGCAGCAGGTTGGCGAGCCGGAACCGTCCGATCAGCAGACAGCACACTCCCGTCGCGACGGCGCTGATGATCAGCGCGCACGCCGTGGTCGCAAAGAGTTTCTCACTATCTGCCTCCATCGTCGCCGCAATGGACGCCATCGCGAATACGAGCAGGGGGGACAGACCTGCGATGACGCCTCGGTATCCGCCCAAAAGTGCGACGAGCAGACACGCGGCAAAATTTCCGAACAGCACCAGGCCGACGCCCTGGGAAGAATACGGGGCCAGGGCTCCAGAGAAGATGAAAGTCCCAAAGGCCACCTGAACGGCCAACAAAGCAAGACCCGAGCTGGTCCCGACCGACATCGCCGGAAGCAATACCGAGGACGGGATCTCGGCCCGAAGTCCGCTGGCGAGGTGTCGAAGTGGCGATTTCATCCCGCAGGCTTTGTCGCGTCAGCGGTAACATGGTCAGCACGTTCCTTGGCCACATCGGCGATGGCGACACCACAGCCTGCGCGGGCGAGGAATTTCGCCGTGCTTTCGCCCATGCCCCGACCACCTCCCACGACGGGCGCTGACTTACCCTCGAGTTGAAACAGTGAAGCGTCCATGGGCGGCCTTTCTCGACTCGGGAATCTATGTATTTGGGTTGATTGTAACTCGTACGCTACCGGCAATCGGCGGGAGTGGGGATTGCGGTTTAACAGAACTACGCGCACCGTGGCTTCGGCAGTGTAGTGAACCGGCGTAGAAACCACGCAGATGCAATTGGACACAGAGAATTTCCGTTCTTGATATCAGCTTGGATGATTGCGAAGATCCGAAACTTTTAAAACAACCGAGCGGAAAAAATCACTCTACCTACGCTTACTCCTTAACGAAAGACAGCGCCATACGCGCCCGAGCCGTGATCGAAGGGTTTGACGAGTCGGCTTAGAATCAAGCAAGCGAGCTCGCTCCACATCGGCATACTCGGAATGACGGTCTGAATCAATCCGACTCAGCCAAATCACGGCATTGTTCCGTATAAAGTAGTGACTACCACAACCGGAGTTTGCCCACACAGACCCACCCGTAGGACCGTCTAGAGAAACCGACTTGCCATCAAAGTGGACATGCCACCGACTGGGATGAAGAGATAGTACCGTCAGATCCCCGCAACCGCAGGGACAGCGCAGGTTGATAGTCCGAAATTTGTGACTGATCCAGAGTTCACCGTCTTTGATCGCGTCGAACTCGGGCAGTACATCTACGAAAATAGGGCGGAGTTCCATAAAGCGACACTCCTGCTGGTCAGTTTGCTCTGACAATGCGTGGCGTCTCAAGTCGGAATTTATGGAGGAACGAGGCGGACTTAGAAGCATATTGTTCCGTACGGCGCCGCCACTCCATCACAGCGAGCGACGCTGCCAACGCGTTTACTTCTGGCAACTGGACGTTGCGGTAGCCAGGGACATTGCCCTCAACCCTAGCATTCGGGATGGCATCCTTCCAATCCATAGAGCCTCCAGCATAAGCGCTTGTCGTCACGACTCCCCTAACAATGTGGTCATCTAGCGTTATGCTAACACCCGAGTCTATAAATGGAATCGCCGCTTCCGAGAGCGCACAATAGACGACATCCTGACGCGGCGAATCGCTGTCGGATAACTGGTCAATACACACGAAGGCATAGTCGATTGGATGAGCCAACAAAAACTCGCCAAACACGGATGGGCTATCCACTCGGATAGGGTGCGGGTAGACGCCATCCCGGAGGGAGGCGTACTTAGAATGGTAGTAGTCCACTTTGTGCGGGAATTTCTTGCGACACGACTCAATCTCCTCAGCAGTAGGTGCACCTGGCGCCCGCATGAAGTTGTGCCAATTAATGTTGTCAGAATCCAAAAGATGGATTTCCACCACGGGCGTTTTAGCCACAAGGTCCAAGATATAGGCACCCGTTCCACCTAAGCCGATGATCGCAATCCGCTGATTACGGATACGATCCTGAATCTGGCCTATCGCCGCTCGTGCCTCAAAAGTGTTGGGTATATTGAACGGAACCTGCTTAGAGAGAGAAGCGGTTTCAGAGTAGCCTGCTGCCGATACAGCCCCAACAATCTGCTTCACGTAGCGGTGAATTAAGTCGCTCGCTGACTCGTCTTCTTCCGGGCTGTCCTGGCTTCCTTTCCGGATAGAGATATCTAACCAAGTTTTTTTGTCACCGTCGATGTAGCTCTCAATGGGACTCCCGTTCGCGTGGTATATGCGTCCGTCGCATTCCTCATCAATAGTAATCCGCACCGCATGAATTGCGCCGCCTACTCGGTTATCGGGTTTCCCAGTCGCAGGGTCATAGGTCTTCTTGATGCTGCAAGTACTAACGACCCCATTTGCAAGGAGACAAGGGACCCCTACGGCCGAAACAACGTCAGACTCTACCTTGACAATAAACCCCGCTTGATCACCAAATGCGGAGAGTCGGTTCCTACGAGACATGCTCAGGATCTACCGAGAAACTCGTGCCATCCTTGACTCTAACGTCCTTGCCCGGCAAAAGAACACCGTTCTTGCCTTTCAAATCATCCTCATAATCAATTCCAGGTGTACCTATGATGTGCTTGTTCTCCGCCTCGTGCAACTTGTTCCAGATATCCACGATTTGCTCATAAGTCACGAGAGGACCTTGGACTTTGTACTCTCGACCACTTACGTAAATCTCCGTATCACCATTCATGAGTTTACTCCTCCGATTGTAGAAGGTTAATGGGAATTTGAATGACTCGACCCCCTTAGTAAAAAGAATCCTAAGAGCAAATGCCAAGATCACTTAAACTGTCAAGAAACATGGCTTTACCTATCTACATCCGGTAGTTTGGCGGTGGTTAATCGCATCCCGAACAAACACAAGAAAGCCTATGTTTCAAGCTTCCATGTCATGCTTCGCGCATCCTAAAAAGTTCTATAGCAATTCCTGTCGTAGGAATGGTGGGCATACTAAGAAGCGCTAACTAGCACTCCCTAGCGGATTTTCCTACGCTGAAGTGGTTGCGGGGGCAGGATTTGAACCTGCGACCTTCGGGTTATGAGCCCGACGAGCTACCAGGCTGCTCCACCCCGCATCACTTTGAGTCGATTTTGATTTTATCATATGCCCTACAATCGCCTTGACGCGTATCTCCAACCCATGTCCGCCTCTTCCGTCTATACCGTTGCCGAAATCAACCAGCAGGTCCGGACGCTCCTGCTGGAGAATTTCTCGGAAGTCATCGTCCGCGGAGAGATCAGCGGCCTGAAGCAATACGCCTCCGGTCACTGGTATTTCACCCTGAAGGATCCGGACTCGGAAATCCGCTGCGCCATGTTCCGCAACCGAAACCAGCGGATTTCGTTTGCCCCCCAAGACGGGGATGCCATCCGGGTACGGGCCCGGGTCGACCTGTATGTGCAACGGGGCAGTTACCAGCTGGTCGTCGAGGACATGGAACCGGAGGGCCGGGGGGACCTGCTGCGACGTCTGGAGGAGATAAAAGCCAAGCTCAGGGGCGAGGGATTGTTCGACCCGGATCGAAAGCAGCCGCTGCCTACCCATCCTTCGGCGATCGGCGTGATCACTTCGGGCGACGGCGCGGCCTTGCGGGATGTGGCGCGAACCTTGCGGCGACGCTGGCCGATTGCCCGACTCTGCGTGTATCCGTCGAGGGTCCAGGGCGAAGAGGCTCCAGCCGAACTGGTTCAAGCCTTAGAACTTGCTTCCCGAGACGGTCGATGCGACGTACTGATTCTGGCTCGGGGAGGCGGCAGCTTCGAGGACCTGCTGGCGTTCAGCCATGAAACGGTCGTCCGGACGGTGGCTGCCTGCCCGATTCCACTGATTACCGGAATCGGCCATGAGACCGACACGTCCCTGGCTGATTTCGCGGCCGACATCCGGGCTGCCACCCCCACCGCGGCGGCAGAACAGGCGAGCCCGGATGCAACTGCATTGAAGCAGCAAAGCCTTCGGTTTCTTGGGCGAATCCATAGTCTTCTCGGACTTCGCCTGAAGCAAGCCCATCAGGAATTGAACAATCAGACCCATCGGCTTGAGCTTGCCCATCCGGCAGCCCGAATCCGGGGGCATCAGCAACGGCTGGACGAAACATCCGAGCGCTTGGTCCAGGTGCTCCGGCAACACATGGAACGACGGCAGCATCGGCTGGCCTTGGCCCACCGCCGCCTGCTCGCCTGCTCACCGAGGCCGCGCCTCGCAGGGCTCGTGCAGACCGTCCAGCAATACCGATGGAGAATCAATGCAGCCACGCAAAGCCTGCATCAGGCTCTGCATGCAAGGCTGGAACAGGCAAGCGGCACGCTTGAGGCCGTCAGCCCGCTGCGTACGCTTGAACGCGGCTATTCGATTGCGACCCTGAAGACTCCGACTGGACCGGAACTTATCCGCAAGACCGGCCAGGCCAGTACCGGCGATGCCTTTGAATTGCGGGTCTCCGATGGTTCAATCTCGGCGGAAGTAACCGAAACCGGGCAGGTTAAAACGGAAAAATAGTTTTAATGCCGCTAAAATAGCCGGTTTCCAATCTCCTATCCCCTATGCCAGAGTCGGAAGCTCCGCCGAAAACCCACTTCATCCGGCGGATCATCGAAGAAGACCTGGGCTCCGGCAAATGCACGCGAGTCGTCACCCGGTTTCCTCCCGAACCGAACGGATACCTGCACATTGGCCACGCCAAATCCATCTGCCTGAATTTCGACATGGCGGACTCCTTCGGGGGCCACTGCAACCTGCGCTTCGACGACACCAACCCCGAGAAGGAAGAGGCCGAATACGCCCACGCCATCGAGGAAGACGTCCACTGGCTGGGGTACGAGTGGCACAATCTGTGCCATGCTTCCGACTACTTTGAGCAGTTGCACGACTACGCAGTCGATCTCATCCGCAATGGGCACGCGTATGTCGACAGCCAGGACGGCGAGACCATCCGGAAAACTCGCGGCACACTGACCGAACCGGGCACGGACAGCCCATACCGCGACCGCAGCGTCGAGGAGAACCTAGACCTGTTCGCCCGCATGCGGGCCGGCGAATTCCCCGAGGGCTCACATGTGTTGCGCGCACGCATCAACATGGATGCCGACAACATCAACATGCGCGACCCCGTGCTGTACCGCATCCGCCGCCAGGAACACCATCGCACCGGCGATACCTGGGCGATCTATCCCCTGTACGATTTCACCCATTGCCTGTCCGACTCGCTGGAAGGCATTACCCATTCTCTGTGCACACTCGAATTCGAGGATCACCGCCTGCTCTACGACTGGATACTCGACCAGTTGGACGTGCCCTGCCATCCGCAGCAGATCGAATTTGCGCGCCTGTCGCTGGAGTACACCGTGGTCAGCAAACGACTGCTGCAGCGTCTGGTCCAGGACGGACACGTGGACGGCTGGGACGACCCGCGCCTGCCGACCCTGCGCGGTCTTCGCCGACGGGGCTACACCCCTGAATCGATCCGGGCCTTCTGCGAGGCGATCGGCGTGACCAAGAAAGACAGCCGGATCGCCATGAACGTGCTGGAAGACAGCGTCCGGGACACCCTGAATGCCGAAGCCCCCCGCCTGATGGCGGTCCTAGACCCGATCCGGGTCGTTTTGACCAACTACCCCGAAGGTCAGACCGAAATGCTGGAGGCGCCCAACCATCCGAACGACCCTTCAATGGGCACTCGCCAGGTTCCGTTCGGGCGCGAACTGTACATTGAGCGGTCCGACTTCATGGAAGATCCGCCGAAGAAATTCTTCCGTCTCGCACCAGGCCAGGAAGTTCGCCTGCGTTATGCCTATTTCATCACCTGCCAGGAAGTGGAACGTAATGCTGACGGAGACATCGTCGCGCTGCACTGCACCTATGATCCTGAAACGCGTGGAGGGGATGCGCCGGACGGGCGCAAGGTGCGCGGAACCCTGCATTGGGTGTCGACTGAACAGGCGGTACCTGCCGAGGTTCGACTTTACGACCGCCTATTCAAGGTTCCGGATCCGGCAGCCGAAGCTGACCTGATGGCCGCACTCAATGAAAACTCGCGAATCGACATGCCGCAGTGCCAGATCGAACCGGAGATTCGCCGCCTGCCGACGCGCATCCGCCTTCAGTTCGAGAGACAGGGGTATTTTTGCCAAGACGCGGAATCCGCGCCGGATCATCTGGTTTTCAACCGTACGGTGAGTCTGCGCGATACCTGGGAGAAAATCCGCCAGCGGTCCTGAGCGGCCGTTCCCGGTTCAGTCGAACTCCGTATCCTTCCAGTTGCGGATTTCCCCGAACACTTCGTATTCGGCCAAATCCTTGCGTCCCGTGCGGCGTTGTGCCGCCGCCACCACCGCAGGCGCATCAAAGCGCAGGAACGGGTTACATCTTTTTTCAAGGCCGAGCGTGGAAGGCACCGTAGGCGTATTCTCCTCCCGCATCATTCTGGCCTTCGCTTGGTAGGACTTCAGGTCCTCGTTGTCCGGTTCGACCCAAAGGGCGAACTCCACGTTGTCCAGCGTGTACTCATGCGCGCAGTACAGCCGGGTCTCTTCCGGCAGCAAGCGGATCTTGGACAGGGAGGAATGCATTTGTTCCGGGGTTCCCTCGAACAGGCGCCCGCACCCGCACACGAACACCGTATCGCCACAGTAGAGATCGCCACCCCCGTAGTAGGCGATGTGGCTCCGGGTATGCCCCGGCACCTCCAGGACCTGAAACGTGCCGAGCCCCAGTTCCTCCAGGTCTACGCGCATTCCCTCGGAAACCCGGAAGTCGGCCGGGATCCTCGAATCCTCGGGCCCATACACTGTTGCATCCGGCCAAGCCGACCGCAGTTCGGCCACCCCGCCGATATGGTCCGCGTGATGATGCGTGATCAGAATAGTGGACAGTTCCAGTTGCCGAGATTCGAGGGCCGCCATTACAGGTTCGGCATCTCCCGGGTCCACCACAACGCCTTTCCCGCGACTGGACAGCAGCCACAGGTAATTGTCTTGAAATGCGGGAATTGCCTCAGCCGGCATCGGCATGGCGCCCGCCGTTGATGTCGGCGGGCTTGTCTAGAAAATTGCGGTGAAGCGGGATCAGTTCGAATCCGATTCGCCGAACCAGACCCACGGGCTTTCCTTGGCCACGACAAAGAAAATCGCAACCCCGACCACAATGATGATCAGAAGCGAAATTGCCGCGCCGATACTCCACAGCGGGTCGTGCATATGGTTTGGAAAGCCGAACCAATTCATCGCCATCACTCCGGCGAAGATCCACACTGCCATGCAAATAATGGCGATTACTTCCTTGATCCGCATCGTTTTCTCCTCAGGTCAGTCAGCCCAAAAATTATTTTACATCATGCCTTCAGTTCAAGCGCCCGGGCGCCCGCCCGGCATGGAACTGGCATCCAGGAACTTATCGAAGAAGATCTGTTCGCCGCTCATGCCTTCGGCCTTGAGTACTTCGATGGCGGCGTCAATCATCGGTGGAGGACCACACAGATAGCCCTGGCAGGCAGCCATATCGAACGCCTTCGGCTCGACATAGGCTTCCTTGAGGTGGTCGGTCACCAGCCCGCGCGGGCCGGCCCAGTCACTGTCTTCGGGTTCCATGTTCAGAACCTCAACGTATTCGAATTTGTAGTCGGGATGCCACTGGCGACGGATCGCGCCCATCGCCTCCTCCCCGTACAGATCCTGCTGGGTGCGCGCACCGAACAGAAATAGCGCGTCGCGCTCCACCTGGTCGAGTACGGCCTGCTCCAGCACCGCCCTGATCGCGCTCATGCCGGAGCCTCCGGCGATGCAGATCATGGGGCCGGACTCCGAGTGGTAGCAGAATCCTCCATATGGGAGCGAAACCTTCAGTTCGGTCCCGGCGCGATCCTCAGCGAACAGCCATTCCGTGAACTCCCCGCCCGGCACCTTCCGGATATAGAACGAAAGTTCGTCTGTTTCTTCGTTGCTTGGCGCCTTCGCGAACGAATAGGAACGCGGTACGCTCAGGCCGTCATAACCCAGCTCCGCGTACTGACCAGCCACCCCGGCACGTTGCAGATCCGGCACCTGTACGATCAGTTCAACGATGTCGTGGGTCAGCGAAGTCATCCGGCTGATCGTGCCCTGGTAGTGGGCAACCGCTGCCTGGGGTTCTTCGGAGGTCAGTTCGACCTCGACTTCAATGTCGCTGCGCAGTTCGCTCTGGCAGGCGAGCACCCAGCCTTCTTTCAGCTCGGCAGGAGTCAGGACGGTTTCGAAGTCGGTCCGGGCCTTGATCTTGCCGGAGGTGATCCGGCAACGGCAGGTGCTGCAATTCCCCTGTCGGCAGTCATGCGGCCATGCAAATCCCGCTTCCAGTGCGGCTGAAAGCAGGTCCTGACCTGCCTGAACCGTCAGCGGACTCGAATCATTATTGATTCGAGCCTGACGATCCCGCTTTCCGCCAAATAAGCCCCACAGCATTAGCCTGTCCGTCTCCGCAGACTTTTTCAGGCCGAGCGCAGGGCTATGACCGTGTTAGAGGACGTTGATCGCGACGTTACGCAACGTGCCGGAATCTATATCCGCCTTGGTTGGCAGCACGTCGAACGGAGTCAACTTTTCCTTACTGGTGCTCGGATGTGACTTGACCGCGTCCCACCAACTCTTGACCGCGCCACGCGAATCCACCAGGTCCGAGGCCCCCGAATTCACCAGCATGTTGGTGCAGGCGCTCCAGTGGATGTCGGCCAGAGTGAACTCTCCGCAGATGAAGCCGCCCTGCTTGGGCGGAGACTGCAGGCGTTGTTCCAGAAGGTCGTACAACTTGGTCAGTTGGTCACGGTCCCCGCCGTCAGCGCTTATTGCGGGCTGGGCGTAAACGACCACGAGATGCGCCCACTGGTACATCTGTGCCCGGAGCACGCCGTTGCGCGGAACCAGCGAGGGTCCAAACCCCTTGTCGTCCAGATAGGACAGGATCGCAATCGTTCCGTACACGACGTTGTCCAGGTCCTTCAGCACCGGGGCGCTCCCCAGCGGAGACATGGACAGGACATCGTCGGGTCCTTGGATTACATGTGTCTCGACATCGACACCCTTCTCGCCCGCCGTCTGCAAACACTTCGCCGTGTTGATACAGGCCGGGTGGCCGAAGAGGTTCATGGCAGTTGCGAGCTTGTCGCCAATCATAATTGCCCCCTTCTCAGGTATTTGAAATTATGGTTATTCTTGTATTTTCAGGGCTCCAGATGGGCACTGACTGACCACGTCCCGCACCTTATCTTCCGGTGCTGCGGTTACGTCAATCTTGAACTGTCCATCTTCGACCTTGAAAACTTCAGGTGCGCCTGCCACGCACTTGCCGGCGTGGATACAAACGTTTTCATCCCAGGTAACTTGCATTGTTGATTCTCCTGTCAGTGGCTTTCTTATTATTATCGCGGACTGAAGCTGGGAACCCCACCCTCATCCGCATCGGCTTAATGTTAGCACAGGGAATCACTCCCCCGGCTACGGCTGCTGCACCTCTTTCATGGTCAGCTTGACCCGGCCTTGCTCGTCGATGTCCAGCACCTTGACATTGACCACCTGCCCCTCGGACAGTTCATCGTCCACGCTCTTGACGCGGTATTCCGCAATCTGCGAGATATGCACCAGACCGTCCCTGCCGGGCAGGGCGCCGATAAACGCGCCGAAATCCATGATCCGAACCACCTTGCCGGTGTAGGTTTTCCCGATCTCCACCTCGCCGGTCAGAAGCTCGATGCGCTCGCGCGCCTCCTCGGCGGCCGCGTTGTCTGCCGAGGTGATCCGCACCTCGCCGTCATCGTCGATGTCGATCTTAGTGCCAGTCTCCTTGGTGAGGGCGCGGATGGTCGATCCGCCCTTTCCGATCACGTCCCGGATCTTCTTCGGGTCGATACGCAAGGTCAGGACGTCCGATGCGGCGTCCGATTCCGTCTCACGTGGAGCCTCAGGCGCCTCGTCCATGTTGTTTTCTGTTGTGTCCATGTTGTTTTCCGTTGTCATTTCGTCTATTCCCCAGGTTGCGGTTGCTGTACTTCTTTCATGGTCAGCTTGACCCGACCAAGTTTGTCAACGTCCAGCACCTTGACATTGACCATTTGTCCTTCGGACAGTTCATCGTCCACGCTCTTGACGCGGTATTCCGCGATCTGCGAGATATGCACCAGGCCGTCCTTGCCCGGCTTGAGACCGACGAATGCGCCGAAATCCATGATCCGAACCACCTTGCCGGTGTAGACCTTCCCGATCTCCACCTCGCTGGTCAGCAATTCGATGCGCTCGCGCGCATCCTCGGCGGCCGCATTGTCCGTCGAGGCGATCCGCACCAGGCCGTCGTCGTCGATGTCGATCGTGGTGCCGGTCTCCTCGGTGAGGGCGCGGATGGTCGCGCCGCCCTTGCCGATCACGTCCCGGATCTTCTCCGGGTTGATGCGCAGGGTCAGGAAACGTGGCGCATAGTCCGACATCGTCTCACGCGGGGATGCCAAGCCCTTGTCCATCTCGTCGAGAATGTGCAAGCGGCCAGCCCGTGCCTGGGACAAGGCCTGCTCCATGATCTCGCGGGTGATGCCAGAGATCTTGATATCCATCTGCAGCGCGGTAATGCCCTCGCGGGTACCCGCTACCTTGAAGTCCATGTCGCCCAAGTGATCCTCGTCGCCCAGGATGTCGCTGAGCACGGCGAATTCGTCGCCCTCCTTAATCAGGCCCATGGCGATGCCCGCCACTGCGGACTTGATCGGCACTCCGGCATCCATCAGCGACAGGCTGCTGCCGCAGACCGTGGCCATCGAACTCGAGCCGTTCGACTCGGTGATCTCGGACACCACGCGAAGGACGTAAGGAAAGTCCTCCGAATCCGGCATCACCGCCATCATGGCGCGTTTCGCCAGCTTGCCGTGTCCGATCTCGCGCCGCTTCGGCGCCAACATCATGCTGACCTCGCCCACCGAGAACGGCGGGAAGTTGTAGTGCAGCAGGAACGGGTCGCGATACTCGCCTTCCAGGGCGTCGATGATTTGCGCGTCGCGGGTCGTGCCCAAGGTGGTCATGACCATCGCCTGGGTCTCGCCGCGAGTGAACAGGGCACTGCCGTGGGTGCGCGGGAACAGGCCGGTACGCACCGAAATCTGCCGAACGTCGGAGCGTCCGCGTCCGTCGATGCGTGATTCCCCGCTCAGCACGCGCTGGCGGACAATCGATTTCTCCAGGCTCTTGAACGCGGCCTTGACTTCGCCTTCGGCCGGGCCTTCCTCTTCGGAAGTCAGCTCATCCATGGCGCGTGTCCGGATCTCCGCGACCCGGTCCTGACGTTCCACCTTGTCCGCGATCTGGTACGCCGAAGTCAGGTCTTCCCGACACAGCGAATCCATCTTGGAGGCAAGATCCTCGTTCGCTTCCGGTGCGACCCAGCCCCATTCCGGGGGATTGGCGGCATCGCGCAGTTTCTCGATGGCGTCGATCGCCACCTGCATCTGCTCATGACCGAACAGTACCGCGTCCAGCATGGTCTGCTCCGGCAGGAGGTCCGCCTGGGACTCGACCATCAACACCGCGTCGCGGGTCCCCGCGACGACCAGATCAAGCTGGCTCTGCTCCAGTTGCTGGGCGGTGGGGTTGAGCACGTAGCTGCCGTCCACATAGCCCACCCGAGCTCCTGCAATCGGGCCTTGGAACGGCATCCCCGACACCGCCAGGGCCGCCGAGGCCCCGAGCATTGCCGGAATGTCCGGATCCAAATCCTTGTTCAGGCACAGCACGTTGGCAATGATCTGAATTTCTTGGTTATAACCCTTCGGAAACAAGGGGCGGACCGGCCGGTCAATCAGGCGCGAGGTCAGGATCTCCTTCTCGCTGGGGCGCCCTTCTCGCTTGAAGAAGCCGCCGGGAATGCGGCCTGCTGAATAGGTCTTTTCCTGGTAATTGACGGTAAGAGGGAGGAAGTCCTTGCCGGTGTCTTCGCCCTTGCGGCCCACGGCGGTGACCAGCACTGCGGTCTCGGCCATGCGGACCAGCACGGCGCCGGAAGCTTGCCGGGCGATTTCGCCCGTCTCTAAGGTGACCTCATGGTCGCCATATTGGAAAGTTTGGGTGATCGGGTTCATAAACTATCGAATCCTGTGAAATGTATCCTGTGAAATGTTAAAGAGCCGTCCGAATCAGGACCGGCGGGAAAACTGGGTCAAAGCGGGAACTCGTGGGAGAGAGATCAGCGCCGCAGTCCCAAGGACTGGATCAGCTCCGCGTAGCGTTCGTGGCTTTGGCCGCGCAGATGCTTAAGCAGTCCGCGGCGGGCATGCACCATCTTCATCAGGCCGTAGCGCGAGTGCCGATCCTTGGGATGGGTCTCGAAATGCTTCATTACCTGATTGATTCGGGACGTCAGCAACGCGACCTGCACCTCGGGCGAGCCGACGTCGTTCGACTCACGCTGGTACTTTCCGATGATCTCAGACTTTTCTTGCGCAGAAAGTGACATATAGGGGAAAAACTTTCTGTAAGGAAGCAAAAACGGCGCCGACGGCGCCCTTGAATTGGGGCGCGCATTGTAACACAGAGGCCTCCCCCGCGGTCAGCGTCAAATCTCTTCTAAGTCGAAGCGGCGTTCTAACTCGTCCGGAACCAGACCGGTGGCGGATGCCCACTTAGAACCGGAGCCGCGCCCCGACTTCGAACGTGCGTCCGGGCTGCGGCGCATAGTCCTTAATATGCGAGGTGTGCAAGCGCTGCTCGTCGTTGGTCAGGTTCTTACCGTGCAGGAAGAATTCCATCGTCGACCCGTTGCCGGCCGGAAGCCCCAGCGTGGCATACACGGACAGGTCGTCGTAGCCGTCGGTCGGCAGTTCGTGCTCCGCCGTCTCGTCCTGGTCTTCGGCCCGCAGATAATCGATGCCCATGGTTGCGGAGCCCCAGCGGGCACTTAGCCCGATGCCGTACCGCAACGGAGGAATGCGCGGCAGCCGGTCGTTGCCGCCGACGGACAATTTCGCGTCCACGTAATCGAACTTGCCGTGCAGGCGCGCTTCGCCGCCGGGCCATGAGGCGATCCGGGCGCTGGCTTCCGCGTCGATGCCGAAGAATTCCGCATCCTCCTGCACGACCCTTTCTTCCCGGAGGGAGAATTCATCTTCGTCCACCATCTCGGCTGCCTCTTCCTCGGTTATGCCCTCAGATTCCATCAGCGCGCTGATTTCCTCAGCCTCGGTTATGCCCTCATGGTTCACCGTATCGCCGGTTGCCTCTTGATAGATGTAGTCGGAGAAGCGGGTGAAGTAAGCAGCCATGGCAGCATCCCAGGCCGGCGCGGCATACTGCAGCCGCAGGGCGACGCTCGCGGCGCGTTCCTTGCTCAGTCCGGCATCGCCGATTTCGTAGGTGTTGGTGACCAGGTGCGGGCCATCGGCATAGAGCTCCTCCGCGATGGGCGCACGGCTGGAATGGCTGGCGAGCAGGCCCAAATCGAGCCGGTCGCCAATCGGCACGAGAGCGCCGATGGAAACCGCGTGGATCGTGAAGTCCTTGTCGCCGCCCTCCTCGTACTCCTCTTCCTCGTCGTGCTCTTCACCCTCGTGGTGCCCCCCGTGGCCGCCGGCCGCCGGATTGTGCGATACGCGCTCCAGGCGCACGCCGGTCTCCAGGTCAAATGTCTCATATGCGCGGCGACCGACCCAGAACACGCCAGCGTTGTTGGTGATCACCGGCGGGACGAAGGATTCCTCGCCGGCCGCCTCGAAGTCCCGATAGGCGTACTGCAGACCGGTCACGCCTTCCCATAGGCCGGCTTCATGATGGAACTCGGCGCGCGCTTCCCAGGCGTCGTTGGAGAACTTGACGCCGGTTTCGCCACCGGGCTCAATTTCCACGTGCTGGTATTCGCTGTAGCCGACGCGCATGTTGAAGCGGGCGATGCCGGGAAACGGCGCAGGCAGGTCCAGTTCGAAATCGATGCGCGTCTGCTCCATGTCCAGCAACGCTTGGCCCTCTTCTTCCTCTCCCTCGTGGTGTCCCTCTCCTTCGTCGTGATCCTCTTCCTCGTGGTGCTCTTCTTCCTCATCGTGCCCGTGCCCGTGCCCGTGCGGCCCCGGCAGACCGTACTTGGATTCCAGGCGGCTGACCGCGAGGCCCGCGAAGCCCCAGTCACCATGCCATGCGGCGCCGCCGGCGATGGTGTCCGCTTCGAAGCGGCTGCCGGGCAACTTGTTGCGGGCTTCCTCCTCATGCTCCTCGTGCTCCTCTTCTTCATGCTCGTGCTCGTCGTCGTGTTCGTCGTGACCGTCTTCTTCTTCATGTTCGCCTTCCTGGGCGCGCAGGTATGCCGATTCCGCATAGCCCGGGATGTCGTAGTCGTCGCCATCCTTGGTCGCGCCGTCCACATGCCAAACGAAGCCGCCACGGCCTCCGTTGAGCTTGAACGCGAGGGTGTCGCCGCCTGTCGCGCTGTTGTGGCGCGCCTCCGCTCCGCCGGACAAGCCGTCGGCAGGTTCCTGTGGAATGCGTCCGGTCTGCACGTTCACGGCACCGCCGATGGCGCCGGAACCGTACAGCAGGATGCTCGGACCGCGGAGCACCTCAATCCGTTCGGCAATGAACGATTCGACGGCGACCGCATGGTCGGCACTCACGATCGATGCATCCATCGTGTCCAGGCGATCCTGCATGACGCGCACCCGCGGGCCAGCCAGGCCATGCACCACCGGCCGGCCGACGACGGTACCGAATGCCGCTTGATGGATGCCGGGTTGCCGGCTGAGCGTGGAGCCGAGGTTGACGTCTCTCGCCCGGTCCAATGCTTCGCCGTCCAAACTGGTCGCCGGCATCGCCAGACCCTTGTCGCCCAACGGATGCGCCTTGATGACCAGCACTTCCGGATCTTCTTCCGCCATTGCCGAAAACGGGGCAACGAAGAACAGCAATCCTGCCACGAGGCCGGCAGAATTCCACCGCATGCGTCCGGGCCGGTTCACGCGTTTCGCGGAAATGTCGGCGGACGGGCGGGTTTCGAGAAGTGCAGGGGCTGGGGACATTTCAAGTGCTCCTTGCTGACAGGCGATCTCCAGTTATCTGTAATATTATAACATTACATTTAAAGCAAGGCATCCGCGCTATGGCGCGTCCACGCAAACCTGTAATGCCCCTTTTGGGGTTAATCTTCCGGGTGACAGGGTTTGAAGGCGTCTCGATGCTGCAATCGACTGCAGCAGGAACAAAAGCCGCACCGTGCGGCTCGGCTTTAGGTGCCGGAGGCCTCTGAGTCTTCGCTGCGCAGCGCCAACCACAGGTAGTACGCCATCGAGACCAGCGTCATCGCAGCCGCCACACCCAGCAGGACCAAACCGTACACGTAAAGCGGATCGGAAGAGTCGGGCGCCGCCCACAGCAGCAGCATCAGCGAGGCCAGTTGCAGCAGGGTCTTGAACTTGCCGAGCCACGACACTGAAATCCGCGAACGGGCACGGGTGCCGGCCAGCCATTCGCGCAACGCCGAAATCGCGATCTCCCGCCCGATGATCACGCAGGCCGGGGCGACCAGCCACAGGCTGTTGTCGCGCGACACCAGCAGCACCAAGGCCACGCACACGATCAGTTTGTCCGCCACCGGGTCCAGAAAGGCCCCGAATGCAGAATACTGGCCCAGTTTTCGGGCCAGGTAGCCATCCGCCCAGTCCGTCAGGCTGGCGAGCGCGAACAGCACGGCCGAAGCCTGGGGGCCCCACCCGGGAATGAAGAACACCCCGGAAAACACCGGAATCAGGGCGATCCGCAGCGCCGTCAGCAGGTTCGGGATGGTCAGCTCGATCATGTGTTTTCTTCGTGGAGGTAGTTATAGATCTCCTGTGCGAGGCCGGCCCCGACCCCAGGCACCCGGACCAAGTCGGCCGCCGTCGCGTCGCGGACGCCCTGCCAACCCCCAAAGTAGCGTAACAGGTTCTGTCGGCGTTGCGGCCCCACGCCGGGAATTTCCTCCAGCGGCGACTCCAGCCTGCGCTTCGCGCGCCGACGGCGGTGCCCCGTGATGGCGAACCGGTGCGCCTCGTCGCGGATCTGCTGGATCAGGTGAAACGCCACCGAGCG
The DNA here is from genome assembly GCA_965116525.1 of uncultured candidatus Poriferisulfidus sp. Lineage (GTDB taxonomy): Bacteria > Pseudomonadota > Gammaproteobacteria > Poriferisulfidales > Poriferisulfidaceae > Poriferisulfidus. Next base: position 595,312 of record OZ220694.1, read on the forward strand.
CTGCGGCAGGTGCAACGGCCCCTCCACGCTGTCGGCGTACACGGTCTCCGTGCCGGGCTTGCGGCCGGCTCCTTTGGCCACGCTGGCCACCACGACATTGGACACGTCGAGCGTGGCCAGCACCTCGCGGGCGACCTGCAGCTGCCCCTTGCCGCCATCGATGAGCAGCACGTCTGGAGCCGGGTATTCGCCCGCGCAAACCCGCGTGTAGCGGCGGGTCAACGCTTCCCTGAGCGCTCCGTAGTCATCGCCCGGCGTGATGCCGGAAATGTTGAAGCGGCGAGACTCCGAGCGGCTCGGCCCTTCCATGGTGTAGACCACGCACGACGCCACCGTCGCCTCGCCGCGCGTGTGGCTGACATCGAAGCATTCCAGCCGAGCCGGCATGGCGTCCAGAAGCAGGGCCTCCGACAGTGCGTCCAGGCGCTCCCGTATCCCGCTGCGGGACTGCGCCCGCGTGGCGATCGACTGCCGGGCGTTACGCTCCACCAGTTCCACCTGGGTCCGGCGGCGTCCCCGCACGCGGGCGCACAGGCGGATCCGTCCCGGAGACTTTCCGCTCAGCCACTCTTCAAGCGCCTCCTGGTCCGGCACCGGGTGGTTCAGCAGAACCTCCGGCGGCGCCACACGCTCCAAGTAGTACTGTCCCAGGAACCCCCGCAGCAGTTCCGGGGCCTTGATCTGCGCATCGTTCACGACCGGGAAGTAGCTGCGGTTGCCGTGGCTGGCGCCACCGCGGAAGGAACTGACCTGCACGCAGTGCAGCCCGCTCTCGCAAACGGCGGCGATCACGTCGAAATGCCCGGACGCCACCCCGGTCCGGTAATGCCGGCAGATTTCCTGGAGCGATTGGATGCGGTTCCGCCACTCCGCAGCCTCCTCATAGTCCAGGCGCTCCGACGCCTGGTCCATCCGTGCCGTCAGGTCATGCATTACCTCCTCATTTCGCCCTTCCAAGAAACGCAGCGTGAGGTCGATGTCCGCCTGGTAGTCTTCCGGCGTGATGTAGCCCACGCACGGCGCAGTGCACCGCTTGATCTGGTACTGCAGGCACGGTCGGCTGCGGTTGCGGAAGAAACTGTCCGAGCATTGCCGGGTCCGGAACAGTTTCTGCAGGATGTTCAGCGTGTCCCGCAAGGCCCCGACGCTGGCGTAGGGACCGAAGGTCCGGCCCTTGCGCCGCTTGCGGCCGCGGTAGAACGACAGTCCGGGGTAGGTCTGGTGGGTCGAGGCGTAGATGTAGGGATAGCTCTTGTCGTCGCGCAGCAGGATGTTGTAGCGCGGATGGTGCTGCTTGATGAGGGTGTTCTCCAGCAGCAAGGCCTCCGCCTCGGTGGCCGTGACAGTCACTTCCATCCGCTCGGTCTGGGCGATCATCCGGCGGGTGCGCGGGCCCAGAGAGGTCTTCCGGAAATAGCTGGACACGCGCTTCTTCAGGTCGCGTGCCTTGCCGACGTACAGGAGATTGCCGGACGAATCCAGCATGCGGTACACGCCCGGGGCGTGGGTCAGGGTTTGCACGAACCCCCCGGCGTCAAAAGCCTGATCGGTGCGTGAAGCCATGGGAGGAACCTAGTATCGGATCAGTGCGGAACCCCAGGTAAACCCGCCACCGAACGCCTCCAGCATGAGCACGTCGCCCGGCTGGATGCGCCCGTCGCTCACGGCCTGATTCAGTGCCAGCGGCACCGAGGCGGCAGAGGTGTTGCCGTGCCGATCGACCGTGACGACCACTCGCTCCATGGGCAGGTCCAGCTTGCGCGCGGTGGCCGCGATGATCCGGTGATTGGCCTGGTGCGGGACCAGCCAGTCGACCTCGTGCCGATCCATCTGGTTGGCCTCGAGGGTCTCGTCCACGATCCGCTCCAGGGTGTTCACCGCCATGCGGAACACCTCGTTACCCTTCATTTCGATGAAGGAGCCATCCACTTCCGGCGACACCTGTAACAGGTGGTCGTAGCGTCCGTCCGCATGCAGGTGGGTCGACAGAATACCCGGTTCGTCGCGCGCCTCGAGCACCACGGCACCCGCCCCGTCGCCAAACAACACGCAAGTGCTCCGGTCGCTCCAGTCGACGATGCGGGACATCACCTCGGAGCCGATGACCAGGACGGCGCGGCCGCCCCCGGTCGCGATGTACCGCCGGGCGATGTCCAGCCCGTAGATGAATCCGCTGCAGACCGCCTGCACGTCGAACGCCGGACACTCCGGCGCCTCCAACTGCCGCTGGATCTGGCAGGCCGTGCTGGGAAAGATCCGATCGGGGGTGGTCGTCGCCAGCACGATCATGTCGATATCGCCCGGAGTCAGCCCCGCCGCCGCCAGCGCCTCGCGGGCCGCCTGCGTGCCCATCGAGGCCGTGGTCTCTTCCTCGCTCACGATGTGGCGCTGGAAGATCCCGGTGCGTTCGCGGATCCACTGATCCGTCGTATCGACCGTCTTCTCCAGTTCCTGGTTCGTCACCACCCGCTCGGGGAGGCAGGCGCCGGTCCCGGTGATGGCCGCGTGAATCATGACTCGACGCTCGCCTCGGCGCGATCGGCCAGCAGGGTATCGATGTTCTGGTCTATCTGCATCGGCAGGTCTCGGCGCGCCTCCTGCTGTGCCCGGACGATGGCCTGTTCGAAAGCAAACGCGTCGGCACTGCCGTGGCTCTTGATGACCACGTGGCGGAGGCCAAGCAGACTGGCTCCATTATAGCGGCGGGGGTCGAACAGGCGGCGGAATCCCTTGAGGATCGGAGCGGCCAGGATCATCGCCAGGCGGCTGTAGAGGCTGCGCTTGAATTCCTCCTTGAGGGAAGTGGTCAGCATCCGCGCCACGCCTTCGGTCGTCTTGAGCGAGATATTGCCGACGAAACCGTCGCACACCACCACGTCGACCTCCCCGCAGTAGATGTCGTCGCCCTCGATATAGCCGATGTAGTTGAGCTTGCTCTCGCGCAGCAGGACGTCCGCCGCCTGCACCTGCCGGTTGCCCTTGATGTTCTCCTCGCCGACATTGAGCAGGCCGACCCGCGGGCTGGGATTGTCGTCGAGTTCCTGGGCAAGCACGGAGCCCATCACGGCGAACTGCAGGAGGTGCTCGGCGCGGGAATCCACGTTGCCGCCCAAGTCCAGCACGTGGGTGTGGCCCTTCAGGGCCGGCACGGTTGACTGGATGGCCGGCCGGTCGATTCCCGGCAGCATCCGCACCACGAAATGCGATAACGCCACCAAGGCGCCGGTGTTGCCGGCGCTCACGAATGCCTGCGCTTCGCCGTCGCGCAGCAGGTTGAGTCCGACCCGCATCGACGAGTCCGGCTTCCCGCGCAGGGCCTGCATCGGGCGCTCGCCCATCTCGATCTGCTCCGAGGCATGATGCACGACCATGCGGTCCTCCGGAGCGGGGCCCAGCGCCTTCAGCCGTTCGCGGATCAGGGATTCGTCGCCAACCAGAATCAGGCGCAGCGACGGGTCGGTCTTGAGTCGGGAAACGGCAGCCGGCAGGACACTGTCCGCGCCGTGGTCGCCACCCATCACATCCAGCGCGATGGTGACGGAATCAGTCATGGATGGTCCGCGCGGAGGCGGAGGCGGAACCCCGGTCAGGCTTCCGTTTCGGCCGGATCCTGTTTCGGCTGCTTGATCTCGAGAACCTTGCGGCCCCGGTAATAGCCGTCGGCGGCAATATGGTGGCGGCGGTGCCGCGTGCCCGTGGTCGGATCTTCCGACACCGTGGCTCCCTTCAGCGCATGGTGCGAGCGGCGCATGTCGCGCTTGGAGCGGCTCTTTTTGCTTTTCTGGACAGCCATTCGGACTTCTCTAAAAATGCGGCAATGCCATGGGCATCGTTCGGGCGGCGTATTGTAACTGATTTACCACGATTCCCCTCATCGTTGCGCGATCAGGCGATCCACGCGCGTCGCGACTTCTTGCGCCACTCTTATCAAGGCGCCAAGGAGCTGTTCGTCCACGTCCGTCGCGCCTTCGTACTCGGCCAGGTTCCGCTTGCGATGAGCATGATCCAGCACCCTCCACTGCTCTGCAGGCAAGTCGATAGTGTGTTGCAAGCACTGAAAGACCAGATAGCGCGAGTCGGAGCGGTAGCCATGAGCTCGCAAAGCTGAGAGCGCAAGCGCGTGGGCCGCGTTGTAACCAAGATCAAAGCGGCTCTCCATGCTCAGCTCCTGTCGCTGGGCATCGTCGAGACGACGCTGGCCCGAGCGCAACAATCCCTCGACTTCCTCTGCGGAGCCCGATTCCACCTTGAGTTGTCCGATATGCACCAAGTTATCGAGTTGCGGATGTGCCATCTTCCTCTCCGATCAGGACCAGGTTTTCGCCAGTGAGCACGCGGGACAGGAATGAATTCCTGGACGATCGACGGGCGTCGAACTCCTGTGCCGTATAGAGCGAGGGACTGATCTTTCGGCCCAAACGCCCTTCCACTGGCGCGAGCGCGGCGTAGAGTTCTTCCAACATCAGATTGTCGGCGACGACAAGCAGGTCGATGTCACTTGCCGCCGTGTCCGTGCCTTGTGCAACGGAACCGTAGATCAGGGCCAACCCGATGCGATCGGCGAGCGTGTTCAGCGCCTGCCGGATCGGCTCCGCCACCGCGACCGTCTTGCGCATGATGCCCACAAGTTCCTGGTATACGGGACAATCGGGATTAGCCTGGTAATGCTTCTGCATCCCGATCGGGGTCATCCGGATCAGACCGCTGGAGGCCAAGCGTTGCAATTCGCGCTGCACCGCCCCGGAGCCGGAACCGGTCAACCCGATCAGTTCTTTGGTATAAAAGCTGCGGTCCGGCTGACCAAAAAGCAGGGCCAGAACTCTCTGCTGGGTCGTGGTGAACAATGCATCAGCAAGACTGGTGGATGCGCTGGAGCGTTTCGCAGCAACCTTGTGGCGAGCTGGCATTGATTTACCCATAATGGGTATTATAGTACCTTATTTGGGTAACATACAATAGCGAGACCATTTACAGAACTTCGGCCATGCAAGATTCACGACAGGAACAGTTGCGAGACTGGGTGTGCCAGACCCTGCAGAATCCGGAACTGGAACTGCGCCCGGTGGCAGGCGACGCCAGTTTTCGCCGCTATTTCCGCGTGCACGGCGCAGATCCCACCCGGATCGCAATGGATGCCCCGCCGGAACACGAACCACTGGACCCTTTCCTGACCGCCAATACGCACCTGCGCAAAGCAGGCGTGCATGCCCCGGAAGTCCAGGCGGAAAACCATGCGGACGGCTTCCTCCTGCTTGAGGACCTCGGAGACGAACAGTACCTGCCGAACCTGAACGAGGAGTCTGCGGACTCCCTGTACGGCGACGCCCTCGACGCCCTGCTGCGCATCCAGACGCTGCCCCGCGGACCGCTGCCGCCGTACAACGCAAAACAGCTGCGCCTGGAGCTTGACCGGTTCACCGATTGGTATCTTGGCCGCCATCTCGGATGGGAGTTGAGCCGCGAGGACCGGCTCATGATCGAGACTGCCTGGCAGTTGCTGGTCAACCGCGCCCTGGAGCAGCCATGCGTCGTAGTCCATCGCGACTACCACTCCCGGAACCTGATGGTGACCGAGCCCAATCCCGGCATCATCGACCACCAGGACGCGATGTGGGGACCGGTGACCTACGACTTGGTCTCCCTGCTGCGGGACTGCTACATCGCCTGGCCCGACGACCGGATCCGGGGCTGGGTGGAACAGTACCGGCAGCGTGCCCAGAAGCAAGGCATCCTCGACGAAAATGTAGATTCCGGACTTTTCCTGGAATGGTTCGACTGGATGGGAGTGCAACGGCACCTGAAGGCGGTCGGGATCTTCGCCCGGCTGTGCCATCGGGACGGCAAGTCCTACTTCATGCTGGACGTGCCCCGTGTCCTGGGCTACGTCCAAGACGTCTGCTCGAACTACCCGCCCCTGCAGCCCCTGGCGGAATTGGTGGCGCGGCTGCCGGAGCCCTGACATGCCTTCGGCCATGATCCTGTCGGCCGGGCGCGGGGAGCGTCTGCGCCCGTTGACCGATACCACGCCGAAAGCCCTTCTGGAAGTCGCCGGCGAACCCCTGATTGTGCGTCACCTCCGGGCTCTCCGGGAGGCCGGGGTCAAGGACGTGGTCGTCAACCTGTCGCACCTCGGGGAGCAGATCCAAGATGCCCTTGGAGAAGGAAAGGAATTCGGCGTGCGCCTCCTCTATTCGCCCGAACCCATCCCTCCACTGGAGACTGGCGGCGGCATCCATCAAGCACTCCCACTGCTGGGACCGGATCCGTTCTGGGTGGTCAATGCGGACGTCTGCACTGATTATCAATTTGCTGTCCCCTCGCTGGCCGACGGCGACGACGTGCACCTGGTCCTGGTCGACAACCCTGCGCACCACCCGGACGGCGATTTCCATTCCGAGGGCGGCCGCGTCCGGGAGCAATCCGGGATGCGCCTAACGTTCTCGGGGATCGGGTTCTACCGTCCTCGCCTGTTCGAGGCGTGCGCGCCCGGACGCTTCCCGCTGGCGCCCCTTCTTCGGACCACCATTCATGACGGGCGAGCGAGCGGCGAGCATTATCGTGGGCAGTGGGCGGATATCGGGACCCTCGAACGCCTGGCCGAGGCCCAGACCCGGTTCGGCCCGCGCGAAACCGAGTGAAATCTCTGCAAAAACACCCCTTAAACTCTCCTCGTCCTCTATAATCGCCGTGCATTAGGCACGGAACGAAAAACGCATCATGTCCGGGCGTACCCTGTACGACAAACTTTGGGACGAGCACGCAGTGCAGACGGCTGAAGACGGCACCACCCTGCTGTACATCGACTGCCAGTTGGTCCACGAAGTCACCTCGCCGCAGGCCTTCGAGGGCCTGCGCCTGGCCGGCCGTGCGCCCTGGCGGCCCGACAGCATCGTCGCGGTAGCCGACCACAACGTCCCGACCGAGCCGGATCTCGAGGAAATTCCCGACGCGGTCTCGCGCCACCAGGTCGAGACCCTGGACGCCAACTGCGCCGAATACGGCCTGCTGGAGTTCCCGATGGGGGACCCGCGACAAGGCATCGTGCACGTGATCGGCCCGGAGCAGGGCATCACCCTGCCCGGCATGACCGTGGTCTGCGGCGACTCGCACACCTCCACGCACGGCGCGCTGGCGACGCTGGCGTTCGGCATCGGCACCTCGCAGGTCGAGCATGTGCTGGCCACCCAGTGCCTGCCGGTGCGCAAGCCGGCCAATATGCTGGTGCGCCTCGAGGGTCGCGCTGCGCCCGGCGTCGGCTCCAAGGACCTGGCGCTCGCTTTGATCGGAAGCATCGGCACGGCAGGCGGCACCGGCTGCGCGATCGAATTCACCGGGCAAGCGGTGGAGGAAATGAGCATGGAAGCCCGCATGACCCTGTGCAACATGGCGATCGAGGCCGGCGCGCGTTCCGGCCTGGTCGCGGTAGACGACATCACCCTCGACTACGTGCGCGGGCGGACCTACGCGCCCGAAGGCTCCGCCTGGGAGGAGGCCGAGCGGCGGTGGCGCGAACTGCACTCGGACGACGACGCCGTGTTCGAACGCGCCGTGGTACTTCAGGCGGGCGGGCTTGCGCCCCAGGTCACCTGGGGCACGTCCCCGGAGATGGTGGTGTCGGTCGATGAAGCCGTCCCCCGCCCCGACGAGGCAGAGGACCCTGCCCGCGCCGGCGGCATGAAGGCGGCGCTGGATTACATGGGCCTGAAAGGCGGTGAAACGATCACCGACCTTGAGCTGGACCGGATCTTCATCGGGTCCTGCACCAACGCACGCATCGAGGACCTACGCGAGGCCGCCGCCGTGGTTCGCGGGCGCCGCTGCGCGGACAACATCCGTCAGGCCCTGGTCGTGCCCGGCTCCGGGCGGGTCAAGGCACAGGCCGAATCGGAAGGGCTGGATCGGATCTTCACCGAGGCCGGGTTCGAGTGGCGGGAGCCGGGTTGCTCGATGTGCCTGGCCATGAACGCCGACCGGCTGGAGCCCCAAGAGCGCTGCGCCGCTACTTCCAACCGGAACTTCGAGGGACGCCAGGGCGAGGGCGGGCGCACTCACCTGGTCAGCCCGGCAATGGCCGCCGCGGCCGCCTGCGCCGGACACTTCGTCGACGTGCGGGAATACCTGGCATGACCCCTTTCGTCCGCCACCGCGGGATCGCCGCGCCACTCGACCGCAGCAACATCGACACCGATGTGATCATCCCCAAGCAGTACCTGAAGTCGGTCAAGCGCACCGGGTTCGGCCCGAACCTGTTCGACAGCTGGCGCTACCTGGCGCCCGGAGACCTGCAGAGCGACCACTCGCGACGCCCGCGCAACCCGGATTTCGTGCTGAACCAGGCCCGCTACCGCGAGGCCTCCATCCTGGTCACCGGGGCCAACTTCGGCTGCGGCTCCTCGCGCGAGCACGCGGTCTGGGCGTTTCTGGACGCCGGCTTCCGGGCCGTCATCGCGCCGAGCTTCGCCGACATCTTCGACACCAACGCCGCCAAGAACGGCCTGCTGACCGTCCAGTTGCCGGAAACCGACCTGCAGACGCTCCTCGAAGAGATCGAACAGGTCGAAGGCTACCAACTGGACGTCGACCTGCCGGAACAGACGGTGACGGCGGATTCCGGCACCTGCTGGTCGTTCGACATCGACCCGCAGCGCAAGCGCTGCCTGGTCAAAGGGCTCGACGACATCGCGCTGACCCTGCGCCACGCGGATCAGATCAAGGAATTCGAGGCGGCACGGCGGGCGCAAGCTCCCTGGCTGTTCGACCGTTTCGGCAGCCCGTAATGGCGCGCGTCCTGATCCTGCCCGGCGACGGCATCGGCCCGGAGATCACGGCCGAGGCCCGCAAGGTGCTCGACTGCCTGGCCCGCCACGGCGGCCTTGAGCTGGAACTGGATGAGGCGCTCGTCGGGGGAGCGGCCGTCGACGCCGAAGGCGACCCCCTGCCGCCCGACACCCTGCAGGCTGCCCGCGATGCGGACGCCGTGCTGCTGGCGGCAGTCGGCGCACCCCGATACGACACGCCCGACCGCGCGCTGCGCCCCGAGACCGGCCTGCTCAGGCTGCGCAAGGGGCTGGGCCTGTACGCCAACCTGCGCCCCGCGACGCTGATGCCCGGCATGGCGCATGCTTCGAGCCTCAAGCCCGAAAAACTGGAGGGGCTGGACCTCCTGATCGTGCGCGAACTCACGGGCGGGCTTTACTTCGGCGAACCGCGCACGCTGGACGAGCACGACGGCCGCCGCCGCGGCGTCAACACCATGGTCTATGATGAGGACGAAATCTCGCGCATCGCCCGCAGTGCCTTTCAGGCCGCCCAGTTGCGGAGCCGGAGGGTCTGCTCCGTGGACAAGGCGAATGTCCTCGAAGTCTCGGAACTGTGGCGCACCGTGGTCGGCGAGGTCGCGCAGGAATACCCGGACGTCGAGCTGTCGCACCTGTACGTGGACAATGCCGCCATGCAGCTGGTCGCCCAACCCACCCAGTTCGACGTGATGGTCACCGGCAACCTGTTCGGCGACATCCTGTCCGACATCGCCGCGCAGTTGACCGGCTCGATCGGCCTGCTGCCCTCGGCCTCCCTCAACGAGAAGCGCCAAGGCCTGTACGAGCCGGTGCACGGCTCAGCCCCCGACATCGCCGGCACCGGGCAGGCCAATCCCTTGGCCATGATCCTGTCGGTCGGCATGATGCTGCGCTATTCCCTGCAGCGGACCGATGCCGCCGATGCGGTGGAAGGCGCCGTGCGGGACGTACTGGAACAGGGAATGCGGACCGCCGACCTGGCCGGCGACGGCGAGGCCGTCGGCACGGTGCAAATGGGGGATGCGGTGACCGCTGCGCTTGAGGGGCGCCTCGGCTCGTGAGCGGCCTGCACGTGGCCATCGTCGGTGCCACCGGCGCCGTGGGCGGCGTCATGCGCCAGGTCCTCGAAGAACGCGGCTTCCCGCTCGATGTCCTGCATCTGGTGGCCAGCGAGCGCTCGAAGGGCCGGAGCCTATCGTTCCGTGGACAGGATATCGAGGTCCAGGCTCTGGAGGAGTTCGATTTCAGCCAGGTACAGATCGCCTTGTTTTCCGCCGGCAGCGAACCGTCGCGCCAATTTGCGCCGCGCGCCGCCGAGGCAGGTTGTGTCGTGATCGACAACACGTCCTACTTCCGCTACGAACCGGACATCCCGCTGGTGGTGCCCGAGTGCAACCCGGAGCGCATCGCCGACTACCGCAACCGCGGCATCATCGCCAATCCCAACTGCTCGACCATGCAGATGGTGGTCGCGCTGAAGCCCCTGTACGACGCGGCGGGAATCGAGCGCATCAACGTCGCCACCTACCAGGCGGTCTCCGGCACGGGCCAGGCGGCGATCGAGGAACTCCGCCGGCAGACCGAGGACGTGCTCGCCGGCCGCGAGGGCCGCTGCGAGGTCTACCCCCGCCCGATCGCGTTCAACGTCCTGCCGCACATCGACAGTTTCCAGGACAACGGCTACACCCGTGAAGAGATGAAGATGGTCTGGGAGACCCGGAAGATCCTGGAAGACGAGAACATCGGCGTCAACCCCACCACGGTTCGCGTGCCGGTGTACTACGGCCATTCCGAGGCCGTCCACCTGGAAACCCGCGACCCGCTCAGCGCACAGGACGCCCGCGCGCTGCTGGAAGAGGCCCCCGGCGTGGTCGTCATCGACGAGGCGGCGGACGGCGGCTATCCCACGGCGGCGACGGAGGCGGCCGGCCGGGACGAAGTGTTCGTCGGGCGCATCCGCCAGGACCTGTCCCATCCGCGAGGTCTGGACCTTTGGGTCGTCAGCGACAACCTGCGCAAAGGCGCCGCGACCAACAGCATCCAGATCGCCGAACAGTGGCTGGAACGATTCGGGCAGTGAACGCGCGGCTCCTGCTCCTGACGGCCGCCCTGGCCGCTCCGGCCCAGGCAGTGCAACTGGGCCAGCCGGAAATCCACTTCGAGCCGGACTGCGCCGCCCTGCTGACGCTGCAGTTGGCAGCGGAGGCCGGAACGGATCCGGGGCGGATTCGCGTGGAAATCGCATCTCCCCCAACCTACCGGAGACTCCAGAAAGCCTATCCCTCCTGGGTCGGGTCGGCACAGCTGGAACGAATCCGGCACAACGGCGAGAGCCAGATCCAGGTGCGTAGCACGGAACCGCTTCCCTCTCATTCCAACGACCTGGTGCTGGTCCTCGGCGAAGGGCACGAACCGCCCATGTTCCACACCCTGAACCTGCCGCCGTGCGCCCCGACCGGCACGACGCTCGAAGTGGCATGGGGGGACACGCTGTTTGGAATCGCTCTGGAACGCGCCCGCTCCCTGGAGGTCGACGCCTACACCCTGATGCTGGCGATCCAACTGTACAACCGCGACGCCTTCATCCACGACAACATCAACCTGGTCCGGGCCGGCGCCCGGTTGTACATTCCGAGCGAGGCCGAGATCGCGCGCCTGAACCTGTCCCGCCAGTGGCTGATCGATGAAGTCCGCTTCCAGAACGAGCAGTGGCAGCAGTGGCGCCGGAAGGGAACGGACCCGCACGAGAGTCCGACCCTGCAGGAACGGCGGCTGAAACTCGTGCCGCTTGAGATGCAGGGGGAGCCGGCAGCACCCGAACCGGAGCCGGCCGAGCCATCGGCATCCGTGCCGGCAGAGGCCGGATCCGCTGCCCCCGAGACAACCGAGGCCCAACCCGCCGCGCCGGAACCGGACAAACCGGCCGAGGGATCGGAACCGGCAGGATCCAAGCCGGCGGAGCCCGAGGCCGAAAAGACCGAGACCCCTTCCGCTGCGGTCGAGGTCGAGAGCGAAGAACTGGCGCAACTGGCGGACAAGGCGCCCGACGAGACGAGCCTGGCGAAGGTGGCCGGCGACTTCCCGTGGCCCGGGATTCTCGCCGCCGCGGGGATCCTGCTCCTGACCTATCTGTTCGCCCTGGCCCTCAACCGCGCCCGTCAGGCCCGGATCATCCGGCAAAGCGTGGGCGACATCGAGGATCCCGCCCGGCGCGCCACCTCCGCGCTGGACCTGGCGCACGCGCACGTCGAAGCGAACAAGTACGACCAGGCGCGTCCCCTGATCCGGCTGGTGCTGGCCGAGGGGACGGAACAAGAACGCGAGGAGGCGGAGAAACTGAAGAGCCGGATGGCCTCGTCCTGACCCATGCCCCGTCTGGCCTGCGGTCTTGAGTACGACGGCGCCTGCTTCAGCGGCTGGCAGCGACAGCGCCACGCCCCAAGCGTCCAGGACGCGGTCGAGAACGCCCTCTCCACGGTCGCCGACCACCCGGTCCGCACCGCCGTCGCCGGGCGCACGGACGCCGGAGTGCACGCGGCCGGCCAGGTCATCCACTTCGACACCGACGCGGACCGTCCCCTGCGCGCCTGGCAGCGCGGCACCGGCGCCCACCTGCCCCCATCCGTCAGCGTCTCCTGGGTGAAAGAGGTCGCGGACGACTTTCACGCCCGCTACTCGGCGACCCGCCGCCATTACCGCTACATCATCCTGCAGCGTGACGCCGCCGCCGCGGGCCTGCTCGCCGGCAAGGTCACCCGGGTACCCAAGACCCTGGATGCCGGACGGATGCACCAGGCCGCCCAGGCCCTGCTGGGCGAGCACGACTTCACCAGCTTCCGCGCGGCGGAATGCCAGGCCCGCCACCCCCGACGCACCCTGTACCGGCTGGACGTCACCGCCCATGGGTCGTTCGTCCACCTGGACGTCGAGGCCGACGGCTTCCTGTACCACATGGTGAGAACCCTGGCAGGGACCCTGATGGAGGTCGGCCGCGGCGAACGCCCGCCGGAATGGCTGGCCGAACTGCTCGAGATGCGCGACCGTACGGCGGGCGGCGTCACCGCGCCGCCGGACGGGCTGTACCTGATGCGCGTAAACTATCCTCCTGAATGCGGCATCCCGCCGCCCCTATGGACCCCAGACTACAGCCAGCCTGCCTCCTGACCATGCGCACCCGTGTCAAGATCTGCGGCATTACGAACCCGGCCGACGCCCTCCTCGCCGCCGATGCGGGCGCCGACGCCATCGGGCTGGTATTCCATGAGCCCAGCCCGCGAAACGTTGAACCCGCCGTGGCCTGTGCCATCATCGATCTCCTGCCGCCTTTCATGGACGCCTACGCGGTCGTGCTCGATCCGGACCCGCACTTCCTCGACGAATTGATCGAAACCATCCCGTTCGACGGCCTGCAGTACCACGGCCGCGAAGCGCCGGAGCTTTGCGCCCGGTTCGAAGGCCACTGGATCAAGGCCGTGCCGATGGTCGAACCCGGCGCCCTGGCCGACCACCAGGAGCTTTACCGGGACGCACACGGCTTCCTGCTGGACAGCCATGCCTCAGGAGAGGCTGGCGGACAGGGCAAGACTTTCGACTGGACGGAGATCCGCTCCGAGGATCCGCGCCCGCTGATCCTGGCGGGCGGCTTGGAACCGGGCAACGTGGGCGAGGCGATCCGGGCGGTCCGACCCTGGGGCGTGGACGTCAGCAGCGGCGTCGAGGCCGAGCCCGGCCGCAAGGACCCGGAGAAGATCGAAGCGTTCATGCGGGAGGTGAACCGTGCCGCACTCTAGCTTCCCGGGCGGCTACCGCTGGCCGGATGCCGAGGGGCATTTCGAGGAGTACGGCGGGCGGTTCGTGGCCGAGACCCTAATCCGGCCGCTCGACGAGCTGGCCGCGGTCTACCGGGAGGCCCGCGAGGATGCCGATTTCTGGAAAGCGTTCGAGGAGGACCTCGCCCACTACGTCGGGCGCCCCTCGCCGCTGTACTTCGCCCGGCACCTGAGCCGCGCGAACGGCGGAGCCCAGATCTGGCTCAAGCGCGAAGACCTGAACCATACCGGCGCCCACAAGATCAACAACACCGTCGGCCAGGCAATGCTGGCGAAGCGCATCGGGAAGACCCGCATCATCGCCGAGACCGGCGCCGGCCAGCACGGCGTGGCCACCGCCACCGTCAGCGCGCGCCTCGGCCTGCAGTGCGTGGTGTACATGGGATCGGAGGACATCGAGCGCCAGGCGCCGAACGTCTACCGCATGAAGCTGCTGGGCGCGGAGGTGATTCCCGTGACCTCGGGCTCCAAGACTCTGAAGGATGCGCTGAACGAGGCGCTGCGCGACTGGGTGACCCATGTCGAGGACACTTTCTACATCATCGGCTCGGTGGCCGGCCCGGCCCCCTACCCGGAGATGGTGCGTGATTTCCAGGCGGTCATCGGGCGCGAGGCGCGCCGCCAGATCCAGGAGCAGGCCGGGCGCCTGCCGGACCTGCTGGTCGCCTGCGTCGGCGGCGGCTCCAACGCGATCGGGCTGTTCTACCCGTTCCTGGAAGACTCCGACGTGCGCATGCTGGGGGTCGAGGCGGCCGGCCACGGACTGGACACCGGCGAACATGCGGCCCCGCTGGCCCGCGGCCGCGCCGGGGTGCTGCACGGCAACCGCACCTACCTGATGGAGGACGAGGCGGGACAGATCCTGGCCACGCACAGCGTCTCCGCCGGACTGGACTACCCGGGCGTCGGCCCCGAGCACGCCCTGCTCAAGGACCTGGGCCGGGCCGAATACACCAGCGCCACCGACGAGGAGGCCCTGCGTGCCTTCCACCTGCTGACCCGGACCGAGGGAATCATCCCGGCGCTTGAGAGCGCCCACGCGGTGGCCGGCGCCTTGGAGGCGGCCCGCGGGATGCCGGAGGACGCGATCGTGGTGGTCAACCTGTCCGGGCGCGGGGACAAGGACATCGACACGGTCGCCCGGCGCGAGGGGCTGTCCCTGTGAGCCGCATCGCCGGGCGCTTCGCACAGCTGAAGGAGGCCGGGCGCACGGCCTTGGTCCCCTACCTGACCGCGGGCGACCCGAAACCCGACGTCACCGTGCCGCTGCTTCATACGCTGGTTCGGGCCGGAGCCGACCTGATCGAACTCGGGGTCCCCTTCTCGGACCCGATGGCCGACGGGCCGGTGATCCAGGCCGCCTGCGAACGAGCGCTGGCGCACCGGGTCCGCCTGCGCGACGTCCTGGACATGGCTGCCGAATTCCGAAGCAAGGATACGGAGACGCCGCTGGTCCTGATGGGCTACGCCAATCCGATCATCGCCATGGGCGTGGACAGCTTCGCGGAGCAGGCCGCCCGCGCCGGGGTCGACGGCGTGCTGGTGGTCGACCTGCCCCCGGAAGAAGCGCCCGCGATCCGCCAGGCCCTGATCGACTGCGGCCTGGACGAGATCTTCCTGCTCGCCCCCACCACCACCGAGGAACGGATCCGGCAGATCTGCGGCCAGGCGAAAGGATTTCTTTATTATGTGTCCCTGCGCGGGACGACCGGCGCGGATCGCCTGGACATGGAGGACGTGGCGGAACGTATGAAGTGCATTCGGACGCATGCCACCCTGCCCGTCGGGATCGGGTTCGGCATCAAGGACGCGGAATCCGCGGCACAGGCCGCGGAACTGGCCGACGCGGTCATCGTCGGCAGCGCGCTGGTGGACCGGATCCAGGCCGCCGCGGACCCGCACGCCGCCGCGACCGAACTGCTGCAGGACCTGCGTGCCGGCATCGACGCCGCAGGCCGGACGGGAGGTGCCCCGTGAGCTGGTACAAGCGCCTGGTGCCGCCCCAAATCCGAATCGAAAGCAGCAACACCCGGAAGGTCCCCCAGGGCCTGTGGATCAAGTGCCCGAACTGCGACACGCCGCTGTACCGGTCCGAACTGGAACGCAACCTCAACGTCTGCCCGAAATGCCAGCACCACATGCGCATCTCGGCCCGGGAGCGGCTGGAAATGTTCCTGGACGCACACCCCCGCGAGGAACTGCTGGCCGACCTCGCGCCCAAGGACTTCCTGAAGTTCCGCGACAGCAAGCGCTACCGGGACCGCATCGGCCAGGCGCAAAAAGCGACCAAGGAGAAGGACGCCCTGGTGGTCATGCAGGGGCAGTTGCACGGCATGCCGCTGGTCTGCACGGCGTTCGAGTTCGGATTCATGGGCGGCTCCATGGGCTCGGTCGTGGGCGAGAAGTTCGCACAGGCGTCTGCGGTCTGCCTGAAGGAACGCATGCCGCTGGTCTGCTTCTCCACGAGCGGAGGCGCGCGCATGCAGGAAGCGCTGGTATCACTGTTCCAGATGTCCAAGACCGCCGCCGCGCTGGCCCGCATGCGCAAGCGGCGCCTCCCCTACATCTCGGTGCTGACCGACCCGACCATGGGCGGGGTCTCGGCCTCGCTCGGCATGCTGGGCGACGTCCAGATCGCGGAACCCGGCGCGCTGATCGGCTTCGCCGGCCCGCGCGTGATCGAGCAGACCGTGCGCGAAACCCTGCCGGAAGGCTTCCAGCGCAGCGAATTCCTGCTGGAGCACGGGGCCATCGACATGCTGGTGCACCGCGGCGAGATGCGCGACACCATCTCCGATTTGCTCCGCCTGATGATGAACCGCCCGGGCCGAGCCCCGACCGGATAGCCCTGCCGTCGGCTTTCCCCAGCACGCCGCGATGCGATTTTCTTCCCTGTCCGAGTGGGTCGAATGGCAGCAGCGCCTGCACACCACCAGCATCGACCTGGGGCTGGAACGGATCCGGGTGGTGGCCCGGCGCATGAACCTGCTGGGGTCGCCGGATTTCAAGATCATCACCATCGCCGGAACCAACGGAAAGGGCTCCAGCGTCGCCCTGCTGGAAGCCATGCTGCGCCCGCACGGACGGGTGGGCGCCTACACTTCACCGCATTTCCTCCGCTACAACGAACGCGTCCGCATTGACGGGGTGGAGGTGGACGACGAGCGATTGTGCGCCGCCTTCGAACAGGTGGAGCAGGCACGCGGCGACACCAGTCTGTCGTTCTTCGAGTACGGCACCCTAGCCACCCTGTCGATCTTCCGGGAAGAGGAAATCGACTACGCGGTCCTTGAGGTCGGGCTTGGAGGGCGGATGGACGCGGTCAACCTGTGGGACGCCGACGTCGCCCTGATTACCAGCATCAGCATCGACCACACGGAATGGCTGGGCCGGACCCGGGAATCGATCGGGCGCGAGAAGGCCGGCATCATGCGCCCGGGGCGGCCGGTCGTCTGCGTGGAACCCGACCCGCCCGTCAGCCTGCCGGACCAGGCGCGCCGCCTGGGCGCACCGATGCAGCGCATCGGTCGGGACTTCTCCGCGCAGCCTCTCGATCCCGACCGCTGGCGCTACCACCACCGTGACGGGATGAAACTGGAACTGCCGACCCCGCGCCGGCTGCCCGGGAAAGTGCAATTGAACAACGCGGCCGGTGCCCTGACCGTGTTGAAGCATCTCGGAATGATCGACCCGGAGGCCATCCGCCACGCCCTTGAGAATGTCAGCCTGATCGGGCGATTCCAGATCCTTGAGGAGCCGGTGGATACCGTGCTGGACATTGCGCACAACCCGGAGGGTGCCGTCAACCTGGCCCGGAATCTCCGCCGCTACCGGCCCGGACGCCCGCTGCATGCGGTTTTCTCTGCGCTGCAGGAAAAAGACGTGGCGAACATGTTGGGGCCATTGGGGCCGCTGGTCGAAAGCTGGCACCTGAGCAAGGTGGAGTCCCCCCGCGCCATGCCATTGCAGACCCTGCGCATACTGGCGGAATCCTGCAAACTGTCCAGGGTGCATACCCACCCGACTCTCACGGAAGCCTACCGCGAGGCGGCTTCGAGGGCCGGGCAGGAGGGAACCGTGGTCGTGTTCGGTTCGGTCTTCACGGTCGGGGAATTCCTGCTGTACCGGCCGCAGGAACTGGAGGTCGGCCAGGCAGCCGCTCCCGTCAAATAAAGGCCCGCCCAGCCACCGGGCTCAGGCCGGTCAAGCGGGTTTTGCGCCCGGGTGCGCACCATATAACGGTATAATGGCGTCCCCTGCGGCCGCTGCTCACTCTGGCGTTGGAACTCGCACTCAAACAACGGCTCCTCGGCGCCGTTTTGCTCATTCTCCTTGGGGTTCTGGTAATCCCGATGCTGCTGGATACGCAGCGTCCGGACCTGGTCCGCCCGATGCAGGAAGTCTCCGAGCCGAGAGAGCTGGTGTTCACTCACCAGACGTTCCCCGCCGACCTGAACGCGTCGGAGGCTCAGGCCATGCCCGGCCCGGACGCCGGGGAGTCCATCACCCTGGAGCCGCGGGAGAAGTGGTACGTCCAAGTCGGCCGGTTCCGCAACACGAGCAAGGCCGCCGAGATCCGCGACGCCATGCGCGAGGCGGGCTACCCCACGAACCTGTTCTCCCAGGAAGCTGCCGACGGCAAGACCCACCAGCGCATCTGGGTCGGCCCCTATTACACCCAGCAGGATGCCGAGCACGTACTGGAAGGCATCAAGGCCAAGAAAAACCTCACGGACGTGCACCAGGGCTGGGTCGTCCGACAGCCATGACCATTCTCGGCGCCACCCTGCTGGACGTGGTGATCGCGTTGATCATCCTGATCTCCGGCATCCTGAGCTGGTTGCGCGGCTTCGCCGAGGAGCTGGTCACCATCCTGGCCTGGGTGGTGGGACTCGTGGTGGCCTTCCAGTTCGCCAGCTTCGGCGCGCAGTTCGTGCCCGAGATGTTCAACGAGATCACCCTGGGCGAACGCACCTACGGCCTCACCCAGTTCCACGCGCCGGTCGCCGGGATCGTGCTGTTCCTTCTCACGTTCGTGCTGGTGTCGCAATTGCACCGGATTTTCGCCCGGATGACCAAGGATAAGGACAGTGGCGTCCTGCGCCGCAGCGACCGGATCATGGGGTTCCTGTTCGGACTGTTGCGCGGCAGCCTGCTGGTGCTGGTGCTGGTGCTGATCGCCGGGACCATCCCCGCGATCAACGATGCCGGGTTCTGGCATGAATCGGAACTGGTTCCCTACTTCGTCGAAGTCGCCCAACTGGTCATCGAGTGGATGCCCGAGGACTGGCAGCAGCATTTCCATTACCCGGGATCGGCCGAAACGCTTGCCGAGACCGTGAGCGAAACCGTGACCGAAGCCATTACCGAGGCGCTTCCCGAGTAGTCGGCCATGTGTGGATTAATCGGCATCGTGGGGCATCAGTCCGTCGTGCAGGACCTGCATGAGGGATTGAACGTGCTGCAGCACCGGGGACAGGACGCTGCGGGGCTGACCACCTACGACCGCCAGGGACGGCTGCATCAACAGCGTGGCAACGGCCTGGTGCGCGACGTGTTCCACGGCAAGAAGCTGGCGCGCCTGAGCGGCGAGGCCGGCATCGGCCACCTGCGCTACCCCACCGCCGGGACGGAGAAGTCCGAGGAGGCCCAGCCGCTTTACGTCAACTCCCCCTACGGCATCGCGCTCGGGCACAACGGCAACTTGGTGAACACCAACGCGCTGCGCCAGGAGCTGTTCCGCGAGGACCGGCGTCACATCAACACGGAATCCGACTCCGAGATCCTGCTCAACGTCCTCGCCCATGAACTGCTGGCCCAGCCCGAATCGGGCACGCGCGACCCTCGGGAACTGTTCCAGGCCGTCCGCGGGGTCAACCATCGCTGCATCGGCGCATACGCGGCGGTGAGCCTGATCGCCGACTGGGGGGTCCTAGCCTTCCGCGACCCGTACGGCATCCGCCCGCTGGTATACGGCACCCGGGACACCGACGACGGGCCCGAACACATCGTCGCCTCCGAGAGCGTGGCCCTGGACATGCTGGGCTTCACCCTGGTGCGCGACCTCGCGCCGGGCGAGGCGCTGTTCATTGCCCTGGACGGTACGGTGCACAGCGAAATCTGCGGAAGCCGGGAGGTGTTCGCGCCCTGCATCTTCGAGTACGTCTACTTTGCCCGTCCGGATTCGGTGATGAACGGGGTGTCCGTGCAGCGTTCGCGGATGCGCATGGGCAAGCTCCTGGCGAACAAGATCCTGCGGGAATGGCCCGATCACGACATCGACGTGGTCATCCCGATTCCCGACACCAGCCGCACCGCGGCGCTGGAGATGGCCTACCGGCTGAACCGGCCCTATCGCGAAGGTTTCATCAAGAACCGCTACATCGGGCGCACCTTCATCATGCCGGAGGCGCAGGTCCGGCGCCAGTCCGTGCGGCGCAAGCTCAACCCGATCCGCAACGAATACGAAGGCACCAATGTCCTGCTGGTCGACGATTCGATCGTGCGCGGCACCACCTCGCGCGAGATCGTGCAGATGGCCCGGGACGCCGGCGCCAACAAGGTGTATTTCTCCTCCGCCTCTCCGCCAATCCGCTTCCCCAACGTCTACGGAATCGACATGCCGAGCGCCGAGGAACTGATCGCGCACGGGCGCGACATCTCCGAAGTCTGCGACGCCATCGGGGCCGACCGCATGATCTACCAGGACCTGCCGGACCTGATCGCCGCGGTCCGAGACGGGAACCCCGAACTCCAGAATTTCGACTGCTCCGTATTTACCGGCGATTATGTGACCGGCGTGCCCGACGGCTACCTGGACGAACTGGCCCTGCGCCGGCGTTCCGGAGCCGATCCCCACAGCCCCAGCCCTCAAAACCAGGCCGCCTGAGGCCGTGTGCCCACCCCTGCCTCCCCTGGCCCGTCCCACGGCCGAAAACCTGGCGCGGGCGACCTCTGCACGCGAACGCTTCCCGCAGTACCAATGCCAGCCGATGTGCCTGGTCAGCATCCCGGAACAAACCCTGCACCTGCTCGAAGAAGACCGGGTGCTCCAGTCCTGGCCCGTCTCGACGTCCCGCTACGGCATCGGCGGGCAGAACGACAGCATGAAGACCCCGCCCGGGGCGCATCGGATCGCGGAATGCATCGGCGACGGCACCGCCCTGCATACGGTCTTCAAGGGCCGGGTCGCCCAGGCGCAGACGGCCGAGGTCGAAGCGGAGCCACGCGCAACCGGCCTCGAGTGCATCACGACGCGGATCCTGTGGCTGGACGGGCTCGAGCCCGGGATCAACAAGGACGGGGAAATGGACTCCTACCAGCGCTACATCTACATCCACGGGACCCACGAGGAAGGGCTGATCGGCCAGGCCGCCTCGATCGGCTGCATTCGCATGCGCGGGGCGGATGTGATTGAATTGTTCGACCGGGTGTCCGTCGACACGCTGGTGCTGATCCTGCCATGAACGCCGATTCGCTGCTTCAAGAGATTCTGGGAGCCTCCCTGACCCGGGTGCGCGGCACGGAAGCCGTGGCCCAGTGGCTGGATGGCCATCCGGAGGTCGAGTACGACCATGTGATCGCATTCGGAAAGGCGGCTTCGGCGATGACCCTCGGTGCGCTACGCACACGACCGGCGCCCCGGCGCGGGTTGGTGATCACCAAGCACGGGCATCTGGATGACGAGCTCGGAGATTTTCCGCAGATCGAATGCGTCGAGTCCGACCACCCGGTGCCGGGAGAAACCAGCCTTCAGGCTGGCCAGCGGCTGGTGGACTTCCTGGGCGAGGCCCCTGCCGATGCCCGCTTTCTCGCATTGATTTCGGGGGGCGCCTCCAGCCTGATCGAGGTGCTGGCGCCGAACCTGGACCTGCAGGGGCTGAGCGAACTGACCGAACGGCTGCTGGCCGAAGGGCTGGCCATCACCGAGATGAACGCGGTGCGCCGTTCCATCTCCTGCATCAAGGGCGGGCGCTTGGCGCATTATCTGGGCGGACGACCCACCTGCGCGCTGATGATCTCGGATGTTCCCGGGGACGACCCGGCGGTGATCGGATCCGGCCCGCTGACCGCAGTCCGAGGCGAGACCCTGCCCGAGACTCTGTCCGAAGGGACCCGCCGGCTGATTGAGAAGGCCGAACGTATGCCGGTGCCGCCCCCGGAAGCATTCCAGCACCTGCAGACCCATATCATCGCCACGCTGGAAGATGCCAAGGAAGCGGCGGCGCAACGGGCGGAAGAACTCGGGTTTCCGGTGCATCGGCACCCGGAATTCCTGGAAGACGAAGCGGGAAAGACGGGTGTGGCGCTAGCCGAGTACTTGAAACAGATGGAGACGCCTCCCGGCGTGCACATCTGGGGCGGTGAAACCACCGTCCGTCTGCCCGAGAATCCGGGACGGGGCGGGCGCAACCAGCACCTTGCACTCGCTGCGGCCACGGCCCTGGAAGGCGTCAAGGGCATCCGGCTGCTCGCCTGCGGCACGGACGGCACGGACGGCCCGACCGAAGATGCCGGCGGAGAAGTCGACGGCGGGACGGTACTGCACGGCCGGGACTTGAGCCTGGATGCCGAGCAGGCGCTGGCGCGCGCCGACGCCGGAAGCTATCTGGACGCCGTGAACGCGCTGGTCACCACCGGGCCGACCGGCACCAACGTCATGGATGTGGTGCTGGCGCTCAAGGGCGCCATGACCTGACCCGGCTGAACTCGTCCGTTCAATCCGCCGATTGCGGATGCAGGCCGTCGGCATCGGCCACCAGCCAACTGCCCTGCTCGTACCAATCCCCCAGCACGGCCCGCACGGCATCCACCTCGTCGACCTTGAACCTGTGTACGGCCGGGCGGTGCGTATGCCCGTGGACCATCGTGTATACCCCTTCCGAGCGCATCACCTGCCGGACCGTTTCCTCGTTTACGTCCATGATGTCCGGAGATTTCCCCGCGATCGCCCGAGCGCTGATCTGGCGCAGGCGCTGACCCATCCTCAGTCTCCACGAGCGGGGCAAGTTCCCGAGCAATGCCATCGTGATCGGATGGCGGATGCGCCGCCGATAGCGTTGATAAGGCACATCGTCCGTACACAGCAGGTCGCCGTGTTCGATCAGGGTCGGGATGCCGTGCAGATCGATGACCTGGCGGGCCGGCAGGACTTCGATCCCGGTCCGCCGGGCAAAATCCGCTCCCAGCAGGAAATCCCGGTTGCCGTGCAGGAACTTTATTGCCGTGCCTTGCGCGGCTCGCTCCCGCAACGCGTCGATCACCCCGTCCAGCCCCTCGGCGGGATCGTCGTCGCCAATCCAAAACTCGAACAGGTCGCCCAAAATGTACAGGGCCTGCGCCTGATGCGCCTCGTTCTTCAGGAAATGCTCGAATTCCTGCATCTGGGCCGGACGGCTGGCATCCAGGTGCAGGTCGGAGACAAATAGGGTAAACGGCTTCATCGCTCAAACCATTCCTCACGATTGCAACCGCAAAGATTCTCAACAGTAATGTGATTTTCATCCAATAGAGCCGCGAAATTTAGCCAGTCACTGTCGGTCGCATTGGCGATACTGGCTTCTTCCCGCACAGCCAAGGCAACGAACTTTCGATCATTTCGATCAAAGCCCTCTTCAATCAGTTGCTGGGGCACATCTTCGAATTCACCGTCATCTTTTCGTGGGAGGTTGATTCGCGCAATCCGGTCTGGATGGCTATTCCAAACTTGCAGCAGGAAGTGGTCGCCGACGCCGAGTTGGCCTTCCGGGCCCAGATACCTCCAATATTCCTCCTGAATACTTCCGCAACGATCCAACAAGACCTTTCCCTTGTCAAGCAACTCTTCAAGGAATTCAATGGCAGCCAGCTGGCATGCCCTCGCAGGCTTTCTGTCTGTGGGGTCCACAGTGCCCCCGTTGGCTGCGATGGGCACATTGGTGTCAACCACCCATTTTTCACCCCTCCTCACTCGGCACCTGACATCCTCTGCAACCGCGCTTTTTCCGCTTTAGCCGTCTCCCCGAAAGCATCGCCCATGAAATTATTCGGCCAGTTTCCAATCTGCCCAAACAAGTCGACCTGGAGTTGAGTCAACCTAGACTCACCACGCCATGAATCGCAAAAATACAACTTTATGTCATCGTGCGAAAACTCCCCCTCAGCAATCCGGCGCTGTAACCTCAACAGGAGATGCTCGGAATGGCTTTCAACAATCACCTGCAGCTTGCGATGCCGCACAGCTTGGATGATTACTTCCGCAAGCTCCGCCTGAGCCAAGGGGTGGAGGTGGATTTCCGGTTGTTCAAGAAGTACTATGGACCCTTCCGGGACGTACTGAAGCAGCGTGATGACAGGAAGTACCTGCGACACCCCGAATCCAACATCGGTGAGAAACACCTCGCTGGACCCTGCGTTTGTTTTCACCCGGGCCTGCCACCGGTTGGAACCCTCCGCAATCTGTTCGATGCGGAAACTGTGGATCATCTTCATTTCCCGGAGCCAGTGCGCAATCATTGCCTGGAAGGCCATACGTCTGGATCGATGTTTCAGATTTCGCTTCTCACCCGCTTCCGTAGCAGCAAGAATGGCATCGATTGCATTTTCACCTCTCAAGCCGACATCACTTGGCCTTGAACGCGACCAAAGATAATCTCGCTTCGGATCTTCCCGCAAGGGGCCAAGATAGTACACCCGATCAAGAAAACCCTCATACCGAGCCTCAAGATCCGCTAGGAACCCGGCATTTTGGTAGTAGGTGCGAACCTGATCTGGAAACGCATACGATTTCATTGGGCCGGGTAGCCGCCACGCGCGCCCCGGATTCCGGATAAAACGAAAGCTTTCTTCACTTAAAGAATTTTGAGTGGCCTCTGATAGTTGAAATTCAGTGAAACTGTCTGATTTAGGCTCCAAGAGGAAGGTCCTTCCTCCAAACTCGTACGCGAGGCTGCTTGTCCACGCGGACCTGTTGCGCGCCTTCACTTTGGCGCGAATCGACAAGTCCTTGCCGCAAGCCAAAGGATCTGCGGGAACTTGAGACAAGTCTTTTATCGTGAACTCCTCCGGTTCCTGCCAGTCCAGTTGCCACTCAATTGTCTCTGCCTCCTCATGACGATGGAGCAGGTCGGTTATGGTACCTAATTGAACGAGGCGCCCGTTAATATCCAGCGCAACCGCCCGGTCTGTAGCATCCTTTGTCTGCTTGAGCATAAGAAGAATCTGCAGAATACTTGATTTTCCAGAAGAATTAGTCCCAAAAATTCCCGTGATCGGGGCGCATTGCATGTCCATGCTTTTCCACGACTTGAAGTTCCGGAAAGAGAGATGTTTCAGCATGATTAGGGATCGTTTCTTGGTTTTATCGAAAAGACATCGGATTCCATAGTTGGTGCCAGTTGCCCTGCCTCAAGCAGAAAGCACGGCCCTTGTCTGTGTCAATGTCACTTGCACCATTTGCAGAACGGAATCATTTTGTAGGGTACCAACCTGACCCTAGCATACTATCCAAGTAGCCCAAAATCCTATTTGCATGAGGCTGGTAGACGCAGCCACAATATGAACATCGCGTCTCTGTTCCAGAGAGTCTCACATCGTTAATTGTTTCCTTCTCCCCAGGCAACAGCGAGCGTTGTTTTTCTAAATATCCGCCACGACAATCTTCGGCAGGACATGCTTTCGTAGGCATATGCGATAACCTTATTGAATTAGGTTCCAAATTCAAGAAACAAAATGACATTGCCAATCATGCTAGATTTTATTACAAACCGATCATTCCCTAAAGCCAAAAATATGCATGGAAGTCGCATTTAATAGGCTTCATCGCTTTTCACAACTACGGATTTTTTGCAACTTTTGCCCTAAAGCCTCAAGCTGTCTCGTGACGGACACTTTTAGCTCACCTAAAATGTGTTCAGAAGTGCTATAGCCTAGCATCCTCTCCGTTAGAAATTCTCGATTTATAAGCCGATTATTTGCAACTACGCTACACCGCATCTCGTACAAGACAGGAAATGTGCGCCTTTCTATCTTTATGTGGCAAAAAACGGCACCCGGCTCTGGTCCATACAAAGAATTTCTTCTCGCTTCTTCTTGCGCATTAAAAATCTCAAAAAAATTGTCCTTGTCCTTGTATTTCTTATAGGCTTCGTCCCATCTATCGTTCCAACCTTCGGAGGTATCGTGAAAAGGTAAGTTTGCACGTATGAATTTTTCAAACTCATGTTCGAAATGAGAGACTATTTCTTTATTTGTTTGTTTCTCCCATTTCGATTTGGCCACTGAGGGGACGTAAGTTAAGCTGAGATAGTCCGCATCACCGGAGCGATGACTATAATCGCGTATCGATATATTCTTACGAGCCCAATATCGAATCTGCCGATATTTATCATAAGACTCAAAACAAAAGTATCCGTTCTCCCTGTCCTCTGCTTGAACGGGGCTTAAAAAGAGGATGCCCGGCAATGCAACAGCCAGCAAAACACTTTTTCGGATTGTGAGGATGTCGAGCGCAACTCTTGTCGCTATATGCTCACAAAGCACCATCCGCATCCGCTGGAAACAACTCACGTGGTGTTTTGTCCGAATATGTCCTCGGCCGGTGCATTATATATTCATAATCGAGTCATTGTGCGAGCAATGGGAACCATGCGTGTGTCCACTCCCTCCGAATACAAAACTCCGGCCTCTGGCTTGCGAATCCCTGCCCTCTCCCCCATATCTAGTCTAGGAGCAGAACGCACCTCCCAACCACCGCGCCATCTGTTATCCTAGTATGTTGATGGACCAGAGTTTTCGGGAAAAGCGCGAATGAGCAACATGATGAAGAACCTGATTCTGTGGATCGCGATCGCCGCGGTTCTGATGTCCGTGTTCAACAACTTCGCTCCGGTCACGCAGCAGCCGACCTCGCTGGCCTATTCCGAATTCATCAGCAACATCAAATCCGGCCAGATCCGTGCCGTCAACATCGACCCGGACCAGCGCACCATCACCGGGACGCTGATCGACGGCCGCGAATTCACCACCACCGCCCTGCAGGACCCCAAGTTGATGGACGACCTGCTGGCGAACAACATCGCGGTCACCGGCACCCCTCGCGAAAAGCCCTCGCTGTTTCTTGAGCTCCTGATCCACTGGTTCCCGCTGCTGCTGCTGATCGGGGTGTGGATCTTCTTCATGCGCCAGATGCAAGGCGGCGGCCAGGGACGCGGCGCGCTGTCGTTCGGCAAGAGCCGCGCGCGGCTGATGTCCGAGGACGAGAACAAGGTCACCTTCAAGGACGTCGCCGGCATTGAAGAAGCCAAGGAAGAAGTCAAGGAGCTGGTCGACTTCCTGCGGGACCCGGAAAAATTCCAGAAACTCGGCGGGAAGATCCCGCGCGGCGTGCTGATGGTCGGCTCGCCGGGAACCGGCAAGACCCTGCTGGCCCGGGCGATCGCTGGCGAGGCCAAGGTGCCGTTCTTCAGCATCTCCGGCTCCGACTTCGTCGAGATGTTCGTCGGCGTGGGCGCCTCGCGAGTGCGCGACATGTTCAACCAGGCCAAGAAGCACGGCCCAAGCATCATCTTCATTGATGAGATCGACGCGGTGGGCCGCCATCGCGGCGCCGGGCTGGGCGGCGGACACGACGAGCGGGAGCAGACGCTCAACC
The DNA here is from genome assembly GCA_965116525.1 of uncultured candidatus Poriferisulfidus sp. GTDB lineage: Bacteria > Pseudomonadota > Gammaproteobacteria > Poriferisulfidales > Poriferisulfidaceae > Poriferisulfidus. Next base: position 622,569 of record OZ220694.1, read on the forward strand.
AGTTGCTGGTGGAAATGGACGGCTTCGAGGGCAACGAGGGCACCATCGTCATCGCCGCCACCAACCGCCCCGACGTGCTGGACCCGGCCCTGCTGCGCCCCGGCCGTTTCGACCGCCAGGTGGTGGTGCCACTGCCAGACATCCGCGGGCGGGAGCAGATTCTCAAGGTGCACATGACCAAGGTGCCGACCCATCCGAAGGTCAAGGTCAAGGTGATCGCCCGGGGAACCCCGGGATTCTCCGGCGCCGACCTCGCGAACCTGGTCAACGAAGCAGCCCTGTATGCGGCGCGTACCAACAAGAAGCAGGTGGACATGCAGGACTTCGAGTACGCCAAGGACAAGATCATGATGGGCTCGGAACGCCGTTCCATGGTAATGAGCGAAGAGGAGAAGCGTCTCACCGCCTACCACGAGTCCGGCCATGCGATCATCGGCCGCCTCGTCCCCGAGCACGATCCGGTGCACAAGGTCACCATCATCCCGCGCGGGCGGGCGCTCGGCTTGACCATGTTCCTGCCGGAGGACGACCGCTACAGCAACACCCGGCAGCGGCTGGAGAGCATGATCTGCACCCTGTACGGGGGCCGGCTGGCCGAGGAAATCATCTTCGGCGGAGAGAAGGTAACCACTGGAGCGCAGAACGACATCGAACGTGCCACCGAACTGGCCCGCAACATGGTCACCAAGTGGGGATTGTCCGACAAGATGGGCCCGTTGGCCTACAGCGAAGAGGCCGGCGAGGTGTTCCTCGGCCACTCCGTGACCCAGCACAAGACCCTGTCCGACCGGACGGCCCGGGCAATCGACGAGGAAGTGCGCTGCATCATCGACCGCAACTACGAGCGTGCACGCGAGATCCTGACCAGCAACCTCGAAAGGCTGCACAGCATGGCCGAGGCCCTGATCAAGTACGAGACGATCGACGGCGAGCAGATCGACGACATCATGGCCGACCAGCCGGCTCGTCCGCCTCAGGACTGGGAAGACAACACGCCGGACGGCGACTCGAGCGCAGACGCGGGCCAGCATTCCAAAAAGGCGAAAAGTACGGATTCCCCGATCGGCGGAGCCGCCGAACAGCACTAATTCCAGTCGCGGCCGACCGCGCATGTCCCGCACTTATTTCGGAACTGATGGAATTCGGGGCCGGGTTGGAATCAGCCCGATGACCCCGGATTTCGTGCTGCGCCTGGGTTGGGCCATCGGGCGCGTGCTCGGGCGCGAGTCCGGAACTCCCCGGATCCTGATCGGCAAGGACACCCGCCGCTCCGGCTATATGTTCGAATCGGCGTTGGAAGCCGGCCTGTCGGCAGCCGGCGTCAATGTCCTACTGTTGGGCCCGCAGCCGACCCCCGCCATTGCCCAACTGACCCGCGAACTTGATGCCTGCGCCGGCATCGTCATCAGTGCCTCGCACAACCCGCACTACGACAACGGCATCAAACTGTTCGACACGGACGGCGCCAAACTGCCCGACGAGATCGAGCAGCGCATCGAGGCGGAGCTCGAGGAGCCGATGGACATCGACCCCCAGTCGCTGCCTGGCAAGGCTCGCCGGATCAATGACGCTGGGCGCCGCTACCTTGATTTCTGCAAGGGCACCGTGCCCGAGGGATTCCGCCTCGACGGCCTGCGCCTTCTGGTCGACTGCGCGCACGGTGCCGCCTACCAGCTTGCGCCGAAACTGTTCGAGGAACTGGGAGCTGACGTGGTGGCCGTCGGCGTCGAACCCGACGGGACGAACATCAACGACGGGTGCGGCGCAACCTGTCCGGAATATGTCCGCGCCCAAACCCGCCAACACAATGCCACCCTCGGACTGGCGGTGGACGGCGACGCCGACCGCCTGATTATGGTCGACGAGGATGGCGAGATCGTGGACGGCGACGACCTCTTGTACGTCATTGCCCGCGCTAGGCAGACCCAAGGTGCCCTGCGCGGCGGTGTGGTCGGCACCCAGATGAGCAACCTGGGGCTGGAACAGGCGCTGGCTTCTCTGGACATTCCGTTCGAACGGGCCTCGGTCGGCGACCGCTACGTCCAGGAACAACTGCTCGCCCGGGACTGGCAGATCGGCGGGGAGACCTCCGGCCACATCATTTGTCGCGATCGGGCCTGCACCGGCGACGCGATGGTCGCGGCGCTGCAGACGCTGGAAGCGCTGCACATTCTCGGCCTGTCTCTATGCCAGGCACGCGCGGAGCTTCGGAAGTATCCGCAAACCATGATCAACGTGCGCTGCCCGCGCGACCATGCACCGGGGCCCGCCACGGACGCAGCCGTGAAGAACGCACGCAACGAACTGGGTGAACGCGGCCGGGTACTCCTGCGCCCCTCCGGAACGGAGCCGGTACTGCGCGTCATGGTGGAGGGAGAAGATCACGGGAGAGTCGAAGCGCTGGCGCAATCCATCGCCGACTCGATCGCCACGAGCGTCTAGAATTTTCCCCTTTATAATGCGCACCGCGCCATTGCAAAGCAACCACTGAATCTCCTCTCATGACTCGACCGACCGTTGTCGCCGGCAACTGGAAAATGCACGGTTCCCGGGACTCTGCCCGGGCGCTGTCCCGCGCCCTCGTGCAGGGCGTCGAGGACGATGCCAACCGGGAAGTACTGCTCTGCCCTCCGTTCGTCCACCTACTCGACGTCCTGGAGGAAACCGCGCAAAGTTCGATCCAGGCCGGTGCGCAGAATGTCTGCGACCAGCCTGAAGGTGCCTACACCGGCGAGGTATCCGTCGCCATGCTGGCCGAACTCGGCTGTTCACATGTCATCATCGGGCATTCCGAGCGCCGTCATGTGTACGGCGAACCCGATGAACTGATCGAACAGAAATTCGCGCTCCTGCACCAATCGGCACAGCAGGACCTCCCGAATGCACCGCGGGCCATCCTGTGCGTCGGGGAAACCCTGGAGGAACGCGAGGCGGGCCGGACCCTGGACGTGATTCACCGGCAGCTGCAACCAGTCCGGAACTTCCCGGACGCGTTCCCTCGCGCATTGATCGCCTACGAGCCGGTCTGGGCCATCGGCACCGGCGTGGCCGCCACTCCGGACATAGCACAGGAAGTGCACGCCGCCATCCGCGCGCACCTAGAGCAGGAGCTCGGTGCTGCCGCGCAGGAGACGGTTGTGCTCTACGGCGGCAGCGTCAAGGCGAGCAATGCTTCGGAGTTGTTTGCCATGCGGGACATCGATGGTGGCCTGATCGGCGGCGCATCTTTGAAGGCCGACGAATTCCTGGCCATCTGCCAGGCCGTGCGAAAATAGTTCGATGTACACCATCCTTGTCGTTACCGCACTGCTGCTGTCGCTGAGCATCATCGGCCTGGTGCTTCTGCAGCACGGCCGGGGCGCCGACACGGGCGCCGCATTCGGCGGAGGAGCCTCCGGCTCCCTGTTCGGTTCACGCGGAAGCGCCACTTTCCTCAGCCGGGTCACCGCCATCGTGGTCGCCCTGTTCTTCCTCAACTGCCTGGCGCTGGCATGGGTCGTCAAGTCCACGCCACCCGAGGAAAGCATCATGGGACAGATCGCCGAGCCGGCGATCGAGCGCCGTCTCCCCGAGCAGGAGGCCCTGGAGGAACCTGCCGCCACGGAGCCGGGGCTGGAAGCGGATTCTACCGAGGAGATTCCCGAGTAGATCCAGCGCGTTCTGTGATAATAGCGGAACGGATGCCGATGTGGTGGAACTTGGTAGACACGCTGTCTTGAGGGGGCAGTGGCGAAAGCCGTGCCGGTTCGAGTCCGGCCATCGGCACCATCTGTACATACCCAGAGGCTTGTCGGTTATCGCTATGCAATTAATCAAATTTTCCTGTTATCTGTTACAGAGATTACGGCTGCAATAATTAGCGCCATACTTGCCATGAGAAAAGACAAAGAAAACGATTTGCTCACATCATAGGTCTCGTTGGCAACCAACGGACCCGCAATCTGCCCTATTCCAAATGAAGTAGTCATGATTGCCATGAGGTTACCTCGTGCTTCATGAGATATTCGCAGTGCTATTGATTTAGCAATAGTCACAAATCCCATAAATGTGCCACCAACCAAGAGCGCACTACACAAATAACTGGATAATGTTTGACTGAATACTGGAAGTGCTACACCGATCGATTGGATAATTAAATTAACAAATAACGAATTTCTTGAGCCCAGCTTAGCTTGAACCCCATGCCAAAAAAAACATGAGAACATCGCTCCTAATCCAAACACTGCCCATATGTGAATACCGATTCCAATGCCCAAGTCATCCTTGATTATCAAGGGAAGGTAAGTGGCGGTAATGATATAACCAAACCCTGCTAACCCATAAATTAAAACTAGTTTCCACTTATCAAATACTTCTGCACTGTGAATGCCTGTATAGATTTGGTCTACGGCCTTTCCCACTGAATCCAGTTTCATCAGCAAAATACAAGGTATCCCAATTAGCAAACCCGCTCCGCCTAGCAAGAACCATAATTTCGCACTACCAAATCCAAAGTGCTGACCTATAGCGATGAATTCTGCCGAAATAAAAATTCCAAGCCCAATACCTGCGTACAAAATTGGCGAAGCACGATTATCCCCTTTGTACTGCAATAACCATGATGAGGCGCCAACCATTGCAGTGGCGCTGAATACACCTGAAAGGCCACGCATGACAATCAAAAACCACACGTTTTGGGACACAGCCAAAAACGCAATTGTCAATGCGGTACCTAAAATCGAATAAAGACACAGCTTGAACGAGTCATTAGGGTGCGTATTAATAGCTAACAATGCACCAAGCAAATATCCTGCGTAGTTTGCAGATGCCACATAGGCGCCCCCATCTAGTGTCAACGATCCTTCATCAGCCATTACAGGGAAAATGCCTGTAAAACTAAAACGTCCAAAACCCATTCCTATGGCCAATATCAATGCAGCATAAACTGCAGACCTGGATGCAAGTAAATTCACAAAAGAAAGTTTTTTAGAGTAGAGTTTTTCTAGCTAATATGGGATGACAGGTATCCGTCGAAACCTGTAATCTTATCTTTATACTGGGTGAGGAAATCTGATTCTATTGATTCTTGTACAGCACTTGATCCAAGAATCGTATCTGACCAGCTTGAAAGCTTTTTAAAGCTCTGAGAATTAAATATTGGAACAATATTATTTATGATTTCATATCGTATCAGTAATGGAGCATATGCGGCATCTACAAGCGAGAATTGTTCGCCATTAAAAAATGGCTGATTATTTAAAGCATTCTCTACTAAATGTAGTTTACTAATGATTTGATCAGCTTGCTCTTTAAACTCTTTTTCTGTTTTTTTTAAAAGCAGCATGTACTGATCTATAAGGCATGTAGATCCAAATTCAATCCATGCACGATTGTATGCCAACTGGAGTGGGTTTTCTGGCCGTAACTTGATTGCTGTAACATCATCTATGTACTCACAGATAACCGCTGATTCAAACAGGATATCTTTTTCACCTATCTTTAGAAGCGGAACTTTTTTTAATGGTGAGATTTTATTAAACCAGCCTGGTGGATTCTCCAAGTCCACATTAGTGATTTTATAATTTATGTTTTTATGATTTAAAACTATCACCGCCCTTTGTACAAAGGGACATAGTTTTAAGCTGATTAATTCTAGTTCTTCCAATTTTCTTTTTGTAAATTATTTAATGCACAAAGAATTGCATGCGATTTCTATTGCGCCGATGCCATATTTTCCTCTTTCTGAATTTGAGTGTCTTTGAGCTTGGTTCCAAGAAGATGCTTTGCCAACCTCTTGCTTTGCCCAATAATTGTAAGTGTCGGAGGACGTACCAGGGTAATGGGAAAGTGCTCGCATCCGAGACATATAAGTTATCAAATGCAAAAGTTTTTAGATCGGAATCCAAGTGATCACCTATACGTACTGTTGCACATGGATGTGTTCCTCTTGGGGGGTTCCAAAAAATAGTATTGGGATCACATCCCGCTTTCATAAGAATACTTTTGCTAGTACTGAACCCAATGTTTGCCCGGAGGAAATCATCATGCAACAAAGGCATACTGATCTGTCCATCCGGTGCCACATAGCCTTTAAGACCCTCTTTTATCTTAACCATAATTCCTAGCATGCGCGGAAACTCGGGCACTTTCTTTAAATGCCTCCAACCTTTGTAATATTGAGTAAGCGCAAATAGCCCAAATGGCTGAGTGAGTGTCGAATACATCAAACCATTCTCATCGTCACAATAGCTGACCGTCATAGGTGGATCACCAGTATTTCCTTTCTCTTTGATGACACCATATACAACAAATGTAGTATCTACACCCAGTGCATCTCCGGCATTATGAATGCCTGAATTTTGTAAAATTCTAGGTGTGCCAATTCCTCCAGCACAAACAATAACGACCTGGCCATTCAGTCTGAATCTTTTCCCGTGTACTTCAGCATATACTCCGGTTGCTACGCCATCTTCAATCTCAACATTATGGACGTTACACTCGGTAATAACTTCCGCACCGGCCTCAATAGCTTGATCCAAATATTCATTTGCAGTCCACTTACCTCCACATCGACAACCAAACATGCATTTATCACCGCAATCTAATTCAGAGTAGCACCGCTTTGGATGAATGAATTTTATTTGGGGCACCCAGTCCATGCCTAGATCTCTGCCTGCTTCTCCAATACGTTGTGATGCAGCGCCAGTGAGTTCTTCAGGTAACGCCTCAATCCGAAGCTCATCAATGGTTTCGTTAACTTCAGACTCTATATCTACACCCGTTTTATCAAACCACCAAGATGGAGGGCCTGAAGCAGCACTTGCAAACATGTTGGTTGCCCCCCCAGTAAGCATCGGGCGGACAATTGTGACCCCTTCCTTAGATTTTAAAAAGCCCCGCTTTTCGGTGTAGATAAAAGGTCCTGCGACAGTTCCGTAATACCATTTACCTCGATGATCTTTCCCATACTCCAGTACGACTACTTTTTTCCCTGCCCTTGCCAGTTCTCTTGCAACAGCTGATCCTCCCGGGCCACTTCCAACAATTACGGCATCATATTTCTTGCTGTTAATATCATCGGCCAAATCCATAACATTTTGTATCGGTTCGATCGGTGAAGGGTGTTTTCTTTTTAAAGAATTTTCATCAAAACCCTCTCGTTTTAATCGGGTAGAATTTTTTAGGTCTTCTACAGTCCCTAACTCATAATGTTTCATGTTATGCACCCATGTATAGCTGATAAAATCTCAATCACTGACTCTTACTTGCCATATTTGTTCCAATAATTTTCAAACAGCTCCTCTTCGTTAAACGCACGAGGACGTACTGGACGTGAAACCCAGGTTACATTCATAAAGTTTCTAACATTGACATTTTCGGTTGTGATATTCCCTCCCCATGTCCCACAGGAAAGTGACAATGTATAGGGCAATCCGTTTCTGGGGCTGCCTGCTCCTTCATTAAGATTTTGATTCACGAGGACTCTTGCTGTTTTTGTATTTAAGGCAACATAGTTGATGTTTGCTTCAGATTGCGAATGTATTCCGCATGTATGCCCCAAGCCCTGATAATTCGTAATTCTATTTACGACATCTACCGCATTTTCAATTTTACCCGAATATTGATAGACGGCTAAAACAACGGACAGTTTTTCTCCAGAGAACGGATGGCCTTCTCCAATTCCGGTTTCTTCTACTAACAGAAAGCTTTTGCCAGGCTGAATATCAATTTGTGCCTTCTTTGCAATTGACTCTGCAGATTTCGCGATGATTTCAGGAGATGGGATATGGGCACCTTTTGGCCACATAACTTTTTCAAGGCTACTTTTATCTGCTTTGTTACATAAATAACCACCAAGTTCTATCAACTTGTTTACTAGTACTTTGTAGATATCTTGATGAACTACTATGGCGTTATCCGCCAAGCAGCTTGTTGCAAAATCAAATGTCTTTGCCTTTGCAATCATATCAGCGGCATCGTTGAGGTCTGCGGTTTCATCCACTATATGTACCGCATTCCCTACACCTACTCCATATGCAGGTTTCCCTGAGCTGTATGCGGCTTTCACCATACTCATACCCCCCGTTGCTACGATGAGATCTACATTTTCCATTAGCACTTTTGTTTTTTGAATTGAAGGGCTGGTTATCACTTGTGCCAGGTCTTCAGGAGCACCAACGCGAGTACAACCTTCTCGCATGCATTCGACTACTCTAGCTGAACTTCTTTTTGTCCTTGGGTGTGGCGCTATGATCAACGCGTTTCTTGCTTTAATCGCGCCTAATGCCTTGACGGGCGGCGTTGCATCAGGACCTGTTGCCGGAATAAGTGCGCCAATTACACCCACGGGTTTAGCGAGCTTTGTAATTCCGGTCTCAGGGTCCTCTTCAACTACGCCAACAGTCTTGATTGAACGCATCTCCGCCAATGTTCCTATTACGCGATTGTAAATCTTTGTTACTTTATCAGCGTAATTTCCAAACTCACCCTCATCAACAGCCATGCGTGCCAATTCTTCTCTATTTTTGATAACGCTCCAGGCAATTGATGTCACTAATTCATCTACTTGTTCTTGCGTATAGGAATTTACTTGCAATTGTGCAAATCTGGCATTCTCCACCAATTTTAAAATTTCGCGCTCATCGCTATCCGTCGACATTGCACTTGTTTGCAAATCAGGAATAGTTGTAGTTTTAACTTCTGTCATCTGTTGATCCTATATCTAACTAAACAAAACGGGCTCTCCTCCTGTATGTAAAAACACGGCTGTTTGAACGTCCTTGTAGAAACCATTATTTATTAAATCTGAAAGCCCAGCAAATGCTTTTCCTGTATACGTCGGATCAAAAAAAACACCTTGCTTTATTGCAACATCTTTAATTGTTTCATTCCCTTCAATACTTGGTATCCCGTATCCATCACCAATGTAGCCCTCACGGATTACTATCTCCTCCAAATTTATGTTTACTTCAACATTCAATACTATGGCGGCTTGTTGTACTAAATTATGAACAATTTCCTTTAACTCCTCGGCAGGCCGACTCACAGTAAAGCCTTCGATTCGCCAAGGATGGTCATACAAGATTCGTGCAAGTACCCAACCAGCTATAGTTCCTCCAGAACCCACTGCAAGCGTTACAAGATCGACATTTATTTCTTTGCTTTGGCACTGCTCAAATAATTCCTTCGCCGCAAACACGTGAGCGATGACCCCTAGTGCACATGCTCCTCCTCGAGGGATTGAATAAGGAAGGGCATCGCCATGCATCAGTTCTTGCTCAACAAGTCGGATCATTGCATCCACCGAGCTTCGATCAGTATCGTGTGTAAATCTGGTTTCTGCTCCCAACAATTTGGTCAGGTAATAATTGCCTGTAACTTCTTGGGGGGGGCTGCCCCAGTAGATAGCGATACACTTCAGATTTAAATAAGCTGCCACTGCTGCCGTTGCACGTACATGATTGGATTGCACACCTGCACCCGTAATTAACGTTTTCGACCCCCTCTTTAATACGTCTGCCGCTATGTATTCAAGTGCCCTGATTTTATTCCCCCCATAACCAAATTCGATTAGGTCATCGCGCTTAACCCATAGCTCAATATCATTGGAATTTTTTTCCAGTTTTTTAAACCTCTGCAAAGGAGTGGGAAATTGTGCGAACTCACAGCGGCTGATTTTCGGCAAGTCATCAGATACGAGTGTTTGAGTACTCATATTTTGTTTAGCACTCTATCCACCATCGTTGTACATAAACCAAGACGATTTTCATGTTTAAAAATCTCATCGATATCTTCAGCACTTAGATGGGATGAAATTTGAGAGTTATTCAAAACAGCCTCTCTGAATGAAATTCCTTTCTTACGCGCATTCATTGCTTCCTTGTAGACTATTTTTTGAGCCTGGTTTTTCCCCAGTTTTTTTGCTAACGCCAGCATTACACCTTCTGAAAATATCTGTTCGCCACTGATTTCTAAGTTCTCTTTCATTTTCAGTGTTTGTACTTCCAGGTTTGACAATATTAATTTCAGTAACTCTAGAGATTTTCCCGATACTAAAGTTATGAGCGGCAGGACATGCCATTCACTTTTCCAAGATCGACCATCTCGTTCATGATCAGTGACTAAGCCCTCAAGAAGAATTGCAGCATTATGGCGAACGACTCTGGCAAGCGTTCCCAGATGTTCGGATATTTCTGGGTTTTGTTTATGCGGCATCGTAATACTGCCTACGGTTTCTATAGGCGTACTCTCAATGAGTTCTGCAATTTCTGTTCTTTGCAAATTATAAATTTCATGACCGATACGATCTGCAGTTCCAGTTATCAGCACTAATAACTGGCCCCATTCTGCAAATACATCCCGACTTGAAATCCAGGAGATAATGGGGTCACGTAATCCGAGGCGATTACAAAATTCCTTTTGAATTTCTAGACCGTGGCGGCCTAACGATGAAAGTGACCCAACGCCTCCACATAACTGCCCCTCGTCCATTCGGTTACCCAATTGCGATAACCGAGTTCGATGACGATCCAGTTCACACGCCCAACCCGCAACCTTAAATCCAAATGTTATAGGCAGCCCGTGTTGTCCATGCGTACGCCCTGGCATGATCGTGTCGCGATGCTCGCTCATGAGATTTTTGGTAATAGAACATATCGTATTTATATCCAACAAAAACTGTTCCCTGACATCCCTCAAAGCGATCGAAAACCAGGTATCTGTTACATCTTGTACAGTTGCGCCAAAATACAACCAGTTTCTTACATCTTCGCCTCCACGCTTTGCCAAAGCATTGATAAAGCCCTGCATGGAATGGCCACTTTGTTCAAATCCTTCTTTGGTGTCATTAAGTAATTCACTATCGATCTCAACTTGACTGCAGAATTCCTTAATTGCATTCCCAGCTGATTTTGGTATTAACCCAAATTTTGACTGGACTTCTGCTAGGACCGCCAATATTTCCAGCCAAGTTCTGATTCTTGATTTCTCATCAAAAATTTTCCGCAAGGATTCCGTACTCCAGGAATTCTGGTATATAGAGGATTCTTCGAATAATGAAGTCATTGGGCTTGATTGATAATGGTATGCATGTGTTGTGACAATGCATTTTCTGCTTGTTTTATTTTTCCCCGTTCATTGTCTGTCCATTTTTTATAATAATTAATCTCTTGTTTACTGTATTCGATCATCTCCTTGATCCTTTCTTTAGACGTGCCTCCTAACCCGGACTTTTTCTCAATTGCAACATGCGGAGAATTCAGTATCTCGAGGATCTGCCCGGAGCATGAAATTGGGCGACCTACTACATCGCTTGCCGCTTCATTTAATTCTAGTTCCGTTAACTCGAATAAATGTTTTTTAAGGTGTATAAAATTTCGGACAATTTTTCCAACAATCTTATGGGCGGTTCTATAATCCAAATTATTTTCAACTGAAATTTGTTCAGCTAGTTCCGCGGCCATCGCGTAGCTTTCCCTTATTCTGTTTGCTGCATTTGAAGTTTTGAACTGCAATCCCTCCACCGCATTTTTTAACAAGCCAATTCCTTCGATGCTTTTCTTAAGCACGAATGGAATTTCTCCGTACAAGAACAGGCGATTATCAATCTGTCCAGTTGGTGTGCGCTGCGACACAACCACCATACTCTGTATACCAATCACCTTGTTTGCCAGCGCTCGAATATACGCTAAAGCATAAGGATTTTTTTTCTGCGGCATAATCTTACTTGCTCGTGAACAAGAATCTTGCAACTCAATGTAGTTGAATTCTTCCGTCACGAAATACAGTAGATCTTCGCAAAAGCGGTCCAGCGTAACTAAAATTGAAGTTGAAACTGACGCGATCTCGATGGAAATATCAGCTTGCCACATTGCATCTCTTGTATGCATGACCGGCCTCGCGAAGCCTAATAAGCTTGACAGCTTTTCCCTGTCAATCTGAAGAGTTGACCCGTTTATGCCTCCGCACCCTGCCGGACAGCAATTGACCCTTCCATAAAGTGATTCAATGCGCGCAAGATCACGCATCAGCATGAATACAAATGAATGTAAATAATGCCCGAATGTCGTTGGCTGTCCCGGCTGCATATACGTGTAATCCGGCATAACTGATGCCTTATGCGCCGACACCTGTATCATCATTACCCGCATCAAGGCTGTTATTTCATCAGCAAGGTCAAGCAAAATCTTTTTTATTGTTAAATGATAAGCGACCGTAGTGCTTTCTCTACGCGCTCTGCCTGCACATAACCAACCTACTGCGCTTGAGTGTTGTTCTAACCAATTTTCTCGATTTGTAAATAAATCACCGAATTTAGGGTCAGGTTGGAAATCCGTTGGATTCTCCTGTAATTTTTGCAATGCATTCAACAGGTCAGCGCCTACTTTTTTCTTGATAACCTTGGCCTCAACTAATCCTATTACATGTGCAATATCCACCCGATTCATTTCTTCTGACAGGCAGAGCTGTTCTTGAAGCTCACTCTTAAAAGCACTGGCAACTAATATATCTTCGGGAGGCTGTGATAAACGGCCATCGGTACACAAAACAGCATCGGAGTCTGAAAATCTGTCACTCATTTCTTTGCAGACTCTTGTGGCATCTTGGTTGTATCAGAGATTTCTACCGAATCAGGGTCCCACATTCCACGCTGGGTAGACTCGTCGGCAACTTCTCTTAAGGATTCATATTGAAGTCCCAAGCGTAATGACTCTAACGACAAGACGTCCATGGGGCTTATATTTCCAAGGTTTACATTTGGACCAATTTGTTTGATCAGGGTGGCCTGTTGTTTTCTTAGGGGGGCTTCCCAAATGACCTTTTCTTTTTTTTGCCCAACTAACGATAAGATTTTTTCAAATAATTCGAGCTTCAAATCTCCATTTTGGTCGAATATGCCGATTTCGCGCCCGGATTCTCTTGCATCCAAGATTACATACTCAGCACCAAAATATAAATCTTGCAGAATCAGGTCTGCGAGTTCTTCAGGGCTTGGTTGCTTTGTGGGGTCCTTTTTACCTACCTCTGTAATTGGAATCAATCCATTGTCTAGCGCACACAAGATTGCGTTACGCCTGCGCTTAATGGGCAGTGTGATCGTTCCATCTGAGATTTCGACTGAACGGAACCCAATCTCTTTGGCACGCAGCATGTACGATTGACAACTTTTCTGAATAATCGCAGCCTCTAGCAGCGTACCTCCAGGAAATGTATTGATGTTGTATTGATTTAATGTCTCGAGCTTTTGACGGAGTATGTTTGCAGGCATCACGGCAGATACTCCATAGCTACACTTCCAGTGTTCAATATACTCATTCGAAACTAGAAGCAGATCCTGCAACATCTGCGGCCCCATACACGTATCGATAACCATCGTCATACCAACGTTTTTGGGCCGCTCTACACGCTCTTTCATGAATTCACTTATGACTTGAATCCCATCCCAAGCAGACTTAGACATACTCAACCTCACTCGAAATTTCCCGCAAAGCTTGTTCTACCATAGTGAGATCAGCACCCCAGGGAACAACCATCAGGTCCCCATCTCTTTCAATCTCGAATTCAAGTAGACAACACTTCAATAGTGTAGGCACTTCAGATTCTTGTCGAAGCTTGCGTGGACACATCTCAACCCGGGGTGGCTCATCTCCATAATAGTGTCGATGAAATTGAAGACTTCTTTCACATCCTATTAAAACCCAGTTTTTGCGTTGCTGGGGACGCTCGTCCAAGAAATATACAGGCTTTTGTAGTTGATCCATCCCACCTGATCTACAAGGCAGCAAGTAACATTCAGGATCTACACTGTTACATAGCTCTCTTACATCAATGGCTTTGAATTCAACAAGAATGGGAGGCAAATCAGCATAACTTAATGCCTGTACTACCAGGTCATATAATTTGGGTGGAGAAGGTGGTTCGACTTCCAGTACCTGAAGCACAAGCGGGTCAGGACGACATATGAAGTTGATATGGTCATACTTGCCTTCAACAATGCATATTCCATCTTTTTTTACTTGATGGCGAAAAGCAACTTCAGCCAAGGCAGATCGATTCGCGCAGTCAACACTGCTGTCTTGAACGTAAATGCAGTTTTCCGGAAGGCCTAGAATTTCAACATGAACTATATCTGAAAATAGCGATTGATCATCAGACTTTTGAATGGCAACAACTGCATTTTTCTGGTTGCCCCCCTTGAGCACAATAAATTCTGTACGCCGATACGCTTCTTTCCCCAACAAGTATGACTGCACCGCTTTCTCGGACATCTCTCCAGCGTATTTCTGAACACTGGTTTTGCGATAAGGGATTGGAACAATATTGTTTTTGTCTCGATACCTAGCCGAGAAATCTACTTGTTTCATGCTCGTTTGGGATTGTTCAACAGATTGCTGCATTTTTAGGCTCTTCCAATGTCAATGAGCGGTCCCCGGGTAATAATTCCTTTTCATGAATACGAAGTGGATCAAGTTTTCGGATGATCGAAAGCACTTCTAAAGAAGGAAGCGAAACTGTTTTAACCTCTTTCTTCATTCTTGGTTCAAATTCAGTATTTTCCAGAACATCGTCTACAGTGGTGTGCGGATAGAGAGCATTTAATTGCAAATGCCCGTCCTGGTCGAAATCAAAAACGCCTAAATCCGTAACGAGACACTGTGGACCGTTACCCCGGTACCCAAGTTGCCTGCGAGTAATCCCATCAGCGTTCTTATGACCAAAACCGGTGACATAGTCACACTGCGAGACTATCCGATAGCGGCGCTTTCCTTTTACTGGCTCTGAACGATGTGCTGCAGTCCACAATGTTATATTTTTTGCATTACAGGACAGGTTACAAGCGCCGCCACCCCCCGGCAGTTTCAGCTTTAAGGTTTTACGGCCCAGCTGAGTGACATTGGTATTACCCCAACGATCGATTTGCAGGCCTGATAAAAACATCCTCCCCAAGCGCCCACTTGCAGACAAATCGAATAACTCACCAATGCTTAGGTGGCATTCAGAGTTTCGGTCATGTACCCAGTCGTTAGTCGTGGGAGCTATGAAAGGAGGATCTGGATTGACTCCATAGGTAGCACCAGCTACCAGCACCAAATTAGGGGTGTATACCCTTTTGGCAACATGCAATGCAATCTGAACTAATGGTGATCCAAATCCATGGAACACTAACGTGTCATCTTCAACAGTTCGCGCCAGTTGATCGATAAGTAGCTCGCCCAGCGTGCAATTCTTGCCCATATTTATGTACTTCCCTTGTATAACTCCATCCAGGCATCAGTTGACTCCTTCCAGCTAGATAGTCTTACACGTGTATCTTCTCCGCCGATGCGATGCAGGTATTCTTCATGACTTTCACATTCATATACGAAATCGTTCAAATATTTTTTTTTGAACGCTGCTGAACCTTCCTTCGCGGCAGACATGTATAACTCGGTATGTTCACGATCATAGGCATAAAATGGATAGCAAGCGGTCGGATGAGCGCCCATGGGTGCTTCAGCAATGTAGGACACATAAAAGTACGGAATATTTGCACCACCGAGGCGCTTCAATTCTTCATTTGTTACGATCTTTTCCACTGTTGCCAGTACTGTTCTTGATGCCTGCGCAAACAGCAAGTCAACGACTGGAGGACCTTCAATCCTCAAATTGCCATGCAAGTCGGCATATTGGGCATGAATAATTGCCACATCCGGTGTAAGAGGTGGAACAACTAATATGTCCTCTCCCGAATAAGGACTCTGTATCGTTTTATAACTTGGATGATTTTTTTCAAAATCGGTACCCCTTACTGATTGAATGGGCATAAATGGTAAGCCTTGTATCGAGGCACGAAGTTGTTGAACAAGCGTATAGCAGCAATTGTCCTGAATTTCTATTTCACCACTTTCACATCCTCGTCGATAGTTTTGCGCCATGCCAAAATCTTGTTCGAACCCTACATAACTTTCTTGAGACGCAGAAACCGCATTTGCACCACACAGCAAATCGATGTCAATTCCGTGTGCAGAACCGACCACTGTCAAACCGTTAACACGGTTGCGGATGATTGAACGGATCAGAGCCATCGGCTCACGTGATGACAAGCCACCTCCGACTGCTACACAATCTCCGGATTCAACTTGTGAAGCTAGTGCTTCAATGCTGGTAAATTTGTTCTCTGCGGTCGAGTGGAGGGTCAACACACAATTACACTACGCAGCAAGGGCAGGTCCTATGAGAATCATGATCGCACGGATCTTTCGCCCAGGGATGTGAATGATGATCTTCGTGTATGGGATTTGCGCGATCATTTTTACAGACCGCGCAAACCCACACATCAGGAACTTTCGCACCAGTCATAACCATGCCTTTGAACTCCCGTTCACAATCCGGACACCATAAGGTTAGAACTGACATGGATACAGAATCTCCATTAACTTTATTTTCGATCAGTGCATCATGCGGCTTTCTTTGATTCCTTTTGCAATTCTTCACGCACGATTTTTGTTCCTTCAACAAGAGCCCGCATTTTTTCATAGGCGATGTAGCGCCAAAAGTGGATAAGACCACAATCGGTTGTAACCCCAAGGCGGTCGGCAGGAACATACTTGAGCAGGCCCCGGATACGATCAGCTACTTGGTCAGCGGTTTCAACAATCGTGCTCTTGATATCGATGACCCCTGCCCAAAAGTACAAGTTATCCGGCAGCGGATTTGTTTTCAGAACATCCAGTTCGCCCTCACATCTGCCACAGTTTTCTATGTTAATGACATCCAGGTTCGCCTCATAACATTTCGGTATGATGGATTCAGCTCGATTCGCTGGATTTTCACCTGCTCGCTTGGTGATATCAAAATCCTCTGCTCCTTCTTCCATGTAATACCCGTAAGTACCTTTGTAGTTTCCCCAGCAGACATGTGTGACAATCTTGGCGTTTTTGACACCTGCCACACATCGGTTGTAGGCCTCTATCGCCCAATCTTCAAAAAGGTAAGGCCATGTAAACTCGTCCAGTTGAATGAAGTCTACACCCATCTCGTCTAATTCAAGGAGTTCTTCGTTCAGTGCTACGGCAATTGCCATCGCTCGATCATAACTGGACTTGTAATAATGATCATTTGTACATTGAGCCAAAGCTTGAACCCCCGTGTATTGCACTTTAATCGGTTTGTCAGTAGCCCGTTTCAATGCCCTGGCCTGTTGAATCATGATGGGGCCGTAGCGTTTGATTTCTTGATAGCAGGTCGCGGAGTGTAAGTCACTATAAAGTGGCGTAGCCAGGTATTCCCCATGCATGCTGTAGCCAAGACGCTTAAGGTAGTAGTACACGATTTGATCAACATAATTATCGCCTTGTACCCGGCCATCCGAAATAATATCCAGCCCGGCCATTTCTTGATCGTGCGCCATAGTGGCTATTGCGTCTTCCAATGCTTCTCGCTCTTTCGCATCCGGTGGTGCCTGGTCTCCCGAAAAATTGGTCGCCCACAACGTATCCCACCAACGTGGGTTGGGATAATTACCTACAATACTGGTAGGTATAAGTACCTCTCTATCTCTAATTTTCATGATGATACCTCTCTTGGGTCTATCTCTGGATTCTCAAGTACTACTTAAGTACTAGGTTGTATTTTATGCATTTAAATTCCAAAAGATAGCCCCTGTCAGGTTCGCTACATATCGGAAGCTAGGCTTAGAATTCGTTTGCTGGACCGGACGAAAAAGGGTGTCCAGAAAAGCTTATGTAACTGCTGATTTGCTTTTTGCATTAACTAATGCTTGGCGTAATCCTTCTTCCAAAACCGGATGATAGATAGGTAGTTGTAATAGCTTGTGTAATGGAATTTCATTTTGAATGGCCATCATTAACAAATGTGCAAAATTTTCCGCACCTGGGGCTATCATTTCTGCACCGAGAATATGATCGCTTCTTGAATTCACATAAACCCGTACAACGCCATGATTTTCCCCTTTTAAAGTTGCACGCCCTTGCAGAGAAAAATCGAATTCACCAATCACACACTTTTCCTGGTCGAGTTCATTTAATGACTGGCCTACTCTTGCTATGGGTGGGTCAGTAAAAACTATATTTAAAGCAGGCTTTGCAAGTTTTTTCTTTTTAGTATGCATCGCGTTGTATACCGCAACTCTTGCTTCTTCTGCGGCTTCATGCACCACCATTTTTTGGGAACTAACATCACCAGCCACATAAATTGGAAAATCATTTATCTGCAACGTGCGGGGATCATATAACGTGTTTGCTGTGTCCGTGGCATCTAAGCCTAGTTTTCCCAAGTTCAATTGATCAATATTGGATTCTCTTCCAGCACACAACAATACTTGGTCAACTTCTAATCGACCATTTTTCCACTCAATCAAGAACTTCCCTGCTTGCTCAGTTACTTTTTCAATCTTGGTATTGAAATGAATCGGGTAGTACTGCTGTTGAAGAGCAAGTGCATGATGAAAAACTTTTTCGTCTTGTATTCCTGCTATTGTTTTATATTCTTCATATACTTGTACTTTTACTCCCAATCTTGCAAGAGCTTGAGCAAGCTCTACCCCGATAATACCCAGTCCGACAACAGCTATGCTATCTGGCAGCTTTTCTTGTTCAAAAATATTGTCAGTAGTTAATATTTTGGATTTCACCTCTTCAAATACATCCGGTATTCTTGGCCTTGAACCGTTTGCAATAATTATATTGTTTGCCGATATTTCTTCCCCATTGACTTCAATAGTATTAGTATTAATAAATTTTGCAGTCCCTTTGATCCGAGGAAATTTTTCACTTCCTTTAATTGCTCTCTTGACGAAATGATCTCTAAGTGTACGTACTTTTTTCAGCACAGAAGCAGTATCAATTTTGAATTGATTTTGTTGGATAAGATTATCTTTAGTTAAAGACTGAAGATTATTAACCTTCTTTGCTATTTCAATTAGCCCTTTAGATGGCATGCATCCCGTCTTTGCACACGTCGTACCTCCATCTCCCTCTTCTATCAACAAATATTTGGCATTCAATTTTTCCAATTGTTTGGCTGCTGCAATACCTGCGGTTCCCGCACCAATGATCAACACGTCATACATGCATTGTTCCTAATGGAAATTACTGGTATAAACTTTTATGATTTACACTGGCTGGCTTCGATAAATCATTGGAATTATATACTTATACCTAATAGTGGTTTATTAAAAATAATTCAAGTCCAACCATCGCACCATCCCAGCCTCTCCAAAACCTTCCCCGGTTCATATGACCGATTCACTGGCCCCCGCTGATCCGAAAAAAAGCGTCGCCGTCTTCGCCTCGGCGGGGACCGGCAAGACCTGGCTGCTGGTGGCGCGCATCCTGCGTCTGCTGCTGGCAGGCGCCGAGCCCGATTCCATCCTGGCCATCACCTTTACCCGCAAGGCGGCGGCCGAGATCCAGCAACGCCTGACCGAGTGGCTGGAGAAATGGCTGACCCTCGACGATCAGGAATTGGCCGAAGACCTGAAGAAAATCGGCGTCGACAGACCTGAAAGACACCTTGACCGGGCTCGGGCACTGTTCGAGACGGTGCAGTTCGCGGATCAAGGCATCCGCATTGCGACTTTCCATTCCTTCTTCCAGGAATTGCTGCAACGCTTCCCTCTGGAGGCCGGCATCCCGGCCGGCTTCACGATCCCGCAAAGGGAACAGTCCGCCCGGTTGCATCAGGCGGCGGAAGACCTGCTCTTCGAAGAGGCCCGCCGCAATCCCGGCAGCGAGTTGTCGGAGGCCATGAACGCGGTCGTGGCGGAGATTCCGAGCCTGTCGGAGTTGCGCCGCATCCTGGAAGGATTCCGGGAGCATATTCTGGAGTGGCGCGCTTTCGAGGGCGAATCCACCCTTGAACAATTGCGTGCGCACCTGCGTGATGAAGTTTTTCGCCTGAACGAGGTTTCGGACCCGGTTCAGGATTCCGATGCCGAACCGGAACTTCGGCGCTTGGCAGACCTGCTTGAGAAAAGTGGCGCCTCGGAGAGATCCCACCAGACCCGGGCCGCCGCCAAACTGTGCCGCGCGCTGGAAGACGAGGAAGCCGGAAGCCTCGAGCAGGCCCAGCAACTGAACGATGCCCTGTACGATTCCGAGAAGCAGGACATCCGGTCGTCGCTTCCCCCCACGAGCAAGGCGGTGCAAGACCGTCTGGGCGAGAGCAGGGTCGAAGAAATCAACCGCCTCCTTTCCCGGTGGCCTCCGCAAATTCGCAAGACCCTCGACGGGCTATTACGCCAGAAAGCGCGCAAAATCAACAGTTATCTGTACACCATCGTCGGCCAGTTGGCCGACAACTACCAGCGCCTCAAGCAGGCTCAGGGGTATATGGACTACGACGACCTGCTTTGGTTTTCGAACCGCTTGATGAACGGCGGCATCGAGTGGGTACAGTACAAGCTCGGGCAGAGTTTCCGGCATGTTCTGGTCGACGAATTCCAGGACACCGACGCCCTGTCCTGGCAAACGCTGAAGATTTTCCTTGAGGCCCTGCACGAGTCCGGGGATGGATCCGGCTCCGCCTTCATCGTCGGTGACACCAAGCAGTCCATCTACCAGTGGCGGCGCGCCAACCCGGAGATACAAAGAGAGGCCGGCATCTACCTCCAGTCCCACCTGCAGGCGGACAAGCCGACCCCCATGGACGAATCCCGCCGGTCGGCCAGCGTCATCATCGACTTCGTCAACTCCACCTTCGGCAAGGGCGGCATCTTCCCCCTGCCAGACTTCTCGCCCCACGAAACCCATCTGGAAGGATTGTGGGGACGGGTCGAGCTGCTCCCGCCCGTTGCGAAAGAAGCCCGGGATGAGTCAGATGCCCCCGACCCGGACCAGCCGCTGCGCAATCCCCTGACCGAACCCCGCCCCGAAGTCCGCTCCACCCACCTCGAACAGATGGCCGAGAAGATCGCCGAACGCATCCGGCAGATCATCGACCAGCGGGTCGCCATCAAGGATCGGGACACCGGGACCCGGGC
Source organism: uncultured candidatus Poriferisulfidus sp. (assembly GCA_965116525.1). GTDB lineage: Bacteria > Pseudomonadota > Gammaproteobacteria > Poriferisulfidales > Poriferisulfidaceae > Poriferisulfidus. The sequence goes on from OZ220694.1 coordinate 643,528, forward strand.
CGCCGAATTCCGCGACTGCATGATCCTGGTGAACCGGCGCACCCATGTCCCGCAGATCGAGCATGCGCTGACCCGTCATGAAATCCCGTTCGCCCGCCAGTCCCGCCAGACCCTGCTCCAGCATCTGGAAGTCCGGGACATGCAGGCCCTGCTGCAGTTCCTGATCCGGCCGGCCGACGACCTGCACCTGGTGCAGGTGCTGCGCTCCCCCCTGTACAGCGTGACGGACGAAGAACTGATGGAACTGGCATGTACCGGCGAGAGGTCGGACCGCTGGACCGACCGCCTGAAGATTCTGTCCAAACAGAAAGACCCGGAACACCCGCTGCGGCGCGCGCACAAAAACTTCAAAAAGTGGCGGAAGCTGGTCGGCCACATCCCCACCCACGACCTGCTGGATCTGATTTACTTCAAGACGGATGCCTTGCGCTGCTACCAGCGTGCCTGGCCAGGCGAGCGCGGCGAGCGGGCGGTCAGCAACCTGACCCGCTTCATCGAACTGACCTTGGAATTCGACAGCGGGCGCTATCCCAGCACGGCGGCCTTCGTCCACTTCATCGAAGAGATGCGTTGCGGCCGCGTCGAAGGCTATGACGCGCCCGACCTCGTCAGCCTGAGGTCGGACGACCAGGAAGACCGCGTCCAGATCCTGACCGTGCACGCGGCCAAGGGCCTAGAGAAGCCCATCGTCGTGTACGCCGAACTGGACAAGCCCACGGAACGGGGCCGGCACGGGGACGTCTTGATCGATTGGCCCGCCGACGAAGACCGGCCCCGGCGTTTCCTGTTCAGGCCCCGCAAGGCAGACATGGATTCCCGTTCGCTGGAATGCCTGGAACTAGTACGCCAAAAAAGGCAGGCGGAAGACTTCAACCGCGCCTATGTCGCGTTTACCCGCGCCCGGCAGATGCTGATTCTCTGCCAGCACGAAGAACTTCACCAGAAGCTTCTGGCGTTATCCTCGGAGTTCTCCGAAGAAGAGTCCGGCTTGCTGGCACTGGGGCCGGACCCGCAGCCTGCCGACCCCCTTCCCCCTTCTGCCGCGCCGGAGCCGGACTGTACCGGATTGGACACGCCCATCAAGCTCCCGAACGTCGTGGCACCGAGCGCGACCGACGCATTGGACGAACCGATGGATTCCGAAGACATGAGGGGAGTCCTAGCGCGGCGGTATGCACTGGAGCGCGGCAGTCTTATCCATGCCCTGATCGAAATGCTGGAAGCCGGAGAGCCCGATCCGGCCAAGGTCGAGCGCTTGGCTCACGGCCAGAACCGCAACCTGCAGGACCCCGACTTTCAGGACTGGCTGGACGAGGCCCGTCGGGTGGTCGGCGACCCGGAACTGGATCCGGTATTTCGGCCCGATCCCCAGACCCGCGTCTACACGGAAGTCCCGATCCTTTGCAGAACCGAAGCAGGCGAAGGGTTTGGCATCATCGACCGACTGTTGGTCACTCCGGACCAGGCCTGGGTCATCGACTTCAAGTCCCACACCACGGAAGACCCGAAGGAACTCGAAGAAATCGCCGGGCACTACACCGAGCAGATGAACGAATATGCCCGCTTTGTCCGCCTCGTCTATCCCGGCCGGCCGGTTCGCTGTTCCCTGCTGTTCACGCACAGCCGCCAGCTGCACGACATGCCCGGCGCGTAAATCCCGGAATCAGTCGCCCAGCAGGGCCAGAAGCTCCGCCGGCGGGCGGTATCCGCGAACCAGCATGCCGTCCGGCAGGAAGATGGAGGGCGTCGACCGGATATTGATCCGATCGACCAGGTCTATATGCTCGGCGACCGGGTTGGCGCAAGTTTTCGACGGGACCGGCTCTTGACGCTTGGCTCGGGTCAACGCATCCCGGCGGTCCGTTGAGCACCAGACGCTGACGGATTTGTGGTAACTGCCGCTTTCCATGCCGGCCCGCGGATACAGCAAGTAGCGGACTTCAACGCCGGCGGCATTGAGTTCTTCGATATGCTCATGAAATTTCTGACAATACGGGCAGTCGATGTCCGTCACCACGACGATTGCATGGCGGCGCGACGCGCCCGCCGGGAAAACCAACATCTTGTCCGTGCCGTAGGCATCCAGCAACTCCGCCCGAGCCGCTGCCCGGGAGACTTCCGTCAAACTGATCCGGTTGTTCAGGTCGATCAGCTCGCCCCCCGAGATCAGGTGTTTGCCGTCGTCCGTAATGTAGAAAACCTGCGCCCCGTACAGAACCTCGTACAGGCCCGGCACCGGCGCCGGGCGGACCCGATCCGGAGCGCGATCCGGGTTCAATTCCATCAGACGTTCATGGAGCTGCGTTTCGCTCATCTCCGCGGGAGCCGCGGTCGCGAGCAGAAGCGCGCCAAAGAATAGGGTTCGCTTAACCACGAGGGTGGTGAGCCCGGTGCATGTTCTTGAGTTTGTCATGTGCCACATGGGTATAGATTTGAGTGGTAGCCAAGTCGCTGTGGCCGAGCAGCATCTGCACGACTCGCAAGTCCGCCCCGTGGTTCAGCAGGTGCGTCGCGAACGTGTGTCTCAGCGTGTGCGGGGTCAGCGGCTTGGTGATGCCGGCCTTCTGGGTCGTCCGGCGCAGCATCTGCCAGAAAGCCTGGCGGCTCATCGCGCGACCCTGGCGGGTCACAAACAGATCTTCAGTCTGTGGCCGTCCCTCCAGCAGTAGCGGCCGGGACTCCCTGAGGTAGCGCTCCAGCCAATCGGTCGCGCACTCGCCGAACGGCACCAGCCGCTCCTTCATGCCCTTCCCAACCAGGCGCAAAACTCCGGTCTTCATGTTGATCTGACCCTGTTTGAGGGAAACCAATTCGCTGACCCGAAGTCCGCAGGCGTAGAGCAGTTCCAGCATGGCGCGGTCCCGCAGTCCCTTCGGGGTAGTCACATCCGGCGTGTTCAACAGGGTCTCGGTTTCCTGTTCGTTCAGCACGGTGGGCAGATACCGGGATGGTTTCGGGGGAATGACCTGCGCGCAGGGGTCGTCGCCACGCAGGGCATGCCGCTTTGCATAGCGGTAGAACAGGCGGATTGCCGACAGGATGCGTGCCACACTGCTGGCCCGCGTGCCTTTCTGGAGCCGGGAAGCCAGGTACATCTGGATATCCTCGCCACCTGCGGCGCAGAGGTCGCTTCCCTTTTCCTTCAACCAGCGGGAAAACCCTGAAAGATCAGAGCGATACGCCTGCATCGTGGAGCGCGCGAGTCCCTGTTCCGCCCAGCTGCTGTCGAGAAATGCGTCGATTACGTCGGCGTCGGACATGGTGCAATCAGTATACCGCAGGCTCCTTTCGGCAGTATGCCGCATGGGGATTCCCTGCTACACTCGCGCACCATGCCATCTGCAGACATCATTGGCCTTTGGCGGCGGCTCGGCTGCATCATCTACGATCTCCTGGCGTTGATCGCCATCTGGTGGGCCGCCAGTCTTCCTTTCGCAGCACTGGACCTGTCCGTGCCCGGTTCCCCGGAACGCTGGCTGTACCAGGCTTACCTGTCGATCGTCGGCCTGGCCTACTTCGTGCTCTGCTGGCGTGCCCGCGGAGCTACGCTAGGCATGCGAGCCTGGCGGGTGTGCATTGAGACCCCGGACGGCCGGAGAATCGGCTGGGGCGCCGCCGTCGTCCGGGCTTTGGGAGCCGTACTGTCCTGGGCCTGTCTGGGCCTGGGGTTCCTGTGGAGCCTGTTCAGCTCGACTCGGCTTTGCTGGCATGACCGGTGGAGTTCCACCCGTCTGGTCTCGATGGAATGATCCAGGAGTGGATCAACCTGCCTTGAGCCCGCTGCCGAGGACCTGACGCGCCTTTGTCTGCTGTGTCAGCAATAGCGCCAAACCAAGCAGGAAAAGCAGTACCAGTGGCAGGAACGCCGCCAGCCAGGGCGGCAAATCCGCCAGCATCCCGAGATGTCCACCTACCCGGTTGAACAGGTAGATGCCAATCCCGCTGATCACACCGATGAAGATGCGTTGACCCAGCCCCCCGCCGCGGGACTGGGTGAAGGCGAACGAAATCGTCAGGAGGAGGACTACCACGCAGGCCAGGGGCGTGGCGAGACGCTGCCACCAGGCAAACCGGTAGGGGCGCAGGTCGAGTTCCTCGCCGTCGAAGTAGTTCAGATAGCGGTCCAGGCGCGTGATCGGCATCTCGTTGGCAGGCATCAGCATCGTGTCCAGCACGCCGACATCCGGCAGGGCCACGTCGATTCTCTCCGCATATTCCTCGCGGGTGACGCTGCCGTCCGGATGGATTACGCTTTCCCGAACCTCGTGCAAAACCCAGCGTCCGTCCGTGAACTGGGCGCTCTTGGCATGCAGGCTGTGTTTCAGGGCGCCGCGGGCATCCAGTCGATAGGCCAGCACGTCGGACAGGCGGTCGCGTTGAGCCCCCCGCAGTACATGAAGGTAGTGCTCGCCTTTGCGGACCCACAGCCCCTGTGCCTCTCCGCCCAGCGCCTTTTCCTTCGACTGCTGCCGGATGTCCCATGCCGCTTCCACGCCCGCCGGAGCAATCTTCTCGCCGATGAAGATGGTCGCCAACGCCAGAACCAGACCCACCGCCAGCAATCTCCCGGATAACCACCAGGCGCCCATCCCGGATGCGCGCAGCGCTGTCATTTCATTGTCTGCGACCAGTTGGCCCAGGCTCAGCAGGCTGCCGATAAACACCGAGACCGGCAGCACTTCGTAGACTCGCTGCGGCGTGGTCAACACGATGACCCACAGGGCGTCCGTGAACGAATAGCCTCCCGGACGCACCCGCCGCGCCTCGTCGATCAGGTCCACCAGGGTGAGGATCGTCACCACGACCAGCGCCACCAGGCTGATTCCGACCAGCACGCGCCAGATCAGGTGGCGGGTCAGAATGCTCATGCCCGGCTCCGCCGCGCCCGGTGATACAGCAGCACGACGCCGAGGGCCATCAGCACATGCACCCACCAGACGCCCGCCCAGGCAGGCCAGTTGCCGCCGCGCACCTGGCTGGTTGCCAACAATTGGAACTGCGCGTAGACCAGATAGATCGCGATGGCGTAGGCGGCGCGGGCGTATTTCCCCTCGCGCACCGAACTGCGCGAAAGCGGAATGGCCAGCGCCAACATCAGAAGCAGCGAGATCGGCAGGGACCATCGCCATTGCAACTCCGCCTGGGCCGCCGCGGAGCCGTCTTCCCACAACTGCCCGGGCATCATGTACTTGGTCTGCGTCCAGACGCCGGGAGGCGGCGCCATGTTGACCCGCAGCAGGTGCCGATCGAATTTCATGGTCTGGAAGTCCGCGTCGCCCGGCCAGCCGCTGTGCCACCGGCCGTCCTCGAAGTCCAGCACATAGACGCCCTCTTCCTTGTCCAGGGTCCGGGTCGCCCGGGCCGCGGTTTCGATATGGACCTGTTGCGATTCCGTCTCGTAACTGGCGAAGAACACATCTTCCGCAACCTTCCCGTCCGTTCGGCTCGCATACAGCGCCCAACGTCCGTTCCGGGTCTGCATGAAACGCCCTTCCTGCATCACATCCAGTCCTGCCTCCAGACGGGCCTGATGATGAGCCAGTTCCGCTTCAAGCGACAACCGGGGCGTGACATAAAGGCTCATCACGCCCAACGCGAGGGCCAGAGGGATGCCGACCATCGACATGGGAAACAGCAGGCGGGCATCGGAGTAGCCGCAGGAATGCAGGGCCGTCATCTCGGCATCCCGGTGCATGCGGCCGAGTGCCAGCACCGACGACAGAAGCATCAGGAACGGCAGCATATGGACGAAGTACGTGAGAAGCTTGTTGGCCAGAAGCTCGTAGACGATGCCGGTGGAGAACTTGCCTTCCATCAGGTATCCGAGCTGCTGCATGAAGAGCTTGCTGGCGATCAGCAGCAGCAGGACGATGGTGACCGCGAATGCGGCACGCAAGAGTTCACGTGTCAGGTAGCGGTCCAAGATCGAAAGACGCAATTTGGATACGTCGGCCGAGCTGAAATCAAGTCCGACCATGCCACGCGATACCTTGCGACTCCACCGAAGATCAAATTCGGCAATGCGGCGATCCAGCGACGACAGGTAGCGATCCAGGTCGGACAGGCCTTGACCCAAGCGGCTTTTCAAAGAGGCGGGGAGGCGCAATTTGATAGAATTTGGCTTCTTCACACGTGACCTCTAGGCTCTTTCCATGAAGTATTCCGTTGTCACCGCCTCACCCGCGGAAATCGTTTGCGACTGCCTTGTGGTCGGTGTTTACGAAAACGGTCAGATGACCCCCAGTGCCCAAGCCGTGGATCGGGCCACGGGCGGGGCGGTCAGCGACCTCCTGTCCCAGCAGGATGCCGCAGGCAAGGCCGAAGCACTCCACGCATTGTATCGCCCTGCCGGGCTGAAGGCCGCGCGCCTGCTGCTGGCCGGCTTTGGGGAGGCCGGCAAGACCGGGGAAAACGATTTCCTGAAAACGCTGCAACAAGTCGCGCGGACTTTGCACAAGGACTCAACGGCGACGGCAGCGCTCGCCAGTAGCGAAGTCCGGGTCGCCGGCAGGAACGCGCAGTGGAATGCGCGCCAGACCGCGCTGACACTGGAAAACGCGGCCTACGTCTTCCAGGAGACCAAACCCTCCGCCAAGCCTCCGGCCACCCCCCTGGAGTCCGTCTCGGTCCTCGCTTCCGCGGCGAACCGGGCCAAGGTCCGCAAGGCGGTGGATCAAGGCGTGGCGATCGCCTCCGGAATGATCTGGACCCGGCAACTCGGCGACCTGCCGCCCAACCTCTGCACGCCGGGCTACCTGACCCGCGAGGCCCGTTCGCTGGTTCGCGAGGACTCGCGTTTCACGGTCAAGTCGTTCGGCCGCCGCGAACTGGAAAAACGCAACATGGGCGCATTCCTCGCCGTGGCGCAGGGCAGCGCGGAAGAGCCGCAGCTGATCGTCATCGAATACCGCGGCCGGGCCCGAATGAAGGCCCCGATCGCCCTGGTCGGCAAAGGCGTCACGTTCGACACCGGCGGGATTTCCATCAAGCCCAGCTCCGCGATGGACGAAATGAAATTCGACATGTGCGGTGCCGGCAGCGTGCTCGGCACGCTCAAGGCGGCGGCGGCACTGAATCTGCCGCAGCATCTGGTCGGCATCATCCCGGCGACCGAGAACATGCCGGGCGGGAAAGCCACCCGGCCCGGCGACGTGGTCACCACCGCCTCCGGCCAGACCGTGGAGATCCTGAATACCGACGCCGAAGGCCGCCTGATCCTGTGCGACGCCCTCGACTACGCCCTCGGGTTCAAGCCGCGCCTGATCATCGACATCGCCACCCTGACCGGCGCCTGCCTGCACGCGTTGGGCAAGCACGCGTCCGGGCTGTTTACCTACCAGGCCCAAGTGGAACGCGCGCTGGTCGCCGCCGGCCGCGAAAGCTGGGACCGGGTCTGGCCGCTGCACTGTGGGACGACTACCAATGCGAACTGGACAGCAACTTCGCCGACATCGCCAATATCGGGGAGCGCTATGCCGGCGCCACGACCGCCGCCTGCTTCCTGTCGCGCTTCGTCGGCGACACGCCGTGGGCGCACCTCGACATTGCCGGAACCGCCTGGAATACGGGCAAAAGCAAGGGAGCGACCGGCCGCCCGGTGCCATTGCTGACGCACTTCCTGATGCAGGACGCCCAGAAGTCCTAGCCCATGAAGGACGTCCACTTCTACGTCATCAAGAACGGCCACCGCGAACGGGTCGCCTGCCAGATCGCGGAGAAGGCCGTGGCCCAGGGCCACCGGGTGCACGTTCGGGTCCCGGACCCGCAGGCCGCCGAATCGCTGAATACCCAGATGTGGACCTTCCGCGACCAGAGCTTCCTGCCGCACAGCCTGGGCGAAAGTCCGAGCCCGCACGTCCGGGTCACCATCCATGACGAATGGCTGCCGCAGGAGCGGGACGTCCTGATCAACCTGGCCGACGACATGCCGGACGAGTACGAATCGTTCAGCCGCGTGGCCGAGGTGGTGGGCCCGGACGACGACACCAAGAGTCACGGTCGTGCGCGCTTCCGCCAGTACCGGGAGAACGGCGTCGAGCCGGAACTCCACGAGATCTCGAAGTAGGGCGTCGCGCCCCCGCTCCCACCGGGCGGCCCGCCACTATGGATAAAAGTTACGACCCCGAACGGATCGAAGCTTTCTGGCGGCAACGCTGGGAAGACAGCGGCGCCTTTGCGCCGAATGCCGAAGGCGAGCCCTTCTGCATCATGATCCCGCCCCCGAACGTGACCGGGACCCTGCACATGGGCCACGCGTTCCAGGACACCCTGATGGACATCCTGACCCGCTGGCGGAGGATGCAGGGCCGTGCCGCTCTGTGGCAGCCGGGAACCGACCATGCCGGCATCGCCACCCAGATGGTGGTCGAACGCAAGCTGGAACGCGAAGGCCGGACGCGCCGGGAACTGGGCCGGGACGCCTTCGTGGAAGAGGTCTGGACCTGGAAGCGCGAATCCGGTGGACACATCACCCGGCAGCTGCGCCGGATGGGCGCTTCGGTCGACTGGTCCCGCGAACGGTTCACCATGGACGAGGGGCTGTCCGAAGCGGTGCGCGAAGTCTTCGTGCAACTGCATGACCAGGACCTAATCTACCGCGGCAAGCGGCTGGTCAACTGGGATCCGGTGCTGCGCACCGCCCTGTCGGACCTCGAGGTGATCGCCTCCGAGGAACAGGGACACCTGTGGCACCTGCGCTACCCCATCGCCGGCTCCGACGAAGCACTGGTGGTCGCCACCACGCGCCCGGAAACCATGCTGGGCGACACCGCGGTGGCGGTGCATCCCGACGATCCCCGCTACCAGAAATGGATCGGGAAATCCGTTCGCCTGCCGCTGGCCGACCGCGACATCCCGATCGTGGCGGACGACTACGTGGATCCGGAGTTCGGTTCCGGCTGCGTGAAGATCACTCCGGCACACGACTTCAACGACTACCAGGTGGGACAGCGCCACGACCTGCCGCTGATCAACCTCTTCACCGATACCGCACACCTCGGCGAGGGCGCGCCCGAGGCCTACCGGGGCCTGAGCCGGGAGCAGGCGCGCGAACAGGTCCTGGCCGACCTCGAAGCGCAGGGCCTGCTGGCGCGCACCGAGGAGCATGCTTTGACCATCCCCCGCGGCGATCGCAGCGGTGCCGTGGTCGAGCCCTACCTGACCGACCAGTGGTACGTCCGCACCGGCCCGCTGGCCGACAAAGCGCTGGCCGCAGTCCGTGATGGCCGCATCCGCTTCGTGCCGGAGAACTGGAGCAAGACCTACTACGACTGGATGGAGAACATCGAGGACTGGTGCATCAGCCGTCAGTTGTGGTGGGGACACCGCATCCCCGCCTGGTACGACGCCGACGGCACGCCTCATGTGGGGCGCGACGAGCAGGAGGTCCGGGAGAAGTACCAGATTCCGGCCGATGCGCCGCTGCGCCAGGACGAGGACGTGCTGGACACCTGGTTCTCCTCTGCGCTGTGGCCGTTCTCCACGCTCGGCTGGCCCCGGAAGGATGCGGCGCTGGAGTGCTTCTACCCGACCAGCGTACTGGTCACGGGCTTCGACATCATCTTCTTCTGGGTCGCGCGCATGATCATGATGGGATTGCACTTCATGGAGGACGTGCCGTTCCGTGACATCTACGTGCACGGCCTCGTACGCGACGCGCATGGCCAGAAGATGTCGAAATCCAAGGGCAACACCATCGACCCGATCGACGTCATCGACGGCATTGACCTGGAAGCGCTGGTGAAGAAACGCGTCGTCGACCTGATGGATCCGAAGCAGGCTACCTCGATCGAACGGATCACCCGCCAGGAATTCCCGGACGGCTTCCAGGCCTGCGGAACCGACGCGCTGCGCTTCTGCTTTGCCACGCAGGCGACGTTCGGGCGCGACGTGCGTTTCGAGCTGCCGCGCGTGCTGGGCTATCGGAACTTCTGCAACAAGCTCTGGAACGCGGTGCGCTTCGCGCTGATGCACGCCGGGCGGCTGGATGAATCGGCGCCTTCGGCCGAGGCCAGCCTGGTGGATCGCTGGATTGCAGCACGCTCGCAGGCAGTCACCCGAGAAGTGTCCGAGCACCTGAGCGCCTACCGCTTCGACCTGGCCGCGAAGGCCCTGTACGATTTCGTGTGGCACGACTTCTGCGACTGGTACCTGGAATTCACGAAGACGACCCTGAACGACGACGCGCCGGAAGAGGCCGTGCAATCCACCCTGCGCACCCTGTACGCGACGCTGGACCGGATTCTGCGCTTGCTGCACCCGTTCATGCCATTCATCACCGAAGAACTGCACCGGCAACTCCCGCAGCGCCGGGACGACGGGGACGCGTTCCTGATGACCCGCGACTGGCCCGAAGCGGAAGACATCGAGGAAGACCCTGAAACCCTCGAGACGATGCGCTGGCTGCAGGAATTCGTCAGCGGGATCCGGCGGACTCGTGCCGAGATGGACATCGCTCCGGGCCGCCCGGTCCCCGTACTCCTCGAGAACTGGACACCGCAGGACCAGGCGTATTTCGAGGCGACTCAAGCCTGGATTCAGAACCTCGCACGGCCGGAGTCGGTACGCTGGATGGAGCCGGGTGAAACAGCCCCGGAAGCCGCCACGGTGCTGATCGGAAACATGCGTCTGCTGATTCCGCTTGCCGACCTCATCGACCGCGAGGCCGAACTGGCCCGGCTGGATCGGGAACTAAAGAAACTGGACGGCGCACTCGGCGCGGTCCGCGGCAAGCTGGACAACGAAAAGTTCGTGTCACGCGCCCCGGAATCGGTCGTGCAGAAAGAGCGCGAGCGGTTGGCAGAACTGGAAGCCGCACATGCACAGCTTGCGGAACAGCGCGAGCGAATCGCGCAGATGTAGGAACGTTTAAAAATTATCCCCGCCGGACAGCGGGGCAATATTCAAGAAGATTTCTCAGACCAGCGTCAGTCCAAGGACGCCTTCCAGTTTCTCTCCGGTCTCCGACTTGCCGGTGCGGCTGTCGCCGACCAGCGCCACCGTGACATCGACTTCCCGGGCATCGCCGTTCAGCCGCTCGCGCTTCTTCACTGCAATCTGTTTGACCATCTGGATCAGTTCGTGCGCCAGGCGCTCCGGCGCAACCTGTTCGATCTCCTCGCGGTCGTTGAAGCCGCAACGCGTGACGTCTTCGTCTTCGACTTTCTCGTACACCCCCGCCATCAATTGGCTGTACGCAACGCCGAGATACATTTCCTTGCGCTCCACCAGTGCTTCGATATCCTTCATGAAAGAAGCTTCGGTTTCGCTGAACTGTTCGTAGAGATCGGGGTGCAACACATCACCGTCGTTGCTCATCAGGGTCGGGAACGGATTAGCCCAGTAGCTGGCCTCTTTCTTGCCCCGATGCGTCTGGGTGCTGCCCGCGGCGACCCGTTCACCCTTGCGGAAATGTTTGATGGCCTCGGGAACCGGAATCTCCGTGTCGATACAGGACTCGCCTTCTTCCTTGATGTCGAAGTTGTTCAGGTACAGCAGCACGTCCAGGTTACTGCCCAGCGCCACTTCGGACTCCTCGGCCACCGGCACGACCTGCCGCGCGTTCGAGCCCATGTGGTTGTTGTAGCCGACCTCCCGGCCCTCCATGGCCAGCTTCGCCTGCTCGCTGAAACCGTCCAGGCAAGCGAAGGCGCCGATTTCGGTGCCGTAGAAGATCGGCCGGCGGAACGCCGAGCCGTTGGCACGTTCCAGCACGGCCCGGCCCATGTCGTCCGCCTTGATCAGCATCTCCGAAATGTACGGCTCGTCGCCCTCGAAGCCCACGATATAGCGGGTGCAGCCGCAGTGCAGCGGAACATCGCCGGCGCGGATCGCGAGCACGTTGTGCAGGGTCAGGATGGGCTTCTTGCAGTAGCCGAAATACTTGTATTCGTCGTGTTCCGGCACCAAGCCGATCAGCAGCTGGTTCTCCTCGTCCCAGTAATAACCGAGATCCTCGCCGAACTTCCCGTTCGGATCTCCGAAGAAGAACAGGCCGTCGGGGCGCGTCGCCGGGAAGGTCTGCTCGACGTCGGCGAAAGGGAACAGGTTCAGCAGGCCCGGCTCCATCTCGATGCAGCCGCGCGACTTGTGGATGTAGGCGATGATCAGCCAGCGCCCGACCCGTAGCGGGACCGACACCCAGACCTCCGGATCGAAGTCCTCGATATGCAGCGGGTTGTGGTCCAGCTGAAAGAACGGATAAGCACGCCGGTTGGCTGGCGTGCGGTAATCCACTCCCGTGCGGATGTCCGCCGCCATGGTCAGGGGCACATGGCACAGGATGCTATAGGGCGCAGGAATGTTGCAGTAGTGTCCGGAAATCTCCCCGGCCGTCACGTTCGGCGAGGCGTCCATCCCCGGCGTACGGCGCACTCCGTAGCCCAGCCCGACCTGCGACAGCAGCCGGCGGCGCGTCTCCAGGATCAAGTCGTTCAACTCAGCGGCTTTCTCCGTGACCTTGTCCTTGATCGTGCTCTGGCTCTCCGTGCCAGAACTGACCACTTCGTTCTGCAGGCGGACCAGGCGCGAGTAGCTCGCGTTGCGGAAGTGGTGGAAGCCGCCGTCCAGGAACTTGACAACCGCGCGCGCATGCTCCAACTCTTCGGGATCGAAGTGATTGGAGTCCAGGATGGTGCTGATGTCCCGCAGCGTGATGCTGCGGATCAAGTCTGCCTTGTGCTGAGCTTCGTCGAGATTATGATCGCGATGCAGAAGGTCCGCGAGGAACTCTTCCTTGTAGATTTTCAGGTAGCGGGCGAACGCGAGGCTCCGGAGCAGTTGCTCCGGAGTATTGCACCCGTCTCTGATTTCGAGGACTCCCTCCATACAATCAACCCCTAGTTATGATTCGTTATTCGGGGTTTCTGGAAAACTATTCTACCGCATTCGGCAAGGCTCATAGGTTATTGTTTCATAGAGGTTTTTAACTTAAGGAATCCGCCACCCTGCCCTATAATAGCGGGTATCCGCCACCCGAAAACACCCAAAAAAATGCCCCACGCAACCCCATTTCGCCTGTGCGTCTTCATGCTCGGCATGAACATTCTGGCCGCCGCGCACGCCGACTTCTATGTCGGCGCGGATCTTGGCCTGGCCGACTCCCGCACGCTGGATTCCATCGTCAGCGGGCGAAGCAATCCGACACGTTGCGATGTCCAGATGTACAGCGACGCAACCCGCCCATCCGGGGCGATCGCCAATGACCCCGCCTGCGGAATCGTGGACCCCCAAGGGAAATGGAATTCCCGGTTCGACGCGGGCAGCGGCCTGGCCGCTGGCCTACACGCGGGCTACGTCCGAGACCGGTTCCGATTCGAGCTGGAATTCATGCACGTCGAACCCGACTCGGCCAGCTATCCCATCATCACCGCCTCGACCCACCCGGGTCTCGCCAGCAAGGATCGAGAATGGAGCGAGACCGCCCCGCCCTACGAATGGATCTCGGACTTCCGCATCCGGCAATATTTTGCCAACCTGTTCTACGACTTTGCCTTGGAATCCCGATGGACGCCATACGTCGGCATCGGTGCCGGATGGGCACGGACCAAGATGCAGTACAAGCGCCGGCTCCTGCGAAAGACCGTGGACGAGGGTTATCTGGAGGTAGCCCCAGACGTCCCGGCGGCGCAACGCGCATACGGCTGGGATGAGGATTCGTGGCTCGAATGGCGGGAGAGCGCCGCCGGCACCCTGAGCTCCATGGACACGGAACTGTCCGACACGCTGTTCGGGTTTCAGTTGCTGGCCGGCGTGGACTACGCCCTGACCGATCAGACTTTCGTCGGCATCAAGGCACGCTGGGCCCAGTTCGACGATTTCAGCGACCGTGCGGCATACGACCAGATCCGTAGCCACGAACCGGTACATGTAGACGGGGTCACGCCTTTCGTGGACCGGGTCAAGATGGATAACATCGAGTACTGGGCGATCACGGTCGGGTTCAAGCGGCGGTTCTAAAAACTATCCGCCTGGAGCCCGTGCAAGTTCGGCGCGTTCCTTGCGCAGGTTCGCCAGTTCCTCCTGTTCCGCCGGGCCGAGAACCTCTTCTTCGGCCTGCTTCGTCTCCAGGAAGCCGATCCGCTGCCTGACCCACTGGAGCCTGAACCGGCGCACGCCCTGCTCGAAGACGGCATGAACATCCCCCTCCTCTTTCACTCCGGACAGCTCTACCGGCGTCCAGCGCATCAGGCTATTCAGGTGCTTCTCCGCATCCTGGCCCCGAAATGATTCCAGGATTCCGTCCGCCTTAATATCGGGATTCTTTTGCACCAGTTCCACAATCTTGGCGAACAGGTCAAATCCCGGGACCGAAATGGCTTTCAGGTCTTCCAGCGGCGGTGCCAGGCGGGCCAGCCCAGGATACTCCAGCAACAGGCGGATCATCACCCGTATCGCCGACGGTCGTCCGGGCGGGGTCGGCTTGGGCCGTTGGGCATCCGGTTCGCCTGCAGTCGCCGGTTCCAGGCGCAACTGGTCTTCTCTTAATCCGGTCGTGTCGCACAGCTTCCGGATCATCAGGTCGCGGAAGACCGGGGCGCCGACTTTCTCACACAACGGTTTCGCCTTCGCGACCAACGCCGACTTCCCGGACGCTAGGTCCAAATTCAGGCCCTGCTCCAGGTGCGTGAAGAAATATTCCTCCAGCGGCGTGGCCCCTCGGATGAATTCTTTCCAGCCGGGCACGCCATGGGCGCGGATGTAGCTGTCCGGATCTTCCCCCTCCGGCAGGTGCGCAAAGCGAACCTCATCGCCCTCGCGCAGAACCGGCAGCAGGCTCTCAAGCGCGCGCCAGCCAGCAGCCCGACCCGCCGGATCCCCATCGAAGCAAAACACGAACGTGCGGCAAAAGCGCCCCATCTGCCGGACATGATCCTCGGTCGTGGCCGTGCCCAGGGTGGCAAGGGCGTTCCGCACTCCGGCCTGCGTCAGGCTAACCACATCCATATACCCCTCCGTCAGGATCAGGTAGTTGATCCTTCCGCGGCGCTGCTGCAGTTCGTGCACTCCGTACAAGACACGCCCCTTGTGGAACAGCGGGGTCTCCGGCGAGTTCATGTACTTGGGTTTGTCCTTATCGTCGATGACCCGTCCGCCGAACCCGAGCACCCGCCCGCGCGAATCCCGGATCGGGAACATCAGGCGATTGCGGAACTTGTCGTAGACCCGCCCTTCCTTTTTCGACAACAGTCCCACCTTCAGCAACAACTCCTGGTTAAACCGGCTCGACAGATTCGAACCGATGTTCTCGAAACCTGGCGGCGCAAAGCCGATCCGATACTCTTCGCAAATCTCTTTCGAAAGGCCGCGCTCGCGGGCATACGCTTGTGCCGGCTTGGACCGGGTCAACGCCTGCTGGTAGTACTGGCACGCCGCTTCCGTGCAATCGTACAGCGGATCAAGTTCCTGGCGCGGCGCGTCACTCCCGCCGGTTCGTGGAACCTCCATCCCGGTCTGCTTGGCCAGTTCCTCGACCGCGTCGGGAAACGAGTATCGGCCGTACTCCATCAGGAATGAAATCGCGGTGCCGTGTGCGCCGCAACCGAAACAATGATAAAAACCCTTGCTCGGGCTGATCGTGAATGAAGGGGTTTTCTCGTTGTGGAACGGGCAACAGGCCTTGAACTCCGCCCCGGCCTTCTTAATCTGGACATAGCGTCCAATCAGGTCGGCCAGATCCGCCCGTGCCAGCAGTTGCTGGATAAATTCGGAAGGGATGCGCCCGGCCATGGCGGAATAAGTACGGAGCCGGATCCGGACCTACGCTGCCTCTCGGAACCCGTCCAGCAGGGTTTCGATCTGTGCCTCCTTCGGGGCCACCAACCAGAATCGCGGCAGCCAGTCCTCCAACTGCTCCAGAATCTGCTGTGCCCGTATGCTACCCGTTTCACCGCTGTATTCCATCAGCACTCCGCGCAGGTATTGGACATAGTCTCCGCAACCTTCAGAAGTCAAGGGTCGCCATCCGATCATCTCTCCGTTGCAACGTTCGGGAAAGCCCTCTTGCTCGTCCAGCACCAGCGCGAACCCGCCAGCCATGCCTGCCCCGAAGTTGACCCCGGTTGAACCCAGAATGATGACCGCGCCGCCAGTCATGTACTCACAACCATGATCGCCCACGCCCTCGATCACGGCCAGGGCGCCGGAGTTTCGGATGGCAAAGCGCTCGCCGGCAGTCCCGGCGGCGAACAACTTGCCTCCGGTCGCGCCGTACAGGCAGGTATTCCCCATGATCGGCGTCTTGTGCGTCGGCAATGACAAATCCGGGCTCGGGTGCAACACCAGTTTGCCGCCCGCCATGCCCTTGCCGACATAGTCGTTGGCATCCCCCTGCAGGTGGAGGTGCAGGCCATCCGCATTCCAGACCCCGAAACTCTGGCCTGCCGTTCCGGTCAGGCGAAGCACGAGCGGTGCCGCGCGCATGCCGTGGTCGCCGTGGCGTCGCGCAATCTCGCCCGATATCCGTGCGCCGATCGAGCGGTTGGTGTTATTGACCTCGTAGTGGAATTCGCCGCCCGTCATGTTCTCGATCGCCTCGCGGGTGTCCTCCACCATCTGCTCCGCCAGCTCTCCCTTGTCGAACGAGGGGTTGCTTTCGGTCTGGCAGTAGCGCGGGGTGTCGGCCGGAATGCCACCGTCGGACAAAAGCGGTTCAAGGCTCAGGCCGTGCTGCCGGTCCGTGATGCCGGAGCTCATCTCAAGCAGGTCCGTGCGCCCGATCAGGTCAACCAGACGCCGCACACCCAGCGCCGCCATCCATTCCCGGGTCTCCTCGGCGACCAGAGTGAAGTAGTTGACCACCATATCCGCCTCGCCGATGAAATGGTCGCGCCTCAGGATATTGTTCTGGGTCGCGACTCCGGTGGCGCAGTTGTTGAGATGACAGATTCTCAGGTACTTGCAGCCCATGGCGATCATCGGCGCGGTACCGAAACCGAAGCTTTCCGCACCCAGGATGGCCGCCTTGATCACGTCGAGACCCGTCTTCATGCCGCCGTCGGCCTGCAGGCGGATCTTGTCGCGCAGGTTGCTGCCGCGCAACGCCACCTGCGCTTCGCTGATTCCCATTTCCCACGGACCGCCCGCGTACTTGATGCTGGTCAGCGGGCTGGCCCCGGTCCCGCCATCGTAGCCGGAGATCGTGATCAGGTCCGCATACGCCTTGGCCACCCCCGCAGCGATCGTGCCCACGCCGGCGGAAGCCACCAGCTTCACCGACACCAGGGCCTTCGGGTTGACCTGCTTGAGGTCGAAGATCAGCTGCGCCAGATCCTCGATCGAGTAGATGTCGTGATGCGGCGGTGGAGAAATCAGGGTCACGCCCGGGCTGCAGTAGCGCAACCGGGCAATCATCTCGTTCACCTTGCGGCCGGGCAGCTGGCCGCCCTCGCCCGGCTTAGCGCCCTGCGCGATCTTGATCTGCAGGACTTCGGCGTTGACCAGGTACTCCGGCGTGACGCCGAAGCGCCCGGAAGCCACCTGCTTGATCTTGGAAGTCCGGGAAGTCCCGTAACGCGCCGGGTCTTCACCGCCTTCTCCTGAATTGGAGCGGGCGCCCAGGCGGTTCATGGCTTCTGCCAGGGTCTCGTGCGCATCCGGCGACAACGCACCCAGCGACATGCCGGCCGAATCGAAGCGCGACGTGATCTCCTCCACCGGCTCCACCTCCTCAATCGGGATGGACTCGACACCCTCGCGCAATCGCAACAGGTCGCGCAACACCATCGGCTCGCGGCTGTTTACCAGGCCCTGGAATACCCGGTAGTCCTCCATATCGCCACTGCGCGCAGCCGCCTGAAGAGCCTGCACGATGTCCGGGTTGAAGGCATGGTACTCCTCGTCATGGACGTACTTCAGCAGCCCACCCTGCCGCAGGTCCTGGCGGCTCCAGGCGTGGGCCGCGAGTTGCCGCTGGTCGGCGGCCAACTCCTCGAAACCGGCCCCCTCGATGCGGCTGACCGATCCCACGAAGCACAGGTCCACCACCTCGCGGGCCAGACCCACGACTTCGAACAACTGCGCGCCCCGGTAGCTGGTGACGGCCGAGATGCCCATCTTGGAGCAGATCTTGAGCAGACCCTTGTCGATGCCGCGGCAGTAGTTGCGTTCGACCACGGAGAACGTGTCCTTGTCGATCTCGCCCTGGCGCACCATGTCGGACAGCGACTGCAGCGCGAGATAAGGATGGACCGCGGTTGCCCCGTAGCCGAGCAATGCCGCGAAATGGTGTGGGTCGCGCGCGGTGCCAGTGTCGACGATGATGTTGGCCTGGCAGCGCAGGCCTTCGTGGATCAGCGCATGGTGCACGGCGCCTGTCGCCAGAAGCGCATGTACCGGAGCCTTGCCCGGGGCAATCTCGCGATCGGACAGGATGATGAGCACATTGCCATCCTTGACCCCTTGCACCGCCTGCGCGGCGATCCCGCGCACGACTTCCTCGAGATCCCGGTGCTCGTCGTAGTTGAGGTCGACGCAAAGCGGTCGGTAATCAGGATCGTCGATTGCCTTCAGGTGCTCGAATTTCTTGTGCGGCAGCACGGGCGACTCCGACACCAGCCGCACGGCATGGCTCATCGTTTCCTCGAACAGGTTGAGCTCGGGACCGAAGCAGGTCTCCAGCGACATCACGATCTTCTCGCGCAGCGAGTCGATGGCGGGGTTGGTGACCTGCGCGAACTGTTGCCGGAAATAGTCGTAAAGGGACCGGGTCCGGCCGGACATCACCGGCAACGGCGTGTCGTCGCCCATCGAGCCGACCGCTTCCTGCCCGACATCGGCCAGGACCCGCAGCACCTGCTCGCGTTCCTCGTAACTGATGTCGAACATCTTCTCGTGGCATCGCAGGTCCTCGCGCGAGAACGCCTCCCACTCTGCGACCCGGTGATTAACCAGGGAACGGGTATGCCGGGCCCCCTCGTGCAGCCATTGCCAGTAAGGGTTCCGCGTACTGTTGATGCGGTCGATTTTCTTGGAGGTCAGAAGCTCACCCGTGCGGGTGTCCACCGCCAGCATCTCGCCCGGCCTCAGCCGCCCCTTGTCCACCACGTCGGCATCCGCGAAT
The DNA here is from genome assembly GCA_965116525.1 of uncultured candidatus Poriferisulfidus sp. Lineage (GTDB taxonomy): Bacteria > Pseudomonadota > Gammaproteobacteria > Poriferisulfidales > Poriferisulfidaceae > Poriferisulfidus. Next base: position 662,585 of record OZ220694.1, read on the forward strand.
TCGTGCACCCCGATCTCGGAAGCCAGCATGATGCGCCGGTCCCGGGTGATGACGTAGCGCGCCGGCCGCAGTCCGTTGCGATCCAGGATGCAGGCAGCATAACGGCCATCCGTCAGCACGATCCCAGCCGGACCGTCCCACGGCTCCATGTGCATGGAACTGTACTCGTAGAACGCCCGCAGGTCCGAGTCCATCTCCTCCGCGTTCTGCCAGGCAGGCGGGATCAGCAGGCGCATCGCCCGGAAGATGTCGATGCCCCCCGCATGCAGGATCTCCAGCATGTTGTCCAGCGAGCAGGAATCCGAGCCCTCCGCGGAAACCAACGGCCTCAACGCCTCCAGGCCCGGCAGGTTGCCGCTGTTGAACGTATGCGCCCGGGCCTCGGCCCAGTTCCGGTTGCCCCGGATGGTGTTGATTTCGCCGTTGTGCGCCAAGTAGCGGAACGGCTGCGCCAATGCCCACTGCGGCAGCGTGTTGGTCGAGAACCGCTGGTGGAAGACGCAGATCGAAGAGGTCAGTTCGGGGTCGTTGAGATCAGCGTAGAAATGCGGCAGCCACTCCGGCATCATCAGACCCTTGTAGCTGACCACGTGGGACGACAGGCTGCACACGTAGAAATTCGGGTCGTCCGCCATCGCCCGCTCCGCCTTCCGCCGCGCCAGCAGCAGCGGCGCATCGCTGTGTTGGGGGTCGCTGCCCAGCAGGTCGACGAACAACTGCTCGATGCGCGGCACCGAAACCCGGGCCTGCTCACCGAGCACCTCGGGATTGACCGGCACCTGTCGCCAACCACGGGGCCGGAATCCTTGCTCGGCCAGATATTTTTCAAGGGCTTCCCGACCCGCCTGGGCGCGGGACTCGTCCTGGCTCAGGAACACCATGCCCAGCGCATTGTTCTCACCGAGCTCGATGCCGTCGCGTTCCGCCACCGCCCGGAAGTACTTGGGTGAAATCTTGAGCAGCAGACCGCAGCCGTCGCCGGTCTTGCCGTCGGCAGCAATGGCACCACGGTGGGTCATCCGCTCCAGGGCGCGAATGGCGGTCTGCACCAGGTCGTGGCTGGCCTCGTCGTCCATCTGCGCGATCAGGCCAAAGCCGCAGCTGTCCCGCTCGAACTCGGGACGGTACAAACTATCCTTTGGCACTTGGCTCATAGGCATGGTGGCATTTCCATAGGCATAACAAGTGTCTAGCCTTGCAAGTATATTACAGGCGCGGTTGGGTTCCAGCGGGGCCAATCTCGCCGCCGATGCATCAACCGCGCCGGTGCGCGGCATCGTTCCTTAGGGCTGAGATTCCTGCGGACGGCCGACGAAGCCTTCCAGCAGGCCTTCCATCCTTGCCATGCGTTCGCGCAGGTCGCTGACATCCTGCCGTACTCCGGCCATGTCCTTGCCGAACTCCTTGCGCAGATCTGCCATGTCCTGACCGACTTCCTTGCGCAGGTTGCCCATGTCGCGGTGGATACTCCAAAGGAAGCCCAGGGTTGCCACCAGCGCGACCATTTGGAATGAAATAATCTGAATCGTTACGGTGTCCATACGTGATTCCGTATCCTGGTCAGTCAGCCTTATTTATTCCAACCTTCAGTCAAACAGAAATCCCCCGTCAAATCCGTTTTCGGAGGGCATGGGAACTGGTTTGTACGAGTTTAGCATGCAACATGCCGAACGCCTGGAAATCAAGGCATTCCGGACGTTTCCACGATTAAAAATCCTTGTGATTTCAGGAGTTTGTCTAGCCAGCCGGGAGTGAGCGGGACAGGAACGCCCAAGCCCCCTCGTCGCGGTCGAATTCAAACGGGATGAACTCGAAGCGGATCAGGTCAGTGATGATCTCGGAGAACCAGGCCGGAAAGACCTGGTAGGCCACCACCAATCCGAGCAACAGGACGGCTAAGGCCACCACATAGCCGATGCGGGTCTGCTCGAAAAACACGAAAAAACGGTTCTGTCGCGCCTGCCCTTCCGGCAGCAGCGCGTCAAGCCCTTCGTGATCGTCCGTACTGAACGCGAAATCGTTGGAAAAGTAGATCAACCGGTCGGAGCCCGAGACGCGGGCCGTCACGCCCCGCATATGACCGAGGGAAACGGTCTTTCCCTCCGAGGCGACGACCGCGGTGAATTCCCCGCTTTCGGCACGCGTCAATGCGGCCTCCCGGGCAAGGGTGGTACCGCCCTGGTACAGTTTTCCGCATACGCTCACAGCCCGACCTCGTAGCCTTCAAAGTCCGCGTACTCGGAAGCGGTGGCCGCCCCAGCGGCATGCTGCGAGTCGATGAACTGTTCAAGCGAATCGAGCGGGCGGACGGCCATGGCGTTGGCCAGATAGCGCCAGCGACGCACCTGCGCCCACGGCCACAACAGACCCAACGACAGGAGGATGGCCAGCATGTTGGTGACGCTGATCCAGATCATCTGGATGCCGGACAGACCGCAATCGAAGCGGTGCCCTGGGTGAAGGGCAAGCCGGTTGACGACGATGTTCCGCGTCAAAGCCATGAACAAATCGCCCGCGGCATAGGCCGCCAGCGGCGCCGCCAGCAAGGCAATCAGTTCGGCCCCCTCCGCCGCGAAGCCATCGAACCCCAATCCGATCCCCAGCAGGTCCAGGGCAATACCGAGGATCGCCGCGACCACACTGCCGCCGAACAGGAAGACCAGAAGTGCCGCACCCGTGGCGAGGTAGTACTCTCCGACATCCGTGCGCGCCGAGAACCTCGCATGTCCGAACGACTGGCCGTTGGCCAGGTATTCGCGCATGGCACGGGCAGCGAAGGGAAATGCGATGCCCAGCGTCAGGACGCTGGCGACCGGCCACAGGACGAAGACTTTGAATGCCTGCAGGTAGGTCCCGTGCCAGTCGAATCGCACGTTGCGCCACGCCGTCATGCGGCTGTTGAAGCGCAACGAACGGTGAATGACCCAGGGATAGGCCGGGATTAAGGCAAGGGTCAGCAAGAGACCTGCCGAAAGCGAGAACCAGAATGTCGCGAAGTAGATCAACAGGACGGCGAGCACCAGGATCCGGGCCCGCAGCAGGACGATAGGACGCGCCAGGTAGCTGAACCCGTCACCCGCCAGGCGGGTGTTGCCGTAGAAGAACTGCAGCCGCCTGACCTTCGCCCAGGCCGAATACACCCCGAACGTGAGAATCGTGAACAGCAGGTTCACGATCCAGATCGCGAAATAGTCCTCCGCGCGTCCTTCGAACGCGAAGGGGATGGGCCCGGGCGGCGGTGCGTTTGGATTTGCTTCCATTAGATCAAACTGGCTTGCCAGCGGATTGTAGACGGACGCCGGATTCTCAAATGTTTTAATGTTCTCATGACTCCTCACTCTTTCGTAAAAGCCTTGAGCCGGATCCGCCTCGACGGGGTCTTCAACCCGTACAGCGAACGATGCAACCACTGCGATCGGACCGATGCGGACCTCCGGCGCCGCGCCAACCTGCGCGCTCTGCTTAACGCGGCGCTGTGCACGCGCATCGATTCCCTCTGGGTTGCCCGGGATCTCGGCTACCGCGGTGGACGCCGCACCGGCCTGCCACTGACCGACGAAGCGCACCTCCCCGCCCTTGCCCAAACCTACGGCGACCTCGCCTTGCGACGCGCCACCAAGGGCCCGCCCGTCGCGGAGCGAACCGCAGCCGTGGTCTGGAAGATGCTCGCCCAGGTGGATCGACCCGTTTTTCTCTGGAACATCTTCCCTCTGCATCCATTCGAACCCGGCAAGCCCCTGTCGAACCGCCGCCACACCCGGGCCGAGCGCCGGGCCTGCCAAGACCTGTTCTTCACCCTGCTGGACACCCTCCAGCCCCGCCGCATCGTGGCCATCGGGAGGGATGCCCAGAACACCCTCGGGGAATTCGGGCTGGAGCACCACCCGGTGCGGCATCCCAGCTACGGGGGGCAGGCGGCGTTTGCCGAAAGCGTGTCTCGGCTCTACGGAATCAGTGAACCAGCTTTTCGAGGCTCCTCTTCAAGTGGCTGAGCAGAGGACAGAGCCCTCCGCTGCAGAACCGGGGGATGAGGCGGCAACCGATCCCCTGCTGGCACAGGCCCTGCAGACGTTGCAAATGCCCAATCTGCTGCTGGGGCACCGCATCATCATGCCGGGAGACGAAGACGCACTTTTCCCGATCGAACGCGCAGGCCGCGAACAGGCCACCCTGAAAGTCCGCAGGCAAAGCGGTGCGGTGCGGAGGGTGGCACGGGAACTCCTGGAACAGCTCGGCCTGCCCGAGGTCGAATTGCCCCGGCTGCCGAACGGGGCTCCGAAGTGGCCCGCCGGCATCGTCGGTTCCCTGGCGCACGACAAGCAGGTCGCCGTCGCGGCCGTGATGCCGTCCACCGGATCCTCTTATATCGGCATCGACGTCGAACCGGCGGAACCCCTGCCCCCCAAGGTCATGGAGACGATCTCGACGCCCGGCGAGCAACGTAAATACGATTCCGAAACCCTTCAAGGCCGCGTCCTGTTCTGTGCCAAGGAGGCGGTCTACAAGGCGTTCAACTCGAAAACCGGGCAACGCCTCGGCTTTCAGGACGTCGACATCGACCTGGCTTCCGGCGAGGCCGTCCTCAAGGACGGGGGGCGCATATCGGTGGCCGCCATCACCTCTCCCCGGATCGTGGTGCTGGCCCGCTACACCGAATAGCGAAAGGCGACCGATGGGCATTTTGCTTATATAATGCGCGCGCACCTGGCTATGTAGCTCAGCTGGTTAGAGCGTGGCACTCATAATGCCAAGGTCGGTGGTTCGAGTCCACCCATAGCCACCACCCCTCCAGCCCCTTGAAAAAGCCCGCATTTGGGCGGGGGTTCCCCTGCCTCGAAGACCTTGCGCAGGTCCCCGAATCCACCGCTTCCGACGGCCAGCCGACCCCCCCTGAAAAAGGTGCATAAAAGCGCGATTTCTGGTAAAATTATTTCCTTGAAAAGTGCCCCAGAATCCAGTGTATTTCTACCCCCGGAAAACCCCTTCAGAATGAGCGATCCAGACCCCGTACAAACCTCCGAAATCCTGCCGATCACGATCGAAGACGAGATGCGCCAATCGTATCTCGACTACGCGATGAGCGTGATCGTGGGGCGCGCCCTGCCCGACGTCCGCGACGGCCTCAAGCCGGTGCATCGCCGGGTGCTGTACGCCATGAATGAACTCAGGAATCACTGGGACAAGCCGTACAAGAAATCAGCGCGCGTGGTCGGCGACGTGATCGGCAAGTACCACCCGCACGGCGACACCGCGGTATACGACACCATGGTGCGCATGGCGCAGCCGTTCTCGATGCGGCACATGCTGGTCGACGGCCAGGGCAACTTCGGCTCGGTGGACGGGGACTCTCCGGCGGCCATGCGCTACACCGAGGTGCGCCTCGCACGCATCGCGCACGAGGTGCTGTCCGACCTCGACCGGGAAACCGTGGACTTCAGCCCCAACTACGACGGGAACGAGCAGGAACCCACCGTCCTGCCGACCCGCGTCCCCAACCTGCTGATCAACGGCGCCGCCGGCATCGCGGTCGGCATGGCGACCAACATCCCTCCGCACAACCTCGGCGAGACGGTGCGCGCCTGCATCGCGCTGATCGACGACCCCGAGATCGACCTCGACGGCCTGATGACGCACCTGCCGGGGCCGGACTTCCCGACCGCCGGGCTGATCAGCCGCGGCGGGATCCACTCCGCCTACGCCACCGGCCGGGGCCGGGTCATGATCCGCGCCCGCACCGAAATCGAGGAGGATGCCAAGGGGGGCGAGAAGATCATCGTCACCGAACTCCCCTACCAGGTCAACAAGGCCAAGCTGATCGAACACATCGCGACACTGGTGCGCGACAAGCGTCTCGAGGGCATCCGCACCCTGCGCGACGAATCGGACAAGGACGGGATGCGCATCGTGATCGAACTGCAGAAGGGAGCGATCCACGAGGTCGTCCTCAACAACCTGTACCAACAGACGCGGATGCGCCAGTCGTTCGGCGTCAACATGGTGGCCCTGGTCGACGGCCAGCCGGAAATCGTGAACCTCCGCGATGTGCTGGAGGCGTTCCTGCGCCACCGGCGCGACGTGGTGACCCGCCGCACCCTGTTCGACCTGCGCGAAGCGCGCGGTCGCGCCCACCGCCTGGAGGGGTTCGCCGTCGCGCTGGCCAACATCGACGAGGTCATCGCGCTGATCAAGGCGTCGCCGGACGCCGCCACCGCCCGGACCGGGCTGATGGAGCGCACCTGGCCGCCCGGCGACGTGGCGCAGCTGCTGGGGCAGAAAGGCGCTGAAACCTCCCGCCCGGAGGGCTTGTCTAAAGAGTCCGGGCTCCAGGATGGCGGGTATCGCTTATCCGATATCCAAGCCCAGGCCATCCTGGAGTTACGGCTGCACCGCCTGACCGGCCTGGAGCAGGAGAAGATCCGCAGCGACTACCAGGAGATTCTCGAACTCATCGCCGAGCTGTTCTCCATTCTGTCCAATCCCGAGCAGCTGATGCAGGTGATTCGCTCCGAACTGGTCGCCATCGAGGAGCAGTACGCGAATGCGCGCCGCACCGAAATCGAGGACGTGGACTACGATATCGAAGACGAGGACCTCATCCCCGTCGAGGACCGGGTCATCACCCTCTCCGGGCAAGGCTACGCCAAGTCGCAGTCTCCGGACACCTACCGCGCGCAACGCCGCGGCGGCCGCGGGAAGATCGCCGCCTCCACCAAGGAAGAGGACTTCATCGAGCAGATGTTCGTCGCCAGCAGCCACGACACGGTCCTGTGCTTCACCAGCTTCGGGCGGGTCTACTGGCTCAAGGTCTATCAGTTCCCGCAGGGTTCGCGTACCGCGCGCGGACGCCCGATCGTCAACCTGCTGTCCCTGCAGCCGGACGAGAAGGTCAGCGTCATCATGCCGGTGCACGAGTTCAGCGACGACCGCTACGTGGTCATGGCCACCCAGAACGGCACCGTCAAGAAAGTCAAACTGTCCGCGTTCTCTCGCCCCCTGCGCTGCGGCATCATCGCCGCCCACCTGAGAGAGGACGACCGGCTGATCGGCGCGGCCTTGTCCGACGGCAGTTCCGACATCCTTCTGGTCAGCGACAACGGCAAGGCCGTGCGTTTCTCCGAAGACACCGTACGGGCAACGGGGCGCACTTCTGCCGGCGTGCGCGGCATCCGGCTGGGGTCGGACGCCAAGGTCATCAGCCTGGCGATCATCAACCCCGAGGCGCAGGACCATCGCCAACTGCTGGTCGCGACCCAGTACGGTTACGGCAAGCGCACCGAACTGGCCGACTTCTCGCGCAAAGGCCGCGGCATCCAGGGCGTCATCGCCATCCGGACTTCCGAGCGCAACGGCCGGGTGATCGGGGCGGTGGAGGCGGAGCCCAACCAGGAAGTCATGCTGATTACCGACGGCGGCACCCTGGTGCGCACCCGTATCGACGAGATTTCGGTGGTGGGGCGCAATACCCAGGGCGTCCGGCTGATCGAGCCGCGCAACGGCGAGCAGTTGACCCGAATCGTTTGCGTCGAGCCGCTGGACGACGACGAGACGGAGGACGAACCGGTTGTCCACTGAGGACTCCCAGGCACGCTACAACTACGCGCCTGGACCGGCCCAGCTTCCGCCGGAAGTCGTCGTCGAGGCCGCCGAGGCCGTCCACTCTTTCCCCCCGCACGGCCGTTCCATCCTGGAGCTGAGCCACCGCAGTACAGATTTCAATGCCATCGCGGAGCAAGCGGAAGGCGATCTGCGTGCCCTGCTCGCGCTCCCCGACGACTACGCGGTCCTGTTCCTGAACGGCGGCGCACGGGTGCACTACTCCCTGTGGATACAGAACCTGAGCGTTCCGGGGGATCAGGTCGGCCTGGTCGACTCGGGCTTCTGGTCCCGCCTGGCCATCGAAGAAGCGCGCAAGCTCCGCGATGTGCGCGTCCTGCCGGAATCCCCGGACCCGGCGGACTACCTCGACCTCGCGCCCGCCGATACGGACGGCCTGGACTTCCTGCACTACGTCTCCAACGAGACGCTGACCGGCCTGTCGATGCCGACCCCGCAGGCGGCCTGCCCCCTGGTCTGCGACCGCACCTCGGATTTCCTGAGCGGGCCGTTCGACATCCGCCCGTACGCGCTGTGCTACGCCGGCAGCCAGAAGAACTTCGGCGCCGCCGGCCTCACCGCGCTGGTGATCCGGCGCGACTGCCTTCGCGAAGAGACCGGGCTGGCCCCAGGGCTGTCCTACGCGATCCAGGCCCGTACCGGCTGCCTCTATCACACGCCTCCGATCTACGCCTGGTACGTCAGCGCGCTGATGCTGCGCTGGATCCGCGACCAGGGAGGGCTTGAAGAGATGGAGCGACGCGCGCAGGTCCGCGCCGATCTCGTCTACGACTGCATCGATGCCAGTCCGCTCTATGCGAACCGCATCGCCTCCCGCGCCCGTTCGCGCATGAACGTCTGCTTCACCCTGGCGGACCCGGAGCTGGAAACCCCCTTCCTTCAACAGGCCGAAACCGCAGGCCTGATAGGGCTGCGCGGCCACAAAGTCATCGGCGGAATGCGCGCGAGCCTGTACAATGCCATGCCTGTAGCCGGGGCGGAAGCCCTGGTTGAATTCATGCGGAATTTCGAGCGCAAAGCATGAAAAAAAACGGACTGGAATCGGCCCGGCAGCAAATCGATGCGCTGGATGTCGAAATCATGGAGCGCATCAGCCGCCGTGCGGCCCTGGCGCTTGAGACGGCGCACGCCAAGCAATCGGCCGGCGCGTTCTACGACCCTGCGCGCGAAGCGCAGGTCCTGCGTCGTATCCGCGAGACCAATCCCGGCCCCCTGACGGACGACGGGATGATGCGCCTGTTCCGCGAAATCATGTCGGCCTGCCTGGCACTGGAGCACCCGACCCGGGTCGCCTACCTCGGCCCGGAAGGCACGTTCACCCACCAGGCCGCCCAACGCCACTTCGGCCATGCCGCGGATATCAGCCCGCACGACAATGTCGACGAGGTCTTCCGCGAAGTGGAAAGCCGCCAATCCGAATACGGCGTGGTGCCAGTTGAGAATTCTACCGACGGCGTGGTCGCGCACACGCTGGACCTGTTCATCAACTCGCCACTGCAGATCGCCGGCGAGGTCGAACTGGCGGTCCACCACCACCTGCTGGCTAACAGCGAGGACCGCACGGCCCTGCGCTGCGTGCGCGCACACCCGCAGGCCCTGGCCCAGTGCCGGCAGTGGCTGGACCGGGAACTGCCGAACCTGGACCGGATCAGCGACCCCAGCAATGCCGCCGCCGCCCGCTATGCCACCGATCATCCCGACACCGCGGCCATCGCCTCGCGTGCCGCGGCGGAGCAGTACGACCTGAAAATCCTGGCCGCCAATATCGAGGACAACCCGAACAATCGGACCCGCTTCCTGATACTCGGCCTGCACGACCAGGCGCCATCCGGCGAGGACAAGACCAGCGTGCTGGTCTCGGCGCACAACCAGCCCGGTGCGTTGCTGGGGCTGCTGCGTCCGCTGGCCGATGCCGACATCGACCTGACCCGCATCGAGTCGCGCCCCACTCAGGCCATCAACTGGGAATACGTGTTCTTTCTGGACATCCGGGGCCATAAACAGGATCCCGAGGTGGCACAGGCGCTGAAAAGCCTGCACGAGGCCGCCGCATTCTGCAAGGTCCTGGGCTCCTACCCCTGCGCACTGGGTTGACGCCATGACCGCTACCTCCTCCGATGCCGCGGCATTGCGGCGCATCGTCGCAGCCGCACGCCCCTGCGTGCAGGGCCTGGCCCCCTATGTGCCGGGCGCGCGCCCCAGCACCGTGGACGAACAGGTCTGCCGCCTGGCCTCCAACGAGAATCCGCTCGGGCCCTCTCCCAAGGCGCTGGCCGCCCTGGCGGAGCCTGCCAACCTGTCCCGCTACCCCGACAACGACGGACACGCATTGAGAGAGGCGCTGAGCGCCCGCCACGACTGCCCGGCCGACTGCCTCCTGTTCGGCAACGGCTCGTCCGACCTGCTGGACCTGGTCGCATGCGCCTACCTGGAAGCGGGCCGCAGCGCCGCATTCGCACGGCACGCCTTCGTGGTCTACCCGCTGGTGGTGCAAGCGGCAGGCGCCGAAGCGCGGATTTCGGCCCCGCATGGGGTCGCGCACGAGCAACCGCTGGGGCATGACCCGGAAACCCTGCTCGAGTGCGTGGACGAGACCACCGCCGTGGTGTTCATCGCCAACCCGAACAACCCGACCGGCACCGTGCTCACGGATGACGAGATCCGGGCGCTGCTCAAGGCCCTGCCGCCGCAGGTCCTGGTGGTGCTGGACGAAGCTTACGCCGAATACCGCGACCCGATCCCCGCGGCCGGGCGTTTCCTGGAATACCCGCAGGTGATCGTGACCCGGACGTTCTCCAAGATCTTCGGGCTGGCCGGCCTGCGCATCGGCTATGCGCTGGCCCACCCCGAGGTCGTCGCGATGCTCAACCGGGTGCGACAACCCTTCAACGTCAATACCCTGGCGCAGCAGGCGGCGCTGGCCGCCGTCGGCGATGACGAGCACGTGGCGCGCAGCCGCGCCGCCAATGCCGAGGGCATGCAGCGACTCCTGGGGACGGCACGCGAACTCGAACTGCGTGCGCTGGGCACGCACGCCAATTTCCTGACGCTGGACTTCGGCGAGCGGGCGCAGGCCGTGGTGGCCTACCTGCGCGAGCGCGGAATCCTGGTGCGCGCGCTGCCGGAGTACGAACTCCCGAACTGGCTACGCTTCACCATCGGCACCCCCGAGGAGACCCGGACCCTGATCGACGCGCTGCACGCATGGCGGGAATCATGAGCACCTCTATGGCACTCATCGGGGTCGGGCACATCGGCGGCTCCATGGCGGCCGGACTGCGGGCGGCGGGCGCCGTACACGCCATCCACGGCTACGATTCGAATCCGCAAGCGCTGGAGCAAGCGCGGGATCTCGACCTGATCGACACCGCCCACCCGACGCCCGAGGCCGCCGCCGGGGAGGCCGAACTGATCGTGCTGGCCACTCCGCCCTCCGTCATCGCCGCGGTCTGCCAGAACCTGGAGCCGCATATTGCCGAACATCAGGTGGTCACCGATGTCGGCAGCATCAAAAAGCCCGTGCTGCACGAACTCGAACAGGCGTGCGGCCGGGTCCCCTCGTGGTTCGTACCGGGCCACCCGATCTCCGGCACCGAGAAAAGCGGGGCGCAGCATGCCAACAGCGGGCTGTTCCGCGACCGACGCGTGGTGTTGACCCCCGTCGACGGCACTGATTCCGGCAAGGTCGAACGGGTCTGCTGGATGTGGGAGCAGCTCGGCGCCCAGGTCGAACGCATGGATGCGGACGCGCACGACGCACTGTTCGCAGGCACCAGCCACCTGCCGCATGTGCTGGCCTACGCCCTGATGGATGTGCTCACCGAGAAATTTCCGCCCGAGGAGTTGAAGCGCTATGCCGCAGGCGGCCTGCTCGACTTCACCCGCATCGCCTCCAGCAACCCTGAACTGTGGCTCGATATCTGCCAGGCCAACCGCGAGCACCTGACACCCATCCTGGAACAGTTCCGAGAGCGCATCGGCGAACTGATCGAAGCCCTGCACAACGGGCAATCCGACGTGCTGCACGGCTCGTTCACGACCGCGAAGAAGACCCGAGACACCTTGCGTCCCGATGGGCATGACTGACGGCTGGCGGCTGGAACCGGGAGGCCAGGTCCGCGGAACCCTCGCCCTGCCCGGCGACAAGTCCATCAGCCACCGGGCCTTGCTCATCGCCGCCCTGGCCGAAGGCAGCAGCCGACTGGACGGCGTACTCGACAGCGAGGACTGCCGGGCGACCGCCCAGGCGCTCGCCCAACTCGGCGTGGGAATCCGGGAGACTTCACCCGGGAGCTGGCTTGTCGAAGGGCGCGGCCCCGATGGGCTGAAGGCCCCCGAGGCACCGTTGGATCTCGGCAATTCCGGGACAGCCATGCGGCTGCTGTGCGGCCTGCTGGCCGCCCGCCCCTTCCCTGCCACGCTGACCGGAGACGCCTCGCTGTCGCAGCGGCCCATGGAACGGGTCGCGGGCCCCCTGAGGGAGATGGGCGCACGGATCGAGACTGATTCCGGCCGTCCGCCGATCCGGATTGACGGCAGGCCCCTGCAGGGAACCACGTACAGGCCGCCGGTCGCAAGCGCGCAGGTCAAATCCGCCCTCCTGCTGGCCGGGCTCCAGGCTCAAGGCCGCACCTGTCTGACGGAGGCAGAGCCGTCGAGGGATCACACCGAACGCATGTTGCCGCTGTTCGGCGCGGACTGCGAAGTGGACGGCGCACGGATCTGCATCGAAGGCGGACAGGCTCTGCACGGCGCCGACGTTACCGTCCCACGCGACCTGTCGGCCGCCGCCTTCTTCATCGTCGGCGCGCTGATCGCGCCGGATTCCGAGCTGAAGCTGCCCAGCGTCGGCATCAACCCGCGGCGCGATGGAGTCCTGCAGGTCCTCAGGCAAATGGGCGCCGAACTGGACATCGACGCCGTCGATCCGGTCGGCCGGGAGCCGGTCGCCGACATCACCGTGCACAGCAGCGCGTTGACCGGTATCGACATCGGGCCCGACCTGGTCGCCAATGCGATCGACGAGTTCCCGGTGCTGTGCATCGCCGCCGCCTGCGCGCAGGGGACGACCACCCTGACCGGGGTCGGCGAACTGCGAATCAAGGAAAGCGACCGCGTCGCCGCCATGGCGGAAGGTCTGGGCACGCTGGGCGTACCGGTCGAAGTCGACGACGATTCCGTGCGCATCACGGGCCAACCCATGGGCGGTGGCACGATCCAAAGCCATCGGGACCACCGCATCGCCATGGCCTTCGCCGTCGCCTCGCTGGCGGCCTCGGAGCCGATCATCGTCGAAGGCGCGCAGTGGGTGGCGACTTCATTCCCCGGATTCTCCGACCTCGCGCAGCAGGCCGGAATGCGCCTGCACGATGCCTGAGACCGTCCCCGTCATCGCCGTCGACGGGACCGCCGGGTCCGGCAAGGGCACGCTGGCCCGGAACCTTGCGAACGAACTGGGCTGGCACTACCTCGACTCCGGTGCCTTGTACCGCGCCATCGGGCTGGCCGTCCTGGAGCGAGGCGCAGACCCGGCCGATGCCGGCGCCTGCGGCGAAATCGCCCGCGGCCTGCAGATCGAGACCCAGACCCTGCCGGAATCGATCCGGCTCCTGCTCGACGGAGTCGACGTCACGGCTCGCATCCGGGAACCGGAGGTCGGGCACACCGCTTCGCGCGTCTCGGTGCACCCGGAAGTCCGTCGCGCCCTGCTGGATCACCAGCGCGCGGCACGCCGCATGCCCGGGCTGGTGGCCGACGGCCGCGACATGGGAACCGTGATTTTCCCGGACGCCTGCCTGAAGATCCACCTGACCGCCTCGCTGGAAGAACGGGCGCGCCGCCGGCAGCGACAGTTGGAGGAAATGGGGATCAATGCTAGACTTAATATGCTAATCGAAGAGTTGAATCAGCGTGATCTTCAAGACATGCGACGGGGTGCATCACCCCTGATTCAAGCCCCCGATGCCACCCTGATCGACACCAGCGAGCGTTCGATCGAGGAGGTTCATGCAAAGGCCCGGGCTTGCCTGCCCGGAATATTAACTCAATCAGACAAAGGCACCCATTCATGAGCGAATCCTTCGCGGAACTTCTCGAAGAGAACATTTCACACCTGCAAATGCGGGCCGGCTCGATTATCGACGGCACCGTCGTAGACATCCGACCGGACTCGGTCGTCGTCAGCGCCGGACTTAAATCCGAATGCTTCATCCCGGCCGATCAATTCACCGGCCCTGATGGCAAACTGGAAGTCGAGGTCGGCGACACCGTCGAAGTCTCCCTGGACGCCATCGAGGACGGCAACGGCGAGACCCGCATGTCGCGCGAACGCGCCAAGCGCATCCGGATCTGGAGCGAGTTGGAGAAAGCCCACGAGGAGAACACCAACGTCACCGGCACCATCGTCAACAAGATCAAGGGCGGTTTCACCATCAACCTCAATTCGATCCGCGCCTTCCTGCCAGGCTCGCTGGTCGACGTACGCCCCGTGCGCGACACCACCTACCTGGAGAATCGCGAACTGGAATTCAAGATCATCAAGATCGACCGGCGCCGCGACAACGTGGTCGTGTCCCGCCGGGCAGTGCTCAAGACCGAGCACAGTGCCGAGCGCGACGCCATCCTGAAGAAGCTCTCCGAGAGCGGCATAGTGCGCGGCACGGTCAAGAACCTGACCGAGTACGGCGCCTTCCTGGACCTGGGCGGAGTCGACGGCCTGCTGCACATCACTGACATGGCGTGGCGGCGCATCAAGCATCCGTCCGACGTGGTGGAGGTCGGCCAGGAAATCGACGTCAAGATCCTGAGCTACGACCAGGAAAGCGGCCGGGTTTCACTTGGCATCAAGCAGTTGACGGAAGACCCGTGGGAGAACATCACGAACCGCTACGAGGTCGGCAGCAAGGTCCCGGGCTCAGTGACCAGCATCACCGATTACGGCTGTTTCGTGGAGATCGAGGACGGCATCGAAGGCTTGGTGCACGCCTCGGAGATGGACTGGACCTCGCGCAACGCCAACCCGTCCCGGGTGGTGACGCTCGGCGAGGCGGTCGAAGTGATGGTACTGGAGATCGACATGGAACGCCGTCGTATCTCGCTCGGCATGAAACAATGCATCTCCAACCCTTGGGAAGCGTTTGCCGCCATGTACAGCAAGGGCGCCCAAGTGACCGGCACCGTCAAGTCGATTACCGATTTCGGCATCTTCGTCGGTCTGGACGGCGGCATCGACGGCCTGATCCACCTGTCCGACCTGTCCTGGACCGAACCCGGCGAGAACGTCATCCACGAGTACCGCAAGGGCAACGAGATCGAGGCCAAGGTGTTGTCCGTCGACGTCGAGCGCGAACGCGTCTCGCTCGGCATCAAACAGCTGGAGGGCGACCCGGTACAGGATTGGCTGAAGCAACACCCCAAGGGTCAGACCATCTCCTGCACCGTCACCGAGGTCGAGGCCCGTACCGTCACCGTGGAAGTGGAGGAAAACATCCCCGGCTCGATTTCGGCATCCGAAT
The DNA here is from genome assembly GCA_965116525.1 of uncultured candidatus Poriferisulfidus sp. Taxonomy (GTDB): domain Bacteria; phylum Pseudomonadota; class Gammaproteobacteria; order Poriferisulfidales; family Poriferisulfidaceae; genus Poriferisulfidus. The sequence continues at coordinate 677,713 of OZ220694.1, forward strand.
TGTCGAACGAATCGGTGGAAGACGCCCGCAACCAGGTCAAGGTCGGTGACACCCTGGAGGCCGTCATCCAGTCGTTCGACCGCAAGAGCCGCCAGCTGAGCCTGTCGGTCCGTGCCAAGGACCAGGCAGAGGAAAAACAGGCGGTCAAAGAGTACAAGGAAACCGCTCCCAAGATCAGCAAATCGCTCGGCGGCATACTTCGCGATAAACTGGTAGGCCGGAAAGACGAAGATTCCTGAATCTGACCCGAGATCATGCCCGCCCGCGCCAACGCCGCCCAGATCAACCGCAGCCAGTTGATCGACCGGATTACGACCAAGCAGAAGCACCTGTCTCCACGCGACGTGGACGAGGCCGTCAAGCTGGTCTTCGATCACATCGCCGAAGGTCTGGCACAGAACGACCGGGTGGAGTTGCGTGGCTTCGGCAGTTTCAGCCTGCGCGAGCGACAGCCTCGCATGGCCTGCAATCCCCGCACCGGCGACCACGTCATGCTGGGGACACGCCACGTGCCTCATTTCAAGCCCGGCAAGAGCCTGCGCGAAAAACTGCGCGACTTATTCAAGTAGTCCCGGCACACTTCCCTTCGCTGGTCTGCGAAGGAAAATTCGGCCCAGCCGTGCTATAGTCATAGGTCCCTCTTTCCGGGGCGCCCAACATGAATAAATTAGGTGCATTTCTCGTTTTTCTGATGGTGATGGCCGTCGGGCTGATGCTGGTGATGGCCAACCCGCAAGCGGTCGGCATCAACCTGTATTTCGCCGAATACACGTTACAGTTGGGATTCGCGCTTCTGGCCACGCTGGGGCTGGGATTGATACTGGCTATGGGACTCGGCGGCTGGATGGTGCTACGCTACCGCTTCCAGTTGGCCCGCCTGCAGCGCCAATACGACCTGGTGTACCAGGAAGTCCGCAATCTGCGGCGCATGCCAATTCACGAGGCCTGACATGATGAGCGCCCTGCTTTGGCTCCTGCTGCCGGTCGCGGCGCTGACCGGCTGGTGGGCGGCACGGCGCGACATGCAGCGTCACCAGGCCAAACCCATTCCGGGCCACTACCTCAAGGGCATCAACTATCTGCTCAACGAGCAGCCGGACAAGGCCATCGACCTGTTCGTCAACGTCGTCGACCTGGACGCCGACACCGTCGAAACCTACATCGTACTCGGCAACCTGCTGCGCCGGCGTGGTGAAGTGGAACGCGCCATCCGCCTGCACCAGAACCTGATCGCACGCCCGGACCTGGATGACCGAACCAAGGCCGATGCACTGCTGGAACTGGCCCGGGACTATCTGAAGTCCGGCATGTTCGACCGTGCCGAGCACCTGCTCGGCGGCGTGCTCGACACCGGCTGCCACCAGTTGGAAGCCCTGTGCCACCTGCGGGAAATCTACGAACAGGAGAAGGAGTGGAAGAAAGCGATTCACGTCGCCCGCAACATCGAACGCGAGGACGGAGGGTCGCAGCAGGAAATCATCGCCCAGTATTACTGCGAATTAGGGGAGAACGCCCTAGAGACGGTGGCCAACGGCAACGGCGAAGAGCAGGCCGTCCAGCATGCGCACAAGGCCTTGGGCCATCACCGCGACTGCTCACGGGCGCACATCATGCTCGGCGACATCGCAAACCGGCGGCGCGACTACCATGCCGCCATCCGTCACTATCGGGACGCCTACGAGAAACGCCCGGCCTTCGCGCCCCGGATCATCCGGCTCATCCACAAGGCATACCAGAACCAGGGAGACCTAGACGGATTCCGCCAGTTCCTGCATCAGGCGCGGACCCAGCCGCATGCCCTGTTCCCGGTACTGTCGCTGGTCGAAGACCTGCGTCAGAACGGCGACAGCGGGCTGGAAGAGATTTTCGACGGCACTTTCCAATCCAACCCGTCCTCGCTGGTGCTGCTGCGCGAATACGTGGAAGCGATCACCGAGAACCGGGTCGCGGCCGACCAGCAGAGCATGCGCCAGATCCTGACCACGCTGGACCGTTACCTTGCCGACCGCCCGACCCACGAATGCTCGGAGTGCCAGTTCCAGGTGCACAAGCTGTTCTGGCAGTGCCCGAGTTGCCAGCAGTGGGACACCCTGCGGCCGATCGAGCCCTACGCCGAAAAAACGCCCCACCGCCCCTACCTGGTCTAAAGTCATTCGAATGCCTGCGGATCCGGCACCTGGCCTGATCATCGCCCTGGACGGCCTGAGCAACCAGGAGGCCGTAGATTTTGCGCGCCGTCTCTCGCCCGACGACTGTCGCCTCAAGGTGGGGTCCGAACTGTTCGTCAAGGGCGGGCCGAAGTTGATTGGCGACCTGCAGCAGCAGGGCTTCGAGATCTTCCTGGACCTTAAATTCAACGACATCCCGAACACGGTGGCGGCCGCCTGCCGCGCCGCGCGGGAGATGGGCGTGTGGATGTGCACCGTGCACGCCTCCGGCGGGCCAGCCATGCTGGAAGCGGCCCGCGAAGCCGCACAGGACGAACTCCACGTGGTGGCCGTCACGGTGCTGACCTCGCTGGACGACGAGGACTTGGATGCCGTCGGACAGCGCTCCTCCGGAGAACAGGTTGTACGACTGGCCCAGCTTGCACTGCAGGCCGGTCTCACCGGCATCGTCTGCTCGGCCCGGGAGGCCCGACAGATTCGGGAAGCATGCGGACCGGATTTCTGGATCGTCACGCCCGGCATCCGCCCGGCCGCGACCGCGGACGACCAGAAGCGGACGGTCACCCCCGCAGAGGCCGCCGAAGCGGGCGCCAATCACCTGGTGGTCGGGCGTCCGGTGGTGCAGGCCGACGACCCCCCGGCTGCAGTCCGCACCATTCTCGATGAGTTGTCGTCTGCTGTGAATGCAGGCTGACGGCACCCTCAGACCCCCGTGTTAAACTGCTCCCACCCTGCGGGATGGGGTGTCTGCCTGACAGATGAAACAGGGAAGCCGGTGCGCAACAGCAAAGCCGGCGCTGCCCCCGCAACGGTAAGCGAGAGGGACACGCAAGCCACTGGGCCTCGGCCTGGGAAGGAAGTGTCCTAGCAATCCTCGCAAGCCCGGAGACCGGCCCCATCCTGAATTGTCACGGTTGCGGCGGGCCACCGGGATGACGCACGGCGGTTCCGCCGTGCCATTCCTCCATGTCTGCTGCGATCCTCGATTGGAGCCGACATGTCCAAGAAAAATCTGCTGCTGCTCGCACTCTCGGTGCTCTGGTGCCCCACCCTACCCGCTGCGCAAGATATCGAAACCATCATCATCACCGCCTCTCGCATCCCCCAGCCCTTGCACACCGTCGGCAGCAGCGTCACCGTCATCGACTTGAGCGACTGGCGGGGGGCGGGAGCCACCATCTCGGACGTGCTGCGAGAAATCCCCGGGATCTCGATCAGCCAGAGCGGCGGCAGCGGGACGCTGACGGCGGTGAGAATGCGCGGCGGCGAATCCAACCACACGCGCATCCTCCTGGACGGCATCGAGCTGAGCGACCCGACCAGCGGGGTCGTGGACTTCGCCCACCTGAGCATCGCCGGGATCGAGCGCATCGAGGTCCTGCGGGGCGCGCCGAGTGCCCTGTGGGGGAGCGATGCCATCTCCGGCATCATCAACCTGATCAGCCGAAAGGGAGGCCACTCCAGCCTGACCCAGAAGTCCGGCTCGAACCAGCGCCACGAGACCACCCTCCAAGTCGCCACCGAGTCCGAGGGCTTCAGTATGCAAGCCAGTGCGCATCACTTCCAGACGCGGGGCGAGAACATCTCGCTGACAGGCTCGGAGCGGGACGGATACCGGAACAATACCCTGCAATGGGGAGGACAGTGGCGCCCTTCGGCCGACACCGATTTCCGCTTCTCCGTCCGTCGCACACATGCAAATGCGGAATACGATGGATCCGGACCCTCGGACGCCCCGTACACCTCAAGGAACCGCCGAACCTATCTGAACACCAGCCTGCATGCGCGGACCGGCCCCTTCAAGCACCAGGCAAACCTCAGCTACCTGCAGACGACGAATCAACCGCAGGATGCCTTCCCCACCGAAAGCAAGGGGCACCGCATCCAGGCCGATGAACTGGTCTGGCGCGACTTCGAGGATTGCCTTTTCGGTTACTCCTGCACCCTCGGAGCCGGCCTGGAATGGAGCCGGGAACGCTACACCCGGAAGGGTATCAAGCCTTTGAACTTCATCTCCTCCAGCGTGTTCATGACGCTGAACTGGCAGCCCGACCCCCAAGCCACGGTCGACCTGTCGCTCCGGCGTGACAAGAACCATGATTTCCAGGATGCCGACATCTGGCGCATCTCCTTCGCCTACCAGTTCCCCGGAAGGCCGACCCGGATCTACCTGGCCAGCGGCATCGGCATCGCCAACCCGACCCTGACCGAACGTTATGGTTATTTCCCGGAGACCTTTCAGGGCAACCCCGACCTGCAACCGGAACGGTCTCGGAATACCGAGATCGGCATTGAACACAATCCCAACGGGGCCTGCTGCCGGATCAGCCTCAGCCTCTTCAACCAGCGCCTGAGCGATGAAATCCGGGGGTACTACGACCCGGACGGTTTCGACGGCCCCGAACTGCCCACCGCCACCAACGAAGCCGGGCGTTCTGAACGCTGGGGAGGGGAACTCGAGCTGGAATTTAACCCTCACCCGGACTGGACCGCCTCCGCCCACTACGCCTACCTGCATGCGACCGAACCGGATTCGGGGGGCGCGGTCGACCGGAGAGAGGTCCGGCGGCCCCGGCACCAGTACCGGCTGGCATTGGCGCATCACTCGGATGCGTTGCACTCGCGGTTGGATTTCACGACCGTTAGGGGGCTACTGGATGACGACTTCTCGAGCTTTCCCGCAGAGAGGAAAACGCTTGAAAACTATTACCTGGTCAACCTGTCGGCGCAGTACAGTCTGGCTCCGAAATTCGACCTCCTCTTCGAGGCCAGAAACCTTCTCGACGAATCCTACCAAGAGGTTCTCGGATACGCGGCACCGCACCGGAACTTCAGCGTAGGACTGACGTGGCATCTTGACTGATAAACTGGGCGCTCCATTTTTCGGGAAGATTTCTTGAAACGCATCCTTGTCCTCCTGTCGATCCTCGCTCTCGCCGGGATTGCAGGCTTCCAGTGGTGGAAAGCTAGCGAGACGGAAGAATACGAGGCGGCCACCGTGTTCGGGGACCAAGCCCGGCCCTTGCCTGCCTTTTCATTGACGCGCCACGACGGCGCAACCCTGGAACCGGCTGATTTCCTCGGCCACTGGAGCCTGCTGTTCTTCGGGTATTCGAACTGCCCGGACATCTGCTCGCCCTCCATGCAGCAACTGACCACCGCCTTGCAAGCCCTGGGCGAGGCACCCGTCCGGATCGTGTTCGTCTCCGTCGATCCCGAACGCGACACTCTGGAACCCCTGGCCCGGTACGTAAGCCATTTCCACCCCGACACCCTGGGAGTGACCGGAGAGGCCGAGGCGATTGCGGACTTTACGAAGCAGCTCGGCGTCTTCCATTCCAAACAGAAGCTCGCCACCGGCTATCTCGTCGACCACAGCGGCAGCGTCTGGCTGGTCGACCCCGAGGCGCGGCTTGCCGGCGTCTTCACCCCACCCTTGGCTCCGACGGCCATCGCCGCGGATCTGCGGAAACTGATGGGTCTCGATTGATGACTTCGACCGACCGACCCACCTGGCGCATGCGCCTGCTTGATCTCAAAGTCTGGGGCTTTTACTGTTTCCCGCACCACTGGCTGTCCACCGTGACCCACTGGCTTTCCCGGATCGAGACCCCGGCGGTGAAAAACCTCCTGATCCGGTCATTCGTCTCCTTTTTCGGCCTCCGGATGCAGGACGCCGAAATCGAGGACCCAGAGCAATACCCGACCCTGAACGCCCTGTTCGTGCGCACCCTGAAGCCGGACGTCCGGCCCTGGCCGGAAGACCCGGGCGTGCTGGCGGCGCCTTGCGACAGCCGGGTCAGCCAGTTCGGTCAGATCGAAGACGGCCGGATCATCCAGGCGAAGGGACAGACGTTCACCGTGGACGAATTGCTCGGCGGCTCCCATCCCGAATTCGCGCAGGGCCGGTTCGCCACCCTTTACCTCTCTCCGGACGACTGCCACCGGGTCTACATGCCGGCGGACGGCCGCCTGGTCGAGATGCGCCATGTCCCGGGGCGCCAGTTCACTGTCGCTTCCTACGCAGTGGAGCGCATCCCGCGACTCTACGCGCGCAATGAACGCGTGGCGAGCCTGTTCGAGGATCCGGACGGCATCCCTTTCGCCGTCGTCATGGTCGGGGCCGTCAACGTGGCCTCCATCGAGATGAGCTGGTGCGGAACCGTCACGCCGCGGCGGCAGTCGATCTCACGCTGGCAATACAACGCCGACACCCCGAGCGTCGAACTTCGCCGGGGTGACGAACTCGGGTGCTTTCATCTGGGATCGACCGTGGTGCTGCTCAGCGGCCACCAGAACCACCAGTGGGACCCGGGCGTCGAAACCGGCCAGGCCATGGTCTACGGCCAATCCCTGCTACTTCAGAGAAACGAACCTGGCGATACGCCCGAGCCGCCGCAAGACGGCCCCGAGTAATTTAGTCGCGGACGCGGGACACGTACTCGCCGCTGCGGGTGTCCACCCGGACCACCTCACCGGTTTCAACGAACAGGGGCACGCGCACGACCGCACCCGTCTCCAGCGTGGCGGGCTTGGTACCACCGGATGCGGTATCGCCCCGAACACCGGGATCCGTCTCGGCAATCTTCAACTCCACGAACTGCGGCGGGGTCAGGCTGATCGGCTGCTCGTTGTAGAACACAACGGAACAGATGTCCTGTGCGCGGATCCATGAGGCGGCCTCGCCCAGCACGGACGCAGGGATCACGTGCTGTTCATAGGATTCCGGCGACATGAACACCGCCGCATCCCCGTCCGCGTACAGGTACTGGAGGCTGATTTCCCGCACGGGCGCGGATTCCACGGCGTCCCCGGACTTGACTGTCTTGTCGTTGGTCCGACCGGTCAGAAGGTTCCGCACCTTCATCCGGGTGAATGCCTGTCCCTTTCCTGGCTTGCAGAATTCACTGTCCACCACGATGTGCGGCGCACCGTCGAGCATGATCTTCAGACCGGGCTTGATGTCGTTGAGACCGTAACCTGCCATATCGAAAGTATTCCGTGGAGAAAAGCGGCGGAGATTGTACGACATGCCGCGTATCGGACTGAACCTTGGAGGCTCTGTATAATCAAACTCCCCTCTAGGAGAAACCCCATGCAATCACGAAACAAAACCCCTCTCGTCCTGCTCGTCTCGGCCATGCTGGCCTGCTCAGGCACCGCTATCGCCGACAGCCACGGCGGGGCGAAAATGACCACTCACAAAGGCGCCGCAGACATGGAACTGACCTCCATGGGCATCGAAGGCATTGAAGCCGCCCTGTCCGACCTCACCACTTCGGACGAAAACGCGCCGATGACCTGCGGCCTGTTCAGTCTGGCAAAAAGTGATCCGCTGGTGTACACCTACACTTACAACGAAGCCAAAATCATTGTTTCCGGTGAAATGACTCTGGCCGAAGAGGGCGGCGAGACGTTCCATGCAACCGCAGGCGATATCATTTATTTCGACAAGGGCGCGAAGATCACGTTCACGTCGGATTCGTCGGGCCTTGCCTTCTTCTGCGGACAGAGGGCCAAAGGGGAACTTTGAATCTTCCCCCCCTGAACGAGTCAAAGCAAGCAGGAGGTTGAAACCATGAAACAAACAAACCCAACGATACTCGGCTTTGCCGGCGCATTGCTGCTGATTTCATCCGCCCCCCTGAACGCCGGGGACGATGCCGGTCATATCAAGGATCTGACGAAGGGCGACCCCTACTACTACACGAGCGATCAAGCTATCGGAGAGGACGACGGGCAGAAAACACTGGTGGGCGAAGGCCGTCCCAAGACAACGCATTCGAGCGTTCCTCACCTGCCGGTTTTCTCCGGATATATGAACACGAACTACACCTATCGCTTCGTGAACGTCGTGGAGCAGACCATGACGATGATCGGAGAAGGCAAGCATGGCTTGTGGCGAGTGCAGGACAACGGAACGATCCGGGAATACCGCAAGAAGGATGCACAGGGACTTCCGGATGGGGCCGACCTGTTTGACGAGGCCAACCTGGCGGCGATCGAAAACGACTACGCCAGTTACATCCCGGAAGAAAGCTGGGGAGGATATAAGCACCCCCACCAGAGAGTGGCGGAAGACGGGCATCTGAACTTCATCGACGTGCCTTTGCATCACCCCAAGTACAAGGGCAAATATGATGATCACGTGGCCATCGATCTGCCGCATTTCTACTGCACGATGTCGGCGAACCAGTATCCCTACGCGAGGAAGGCAGTGGACTACTCGTTCAGCCAGCCTGGAGCCAACCAGATCGGCCCGCTCGGTAAACGCGCCGGTCTCGATGTCAACGAGCTGTATACGAAAGTCTTGCGCGTCGACCTGTTCCCGGATGCCCGGGCCTGGATCAATGTCGGCGGCGAGGATGAAAACTCGGTCGACTGGCAGGCCGTGGACATCAGCAAGACGAATGCGGAGTTCTACCTGATCGAACGGCCCTTCTTCAACGAGCCCTACCTGTTCATCACCGCGGTGTTCGATAACCAGGACAACCAGGACTTCCGGTACGTCCGTCCTGCCGGCGACTACTACGAGCACGTCAAGGAAACCGGCCAGGAAGTCAAGACCGAGGTGACCTACGAGCCCCGGTTCCATCTGGAGAACGGGACCACGGCGGCGGCAAAGGGCCTGCCTGTTTACGGCGTCCATCATCCCAACCGCGCAGCGTTCGGCGGTGGCGGAGCCTGCCCCCTGAAAGGCGGCGACTGGAGCAACTACCCGAAGACCACGGGCGCGGCCGGCTGGCCGACGAATTACGAGGAGGTCACGCCGCTGTGTGACGGCGTGCTGGTCGACATCAAGTTCTACGCGAACCTGGACGGCCAGAGCTGGGAAAATCCAACGAAATACCTGGCGAATGCTGGGCACGGCCAAGAGGAAGTAACCTACACGCTGGAGCCAGGCGAGTACGGCGTCTACACGGATCCTTACCTGACGGAAAAGGGTGAAGAGAACCCGCACGCCATAGATCTGGACGATGAAGTCACCCTGAAGTATCCGGCCGTGGAACAACCGGTAATGCCTGCCGAGTAGGGCGCTCAGCCATCCCGGGAGCCCCGACCGAAAGGAGCCAGGGCTTCCCGGGAAAACCGGGGATCACGATTTTCTCGCGACCCGCATCCGTCCATGAATATCCGATTCGCGCTCGTCGCTGCAATGGTCGCGGCAACCGTCTGGCCGGGCGTCCGGGCGGATGAGGCATCGCACTCGCCAAATGCCGAAATTCTCCACGGGGAACGGCTGTTCCTCGAAACCCGGTTCGCCCAGCGCTTTTATGATTTCGTAGCCCGCGGCGGCGGCATCAACGAACCGCTGGACAAGGGCGACCCGAAACTGGAGAAGACGTACCGGTTCTTCGGGTTGCCGCCCTACCAGATCCCATTCGCACCGGGCCCGTTCGAGGGATCGTCCTACAACTGCCGAACCTGCCATCTGGTGGACGAGCATGTCGGGCAGAAAGAGCTCGGCATGCGCACCTACACCGACTTTGCCTCTCGGAGCCCCCTGCCCGAGCGGGACGACGGACAATCCGTGTCCGTGCGGAATTCACCGGTGCTGGTGGGCTCCTTGTCACCGAGAGATCCTTTCCTTCTGCACCTCGACGGGGAATTCGCCTCGACCCGGGAGTTGGTCATCGCCACGCTCACGGGGCGTAACCTGGGCTGGCTGCCCGACGAGAGCGCTCTCGCCGCCCGCCATGCCTGCGAAATCATCCGGGAAGACGACGGGACGGGCGAACTGGCGGGAGAGTTCGGCGGACTGGCTTACTCCGAAGTGTTCTCCGGCGTCTCGGCATCCGGGGAGGCACTGCCCGAAGAACATCGAATTGCGGCAGAGCGACGCATTAACGTCTCGGAAAGCTCCTGCGACGAGATTCTGGTTGGCATAGCCGATCTGATCGGACACTACCTCGATGACCTGAAATTCTCCGCAGAAGCGGATATCCTTTCCCCTTACGACCTGTTCCTGTCGATCAACGGCCTGTCTACCCGCCCGGACGAAGACGAGTCGGACGAGGACTACAGCGACCGGCTGCTGGCGCGGATCGACTCGCTTGATGAAAGCGGCGAACTGCGATTCGTGGAGCGCAACCCTGCGACGGAGGACGGTGGATTCCGGTTCCATGACCAGCCCTACCGGTTCGGCGAAATTGAGTTGCAGGGATTGAGGATCTTCTTCAACCGGGAGCCTGCCCCCCGACGTGGTGCCGGCAACTGCGGATCCTGCCACGCAGCTCCGCATTTCACGGATTTCGGTTTTCACAATATCGGCGTGACCCAGGTGGAATATGAAGCCATCCACGGGCAGGGCTCATTCTGGAAACTGCTGATCCCGGCGGTCGGGCCGCGCAACGAACAGGCGGATGTCTACCTGCCCGCGACTGCCACGCATCCGGACCGACAGGGCATGTTCCGCAGGCTCGCGTCGGAATCCGACCCGATGGCGACAGACCTGGGTGCCTGGAACATCTTCCTGAACGAGGATTATCCGAACGCTCAGGAGCCCTTGCACCGTTCGTTCTGCCAAAACGGGACGGGTTGCAAAACCGCGGATCAGGCTCTCGGACGATCAGTCGCGGCGTTCAAGACTCCGACGCTGAGGGATCTGGGCCATTCGGCCCCCTACATGCACAACGGCCAGATCAGCGACCTGCACGCCTCGGTTGCGTTCTATATCGCAGCCTCCGCAAGCAGCCGGAACGGGACGATCCGGAATGCAGACCCCGAACTCCGGAAAGTCGAAATCACGCCGAACGACATCCAGCCACTAGTGAGCTTCCTGATCTCCCTGTACGAGGATTACGAATGAGGGTTGATCGGCAAAAAAGCCAGTCATGGATGTATAATGCCGCCGACAGGGGATTGCGTCAGACGCACTAATGTGCCTGATTGAACAGGGTCAGGCGCAGGTGGTTGTTTCGCTGCGTTCCCTCGTGTTTGAATTCGCCACTCTGGAGCCTGAGCTATGAGCCCTGAAGAAATTCTCAAAACTATTGAAGAATCGGATGTCCGTTTCGTCGACTTCCGTTTCACCGACACCCGCGGCAAGGAACAGCACGTCTCCGTGCCGGCCAGCGTTGTCGACGAAGACACCTTCGAGCAGGGGAAAATGTTTGATGGCTCGTCGATCGCCGGTTGGAAAGGCATCAACGAATCCGACATGATCCTGATGCCGGATCCGAGCACCGCGGTCATGGATCCGTTCTTTACCGAAACAACGCTCTTGCTGCGTTGCGACGTGATCGAGCCGACCACCATGCGACCTTATGGGCGGGACACCCGCGGCATCGCCAAGAAGGCTGAGGAGTACCTCAAGTCCCTGGGCATCGCCGACACCGCGTATTTCGGCCCGGAACCTGAATTTTTCATCTTCGACAGCGCACGCTGGGCAGACGATATGCACCGCTGCATGTACGAGGTGGATTCGGACGAAGGCTGCTGGAATTCGGACAAGGAAGGATTCGAGGAATCGAACATCGGCCATCGCCCGGGACCCAAGGGCGGGTACTTCCCGGTGCCGCCGGTCGACAGCCTGCAGGACATCCGTTCCGTCATGTGCGAAACGCTGGAGGAAATGGGTGTGCCGGTCGAAGTTCACCACCACGAGGTCGCGACCGCCGGACAGTGCGAAATCGGTACCCGTTTCGACTCCCTGGTTCGCCGGGCCGACATGAACCAGATCATGAAGTACGTGGTCATGAATGTCGCGCACAACTTCGGCAAGACCGCAACCTTCATGCCGAAACCCCTGGTCGGCGACAACGGCAACGGCATGCACGTGCACCAGTCGCTGAGCAAGGACGGCAAGAACCTGTTCGCCGGGGACGGCGTCGGAGGACTGTCGGACATGGCCCTGCACTACATCGGGGGCATCCTGAAGCATGCGCGGGTCCTCAATGCGTTTGCCAACGCCTCCACCAACAGCTACAAGCGTCTGGTACCGGGCTTCGAGGCACCGGTGCTGCTGGCCTACTCCGCGCGCAATCGCTCGGCGGCCGTCCGCATCCCGTTCGTGACGCACCCGCAGCAGCGTCGGCTTGAGGTTCGTTTCGGTGATGCCTCCGGGAACCCGTACCTGACCTACGCCTCCATGCTGATGGCTGGTCTCGATGGAATCCGCAACAAGATCGATCCGGGCGAACCGATGGACAAGGACCTGTACGACCTGCCGCCGGAAGAGGAAGCAGCCATTCCGCACGTTTGCCACTCGCTGGATCAGGCGCTGGATGAGCTGGATGCCAACCGCGACTTCCTCAAGGCCGGTGATGTCTTCAACGACGATGCCATCGACGGCTACATCGAACTCAAGCGCGAAGAAGTGACCCGTCTGCGAGCGGCCACGCATCCGGTCGAGTTCGATATGTACTACAGCCTGTAAGCTGTCCCGCGCTGACGCAGCCGGTTTTCGGCATTATGCGCAGCATGACCGCTTTTGCCCGTGCCGAGACGAAAGTCGGGCGCGGGCAGATGGTGGTCGAAATCCGATCCGTCAACCACCGCTACCTGCAACCGGGATTCCATCTGGCACGTGAATGCGCCAAGCTGGAGCCTCTCTGGCGCGAGCAGTTGCGCGAAGTCTGCTCCCGCGGCAAGGTCGACGTTACCGCCAGTTTCCAACGAACGGCAGACGAGGCAAAAGGCGAACGCCTCGATCAGGCTCAACTGCGCCGGCTGGTCAGTACCTGCCGACGCCTGTTCCCTCACTCTGACCCGGCTCAGATGCTGGGTCTGCCCGCAGTCTGGAGTGCGGCTCCTGCCGCAGACACTGCACTGGCACCCGCGGCCCAGCAAGCTTACGAAGAGGCATTGGGGGCATTTGTCCAACAACGGGAAAGCGAAGGCGAACGCCTGGAGCGCATCCTGCGCGAGCAGTTGCAGAGAGTCGGACAGCACGTCACCACGCTGAAATCCCGGCGGCCGACCGTCCAGCAGGCACTGCGGGAACGCTGGCAGGCACGCCTGAAAGAATTGCAGGCCACCGTGGATGCCCAGCGGGTGGAAGAAGAAATCACGGTTCAGGTGATGCGGGCCGACGTAGACGAGGAGCTGGCCCGTCTCGACAGCCATCTGGAGGAAACCCTGGCCGCGTTGGATAAGGACGGCGCACAAGGGAGAAAACTGGACTTCCTGATGCAGGAATTCACGCGCGAGGCGAATACCCTGGCATCCAAGGCCCCGGACATCGAAACCACCAATGCGGCACTGGCCGTCAAGGTGCTAGTGGAACAGATGCGCGAGCAGATACAAAACATCGAATAGTGCAGCATTCACATGCTGTTATATTTAGGCTCCAAACCACGGCCGTATCACACATGATTCCCCTGGCAATCCTGACCTGTGGCGGGACCTTCGACAAGGTCTACCACGACGCCCTGAGCGATTACACCATCGGAGCACCTTGTACTCCAGACATCCTGGCCGAAGCCGGCATGCAGGACGGCTGGGAATTGATCGAGGTGATGCGCAAGGACAGCCTGGACATGACCGACGACGACCGGGCAATCCTGCGCACGGCGGCAGCAAGCTGCAGAGCTTCGCGGCTCGTGGTGGTCCATGGCACCGACACCATGGCGGATTCCGCGGCAGTGCTGGCCGACATTCCGGACAAGACCATCGTGCTGACCGGCGCCATGAGCCCCGCACGGTTCCGCCAGACCGATGCCCCCTTCAACCTCGGCTTCGCCATTGCCGCCGCGCTGACCGCAGACTTTGGCACCTACATCGCCATGGGCGGAAGGCTGTATCCGCACGACCAGGTCAAGAAAAACCGGGGACAGGGACGGTTCGAGCCGGCCAATTCCACCTCTTGAAATCCTCCGCGCTCTTCCTCATTAAATAAATAGACGAGGATGGTTACAAAGGAGGCAAATCATGCATCCGAGCATTTATTTCGACCCGTTCGAGACGCTGGGCCGCTGGAATCAACTGTTCAACGGTCTGACGAGCAATGTCGGGGACCAGGTCCAGTCCGGCTGGATTCCTGCGGTCGATTTTGAGGACCGCGGCGAACATTATCTGGTGACGGCCGACCTGCCCGGCATCAAGCCGGAAGACGTGGAAATCAGCCTGGATGGCGATGTCCTGCAGATCAAGGGCGAGCGTCTGGCTGAAACCGACACCGGTGAAGGCGAAAGGAAACGCTATCGTCGTACCGAGCGCGTGTACGGCGCATTTCGGCGCAGTTTCCAACTGCCCGCCGACGTTGATCCGGACGCTATCGAGGCGCATGGCAAGGACGGAGTGCTGCACATTCGAATCGGCAAGCACGCCGCCACCCAGCCCCGGCGCATCACGGTTCAGACCAACTGAGCCAACGGGTTCCAAACCGGTCCGTCGGCAGTCTCTGCCGACGGGCTTTTTTATGCCCAGGACACTCGGAAAATGGGGTGCAATACGGGCCTGTATCCTCTGGGCAGGTGTACAATGCGCGCCCGACCTGAGGTTTCGGAGTGTAGCTCAGCCTGGTAGAGCACTGCCTTCGGGAGGCAGGGGCCGGAGGTTCAAATCCTCTCACTCCGACCACCCCACATTCAACCAACCCCTTTCGTCCAATCTGCCCGAGCGGGAGCACAGCATGGATCGGCAATCCGCCCAACAGACCGTTCACGTTCTGGTTGAGGCCCTACCCTACATTCAGGCCTTCGCGGGCCGGTCCGTCGTCATCAAGTACGGTGGCAACGCGATGGTCGACGAAACGCTGAAGAGCAGCTTCGCGCGCGACCTGGTGCTGATGCAACAAGTGGGCATCAAACCCGTCGTCGTACATGGGGGAGGCCCCCAGATCGGAGAACGCCTGAAGGAACTCGGCATAGAGAGCCGGTTTGTCGATGGCGTGCGCGTCACCGACAAGCAAACCATGGACGTGGTGGAGAAGGTGCTCGGTGATGTCATCAACACGGAGATTGTCGAACTGATTAATCAGCACGGGGGGCGTGCTGCCGGCATCACCGGCAAGCGCGGCGGCTTCATCCATGCCAAGCGGCTCAAACTGAAGCAGCTTTCTCCGGAAATGAACGCACCCGAAATCATCGATCTCGGCCATACGGGGACTGTGGCGAGCATTGACCCTGGGCCGATCCAGGAATTGGAGGACGGCGGGAAGATCCCTGTCATCGCCCCGATTGGAGTCGGCACCGACGGTGAGAGTTACAACATCAACGCGGATACCGTCGCCAGCCATATGGCGGTCGCGCTGAAAGCCGAAAAGCTGATGATCCTGACCAATCAATCCGGAGTGCTGGATGCCGGAGGGGAATTGCTAACCAATCTAGGCCCATCGGCCATAGAGAATCTGATCGACGACGGGACGATCAGTGACGGCATGGTGCCCAAGACCCGTTGCGTGCTGGATGCATTGAACGCCGGCGTCCACACCGCGCATATCATCGACGGCCGGACTCCACACGCCGTGGTTCTGGAAATCTTTACGCGCGAAGGGATCGGCACGCTGATCGCAGCCGAATCAGCGGCTTAATTGTTTCAAATGGGATGGGCGGAGAAAACCCCGCCCGCGGCAACCTATGCCGTCTTTGAGAAGGTGTATTGCTCGCCTTCGCGTCGCACCGTAATTCCGACATACTCGGCAGTCTGTTCCTCGCCGTCCTCAATATTGAACTGCTGCCCGCCAATCGCCACCAGGCCTTCGCGGGTCACGCCGCAGTGTATCGGTCCGATCGTATCGTATTCCCGAGCCTCCAGGCGCAGGGTATTGGGATCGTCCTCTTCTTCGGTTTCCTGATTGTCCGGTTCGTCTGCCATGGGGAATTGCTCCTGTTGGGTGGGCGTATAATTTTAACCGCACTGCTGGGGGATCGTCTAGTGGTAGGACTGCGGACTCTGACTCCGCCAGCGGGGGTTCGAATCCCTCTCCCCCAGCCAATTCCCAGCTTCTGAATCTAGTACCCGCTAGGGATGCCCTCGCCTTGCAGGCAGCACGCGAACTTCCGGCCTTGGAGCCGGTTGATCCGAAAGCTGGTCAGGAAGCAAACGCCAGGACCCCAGCGCTTGCCTACATGGACGTCAGCCGGAAAGCCTACTTCCGGTTAATTTCCCTAGGGTGTCGTTGTCGGTGCCGGTTCGCTGAGCCTAGAACCGAACGAACCGATGATCTGGTGCGTGGGTCCCGCATGATGGAAGACTCCGCCAACCTCGGGGTCAGCCTGCGTACCATAGAAAGAACCCTGAATGTCCCCTTTAGAGCTCGCTGTGGCTGGATTTCTGTTTGTTCGAGTTATTACGCCGCTGACGTCTTGCTCGTCCGTATAACTGAACTCGGAGTGTGTGACCTCCAAGCCAACCCACTCCAGCACCCCCAAATTGTTCGCATACCATGAATCGCCATCATCGTTCAGTCTCTGAATATTCGTGATACTGATGTCAATCTCGGGCATTCCTACAATAACAGGATCGGCATTAGGATCAGCCCCAGCAAGAGGATCGTACATGATGTTCACATCCCCCTGAACGAGGTAATGCTCCAAACCCCTTATCTCGCTTTCCACTCCGACCATGACACCCTCTCCGGTCAACGAAACACTGGGCTGTTGTATTCCTGGCTGTACGCCACCCATTCCATCGTCCTCGTCGTAGATCTGGCCAAGCGAGGCATGCCCTAGGCGCAGGTCCGTCAACCCGTCTGCATCGTAAAACCTGTCCACGCCGACGAAAAACATGCTGTACTTCAGTATTCCGTCATAGCCCACATAGTTTTCGTCGTCGGCCACCCGGCTTTCCATAACCTTTGACAAACTCGAAAAATCCGGGGCGGTCGTCACACTCATCGGCAATTCCACATCGGTCAGATCCATGTTTGTCACGTTATCGCTTGTGAGAAGGTACTCGTTTCCGTCTTCATCCTCGTAGACTGCCAGCAAATCAGTAAAGGTCGGAGCAGTCGTAACACCCATCGGCAAATCCACGCCAGTCAGGTTCATGCCTGTGACATTGGCGCTCGTAAGAAGGTACTTGTTCCCGGCCCCGTCTTCATAGACATCGACATCCTCGCTGTCGGCGGTTCTGACCTGCGACATCAAGACATCGCGATAGAGCATGACAGGCTGGCGGTCTGCCATGAAGCTCACATTGGGGCTCCCGCGGCCAAAATAGAAAGTTGCTCCTTGGCTGCGAAGGCGATCCATTCCAAAAACGCACTGTGCAGGATCGGTGGCAGTGGCATCTGTGCATGTGGCGTCGCTGAATTGAGGAGCGACACTTTCCCCTATCAACACCCCACCCGTGCTCAGGTACCGGCTAGTCTCCCTCACGACGGAATCCCTCAGGGTGCTGTGTCCGGCACCGGTACCCGGTGCTGGGCAAGCACCAACACTAGGGTCGCAATCATTGGTATTGGTACCCTGATCGGTTCCATCAGATGGCTCTTGGTTTGCAGGAGGATCTGGAGCGAACTTGGCTATCGCCGCATCGATGTTCGTTATCAGATAGTCCACCCCGGCATAAAGTGCGGGGGAGGGTTGTACAAGTGTCTCATCCTCCATCATGGATGAACCTGTATCTCCCAGCAACTGGGAACTGCCGGAACCGCCGCAGGCGGATAGAGCCAGAATGACACAGCCAAAGAACGGATAGCGGATAAAAGCGGGCATATTCTCCTCTGAATCGGATGTCGCGGTTACATGAATGGCGCACCGCGCCTGAATCATGCAAGGGGTTTGTATTCTACATGAAGATTTCTGTAAAAATCTTCCTACTCGCCCACCCGGAATGCCCCCAAGTTACAGTCAAACTTGCCGAATTGTTCCACCAAATCTTTCGCGCAGCCTGTCGCTTGGATCGGAATCCCGGCTGATGGTACGCTACGCAGCGGAGAGTTGCCGGAGTGGTCGAACGGGGCGGTCTCGAAAACCGTTGTGCGACTTGTCGTACCGAGGGTTCGAATCCCTCACTCTCCGCCACTCGCATCGAAAAGAATCCCCCCTACCTAAAGGCAAGGCCTGCCCGCAAAGCGGACAGGCCCATGCCAAATTGCTCCGAGCGTGCGATTCAATAACCGCTTATAGCCCGAATCCGTAACTCACACTCATCCCAAGGCGGGTTTCGTCATCAATATCTTCGTCTGAATCGACCAGGTAAACCGCAAAATCAATGTCATTGATCGTAGTGGCATAGCCCACCTCAACGTAATCGCCTTCCGGCTCACCCTTGTCTTCGTCATCCTCGCTGATGCCGTAGGTGCCAAATGTCACGTAGGCCCCCTTGTAGTCCAAGGTCAGCGTAGCGATGTCGTAGTCATTGTCTTCGGCCCCACAGAAATTTTCATGCTCACCGATTGAATAGTCCAGACTGGCCGAAAAATCATCCTTGGAGTAACCCACGCCAATATTGATTTCGTCGTAGTCCTTGTCGAACCCGGTCTCATCGCAACTGGCTTCGGTGGGCTCGACTGCTTCGACGGCAACCATATCGGAGTCTGCAACCTTCGTATAGGCCATCTGCTCTGCTTCATCCAATGCACCGTATTCCGTCGGCGTGTACCGGTTGCTCACGGTTTCAGTCTCAGCCACCCTTGAGTATTTCGCCTGCGTTGCGGCATCAAGAGCCTCATATTCAGTGTCCGTCAAGACATAGGTTCCATCGTTGACGGCGCTGAGATTATCCTCCGGAGGAGTATCGTTCTGATCCTCTGGAACATACTCATAAACACCTCCCTCGACATCCACAATACTGTTGCCGCTTGTCATCCTCCGGATACCGGTCTTGTCCATAGTGATACTTTTCTCGTAGTCACTGCTGTACACGGCCGGAGTCCCGGGATCGGCCGGAGTGTAGACACCATCGTCATCCTCCGTGTAGCGGTAGGCGGTATACCCGATATACGCCGAGAATCCATTCTCGAATTCAAAGGCCAAGCCCCCGTAGACGTCGATCTCGACTCCGTTACCGGAATCAAGGTCGGCGATCCAGGTGCCCAGATAGAACGGGCCTGCCGCCAGGTCAATTCCACCGTTGGCCACGCCATCGCTCTGATGGAAGCCGCGGTAGATGTAATCGGACATGATGCCGAAGTTGGCCGAGAGATCAAGCTCGGCGTGGGCCGGCATGGCGGTCCCGGTTAGAGTTGCTGCAAAAACAGCAGCCAATTTCCAGTTTTTCATGTTTTCCCCTATTTAGGTTGAAGTTGACAGTTCACACCCTACCAAAACCTCTGCATTCAAGGCACAAGGCCCTGAACCACCAGTTCTGGTCAGGCAAATTGGGTTTTGGAAAAATCCTGAAAGCCTTCCAGGAGCGCCCGGAAGGTTTCAGCGACTCAAATCAGCGTTTGGAGTACTGAATGTCCTTGCGGGCCTTTCTTAACCCAACTTTCTTACGTTCGACAATTCTTGAATCACGGGTCAGGAACCCGCCTTGTCGTAGTTGCGCACGGTTCTCTTCGTTGTAGGAAAGCAGCGCCCGGGCAATGCCGAGCCTGATGGCTCCAGCCTGACCGCTAATGCCGCCACCGGACACCTTGGCGTCCAAGTCGAATTTGCCCAGCATGTCGCACACGGCCAATGGCTGGCAGACCTGGATACGGGCCGTCTCGCGGACGAAATAATCCTTGAGTTCGCGATTGTTGACGCGCATCTTCCCGGAACCCTCGCTCAAGCGCACCCGGGCGGTCGAGTCTTTGCGACGTCCGGTGCCCAGGAAAACTGATGCAGCCATGCTCATGTCCCCAGTGCAGCAGGCTGCTGGGCAGCATGCTGGTGGTCGCCCTCGGCATAGACATGCAGCCGGCGCAGCATGCATCGGCCCAGTCGGCTCTTGGGAAGCATTCCGCGGACCGCCAATTCAATGATCTTCTGGGGTGCGCGAGCCTGCATATCCTCGAACGACTCGCTGCGCAGGTGGCCCACATATCCGGTGTGGTGGTGGTACATCTTGTCGGCCCGCTTGTTGCCGGTCACTCGCACCGAAGAGGCGTTGAGCACAATGACGTGGTCGCCCGCATCCACATGCGGCGTCCAGTCGGGCCGGTGCTTGCCGCGCAGGCAGTGTGCCACCTGGGACGCCAAGCGCCCCAAAACCTGGTCAGCGGCATCCACCACGTACCAGTTGCCAGCGCCAGATTTGGCGCTGACCGTGCTGCGGGTCAGTGTTTTGCTCTTCATCGTGAGTCTCACGGAAGCGGCTAGTTTATCAGATTTGACTAATGTAGTTGAATGGCGCCGTCAATCAACCAACTCTTCCAAAACAGGCTCGGGCATGACGCGATCCGCCCGCTGCTCGAGTCCTTCCGCACTGATCCGGACGTAATCCGGACCATCGCCGAATATCATGAATCGCGCCGGACCCTCATCCTCCGTCACCTCCCAGCGACCGTACACCTTCTGGTCCTCGTCTTCCAGGATGAACTGGCTGGCGTAGACCTCTGTCGCGTACACCCGGACCGGGCCCAGCAATCCCATTTCCCAGGTGCCCTGGTACAGGATCAGTGATCCGATCAAGACCAGGCCAATGCGCAGGCGGCCAGTAAGTCTCTCCAATTCCGCGATGCGGACTTCCGGGGCCTTCCCGGGTTCATCCATATTTTTCATAAGTCCTCTCCTTTAGTCGAAGATTGATTCGCCGCACAGGCGGCGGCCAATCTGTCGGTAACGTTCCGTCGTGCGCTCAATGATGTCGGCCGGAATCTCCGGTCCGGGCGGCCGCTTGTCCCAATCCAGGGTCTCCAGCCAGTCGCGCACGAACTGCTTGTCGAAACTGTACGGATTTTCACCCGCACGCCAATCGTCCGCATTCCAAAAGCGGGAAGAATCCGGCGTCAGCACCTCGTCGATCAGGACCAGCGTTCCCTCTTCGTCCAACCCAAACTCGAACTTGGTGTCGGCGATGATCACGCCGCACTCTTGAGCATGGGCGCTGGCCTCGGCATACAACTGCAAGCTCACGTCCCGCACTTCTTCCGCGCGCTCCTGCCCGATCAGGTCCGCCACCCTCTCGAAACTGATGTTCTCGTCATGCTCTCCCGGTTTGGCCTTGGTCGCGGGGGTGAACAGCGGCTCCGGAAGGCGCCCGGCCAAGGCCAAGCCAGGCGGCAGATCGATCCCGCACACTTGTCCCTCGCGTTGATAGTCCTTCCAGCCCGACCCGATCAGGTAACCCCGGACCACCGCCTCTACCGGCAGCGGCTCAAGCCGCCGCACCCGCAGGCTGCGGTCGGCCAGCATCGCGCGTTCCTCAGGCTCCAGCGGCAAATCCTCCAGCATCAGCGGGCAACGGTGATTCGCCACGATGGGCCGCAAACGGTCGAACCAGAACTCGGAAACAGCGGTCAGGATCTTCCCTTTCTCCGGGATCGGCGTCGGCAGCACCACATCGAAAGCCGACAGCCGGTCGGTCGCCACCATCAGCATGTGCTGGGCGTCGATTTCATACAAATCCCTCACCTTCCCTTCGGCAAGGCGCGGCAAATGGGCAAGATCGGTCCGAAATACGGGAGGCACGGTTGTCGGAACCCTGATGGAAACGCCCATTATGAACCACTTGGGGAGTATAATCCGCTGTTTCCACAAGCCGTTACCGAGTCGCCCATGACCAACCCGGATCCGGCACCGCCCGTCGCCATCGTGATGGGGAGCCGCAGCGATTGGGACACCATGAAGGCTGCAGCCGAGCAATTGGACGCGCTGGAGGTGCCTTATCTCGCGCAGGTGGTTTCCGCGCACCGCACTCCCGACCTGATGGCGGAGTTCGCACGTGGCGCCCGCGACCGCGGGGTTCGCTGCCTGATTGCCGGTGCCGGCGGAGCCGCGCACTTGCCCGGCATGCTGGCGGCCATGACTCCATTGCCGGTGCTCGGCGTTCCTATCAACGCCACCGCGCTGCAAGGCTGGGACTCCCTGCTGTCGATCGTGCAGATGCCGAAAGGCATCCCCGTCGCCACTTTCGCCGTCGGTGCGCCCGGAGCCGCGAATGCCGCGCTGTTTGCAGCGGCGATACTGGCCGGTGAAGACCCGGATCTGGCGGAACGCCTGGATACCTTTCGGGATGCCCAGACCCGCTCCGTCCTTGAGCAAAAGCTCGACTGAACCCCTTGCGCCAGGCGCCAACCTCGGCATGCTGGGCGGCGGCCAGCTGGGCCGCATGTTCACCGAGGCCGCACAACGCCTAGGCTACCGCGTCGTCGTACTGGAGCCGAGCGAGCCTTGCCCGGCCGGACTCCTCGCCGATGAGCACCTGGTTGCCGGGTACGACCACACGGAGGCACTGGACCGGCTCGGCGAGATGTGCGAGGCCGCCAGTTACGAATTCGAGGCGGTCCCAGCCCAAGCGGTAGAGTATCTGCGCGACCGGATTACGGTCCGACCCGATGCCCAGCCTCTGTCCGTCGCGCAAAGCCGGCTGGCGGAAAAGCGTTTTGCGGCTGAACATACACCCGCCACACCCCCGGTCCCCTACCAGCCCATCGAAGAAGCGGCACAACTCCCCGCCGCATTGGAGCATGTCGGCTTCCCCTGCATCCTGAAGACCGACCGCCTGGGCTATGACGGCAAGGGCCAGGCGGTCGTCGAAAGCCCCGCCGATGCGGAGGCGGCGTTTTCCCGATTTGGCAACGTGTCGTGTGTACTGGAGCGCCGGCTCGACCTGCAGCAGGAAGTTTCCGTGATCGTGGCTCGGGACTGCGAGCACAGCGTCGCCTACCCGGTCGCGGAAAACGAGCACCGCAACGGGATCCTGCACTGCTCCCGCGCTCCGGCAAATATCTCTGGAGTCGTCCAGGAACAGGTTCAGGACAGTGCGCGCAAGATTGCCGACGCACTGGACTATCACGGGGTTCTGGCGGTCGAATACTTCATCACGTCCGACGGCGTCTTCTTCAATGAAATGGCGCCCCGCCCCCACAACAGCGGCCACTACACGCTGGATGCCTGCGTCGCTTCCCAGTTCGAGCAACAGGCGCGGATCTTGTGCGGGCTTCCACTCGGCGCGCCCACGCAGCACATGCCCGCCGTGATGATCAACCTGCTCGGAGACCTCTGGAACGGCCGCGAGCCCGACTGGGCGCTGTTCCAGGGCGACCCGTCCGTCCGGTTGCATCTGTACGGCAAGAAAGAGGCACGCCCCGGGCGCAAGATGGGACACCTCTGCGTTCTGGATCCCGATCCGGATGTCGCCTATGCACGCGCCTGCTCGCTGTACGAAGAGTTAAGCGCATGACCGATTCCTACCGCGCGTTGCGCCTCCGGGCCGACGGGGAGCCCCGCTGCGAAGTCGTGCGGGTCTCGGTCGAGGATTTGAGCCCCGGCGACGTGGTGGTCGCGCCGGAGTTCTCCGCGATCAACTACAAGGATGCGATGGCCGCGACCGGCGCGGCACCGATCCTGCGCGTGCCGACCCTGATCGGCGGAATCGATGCGGCCGGCTCCGTGGTGCACAGCGAAAACGAGAGATTCACGGTCGGACAGCCAGTCCTGATAACCGGCTGCGGGCTGTCCGAGACCCGCGACGGCGGGTTCGCCGAGCGCCTGCGCGTGCCCGGAGATTCCCTCATCGACATCCCGCCTCCCTTCACTGCGCGCTCGGCAGGCATCCTGGGCACCGCCGGATTTACCGCAATGCTGGCCATCGAACGCCTGCAGGAGAACCACGTGATGCCGGATACCGGCCCGGTCCTCGTGACCGGCGCGAGCGGCGGTGTCGGCAGCTTGGCCATCCTGCTGCTCGGCCGGCTGGGCTATTCGACGATCGCCATGACCGGGAAGTCCGAAGCACACGAGGCCCTGCGCGCACTCGGTGCAAACGAGATCCGGGAGCCTTTCGACCTATCCGGAGACCCGGAGGGCCTGGCAAAGGCCGAAGTTGCCGGGGCCATCGATAACCTGGGCGGCAATGCGCTGCCTTTGCTGGTGCGCATGACCCAGCCTTGGGGCAGCGTGGTCAGTATCGGACGTGCCACCGGCAACACGTTCCGGGGCTCCGTCATACCGTTCATCATCCGCGGCATCAGCATCCTGGGCGTGACGTCGGCCAATTGCCCGATGGATCGGCGCCGCCGGGCCTGGGGCCGACTGTTCGAAACTCTCCGCCCGGAGGATCTGGAACCGCTGGTGTCGGACACGATCGGCTTGGAAGATCTGCCCGGCCGGTTCCCGCAATATCTTGAAGGCCGCGCCCGCGGCCGCACCCTAGTCCAGATCTGTTAGCCGCAGGCTTCGTCAGCTCGCCGCCTTGAGCGTCGCGCCGAACGTCTGCTCGTGAATGGCGCGGGCTTCGTCCCGCAACCGCGCCGCCTCCTCGAATTCCAGTTCCCGCGCATGGTGATACATCTGCTGCTCCAGCTCCCGGATCTTCCGGAGCGCCTCTTCCGGGCTCAACGGCTCGGCCGGTTCAGCCTGAGCGTACCTGACCCGTTTAGCGTGTTTCCCGGGGGCACGTCCGGCCGCGCCTTCCATGATGTCGGCAACCCGCTTCTCGATGCCCCGGGGGGTGATCCCGTGCTCGCGGTTGAATTCCTGCTGCTTGACGCGGCGGCGATCGGTCTCGTCGATGGCCCGGCGCATTGAATTGGTGATCTCGTCGGCGTACAGGAGCGCGCTCCCCTTTAGATGCCGTGCCGCCCGGCCAATGGTCTGGATCAGCGAGCGCTCCGAACGCAGGAACCCTTCCTTGTCCGCATCCAGGATCGCCACCAGCGCAACTTCCGGAATGTCCAAGCCTTCGCGCAAAAGGTTGATCCCGACCAGCACGTCGAACTCGCCGAGCCGCAGGTCGCGGATGATCTCGACCCGTTCCACGGTGTCGATGTCGGAGTGCAGGTATCGAACCCGGACATCGTGCTCGCGCAGGTATTCGGTCAGATCTTCGGCCATGCGCTTGGTCAGCGTGGTCACCAGCACCCGGTCGCCGGCCTCGGCAATCTTGCGAATCTCGGACAACAGGTCATCGACCTGGGTGGAGACCGGACGAACCTCGACGCCCGGGTCCACCAGCCCGGTCGGGCGCACGACCTGTTCGACGACCTGTCCCGCAAGCCCGAGTTCGTAAGGCCCGGGCGTGGCCGAGACATGGATGGTTTGCGGCGCCAGCGCTTCGAATTCCTCGAACTTGAGGGGACGGTTGTCCAGCGCGGACGGCAGCCGGAACCCGTAATCGACCAGGTTCTTCTTGCGCGAATAATCGCCCCGGTACATGCCGCCGAACTGCGGGATCGTGACGTGGCTCTCGTCGACGAACAGCAGGGCATTGTCCGGCAGGTAATCCAGCAGGCAGGGCGGCGGCTCCCCGGGCCTGCGCCCGGACAGGTAGCGCGAGTAATTCTCGATGCCGGCGCAATAACCGAGCTCTTCGATCATTTCCAGGTCGTAGCGGGTGCGCTGCTCCAAGCGCTGCGCCTCCACCAACTGGTCCTGCGACACCAGGAAGGCCAGATGGGCCTCAAGTTCTTCCCGGATTTGCTCCACCGCGCGCTCCAGCACCACTTTCGGGGTCACGTAGTGGCTCTTCGGGTAGATGGTCAGCCGGGGCACGTCGCGGTGCACCTCTCCGGTCAGCGGGTCGAAGAAGCGCAGGCGTTCGACCTCGTCGTCGAGCAACTCGATGCGTACCGCTTCGCGCTCCGAATCCGCCGGATGCACGTCGATCACGTCGCCGCGTACCCGGAAGGTGCCTCGGCGAAGGTCGATTTCGTTGCGCTTGTACTGCAATTCCGCGAGCCGTCGCAGGATCCCGCGCTGCCCGGTGCGGTCGCCGCGATTCAGGTGCAGCACCATCCGGTGGTAGGACTTGGGGTCCCCCAGCCCGTAGATGGAGGAAACCGTGCCGACGATGATCGTGTCGGGCCGTTCGAACAGGGCCTTGGTCGCGGACAGGCGCATCTGCTCGATGTGGTCGTTGATCGACGCGTCCTTCTCGATGTAGGTGTCCGAGGACGGCACGTACGCTTCCGGCTGGTAGTAGTCGTAGTACGACACGAAGTATTCCACCGCGTTGTGCGGGAAGAACTCCTTCATCTCCCCGTACAGCTGCGCGGCCAGGGTCTTGTTGTGCACCACCACGATGGTCGGCCGCTGCAACTGGTGGATGACGCAGGCCATGGTGTAGGTCTTGCCGGAACCGGTCACGCCGAGCAGGCTCTGGTGGCTGAGGCCGTCCTCCAGCCCCGCGACCAGCGATTCGATGGCTTCCGGCTGGTCGCCGGCCGGCCCGAAGGAGGCTTGCAAGTCAAACGCGAATGACATTCGGGTCACTTCGAGGTTAAAGTTTCCCAGTATAACGAGTGAAGTTACGGTAAACTACGCGTTACCGGATCTGTCCATGGAACGCGCCCTTTCGAAACGGGTCGGACGTTGCGAGCCTTCCGCAACGCTGGCCGTCTCCGCGACTGCGCGCCGCCTACGCGCGGCGGGTCAGGAAATCATCGACTGGAGCGCCGGAGAACCGGATTTCGACACCCCGGAAAACATCTGCGACGCCGCAGTCCAGGCCATCCGCGAAGGCCAGACCCGCTACACCTCGGTCGGTGGCACGCCAGCCCTGCGCGCCGCGATCGCGCACAAGTTCCACCGCGACAACAAGCTGCACTTCGAGGCCGACCAGATCCTGGTGAGCGCCGGCGCGAAGCAAGTCCTGTACAACTGCCTGCAGGCACTGGTCGATCCCGGCGACGAAGTCATCATCCCTACTCCCTACTGGGCCTCGTACCCCGACATGGTGCGCCTGGCGGGCGGCGAGCCGGTGTTCCTGCCGACCACCCTGCAGCAGAATTTCCGCCCGACCGCCGAGCAGCTGGACCAGGCGATCACCGCGCGCACGAAGCTGCTGATCCTCAACAGCCCGTCCAATCCCTGCGGCGCCATGCTGCACCGGGAGGACCTTGAGGAGTTCGCCAAAGTGCTGCGCGCGCACCCTCATGTGAACGTGGCGTCCGACGATATCTACGAGCTGATCCGGTTCGACGGCGTGCCGTTCTGCAGCCTGGCCCAGATCGCGCCCGACCTGAGCGACCGCACCCTCCTCATCAACGGCGTCTCCAAAGCCTATGCCATGACCGGCTGGCGGATCGGCTATGCGGCGGGACCCAAGGACATCATCGACGCCATGCTCACCGTCCAGTCGCAGAGCACTTCCAACCCCTGCTCAGTCGCCCAGGCCGCCGCCTGCGCCGCGCTGCTGGAGGACCAATCCTCGGTGCCCGACATGGTGGCCGCCTTCGAACAGCGCCGCAACTACATCGTGGCGGCTCTCGACGAACTACCCGGCATCACCTGCCTGAAACCCGACGGCGCGTTCTACTGCCTGCCGGACGTCGGCGAGGCCATGCGCCGGTTGGAATGCCCGACGGACATCGAGTTCGCCACCCTGCTGCTCGACCAGTTGCGCCTTGCCGTGGTGCCTGGAATCCCGTTCGGCTCGGCCGACCACATCCGGGTGTCGTTCGCCACCGACATGCCGACTCTTGAGGAAGGCATCTCGCGCCTGCGCGACCTTCTTGACTGACGCACCCTCTCATCTTCCCCCCGCATGGTGGGATCTCGCCCGCACGGAAGCCTATCGAGCATGGCGGGAACAGGTCCTCGGCGAAAGCGTGACGGACTTCACGCCGGTCCGACTCCGCGACCTCTCCCGGTTGAGCGCGGCGGAAATCGATGCCCTGGCCTCGCGCCTGCATGCCGCCGGGGCCGTCTGCTACGGCACGGACCGCATTCCTGAGCCTCGCGACATCCTCGCCCTGGGCGAGCAGCTGGGGCTGGTGCATCTCGACCACCACCAGTGCGCCGAACCGGACGGGGTGGCGCGGCTGACCGCACGGGAAGACACGGCCGGGCGGTTCATCCCGTACACCCGCCACCGCCTGCGCTGGCATACCGACGGCTACTACCAGCCGGATACGCAAAAGATCCGCAGTTTCGTCCTGCACTGCGTCCAGCCGGCGCTCGACGGCGGCGTCAACCGGCTGCTCGACCCGCGTCTGCTGTACATCGCCCTGCGTGACGAGAATCCGGACCTGATCCAGGCCCTGATCCACCCCCGGGCCCTCACGGTCCCGGCCCATGCCGAGGACGGCGAGGAACGCCGCGCCGAATTCAGCGGCCCGGTCTTCTCCATCGACGGCGAACACCTGTACATGCGCTATACCGAGCGCGCCATCCATATCCGCTGGCATCCCGAAACCGAACCTGCCCGGACCCGGGTCCAGGAATTGCTTGAGACCTTGCCGCAAGCCGGGCACCTCCTCCGCCTGGATGCGGGATGCGGACTGATCGCGCATAATGTGTTGCATTGCCGGAGCGCTTATGCCGACTCTGCCGATCACCCCCGCCTGCTGTACCGAACCCGCTACACGGACCGCGCCCGACGCCCATGCTGACCCTGAGCGAACTTTTGATTGGCCACTATGATCTGGACTCCTTCGAGGGCCTGAAGGATCTGATCGCGGAACGCATCGATGCCGGGGAGCGATTCCTCAGCCTGGACGTCCGCCCCCCGTTTCACGACACTCCGGACGACTGGGAGGAGCAGCTGGAAAGCTTCTTCACCGCCCGCCGCCCCTGACCGTGCACTGGCAGGAAGAGGACACTCCGCCGCCGCCCGTCGCTCCGGACGTGGTGGACGTCCGCTACCGGATCCGGTGCCGGGCGTTGCCGGTCGACCATGCCCGAGACCTGCGCTTGGCACTGCTTTCGGTCTGGCCCTGGCTTACCGACGAGCCGCTTGCCGGCATTCACACCATCCATGGGGCCGAATCCGGGAACGGCTGGATCCGGCCGGACGATCCGGCTACCTACCTGCCGCTGTCCAGGCGGACCCGTCTGGCCCTGCGGCTGCCTTACCACCGTCTGGAGGAAGCGCGGGAGTTGCCCGGAACCACCCTGCAGGTCGGGCCGGACCCGATGGTGATCGAGGACAGCCGCCTGTACCCACTGCAGGCACAGGGCACGGCTTTCGCCCGCTACGTGGCGATCGAAACCGAGGATGAAGAGACGTTCCTGGGCCTGTGCGCCGAGCAACTCCAAGGCTTCGGCATCGAAGCGCCGCGCATGATGGCCGGCCGGACCCACCTCATCGCCGCAAACAATGCAGCCCTGCACTGCCGCAGCTTGATGCTGGACGGGCTCGATCCCGGACAGTCCCTGGATCTCCAGCGTCAGGGCCTCGGCCCCGAGCGGCTGCTCGGCTGCGGCCTGTTCCTCCCCCACAAAAGCATCGCGCCGGTTGCCACGCCGCCTAAATAAGCAGGCGATTTCTGCTAGAATGCGCGTCCGGAAATAATTCCGACTCCTTGCCCCACCGCACCGACGGGGGGCTGGCAACCCGAAGGGAGCACACATGCGACATTACGAAATCGTGTTTCTGGTCTATCCGGACCAGAGCGACCAGGTACCGCAAATGATTGAGCGGTACTCGAAAATGGTGACCGGCGACGGCGGACAGGTACATCGCCTCGAAGACTGGGGGCGACGCCAGTTGGCCTATTCCATCGACAAACTGCACAAGGCCCACTACGTTCTGATGAACGTGGAATGCGAGTCCCAGGCGCTGGGAGAGATCCAGCATGCCTTCCGCTTCAACGACGCCGTGCTGCGCAGCCTGATCGTCCGTCAGGACCACGCCATCACCGAACCTTCGCCGCTGGCGAAATCGGCCGAGGAGGAAAGCGACACAGAGGACGATTGGCGCAACGACTCACAAGCCTCCGACAAGGCCGCAGCAGACACGCCTGAGAAAGGAAACGGGGCGGAGACGAAAGCCTCCCCGCCAGCCGCCGAGGCCGAAAAGCCCGCCGAAGCTGAAGAACCTGCCGAGGCCGAAGAGCCCGCACAGGAAGAGGCTGACCGCCCGCCGGCCGAGGCCGCAGCGGATTCCGAGCCCGACGCCAAAGCGGCAGAGACGCAGGAAGCGACCGAAGAACCCACCCCTAAACCCTCCGAGACCACGGAGTAACCATGGCCAGCAACCCCAAACGCGACAGCGCACGGCGCTTCTCGAACAGCACTCCGTCTGAGATTGACTACAAGGACCTGGATCTGCTGCGCGACTACATCACCGAGACCGGCAAGATCATGCCGGCCCGGGTCAGCGGCACTCCGGCGCGCTTTCAGCGCCGGCTCTCCACTGCCATCAAACGCGCCCGTTACCTAAGCCTGCTGCCCTACTGCGACAACCACTGATGCTCGCCGCGCTCGGGCGGATCCTGCAAGGACCGCCGCTCCCGATCGTCGGCGGCCTGATTTTGTTGCAGGCACTGGCGATGCACGTGCCGGTGCTGCTGTTCGGCATATTGTTCGCCGGCATCGTCGCCGCTTTCCTGATGCTGATGCGGCCCCTGCGCGAGGCCGCCCTGATCCTGGCCCTGTCCGGCATCGCCTACGCGGCACTGGGCTACCTGCTCGCAAATGACTCCTCGGCGCTTCTGATTCCGCTGCTCTTCCTCGGCACCCCGGCCCTCCTTGCCGCCATCCTGCGCCTGAGCGACTCCCTTTCCCTGGCGATCCTGTGCGGCTTCATCGGGGCCTGGATCGGAGCCAAGGTGCTGGGATTGCTGCCGCTGGACCTCGACCAGGCCTGGGCCGCCGCGCTGGAAAGCGTCCGTCAGGCCGCCCTTGAAGCGGGACGCCCCGAACCTTTCGGAGGCCTGTCGGCGGAATGGCTGGGCCTGATCGGCACTGAAGTGGTGATGGCCAGCCTGGCGCTTCTGTCCACCTTGCTGCTGCTGCTCGCCCGCACCTGGCAGAGCGCATTGTCGGAGACACCCTTTTTCGCTCAGGAATTCCGGGCGACGCGTTACGGCCGGATTGCGGATATTGTTTTCCTGGCTACCGTCGTCGCGACCTGGTGGTTCCCAGAGCCTTTCATGCTGGGCCTGTCCCTGACGTTGGTCACGGCGTTCCTGTTCCCGGGAATCGCCACCGTGCACCGCCTGGCGGACCGGATACGTTACCGGCTGGCCGTGCTGATTCCCTTTTACATCCTGCTGCTGAGCCTACAGGAGGTACTTTTGATCGTCGCCACACTCGGCGCGGTCGAAGACCTGCTAGGATGGCACCGACGAGCGGCAGGAAACAACGGCATTTCCTGAAATCGGAGAAACAACATGGAAGTCATTCTGCTTGAGAAGATCGAACGACTGGGTTCGCTGGGCGACGTGGTTCGCGTGCGGCCCGGCTATGCACGCAACTACCTGATTCCGGCCGGCAAGGCCAAGTACGCAACCGAAGCCAACATGGTGGAAGTCCAGGCGCACCGCGAAGAACTGGAGCGCAAGGCGTTGGAGACACTGTCCGCAGCAGAGCAGCGCAAAGCAAAACTGGACGGCTTCAAGATCACCGTCATGGTGGAAACCAACCAGGAAGGCAAACTGTTCGGTTCGGTCGGCGCCGGGGAGATCGCCCGGGGTGTCACCGAGGCGGGAGGAGAACTGGAACGCCACGAGGTGCGGTTGCCCGATGGGCCGCTGCGCAGCCTGGGTGAGCATCCGGTCGAAGTGCATCTGCATTCAGACGTCGAAGCCACCGTGCACGTCACCGTGGAATCCAGCGGCGTGATCGAGACTCCGGTCGAACTGGAGGAAGAAGAGGCCAAAGCCGCCCCGGATGCGGACGAAGCGCAGGCTGCGCCGGAAGAGGCTCCAGCAGCGGAGGAACCGGCCTCCTGAGGCTTTTTCCACAATTCCCCCACAGGTTTTGAACTAGATTTCCCATAACTTTTGGTGAGTTATGGGCAGGTTGCTGTACCAGTTATTCTCTTGACAGGACGGCACGCTTCCCCGACAGTATAGAGTCCCAAATCACCGCAGGCCCGCGCCTACTCCGCGCACCGCTGAACCCATAGAATTCGACACAGAATGGCCGACGAAACCCTAACTTTATCCGCCGTCGAGCCTCTCGACGCCGAACGCGCAGTGCTCGGCGCATTGATCAACGACGAAGGCGCCTGGGACAAGATCAGCTCCCTTCAGGCCAGCGATTTCACCGAAGCCAGCCATCGGATGATCTTCGATGCGATCCATACCCTGGAACACGACGGAAAACCGGTCGACCTTGTCACCGCCTCGGACCAGTTGCGCCGACACGCGGACTACCAGGAGCATCCGGAAATCCTGGAGTACGCCCGCTACATCGCAGACGAGAACTTTACGTCCGAACGCATCGAGCACTACGTCCGCATCGTCCTGAGTTGCTCGGTGCAGCGCCAGTTGCGCCGCGCCTGCAGCAACATCATCGCCTTGATCAACGATCCTCAGGGCCGTGATTCCGATGAGGTCGTGGGCGAAGCGGAGCGCCTGATCCTGGAAGTCTCCAACGCCGAAAAACGCGGCAACGATGATTTCGTACGCATCGGAAAGGCGTCCAGCGAGTCCGTCGGAGAGATCGAACAGCGCCAGGAATGGGTGCGCGAAAACCCTGGAAAGCAGTTGCTGACCGGCACGCCGACCGGCTTCAGCGACTTCGACCGCGAAACGTCCGGCCTGCAGCCCGGCGAACTGGTCATCCTCGCCGCCAGCCCCGGCATGGGCAAGACCAGCCTGGCCATGAACATCGCGTTCAACGTCGCCGGTGGCGGGATTCCAGGGCATGAAGAGGACGTGGTCGCCGTCTTCAGCATGGAGATGTCGGCCCGGGCGCTCGCCGACCGCATGCTGGCCATGGTGGCCCAGGTCGATCAGACCAAGCTGCGCAGCGGACGACTGGATGACGCCAACTGGACAAACATCGAGTCGGCGCTCGGGTTGCTGACCAAACCCAACCTGTACGTCTACGAGGTGTCCTCCCCCACCCCGGCGCTGATCCGTCGTATGGCGCGGCGCCTTCGTGCAAACCACAAAAACAGACTCGACCTGATCGTCATCGACTATTTGCAGTTGATCCCCGGCGAAAGCCGGGATGCCAGCAACCGCAATGCCGAACTGTCCATCATCACCCGGGAATTAAAAGCAATCGCCAGCGAGCTGCAAACCCCGGTGCTGTGCCTGTCGCAGCTCAACCGCCAAGGTTCCAAGCGCGAGGCAGGCGATGCCCCCAAGCTGCAGGAACTGCGCGATTCCGGCGCCATCGAACAGGATGCCGACATCGTGATGTTCCTGTACAACGCCACCGAAGAGGAGAACATGCCGAACCCGGGAATCGCCAACGCCGAATTGAAGGTGGCGAAAAACCGTAATGGCCGCTGCTTCTCCATGAGCCTGAACTTCACCAAAAAGCACTTCCAGTTCGAGCAACGCAGCCCGGACGACTACCAAGGCGAGACCCCGCATGACTTCGGCCATCCGTCATGAGCCGGCCCGCCCGGGTTCGCGTTTCCCTTTCTAATCTGGTTCACAACTGCAGACAGGCGCGAGCAAAGGCGCCCGACAGTTCGCTGATGGCCGTGATCAAGGCCAATGCCTATGGGCATGGGGCCCTTGCCTGTGCCCAGGCGCTTCGAGGAGAAGCAGATGCTTTTGCAGTCGCGGCACTGGATGAAGCCCTCGAACTGCGCGGCGGCGGCATCCAAGACCCGATCATCGTGCTGCATGGGGTCCGCGAGCCCGGAGAATTGGCATCGGCGACCGAGCAAAACCTGTGCCTGGTCGTCCACGACAGCGAACAGGTCGCCCTGCTGGAACAGGCCACGGTCTCCGGCATGGGCCCCCAACTCTGGCTGAAAGTCAACACCGGCATGAGCCGACTCGGCATCAATCCGGAGCAGGCGGAATCCTGCCTGGCGAAACTGCAGGCGCTGCCCTGGCATCCGGGCCCGGTCGGGCTGATGACGCATCTGGCCTGCGCCGACGAGCCCGGAGATGCCGCCACCCACGCGCAACTCGAACAGCTCGCCGGGATTTCCGGCGCCGGCGAACGCTCGGCCGCCAACTCCGCCGCCGTGTTGCGCTACCCCGAAAGTCACCTGGACTGGACGCGACCGGGGCTGATGCTGTACGGCGTCGCGCCCGCCCACAGCCCGCCCGTCGATCTCCGCCCGGTCATGACCCTAGAGGCCCCCTTGCTGACGATCCGTGATTGCCGGGCTGGCGAGCGACTCGGGTACGGGGCCGCCTATACCTGCGCCTCGGATATGCGGGTTGGACTGATCGAAGCCGGCTACGCCGACGGTTATCCGCACGCCTCGAACGGGCAAACGGAGGTCGCCATCGGAACCGAGCGCTTTTCGACCCTGGGCCGGGTGTCGATGGACCTGATTGCCGTCGACCTCACGGGCAGCGATGCCGACTCCGGAGACTGGGTGGAACTTTGGGGATCGCAGGTGCCCGTTCAGGACGTTGCCGAGAAAAGCGGTACAATAGGCTATGAACTGCTGACTCGCGTCGGCCATTTGCGCCATGAGTACAGCGGTCTACAGGGGACCTCTCCGGACCTGCCAACTCCGGGCTGAGGATTACAGGGGGCAATCCAGGCCATCGGCCGAATTGATTATTTCATGGCATCGTTTTTTTGCTGCGAGACTTGGGATTTGTGTCCGTCGTGCATCTTGACGCCGGCGCTTTCTCGTCCTGTCTCTCCGCGCGCCTCCTTGATCCAACAATGCCCGTTGGGCATTGCTTGATCTATCTTTATTTAAAAAACCTACATTCAATTTCAGAGTTGAAGGGATAGACCCTTCAAGGAGAACTGCGACTATGAAAATGGTTGTCGCCATTATCAAGCCGTTCAAGCTGGACGAGGTGCGGGAGGCATTGTCGACGAAAAACGTCAGCGGCGTCACCGTCACCGAAGTGAAAGGCTTCGGACGGCAGAAAGGACATACTCAGATGTACCGAGGGTCGGAATACGTGATTGACTTCCTGCCCAAGGTCAAGCTGGAGGTGGCCGTTACCGATGAACAGTTGGAGGGTGTGATCGCCACAATCTGCGAGATCGCCAACACCAATCAGATCGGTGACGGGAAGATTTTCGTGCACGACCTGGATCAGGTTGTGCGCATACGAACTGGAGAAACTGGCAATGATGCGATCTAATATTTTGGCCCGGCGGGGCCTGCTTGCGGTTGCTGGCGTTTTGTTTCTTGCCGTCGCTCCTGGAGCGGCACTGGCGGAAACCGCGCTGGACACCGGCGATACCGCCTGGATGCTGACATCCACTGTCCTGGTACTGTTTATGACGCTGCCGGGGCTGTCACTGTTCTACGCGGGCCTGACCCGGGCGAGCAGCGTGCTGTCGGTGATGATGCAGGCCTTTGCAATCGCCTGCCTGGCTTCCTTGCTGTGGTTCATCTACGGCTACAGCCTGGCATTCAGCGACGGCGGCGGCCTCAATGACTGGATTGGCGGGCTCGGAAACCTGTTCCTTGGGGAACTGGGCCGGGACAGCCTTTCGGGCACCATCCCCGAGTCGGTCTTCGTCACATTCCAGATGACGTTCGCCATCATCACGCCCGTGCTGGTGATCGGCAGCTTTATCCAGCGGATGCGCTTCCCGGCACTGTTGTGGTTCGCCGCACTTTGGCTGACCCTGGTCTACTTCCCGGTCGCGCACTGGGTGTGGGGCGGCGGCTGGCTCGGTGAGCTGGGCGTGCTGGAGTTCGCCGGCGGCCTGGTCGTGCACATGACGGCCGGCGTAGCGGGCCTGATGACGGCCATCCTGATCGGACCCCGTACCGGGTTTCCGTCGAGACAGGCTCGTCCGCACAACTTGACGCTGACTGTGATCGGCGCCAGCATCCTGTGGGTCGGCTGGTTCGGCTTCAATGCAGGCAGCGCAGTGGCGGCGGGAACGGATGCCGGCATGGCCATGCTGGTGACGCAGATCGCGACGGCGGCGGCGGCATTGACCTGGATGGTTGCCGATTGGATTCGCTACGGCACGCCGAAAGTGCTCGGAATCGTGACCGGAGCCATCGCCGGACTGGTGGCCATCACCCCGGCCTCCGGCTTCGTCGGTCCGATCGGTGCCGTGTTGATTGGTTTGGCTGCGGGCTTTGTCTGCTTCACCGTCACGAACATCGTCAAGCAGAACTTCAAGCTTGACGATTCGCTGGACGTGTTCGCCGTGCACGGCATCGGGGGGGCGCTCGGCACCATCCTGACCGGCGTGTTCGCGGCGGAGGCCTTCGGCGGAGCAGGACTGCACGCCGACAGCATCGGCGGCCAGTTGGGCATTCAGGTCATCGGCGTGATTGCGGTGTTCGCGTGGACGGCCATCGTGACCGTCGTGATTCTCAAGCTGATTGGATTGTGGACCAAAGTGCGTGCCTCGGACGAGGAAGAACGCATGGGCCTCGATCTCTCCCAGCACGAGGAAAGCGGATACCACGTCGAGTAACTGCTCTCGGCCATCCGGAAAAGGGGCGCCCACGGCGCCCCTTTTCGTCTGTCCTGAGCAGCGACAGGCAGCAGATGCCTACATGCTACAATCCGATTTGCCCAGTTCACAGTCGCGAATCACCGTACATGGTGGTTGGTTGCGATTAGATTATGAATGGGCGCACCGCATACGGATCACGTATCAACCCTTGGGCTGAGACAGCGTTCCATTGCCCCCCCCCCCCCTCTCTACTCCTCTCTCTTCCCCTGGGTCAGGGCGACCTTAGCCCGGACAAATCTTGTACGGATGCCGGTCCGCTCCTGGCGTCCCGGCGACGGCATGCTGAAACCGTCGGCTCTCTGCTCGGCGAAGTTTTCGCACTCTCCGATCCAAGAATTGCGCAAGCCACCACTGTACCGGTCGCCAAAATGTGCGCCCCGTACAGTCTCTTTAACATTTTCGCCCTGTAAGCAGCGAGGTAACTATGTTTGGCGAAAATTTCATGATTTTTAGAACTTATTTTTTCGGAGGAAAAAAATGAAACACTTACTTTTCTTTATAGTGCCTGCCTTATGCGGCATGGCCATGACGATGCAAGCCGCCCAGAGTGCTTGTGACGGAAGCAATAGGGTCAGTCACTCCAGTAGTCACTGCCTGCATGCGATTTCACTGGATGATTCCAACAATAGATTACTGAGTTCGCAGTGGGAACTCACGAATAGATGTGAAGGGTACACCAACACGCTTAAGTTCAAAGTTGTCGTAGTGAGGGGTAACGATATTGACTATCGGGTCGCATCCGGTGACATAGTGACCGGCAGCACGCATGGTGACATTAATGGGGCGTTTTGCTGCAGGGACAACGCACCTTCGATTGACGACACGAATTTTTGCGATGTCGGCAGCACAACTGATTGGCTAAAACTAATCATAGCGCAGTGCGATACAGACGGCATCAATCCAAACGACTCCAATTGCCCAGAGGATTTGGTCACCGCGGTGGGTGGTCAGTACATGTATAACAGACTCACTTCTCAATAACCCTGAACTAGGAAAATTGACGAGCATTTTTAAGACTAAATAAGGTAGAAAACTGGCGGAGAGCAATATTTAGACCTGCACCGATTGATGGTTATATTGCTCTCCCCCTACCCTGTCCCGCAAACGGGAGCACCACGGGATACGACCTGTGTCCTCGCCTCACCACAAACCCCTTGAAGTCAGCGAAGGAATTAGTGTTCAGGGCGACTGAAAATAGGATTTTGCAAGCCGAAAGGCATCACGCCCTACCTGAATTCCGATAAGGCGTCCTGGAATATCGTCAGCTGGAGGATGGATGCCGCCCCAGATTCGCGACAGGCTGCACTGGTCGGCAGCATCCCGATACGTGGCCCACTGCAGGGTCATATCCACGGAGGGACCACGCTCGAATACGAGAAAATTATTTGCGGAAACCCGAAAATCGCTCATGCCGCCGGGGAAATAGGGGTCGCCGGTCAGTGCGGTCAGCACTTCCGCTGCTGCCCGGGAGTAAGTGGAATGACCTGATACGTATCCGGCGAATGGCGGCGTAACAAAAGACGGCCTCTGGTAGGGCCACCAATTCTCGGCGAGGATCCAACCGATCCCTGCCACGCCGGTCTTGGGATCGTCAATGAAATCGGGGCCGCGCCACGCGAACAACTTAATCTTGCCGACATGCTCTCCGCCCTCACCCGCGAGAGGGTCGTCGGCATCGACCAGTTCGATAAATCCCTCAATGAGCGGGAGACCGTCGGCAGAATAGGATGGCAACGCCGGGTCGCTGGACTGGCCGCGACCGGCCATGCCGCGCAGGGCCGAGACGGGCCGTATGTAGTCGTACCAACCCTTGATGCTCCAAGCCGCGATGGCGGCATCGTGCATCGCCCCACCCAGCGTGTAGTACGCTTTCACGTCCCACTCAAGCGGGTCCAGTTCCGGGCCTTCGCCCTGAAACCGCCGGACATGCCGATCATGATCGCTGACCGCGTTCAGAACGACATACCAATGGCCGGGGGGCGTCTCGGAGTCGGGACCGTCAGCCCAGAACTCTGCAAGAACGCGGACATAGTCGCCTCGGGGCACAAGTTGTGGTGTGTAGGGTTTCCCGGTGGAGAGATTAATCTTGTGGCCCAGGCCCTCGGCGGCGGCATCATAGAAACCGGGATATTCCTCGAATGTTTGCGGGTAAGACGAGACATTGCCCACACCCGACGGCGCGATGTCCATCAATTCGCCATTTTCCGGCGACAATTGCGACGACCAACGGGCGACCAGAGCAAATCCCCATTTGTACAGATCGGAGAGTGGGCCATTGAAGGTCGGCGGCGGCCCAGGGTCATGATAAACGTAGTATTCGGCTCCCTCCCGCTTATGCACGGTCAGGTCCCCGTCAGTCAGCGCGAAGGGCTTGACGCGCCCCCACTCCGGAGTGACGAACTCGGGGGAATCGGTCACCAGGTTGCCTGACTGGTCGATGAATCTAGGCAACCACAGCGGTTGCCAGCGGTTGAAGTCAACCAGGTCGGGGTTCCCCGGGGACGACATTTCCAGATCTGGGTTGAAAGGCTCGTAGGCGATGCTGCCGTAGTCGTCGGCCTCGTTCGAGCCATCCTTGAGGCCGCGAGCGACGTAGAGTTCGCCGATACAGTGGCCCAAGCTCTCCGGCGACCGCTCGGATGCAGCGGTGAAATCAACGTCAGTTTTGTAGCCTAGCGCGGACATCTGGGAATCCGCATTTCTCCACGTCCTGCGCATGTTGGGCGAATGGTGGAAACGATGCCGGATGAGCCGGTAGGCCGCGTAACTGATGGCTTTCGCACGAGCGTCTTCAATGTTCCCGGAAGGCGAAAACCCCGGCGGGATGCAGGGTGCACCGGTCGCGCCAAACAGGTACGGCCTTGCCCCTCCGGAATAAGCGGCCCAAACGTCATACATGGCGGCAGAGAGGTGAAAAAGGTTGCGCGCATGAACCGTCGGTCGGGCCTGATCGTCACGGATCGCCTGCAACAACACCTCGATCCAGCGTCTCGCAACAGAGACGCGTTCATCGGACAACGGCGGGCCGGGCAAAAAGTGGGCAAACACCGTTGCCGGATTCCCTGGCATGGTGAAAGCGGTCTCGGGTGACCGGGCATCCCCGAATTCGCCGCCGCCCTCGCTGCCCCAGTGACTGAAGCGGTATCCCTCGTCGGCTTCGCCTGCCTCAATGGCAACCTTTTCCCCTCCGGCACGAATGCCACTCCCGCTCCCCCCCACGACATCAAGCAGAAAACCCTCGAACGCCGGCTGCTGAATTGTCAGGTGCTGGTCGACCTCCACGTTCTCCAGCCGAGTAACCTGGTTCCCCGGAGCCGGCCAAGCCACTTCGATGGAAGCCACCACCGGATCGCGGCCCAGACCGAAATGGAGGACCGAAGGACCCTGGGACAGATAGGCAGCCCCGAACCGCATTTCCCGTACTTGACGGCCCGATTCCGTTCGGATCACAACTCGCGCACCAATGCCCTGCGGGTTAGGCGGTTGGCCGACAAGGCTGATTTTGAGGTAGTGGTGGTCGTTTTCGAAGAGATTGGAATAGACGGTCGGCGCAGAACCATGGTTCGCGATGAAAATATCCACTTTGCCATCATCGTCGTAATCTGCGCACACCACGCCACGGCCCTGGCCCGTGTGGTGGATGCCCAGTTCGGAACCTCGCTCAATGAACGTGCCATCCCCGTTCGACATGAACAGCCGGGAGCGGTCCGCCACGAATTCCACATGTTCCTCGGTGTCGATGGCTTTCTTGGGCTCACCGGTCGGGTAGTGGTATGACGCGTGGTAATAGCCGTTGGTATGGAACAGGTCCGGGTAGCCGTCGTTGTCGAAATCCGCGAAACAACTGCCCCAGCCCCAGCCACCCTCGCGCACGCCCGCGTCTTCGGTCACGTCCTCGAACTGGCCGGTTCCATCAATATTTCGGTATAGCCGGTTCCCCGTGCCCCCGAAGCCATGGCTGTCGTCGGCATCATGAATGCTGGTCACAAACCAGTCCAGATCGCCGTCTCGATCGTAGTCTGCCACTGAAGCGCCCATACCATTCTCGTCGGTGAGGACGCGGCGGTTCGTATCGATGAAAGAAGCCCCGGCATCATTGCGCAAAATCTGGCTGGCACCAAAATCGCTTGCCAGCAGAAGGTCCGGGTCCCCATCGGCATCGATGTCCGTGAAAGTCGGCGTAAAGGACATTTCGTGCTCAGCAGGCGAAGAAGGAGGCACGGCGGGGCGAATCTGCAGGATCCGGCTGACATCTTCATACCGTCCTTTGCCGTTGTTTCGCCAGAGGTAGTCCGAAGGAGGCTTCAATCCGTTCCAAAGGGGGCCCCAATGGGCGAAAAACAAATCAAGATCGCCATCGCCGTCATAATCGGCAGCGGCCATCGAGTAAGTGGCTTTCTTGATTTGAATGCCGTACAGCCCGGTCGCCCGGACAAAATGTCCCGTGCCCTCATTACGAAACGTCTCCACTCCCGTCGAATGAACCGAGACAAAATCATGCCTGCCGTCCTGATCGAGATCAATGAAGTAACCCGCCCGGTCCACGCCGGCAGGCTCGATACCCAGATTTCCGGTAATCTCCACAAACCGGTCACCATCAAAATTGAACAGCCGGCCCGCCTCGGCATACCCGTGGGCGACGTAGAGTTCCAGTTTGCCGTCGTTGTCAATGTCGACCAGCGCAAGCCCCCCGTCCTCCTCTCCCGACACCCCTCCCGTATCACTCGAAGAATCGGGGCTTACGCGGTATTCAAGACCAAGCGCCCCGGTGACATCCACGAAGCCGCCTCGTCGAACTTCCTCGGGGAAGATCGGTTCATCTTGGGCGGCAACATCGGCGCAAAAAATCGCCAAGCACAGACCCATCAAGGCCGTTGTCGGCATCCACAAACATTTTCCTAAATCAGGCATCTTCTCTGCTGGGCTTGCATGGGATTTTCTCATTTATTTGCCCAAGTATCCAATCCACTGCCGCCATGCGAAGAAATCGGGCGTCGAGCAAGCCCTTGCGAATGCGGCAGGTCCGAAATACAGGGGAGACCTGCGCAGTGCTGCATACTGCTCGGCGAGAAGGCTATGCGGCCTCCGCAGGTGCGGCTGGACGGATGGTCAGTGACCTGCTGCGTCGCGGCTGGATTGCCCGCAGCCCCCCCACCAAATCAGGCCAGAATCTGCACAGAACCCATGCTATACTCTGTATTGCCCAGTTCACATTTAGAGTTGAACTATAAGTTGACACGATTGTGTTTGGGCGTAGCGAGTGTGGATCGCTTTTGGCCGCCGGGCTCCGGCGGATTCTTTCTCTTTTTCTCCCTTTCTCTCGGGTTTTGTCGGGTCCCAAAGGACCAGGCTTGCCCCCCCATTTCTCGACTCTAGTTCAAACCATTTTTCCATCAGGGAAAAGCAGCCATTGCCTGCGACCCCCGGTGGAAATGAAAATGCAATTTTTTAAAACAAACTAGCGAGGTTCAAAATGAAAAATTTGCTTTCTACCATGGCGTTGGCCTTGTTTGCCGTCGTTCTGACCAGTCAAACAGGCCATGCCGAAGGTTACAGGAGTAATGTCCAATCGGGCACAGACGGATGCGGTATCAGCCAAAGGGTTGATCACAATGACAGTTGGTGCCTAGCTGCCGATTTAACCGACAACGGTGGAAACTTCTTCGGCCATTCGCGCTGGACTTTAAGAAATGCCTGCACAGGGTACAACAATATCCTGAGGTTCAAGATGGACATTGTCGGGTGGAGCGACCGAAGCTACGATGTCAAAAGCGACGAGAGTGCGTCTGGCAGCACACGTGCCGACATAAGAAAAGCGCACTGCTGCAAGGATAGCGCGCCCACGATTGGAAGTACGAACTTCTGCACCGTCGATTCTCAATCTACATGGGTTCAACTGGTCGTAAGCCAGTGCAACACTTACGACGGTCTCAATTCGGACGACCAGTATTGCCCGGACTTTCTGCTTGGGTTTGTACAAGGCTGGAATAGCTCTGGTAACTAGGAAAATTGACAAAGAGAAGATTTGAAACTGGATAAGGTGGCAAACGGCGGAAGCGAGACCAGAACGATTGAGGATCCGATCGCTTCCGCCCACATCTTTCCTGCAAACAGGAGTGTCACAGAATACGGTTCGATCCTCGACCCGCCGCATGCCTGTTCAAGGTAACGGGAATTTCTTATTAGTGCAACACCCTGCATCAGGTAGACACAGTTTTCTCTGTGAGCAAATTCCCAACTTTTATGCGCCAACGTGAGAGACAAGTTCAATTCACGCAAGATGGGTGGGACGAGGTCTTTCAGCCTACTTTTCCTTGCTGTGCTGTGCGCAGCACTCCCGGCAGAAGCATCCGATGCCGGACTTCCGGAAACACGGGCCTCCGTGATGAAGTTGACCTTGGACGATGCAATCCGGCTGGCGCTGAACAACAACAGGACTTTGGCTGGAGCCCGTCTCCGGCGAAACATCCAAAAACTTTCACTCGAAGTCTCCGAGGATGAATACCGCCCGAAAGCACGCATCAACGCATCTGCAGGAGCTCAGGACGATGGCCGCGAAATGGCGGACGTCTCCCCGCAGGTGAATCTCGACATCCCGACCGGCGGGCAGTTTGCCCTAAGGTGGTCAAAGCCGCTCGCCGGGGAAGGCGGTCGCCACGGGCAGTGGTCGCTCGGTTTCTCACAACCGTTACTCAAGGGGGCGGGCCTGGATGTGGACATGGTTCCGCTTCGGACCGCACGCATCGGCGAGAAGATCAACATCCTCTCCTTCCGGGATACGGTCGTCGGCATTGTCGAATCGGTCATCAGCGCCTATCGAACCGTCATTCGGGCGAATCGGGCAATCCAGATCAGCCGGGAAGCGCTCAAGCGGGCGAAAGAGCAACTGGAAATCAACCGGATGCTGATCCAGGCAGGCCGGATGGCGGAGAATGAAATCATCCAGACCGAGGCCGAAGTGGCCAACCGTGAACTGGAT
This sequence comes from uncultured candidatus Poriferisulfidus sp., assembly GCA_965116525.1. GTDB lineage: Bacteria > Pseudomonadota > Gammaproteobacteria > Poriferisulfidales > Poriferisulfidaceae > Poriferisulfidus. The sequence continues at coordinate 721,098 of OZ220694.1, forward strand.
CTGGTGCAAAGCGAAAACAGCCTCACCTTGGCCAACTCCAATCTGCTTAATCTCTTGGATGTGGAGGGCGTCTCCCGGATTGAACCGTCGGAAGCGTTCGTCATCGAAAAGGTGCAGTTCGATCTGGAGGAAAGTATCGAGATCGCCTTGCAAAACCGTCGTGATTACTTGAGATCCCTGCTGGCACTGGAAACCGTGAAAATGAACCTGCGGGTAGCGGAAGACAGCCTGCTTTGGGATTTAACGCTGGATGCCCAAATGACGCGTGACTCTTCTCGGTCCGAGAAAAAAAATGATTACAGCGTGGGGTTACAGCTGGGCATCCCCCTGTGGCGGGATCCTCTGAAACTCTCGGTGTCGCAAGCGCGAAGTGCCCTGAGGCAAGCGAAAATCGATCTTGCGGAATCGCGCCAGCAGATCCAGATCGAAGTGCGCCAAGCACTTCATGACGTGAAAATAGGGTTTCGGCGGACCGAATTGGCCCGGAAAGCCCAGGAACTCGCTCGGCAAAAACTTGATGTCGAAAGGGAAAAATTAAACAGGGGCCTCACGTCGACTTTTCAACTCACGTCAATTGAGGATGACCTGGTCTCGGCACAGAATGCCGAGCTGGATGCTTCTCTCAGCTATCTAGCTGCACTGACAGCGTTCGACCGGGTGCTGGGCAAGACGCTGGAGCGGTGGAACATCAAAGTGGAAAAGGTCGAATAACCATGAGCCGGAAGCCACAGACGGATCAAGCCCGAACTGCTGGAGACGCTCATCTCCACGATAGCATTCTGGATAATCTTTCCGATGGGGTGATTACGATCGGACTCGACGGGTGTATTGCCGACTTCAATGCCGCAGCATCGCACATGTTCGGGTTCAGCAGACACGATGTGCTGGGCAAAACCCTCGCAGAAGTTTTTCTCACCATTCAAGGATTCGACGAATTCATCGAGACGATCCTGGATTCCATTACTAACCCGGTTGCACCAAGCCGGAAAGTGGTGAACGTCCAAACTGCGGATGGACCGAAAGCGCTGACTCTCACCATCTCGCACCTGAGGAAACCGAACGAAGAAAGAGAAAACAAGCTGGCAGGGGTAATTGCCGTATTCGGGGACATCACGGAACTGAAAGAGCTCCGCGAAACCGAGGTCCGGATGGCCGAGGAACTCGAAGAGCAGCACACCGACCTTCAGAAAGCCTACCGAAAAATTGAAGAGAATCGTGACGAGTTGAATTGGGCGCTGAAGCGGGTCCAGGTGACGCGAACTGTCACCATGAGCCTTGTACTTGTTCTATTCCTCGGGATCGGTATCTGGAATTGGGTCGCATCCGACCCGGAGGATTGGCAAGACGAGATTTATTCAGAGTATGAAAATAAACCCGGAAACATTGAGGGGCTACAAACGACGGAAGTGAAGACCAGTGAATTCAAATCAAGGATTTCGTTGATGGGAACGCTGGAGCCCTGGCGATTGGTCAAAGTGGCAAGCCCGAGTGATAGCCATTTGAGAAAAACCTACTTCGAATACGGCCAGCATGTGAATCAAGGAGAGCGATTGATCGATCTCGACATTGAGGAACTCCGCCTCCAGTACCAAGAAAGCCAGATAGAGTACGAAAAGGCTCATGAAACTGTCATGGAGTTCAGGGACTGGAAGAACAGCACCGAGATGACCACGGAACTCAGGGCGTTCAGTAGGGCGAAGATGACCATGGACAGAGCCCAGTCCGAGTTGAAGACATCCGAGTTCCTTCTGGAGCAGGGGCTCATTCCTAGCTCACAGTACGAAGACCGGAAACGGAGCTATGAAAGCCAGCTACTGGAATTCGACGCTGCCGAGCAACGCTTGGCGACGACACGAGCGCGCGGCCAAGGTCCTCACAGAAAAGCAGCCGAGCTTGAACTTGAGAGGGCGCAGAAAAAACTGCACATGCTGGAGGGATCCCTGCATACGGACAGTATCCTTGCGCCTGTCACCGGAACGATCCTGCCCTTGGCTCAAAACGAAGTCGGGCTGACTGAAGGCCAAGCCACGAAAAAGGGGGATGTGCTTCTGACAATTGCGGATTCCGAGAAAGTCGTCGCCGTGACATCGGTCGGCGAGGCCGAGGTGATTAAGATCCGAATCGGCCAACCGGTGACCATCCGGGGGGACGCCTTCCCCGACTTGACGATTCAAGGAACTGTCAGTCACGTATCTTCGCAAGCAACTCAGAGTAATACAAGAAGCACGGCGGCGAGTTTCAAGGTCATCATCGAGGTGGAGTCGCTCGATGAGATGAAGAGAAATCGCTTGCGGGGCGGGATGTCGTGCCGGGTCAACATCGTGACCTACCACAATCCGTCTGCCCTTATGGTTCCCATTGAAGCCGTAGATGTGCGGGGAATAAAGCACACGTTGCGTGTATTTGACCCGACTACCGAAGTAGTGAAAGAAAGAGATGTGGAACTCGGCCTCACCTCTCTTAATTCCGTCGAGATTCTCTCAGGGCTCTCAAGTGGCGAATACGTGATATTGCCAGAATAATTGAAACCGTGTTGAAACTGCTCGATATCCAAAAATCCTTCATGCTCGGAACCGTTCAGATCAAGGTTCTGCATGGTGTGAATCTTGAAGTGGAGAAAGGCGACCTGCTGTCGATCATGGGGCCGTCCGGAAGCGGCAAATCGACACTGATGAACATCCTCGGATTGCTGGATCGCCCTACATCGGGGTCGTACCTGCTGGGCTCTGACCGCGATGTCAATTCCATGAACGACGACGAGCTCTCAACCTACCGGAATCAGCAGATCGGCTTCGTATTCCAGTCATTCAACCTGATGCCGCAACTGACTGCGATGGAAAATATTGAAATTCCGCTGCTTTACCGGGGCGTCGACCTTGATGAAATAAGACAGCGATCGCAGGTCTTACTGGAGAAGGTCGGGCTGGGGGATCGGGGCAATTACCTGCCCAGCCAGTTGTCGGGCGGCCAGAAGCAGCGGGTCGCGATCGCGCGGGCACTTGTCGGGCGGCCCCAAGTGATTCTGGCCGACGAGCCCACGGGGGCACTCGACACCGCCACAGCCCATGAAGTGATGGAACTGCTCGTCCAACTCAACGCAGACGATCACATCACCACCATCATCATCACACACGACCCTTGGGTGGCTAACCAATGTACGCGCCAGACCCACATCAGTGACGGGCGGCTGGACGAAGCGATGCCTGAACCGGCATGAAACGGAATCCATCTCAATGGGATCGGGCCTTCTCGATTCTGGCCACTAATTTGCGGGAAGCTGTCCGAAGTCTCCGCCATGCAAGACTCCGCACCCTGCTGGCTTTGATCGGCATCGTGATTGGCATCGGATCAGTCATTGCCATGATTTCGCTGGGCGAAGTGGCGAAAGCCATGGCCCGGGCCGAATACGAAGCACTCGGCACCGACATCCTCGTCATCAAAATTGTGGGGGGAACCTCTTTGCCCTTGGCCGATGCACTGGCACTGACTGATGCAGGTCTTTCTATCCGCGAAGCGGCACCGAGGACAAACATGCAAGGGAGATTCAGATATGCCGGCAAAGTCATCGACGAGGGTTCCGTTCAGGGTGTCACGGCATCCTTCGCCCGCGTAAACAAATTGAAGGTGGTCGAAGGGCGATTCATCTCGAGCCTTGATGCCAAAAGGCAGTGGTGCGTCATCGGATCCGAAATCGCGGATGCCATGCGCCAAGCCGGGGCGAAGAAAATCGTCGGTGAAACCATCCAGACGGATGGATGGTTGTTTCAGGTTGTAGGCGTGCTACGCGAGGAACCCGAAAACTATGCAATGCCATTTCAGGCCAATGCGAACGATTCCATCTTCGTGCCAATTACAACCACCCTGCATCTCAATTCCAGGTCGAAGATCGATCTGGTCATTGCCCGCGTCAATCCCAGTGTCCATCCTGAAGCGGCAGCCCGGAAGGCGGCGGCGTGGCTTCACAACAGGAACCCGAATCTTAAGATTGAAACGACCAGTGCCCAGCAATTGATCGCGCAAATGGAATCGCAGATGAGACTCATGACCCTGCTGCTTGCCGCGATTGGCAGCATCTCGCTGATTGTCGGAGGCATCGGAGTAATGAATATCATGCTGGTGGCTGTCGCGGAACGGCGTCGGGAAATCGGGATTCGCCGAGCGCTCGGAGCGCGCCGTGGGGACATCCAGAGCCAGTTTCTGATTGAATCCGTGATTCTGACCGTGGCAGGAGGAATTTTCGGCGTTATTCTGGGCTCAGCAAGTACATGGATGATCTGTTTGTTCGTGGACTGGGACTTCTTTGTCTCGACAACCGCATGCGTTGCCGGAATCAGCGTGGCGACGGTCGTGGGCGTTTTCTTTGGGTTCCAGCCCGCCTACAAAGCCGCCCGTCTCGACCCCGTCGTCTGTCTCCAAGCCGAATAAGCAACCGAACAACCTCGGCACAGGCGAAACCGTCAAGAAGTCCCTCCGATCCAGATCACTATCTCCGATACCGGTTGATCCTCTCTCTCCCTCTGGATTCCCGAAACCGGGAGCCCTGCTCCCGATGCGATATGATAGGTTTCCATGGCCGTCAGCGGCCAATTTCAGGGGATAACATCAGGAGGAAAACTAACCATGAAAATGGTAGCCGCGATAATCAAACCGTTCAAACTGGACGACATCCGCGAGGCGCTTTCCCACCAAGACATCCACGGAATGACCGTGATCGAGGTGAAGGGCTTCGGGCGGCAGAAAGGGCATACCGAGCTTTACCGGGGTTCGGAGTACGTAGTCGACTTTCTGCCGAAAATCAAACTGGAAGTCGCCGTTCAGGACGACCAGGTCGAGAAAGTCATCGAGACCATTTCTGAAGCTGCGAACACCGGCAAGATCGGGGACGGAAAGATCTTCGTCTACGATTTGACCGATGTCATACGGATTCGTACAGGGGAGCGTGGCGATGAAGCGATTTAATCTTTTGAGCGGGCTGGCCGCGATACTGGTCATCGCCCCCTCACTGGCCTTTGCCGAGGAACTCAGCGCCGGCGATACCGGCTGGATGTTGACGGCGACCGCGCTGGTCCTGTTCATGACCCTGCCGGGCCTGTCCCTGTTCTACGCCGGGCTGGTCAGTTCCCGCAATGTCCTCAGCGTGCTGATGCAGTGCTTTTCGATCGCCTGTCTGGCTTCCGTGCTGTGGGTCATCTTCGGCTACAGCCTGGCATTCAGCGACGGCGGTGCGGGCAACCCGTGGATCGGGGGGCTCAGCAACCTGTTCATGGGCGAAGTCAGCCGGGAGGCGATGTCCGGGACGATCCCGGAGACGGTCTTTGCCATGTTCCAGCTGACGTTCGTCGTCATTACCCCGGCGCTGGTCATCGGCGGCTTTGCCGAGCGCATGCGCTTCCCTGCCATGCTCTGGTTCACGGCCCTGTGGATCACCTTGGTGTACCTGCCGGTCTGCCACTGGGTCTGGGGCGGCGGCTGGCTCGCCGAGATGGGCGTACTTGACTTCGCGGGTGGACTGGTCGTGCACCTCACGGCCGGAGTCGGAGCCCTGACTGCCGCCATCATGCTCGGGCCGCGGGACGGCTTTCCGGGGCGCCTGATGCCCCCGCACAACCTCACCTTGAGCGTGATGGGCGCGGGGATGCTTTGGGTCGGCTGGTTCGGCTTCAATGCCGGCAGTGCCGTCGCCGCCAACGGCGATGCCGGCATGGCCATGCTGGTGACGCATATCAGTGCCGCAGTCGCGTCGCTGACCTGGATGATCTCGGATTGGATCCGCTTCGGCAAGCCCAAGGTGCTCGGCATCATCACCGGCATGGTGGCCGGACTGGGGTCGATTACCCCGGCCTCCGGTTTCGTCGGGCCGGTCGGAGCAATCGTGATCGGTCTTGCAGCAGGCTTCCTGTGCTTCATCGTGACCAATGCAGTCAAGCAGAGATTCCGGATTGACGATTCTCTGGACGTGTTCGCGGTGCATGGTATCGGCGGCGCACTCGGCACCATCTTGTGCGGCGTGTTCGTGGCCGAAGCCTTCGGCGGTGCCGGATTGCCCATGGGCATGACGATGGGCAGCCAGTTGACGGCACAGGTGGTCGGCGTGCTGGCCGTGCTGGTCTGGACGGGCGTGCTCACAGCCGTGGTCCTCAAGCTTGTCGGTTTCTTCACCCCGGTGCGGGCCGATGCAGACGAGGAGTTGGCCGGGCTGGACACCAGCCAGCATCACGAGACCGGATACCATATCCGCTGATCCTGGCTTTCGGCAATTATCGGAAAGGCGCCTTCGGGCGCCTTTCCTTTAGGGGGATCGCCAGACCTGTCTTCCGGCTATTCTTCGACTTGTTGCCAGCTGGAAAGGTCCGCCGGAGCCTCGCAGTCGTCGTTGTCCCAAACGGAATAGCCGGAATCCTTGCCGGCCACCGCCTCGGCCGCTTCTTCCGGAGAGGGGAACGTCAAGGTCGGGGTCTCGTCCACCCACAGGTCCCACATGCCAAGCGGCTCCTGGCGCAATACAAATGTGGCAATGGCCGTCTTCAACCGGTATATCATGCCCCCTATATTACTGCTTTTACCGCCATGGCTTCCGCCCTGTTCACGTTCCACGGTCTCTTTCCGGACGAAGTCCGCCAGGAAGGCCAAACCCTAGTGTCCAAAGTGCTGTTCGACGTCGAATATCACGGAAAACTGCATGCCCACCATATGGCGCATGTCATCCATGTCGATGGCGAAGACCAACCGCAGGTGACTTCCGACTTTACGCTCCCTTGCGTGGGCCTGGCGGACGCGGTATTCGCCTATCTGGACTACGTGTACGGCCCGCAAAGCCACAGCGTCTCGCATGGCGGCCCCAAGGGGCCGAACCTGATGGAAAACGCGCTGCACGTGGAATGGCAGACCCAGCTGGAAATCCCGGATTCCTGAGAACGCCCCGCTATTCGGAGACCGCGTACTTCAGCGTGCGCGCCTGGTGCAGGAGTTCGTGCAGGTTGGCCACCACCGCGTGCGGGCGGTACGGGTAACTCACGGTGCCGGGAAAAATCCGGTCGATCCAGTCCTGCTTCCAGCCTGCCCCGTTGTAGAACACCGCCGCCACTTCCGCCTTGCAGGCAGCGGCAATGTCGGTCGTGCTGTCGCCCACATACCAACAATGCAGGCCCGCCTTTTCGCCGAGACGGCTTAGCGCCTCGCAGATCTGATCCGGGTGGGGCTTGCGTCGCGGCACGTCGTCGCCGCACACGATCGTGTCGAACGATTCCCGCCAGCCGCAATCCCCGAGCACCTCGATTTCCTGCTCCACGAACTCCCGATTCCGGTTGCTCAGCATGCCGAGGCGGATTTCCATTTCCCGCAGGTGCCCCAAGGTTTTCAGGGCGTCCGGCTCCAGCGGCGTCACCGAGCCGCAGTGAGTCCGGTAGGCGGCGTCGAAGGCCCGGTGCGCACTGTCCTTGGCTTCCTGGTCGTGCCCGAACAGCACCTCGAAGATGTCGGTCCTGGAGATCTTCCGGGCCTTCCGGACTTTGGGGTGCAGTTGCCGGTGCTTGCGTACGTATTGGACCAGTTTGGCGTCTTCGAGTGTCCGGCTCTGCTGGATCGAGATCATCCGTTCGAACAATCCCAGTTCTTCCAGTTTAGGGAGGATTTCGTCGACCGCGTGGTACATCGCGTCATGCGTGTCCACCAGCGTAGCGTGCCAGTCAAACAGGATGAGCCGGGGGACGGCATGCGGGAAGTTAAGCAGGCTCATCTAGATAGGTGCTTTCCATCTCCAGTAGAAGGTCGTCCCGACACAAACGGCTGTGCAGGAAATAGCGCGGCGTATCCCGGCCAACAATGGAATTCACTGCATCCTCGACTTTCGGGAGATCGTCCGGATTCGCCAGGTAGATCTTCTGGAACGGGAGGTCGTGCAACCGCTCCGGGCAGGTCGCCCCCTCGATGCGGGCCTGCTCGATCACCGCCGCATGGTTATGCAGGATTTCCCGGGCTTGGGCCGCCACATCCCCGCAATGCTGTGTTTCATGCCCGGTAATGCTGGCGGTTCCAGACAGATACAGGGCGCTCTGTCCATCGGCGGCATGCGAGACCCCGCGACAGAACGAAGGGCCGTGAGGTCCCAAGTGCTCGGGATAGTCCGAAGGTGCCGTTTGTCTAGGGTTTTCCAGTGAGTTTCCGGTGTCCCGCCCTGCCAGGAAGTACACGGCGAACCCTGGCGCGCAACTATTGGTGGTGGTCACCGCAGGCAACGCCAATCCAGCAACCTGCTCATCCTCCACCAGGGCCTGCCGCCGGCCCTCGCAGAAAGATTGATAACGGTTCAGGCCGCCGGTCGGCCCGGTGATGTCCGGAAAATAGTTCCATACGCGCAGGATCCAGGGGTATCCCTGCTCGCGCGCGAGCAGGTGCAGGTCGTGGTAAACCTGTCGGGTCAGCGACTGCGGGTCCGACGAATCCTCGCTGAACACCGCATGTGCGAACATCCGTGACCCGAAGCAGACGAAGCGGAATCCCCGGCTTTCACCGCGCCGTTCGATTCGGTCGCTGGTCCAATGCTCGCACAGGGCCGGCACGCCCAACGGCGGCAGCCCCAATTCCAGTCCGGATTCGCTCGCCTCCGTGCGCGCACCATATAAGATACGCACAATGGTTTGTTCGGAGTGTTGAGGAGAAACCGGATCTGGAAAATACTCGATTCGGAAGCCCGATGACCTCGAAGACATGAATGAATACGACCGGAATCAACGGTCTCCTAAAAGAATTTCCATTTTAACATCGGGTCGAGGTACGGGCGCTCATGCGGATCGGCATTGACACCGGTGGGACGTTCACGGACTTCACCGTACTGGATGGCGATGTCTGGCGGGTTCACAAGGTGCCATCCAACCCGGATTCCCCAGCGCAGGCGATCCTGCGCGGCCTTCGGGAACTGGGAATCGATCTGCAGCAAGATTTCCATTTGGTCCACGGCACCACCGTCGCCACCAACGCCGTACTTGAACGCAAGGGTGCCCGCTGCGTTTACATCACCAACCGAGGGTTTGCCGATATCCTGAGCCTGGGGCGCCAGGCGAGGGCCGAACTCTACAACCTGACCCCCCTGCCCGAGGAGCCGCCCGTTCCGGCGGATCTGTGCCTTGAGACCGGCGGGCGCCTTGCATCCGACGGAGAAACCCTGGAGCCGCTGACCGACGCGGACTTGGACGAACTGTGTCGGAAAATAAAAGCCCTTCAACCGGAGGCGGTTGCCATCAACCTTCTGTTCTCGTTTCTGGACGACCGCCACGAGCGGCAGATCATGGACGCCCTGCCAAAAAACCTGTTCATCTCCCGATCTTCCGAAGTGTTGCCGGAAATCCGCGAATACGAACGCGGCATGGCGACCTGGCTCAACAGTTATGTCGGTCCGCTGGTTGGCCGCTACATCGATGAGTTGCATCGGTCCCTGCCAAATGTCCGGCTGGATACCATGCAGAGCCACGGGGCCACGTTGCCGGGCCAGCTGGCTTCCCGTCACGCGGTGCGACTGCTTTTGTCGGGCCCGGCAGGGGGACTGGCCGCAGCCCTCCAGATCGGCCAGCAGGCCGGATGCGAACGCATCCTGAGCCTGGACATGGGTGGGACTTCTACCGACGTAGCGTTGATCGACGGAGCCATCAAAATGACGTCCAAGGGAAAGATCGGGGGCTGGCCGGTGTCGGTGCCGATGGCGGACATGCACACCATTGGGGCGGGCGGGGGATCGCTGGCATATCGGGACAGCGGCCACCTGCTCAGGGTAGGCCCGCGCTCCGCGGGGAGCCAGCCCGGTCCCGCCTGTTATGCCCGGGGCGGCACGGAACCCACCGTGACCGACGCGAATGTCGTGCTGGGGTGGCTGCCGGAGCAGGCCCGCCTAGCGGGAGGCCTGCCTCTGGATATCCAGGCTGCAGAATCGGCAGTTGAACGGTTGGCTCAGGGATTGGGCCTGGACCTGCACGAGACTGCGCAGGGCATTGTGCACCTGGTGAATGAAAACATGGCTCAGGCGCTCCGCGTCGTCTCGGTGCGCCAAGGCCACAACCCGAAAGACTTCGTGCTGATGGCGTTCGGCGGCGCGGGCGGCCTGCACCTGTGTGAATTGGCGGATGCGCTGTCAATGACGCAGGCAATGGTCCCGGTCCATGCCGGGATATTTTCCGCGCTGGGCCTGTTGCTGGCGCCACAGGGGCGGGAACTGTCCCGAACCGTGCCCGGTCGCCTCCAAGGTATGGATGATTCCAAAATTGAGCGCCGTTTCGACGAGCTTGCCGAGCGAATCCGCGAAGAGATCGGGGACGAGGTCTCACGATCCTGGCAACAGTCGCGCGATCTCGATTTGCGTTACGAAGGGCAATCCGAAGTCTTGCGCCTGCCTTGGGTTTCAACCGCCCGGACGCAGGAAGATTTTCACGCACGCCACCGGGAATGCTACGGCTACACACTCGACATGCCGGTGGAATTGGTCAATCTACGGCTCAGCCTGAAGGATCCGTCCTCTCCCCCAGCCTTGCCCCCCTGGCCGGTGCAGGACCCGGCAGACCCCCTTGATCATGCGACGGTACACGGTCTGGCCCTGCCGATTCCACTCTACGCGCGCACCCAATTGGCGGTCGGTCAGACAGTGGAAGGCCCCGCCATTATCCTTGAGGATACTGCCACCACCCGGGTCTCGTCTCATTGGCGCGCTAAAGTGGATGCATGTGGTAATATCCGGTTGCAACGCGAACCTTGATTTCTCCGACGCGCACATTGCCTTGACAAGTGAACTAATCGCCTTCTGGCACGGCCTGTTCCTGCTGCCGGTATGGGGCTACTTTCTGCTGGTTCTGGGGCTGACGCACATCACTATTGTTGCGGTCACGCTCTTCCTGCACCGTGATCAGGCCCACCGCGGACTGCGCCTGAATCCACTGGTCCGACATTTCTTCCGGTTCTGGCTTTGGCTGACCACCGGCATGAACACCCGGGAGTGGGTAGCGGTGCACCGCAAACACCATGCGACCTGCGAAACCTGCGACGACCCGCACAGCCCGGCGGTTTCCGGCATCCGCACCGTGCTGTGGGCCGGCGTGAAACTGTACAAGGAGGAAACAACACGGGAGGAGACCCTGCGCCGCTACGGCAGCGGCACGCCGGACGATTTCCTTGAACGGCACCTGTACACCCCCCGGCGGAATATCGGCATCATCCTGCTGCTGCTGACGCAACTGGTCCTGTTCGGACTGCCAGGAGTGGCCATATGGGCGATCCAGATGATGTGGATCCCGTTTTTTGCCGCAGGCGTGATCAATGGCATCGGTCACTGGTTCGGGTATCGATCCTTCGCCACGGACGATCTTTCCACCAATATCGTCAACATCGGCATCCTGATCGGCGGCGAGGAAATGCACAACAACCATCATGCCTACCCGTCTTCGGCGCGATTCTCGATGCGCTGGTGGGAATTCGACATCGGCTGGATGTACATCCGCCTGCTGCGCATGCTGCGGATGGCCAAGGTATTACAGCAGGCCCCCCGGTTGAGGCTGCGTCGCGCCAAGACCCAAATCGACCAGGAAACGATCCAGGCCCTGATTACCAGCCGAATCACGGTCATGGGCCAATACGCCCGGAAAGTGCTGCTCCCCACGCTGCGCGCCGAGATGCGCAACGCCACCGGCCATTACCTCCTTGGGCTCAAACGGCTGAGCAAAATGCTTCCAACACTGGAACATCGGTTGACGCCGCTTGACCACGATCAGCTCCAGCAACTCCTGTCGCAATGCCCACGGCTACGCGAGGTGATCCGTTACCAGCAGCGGTTGCAGGAAATCATCCGCGCCCGGAACGAGGGCTACCGGATCATGCGCACCCGGCTCGACGAGTGGTGCGTGGAAGCCGAACAGACCGGCATCGCCGGTCTCCAGCAGTTCGCGCGCCGACTGTGCCGTTATTCGCTCCGGCCGGCTTGACCCTTTTCCCCATCCCGACCCTTCAGCCTCTACGCCAATGAAAAAACATTTCTGGATCCTAGCTCTATTCCTTCCCCTCACTCTGGCAGGCTGTGAAACCATGAGCGATGTCACTTCCTGGTTCGACGATGAGGACGTGCAGGCCGAAACCGCGATCGACGAGGAGCCCGCCCAAAAATACGTCACCGTGACGGTGAAGGACCGGTATGGATTCCGCATCAAGGACCCGCTGGGCCAAAGGACCACCGGCGGCAGTTGCGGCATCTGGAAAGATCAGGCTCAAGAAACCCAGGGCGCATGCTGCTGGAGCAACCGCGGCGAATGCGCCTGCCCCTGCCCGGAATAGCCGGAAGTTTTGACGGGAAAGCCCGGCGGAACCGCCCGGCTCTTATTTAATCTTGGATTCCTTGTAGAGGACGTGCTTGCGTACGACCGGGTCGTACTTCTTGATTTCCATCTTGCCGTCTGCCGTGCGCTTGTTCTTGGTCGTCGTGTAGTAATGACCCGTGCCGGCACTTGAAACCAGCTTGATTTTCTCGCGGACTGCCTTGGCCATGACCGTCAGACCCGAATGCCGCGGCCACGGATTTCATTCAATACCGTTTCAATACCCTTCTTGTCGATGATCCGCATCCCCTTGCGGGAGATCCGCAACTTGACCCAGCGATTCTCGCTTTCCACCCAGAAACGTTGAGTGTGGAGGTTCGGCAGGAAACGCCGCCGCGTCTTGTTGTGCGCGTGCGAAACATTGTTGCCCGCCATCGGGCGCTTGCCGGTAACCTGGCAGATCCGTGACATGAGAGAAGCCTCAAACTTGAGCGGCGAACTTTAGCAGAAACCGCGTCTAGGCGCAAATTGGCTGGCTTGTATAATCCATGCATGAACCAGCCTACAGAAGATTTACGCGACCAGACGTCCCGCCTGTCGGAAGACGTGACCGAGCCCCTACTGGGCTCGCGCAAGATATACCAGACAGGTTCCCACCCGGATTTGCGGGTCGGAATGCGCGAGGTCGAACAGACCGCCTCATCCACCAGTTTTGGAAGCGGGGTCAATCCCCCTATTCCCATCTATGACACCTCCGGCCCGTACACCGACCCGGACGCGGTGATCGACATCCAGTCCGGCCTGGCGCCGATGCGCGAAGCCTGGATTCAGGAGCGGAACGACAGCGAGGTGCTGGAGGCCCCAACCTCCGAATATGGACGCGAACGGCTCAGCGACCCGCGCTTGCAGGAAATAAGAATGACGGCGGCCCGCCCGGTGCGGCGGGCATGCGGCGAAGGCACCGTCACGCAGATGCACTACGCCCGTGCCGGCATCGTCACACCGGAGATGGAGTACATCGCGATCCGGGAGAATGCCGGACTGGAAGCCATGCGCGAGGACCCGGCCTTCAAGGAACTGCTGAAACGCCACCCGGGAGAACCGTTCGGCGCCCACCTGCCGGAAACCGTGACCCCGGATTTCGTACGCCAGGAGGTGGCGACCGGACGCGCCATCATTCCGGCCAACATCAACCACCCGGAGTTGGAACCGATGATCATCGGGAAGAATTTCCGGGTCAAGATCAACGCCAATATCGGTAATTCCGCCGTCGCCTCCTCGATCTCCGAAGAAGTCGAAAAGATGGCGTGGGCGGTTCGTTGGGGCGGCGACACGGTCATGGACCTGTCCACCGGCAGCGACATCCACGAGACCCGCGAGTGGATCATCCGCAATTCGCCCGTGCCGATCGGAACGGTACCGATCTATCAGGCGCTGGAAAAAGTCAACGGGCGGGCCGAGGAACTGACTTGGGAGATCTACCGGGACACCCTGATCGAGCAGGCCGAGCAGGGCGTGGACTACTTCACGGTGCACGCCGGAGTACGGCTGCCATACATCCCGCTGACCGCCGACCGCGTCACCGGCATCGTGTCGCGCGGGGGGTCCATCCTGGCCAAGTGGTGCCTAGCGCACCATCAGGAGAATTTCCTGTACACGCACTTCGAGGAGATCTGCGAAATCCTGAAGCAGTACGACGTGTCTTTCTCGCTGGGCGACGGGCTGCGCCCCGGTTCCATCGCCGATGCGAACGACAAGGCCCAGTTCGCGGAACTGGAGACGCTCGGGGAGTTGACGAAAATCGCTTGGAACCATGATGTCCAGGTCATGATCGAGGGGCCGGGCCATATCCCGATGCAGATGATCCGGGAGAACGTGGAACGGGAAGTCGAGGCCTGCAACGAGGCGCCGTTCTACACCCTCGGCCCGCTCGCGACCGACATCGCTCCTGGATACGACCATCTGACCTCGGCCATCGGAGCAGCCATGATTGGCTGGTTTGGCACGGCCATGCTGTGCTACGTCACGCCGAAAGAGCATCTGGGGCTGCCCGACAAGCAGGATGTGCGCGACGGCATCATCGCCTACAAGATCGCGGCGCACGCGGCAGATCTCGCACGGGGGCACCCGGGCGCACAGCTACGCGACAACGCCTTGTCCAAGGCCCGCTTCGAGTTCCGCTGGCGCGACCAGTTCAACTTGAGCCTGGATCCGCAAAAGGCTCAGGAGCTCCACGACGAAACCCTGCCGAAGGAAGCCGCCAAGCTGGCACACTTCTGCTCCATGTGCGGACCTCACTTCTGTTCCATGAAGATCACCCAGGACGTACGCGACTATGCCCGCCAGCACAACCTGGCCGACCTGTCGACGGCTATGGAACAAGGCATGCAGGAGAAGGCGGTCGAATTTCGGGAAAAAGGCTCTGAAATCTACACGCCGCAATAGTTTCTGCCGGGAAACGTCTCCCGACCGCCCCACAATCTTGTTAAAATGTCGTACCCGGAAAGGTGCGCAACCATCCCCCCATTAATGGAAATCGAGACGGCACGCCACAACATGGTGGAACAGCAATTGCGCGGGAGCTCTGTTCTCGATACGCGCGTGTTGACTGCCTTTCTGAACGTCCCTCGGGAAGATTTCGTTCCTCCCGAGCATGCCAGCCAGGCTTTTGCCGACACAGCCATTCCTCTTCCCTGTGGGCAACACATGATGTCGCCCCGAAACCAAGGACTCGTGCTGCAATCCCTTGAGTTGCAGCCGGAAGAACATGTTCTGGAGGTCGGCACGGGCTCGGGTTTCCTGACCGCCTGCATGCAGCGCCTCGGTGCCCGGGTCGACAGCCTGGAAATTCACCCTGAACTTGCAAAAACTGCGGAAAAAACATGGTCCACTTTGGAGGGTCCCGAGGTTTCCGTGCATGCGATGAATGCTTGGTCCTTCCAGACACATACCCGCTATGATGCGGTGGTGATTACCGCCTCGATGCTGGACTACGACCCCCATTTCGAGCAGTGGTTGAAACCCTCCGGCCGCCTGTTCGTCGTGGTCGGTCGCCCTCCCGTGATGGAAGCCTGTCTGATTCGGCAATACTCGCATGGAAAAACTTCCCTCAAGAGTCTATTCGAACTGGAGGTGGATCCCATTGTTCCTCCTGCTGCTTCCGCCTGACCATGCAAAACATTTCTCCGGCCGAACTCAAGCAGCGCCTGGACTCGGACGCTCCGCTCCCGCTGCTCCTGGATATCCGCGAGCCTTGGGAGATCGAACGGGCTCACCTGCCGAACAGTCGCTGCATTCCCATGGGTGAGCTGACTGCCCGACTACAGGAATTGGATCCAGACCAGGAAACCGTGGTACTCTGCCACCATGGCATCCGCAGCCGCTCGGTTTGCCTGTTCCTTGAGCAGCACATGCAATTCTCCAGTGTCCTGAATCTTGACGGAGGAATCGACGCCTGGGCGCGGCAGGTCGACCCGACTGTCCCGACCTACTAGTCGACATCGGACGACCACAACTGGTTCGGTTATGAATTTTCCCAGGTGCCTCGCAACCTTGCTCGTGTGCAGCCTGACCGGGGTTGCGCATGCTGGCGATGATCTGCTCAACATCTATCTGCTGGCTCAACAGAACGACGCCGAATTGCAGGTGGCCGAGGCTCGCTACCAAGCCACCGCCCAAGGGGACTCGATCGCCTTGGCGAACCTATTGCCGCACGTCTCGTTCGAGTACAACCTTTCCGAAACCCGGCAATCAGTCGGCGGAGAAAGCTTCGGGAGAAGCGGTCGCGCCCGCTACACCACCCGCAATGACCGGTTGACCTTGTCGCAAACCCTGTACCACCACGACCTGTACGTCGAACTAGATCGAGCCGACGCCAGCACCGCCCGAGCACTGGCGCAACGTGACGCGACCCGTCAGAAACTGATCGTCCGGACAGCCGAAGCCTATTTCGATGTCCTGGCCGCCCAAGATAGCGCCCTGTTCTCACGCAAAGAGAAAGACGCCATCGCCTTGCAGCTGGAGCAGGCCGAGGCACGTTTCCAGGTTGGGCTGACCGCCATCGTTGAGGTCAAGGAGACTCAGGCCTCCTACGA
Source organism: uncultured candidatus Poriferisulfidus sp. (assembly GCA_965116525.1). Classification (GTDB taxonomy): domain Bacteria; phylum Pseudomonadota; class Gammaproteobacteria; order Poriferisulfidales; family Poriferisulfidaceae; genus Poriferisulfidus. The sequence goes on from OZ220694.1 coordinate 737,476, forward strand.
CTTGGCGGTAGCACGGGAGATTGAGGCTCAAAATATTCTGGAAAATCAATTCGAAGCCTTGACCGTGATTACCGGGCACCCACATCAGAATCTGGCCTCCCTGTCGGGCCGGCTCCGCCCGACCCCACCAGAACCGACCAATATCCAGGAATGGACCGAGGCAGCGCTGGAACACAACCTGGACTACCTGATCCGGAAGCGCGAACTGGATGTGGCCCGCCACACCGTGCGGTTTGAAGAGGCCAAACACTGGCCAACCTTGGACCTATACGCCAGCCTGAGTGATACCGAGGATACCGGCGGCGTATTCAGTCCTGCCGGAAGCGAGACGCACGCGGACCGCGTCTCGATCCAGTTGAAAATTCCGCTGCTGGCTGGAGGCGAAACGTATTACCGTACCCGTCAGGCCATATTCGAGCGGGAAGCCGCCCAAGCGGAACTGTTGGCCACGCGGCGCAAGGTTGAACAGGATGTCCGCTCCGCCTATCGCGACGTCACGGCCGGAACCTCGCGTGTCCGCGCTTTTGAACGGGCACTGGAATCCGCCCGAGTGGACCTGGAAGCCCACCAAGCGGGGCTTGAGGCCGGCACCCGCGACACGGTCGACGTGGTGCAGGCTACCAGCCGGCTGTATGCCGCCGAACGTGATTATTCGCAGGCCCGCTACGACTACATTGTCGACACCCTGCGCCTGCGCCAAGCCACAGGCCAACTCAGTTTGGAAGACATCGAGTGGGCGAACAGCCTGCTTGACTGAATATTTTGAAGCCGGAACCGGAAAACCGCGCCCCTCTAACCTACCGCGCGCTCGTATTCACGGCCGCCATTCCCGCGTTTCTGTATACCGTATTGCGCGCTCTGCGCGATGGCGGCAAACGTTATCTGCGGCAGCGTTACGCCTACGGACTACCCGCGAACCTGAAAGGCCGAGTCTGTCTGCACTGCTGTTCGGTTGGCGAGGTTCGTGCGGCCTTGCCGTTGGTACGGGAACTGCTTGAAGACGGACAAGCCCTTTTCATCAGTGTCGGGACTCCGACCGGACGGCGCATGGCACGCACATTGCTGGCGGAAATCCCCTGTATCTATTTCCCTTTGGATCATGTCTCGGTGGTTCGGCGCTGGCTCAAACGTCTGCATCCCGAGGCCATGTTGATTATGGAAACGGAACTGTGGCCTAATTTTTTCAGTGCCGCACGCCGGATGGGCACCCCTCTGGCACTGATCAACGCCCGCCTGTCGCGCCGGACAGAGAATCCTCCCGTTCCACTGCGCCCTGCGCTGCGTCAGGCAGCGCAACAACTACGCTGCATCCTGGCACGCAGCGAGAAAGACGCCGCACGTTTCGCCGCATTGGGCGCCCCGACCGACAAAATCGAGAACCTGGGCAACATCAAGTACGCGACCATAGCCGAAGATGTGCCGGACACCGCGCCAATCCAGCGCCCCTACGTGCTGGCCGCATCCACGCACGGGGACGAAGAAAAGCTGATCGCACAGTCGTGGCAGGCGTTGGATGCCAGGGATCATCTGCTGGTGTTGATGCCACGCTATCCGGACCGTGCACCGGAAATTATGAAGATTCTTGAGTCAGTGGACCTGAAGGTAGGACTGCACTCGCGGGACAAACAGCCGCGACCGGATGACCAAGTCTATCTGGCCGACACGCTGGGCGAAGCCCTGTGGTGGATGCAGCACGCAGCATTCGTGTTTATCGGCGGCTCGCTGATCGAACGTGGCGGACACAATGTCCTGGAGCCTGCTTCGCTGGGCAAAGCCTGCGTGGTCGGACCTCACACCGAGCATTTCGAAACGGAAGTTCAGGCTTTACAGGATGACGGTGGCCTGCGACAAGTGGAGGATGCCGGGGAACTAGGCCAGATTTTCTCGCAATGGCTGGAGCATCCAGACGAGGCGGAACGCATCGGCGTACGGGCACAAGTTCACGTCCGCGACCGGAATCAACTAATCAGGCGCTATGTGGAGACCCTCTACCGCTACTCCGTGCTGAACTAGGCCTGCTCTGGGGGCAGCTTCACACCAGTCTCGTATCCAGATACGCTTTCTCGGAAATGGCGGTCCAGTCCCGCACCCGAGCAGAGAACGCCTGGTAGCTGTCGTTCACCCGACGGACGAAGGGATCGATTCCGGCCACCTCCTCGATAACCGCTTCGGCATGCTGTCGCAGGACGCGCAGTATCTCCGGCGGGAATTGCCGGAGCTCAACCTGGTATTTCTCGACCAGTATCTTCAGTGCATCGTTGTTATGCGCAAGGTAGTCCGCCACGACGTCCCCGTTGGCCACCGTGGCGGCGTGCCGCACGATGGCCTGAAGATCACCCGGGAGTGCCTCAAACGCCGAGCGGTTGATCAAGAGCTCCAGTGCCGTGCCAGGGTCATGCCAACCGGGATAGTAATAGTACTTCGCCGCGCGATGCAAGCCGAACGCCAGGTCGTTCCACGGGCCGATCCACTCGGTGGCATCGATCGCCCCGGTCTGCAACGCCACCAGTAATTCCTTGCCGCTGAGCACCACGGGCGTGACCCCAACCCGGCGCAACACTTCGCCGCCCAGTCCCGGAATGCGCATACGCAAGCCTTTCAGGTCCTCGATCTGATGGATTTCCCGCTTGAACCAGCCTCCCATCTGTACCATGGAGTTGCCGGCGACCAGAGGTAGGACATTAAAGGGGGCGTAGGCTTCCTCCCACAACTCCATACCACCCCCCTTGTACAACCAGCCGTTCATTTCGTTGCCCGTCATGCCAAACGGCAGGGCGGAGAAGTAGTGGAACGCCGGGTTTTTCCCCTTCCAGTAATAAGAGACGCCATGGCCCATCTGCACTGCACCCTGGCTGACCGCATCGAACACCTCGAACGCGGGCACCAGTTCACCGGCACCATAGACCTGCACCTGCAGGCGGCCGCCGGACATCTCGCCGATGGTCTGTGCTAGAAACTCCGCGCTAGTTCCCATTCCGGGAAAGTTCTTCGGCCAGGCAGTTACCATCTTCCAATGCAGCGGTTCGTCGGCATTCGCTTGCCGGACTGATCCGAGTCCGGCCGCTGCCACAGCTCCTGTCGCACCTAGAAATTCGCGCCGTCGCATCGTGATCCTCCAGAAATGTGAGACTGCTGCCTATAAATCGACCGCAGGCGCCCCTCGAGCGTACCCCTGCAGCAAGACATCGAAATCCTGTTCACTGAAGTGGAACTCCGGGTTCTGTGCCTGTCCCTTAAGACAGGATCGGTGGAGACGCTTGAGATTGCGTTGTTTCCAGAGTTTCCCGAACCGGATTCGGCACCGATCGAAGTCGATCAGGAAAAAATCGCCCGAAGGTTGCAGCAGGATATTGCTCAGGTTGAGATCAGCGTGCCAGACCTGCAGATCATGGAACCGGCGCAACAACATGCCGAGATTTTCCCATTCGGCCGCCGCCAAGGCCCGCTCGCGCAGGATCTGAGTGAGGGAACGGGCGCGAGAAATCCGGGTGACGATCAAGTCCGCGCGATACACCAGTCCACTGCGAATCACTCTCCAGGCTACCGGATTGGGCACGGGTAGACCCTTCCCCGCCAACTCTTTCAGAATCTTGGCTTCTCTCGCCGGACGCGACCGATTCAGTCCTGTCCAAAGATAGCGGTCGCCCAGAAATTGCGCCACCTTGCCCCCTCGGTGGTAGTGTCGCAACGCATACTCCGTGTCCTCATGGCGGAACAGCCAGACCGTACCCCGCCCGCTGCCGAAACTGGACAGCATTCCCTGCACACCCAAGTGATGCGGGTCGAAAAGTTCCGGTGTCGCTTCTGAAAGCCATTCCGGGTCGTAAACGATATGACCCTGCCCTTCCTCTGCTATACGTTGTTGCATGAGCGAATTCCCGCGCCCATCATATCCCCCGAAGACTCGCACTCACTGCACTCCACACACATTCAGCGTATCCCTCGTGACTTCTTCGGCCTTCCGTGGCCAGTGAAGCGCCTCACCACGCGAAAACAGACGTAGGGTGCTCAATACTCTGCGTATGACTTCTCTTCCGTGATTTGAGAGCCAAGCAGCGCGTTGATTTTCTTTTTGGCAGCAGCACGCTGATCGTTTTGCACATAGACGGAACGTGCCAAATCTATGAATTCTTCATCGAATTCTTTCTTCGATTCTTTGATGCGAATTTTGTCCTCTATGTCCCAAAGAGCCTGATTAATGGTCTTCAGCTTCTGCTTGAGTGATAAGACCGCATCGTTGTCTATTAGAGATTCTTCCCACACTTGAACCAATAAGCCTAGTTCCGTCTCCACATTTCGCAATTTCTCTGCGTCGGCCATTCGTTCTGTCTTGATTTCCAGGATGGTGATCTTGTCCAGCAATTCTCCCGGCGAGACAGGTACACGTACGTTTTCCATGGGTCAAATAGAAGAGCTAAATTTATTCATTCCGGGCGAGAGCATCTAGCTTGGGAGTCACATCGCCAACCGCGATTAGGTCCATGACTCCTTCATACTCCAGTTTCGTGCCCCATTTTAATTCATTCTCAGGCTTGTTCCGGAAGGTTTGCGCCGCCACTCCGTACTTGTTCACGCACCATTGCCGGCTGAAATAGGGACCGCTTCGCTCGGGATTGCTCGCGGCATACAGGCCGATGACCGGAGTGCCCACCCCGGCCGCCATATGTGCCGGGCCGGAGTCCGGCGAAATAATGACATCTGCTCCTTGCAGCAAGGCCAGAAACTTCTTCAGGGTGTCTTTGCCGATAAGGTTCAGGGCCTGGCATTGCATGTGGCTTTCGATTTCCTGCCCCATCCGGCGTTCCTCTGCCGAAGGGCCTCCGCAGAGAATGACCTTGGCATTCAGCGCATTGGCCGCATGGTCCGCGACGGCGGCATAGCGCTCTGCACTCCAGTTTCGGAGCGGATGACTAGAGCAAGGGCTAATGAGTACATTAAGGCAACCGTCCGTCAAATGCTCCCGGGCAAACTCGCAAGCCTCGTCCGGAATGTCGTAATCCCAGCGCATGTCCCGATCGCGAAGACCGAGATATTCGATGAAACTGAAAAAACTGTCCAGAACATGTTGCCTCGGCGCTGGCGGGACATGCCGGCGGACAAACAGAGAGTGCAGGTCCTTGGCGCGTGCCTTGTCGTAGCCAAGCTTCAGGTCCGCACGAACCAACGTGCTTATGACATTGGCTCTCAATGAGACTTGAGGGCATAGCAGGACATCGAACCTCCGGTGCCGAACCCTCTGGGAAATCGAACGCAGACTTTCCAGAAAGTTGGCCTTGTCGAATTCGACAAATTCGATACCCGGAATGTCGTGGACAAGACGAGCCTCGCTTTTCCCTATGATCCAGGTCAGTGCGGCCTCGGGCCAATATTTTTGGATCGTGCGCGCGACCGGAACCATATGTGCCACATCGCCCATCGCGGACAGACGTAGAAGGCAGATAGACCTTGGCGAACCTTCCATCGCGTTCATGACCAGAGAAGTTGAAGACGCAAGGGCCGCATCATCGTATCGACAGATGCTGTCGGTTCAGGATCGCTCCACAATCAGAATTAGGCGAATCTCCGCCGCCGCACCCCGATCAGTGTTGAGGATCTGCTGTGATTCTGGATTCATCATTGGGGCAACGCCCCCGGAAAGGTCAAATATATTAGCAGTCATGGCCTGCAATTTGATAGACTGTTGGCGTTCCCTCAATGAAAGCAGGCTTGTCTCGCAGTGCGCCGCCCCGTATTCCCTGTAGTCCTCTCCGGCGGTGCCGGAAGCAGGCTTTGGCCACTGTCCCGGGAAACCTACCCGAAGCAGCTCATCGCCCTCGTGGACGAGCACACCTTGCTTCAGGCCACGGTTCTGAGGCTTGCGACCCTCAAGGACCTTAGTTCGCCGATCGTGGTCTGTAACGAAGAACACCGGTTCATGGTGGCGGAACAACTTCAGGCCATCGGGATGACACCCGACGCCATCCTGCTGGAACCTATGGCGCGAAACACGGCACCCGCCATCGCCACGGCAGCATTGGAAGCCTTGAACCTGTGCGGTGAAAATGACGAACCCGTCCTTCTGGTCATGCCGACGGATCATGTGATTCGTGACAACGAAAAGTTCGCCTGCGCGGTTCAGGAAGCCGTACAGGAGGCCGCCGCCGGAAAATTGGTCGCGTTCGGCGCCGCTCCAAACTATGCTGAAACCGGCTACGGATACATCAAGGCTGGATCAACAACCGATACCGACAACAGTGCCCGGGTCGTGGAGACATTCGTGGAAAAACCAGATCGCGAGGAGGCCGTCGCGCTGATAGAAACCGGAGATTGCTACTGGAACAGCGGCATGTTCGTATTCAGCGCCCGCCGCTATCTCGAGGAGCTCGATCGCCATGCAGCCCCGATCCGGGAAGCCGCACAAAAAGCCCATGAGAATGCGAAGCAGGACCTCAATTTCCTGCGCTTGGATGCGGAATGCTTTGCCGAGGCCCCCAATCTCTCAGTGGACTATGCCGTAATGGAACATACCTCGGACGCGGTCGTGGTGCCGTTCGATGCAGGCTGGTCCGACATCGGTTCCTGGAAAGCTCTGATGGAACTGTCCTCACTCGCTCAGAAAGACGAGGCGGGGAACATCGTGCAAGGCGACACGATCCTGAGGGACACCCGCGATACCTACATCCGTGCGGACAGCCGGGTCGTCGCGGCCCTCGGCGTGGCGAATCTCGTTATCGTTGATACCCCCGACGCTCTTCTCGTTGCCGACAGGAACGCCACCCAGGACACCCGAAAGATAGTGGAACAACTCAAGCAGGCAGACCGGGACGAGCATCGCCACCATAGAAAAGTCTACCGCCCATGGGGCCATTACGAACGGGTGGACGGCGGAGAGGGCTTTCAGGTCAAGCGCCTGACCATCCGTCCGGGAGGACAACTGTCGCTTCAGATGCATCGGCACCGTGCAGAGCACTGGGTGGTGGTGCGCGGCACCGCCAAAGTGACGCGAGGAGAGGAAACCTTCATGCTGTCGGAGAACCAATCCACCTACATCCCCCAAGGTACCCAACATCGGCTTGAGAACCCCACAGAGGAAGCATTGGATCTGATCGAGGTGCAATCGGGTAGCTATCTCGGCGAGGACGACATCGTGCGCTTCGAGGATATCTACGGACGCTCCAGTCCGGAACCTTCGGAAGAATGATCTGTCTCGGCTCGCATGTCCGGGTGGTACCTGAAATGAAGAGCATGAGCAGAAATCGAGACCACCAAATCGGAGGTTGGGTGATTACCCTGCCTGCCTGCCGGCCCGCCCGCCCGCATGTCTGAGCTTCCCCGTCCGTCCTATCCCCCAAAGACCCTCTGCCTGTTGCGACTGTCCGCAATCGGCGATGTCTCCCACATGCTGCCGGTGGTGCACACCTTGCGCCACTGCTGGCCGGACACGCAACTGACCTGGATTATTGGCGAAGCTGAGGTGTCTCTGGTAGAGCGGCTTGAGGGGGTTGAATTCGTAGTCTTCCGGAAGAGCCGAGGGTTACAAGCTTTCCGGGACCTGACCCGGATCCTGGAAAACCGCCGGTTCGACGGCCTGTTTCTGATGCAGGCAGCGCTGCGCGCGGGTCTGGCCAGCCTGTGCATACGCTCCCCGGTGCGACTCGGCTTCGACCGCGCCCGGGCCCGGTACGTCCACGACCTGTTCGTCAATCACCGGATCGCCCCGGACACCCAGCCGCACGTCATTGATGGCTTCATGGGATTCCTGAAGACCAGCGGCATTGAGCCCGACCGGTTTCGGTACCGCTGGGATGTCCCGGAGGATCCACTGGCGCGTGCCTGGGCGGAAGAACAGCTGCCGGACGGACCGCCGACCGTGGTCATCAGCCCCTGCGCTGGAAACCCGGAACGCAACTGGCGCAATGACCGCTATGCCCGGGTCGCCGACCATCTGGCCGAGGCACACGGCATGCGGGTCGTCGTCACGTGCTCCAAGGAGCTTGAGCAAGTGAAGTTCACGAACGAGATGTGCGCCCGGATGCAGCACCCGCCGATCAACATGGCGGGACGCACCGATCTGCAGCAACTGCTGGCGGTGTTGCGCCGCGCACGGTTCATGATCGGTCCGGATTCCGGCCCGATTCATCTGGCCGCGATTGCCGACATCCCGGCCCTCGGCCTGTACGCCAACTCCAACCCGCGCCGTACAGGACCCTACCGGAGCCTCGACTGGTGCGTGGACCGCTACGATGACGCGGCAATCTACCGATTCGGCCAAAAGGCCTCGAATCTTCGCTGGGGCTACAAGATCCATGATGCGGATGTCATGGGGCTGATTACCGTGGAGGAAGTGATCCGCATGGCGGAAGAACTTCTCGCGGATCTCGACACGAAAGAAGATTAACACCACCGCCTCCCTCCGAGGCTCCATTCCTCGGACCCGCCGCACAATGGACTAATCCCCCCCCCCCCCCTCCAGCCAAAGAAACCGATGGCACAAAAAAGGGGGCAAATGCCCCCTTTTTCGGTATCACCGGATACGGTTCCGGTACGTTATTCGATAAGCGGTACGGTGTACATCAACGACCCGATGGCGCCATCGTTGCCTGCGAAATTGGCATGGCACATCACGCACCTCTCGAGGACAACGGGAACCGCCGTTGCCTTGCGCAGATAGCGCTTGTCCTCAATGGTAACCACTTCCTCGTGGGTCGCCTCGCCAGCGAGAATCTTCTCTTTGGCCGCCTCCTCGAAAGCGTCCTTCGGCGCATTCAACCCCGGGTTCACCATGATGTCGGTCAGTCCGACCAGACGCACTTCGTGGTAACCATTCTGATTCATGGTGTCAAAAATCATTTTCGCGGCGCTCGCGCCTGAAAACTTGGAGGGATCGGTTACGTATTTGTCCGTAATCAGGACAATCGCAGTCTTGTATAGAGTGTCGAGCATCTCGACCTGATGGCGTGTCCGTTCGACCGCCGGGTCTTCGTCCGCGGTGACGATGTCATGCAGAAAAACCAGAGACAGGCTGACGATGGCCAGTCCGGTAAAAATGTAATCTCGTTTCCTCATCTTATCCTCCTGAAACAACCCCTGTAAGTGCCCGAATCTGTCATTCTTACACCATACCATAATTTTTTGAGGAAACTTCCCTGGAAACCCGTGCTTATTCCTTGCCCTCATGCGAATCCGGCGAAGTAGCCAGCAACGTATTCATCCGCCCGACAAAGCCACCGGGATCCTCGAGCGTCCCTCCGTCTGCCAGTATCGCCTGATCCAGAAACCAACGTGCCCACTCCGAAAAGCGTCCGTCATCGGCCTGCATCCGTTGCAGCAGCATGTGATCCGGATTGATCTCCAAAACCAGTTTCGGCTTCGGCAGAACCTGCCCCTGCCGACGCATCAGTTCCCGCATTGCCGGCGAGAGGTCATGCTCCCCCCGGACTAGGCAGGACGGCGAGTCGGTCAGGCGCGAGGAGCGGCGCACGGCTTCCACTTCGTCGCCCAAGGCTTCCTGAATCCGTGCGCACAGCGGATCGTCGTCGGGCTCTTCTTCAGGCTCTTCCTTCGACTCCATTCCCGGCAGGTCGAGTTTCCCCTTGGCGACCGACTGGAAAGATTTGCCTTCGTACTCCCGCACCCAGTCCATCGCCCACTCATCAACCGGGTCCGTCATCAGCAGCACCTCGATGCCTTGCTGCTTGAAGACCTCCAGATGCGGACTGCGACGGGCGGCGGACAGGCTGTCGATCGTGAGGAAGTAGATCTTCTCCTGTCCGTCCTGCATACGGCCGATATAGTCGTCCAGGGTAACCTTCGGTGCATCCTCTTCGTCCTGAGTCGAATTGAAGCGCATCAATTTCAGGATCCGGGCCTGATTGCCGACATCTTCAATCACGCCCTCTTTCAACACACGCCCGAATTCCGTCCAGAAATCCGCGTAGACATCTTCCGGGCTGTCACTCAGGTTCTCCAGCAGATCCAGCACCCGCCGGACGCAGGCGCTGCGGATGGCGTCCAAAGTGCGATTGTTCTGCAGCAGTTCTCGCGAAATATTCAGCGGCAGGTCACTGGAATCGACGACTCCACGTACGAAACGCAGGTAACGGGGCATGAGCTTGTCCGGCTCGTCCAGGATGAACACCCGCTGCACGTACAGCTTGACGCCGTGCTGCGGGTCCGGGTCCGCCAGGTCGAACGGGGCCGTGCTCGGCAGGTACAGCAACAGGCTGTATTCGTTGCGTCCCTCCACCCGATGGTGAGTCCAGGCCAGCGGCGGATTGGGGTCGTGTGCGACATGCGGGTAGAACTCAATGTAATCCTCGTCGCTCAGATCCTTCTTCGGGCGCATCCAAAGCGCTGTCGCCTGGTTGACCGTGTCCCAGTCGCCCGTGGGTTGCCCCTTGTCGTCACGCGACTGCGCACGGATGGGAAACGGCGTGTGATCCGAGTAGCGCTTGACGATCTCGCGCAGCCGGTAATCGTTCAGGAACTCCGACTCTTCCTCTTTCAGGTGCAGGGTGACCGAGGTGCCGCGCGGGACTGAATTCACCCGGGAGAGGTCGTAGCCGCCGCGCCCGTCGGACTCCCAGCACGTGCCCTGTTTACCGCCGGCGCGACGGGTGACCAGGCTGACCCGGTCGGCCACGATGAATGCCGAGTAGAACCCGACTCCGAACTGACCGATCTGGCTGACCTCGCCCTGTTTTTCCTCGCCGAGAGACCGCAGGAACGCACGTGTGCCGGAGCGGGCGATGGTACCGATGTTGTCGGTTACTTCCGCGCGGCTCATGCCGATCCCGTTGTCGGAAATCGTCAGGGTCCGAGCTTCTTCGTCCGCCTCGATACGGATCCCCAGATCGCTATCTCCTTCGTACAGGCTGTCGTCCGACAAGGCTTCGAAGCGGAGCCGGTCCAGCGCGTCGGCCGCGTTGGAGATCAGTTCGCGCAGGAAGATTTCCTTGTGCGAGTACAGGGAGTGGGCGACCAGATGGAGCAGTTGGTCGACCTCCGCCTCAAAGGCGTGGTGCTGTTTTTTGGGTTCGGACACGAAATTTAGCCTGGAATCTTCAACAGGGTTTAAATTGCGGCGTCAGAGGCTCTTTTTCAAGTCATCCGCAGTTCAGCCTAGAAATCGTACCAATTTTCATCCCTTGTCCAGAGTCCTATAATGACTGGTGGCATTGTATGGGCCACTTATATGACAGGAATTTCTGCACCCGCAGTTGCTTTCGACTACCCTGAGACTCGCATCATCGAGGCGGGGCTGGGCGGATACACCCGTGCGGAACGGTCGCAATTGATGGAGCAGGCTCGGGAACTCCTCGCCCGCGAGAATGCGCTCCTGGTCGCCCACTACTACACCCATCCGGACCTGCAGGAGCTGGCGGACACCAGCGGCGGGCTGGTGGCCGACTCGCTGGAAATGGCCCGTTTCGGCACGACTCAATCGGCACAGACCCTGGTTGTAGCCGGCGTCCGCTTCATGGGCGAGACCGCCAAGATCCTGAATCCCGAAAAGCGCGTTTTGATGCCTTCGCTGGAGGCGGAATGCTCGCTGGACCTCGGCTGCCCGATCGAGCCGTTCTCCGCATTCTGCGACGAGCACCCAGACCGGACTGTCGTGGTGTACGCCAACACCTCTGCGGCCGTCAAGGCACGCGCCGACTGGGTAGTTACCTCAAGTTGCGCGGTGCGGATCATCTCGCACCTGATGGATAACGGGGAGAAGATCCTATGGGCGCCCGACCGCCACCTCGGCCATTACCTGCAGCGCGTTACTGGAGCCGACATGGCGCTGTGGCAGGGCCATTGCGTGGTGCACGACGAATTCAAGTCGCGCAAGCTTGGCGAACTGGTCTCGGAACACCCGGAAGCGGCCGTCCTGGTACACCCGGAATCCCCCGAGGACGTCATCGACATGGCCGACGTGGTCGGATCTACGACGGCTCTGATCCAGGCCTGCCAGGAACTGCCCCATCCGACTTTCATCGTCGCCACCGACCGTCAGATCTTTCACAAGATGCAGCAGGCCGCACCGGGCCGGAACTTCATCGAGGCACCGACGGGTGGCGAAGGCGCCACCTGCAAGAGCTGCGCGCATTGCCCCTGGATGGCCATGAACGATCTGTCCCGGCTCATTGAGACCCTGGAGACCGGAAGCAACGAAATTCACGTCGAAGAGGACATCCGCCGCCGGGCGCTGCGCTCAACTCGGCGGATGGTCGAATTCACCGCGCACTAATCAGGCGATATCCAGCGGATCCACGTCCAGCGTCCAATTCATCCGGCTTTTCTTGCCCGGATCCTGAAGCCAGTCTTCCAGGCAACGCTCCAGCGCCTTTCGAGAGGCCGCCTGCAACAACAACTGGGCCCGCCAGACACCGGCACGCTTCGGCATCATGGCTGGTGCCGGCCCCCGCACGGACACGCCTGTCGCCTCCTTCATCCGGCGGCGGGCATCCAGTAGAAAGGCTTCCGCTTTCTGGTAGTCCTTGTGCTGCGCCCGCAGGACCGCCCAATGGCTGTAGGGCGGCAATCCCAAGTCACGCCGCCTGACCGACAGGCGTTCCAACCAACTCTCGTAGCTCTCGTTCAGTAACTGTTGCAGCATCGGATGCTGCGGCAGGCAGGTCTGCAGCAGAACCTTGCCGGGCTTGACCCGGCGGCCAGCCCGGCCCGAAACCTGAACCAGCATCTGCGCCATCCGCTCCGGTGCCCGCAGGCGAGGGCTGAACAACTGGGAATCGATGTTGACGACTCCGACCAGCGTGACTTCGGGGAAGTCGTGGCCTTTGCACAGCATCTGCGTGCCGATTACGATCCGGTAATCGCCGCGTCGGGTTTGCTCGAGACTGCGCTCCAGTTCCCCGCGTCCGCGGATCTGATCCCGGTCCAGGCGCAGGATCGGGCAGTCCGGAAATTCGACGCGCAGCCGGTCTTCGACCCGTTGCGTCCCCTCCCCCAGTAGCATCGCCCCCTGTTCGACCTCCTGCTCGCCAGACTGGCGGAACCCGCAGTGATGGCAAATCAACTGCCGGCGCGGTTGGTGATACGTCAGGCAAACCTGACAATCCGGGCAAACTACCGGCTCGCCGGTCTGGGGCGAATACAGAACCGGAGCGAAACCTCGCCGATTCAGAAACAGCAACGCTTGATCCCCATGATCCAGCGTCTCGCGCAAGGCTTCCAGAAGCGGCTCCGACAAACCATCCGTCATCGGATACTGGTTGAGGTCGATCAGTTCCGTATTCGGCAAGACTGCCGGGCCGGCACGTGTCGGCAGGCGCAGATGCTGATATTTCCCCACCTGCACGTTGCGCCAGGTTTCGATTGACGGCGTGGCCGTACCGAGAACGACCGGAACTCCGGCCTGATGTGCGCGGTAGACCGCCACATCGCGTGCATGGTAGCGAAATCCTTCCTGCTGCTTGAGCGAAGGGTCGTGCTCCTCGTCGACCACGATCAGTTGCAAATCCCGGAACGGCAGAAAAACCGCCGAGCGGGTCCCCACCACGATGTCCGCCTGCCCGCTTTGTGCCAGAAGCCAGGCCAAGTACTGCTCGCGTGCCGTGCACTCGGAATGATAGACCGCGATGCGGGTTTGGGCATCACGTGCCAGCCTGTCGCGCAGCTGGGGTGCCAAACCGATCTCCGGAACAATCACCAAAACTTGGCCTCCACGTTCCAGGATCGAACGAATCACAGCGCGGTATACCTCGGTCTTGCCGCTTCCGGTCACGCCGTGCAGCAGCGTGCAACTAAATGTGCCCAAACGCTCCCGCAGGACATCCACGGCCTCGCGCTGGTGCGCGTTGTGTGACACTTCTCCGGGAACCACCGGTGGCGGTAGCGTCGGCAACCTGAATCGGGCTTCCACCAGGCCCTGCCCGATGAGCGCCTTGAGCGGAGCGGCGGGGTTGCGGCATCGCTCTCGCAACTGCTCTGCAGTCATGCCTTCCTCATGGTCCTGGAAAGCTCGCAGCAACGTCTGGCGGACCGGCGCACGACGATGAGCTTCAGGATCCGCCTCTTTCCCGTCTTTCGTCAATCGCCAAATCGTCGTCCCTGAAAGTTCTGCCGACTCGCCCCGGCGCAGACGGACTGGCAACGCCGCATTGATCACCTGTCCGACCGGGTGCTGGTAGTACCGGGCCGCCCAAGCCATCAGTTCCAGAACACCTGGCTCGATTACCGGGGCCTCGTCCAGCACGCTGCCAATCTGCTTCAGTTCCGGCCCCCCGGCAGGCCGCGGGCGAATCTCCAGAACCACACCCACCTGTTTTCGGGGGCCGAACGGCACTCGCACCCGGGTCCCTGGCGGCGGCATCTCCCCCCGTGCCGGCGGCAAATAGTCGTAACCGTGGCGGATCGGCGCATTCACGGCCACGTGCAGGCAAAGCTCAGTCATACGGCCTTTCCAAGGGGTCTCCGGGTTGTGGATAACTCTGGGGATAACAATGGGTAGAAAGCGTGATAAGCCTGTAACTAAAGGAATTTCCTGGAATTGCCTCCCCGTTATGCAAGAATTCAGTAATATTTATATTTTTCATAGACTTACATTATTTCTGTGGCGGAACTCTTTTGACTAGATGAAAATTTACTGACAGACATACTTTTTTCATAATTAAATGTTGGCAATTGTGGAATTTCATATACATTCCAATGCATCCAAGAAATCCAATGAGCAAGCGTTCCTTGGTCGCATCATACGGAATTATCCATGAATCGGTCCTTGGTCGAGGTAGGGAACCTTCCGGCTACGCTGCAATTCGCCCATAAGTCAAAACTGTGAGCCACATCATGCGGACTTCAGGTTGTAAAGTCGTGCAAATCAGTATAAAGTGACGCGCAAACGAGGCGTGGTCATGTTGGATGTTCTAACGCAGCAAATCCTCCGGACCGACATCTCCGGAATGCCGCTGGAGTGGATCGGTTACCAGGAGGCGGTTCGCCTGCACTATGCGGGCCAGGTCGCCTATGTCAGTGGTCAGGACATCTTGCGCGTACGCGGCGGATACAACGCCATTACCGGGCGACGCACCATCCTCGCTCTCAACTCCATTGTCTCGACCTACGGCAACAACCACATGCTGCGGGAGACCTACACGCCGCCGCTGAACAACCCGACCCTGTTCAAGCGCGACGCTTGGCTTTGCATGTATTGCGGTGATTCGTTCGAACGTCGCGAACTGTCGCGCGACCATGTCCGCCCCCTGAGCCTAGGAGGCATGGACGAATGGAACAACGTGGTGACCGCCTGCAAGCGGTGCAACAACCAGAAGGCCGGGCGGACCCCGGAGGAAGCCGGGATGCAACTGCTCGCGATTCCTTTCGTGCCGACCCATGCCGAGTACATCTACCTTCAGGGCCGCCGGGTACTGGCGGACCAGATGGAATTCCTGCGCGCCCACTTCCCCCGCACCAGCCCCTTGCGCGAGCGGCTCGCGAAGTGACGAAATCGCCAGGATCCCGTACCGGGGTCCTGATCTCCAACCTCGGAACCCCTGACGAACCCACCCCACAGGCGGTTCGCCGCTATCTGGCGGAGTTTCTGTCGGACCGCCGGGTGATCGCGCTGTCCCCGCTGCTCTGGCAACCCATCCTGCACGGCATCGTCCTGCGCATCCGTCCCCGGCGCAGTGCCCGGCTGTACCAGAAGATCTGGATAAAGGAGGGCTCGCCGCTACTGGTGTACAGCCAGCGCCAGCGTGATGCTTTGCAGGAAGAACTGAACCGGCGCGGACACACGGTACGGGTTGCTCTGGGAATGCGCTACGGCCGACCCTCCATCGCGCAGGCGCTCGACGAATTGGAGGGGATCGACGTCTTGGTTGTCCTCCCGCTCTATCCACAATTCTCAAATGCCACGACAACCTCCACGCGCGATGCCCTGACCCGCGCCCTCAAGCGTCGGGACGAACAACCCGAAGTCCGGTTCATCGACCACTACGCGAACGACCCCGCCTACCTCGACGCCTGTGCCGCTCAGATTCGCGACTTCCGAGAACAACACGGTGCGGGCGAACAACTGGTTCTGTCCTTCCACGGCCTCCCGAAGGAATCCATCGAACAAGGCGACCCCTATGCGCAGCAGTGCCGTGAAACCGCCCATGGAATCACCCAGGCATTGGGCCTGCGGGAAGATCAATGGCGCATGACTTTCCAATCGCGATTCGGCCCCAAGGAATGGCTGACCCCCTACACCGACGAGACGCTGCGCGAACTGCCCGAGGCCGGCATCCGCTCGGTCGACGTGTTCTGTCCCGGCTTTTCTGCCGACTGCCTGGAAACCCTGGAGGAAATCGAACAGGAAAACCAAGCCGTGTTCCGTGCAGCGGGCGGGCAGACTTTCCGGTATATTCCCGCTCTCAACGACCACCCCGACTACATTCGCGCCCTGGCGGGCCTGATCGAACACAACATAGCCTGACCCATGCCGATTTTCGCGTTTTTCGTCCTGTTCTTCTTCCTGGAGCTTTTCCTGATGGTGATGACGGCCGTTGAGTACGACTGGGGCTGGGGGGTGTTCTGGTTCGAAGTCGCGACGGCATTGCTCGGCATCGCGCTGATCCGGCACAACCAGGAATTGACGATGCGCGAGATGTTCCAGCAGACGGCCGGGCACGGGCGGCCCAATTTGAGCCTTACCTTGCTCAAGAGCGCCCGCGTCACGATCGGGGGGATACTGCTGATCCTGCCCGGATTCATCACCGACAGCATCGGCGCCGCCTTGGTGATCCTGCCCGGGCTCCATTCGTTTCTTCTCGGACTGCTCAAATCCGCCACGCCACGCCCCCCGCAGAAACCCCCTAAGCCGGATGCGCACGGCCGCATCATCGAGGGAGAGGTCGAAGACCCCCGGGACAATTCCGAAAACCGATAATCTAGAATCGTTTATCGTGTGATGGCTACTCCCAAGAATTTTCTGCCATGAATTTCCCCCTCTCCGGCACACGGGCGACCCTTCTTGCTCTCGGCTTCACCCTGCTCGCCATCCCGGGCGTTCAGGCAGAAGAGGAAGAAGACCCGAAAAAAGTAGAAACTTTCACGATCACTGGCTCGCGCATCCAGTCTGCAGAACCTGTCGCGTCCTCGCCCGTCACCCAGGTCGGGTCGGACGAGATTCTGCTCCAAGGCACGGCTCGGGTCGAGGACGTACTGCGCTCATATCCACAGGTGTACGTTGCCCAAGGTTCCGGAGAATCGAACGGCGCCACCGGCACCGCGACCGTGGAACTGCGTTCCCTGGGCACCCAGCGCACCCTGGTGCTGCTCAACGGCCGCCGCATGCCAGCCGGGTCGGTGCGGGGCGGCACTGCACCGGACATCAACCAGATTCCCGGCGCCCTCATCGAACGGGTGGACATCTTCACGGGGGGCGCCTCCGCCGTCTACGGCTCCGATGCCATCGCGGGCGTGATCAACTTCATCCTGATGGACGACTTCGAGGGGCTGCGCACGGATTTCCAGTACAGCGAGTACCAACATCACAACGACAGCGACCGATGGCGGGAACTCGTCACCGCGGCCGGCTACCCGGTGGCCAAAGGCTACAAGAGCGATGGCGACATCGTCCGGGCTTCCCTGATCGGCGGGTTTAATTTCTCCGACGACCGCGGCAACATCACCGCTTACGCAACCTACCGCGACATCGAGCCGGTCCTGCAGGGCTCCCGGGACTACAGCTCCTGTGCACTGGACGCCAGCGTCACCCGGTGCGTAGGATCGTCCACCATCCCGCAGGGGCGTTTCACCGATTTCGGGCTGGCGGATCCGACCGCCCAGCTGACTCTGCCCGGTGGAGCGGAAAACCCGTTTGTCGGCGGGCCTCCTTTCGACTACATCGTCGAAGGACACGGCTTCGTGGACCGGGACGGCATCACCTACAACTACGGCCCGTCAAACTACTTCCAGCGCCGCGACGAACGCTACACCTTCGGGGCATTCGCCCACTACGACCTCGACGACCAGACGGAAGCCTATGCCGAATTCATGTACATGCACGACCGCACGACGGCGCAGATCGCTCCTTCCGGGAATTTCTTCCGGACCAGCACGCTGAACTGCAACCACCCGTTCCTGTCGGAGGAACAGCGCGCGCAACTCTCCTGCCTCGATGAAAACGGTGACGTGATCGTTGACGGGAAGCAGGTGGTCCTGATCGGCCGCCGGAACGTGGAAGGCGGCCCGAGGCAAGGCAAACTGACCCACGCCAGCTACCGCGGGGTCTTAGGCCTCCGCGGCGACCTCAACGAGACTTGGGACTACGATGCGTTCGCCCAGTATGCGAAAGTGGAAATGCGGGACAACTACCAGAATGATTTGTCGGTGACCCGGATCAGGCGGGCCCTCGACGCGGTGATGCACAACGGCGACGTCGTCTGCCGGTCCGCCCTCCCCGATGAGAACGGGGTCGTCGAGGACCCGGGCTGCGTCCCTTGGAACATCTTCGAGGAAGGCGCCGTGACTCCAGAGATGCCCGATTACCTGACCCTGCCCTTGTACGCCAGGGGGACGACCGACCAACTCGTGGTGTCCGCCGCATTTTCTGGAGATCTTGCGGATTACGGTGTCAAGTTGCCTCTTGCTGCGAGCGGCCCCAGCATCGTGCTCGGCAGCGAATTCCGAAAGGAAAGCCTGAACTACGACCCGGACGAGAACTACCGGTCGGGCGACGGCGCCGGCCAGGGCGGCACGGTTGCACCCCTCAGCGGCCACTATCGCGTGACCGAATTTTTCGCGGAAGCCCACGTCCCCCTGGTCGAGGATCTGGAATACGTGCAGGAACTGGTGCTCGACGCGGCCTACCGGTATTCGGACTACGACTACGGGCAGTACATCGACACCTGGGCGTTCCGCCTCGGCTGGACGATCAACCCGGTCATCCATATTCGTGGCAGCGTCCAGCGTGCCGTGCGGGCCCCCTCCGTGCAGGAACTGTTCCTGCCGCAAAGACTCGGACTGTTCGAAATGGGGTTTGACCCCTGCGCCGGCCGAGAGGTGGGCCCGGACGGCGAAGTCACCAGTGCCTACGGCGCGACGTTCGAGGAATGCGCGCGCACCGGCGTGACCGCCGCCCAGTGGGGCAAGATCCAGGATTCGCCAGCCAATCAGTACAACGCGAAAGTGGGCGGCAACCCCGACCTGTCCCCGGAAGAAGCTAAGACCTGGACTGCGGGAATCGTTTTTACTCCCGAGTTTGCCGACGGACTGACACTCGCCGTGGATTACTATAAGGTCGAGATCGAAGGGGGGGTTGGCGCCCTCTCCCCGAAATTCATCCTCTTGCAATGCCTTCTCGAGGACGGCAACCATTCCCTCTGCGAAAGGATCGTTCGCGGCGCGGCCGGAGACCTGTGGATCGGCTCCAATTCCGACGGCGAGAGATGCACGAGTCCAGGGGTGGACCCGTCCAACTGCCTGAGCGGCCACGTGGCTTTGGTGACCGACAACCTGGCCATCGAGCAAACCAACGGCGTGGACGTCTCCCTGGACCTGACCCTGGACCTTGGCGCGCAAGGCGAGCTGAATCTCAACAATGTCCTGACGCACATCAACGCCCTGAAGCTCCAGGCCGTGGACGGTGCGCCGACCCGCCGCTGCTCCGGAACCCGGTACTGCGGCCCGGACCCGGACCTGCAAAACCGGTTGCGCGTCACCTGGGACACCCCGTGGGACATCACCGCCAGCCTCCTGTGGCGTCATCTCAGCGCGGTCGAAGGCACCGGCGGACGATTCAGCGTCGACATCCCGAAAATGGATTACATTGACCTGGCCGCCACCTGGAAGATTACGGACAATGCGAAAATCTACGCGGGCATCAACAACCTGACGGATCGGGAGCCTCCTAATGTCGGGACTTCCGCGGGCAGCAACGGCAACACTTACCCCGGCCTGTACGACGCGCTGGGCCGCTACCTGTTCATGGGCGCCAGCATGGAGTTCTGAGCCGTTCGAGCATTGACGAAGAAATTCCGACCCCACCTGCTCCTGGCAAGCGCGACATTCGGGCTGGCCGCAATCGCGGTGCCCCAGGCACAGGCACAGGATGACGCCAAGGGCGTCGAGGAAATCACGGTCACCGGATCGCGAATCCAGAGAGACGACCTGATCGGCTCCAGCCCCATCACCCAGATCCAGGCGGAAGAGATCGAATTCCAAGGCGCGGTCCGAGTCGAGGACATGCTGCGCTCATACCCCCAGGTGTACGCCTCGCAGAGTGCGGGGCAGTCGAACAGTTCCACCGGTACCGCGACCGTGGACTTGCGCAGTCTGGGCACCGAACGCACGCTGGTGCTGGTCAACGGCCGCCGCCTGCCTGCCGGCTCGCCTCTTTTGGGCGGTATCGCACCGGACATCAACCAGATTCCCGGTGCGCTGATCAAGCAGGTGGAAATCTTGACCGGAGGAGCTTCCGCCACCTACGGCTCCGATGCCGTGGCCGGCGTCGTCAACTTCCTGCTGGTGGATGATTTCGAGGGCGTGCGCCTCGATGCCCAGTACAGTCAGTACAACCACGACAACGATAACCGCCGGTGGCAGAACATCGTCACCGAGGCTGGCTATCCGGTCGCCAGCGGCTACGAAACGGACGGGGAAATCTCCGAGTTTTCCCTGATTGCCGGTCTCGGCTCTCCTAACGGCCGCGGCAATCTCACGGCTTATGCGACCTACCGCGAAATCGATCCGGTCCTTCAGGGCGCACGAGATTACAGTTCCTGCGCGTTCAACGACGACCTGAGCGCATGCCTGGGATCCTCCACCATCCCGCAGGGAAGGTTCACCGACTTCCAGGAAACGAAAAGCCCGTTCGACTATATCGTGCAAGGCGACCAGTTCGTAGACCGCCAAGGCGTCACCTACAACTACGGTCCGGCCAACTATTTCCAGCGACCCGACGAACGGTACACCTTCGGCGCCTTCGCCCATTACGATGTCAACGAACGAACGGAAGCCTATACCGAATTGATGTACATGAGCGACCGCTCCACGGCGCAAATCGCGCCTTCCGGGAATTTCTTCCACACCAATGAACTGAACTGCGGCCACCCATTCCTGTCGGAGCAACAGTTCGAAGCCATCTGCGGATCGCGCGGCCTGACCCGGGAAGAGACGCAGGTCGTCTATATCGGCCGCCGCAACGTGGAAGGCGGGAACCGGATGCACGAACTGCATCATGACAGCTACCGGGGCGTCCTCGGCCTGCGCGGGGATCTCGGCGATTTATGGCGCTATGACGCGTTCGTCCAGTACGCGAGAGTGGAAATGCGGAACACCTACCACAATGACCTGTCCATCACCCGGATCAGGCGTGCGCTGGACGCCGTGTACAGAGACCCGGACAATCCGAACAGCGAAATCGTGTGCCGGGCCGCCCTGCCGGATGCCGACGGGGCGGTGGAGGATCCGGACTGCGTGCCCTGGAATATCTTCGAGACCGGGGCGGCGACCCCGGAGATGGTCGGCTACCTGGCCAAGCCCCTGCATGCCCGCGGCACGACTGAACAAATCGTGGCATCCGCCTTCATCGCCGGCGATCTGGATGAACACGATATCCGGTCCCCGCTCGCCGACAATGCCGTCAGCGTCGTGCTGGGCGGTGAATACCGGAAGGAAATCCTCAACTTCAATCCCGACGAGGGGTTCCGGACCGGCGACGGCTCCGGCCAGGGGGGCGCCACCCAACCCGTCAGTGGCAGTTACGATGTGGCCGAGCTTTTCGTGGAGGCCAGCATTCCCCTGATCGAAGGGAAAAAATACGCCGAGGAACTGTTGCTCGACACGGCCTACCGTTACTCCGACTACGACTACGATGAGACGACGCATACCTACGCGTTCCGCCTCGGCTGGCAGGTCGATTCGAACGTCAGGGTCCGCAGCAGCTACCAGCGGGCGGTCCGGGGGCCGAACGTGCAGGAATTTTTCCTGCCGGAAAGATTCACCCTGTTCGAGATCGGGGGAGATCCCTGTGCAGGAAAAATCATGGATGGCAAAACTGAATTGGGTTACACCTTCGAGCAATGCCAACTGTCGGGCGTGACCGAGGATCAATGGGGCAAGATCGAGCATTCGCCAGCCGCCCAGTACAACGCGTTGCAGGGCGGCAACCCCGACCTGTCGCCGGAGATCGCAAAAACCTGGTCGATCGGCATCGTGTTCACACCCGAAGCCGTCGACGGCCTGTCTCTCATGGTGGACTACTACAACATCCAGATTGAACAAGGCATCCGCTTCCCGGACCCCGAAGAGGTTATCAAGCAATGCCTCGCCGGTAATCAGCCCCTGTGCGAACAGATCCATCGGGGCAGGAACGGCGATCTGTGGATCGGTTCCGACCTCGAAACCAGCGGGCATGTGGTCTCGCCCAAATCCAATCTGCCGGGCGAGGAAGTGGCTGGCCTGGATGTCGTGATCGATTATGCCGTTGACATCGGGGTATGGGGCGATCTGTCGTTCAACAATGTCCTGTCGTACATCGATTCCTGGGACCTGCAGGAACTTGAGGGTGCGCCGACGAAGAGTTGCGCCGGGAACTGGACCTGCGGCCCCCCGATTCCGGATTTCCAGAATCGGCTACGCGTGACCTGGAATTCCCCATGGGACGTCGCGGCGAGCCTCATGTGGCGCCATATCAACCGGGTCGATGGCGACGGGGAGAGCCTGGTCGACCTGTGGAAGATGAATTACCTAGATCTGGCCGTCACCTGGCAGATCACGGACGACGCGAAGATTCGGTTCGGAGCCAACAACCTCTTGGACAAGTCCCCGCCTGTCGCGGGCAACCCGGCAGGGCCGTCCCGGCTGGGGAACGGCAACGTCTTCCCCGGCACCTACGATGCCTTGGGGCGCTACCTGTTCATGGGCGCGAGCATGGAATTCTGATTCTTTCCGCAATCCGGTCGACGTCTGCCTGTACGACACCGTGCTCTTTGGCGAGTTTTCGCCACTGCCTCAATGAGGCTTTTACCTGCTCGATCATGTCATTGATTCGGGGACGGGGCAGTTCCCCCTCCAAACCCAGCCGGATCAGGTGCTCGATGCTCGGATTCTTTCCCTCACCCATGACCGTAGTGCTTTGTTCCCCACCCGGACCGGAAGCGAAGGTCAAGTCGTAAGCCGGAGCAAACGTCCAATCCCCCTCCGCATCCATCAGGAAACTAAAATTCTTGGAATGATCATCCTGATTGTGGGCCAAGACGTTGAACACGGCCAAGCGGAATATTTTTTCTGTTTCCCGAATATCATGCGTCAACGCCATTGTCAGCGCCATCAAGTTCTTGTAATCCAGTGACGGCACCCTGGGATCAGCATGCAGCAAGCCGCAGGCACTATGCACGTGAAGGCGGTAGCCGCCACAACGATCAAACCGCTTCGTTGCGAAGTAGCCCGCGCCTTTTTGCGCCAGAAACAGGTGAACGTCGGTCATATCCAAGCCCGCGTCCTTGGCCATCAAAGCATAGACGTACTCAACGGCCCCGGCGCTCAATCCATCGCCATGGTTAGGGAATTTCACCAGCCACGGCTCGAAACCCTCCGGCAGTGAATGCCTGCCGTGAATTGCAGCCCGGCGGTCCGCGTCCAGCCCGATCATCGCCTTGGGCCGCGCGCCTGCCGAAGAGCCATTCAGGGCCAGCAGTTCTTCCAGAACCTCTTCTGCCTCACCGTCCAGCACCTCCTGCACGTGTCTGGCAAGCTGGTCCAAGTCGATATCACTATCCGGCGCGCCGTCACCAAAGTCAGGTTCATAGACCAAAGCGCCCATGCCGGTTCTCCCTACATGCGCCAGCCGGTCCAACGGGGTCATCTCTCCAGGAAAGACTCCACTCGACATCATCATGCGGTCGAGCAGCAGACGCCCCCAACCGTCCGGCAGGCTGTCGTTGAACACGCCAGGCAAGCCATCAAATAAACGGCGATCGAAAGTTTGCACACCGGGACGGAGTGGCAGGTTGAACGGTGAGATTTCCAAGCCTGCGTCCAGAAAGGCCGGATCGTATTCGAAATAGATTCGGCCCTCGCGAAACGCGAATCTCCCCAAAGGCAGGACTGTCTCCGTCAACTCGAGGCCGACCTTGATCTGGTTAATGGGCGAATTCATGTGCGCCATCCCCGTTGAGGCGTCTTCTTTCTGGCCTCTTTCAATACCTCGTCAATGGAGGAAAACTCGGCCTGCTCCGGCTTTACCGCTTCAACCACGCGTTCCAAGCCCCCGAGGACCATCAGCAGCTTGAGAAAGGACTCCAGAGAAATCGCTCCCTTCTGCTCGAATTTTCGCAATGTGGCTAGTTTCACCCCGGAGCGATAGGCCAAACCCTGTTGCGTCAGCCCTATGGCCAAACGTCTCGCTTTGACATGTTGCGCAAGTTCCCGTCGCGCTTCTGACAGGGTAACTAGATATTTCATATAGAGTAGTTAGTGTAAATATTAACACATAACTACTATTATAATAGTAATAAATGTAAAATCAACCGGTGCGGTCGACCCGGGGCATCTCAGTAATCCGTCATCCGCTCCATCAGGTAGCACAAGCAGTCTTGTTCCACGATCTTCTCCCGCGTGGTCAGCATCGACAGGAAAAACGGCTGCCGCACCATCAACTGCCGCCCCTGGTTCTCGAAATACATATCGAAGACATCCTGCCCCTGCTCATCCTCGACTCGCAGGCGAGGGTGGACTCCTTCTCCCCATTCTCCGAAAGCCGTTCCCACGGCCAACTCCTGGAAGTTGCATTCCACCAGTGCCTCCGGCATGTAAAAATCAAAGCCCCGGCTCTGGAAACTGAACGACAGGCCCTCGGGAATCCGTACCCGAGCCCGGGTGTGGAACAACTCCAGTTCGTCCGCGCTTGGCTGATGATCCGGAATGGACTCCTCGAACAACCGCTGCTCCAGGTACGCCTTGGCATGGACAATGCCTTCCGGGCTCTCCGGCAGGCCGCATTCGATGGTCACGGACGGGCACAGTTCACTGAATGCCATGGACTGCATCCCAAGCAGCGCGCGGAAATACACCGCGGTCCTGGAGAACCTCTGCGCGAGGTACAGCGAGCGGCCGTCCAGCCAGTTGACGCAGGCATAGTGGGGATTCGGGCCGGTCGTGTTGTGCACGTCGATACTGGCGATCGGGCTGCGACGGCGCATCTCTTCGACGACCTGCCTCGCCATCTGGTGCTCCGGGCTATCGCCGCCATCCCAGATCCGATTGTAATCCGGCTGGTCATCAAGACGGCGCAGGCCGAGACGGGCCGCCTTGACATTGCCGATCAGGACGGACAGCGAACGCGGCAGGCGCGCTTCGGAGAAATCCCTGAGGACCCCGCGCACCGCCTCCCAGCCCGCGATTTCGTTTCCGTGGAGCAAGACCGACAGGAACAGTGGGTCGGGCTGCTCCCCGGGAAGATGCAGCAGAGTCGGCCCGCCGAGGACTTCTTCCAGACCTTCGGCCGGGCAGTCCGCCAGCCCCGGCGGCAAATGGTCCAAGACGTTCAGCATGACTCGCTCACAGCGGCCATTCGTGTACCGGCACTCCACTCTGCTGACGCGTCAGGTAGGTGCCGACCAGGGATTGCATGTTGCCGTCGTGAGAATAACGCCAGGCGCGCATCCAGCGCGCACCGGTCCGCCTTTTCTCCACA
The DNA here is from genome assembly GCA_965116525.1 of uncultured candidatus Poriferisulfidus sp. Classification (GTDB taxonomy): domain Bacteria; phylum Pseudomonadota; class Gammaproteobacteria; order Poriferisulfidales; family Poriferisulfidaceae; genus Poriferisulfidus. The sequence goes on from OZ220694.1 coordinate 763,085, forward strand.
CGCGCCTCGATGATGTCGAGGTAGCGGTCTGATTCGGATTCGTCGAGGCCGCTGGCTTTCAGTCCCCGGCGCGCCATCGGCAGCAAGGTCTCCAGGATCAACTCCGAAATCGGGTACTCGGCGCCGTCACCCCAGACAATCCTGGTGTCGAGACCGGTGCAGGCCGCCCGGTAGAAGTTATCCCGTGCTGTCACGAACGGAATGTCCAAAACGGCTCCCTCTCCCCCCTCCAGGGCTGCCATCATTGCGCCGACCCAAAACGCGACGTTCGCGATCATGTCGATCCCGGTCGGTCCCGAAGGCATGACCCGGTGTTCGATGCGCAGGTGTGGCACCCCGTCCTCGCTTCCGATCAGCGGGCGATTCCAGCGCCAGATCGTGCCGTTATGAAGCTTCAAGTGCATGAACTGCTCATCCTCTGACTTGAAAGGCTGCGGCAGGATGACCGGGAAAACGTTCAGGTTTTCCTCGAAGAATTCGAACAGCGACTCGTGCGCGCAATCGCTGCCGCAGCCGACTCTCCCGATGCGCTGATGGGCCTGGCCGGCAAACGTGGACAGGCTGACCGACTGCTCGAACAGCGGCACCCGGGTTTCGTCCCACAGATCCCTCCCGAACAGGAAGGGCGAGTTGCAGGACATGGCGACCGTGGCCGCGGACAAGGCCATTGAAGCGTTGTAGGCGGCGACCGTGCGCGATTGGGGGACCTGCAGGTGAACCTGGAACGAAGTGCAGGCGGATTCCAGCATGACATCCTCGTGCAGGCTGAACAAGTGATCGCGTCCACGGATGTCGATCTGCAACGGACGATTTTTACGCAGGTCCATGACGCGCTCGTTGAGCGCCCGGTAGCGCTTGAGCTGGCTCATGCTATCAACCGTCAGGTCACTCTCCTGCACGGTCGGCAGGATGCCGATCATGCCGAGCCGCATGTCCATGGACTCCGCCACTTCCGTCGCCCGCGTCCAGGACTCATCCAACTGCTGGTGGAGCAGGGACAGCATGCCGGATCCCACCGGGGTGTGCGGCGTATTGAATTCGATGTTGAACCGCGACAGTTCCGGCAAGCAGAGCGGATCGTTGTACCGCTCCAGGTAAGCGTCGTTGTGCGGCAGCGGATGGCAGTCCAGGTCAATCAGCCAGGATTCCAGCTCGAACCCGACCTGATAGGCCTGGTCGTCGAAGCGTCGGTCCCGGAACCAGCGGCCAAGCAATTCGGTTTCGCGCTCCAGCGCGCCCCGAAAACGCTTCGCGTCGGACTCGCTGAACTGGTCCGTGCGGATCTCGTCACCCATTCCGCTCTCCCAAAACCTTGGTCAGCACCTTTGCGTTGCGCCGGTTGTTGTAGAACTTCCGCCGCGCAACCGGCAGGGACCGGGGCGAGGAGGGCCGGAACCCTTGCTCCCGGAACCAGTGCATGGCCCGCGTGGTCAGGGCATAGATCTGCCGAAAGCCGTTCTCGGACGCGCGGGTCTCCGCATCGTCCAGCAAAGTGTGGCCGAATCCCTGACCCTGGTATTCCGGGTGGACCGCAAGGCAGATCAGCTCTGCGTGAGTTTCGCTGAGTGGGTGCAGGCACGCGCAGGCCACGATCAGCCCGTCCAGTTCGATCACGCGGAAATTGTGGATGCGTAACTCCAGTTCCTCCCGGGTCCGCTCCGCCAAGGCGCCCTGGTCGATCAGCGGCGCCAGCAGGCCCACGATGCCGCCGATGTCCGGGATTTCCGCCTGCCGGGGCGCATAGGCTTCGGTGCGTGTGACCATGAGCCCGGCGCCAGCCCGGGTGAACAGTTCCTGCAGAATCACGCCATCACGACGCGCATCCAGAAGGTGGATGCGGCCCACCGAAGACAGGCTGGCATCCACGGCGCCCTGCAGCATCTGCCGCTGGACGGGGCTGAGCCTGCGCCGACGGATCAGTGCCAGCGCCTCACCCGAAGTCAACTGTCGGATCAGGCCGCGGCGGGCGCGCAGGGCCGGTTCTGCATGCAGATAGACCAACTTGTCCGCAGAGATGGACTGGGCCACCGTGCAAGCTAATGCCGCGGCATTGAGATTGAACGTTTCGCCGGTCGCCGAATAGCCCAGCGGCGGAATCAGGACGATCGCATCCTGCTGCAGCAAGTCTTCGATGGCATTTGCGGCGACCCGCCGCACTTCTCCCGTCTGTTCGAAGTCCACACCGTCATGCACCCCGCGAGGCCGGGCGGCCACCAGGTTGCCGGTCAGGACGCGCAGCCGCATGCCGGCCATCGGCGTGTTCATCAGTCCCCGGGACAGGCGCGCCTGGATTTCGGACTGAAGGGCTCCCACGGTTTCCAGCACCGCGGGCATGTCCGCAGCTCGGGTAATCCGGCAATCGGCATGGAAATCCGAACCCGGGAGCCTCCGGTCGATCCGGCACCGCGCGCCGAATACGAGCACAAGACGAACCCCCAGGGCCTGCAACTGCGCAATGTCCTGCAGCAACGTATCTTCCCCGGGGTGTTCCAGCACCGCGCTGTCCAGGCACAGGACGAACGTGCGGCCCCGGTGGGCGTATACATAGGGCGCGATATCGCGAAACCCTTTCAGGTTGAAGGAATCCAAGGTATTTCCGTGCGCGGCGGCGGCAAAATCTCCTGTATATTGTAAGGGTTTGCCCGCCATGTCGACCTCCCTCACCCGCCTGCACCCCGCGGATACTTCACCCCATCCGTTGTCCGGCCTGTGTCTTGAACACCGCCTTATCGAACGAGCGGAGGCAGGTCAACCATACATCTACAGCAGTTTCATCATGAGCCTGAACGGGGCCATCGCGATCGACGACGGACAAGGCAACTGGACACACCCCGCGACCCTGACCGACCCGCGCGACCTCAGGCTCCTGTGCGAACTCATGGCCCAGGCCGACTGCCTGATCACCAGTGCCGGCTACCTGCGCGACCTGGAACGCGGCAGCCTCGGGAACCTGCTGCAACTGCCGAAAACGCCGGAATTCCAAGACCTGTCCGACTACCGTGCGCGCCACCACGACACATCTTTCCCGACCGTGCTGGTGGTCAGCCGAAGCCTGGATTTCCAGGTTCCGGCATCGATAGAAGAACACGGCCAGACCCTGCGCGTCCTGGCCCCGGGAAACGCTCCGGAGCGGCGAGTCGCCGAGCTGCGCGACCAGGGAGTCGACGTGATCCTCAGCGAGGATACGGACTGGGTCGAGAGCGAGGCCGTAATCACCAATCTGAAGGAACTCGGCGCACGGACAGCATATCTTTTCTGCGGCCCCCAGATGAACGGGATCCTGATGAAGTCCGGCCGGGTCAGGCGCCTGTACCTGACATGGCTGCACCGGCTGCAGGGCGGGCACCCGGCATTGACGGTCGGGTCGTTCCTGCCGGCTTCGCAATCTTCTTCCCTAGAACTCGTGGAACTGTTCCAGGCGGAGGTCGAAGGAGATCTTCCAGGGTTTTGGTTCGGCTATTTCGATGCGTGAAGGCTGGCCGAAAGCCTTCGATCAGCTGTATTCCGGCACCTTGCTGAAATAATTCCGGATGCCGCTGCGCAGGGCCAGCGCAATCCGGCCTTGGTGCTTCGAGGAACGCAGAAGTTTCTCCTCGTGGACATTGGAGATAAAGCCCGTCTCCACCAGGATGGAGGGAATGTCGGGCGATTTCAGCACCGCGAACCCCGCCCGTTCGACCCGCTTGCTGTGCATCTTGCCGAGCCGCCCGAGCGAACCCACCATGTACTCCCCGGCATGCAGGCTGTACTCCTGCACAGCACCACGGGACATCGACAGCAACACGTCCTGCAGCTCAGGGTCCCGCCCTGATATCTCGACGCCCCCTTTCAGGTCCGCCGCGTTCTCCCGATTGGCAAGCCACCGCGCGTGAGAACTGCTGGAACCCCTCGTGGAGACCGCGTAGACGGACGCCCCGCGCGCGCTCCTTCTGCGCGCCGCGTCCGCATGTACCGAAACGAACAGGTCGGCTTCCTTGCTGCGCGCAATCTGGGTGCGTCGATACAGGCGCAGAAAAACGTCCCGGTTGCGCGTCAGATGCGGCCTGATCCGGGGGTCCGCCTTGAGCAGCTTGTGCAGCTTTCTTGAGATCGACAGCACCACGTCCTTCTCGCGGGTGCCACCTTTCCCGACTGCGCCGGGATCCTTGCCGCCATGGCCGGGATCGATCATCACGACCAAGGGCCGCCTTCGGCTTAAGGTCGACGGGGCCGATGTACGGCTGGAAGGCTTCTTCGAAGAGGCCGAAGGTTTTCGGCTGGATTTGGGCACGGCGAAGGATCCCAGAAAATCCACCACGACCCGGTCCTTTTTCCCGTCAGGGGTCAGCCACTTCTTGATCTCCGTAGGCACCAAGCGCTTCAGATCCAGCACCAGCCGCAGGGTTCCGTCCTTCGACACGCTTGAGCGCAGGTCCTTGACGATGCCGTTGCGGTCAAAGCGCGGAGACGAGGGGACAGATTTCGAGACTCTCGCCTGTCGGATGTCAAAAACGTAACGCGGTGGGTTATCGAGTAGAAACTTTCTTTCGAGTTTGACCTTCCCATCGAATTCGAACACGATCCGGTTGCGCTTTTCGTTCACGCTCTGGCGCAAAGCCACCAGCCGTCTTGCCGCCAGCACAGCGGTCGGGAAGCCCAGCGGCAGAAGAGCCAGGAGGTTCAGGAATTTGCGGCGATTCAACATGGCCCTTAATTATGTTGGAGTCGGGACTTTTGGCAATGCCCCCCACTCCATCTGTTCCAGCAAGCCTTGCCCGCGTTCGCTCGCGGCATCGATTTCAAGCCGCCGCGCCAACTCCGAATCTCCATGGCTAAGATGCAGGCGCACATCCGACCGGGCATCGATTTCTGGCCATCGCTCCGGCCATTCCACCAGCATCACCGCGTTGCCGTCCAGAAGTTCCCGGACTCCCAGCGCCTCCAGTTCGAGCGGGTCCTGCAGACGATACAGGTCCACGTGCCAGACCTTCATGCCACCTGTCTCATAAGGCTCCACCAAGGTGTAGGTGGGGCTCGGCACGATTCCGTCGTGACCCAGAGCCCGCAGAAAAGCCCTCACCCAGGTCGTCTTGCCTGCGCCGAGCGGGCCGCGAAGGGCGAATACGCACGGCGCATCCAGTGCCCGGGCTACCGCGGCGGCATGGGCCTCGGTCTGGTCCTGCGTGTCGAGGTCAAACAGCATCCGACAGTGTCCGCAGATGGGGCAGAAGATCGCTGGCCATCATGCCGTGCATCCCCTGCTCACGGGCGCGATCGCCTGCCGCTGCATGCAGGCAGGCTCCGGAGAGAGCCGCGGGGCCAAGGGCCTGACCCTGACCGATCAGGGAAGCGATGACGCCAGTCAGCACATCGCCCATCCCGGCCGTCGCCATGCCGGGGTTGCCCTCGGCACAGACGCTGATCATTCCATCGGCATCCGCGACGAGCGTGCCGCACCCCTTGAGGACGACGACCCCTCCGTAGGTTTCCCGGATGCGCCCGACCGCCGAGAACCGGTCCTTCTGGATTTCCGCCGTCGTCGTGCCGAGCAATGCCGCCGCTTCTCCCGGATGCGGGGTCAGGACCCAATCCCCGGATGAATTCTCACGGGGGTCGGCGGCCAACAGGCGGAGCGCATCCGCATCCATCACCCGTGGACCGGGCATCTCAAGGACCGCCCCGAGCATATCCTGCGCCCAGGCATCCTGTCCAAGCCCGGGTCCGACGGCAACGACGGAAGCCACCCCCGCCAATTCACGGAGAGCCCGCCGGTCCGCCACTGCGTGGCACATCAACTCCGGCACCGGGGAACGCGTCCCCGAAGCACCCGGCGGCTGGGCGAGGCTGACCAGGCCGCTGCCGCAGCGCAGGGCGGCAATGCCGCACAATTCGGCCGCGCCTTGATAACCGGCTCGCCCGCCGATCACCAGCACATGTCCGTATTCGTTTTTGTGCGAATTACTCCGACGCCGGGGCAACCCCCGGCGGATCTCCGCCCAATCGCACAATGTCACCGACGAAGCATTGCCAGGCTCCACTCTCAGGTCGTCGTAACCCACCCGACCCGCACAATCCGGCCCGTCCGCGGTATACAGGCCGCGCTTGCGCGCGATGAACGTCACCGTGTGATCGGCCCTCACGGTATGCGGGTCCGCCACCCCGGTATCCGCATCCAAGCCAGACGGAATGTCCACGGAAACAACCCCCGCATCCGACTGGTTGATGCGGTCTACGGCCTCCGCCCAGTCACCCTCGACCGGGCGGGACAGGCCGGTGCCCAGCAGCGCGTCCACGACCAGATCCTCGTCGATCGGAGCTGCCTCTGCAAACGATTGCATGGGAATCTCGGCACGCTCCGCCTCTCCGTAGGCGGCCTCGGCATCGCCTTTCAGGGACTGCCCCGGAGCCAGTTGCACGATGCGCACGGATTTTCCGAAGCCCTTCATTCGGCAGGCTACGAGATACCCGTCGCCGGCATTGTTGCCGACCCCGGCATAGATCACGATACGGTCGATCTCCGGATATTCCTTCTGAATCAGCCGGCAAACTGCCTCTGCGGCACGTGTCATGAGTTCCAGGCCGGGAATGTCCTGGCGTTCAATGGCATCCCGGTCGATTGCGCGGGTTTGCTCCGCCGTGTACAGCGAACGGGTCACGCCACGGACCCCCAACCGCCCGCTCCCGGCGTCTCGATCACCAGCCGGTCGCCCTCGGCAGCCGAGCGCTGGCATTTTCCGGGGAGATCCTCTCCATTGAGACGGTTGCGTCCCGCCTGTCCATCCGTGCCTCCGGCAGCGCCCGGCGGCGTTCGGTATCGGCGTTCCGCCAGCAAGCTGAACCGAGCCGGAGCGCGGAACTCGTATTCCCGAATCACCCCCTCCCCGCCCGGATGCTGGCCCTGCCCACCGGAACCACGGCGCAGCGCATAGCGACGCACCTGCATCGGGTACACCTGTTCCACCACTTCCACCGGCGTGTTCAGGGTGTTCGTCATGTGCGAATGGCGGGCCGACAGCCCCGGGCCTCCGGCATGGGCGCCCATCCCTCCCGCCAAGGTCTCGTAGTAGGCCCAGGATTCCTTTCCGTCCTGGCCCACGGCAAAGTTGTTCATGGTGCCCTGGCTGGCCGCCGGAATACGTTCCGGGAGAGCCTCCCGCAATGCCGCAAGGACCAGGTCCACCACGCGCATGGAGGTCTCGACGTTCCCAGCCGCCACCGCCGCAGGAGACTGCGCGTTGAGCAGGCATCCCTCGGGGGCATGCAGTTCAATGGCATCGAAACACCCGGCGCATGCCGGGGTGTAAGCGGGCATCAGGCAGCGGAATGCGTAATAGACGCCCGCGGCCGTCACCGAGATCGGGCAGTTGATCGGGCCTTCCACCTGCGCGTCGGTGCCCTCGAAATCGACCCGGACCCGGCCGTCCTGCACCTGGAGGCGGACCTGCAGGCAAACATCTTCGTGACCCAAACCGTCGTCCTCCATCATTTCGGCCGCCTCGTAGGTCCCGTCCGAAATAGCCTTCAGGGCATTGCGTGCAATGGTTCGCCCGTAATCGTTCAGCGCGCTCAAGGCCCGAGCATAAGCCTCCGCCCCCCTTTCCTCAACCTGCTCCCGCAGGCGCGTGCAACCCAGGTCATTGACATGCACCTGCGCCAAGAGGTCTCCGCGCATGTCCCGCGGCGCCCGGGTGGCACTTACGATGGCCTCGATTCTCGACTCGTCCAGCCGACCGCCCTGGCAGATCCGCTGCGGCGGCAGGATCAGGCCTTCCTCCTCCAGCCGGCGCGAGATCGGCATGGAACCCGGCGATTCGGCGCCCACGTCCGCATGATGTGCCCGGTTCACCGCAAAGCCCTGAAGCTCGCCGCCCAGGAAGCACGGAGTGACCACGGTGATGTCGGGCAGGTGAGTCCCCCCGAGGAACGGATCGTTGAGCAGGATGGCGTCGCCATCACTCCAATCGAATTGATCCACCAGGTCCTGCATGGCATACGCCATGCTGCCCAGATGCACCGGAATGTGTGCCGCCTGCGCAACCAACCGTCCGACACGATCGAAAATCGCGCAGGAGAAATCCAGGCGATCCCGAATGTTGGGCGAGAACGCGGAACGGCGCAGGGTTGCGCCCATCTCTTCGCACAACGCTTCCATGCGGCTTGAAAATACGGCAAGTTCTACAGGATCCATCTAGTTGCACCGGAATGAACTGCGGGCAGTTTAACAAACCGGGAGCACGCAGGCAGGAGGAAAACACGGCTCCGGGCGGATCAGCCGCGATGCCTGATTTGATACAATCCGCCTGATAGTGATGTCGCAGGAGACCTCCCAATGAAAAACCCCTTGACCTCCGTCAACGGCACCCTGATTTCCGGGTTGATCCTGGCGATCGTCCTGGGCTGGCTGGTCGACATGAAGTTCGCCATCAATCTGCCTTCGCTGATTGTCTGGACGCATGTCTTCGTCGGCATCATATGGATCGGGTTGCTGTACTACTTCAACTTCGTCCAGATCCCTGCGGTGGCCGAGGCGGCCGCAGACACCGATGGCCCGGGACCTGCGGCCATCAACAAGTACATCGCGCCGCGGGCACTGTTGTGGTTCCGCTGGGCTGCGTTGCTGACCTGGTTGACCGGCGCGGCCGCGCTGGAGACCATGGGCATCGGTTTCGTCAACGCCTTTTCGCTCGCCAGTCCGAACATCGGCATCGGCGTGTGGCTTGGTACTATAATGTTGCTCAACGTCTGGGGACTGATCTGGCCCAACCAGAAGAAAGTCCTCGGTATGGTCGAGGCCACCGACGAGGAGAAAGCGAAAGCCAAAAAAGTTGCCATGCTGGCATCACGGACCAACACGTTACTGTCGATTCCCATGTTGATGTCGATGGTAGCATTCGGCCACGGGGGGCTGGCTTTCTAGTACCTCGCACCACCCCCTGTTGAGGGCAAGGCGGCAGCTTCGAGCTGCCGTTTTGCCTTAAAGTTCATGTCTGACACCGATTCCGCCCTTCTTCCCACCTACGCCCGGCTCCCGGTACGCTTCGTGCGCGGGCAGGGGTGCCGGCTGTGGGATGAAAACGGCGACGAATACCTCGATTCGGTCGCAGGGCTCGCTGTCTGCGCGCTGGGGCATTGCCATCCCGGCGTGACCACCGCCCTGCGCGAACAGGCGGGCACCCTGATCCATACCTCCAACCTTTATCAAGTCGGAGCTCAGGAGGCCCTGGCCCGCCGGTTGACCGAAGCCTCCGGCATGGAACGTGCCTTCTTCTGCAATTCCGGCGCGGAAGCGAACGAGTGCGCGTTGAAGATCGCGCGGCTGCACGGCGCCCGGAAAAACATCGCATCCCCGGAAGTCCTGGTGGTCGAGGGCGCATTCCACGGACGCACCCTGATGGCGCTGAGCGCCTCCTCCGGCGCCCGGGTCCGCGAGGGATTCTCCCCTTACGCCGAAGGTTTCGTGCGGGTCGGCTTCAACGACCTGTCCATGATGCAGGCCGCCCTGGCCCAGCATCCAAACGTGGTGGCGGTGCTGATCGAGCCCATCCAAGGCGAGGGAGGCGTCCGCCCGGTAGACGACGACTATCTGGTCGGTTTGCGCAAGTTGTGCGATGCGCACGACGTGCTGCTGATCCTGGACGAGGTGCAGACCGGAATGGGTCGGACCGGACGGCTGTTCGCCTACCAGCACACCGACATCCTCCCGGATGCCGTGACGCTTGCCAAGGCACTTGGCAATGGCTATCCTATTGGCGCCTGCCTGACACGGGGAGCCGCAGCGACCGCCATGACGGCCGGACAGCACGGCACAACGTTCGGAGGCAGCCATCTGGCCTGCCAGGTGGGACTTTCGGTGCTTGACGCCCTGGAAAAAGAACAACTACTGGAACGCGCAGAACAACTGGGGAACACCCTGATGGAACGCTTCCACGCCGCGCTGGCGGACCTGCCCGGCATCGAATCCATCCGGGGCCGGGGCCTGATGATCGGCATCGAGCTGGGCGAGCCCGCCCCCGACCTGGTCATGCGGGCACTGCAGGCACGCCTGCTGATCAACGTGACCCAGGAGCGGGTAGTGCGGCTCCTGCCTCCCCTGGTGATGAGCGACGAGGAAGCCGACCTGCTATGCGAACGCCTGATTCCCATCTTGGCGGAGGCCGCAGGAGGCACGGCATGAGCGCACAACACTTCCTGAGCCTGATGGACCTGAGCCCGGCGACGCTCGACAGCATTCTTGAACGGGCGGTGGAACTCAAGGAGATGCGCCAGAGCGGGACCGACTGGGGGCTGCTGGCCGGCAAGACCCTGGCCATGGTGTTCGACAAGAGTTCGACCCGGACCCGGGTGTCGTTCGAAGCGGGCATGGCCCAGCTCGGCGGCAGCGCGCTGTTCCTGTCCCCGACTGCCACGCAGCAAGGCCGTGGAGAGCCCACCGAAGATGCGGCACGGGTGTTGTCCTCTATGGTCGACGCGATCATGGTGCGCACGTACGCGCACGAAACCCTGGAGAGTTACGCCCAAGCCTCGTCCGTGCCGGTGATCAATGGCCTGACCGACCGGCTGCACCCCTGCCAGCTCCTGGCCGACCTGCTGACGTGGCGGGAGCTGCGCGGCGACATTCGAGGCGCCCAGGTCGCGTTCGTGGGCGACGGCAACAACATGTGCCGCTCGTACGTCAATGCGGCCCGGCAATTCGACTTTTCCTTGCGCATCGCCACCCCGGCCGGCTACACGCCCGGCGAGGAGTGGTTGAACTGTGCCCCGGACCGGGTTCAGTGGCATGAAGACCCGGGTGCTGCCGTGACCGACGCCCAGCTGGTCGTCACCGACGTCTGGGCCAGCATGGGCCAGGAAGACGAACACTCTGACCGATGTCAGGCATTTGAGCCTTATCAAGTCAATGCCGAACTGATGGCCCGGGCCGCCCCGGATGCCCTGTTCATGCACTGCCTCCCGGCCCACCGTGGCGAGGAAGTGACGGCCGAGGTCATCGACGGACCTCAAAGCGTGGTGTGGCAGGAAGCGGAAAACCGGTTGCACGCGCAGAAGGCACTGCTGGAGTTTCTCCTGACCTGATTCCCGGGGCGGATCTGCGCCCCTGACCATTCCAGCTGGGTAGTAACGAAAGGTCAGCCAAAACCGCACTCAAATTGCGGAAAACTGGAGTTGGGTCTATCATAGGAAACCCAGACGCAAGCGCGAGGTGCCCAGTGGCGAAGAGTCTAGCCAAACACCGAGTCTATACTCGCTTATCCCTTTTTGATCTCCCTTCAGGCCGGGCACTGCGCCGGTCTGTGCCTCTCGGGATGGTTGCAGGGTTTTTGCTCTGTACGGCATCCGCCCCAGTGCATGCCGAAGAACATGAAGAGAACAGCGGGACGGAAGAGATTACTGTCACGGGCAGTTTCATCAAGCAGGACGCCAATGACGCCTCCATGCAGGTGGTCACGATGGACCGGGGCATGCTGGAACTCCAGGGTTCACCCTCCATGGTCGATCTGTTCAAGAACCTGAGTGCAAGCCACGGCATCCTCGGCGAGAACAGCAGCTGGTACGGCACCGGCCAGAACCTGGCCGAATCGGTCTCCAATGTGAACCTTCGCGGGCTGGGCGCTTCGCGCACGCTGGTGCTGATCAATGGTCGCCGACAGGTCTACGTCCCGGCGCGCTTGGTGAGCGGCCGCTTCGTGGACGTGAACGCGATCCCCCAGGTGGCGATCGAACGCATCGACGTCCTGAAGGAAGGTGCGGCGGCGATCTACGGCTCGGACGCGATGGGCGGCGTGGTCAACTTCCATACGCGCAAGGATTTCGATGGTTTCGAGTTGAGCGCCTCGCATGATTCCTTCGAGAATGCGGGCGACAGCACGGTTGCGGGCATCTGGGGTGTCGGCGTCGGTGAAAACGCGCACCTGGTGGTTGCAGCGGAACACTACCGGCGGCAGGAATTGCAGGCCGGGGAACGCGAGTGGGGGTTGCGGGAGTTCGACGGCCTGCTCAACGGCTGGTCCAGCGTGGGCAACCCGGGTACCTACTATCAGATGTCTGACGATCAGACGCGCGTTGCTGACGGACCCACGATAAACGATCCCCGCTGCGAGGAATTCGGCGGATACGCGGAAACCTGGACCTGCCGGTTCCGCTACAGCCAGTTCGACAATCTGATCGAAAAGCAGGATCACACCCGGGTCTTCGCGGAGCTCAACGGCGAGTTCGAGACCGGCATGGTGTATCACTTCGAGGCAATGTACTCCGAGGCGGAAATCCCTGAATGGCGCAACACGCCGTCTTACCCGCCAGCCGCCTGGGCGAACATCGATGAGGTCAACTTCATTGCATCAGGCCATCCCGCTTTCGAGAGCCTTCGCACACTCTTCGATGACGACACGGCTGAAGGTTTCGGCTTCAGGGGCCGGACGGTCGGGCATTCCGGCCCCGCGCGGTTTTTGAAGCGGGAATCGGAGACTTGGCGCCTGTCGGCGTCGGTCAACGACGAGATCAGCCTTTTCGGAGAGAACCTCTACGAATATGATGTGGGCTTCTCCTATTCGCATTCCGAAGGCACCGTGGGCCAGCCCGCGGAATACATCACCCGGCGCTTTCTCGCGTACCGCGGCTTCGGCGGCCCGAACTGCGGCGTGGAAGCACTGCCGGACCGCACAAAGAAGGCTGGCCTAAGACTCCCCGATGACCCCGGCAAGGAACCCGGAGTCGGCGACTGCATGTACTACAACCCTTACAGTCACGCGCTGCAGTACTCCGAACAGCCCGGGGCTGAGTTCGTCACGCGTCCCAATCCCGACTACGACGAGACGCGGACCAACAGCCGGGAGTTGCTCGACTGGATGGTCGGCAGCGAGGTGTCCTTGGACAGCGAGGCAGACCTGTACGTGTTCGACCTTACCCTGACCGGGGATGTGGGCGAGGATATGGGCAGTTTTGCCGCTGGCTACCAGTTTCGTCGCTTTGAGGCCGAAGCAACCCCGAACCGGGTCGGCAACCTCAGTATCAACCCGTGCCGGGTGAACAAGGATCAGGCCCCCAGCGCGTCGGACGAGGAGCTTGACTGCGCCGAACAGAACAAGAACCTAGACGATGAAGGCGAGCCCAGCACCACTCCAATCGCATTCACGGATGGACAGATTGGCGCGTTCGGCTTCACCGTTGGAAACCACCCCTATTCCACGCACCAGACGACCCATTCGTTCTTCGGCGAATGGGCCTACGACCTCAGCGACACGATGAGCACGCAGCTTGCCGTCCACTACGAGGAACACGACGAGTCCAGCACGTTCGACCCGAAAGCCGCGCTGCTCTGGGATGTATCAGATTCGGTCACCCTGCGCGGGTCGGTGCAGACGACCTTCCGCGCCCCCTCGGTGGACGACCTGAACGAAGATCCCTTCTACAGGCAGGAATGGGTCGACGGCGCCTACAAACCGATCGAGGTACGTGGCAGCAAGGGTCTTGACCCCGAAGAAGCGCTGACGTACAACATCGGCATGTTCGCGGAGTTCGGCAGCGGGGTGGAGGTGACGCTGGACTACTGGAAATACATCTTCGACGACCCCATCACGGCGACTCCTCATGGCTCCATTCTCAGCACCTACGAGAACAACTGGTATGAGGAAGGGGCTTTCAACGGCACCGCAACTGCTTCACCAGTGGACGACCTCATCGTCTGTGCCGCCGGGACCGGGCACACCGCCCAGAACATCTGCCAGGTCGAGGCGATCCGCACGCGAATGATCAACGGTCCGACCATCCGCACGTCCGGGCTGGATTTCAATGTGGGCGGCCGTCACGACTCACAGGAGGGCGTCTTCTCATGGGGGCTGGGCGGCACCTACCTTCTGGAGTATGACGTCGACGCCCTGAATTTCAGGGGGATCCAGCTGAGGGACGAGATCGAAGCGGCCGGCTACTACAACGATCCCAGCGACTTCGACATCCCACCGTTGCCGCGGCTGAAAGGGCACGGCTTCACCAGTTACTCCTCGGGCGATTGGACTACCAGCCTCTACATGAACTACATCTCCGCCTACGACGACAGAAGGTCGGGTAGCCTTTACCCGGACATCGACAGTTTCGTCACCTTGGACATCGGTTTGCGCTGGAAACCACCGGCCGGGAACACGACGCTGACGCTCACGGTTCACAACATCGCAGACGAGGACCCGCCGCAGGTGGACTGGGAGGCGGCACACGACAACCTGACCCATGACGTCAAGGGTCGCCGGTTCAAACTGGGCTTCAAATACAGTTTCGGCGGCTGATGCAGGGGGCTTCGCCCTGCCCTGATCGGGGCTTGCGCGGAAGGGTTGACGGACTCGGGGCAGTCGGAGACCAAAGTCAGCCAGCCCACGTTTCTCGGGCACCGGCATCGGTCATGGACTTCATGGCTTTGATCCGGTAGCGCGTGCTGCGGCCACCGCCGGGCAGTTTTTCGATACAACCCTTGGTCAGCAAGTCGGCCAAGTGCCGCAAGCAAGCCGATATGAGCCGTTTAGTTCAGGAAGTGGAGCGCTGCGAGAAAAGCCTGAGAGATCAAGCGGAGCGCATCTCAAGCAGGGCGTGTTGCCGGACCCAGTCGTCTTAATCGCTGTCCCGTCAGGTTATTCCAGTCCTCTGGTCAGACCTGCGCGTCCGCCAGTTCCTGTTCCACCTGCTCGATCGAGATGTGGCGCAGGTCCTTGCCAAGGACCTGGTACAGCACGTGCTCGCAAATGTTGGCGGCATGGTCGCCAATACGCTCCAACGCTTTCGCGCACCACAGGACCTCCAGCACCAAGCGAATGGTATGCGGGTCCTCCATCATGAACGTGATCATCTGGCGCATCCCGGCTTCGTATTCCTCATCGACCTCGAGATCCTCCTTGAGAACTTCCAGCGCCAGGTCCGTGTCCAGACGGGCGAAAGCATCAAGCGCTTTATGCAACATGGCCAGGACATGGCGGCCGATGTGCTTCACGGCACGCAGGTGGCGCTTGCGGACCGACTGGTAATCCAGATGGGCCGTCAGCCGCGCGATCTTCTCCGCCTCGTCCCCGACCCGCTCCAGATCCGTGGTGGCCTTGATTACCGCGATGACCGTGCGCAGGTCCATGGCGACCGGATGCCGCAAGGCTAAAATTTCACTGCATTCCTCGTCGATTTTGACTTCCAACGCATTGACTTTGAAATCCGCACGGGCGATTTTCTTCGCCAGCTTCTGATCCCCTTCGAGGAACGCCTGAATCGCGGACTCGACATGCTGCTCCGCCAGCCCGCCCATCTCCAGGGCATGACCCCGCACGTTCTTCAGAAACCGTGCAAACTCGCTGGATGTGTGCTGGATTACGTCTTGCGCTTCCATCGCCATCTCTCCCTCTCCGGTCGTATCAACCGCTATCCATTTTACCCACTGACCGGCCTTCCATGAAAGGGGTCAGTCGGCGACGGTTCATCGCGATCAGCAGAAGGCTCGGAATCACCATCAGGGTCGTAATCACAAAAAACAGCGGCCAGTCTCCGCCCAGCCCGTCAATCAGGATGCCGCTGCCGGCGGCGAGCAGGGTCCGGGACAGCGTCCCGAGAGACGCCAACGCCGCATATTGAGTGGCCGTCCAGTTCCGGTCGCACAACTGCGACAGGAAGGCGACGAAGGCGACCGTGGAGATGGCGGTGGTGAACTGGTCGGCGATCACGGCGACCACGAACAACCACGACGACGGGTACCAGGCCAGCAACGCGAACAGGAGATTGGTCAACGCCATCGCCACGCCGCCGATAATGATTCCGCGAAGCAGGCCGTAGCGGGCATTGATCAGGCTTCCGAGCACGGCGAAAATGGCGATGGAGATCGCACCGTACCCTTTGGAGTACAACGCGATGTCGGACTTGGAAAAGCCGATTTCTGTATAGAACACCAGCGACATCCGCCCCAGGAAGGCCTCTCCTATTTTGAACAGGAAGATCGCCACCAGCAGGAAGACCGCGAGCTGCGCTCCGTAGCGCACCACGAAACTCCGGACCGGACGCACATACATCTCCAAGAGATAACCCCCCCAGTCAGCGGGCCGGGGCGCTTCCCGCCGGGGACGGTCCGGTTCCGGCACCAACCAGAGAAATAACCCAACCAACACCCCCACCAGCAAGATCAGCCACAAATAGCCGTGCTGCCAAGCCCGTTCGACACCGGCTTCCTGCATCCGCTCCACCAGCCACAGGGCGAGTCCCCCGCCCAATCCGTACCCGATCCACCAGCCGGAGGTCGCCATCGCCGAGCCTCCGCCGACCTTGCGCGGTTCGTCTTCACGGAACTGTTCGATTCGCAGGGCATCGATCGCGACATCCTGGGTCGCACCGGCGGCCGCCAGCACTACCGCCCAGACCGCGATCCACTCAAGCTGCCCAGCAGGCTCCAGGCGCGACAGCGCCGCCAGGCACACGACGATCACCGTCTGCATGGCGACAATCCATGAACGCCGGGGACCCAGCCAGCGGGTCAAGCCGGGAAGGCGCACCGCATCCACGATCGGGGCCCATGCGACATTGACCGCGTAAACCACCAGCACGAGGCCGAACAGGCCGATGTCCGTCCGGCTGAAACCGCTTTCCTGCAGCCACAGGGTCATCATGGACAGCACCGCGACCTGCGGCAGGCCGCTCAGCATGCCGATCAAAAGGATCCGCACCATCCGGATGTCCCGGTACATGGCCAGAGCCTCGCGCCAACTCAGCGTATGGATTTCCATCGCGTCCTCATTCGGGCAACTCGTAGTCCATGATTAGCGGCGCGTGGTCGGAGAACCGCCGATCCTTGTAGATGCGGACGCGGCGGGCGCAGTTCGCGAGATTCCGCGACACCACCTGGTAGTCGATCCGCCAGCCCACGTTCTTGTCCCAGGCCCGGCCGCGATTGGACCACCACGTGTACTGCTCGGGTCTCGCATCGACCTCCGGAAGGCATCCACGAATCCACCTTTTCCGAATACCTGGTCCATCCAGGCACGCTCTTCCGGCAGGAAACCCGAATTCTTCCGGTTCGAACGCCAGTTCTTCAGGTCGATTTCGCGATGCGCGATGTTCCAGTCGCCGCATATGAGGGCGCGCCGGCGTCGCAGTGACTGAAGGTGCGGCATGAATTCGTCCATGAACCGGTATTTCGCCTGCTGACGCTCATCGCTTGAAGACCCGGACGGTGCATACAGGGAAATGACCGACAGGCGGCCGAAGCGCGCCTCAAGATAGCGCCCTTCTCGGTCGAATTCAGCCGATCCGAATCCCTCGATGATCCGATCCGGCCGATCCCGCGTAAACAGACCTACGCCGCTGTAGCCGGGACGTTCGGCTGGATGGTAGTAGCAGTGGAACGACTTCGGGTAGAAGGCCGGGGTGTCGATCTGATCCAGGTGGGCCTTGAGTTCCTGCAAGCAGACCACGTCCGCCCGCTGGCGGGCCAGCCACCGGAAAAATCCCTTGCGCTCAGCGCTGCGGATACCGTTCACATTGACCGTGATTATGCGCATGCCAGCCAAGCTCCCCGCTGCATCAGATAGAATTGGAGCCGAAATCCCCACACATTGGCATGCCGCCCCCCTCTATGACCCCGCCAACAGACTATCGGGACGCGTTTCTGCGGCTTGCGCTCGAGTACGAATGCTTGAAATTTGGCGATTTCACATTGAAATCGGGCCGCAAGAGCCCGTATTTCTTCAATGCCGGGGCTTTCAACGACGGCGCGGCACTGGAACAGGTCGGCACGTTTTACGCCCAAGCCGCCGCCGAAACTGACATCCAATTCGACATGCTGTTCGGCCCGGCCTACAAGGGCATCCCCCTGGCCACCGTCGCCGCCTGCGCCTTCCAGCGCCTGTACGGTCGAACCGTGCCGGTGGGCTTTGACCGAAAGGAAGTCAAGGATCATGGCGACCAGGGGCACACTTTCGGCGCCCCAATCGAGGGCCGGGTGCTTCTCGTGGATGACGTGATCTCGTCCGGCATCACGGTCCGAGGCTCGGTCGACCTGATTCGCTCGCTTGGCGCCACGCCTGTCGGACTGCTCATCCTGATGGACCGCGGCGAGCGCGGGCAGGGACAACTCTCTGCGGCACAAGAACTTGAAGAGCATAGTGGAATTCCGGTCATCTCGGTTGCGTGCGCCAGTGATTTCCACCAGTTCCTGAAAGACGTCCCGCAGTATCAGCAGCATCACGAGCAAGTCGAGGACTATCTCAGGCAGTACGGGGCTTAGCCGCGGAACGCAAGCGGTCACGCACCGGCTCAGTATCGGGGCGTACGCCGTGCCACAGCTCGAAACTTTCCGCAGCCTGCTCCACCAACATCCCAAGCCCATCGCAGACGCGGGCGCAACCCGCCTGACGAGCCCAGGCCAGAAATGCCGTGTCGGCACCGTACATCAAGTCGTAGCAGACCGTCTGCTCCACATCAAGGATTGAAGCCGGCAAACTCATCGGCGAATCCGACAATCCCGCCGCCGTGGCATTGAGGATCAGGTCGAAGGAAGCGTTGCCCAAATCCCCCAGTCCACATGCTGCCAAGTTGGCAGAGGCATCGTACGACGCGACCAATACATGCGCACGCTCAGGGGTGCGGTTGGCCACGGTAAGGGACTGAGGGGCGCACGCCAATAAAGGACCCAGGATGCCCCGGGCCGCGCCGCCCGCGCCCAGCAGCAGAATCCGCATGCCGGACAGGTCCAGACCCAGCGTTTCGGTGAGGTCGCGAACCAGGCCGCTGCCATCGGTATTGTCAGCAACGACGGCATCTTCTCCAAAGGACAGCCAGTTCGCTGCGCCCGCCGCACGGGCGTGCGGCATGACCTGTGCTGCCAACCCTAGCGCTGCTTCCTTGTGCGGCACGGTCACGTTGAGACCGCGCCCGCCCGCCTGCCGAAACTCCTGCACGGCAGCCTCGAAATCGGCCGCCGAGACATTCAACTGCCGGTAGTGAATCTCCTTGCCGGTCTGCGCCGCGAACCAGGCATGGATCACCGGCGACAGGCTGTGCGTGACCGGATCCCCGATGACGGCATAGCGCTCCACGGATTGCTACTCGGCAAGCCAGGCAGCGACATCCCGGGCGGCATAGGTGAGGATCGCGTCCGCACCCGCGCGCTTGAATGCCAGCAGGACTTCCAGCATGCCACTCCGCTCGTCCAGCCAACCGTTCGCGGCGGCGGCCTTGAGCATGGCGTATTCGCCGCTGACGTGATAGACGAACGTCGGAGCCCCAAATTCTTCCTTGATACGGCGCAGTACATCCAGGTACGGCAGCCCCGGCTTGACCATGACCATGTCCGCGCCTTCGCTCAGGTCCAGCGCCACCTCGCGCAGGGCCTCGTCACTGTTGGCTGGATCCATCTGATAGCTGTACTTGTCGCCGCCCCCCAAGTTGGACGCCGAGCCCACCGCGTCCCGGAACGGTCCGTAAAAGGCGGAGGCGTACTTGGCCGCGTAGGCGAGGATGCGGGTATTCTCAAAGCCCCGGGCCTCCAAGGCCTCGCGGATCGCACCGATGCGCCCATCCATCATGTCGGATGGCGCCACGACATCCGCGCCGGCGCCAGCACAACAAAGCGACTGTTCAACCAGAATCTTCGCCGTCGCGTCATTGGCGACGTAGCCGCTTTCGTCCAGCACGCCGTCCTGTCCATGCGAGGTGTAGGGATCCAGCGCCACGTCCGCGATCACCCCCAGTTCGGGCGCGACCCGCTTAATCGCCTGAATCGCCCGCGGGACCAGGCCCTCCGGGTTGCACGCCTCTTCCGCTCCAAGGCTTTTCTTGTCGTCCTCGACCACCGGGAACAGGGCCACCGCGGGAATGCCCAGCTCATGGGCGGCCTGCGCTTCCTGTTCCAGCAAATCCAAACTCAGGCGCTCGATGCCTGGCATCGAGGGGATCGCAGTGCGCATCCCCTGGCCTTCCTGAACAAACAACGGCAGGATCAGGTCGTCCACCGTCAGGCGGCTCTCGCGCATCAGCCGGCGCGAGAAATCGTCACGCCGCATGCGGCGCATCCGGGTAGACGGAAAGCGGGCAGGATAGGAAGCCATGAGTTAAGTTTAGGGGATTGCGGCCATTTCCGGAAACCGGAGCGGTCTCCCAGATCACAGGGAGACTACAATATAAGGCCAATGCGCCGGATCCGAAACCTCCATCTCCTTGGCCTCGTCATCTGCTTGGCCGCCCTCGCTTTTGGTTACTTGTACCTGGAGCACACCCTGGGCCTTGAACCCTGTCCGCTGTGCATCCTGGACCGGATTATCTTCATCGCATTGGCCGTTGTCTTTGCGCTGGCTTACTTCCAGCGACCCAATGCAGGGGAACGGATTGGCTACGACGTCGGCGCGCTAATCATAAGCCTGGGCGGGGTCGGAATCGCCGCACGGCACGTCTACCTCCAAAACCGTCCGGCGGATACCCTGGGCGACTGCGGCGCGGGATTCTGGCACATGCTTGACCGATTCGGCCTTGAGGGAGCAGTGTCCTCCGCATTGCAGGGCAGTGGCGATTGCGGCAGCATTCAGTGGACGTTCCTAGGCCTGTCAATCCCTGCCCTGACCCTGGGCCTTTTTGTGGTATTGTTCCTTTTGTCACTGACCGACATGATTGTTGCCATCCGGAACCGTCACAAGGAGTTCTGACATGAAATACGTAAGTTTTGGTACTCTCGCCCTCGTCGCGAGCCTGGCTCTGTCTCCCCTGCAAGCCGAAATGCCCCGGCAGCCCGCGCCCGAAGGCTCTGGTGTGTATTTCATCGAACCCGCCGATGGCGCAACCGTCCAGTCCCCCTTCAAGGTGTCATTCGGCCTGCACGGCATGGGAGTCGCTCCGGCCGGCGTAGACAAGCCGGACACCGGACACCACCACCTGCTGATCAACTCCCCGGAAGTCGATCTCGGCATGCCGTTGGCTAAAACCGACCAGGTCCGCCATTTCGGCGGCGGACAGACGGAAACCATGCTGACGCTGGAGCCGGGCAGCTACACCCTCCAGCTGGTGTTGGGAGATTACGCGCATATCCCGCACGACCCGCCGGTCGTGTCTGGGACGATTACGGTAACCGTCGAATAATCAGACCCAGTCCCGGGCGCCCAGAAAGCGCTCGGTCAATTCCGACTCCGGAGAGCCCGGCTCGGGCTGGTAGTCATAGATCCAGCCGCAGTCCGGCGGGAGCGACATCAGGATCGATTCGGTACGGCGGCTGTTCTGAAGCCCGAACAGCGTGCCCCGATCGTACAGCAGGTTGAACTCGGCATAGCGCCCACGACGGTATTTCTGGAAAGCCCTCTCGCGTTCGCCCCAAGGCGTCTCGCGACGACGCTCCACAATCGGCAGGTATCCCATGAGAAAGTGGTTCGCGACGGCCTGCATGAACGCAAAGGTCCTCTCGAATCCCCATTCATTGAGATCATCGAAGAACAGTCCGCCGATGCCGCGCGTCTCGTCGCGGTGCGGCAGGTAGAAGTAGCGGTCGCACCATTCCTTGAATTTCGGATAGACCTCGTCCCCGAAAGGAACACAGGCATCGCGAGCCGTAGCGTGCCAGTACCGCGCGTCTTCCTCGAATCCGTAGTACGGGGTCAGGTCGAATCCGCCTCCGAACCACCACCGGTCCGTCCCGTCGGGCGCACGGGCACTGAAGAACCGGACATTGCAGTGTGCTGTGGGCACGTAGGGATTACGCGGATGGGCGACGATCGACACGCCCATCGCGGCGAACGGTTGACCCGCCAGTTCCGGATGCCGTTCGGTGGCCGCCTCGGGCAGCGCCGTCCCCGATACGTCGGAGAAATTCACGCCCGCCTTCTCGAAGGTTTCACCATCCTCCAGCACCCGCGTCTCGCCCCGGCTCCCGTCGGGATGGTCCCAAGGATCCCGTTGGAATCTGGCCTCCGGCTCCAATCGCTCCAGTGCGTCGGTCGCCTCTTGCTGGAACTTTTCCAGGAAAGCACAGATGGGTCGTGAATCCAGAGGGTCGCTCATGTCGCTTGTGCCGGGCGGATTACCCGCCCCGTCAGCAAATCCCTGATTTCGCTCGGGCCCTCAGCCCCGCCGAGCGGGCCTTCCACAATTCCGTCTATCGTCGAACCGAACATTTCTCGAACCTCTTCGGACGTTCGTGCCGGGGGCATGCCCTCCGGATTCGCACTGGTCGAAACCAGGGCCCCCACCTCGAGGCACAGCTCACGGCAGAGAGCGTGGTGAGTGATGCGGACCGCCTGTGTCGTATGCGTTCCCCGCAGCAGGACCGGCGCATCTTCGGCAGCCGGAACCAGCCAGGTCACCGGCTCTCCCGGGGGTTCCAGTTTAGCCTGTTGCGCCTTGTCCAGAGGCTGGATATACGGCTCCAGGTCTTCGCAACGAACCGCGATGAGAATCAGTCCCTTGTCCGGGTCTCTTTGTTTTGCTTCCAGTAACCGGCTCACTGCGTCCGAGTGGCTCGGCAGGCAACCCAGGCCCCAGACTCCTTCAGTCGGATAGGCCAGAACCTTGCCTTCCAGCAATGCCCTGATGCCTTCTCGGGTGTCCAGCGTACCGCCGCCCCTGCCGGAGACGCCTCCTAGCTTTTACGTTTTGCGCGTGAGGCGCGGCGCTTGCGCGGCGGCGCGGCAGCCAGGAGTTCCTTGCATTGCTCCAGTGTCAACTCCGCAGGCTCCTCTCCCTTGGGAACCTTTGCGTTGCGCTTGCCGTTCGTGATGTATGGGCCGTACCGGCCGTTGAGCACCTGGATGTCGTCCACCCCGAAATCCTGGATCGTCCGGTTCGCTTCGCGGTGCTTGTGCTCTGCAATCAGTTCATCTGCCCGCTCGCGCGTCACCGTCATCGGGTCCTCTTCTTTCGGCAGGGACACGTATTTTTTCGGGCCGTATTTCACGTAGGGTCCGAAACGGCCGATATTGACCTCGATCAGCTCTCCGTCGTCCCCCGCCCCCAGCGATCTCGGCAGCACCATCAAGTCCATCGCCTCTTCGAACGTAATCGTCTCGAAACTTTGACCCTCGCGAAGGCTCGCGAACCGTGGTTTCTCCTCGTCTTCCCGGTCCCCGACCTGAACGAACGGCCCGAAGCGCCCGACCCGCACGCGTACCGGCTTGCCAGATTCCGGGTCGGTGCCAAGTTCACGCATCATCTGCGCCTTCTGGCGGGACACGGTCTTGTTCTTCTCATCCACCTGCTCATGGAACGGTTTCCAGAAACTGTCCACGACCGGGACCCATTGGGTTTCCCCCCGCGCGACCCGATCCAGAGAATCTTCCAGTTGGGCCGTGAATTCGTAATCGACATACTTCGAGAAGTGCTCGGTCAGGAAATTGCACACCACCTTGCCGAGCGCGGTCGGAAAGAATGTGCGCTTGTCGAGGTCCGCATACTTGCGGCTGACCAAAGTCGACAAGGTGTCCGCGTAGGTGGAAGGCCGGCCGATGCCGTATTCCTCCAGGGTCTTGACCAGGCTCGCTTCGGTGTAGCGCGGCGGCGGTTCCGTGAAATGCTGGTTCGCCTTGACCTCCTGAAGCGCCACGGATTCGCCTTCCCGCAACTCGGGGAGGTAGCGTTCATCGCCGTTATTCCGGCTTCCGTTCGTCGTTGCTTCGTCCGAACCCTCGCGGTACACCTGCATGAACCCGGGGATCCGCACATGGGAACCCGTCGCCCGCAACTGGGTGCCGGGGCCGCAGCCAAGATCCACGCTGACCTGGTCGATCACGGCCGGGATCATCTGGCAGGCGACGGTCCGCTTCCAGATCAGTTCATAAAGCTTCTGCTGGTCGTCGCTCAACTTGCCGCGGGTGCTGTCCGGTGTTCGCGCCGAATCCGTCGGGCGGATCGCCTCATGCGCTTCCTGCGCATTGCGGGTTCGGGTCTTGTACCGCCGGGGGGTGGACGGCATCTGGTCTTCCCCGTAACGCTCCCCGATCGTCTGCCGGAGATTGTTCAGCGCCGTGGTCGCAAGCGTGACCGAATCCGTCCGCATATAGGTAATCAGGCCGACCGGGCCAGAACCCAGATCGACGCCCTCGTACAACTGCTGGGCGACCTGCATGGTCCTGCGCGCGGAAAAACGCAGCTTGCGCGACGCTTCCTGCTGCAACGTCGAGGTGGTGAACGGCGGTGCTGGGTTGCGTTTGCGCTCCTTGCGCTCCACCGAATCAACAACCAACCCTCCAGCGTTCGCCTCGACCTGCCCACGAGCCGCATTTGCCTGCTCCTCGTCCGCCAGATCGAATTTTTTCAGGCGCTCTCCGTTGAGCACGTGCAACTTGGCCGGGAATCCATGTCCGTCCTTGTCCAGAACCGCATCCACGGTCCAGAATTCTCGGGGCTGGAATGCTTCGATCTCGCTTTCACGCTCGACGATCAGGCGCAGGGCCGGACTTTGCACGCGGCCCGCCGACAGCTTGGGGGCGATCTTTCGCCACAGCAGCGGCGACAGGTTGAATCCGACCAGATAGTCGATGGCCCGTCGCGCCTGGTAGGCGTTGACCAGGTCGTCCGACAAATCCCGCGGATGCTCCAGCGCCTCGCGCACCGCCTCGGGGGTGATCTCGTAGAACACGACCCGGTAGGTCTTCTTCTCGCCCAGCTTCTTGCGCTTGTTGAGCAGGCTGTACAGCGACCACGAGATCGCCTCGCCCTCGCGGTCCGGGTCGGAGGCCAGATACAGGGTCTCGCAACTCTCGAGCGCACTCGCGATCTTGCGCAGATGCTTTTCGTGCCCCGGAGTCACTTGGTACTTGAGAGCGTAGTCGCCTTCCGTATCGACGGCCCCGTCCTTCGGAATCAGGTCCTGCACATGGCCGTACGACGCCAGAACCTGGAAGCCTGGGCCCAGGTATTTTTCGATAGTCCGGGCTTTCGCCGGAGACTCCACAACAACCAAATTGTTCGACATGGCCGATATTACGCGGGAAAGATCTTGGTTCTGCTAATGCAACGGTTCTTAATTTAGAGTAGCACGTTTAAGTGGTTCGGCAGGCGCGGCCAAAAATCCGTTCCAGGTTTATTCCGAAACTGGAGCGGGCTCGTGCCGGAAACACCAGGCCGTGGGGCTGCGCACCGAATCGCCCGGTGCGGCAATGGCTTGAGGCTCCAGCAACAACGCATAACTGTAGCTGGGGAAAACGGCCACCACCACGGCATGCAGCCAGGCCGAAGGCTCCGTCTCTTTGCCTGCGGGAACCACTGTCAACGCAGTGCCAATCGACAGAAATTCCAGACTGCCTGCATCTATACGGGCCACCGGCCGGGGCAGTGTCTCATTACTCGGCCAGAACCTTGTTACCTCCTGATGGATCGCACGCGCCGGCTCATGAACATCGGCTTCGGTCAGATCGAAAGTGAGGTGCTGCGGCGGATGCAACTGCGCATCCGGAATCCATGTAAACGGTTCGACTCCATCAATGGAGAAAGCCTCCAACGCCCGGGCATGCGGCTGGTCGTCATTGCCGAGTCTGGCGCGCTGGATCCAACTGCGTCCGTTGATTTGCACGCGGACCAGAAGATCCCCCGGCCCCACCGGAATCGAGGGTTCGTAGCCAGGCCACGGGCACCACACCTCGGGCCAGTGCTGGATCTTCTTGACGAAGCGCAGCGCCGCATCGGTCTCGGCTTCTCCCTGGCGCACCAGATAGACATGTGGTGCATCGGCACGCAGCCATTCCCCAGCCGGATCCGCCTCGGAAGAGGCGAACGCTGAACCGAAAACCAGAAAAAGAGACAGTACCGCCGGACGCATCTGGCAATTTTAAAGCATGGCGTTACACTACGCCCCTCTCGACCTGTCGATCCCGTGAAAGCTACTCTCGTCGCCAACCTGACCCAGGCATGGCAGACCCTGCACCAGCAGGGCCTGCTGCCCGATGCGAACCCCGACCGCATCGAGGTCGTGTCGACCAAGGACCCCCGGCACGGTGATTACGCCTGCAACCTGGCACTGGTCCTGGCACGGGAAGCCCAACTCGATGCACGTGAACTGGCCGAACAAATCATCCGGAACCTGCCGGAAAACCCGGGCCTGCTGAAAGCGGATGTGGCCGGCCCTGGGTTCATCAACTTCCAGTTGCGAGCGGAGGCCAAGGCTGAGATTGTCGACCACATCCTGAACCAAGGCGCGAATTACGGCACCCGACCACCGGGCAGCGAGCAACGCGTCCTGATCGAATACGTCTCCGCCAACCCGACCGGCCCCCTGCACGTCGGCCACGGTCGTGGCGCCGCGCTTGGCTCCTGCCTCGCCCGGATTCTTCACGCGGCCGGCCACACGGTCGAGTGCGAATACTTCATCAACGACGCCGGGCGGCAAATGGATATCCTGGCGGTCTCCGTCTGGCTGCGTTACCTGGAACTGTGCGGCGAACCTGTCACTTTCCCCGAGGCCGGTTACCAAGGAGACTACATCCTGGATATCGCGGCCGACCGCCATCGTGCTCATGGCGACGAATGGCACGCCTCATTCGAGAATGTCCAGGCGGGCGCTCCGGACGACGGCCCGGACGAGGACGGCCACAACACGTATCTGGACTTCCTGATCCTGCGGGCCCGGGATTTTCTGGATGATTCAACCTGGGTGGAGCTGGTCTCGACCGCAACGGACATTCTGCTTGAGCGCATCCGTCGTGATCTGGACAATTTCGGCGCAAATTTCGACCACTGGCAATCCGAGCGCGAACTGCTGGACAACGACAGGGTCGAGAAAACCATCGCGCAGTTGCGGGAGGCTGGCCACCTGTACGAGCTGGAAGGCGCCCTGTGGTTCCGCTCAAGCGAATTCGGCGACGAGAAGGACCGCGTCGTCCAGAGAAGCAACGGGCAGTGGACGTATTTCGCAACCGACATCGCCTACCATGCCGACAAGATGGCGCGCGGCTACGGCACCGCCATCAATATCTGGGGGGCCGATCATCACGGCTACGCAGGACGGGTGCGCGCCGCCCTACAGGCACTGGACATCGACCCGAAACGGCTGGAAATCCTGCTGGTCCAATTCGCCAACCTGTACCGGGGAAAACAGAAAATCTCGATGTCGACACGTAGCGGGGAGTTCGTGACCCTGCAATCGCTGCAGCGCGAAGTCGGCCGGGATGCGGCACGCTTCTTCTACGTCATGCGCAAATCCGACCAGCACCTAGACTTCGACCTGCAACTGGCCGCCGAACAGAGCGTGGACAACCCGGTCTATTACGTGCAGTACGCGCACGCACGGATCTGCAGCATCCTGGAACGGGCGGAGGACGAAGGCATCAGTATTCCCGAGAACCCCTGCGACCTGTCGTCGCTGACCGACGAGGGTGAGCGCGCGTTGCAGAAACAGCTGTCACGCTACCCGGACGCGGTCCTGCGCTCGGCCCAGGAGCGTGACCCGCATCACCTGACCGTCTATCTGCGCAAACTGGCTCAGGAATTTCACGCTTACTATAATGCGGTTGCCGTGCTGGTTGATGACTCTGCCGTATGCCAAGCCCGGCTCCGGTTGATCATGGCAGTTCGCCAGACGCTTGGAAATGGCTTGAACCTGTTGAACATCGACGCCCCCGAGAGCATGTAATGGCGGCCCCCAAAAAACGCACAGCAGCCCCAAAACGACGCCCCGCGGCTCCTAAGCGGCGGCCGACCGCCAAAAAACGCAAGACCCGCACGCCCCTGCCCCCGTGGCTCCTGCTCGGCGGCGGCCTGCTGGTCGGCATTGCCAGCGTGCTGGTATTCAACGTGGCGAAGGAAGTGGAGTGGCGCAACTTGTGGGGCGAAACCCCGTCATCCAAAACAGCGTCGTCGGAACCGGCGACAACCCCGCGGTTCGACTTCTATACCATCCTGCCCAGCCAGGAGGTCGTGGTGCCCGACCGGGCACCGCCCGCCAAAAAGAAAGAAAAACCGGACGACAAGAAAACCAAGCCCGTACCCGAGGGCGTCTACTACCTTCAGGCGGGATCCTTTCGTAAAATCGACGAGGCCAACAGCATGAGGGCCCGGGTCATCCTGCTCGGGACCGAGGCCTCCATCCAGTCCGTCACCATGGACCGCGATACCTGGCACCGGGTCCGGGTCGGGCCCTACACGGATCTGGCGCGGCTGCGCGAGGTGCGCCAGCGGCTACGCGACAACAAGATCGAGACGCTGCTGATCCGCGCCCACAAGTAGCACGGCTACTGCGCCTGGATTTCCCCTTCGACCACCACACTCAACGGCGAGGCCGGAGACCGATCCCCGTAATCGGTCAGATCCTCCAGCGTGCAGCGCAACCGCAGGGGGACGCCTTCCCCCAGAAGTGCCAGATGCCGGACGATGGCCTCGTCCGCCTGCACTCCGAATCGTTTCAGCAACATTCGAATGTCTTTCCGGTTCTCTTCGCTCATCCGTATCTCCCGCGGGAATCTCCCGAATTCAGTCTTCACACGGGTCAATTGTAGACGGCGGGTGATGGCCTCACAGGGCTCCGCCTATGCTAGAGTATGAAATTCCCTGATTGGCAAAGATTCTCCCATGTCCAGCGACGATGGATTGCGCAAGGCGGGCCTCAAAAGCACCGTCCCCCGGCTGAAGATACTGGCTGTGCTGGAGCACAGCGATGTGCGCCACATGTCGGCCGAAGATCTCTATCGCAGACTGCTGGATGCCGACGAAGACATCGGGCTTGCGACCGTGTACCGGGTCCTGACCCAGTTCGAGCAGGCGGGCCTGGTGGTCCGGCACAACTTCGATGCGGGCCGGGCTGTCTACGAGCTCAACGACGAATCGCCGCACGAGCACCTGATCTGCACGGAGTGCAATGCCGTCATCGAGTTTGAGGACCAGGAACTCGTCGAACATCTACGGGACGTCACCCGGCAGGAGCAGTTCGACCTGCAGAGCCACTCTCTGTATCTGTACGGCGTCTGTAGCGCCTGCCAGGAAAAGTAGAGCCCGCCGCCGCAGGGCTCATGTCTAAGGCTGGTGAAGGGGAACGATTGCTTGAAGAAGCGGTGCTGGAGGTGCTTTTCAAGGCCAGACAGAGCGGCGAGGCAAGTGTCGGGGCAACCGAGATAGCACGACGAGCGGGAATTTCTGAGGGGTCGTATCCGGCATTTTCCGGTGCCTTCGTCAATGGTGCGCTTGGCAATCTGTATAAGGCCGGTAAGGTCGAACCGGATAGACAAGGCAGAACTAAGTGGAGACTTGTCAATCCATCCAGATCAATCCCCTAGCCGACCCAACGCCGCGTTCACCACTCCCAGTTGACCCGGGCGTAGATGTTGCGCCCCGGCCCCGGCAGGCGCTCGCCAACCTCCAAATCTCCCCCGCTGACCCGGTTGAAGCCGTTCATGTGATCGACGTACATGCGGTCCGTCAGGTTCTCCACGCCGGCAGACAGCATGAAGCCCATGGACGGATGCGTGTACTCGGTGCGCAGGTTGTATAGCGCATACCCGGAAGTCGACCGGTTGTGATTGTTGCCGCTTTGGGGGTCGTCCAGCAAAAGCTGCGAGATCTTGGACTGGCGCGCCGCCCAATCCACTTCGACCGACACGATCCAGTCGTCCAGGGTGCGCGAGACGGACATCAGGCCGCGTAGCGGCGGCATGCGGTAGACATTGTCGTCCCGAATCGTGTGGGTCGTCCCGTCCTCCCGTTCCTGGCTCTCGAAAGACTCGCGCAGTTTGCCGCGCACGTAACTGACCGTGCCGTCCAATCGCCAGTCATCCGTCAGCGGGAATCCGAACACCGCATCGGCCCCGTAGAACTCGGCGTCGACATTCGCGAACTGGATCGGAGTGGGATCGCCGTTGAGCACGCTGCTGACCCGGATCAGGTGTTCGTCCGTGGCCGGGATCCCGGTGATGTAGTCGTCGACCCTGCGCGCGAAGACCCGCGGAGAGAATTTCCTACCGCTGTCTTCCCAGTTCAGGCCCAGTTCGACCTGCCAGGAATCCTCGGGCTTTAAGTTGATGTCGCCGACGTAGTTGTTGCCGTCGCCCAGGCCTGCATTGATCTCAAGCGGAACCCACAGGTAGCGTTCCATGTAGGCCGGCGCCCGGGTCTTGTGAGCCAGGCCGAATTCAAGGTCAATCGATTCGCCCCAGTCGTAGCGCAGCACGGCAGTCGCATCGATCTCGGTGTCATCCTGGCTGCGGTCTGCCCGGTTGAAGCGCCCGCTGAGCATGCCGACCGACATGGCCGGAGGCGGCATCCAGTCCGCCGGCGTCAACGTAGGGTCGTCGCACCCTCTCATGGCAAGGGATCCGTTCGAACCGTACTTGGGATGCTCGCCGCTGGCGTTGACCCTGAGTAGCATCTCGCAAGTCGGCCGGAAATGCTGGACGAAATCGGCATCCGTGCGCGTATGGTGCACTCGTACGCCGAATTCTCCGCTCCACGGGCCTGTGAGATCACCGCTCCACTCGATGAACGCCCCGTACTCGTCCGTCGTCGCATCATCGAAATTCTCGACGAAGAAAGGGGGCGCATCCGGATCGTAGACCGTTGCCCCGCTTTCGCTCTGCCTGAAATCCAGCCCCATGCGCAAGGTCCCGTCCCCCCAGGGATGGCTCCCGATCAGTTTTCCTCCGATCGACAGCCCGTCGACCAGCACCAGGCGCTTGTCGGTCCCGCGAAACGGCGGCAGGATGTTGGCCTGACTGAAGTCCGGCGGGTCGCGCAGGGCGTAGTTGGACATGTCGTGATCGGTTTCCTGGTAGTGGATCTGCGCCTCCATGTGCCACTCCCCGACATCACCGTGGTAGCGCAGGTTCATCAGGTCCGTGTGGTAGAAGTGAATATCCATCGGCAGGGCCGGCACGCCGGCATTCCCCGTATTGTTCCGGGCATAGTCGAACATCAGTTCGCCCTGCCCCAACTGGTGGCCCGTGCCGAACCCGAAGAAATCGCGCTTGTAATGGGAAGTCCGGATTTTTATGTCCGCGCTGTTCGTCTCATCGCCTTGGTCGTGTGCCCCGTACAGGTGGTATCGGGCACGATCATTCGACACCGCCAGGAACACGCTTGCGCTGTTGCCGTCATTGAATGAAAGGTTGTCCGCCGTGACCCGCCCATGAAATTCGTAATCCTCGGACAAGTTGTAACGACTGGTGTACGAGAGCGCGTCGATGTAGCCGCCAATCGCAGAACCTGACCCCACCGGCGCGATGCCGCGATGCACCTGCACCGAATCCATGAGGGAACTGGGCATGTAATGCAGCGGGCTGTCCATCCAGGCAGGTCCGGCCGTATGCGGTTGTCGACCATCCAGATGGGTCTGAACCCGGTAAGTGTGCTGGCCCCGATATTGCGGGATGCTGGTCAGGGCGCCGTTGCGACTGACCGCGCCACCCGGCGCCAGGCGAATCAGGTTGGGAGTATCTGTCGGAACGCCGGCATGCTGGAACATCGCCCTGGAACCAAAGACCGTGATGATTTCCTGCGCATGGACGGCTGCCGTCGTGAACAGGAATGCCGTAACGGCCAGCAGGCCCGAGAGAGAAAAGCCGCATATCTGCATGCAGATCATCCCACAATGCGCCATTAAGGAATCTCCTTGCAAGTCCTTGGACAATCAAAAGGCCGATCAGAGCCCTAAAACTCCGGTCGGCCGGATAAAACGGGCTGCCCGAAGGCTTCGACCCCGGACAACCGGCGGCAATAGTACCAAATAAGGAAGGTAGCGGCTAACGGCCGACCGCCTCCAGCCACAGGCACTGGTACGGCGCCAGCGTCAGATCCACGTGGCGGCGGAGAACCCGGATGCGATTTTTCCCGATCAGGTCGTCCACCGTGCGCGGCTGCCCCAGCGGATGCGTGTCCAGATGCACGCGCTGCGGGTGCGGCGTGATGTTGCAGAGCACCAGAATCTTCTGCTGGGGCGACTCCCGCACCAGGCCGAGGAATCCCGAGCCGAGAGCCAAGGGCGTCATCGATGCCCGTGGTGCGAACGCGGGCTGCGCAGCACGCAAACGGATCAGGTCCAGCAAGGCCTCCAGCACCTCCCGGCGCGGGTGCCCCGGTTCGTCCAGCTGCCGTTCAAGCTCCGCCCGGTCCAACTGCCCGCGGTTGATCGAGCGCACGCGCCCGGTCTCGCGCACTTTCTCCTCGTCGTTCGGTGAAGCCAGCAAGCTGTGGATGTAGAAGGCCGGGATTCCCGGCAACGACAGAAGGATCGTGTGCGCACACAGCATCCGGGCGATCTGGAAATCGTCTTCGCCGAAGCGGGTGCCGCGCAGAGCATCGAACAGCGTGATGTTGATTTCATAGGGGTGCTCGCGGCCGTCGTCACCCACCCGGGTGCTGATCCGCCCGCCGAAGCGGCGCATCGTCTGCAGGAGATCTTCCAGTTCCTCCGGGGTGACGATCCGCTCGACCGGACGCACGCCAATGCCGTCGTGGGACGCGATGAAATTCAGGAACGTGCAACTCGGCGGCAACTCCGGCCAATCGCGGAGCCACCGATTCAGGTAGACGGAACTGCCGCGATGCAGGGCCTGCAGCACCAAGGACGGCAGCGCGAACTGGTAGACCAGGTCCGCTTCGTCTCCCGTACCGAAGTAGCTCAGGTTCTCGTGCTGCGGGACGTTGGTTTCGGTGATCAGCCGGCAGGCTGGCGCATACTCCCCGAGAATCGCATGGAGCAACCGGATGACCCGGTGCGTCTGAGGCAGATGGATGCAAGTCGTCCCGGGTTCCTTCCACAGATAAGCGACCGCATCCAGCCGCAGCAGGCGTGTACCGGCGGCCACATACTGCGCCATTACGTCGACGATTTCGAGCAAAACCTCCGGGTTGCGGTAGTTGAAGTCCAACTGGTCGTCGCTGAACGTGGTCCAGACCCCGCGGCTCCGCGGGTCGTTCGGCAGCGGAGTGATTAATGGGGTTGCCCGTGGTCGGACGACCTTGGAAGTGTCCATTGCCGAATCCACCACATGAAACCAGGGTTCCGCGCTGGCATCTCCGGACCACAGGCGCTGCGCCAGCAGGTGATCCCGCGAACAGTGATTAAGCACCAGGTCGGTCATCAGGTCGAATTCCCCGGCGATCCGGGAAACATCCTCCCAGTCTCCCAGATCGGGGCGCACCTCCCGGTAGGACGAGATCGCGAAGCCGTCATCCGAGGTGAACGGGAAATAGGGAAGCAGATGCACGGCGCTGAACGCGTCCTGCAGGTGGGCTTCCAGAAAATCGGCCAGGGTGCGCAGCGGCGCCACCCCGGGTTCGGTCAGGGTATCGGCATAGGTGATCAGCAGCGCGTCTTTCTCCGACCACTCCCGGTTCGGGCGGCGCGGTGCATACGCATGCCGCTCAAAGCTCTCGCCGATCCTCTGCTGCAGCGCATCCGCGTCCGCCTCCGGGTACAGCGCCCGGAGATGCTTGGAAATGACGTTCATGCGTGGCGCTCCAGCGCCCACGCGACATGCTCGCGCACCAGTTCGCTGGGGTGTCCGGCGCGGGCTCTCAGCGACGCGACCACGGCCTCGTCGCGCGGGGCATTGCCCAGCGCCACGGCGACATTGCGCAACCACTGGAGGTGGCCGATGCGGCGCATCGCCGTGCTCTCGGTGTGGCGCAGGAAATCCTCCTCTTCCCAAGCCATCATCTCTACCAGCGATGATCCCTCCAGCGCCGCCCGCGGCTGGAAATCCTCCACGGAGGCCAGTTGCGCGTAGCGGTTCCAAGGACAGACCAACTGGCAATCGTCGCAGCCGTAGACCCGGTTCCCGATCAGTGGCCGCAATGGTACGGGTATCGGCCCCTTTAGCTCAATCGTCAGGTACGAGATGCAGCGGCGCGCATCCAACTGGTACGGCGCGACAATCGCCTGGGTCGGGCAAACG
This sequence comes from uncultured candidatus Poriferisulfidus sp., assembly GCA_965116525.1. Classification (GTDB taxonomy): domain Bacteria; phylum Pseudomonadota; class Gammaproteobacteria; order Poriferisulfidales; family Poriferisulfidaceae; genus Poriferisulfidus. The sequence continues at coordinate 796,861 of OZ220694.1, forward strand.
TCGATGCAGGCTCGGCAGCTCCCGCAGTGCTCTTCTTCGGTCGGCGGATCGGGCGTCAACGGCAGGTTCGTATAAATCTCGCCGAGGAAAAACCAGGATCCCGCGTCCTTATCCAACAGGTTGGTGTGCTTGCCGATCCAGCCCAGTCCGGCCCGCTCGGCCAAGGCTTTCTCGAGCACCGGCGCGCTGTCGGTGAACACACGGTAGCCGAATGGGCCCGCCACTTCCTCCATACGTTTCACCAAGCGCCGCAGACGACTGCGCAACACCTTGTGGTAGTCCCGCCCCAAGGCATACCGAGACACATAGCCGCAGGCCGGGTCCGCCAGTGCCTGTTCTGCGCGATCGATCCCGTGCGGCAGGTAGTTGAGCCGCACCGAAATCACCCGCTGCGTCCCGGGTACCAATTCCTTCGGGCGCGAACGGCGCACCCCGTGGCGCTGCATGTAGCCCATCTCGCCATGCCAGCCCCGCCCCAGCCAGTCCAGCAGGCGTGCCTCATGCTCCTCCAGGTCCAGGTCGGCAATGCCCACCCGATCGAAGCCCAACTCCCGGCCCCACCGGTGGACGGCATGCGAAAGATCCGGCAGTGAATCGGACATGGCGGAAAAGGACTCCCTAAAAGGGTTCTACTATACTGACTACTGTGTGTGGAATCGCGGGAGAAAGGCATTTCAAGGGGCTGGCCGACCCCGCCCGCATCGCCCGCATGCTCGGCCCCCTGGCCCGGCGCGGGCCTGATCACGAGGGCCAGTGGCATCAGGGCCCGGTCGCCCTGGGGCACCGGCGCCTGTCGGTCATCGACCTGAATCCCCGCGCGCACCAGCCGCTGCTGGATCCCGATTCCGGGCGGGTCCTGGTGTTCAACGGCTGCATCTACAACTACCCGCAGTTGCGAACGCTGCTCCAGGAGCGCGGCCACCACTTTCGGACCACGGGGGACAGCGAAGTCATCCTGAAAGCCTATGACGAATGGGGCGAAGACTGCGTCAGACGCCTGCACGGCATGTTCGCCTTCTCCTTGTGGGATCCGGATGCGGAGCAACTGTTCCTAGCCCGAGATCGGCTGGGCATCAAGCCGCTCTACTACCACCAGACCCCCGACACCTTCCGTTTTGCCTCCAACGTGCAGGCGCTGCTCGCCACCGGAGACGTCGACCTTGCGCTCGACGGAGTCGCCCTGCACCATCACCTGAGCCTGCACGCGGTCGTCCCGGCGCCCCGCACCCTGCTGCGCTCCATCCGCAAGCTCGCGCCGGGCCACTGCCTGACGGTTGATGCGCATGGCACGGTGAAAGAGAGCGGTTACTGGCAACTGGATGCGCGCAATCCGGATCCCGCGCGCAGTGAAGAGGAATGGTTGGAACAGGTACACATCGAGCTTCGGGAGGCCGTGCGCAAGCGGGTGGAAGTTTCCGACATCCCGGTCGGCGTGCTGCTGTCCGGCGGCCTGGATTCCAGCCTGCTGGTGGCCCTGCTGGCCGAGCATGGTGCCTCGCCTATTCGCACCTACAGCATCGGCTTCGAGGATGCGGGCGGGGAAGCCGGAAACGAATTCGATTACTCGGATGCGGTCGCCCGGCACTACGCCACCGAACATCACCGCTATTTCATCCGCAACGATCAGTTACTGGAGCGTCTGGATGAAGCCATCGGCTGCATGAGCGAACCCATGGTGGCGCAGGACGCGGCGGCATTCTTCCTTCTGGCCGAACAGGTCAAGCCGGACATCTCGGTCGTACAGAGCGGACAAGGAGCGGACGAAGTCTTCGCGGGTTATTCCTGGTATCCGAAGATGCACGAGAGGCAAGCGGACGGGCTGGATGCCTTCTGCCGCTATTACCTGGATCGCACCCACGGCGAATTCGGCGAGGCGCTAATGCCCGAATGGGTTGGCGAAGATCATACCCGGGCATTGCTCTGCGAACGGCTGGAATGCGGCGAGGATGTCGAATTCCTGAATGCCGTGCTGCGCATGGATGCAACCATGCTGATCACCGACGACCCGGTCAAGCGGGTCGATAACATGACCATGGCATGGGGGCTCGAGGCGCGCGTGCCGTATCTCGACCATCAATTGGTGGAGTGCGTTGCCGGGATGCCGGCGGAACTGAAACTGCGCGACGGCGGCAAGTACCCGTTGCGCGCCCTGGCCCGAACGCGACTGCCAGCGGAAGTGATCGACCGGCCGAAAGGATACTTCCCGGTGCCTGCCCTCAAGTATGTACAAGGACCTTTCCTGGACTGGGCGCGAGAAACCTTGAGCCAGCCCGAATGCCGGAGTCGCGGGCTGTTTCGGGAGGAATACCTGGACCGGCTGCTTCAGGATCCCCTGAGCCACCGGACTGCACTGGACGGCAGCCTCCTATGGCATGCGGCAGCGCTGGAGTGCTGGCTGCAGCAACACGTGGACGGAATCAATCCCTGACCAGACCCAAGCTACCCGTCAAGCCGGATTTTTCGGGGTGTCCACCTCGCGCAGGGTGCAGACGGCAGGGCCCAAGTCCCGCCAGGAGCCGCAGTCCACATCCAGACGCACCACCGCACAGGTCGGGAGGTCTCCCAGAATTTCATTGGCCAGATACTCGGCAACCCCGCTGGTCGCAGGGTTGTGGCTGAAGACCGCGACCCGGTCAGCGGCATCGTCCAGTTCGCGCAATTCGCGCAGCAGGTCATTAGGCGAGAAGGTGTAGAAGCCTTTCCGCAGACGGATGTCCTCCGGATCCATCCCTAGGGCTGAAGCGAAATGGCCTGCGGTGTCTAGCGCCCGGCGCGCAACCGAACTGTACAGGGCGTCGATGCCCTCTTGACGATCCGCCAGCCGTCGCCCCATTTCCGGCGCATCCCGCTCCCCTCGCGGGGCGAGCGGGCATTCGACATCCGGCATACTCCGATCACTGCGATCGGACTTGGCGTGGCGGATGAGAATCAGTTGGCGCACAGGAACAAAATCTAGATTAATGACGGCTCATCATACAAGCACGATGGTACGGTTGGATGCTCAACGCAGATCACTGGCCAAAGTCGCCAGCACCTGGTCACAAGCGACTAGCCCCCACAGATGCCCGACCTTCGGAATGATCGTCAGATAGGAACCGGGGAACATGCGCGAGTAAATAAACGCGGCTTTCGGCACGATCACCTTGTCCTCCGCCCCGTGCCAGATCCGCACCGGCGCATCCAGCGCGATCGGCGAAGGAGGGCTTTCGCGATAAAAGTTTCTCGCTTCGAGAGCGGTCGCGCGCCCACTCCAAAGGACCCCGGCAATGCCCTTGGTGAGGCACCGGCGGATTTCCCGGTCTTTCATAGTCTGTCGATCGCTGTGATTGAGGCCCGGCCCAATCAGGAGCCGGGAAAAATTAGGTGCAACGACTGCAGGAATCGCGATCGCCAGAAACATCAATTGAGCTATCGGAATGCTGGCATTGGCCAGTTTCATCAACGCCCGGTGCCCCGGACCGGGTTGCACGCCCTGCACGTGCGCGCTGACCAGAGTCAAGGCCCGAATGCGATGCGGCACCTGCCTGGCTGCTTCTGCCGTATAGGGACCTCCCCCGGAAAAACCGAATACCGCGAACTTCTCCACCCCGAGATAATCCAGCAACGCCATGGCATCCTCGACATGTCCCGCAATGCTGTGATCGGGGCGGTCCTCCGAATCCCCAACCCCTGCCCGGTCCGGTACGACCATGCGGAGTCCATGCTTGCGGGCCGAAGCATCGGCGAGCGAGAAGATATGCCGGGTTCCCGGCGTGCCGTGCATACCCAGGACCGGGATGCCGTCGGAGTCCCCGTATTCGGCATAGGCCAGCATCCGCCCGTCCGGCAGCCTCATGCTTAAATTTTCATTCATGGCCGGCCAAACACTCCAGATATTTCTTGATCGGCTGGGCGACCGGTTCGATCCGTCGGCGCATGACCGACCCTACTGCATCGCTCACGCCGAAAATCGGGTCCAATAACCGCTCCCCGACCCGGGCCAGGCACAGCACAGAACGGCGGAATTCGGAGAAGTCCGGGTTCTTCTCCCACGAAGCCTGAGCCGGAAAAGCATCAGCGTCTCCTTCGAGTTCGCCCAATGTCCGGAACGATGCATCCGCTCCGGGCAGGGAAAACCCCCGCCCGACCGCATTCAGCAAGGCGACCACCACGTCCTGGTTGGGCGGGCGCGCAAGCGCCTTTTGGGCGGCCGCGAGAAAACCCTGCCCGGATGCATCGAGAGCCCATAGCAGGCGTTGCGCAAGGGGGCCTTCCGCGTCCGGGCCGATCCCTGCCCGGACCTCTTCCAGTTTCGGATGCGGCGGGTATGCTTCCGGCAAGCATTCGGCACCTGCCGACAGAAAACCGACCATATAGGCAGACTGGCGCTGAGCACGCTGCCACAAGGCAGACCGCTGTTCCTCCGTCAACGACGGGTGACGCAGCAGACGCTGCAGCGATGCAATGATGTCGCCGGGCCGCTCCTCGAACGGCAGGAACTCAAGGAGAAACTCCACCAGCGTCGCGCCCAGCGCACTGTCGGCAACAGCCGGGCTGTCCAGCATTCGGCGGGCGTGCTCGGAATTCGGTTCCACCCACCAGGCCCGTCGCGCGAGCTCCTCCGTCAGCCCCGGCGCATGGACCACCGCCGCCACCGCTTCCGGTTCGCCCAGCAACAACAATCGCTCCAGCGAGCCGTCGTCGCGCGCCTGACCCATCCGGGTCCAGCGACGGATGTACAGCGGGTAACCGCCCGGAGAGCCCAGGATCCGGGTGGACAACAAAGCGCGCACTTCGCGCAGGTAGGACTCCGGGCGCGTATTCGGGTGCAACGCCACCCGCGCTTCGCCCTGCTCGGTTAAGGCCTCCAGACGCATCCGTGATTCATCAATGCGCACCGCCTGCAACGGCTGGGTCAACAGCACGTTCATACGCAACAGGTCGGGTTCAGCCAGCACTGCGATCAATTCAGCTGGATTCTCTCGCCCCACGGCACGGGTGCGCGGCCCTTGACCAGCCACAGCACCGGGTAAGGCGGCTCGGTATCCGGGTAACGGCCTTGGGCATCCGTGAAGTACAACAGCAGGTCTGGCATGCGGTCCTGGCGATTCACCCATTCGAAGACCGGGCGAAACGAAGTGCCGCCGCCGCCACTGACCTGGGTCGGCGCCTCCAGTGTCTCCCAGGGCTCAAACACTTTCGGGCCCCCCGAGGACAGTTCCTGGTCGCATGCCAGCAGCGTGATGCGGGCGCGCAAGGCTCCCTTGATCGCGTTGACCTCGCCGACGAATTCCGCGATCTCGGCATCCGAGACCGAACCGCTGACGTCCAGCGCGGCCACAAGATCGACTTCACGGCCGCGAAGGCTCGGGTAGATTGCGGGTCCTTCCCGGCGCGTGGACGTGCGCTGGTAACTGTAGTCGTCGCGTGCCAGTGCGCCGGTATGGCGGGCGAGCAGTTGCCGCCACGGCAAACGCGGGATCAGTTGCGGGGAAAAATGCCGCTCGAAGCTCTCGGACAGCCGCCCGGCCTGCCGGGTCGCATCCAGAGCGCGTGAAACCCGGGCCTGCCAAGTAGCCGCCATGGCGTTCTGCTTCGCCGAACTGAGGGGGCGGGGTCCGGCCGCTGGATCCTCGCGGCCCGACGAATCACTGTACATATGCAGGTCCTGAGTCCGCTTGTCCTCCATTTCGTCGAGACAGGGGTAGATTTCCTCCGCAGTGAGATCCGAGAACTTCGGTTCGTACAAGGCACCCTGGGGGAGCATCATGTCCTCGGCGACCAGCAGGCAATTCACCGCATAGTCGCAGGCGACATCCCAGCGTCCCCGGACTCGATGGCCTTTCCGGTGCAGGTGCAGCAGCGCGCAGTGAAGGGCCTCGTGACAGAGCACCGACTGGACTTCCTCACCGGTCAGGCGGTCGATATAGGCAGGGTTGTAGTAGAAATTCTGCGTATCGGTCGCCGTGGTCCGGCACCAGTCCTCCCCTTCCACCAGCGGCAACTGTAAAACCAAGGCGCCGAGAAAAGGCCGGTCCAAGACCAACCGGGTGCGGGCCTGCGCCAGTCGGGTCTTCGCGTCGCGCGCCGCGGGCATCAATCGTAAACCAGCAGCTCCGCGACCTGATCCGCCCAGGGCTTGAATTCCGGCGCGCTGAACACCGGCTCTTCCCCGACCCCGCGCAACAGGTCGCAGACCAGCATGACGCCGATCTCGCGTTGCGGAAACCGTCCGGCGTAAGTCAGGACCGGACCCAACACCCCATCGAGCTTCGACTCCTTCTTAGCGCGCACTGCTCGGCCGACCAGTGCGGCAGCCACGGCGTACTGCAGATCCACCGATTCCGGAATGGTCGTGTCCTTGCCTGCCAACACGTCGTCCAGGTCCGGCAATTCCGCGGCGTGCTGAACGAAGGCATTCAACTGCATCCCCGCGGCCGGTCCCACACAGGCCTGAAGCGCTTCACCCAGCACCGAGGGGTCGGATTCGAACTTGTGCAGCGCCCGGTGCGCGAACTCCCAGGATCGCGGGGTGGGAAACGCGCTGGGATTGTGCTCGGCGTCGAAGTCGAACAGAAGTTCCGGGCGCAGCCGCAGAAAACCGATCACCCGATCGTCAATCCCCTCTCCGTAGGCCCATTGCACCCAGTCGTCCAAGTGTACGTCGAGCTCAAAGTGCGAGAATCGGTTGGCAAGCGGCGAAGGCATCACATAGGTCACGCCGCGGTCGCCCTGCCGATTGCCGGCCGCAAAGATGGCCCAACCGTCCGGCACCTGGTAATGACCGAGCCGCCGGTCCAGAATCAACTGGTAGGCGGCCGCGGAAACAGTCGGCGCAGCCGAAGTGATTTCGTCCAGAAACAGGATTCCGTTCGGTCCGTGGCGGTCCACATTCGGCAGCATGGCCGGAATCGCCCAATCCACCGTGTCGTCCACGCGAAAAGGTATGCCGCGCAAGTCGCTCGGCTCCATCTGCGACAGGCGGATATCAATCATCGGCGCCGTATGACGGTCGGCGACCTGCGCCACGATCTGCGACTTGCCCACGCCGGGTGGCCCCCAGATCATGGCCGGCGTGTGGTGTCCCTTAGCCGCGCTTCGGAACTCCTCTTCCAGTACTCGGGCCAGTTGAGACGGACGCATACGCGATCAGAACCCGGCTTGCTTGTACAAGGCGCGGGCGCGCTCCACGTCTTGCGGCACTAGCGTCCCTTCCTCGTACATCATGGCCAACGTAGTCAGCGAGCCGGCCAAGCCCTGAGCCGCCGCCTTTTCGTACCAGTACACGGCCTTTTCTCCGTCCTGCTCAACGCATTCGCCTTCCATGTACATGAACCCCAACCCGTGTTGCGCCAGCGCCAGACCTGCCTCGGCCGCCGCAGTCATCCAGATCAAAGCCCGTTCGGCATCTACCACGCACCCCAATCCATTCTGGTACATAATCGCGCATCGGTACTGAGCCTCCGGGTCTCCCGCCTCGGCCAGCGGCGTCAACAACTGCAGAGCGCGCGCAAACTGCTTGGACGCGAACGCCGAGATGCCGCTTTCCAGGCTCAGTTGAGTCGATTCATCCATGGCCGTCACGAACCCGCTTCGAAACGCGCCCGCGCCCGGCCACTGTCGATGGCCTCGCAAACGCTTGGGTAATGCCGCCGGATATCCCGGCTTCCGTCAAGATGCGCCAGAATCATCGCTGCCGCGTACTGCAGGCTGTCTTTCGCCGGCCCGGCCTGTCCGGCCAATGCCTCAAACCCGACCTCGGCGGCCGCCTGCGCCACCTGCTCCCCTGACAGGTCGGCATCCGGCAGGGGCACCGCGCGGCTGTCATGCGTGAAATCCAGATCGTCGGCGTGGAAGTCCCACTCCGACTCTTCCTCGTCCCCATGGAACCCGAACGCCTTCCCGGCCTGCTTGAGCGAGGGGAACACGCCACCCTCCACGCCGCGCACGATCAGTGCGGAAGAAAACCCTGCGGCACGGGCCAGATGCGCATACACCGGCGGGTAGGGCTTGTGCACATAGCCGGTGACCAAATGGGTGGCGTCGCGGCCGCGCACCGGCGCGAGCAGCACTTCCACCGTCGTCAGCACCGGACGCTTGACGATGCGGGTGCGGAGTTCCAGCAACTGGTGCAAGGCAGGACAGAATTGCGACTGGTCCACGTAGCTCCAGCCGCACTCGGCATCCCCCACCCGTGCAGCCGCTTCCGCGGTCGTGCGGTCCACGTTCGCGCCGCAGGCCCGCAGGATCTGTCGCGGCGTCACCCCGAACTTCGGGCCGACCGCCTCGGCGCCATGGCAGATCGCCGGCACCCCGCAGGCGCTCAGCACGGCCGGCAGGAACGCTCCGACCGGCAGCCCGCGCACGAAACCGTCATACGGTTCCGCCACATCCACAACCTGCGCAACATCCGCCACGACCGATTCGGTGTGGTCGCGAAGCGCCTCCAGCGAACCGGTGTTTTCTTCCAGAGTCTCCCGCTTCATGCGCAACGCAATGAAGAAGATCCCCGCCTGTACCGGGTCCGCCTGACCGTCCAGAATCAGGTTTAATGCCGCTCGCGCCTCTTCTTGCGGGAGATCCTTGCTGTACTCGGGCCCGGTCGCAATACGCTGCAGAACGCTGCGCATGAAGGCTTGCGGTTCAGTCTGCACGACGGAGGCCAGATCGCTCATCGGTTCTCAAAATGGAGCGGGTGAAGGGAATCGAACCCTCGTTATCAGCTTGGGAAGCTGAAGTTCTACCATTGAACTACACCCGCTTGAATTTCTATTCTACTTGCTGCCCTGCCCGCAAAGCACTCCTGTCAGACCGTGGCCGAAACGCACGGATGGGTGCTTCAGGGTTTGTCTTCCTCACCGCTTAGAAGACGGCGCAGGTTCTCTTGGTGCCGATAGACGATCACCGCGCCCAGAAGAAGGCCTGCCAACACGAGGTCCCAGCCCCGGTGCACCGCCCAAGCATAGAGCGGCAAGGCGGCGGCAATGGCGATGGAAGCCGCCGAGACCCGTCGGTACAGCGCATAGCCAAGCAGCCAGGTCGCCAACCCCATGGCCAACAATACCGGATTCAATACCGCCATCATTCCGGCCAACGTCGCCACGCCCTTCCCGCCCCGAAAGCGGTAATAGACTGGCCACACGTGACCAATCACCACCATGACGCCGGCCACCACGGCTGGCGTCGGCCAAGCAGGCGAAAGGGGCTCCCCGGCAACGTAAAGCGCCAGCGCCACGGCCAGTGCCCCCTTGCCGGCGTCTCCGGCCAAGGTGGCCACGGCCCATCTCCTGTTTTTGCTGACTCGAAGCATGTTGGTTGCGCCCGGATTGCCGGAACCCTCGGTCCGCGGGTCCGGCAGGCCGCAAGCCCTGCTTATAATCAAGGCGCTGTTGACCGCGCCGATCAGATAGCTGCCCAGCGCCACACCCAGCAGCATAAGTAGAAAGTGGACTTCAGCACTCATGGGCAATCCGGATTCCAAAAGCAGACCGTCGGTGATCCTGATTCACGGATTCGGGTTTCATTCATTCGTATGGGAGCCCGTAGCCGGGCGGCTTGCCTCCAATTATACGGTTCACCGGCTGACCCTCGCAGGATACGGCGGGGCTCCCGGCCAACGCAATGGCCGGGATTCCGAGCAGTTGGCGGAACATGAGGATGCTCACTGGGTCGGCTGGTCAATGGGCGGCCTGGTGGCACTTTCCGCACTTGAGGGTGGGCTTCGCCCACGCTCATTGACCCTTCTCGCCTCGCAACCCTGCATGGTCGCACGTGGCGACTGGCCCCACGCCATAGAATCCTCGGCCTTCCAAGACTTCCGCCGGCGCATCCGGCTGGATCGAGAAGCCGGCATGCGGCATTTCGCGAACCTGATCGCCCATGGGGACAGTCAGGCACAACAGATACGCGATCAACTTCAGGCCGCCCCGGTTCCAGATTGTGCGACCCTCGAGCAGGGACTGGATTTGCTTGAGCACACCGATCTGCGCGGAATATGGGCCCGTAGCCCGGTCGCGCAGCAGTGCATCCTGGGAGAACACGACGCGTTGGTTCCGGCAGATGCGACCCACCCCCTCCGCGCCCTTTGCCCCGAGACCCACTTCGGCCTGGTTCGGCATTCGGGACACGCGCTCCTGCTGTCGGAACCAGACCAATGCGCGGAACTGATGCACACGTTCTGGCAATCGCTCGAATGAACGAATCCGACCGCACCCGACAAACAAGACTACGTCGGAGATTCGACCGCGCTGCGGCCTGCTACGACCAGTTTGCCGGCGTGCAGCGCGAGATCACCCTGCGGCTGCTCGAACGGCTGGACCTGGTCCAGGTGGATCCCGGATGCGTTGTGGATCTGGGTGCCGGAACCGGGGACGGGGCGACACAGCTGGGTCAGCGCTACCCCCGGGCGCAAATCATCGCGGTCGATTTCTCCCACGCCATGCTGAAGCAAGGTCAAAAGGACGGGTCGGCTGGAACCTCTGTCGCCGCCGATGCGTTCCAACTACCCTTCGCGCCAGGCACGGTCGACCTGGTCTTCTCAAGTTCCACCCTGCAGTGGTGCCTGCCGTTGGCTGAAGTGCTGCAGGAAATCAGTCGCGTGCTGCGCCCTGGCGGGCTGCTGATGTTCTCGACCTACGGCCCGGATACCCTGCATGAACTGCAAGCCGCGCAACGGGCGGCGGGCATGGAGGGTGGAGTCAACGAGTTCAGCGACATGCACCCGATCGGCGACCTGCTACTGGAGGAAGGCTATCAGGATCCGGTCCTGGATGTCGAGCGATTGGACGCCTCCTACGCTTCGGTCCGCGATCTGGTCCGGGAACTCAAGGGCATCGGTTCGAGTCGTATCGAATCACCTGCCGCGCAACCCTGCACCCGGGATCAGTGGCAGGCCCTAGCCGAAGCCTACCCGGTGGACGACCAGGGCCGGGTGCACGCGACTTATGAAGCGATCTTCGGCCATGCTCTCGCACCTGTTTCGCGCACTCGCGGCGAGACCGCCACGGTGCCGATTTCGGCCATCGGGCGGGGGCCCGGCGGATAAGCCCAGCCCTTGTGTGCAAAGAAAAAAGGCTCCCATGAGCATACAATAGGCGGTGCCGCTCAATTTTTCTGGAAATGGCCGATCTAACCCACTTTAACGCCCGGGGCGAAGCCCGTATGGTCGATATTTCGGACAAGGAGGCCACGCACCGCGTGGCGGAGGCGGAAGGGCGCATCCTGATGCAAGCGGAGACCTTGGAGCAAATCCGGGAAGGGACCCATCGCAAAGGCGATGTGCTCGGCATCGCGCGCACCTCGGGAATCATGGCGACCAAACGCACCGCCGATCTGATTCCGCTGTGCCACCCCCTGTCCCTGACTCATGTGGCCGTGGAGTTCGAGTTGGAGAATGAGCCTCCCGCCGTGCGCTGTCTCGCCCGTTGTGAAACCCGCGGGCCCACCGGAGTCGAGATGGAGGCCCTCACGGCAGTGCAAATCTCGCTGTTGACCATCTACGACATGTGCAAGGCTGTCGACCGGGGAATGCGCATCCAAGACATCGGGCTGCTGCGCAAGTCCGGCGGCCGCTCCGGAGACTGGGCACGCGAATCCGCCTCGTCGTAATGTCCGTATTATCCAAAACTTTCCGCTATACCGCTTTCGGCGTCCTGACGCTGGTGCTCGCCAGCCTGCTGGCCCTCAGCTACCTGGTATTGACCTTCGAGCCCGACGACTACCGGGACGACCTGATCAACCTGGTCGAGGAACAGACCGGACGGGCGTTCACCATCGACGGAAGCCTGGAGCTGCACCTGGACCCCCCGCTGGTCGGATTCGAGGTCCATGACGTCTCATTCGACAACCCTCCTGGGTTCGGGCAGGAGCCCATGCTGACCGCAAAGCGCGTTGAAGCATACTTGCAAGTCATCCCTTTGCTGATGGGCGACCTGCGAATCCGCTCCATGCGCCTGGATGGGCTGCAACTGCGGCTGCGCCGGAAATCGAACGGGCACACCAACTGGGCCGGTCTGCTTGCCGACAAGGAGTCCTCCCGACCCGAAGCCGGGTCCGACTCGGGCGGGGCGGCAGGAATCGATCTGGGCGAGATCCGCCTGACCGACAGCACCATCGCGATCTGGGACGAACTGCGCAACCGCCGCATGCGGGGATCAAACCTCAACCTGAACCTGGAGAACCTGACGTCCGGCGGCAACATGCACGTCGAACTGGACGGCGAATTGATGGCTTGGCTTGACACCCGGGCCGAGAACCGGATCAACGCCCAAGTCAAGCTGGCCACCGACCTCACCCTGAAGAAGGGTGGAGAAAAAATCACCGGCGACGACTTGGACATGACACTGGAGTTGACCGGGCCGGCATTCGCCTTCACGCGCATCAACCCCACGATCCAGGCACGATCTTTTCAATGGGATCAGGCCAGCGACACTCTGTATCTCGATGGGGCCGAAGCGACGGTCGAGGGGGCGCAGTTGCGATTCGCTCCGCTGGAGGTGAAATCCCTGTCTGAAAAGCCGGAGCTGATCGGACATGTCGAGGGAGCCGGCGTCGATGTCCTGCACTGGCTGGCACTCTGGAATCACCAGATGCCCACCCTTGAAGATCCGACCGCGCTACGGTTCCTGAAATGGGAAAGCGATCTCAGGGTCCATCCGCGAGGCGTTCAACTGTCGGGACTGGATGCAACACTGGACTCCACCTCGATCCGGGGAGAAATCTCCCTGCTCGACTTCGACCGGCCGCGGCTTGCGCTGAACCTGCAAGTGGGCGAAATCGACCTGGACCGGTACCTGCCGCAGGAACAGCAAGCCGAAGCCGAGGATCAAGCCGAGCCCGGCGACGACCCCGCGCCTCCGGACGGCCTGCCGATCGACTGGTTGCGCCAGCAGAAACTCGTGGCCAAGGTGCAACTGGAACAACTGCACTGGCAAGGGCTAGAATTCGCGGAAACGCACGCCCGGCTGACTGCCGACGAAGGGCTCTGGGAAGTCGAATCACTGAGCGGGAAAGTCAATGATGGCGTAGTCCAGGCCGGGGCGGAGTTGGATGTTTCCGGCGGCATCCCCCTGTATAAGCTTGACTTGAAGCTGGAACAACTGGAGCTCGGCCGCGTGCTGGCACTGTTCGACGAGGACGGACACACCCCTATCGAAGGCACGACCGACCTGAACCTGGCCCTGAACGCGCGCGGGCACCGCGCCGCCACGGTCTGGCCTTCCCTGACCGGCTTTGTCAGCCTGACCGTGCGCAATGGCGTGCTGCAGGTCGGCGAGGTCGCCAGGGCTGTGGAAGCCGCCATTGCGATGTTGCAGGAACGTCCCAGCGAAACCACTTCCCAAGGGAAACTGCCGTTTGACCTGTTGCTCGTAAGTTGGAACGCCAACGACGGTCGGTTGACCAGTCGCGAACTGAAGATGGACGCTGGCGCGATCTCCCTGGACGGGCTGGGTTACATCGACCTGCCGCATTCGTCGGTCGACTACCAGTTGAACGTCTGGTCCGGCCAGAGCCTGAAGATTCCGGTGCGCATCAAGGGGCCGTTCGACAACCTGTCGCACTCTCTGGACATGTCGGGACTGGTAGAGGAACAACTGGACAAAGGACTGCAGAAGGGCTTGGGGTCCGTCGTCGACAAGGTTGAGAAAAAAGTCGAAGAAAAAGCCGGCAAACCCACCGGCAAGGTCCTGCGAAAACTACTCGAAGACCTATTCTGAACCCGTGTCGTCGTTTGCCCGCCGGGTAATCCGCTACCAGCGCAGACACGGCCGTCACGACCTGCCCTGGCAGCGTCAACGCACGCTGTACCGGGTCTGGGTCTCCGAAATCATGCTGCAGCAGACCCAGGTCGCAACCGTGATCCCCTATTTCCAGCGGTTCATGCGGGCATTCCCGAGCGTCAAGCGGCTGGCCGAAGCGCCTCTGGATGCCGTGCTGGCGTGCTGGTCCGGGCTGGGCTACTACGCCCGGGCCCGCCACCTGCATCAAGCCGCGCGAATCATTCGAAGTTCGGGAGGCCGGCTGCCGCGCACCGTCGAGGACTGGGTGCGCTTGCCGGGCGTCGGCCGCAGCACGGCCGGTGCCATTGTTTCGCTGGCCCTGGATCAACCCGCGCCGATGCTGGACGGCAATGCGCGGCGCGTCATCGCACGACATCAAGGCCTGCCTGCGACCCTCAACGCATCCCTATGGCGTGCTGCCGAGTCGTTGCTGCCGAGGCGGGACGCCGGCCTCTATACCCAAGGCCTGATGGACCTGGGGGCCCAGTGTTGCACGTCGCGCACTCCCGACTGCGTGCACTGCCCGCTGAACGAAGACTGCGACTACACCAGGCATGGATCCATTGAGCAACCCGGCCGCAAGCGGTCGCAATTGCCGCACCGAACGGCTTGGGTCGTCATCGTACAGACAGAGAACGGGGAAGTCCTTTTGCGGCAGAGGCAGGCTCATGGCATCTGGGGCGGGCTGTGGAGCCTGCCGGAATACCCGAGCCGGATTGAGGCACGGCGTTGGACACAGGCCTGCGGAGAAAATCTGGAATGGCGTGAGGAGCCCTCGCTGACTCATCGCCTGAGTCATCTGGAGCTTTGCCTTCGTCCGCTGCGGGTTCGGATCCGGAATTCGGATCGCAAGAAATTCCGGCAAAGCGGGCGTTGGTTTCACCCGAAGCAACTGACCGTCGGCGTGGCGACTCCGATTCTGAAACTGATCCAACGCGAGCCACCCCCCGCCGCATAGCCTCACACTCTCCTTAATAAGACACCGCGTGGTACAGTCATCAATGCCGATGTTACATCTAGGGGGGCCAGGTGATCACCGTCAGCGAGGAAGTGCTGCTCCTGATGCTCGACCACGACACCGGCGGGCTGAACGCTGAGTTTTCGCTCCCTTCCCTGCGCCATGCACTCGGCGGCGCCCTCCTGATGGACCTGTCCCTCGCAAACCGGGTGGATGCCGACCTGGAAAAGCTGTTCGTCGTGAATCCAGAGCCGCTCGGAATTGCCGTTCTCGACGAGGCCCTGGCGAAAATCGCGGCGGAGGACCGACAGCAATCCACCGGCCATTGGGTCCGCGTCTTCGCCGATGACTACGAGCACGTCCAGCCACAACTGCTGGAACAGCTGGTCGATCGCGGCATCTTGCTTCGTGCGTCGCTCGATCGGATTACTGCTCCTGACGCACAGGATCGTCACACCAAAGAAGACAGGCCCCTATGGGATGTCCGGCAAAGAATCATCTATGAGCTGCTGAGCAGCACGATCCTTGATGCGCGGGATGTCGCGATTATCAGCCTGATCGAGGCCTGCGGCTTGTGGAGCGGGCTGCTGGATCAGGACAGCCTGGACGAGCTCCGGCCCAAGATAAAAAAATTCGCAAAGATTGAACTGATCGGCCAGGCCGTGGCGGATGCCATGCAGGAACAATCACGGCGGCAGGATGCGGTTTGATCCAGCTGACTATAATTCTCTGAATCCGCGACCGCCTTTGGCAGGGACAAGTATGGACAAGGTTAATCAATCCGCCACCCTGCTGCTTGGGATCCTAGTTTGCACAGTATTTCTGGCCAGTGCCCCGGCTCCGGTTTCCGCAGCGCAGGAAGGCGTTTATATCGGGATTTCCGCCGCTGCGGAAGACCTGGATGTTTCAGTGTTCAAGACCGTCGACAACACACCCGACGGAAACATGGCCTTATCCCAAGGCAAGATATTCACGGAACGGGATTCCGACACCAAGACGGCAAGCGGGTTCGGGCTCGTGTTCGGATACCAGTGCCCCCTCCATTACGGGAGCCTGTACTGGAGCGGCGAGATCAACCTGGCCTTCCACAGCGGGAAGGCACGCGGAAGGCTTGAAGGAACCGAGGATGTCGCGGCGCGAAAAACCCACAACGATGCAAACGACCCGGACTTGCCAGCCTTTTCGGTCGGACCGCAGGTCGGTGAAAACTGGCCGGAGCGCTGGACCTTCGAAAAAGATCATAGCTACGGCGTGACGCTCAGGCTGGGCGGGCGGCCGGACTTCCTCACCTCCGCGCTTGGCCCGGACGCCGGACTTTACGTTTTAGCCGGAGCGCACCGGGTCGAAGCCGAATACGTCAATACCGGAACCGGCTGCTTCGAAGTTCCTCCGGCACTTTGCGCAAGCGAGGAGGAATTCGAGGCGAGTGCCGTTCGTACCAAAAGAGACTACACCACCTGGACTCTGGGCGTGGGAGTGCACGCGCCGGTCGCGGAGCAGGTGGGCCTGCAAATCGAAACGTACTACAAGGACTACGATTCGGAGTCTCTGGTGCAGCTGGACGGAACGGAGGACCTGCGCGTCCGGGCCGTGCACGAGCCGGATGCCGAGGAAATCGGCCTGAGAATGAGGCTGCTGCGGTACTTCTAGTCTCAGCCGCATGAAGAGATTCGAACGTTCGGGATTTTCCGCGGTCCTAGCCTGCGCGGCTGTACTGACTGGCGCTCCTGGCCCTTCTTCCGCCATGGAGGAAGGGTTCTACATGGGGTTTTCCGCCTCTGCGGAAAACCTGGACGCCACCTTCTTCAAGACCACGGACAACACGCATCCCATGAATGCGACCCCTTCCAGCGGCCGGATTTTTCACGTCCGCGATTCCGACACCAAGACGACAAGCGGGTTCGGCATCCTGGCCGGCTACACTTTCCACCTGAACAATCGGGGGCTGTATCTGAGCGGTGAAGCCGATTTGGCCTATCACAGCGGAAAAGCTCGGGGCAGGTTGAAGTGGATCAAGGATTCCGCGGCCCGGGAGAGTGCGGGCAGCGATCCCGACTGGCCGCAATCTGGCGAAAGCTGGCCGGATGACTGGACCTTCGAGAAGGACTACAGCTACGGCCTGACGCTCAGGTTGGGCGGACAGCCGAACTTCCTGACCTCTGCGTTGGGGCCGGGCTCCGGCCTCCATGTCCTAATTGGCATCCGTCGCACTGAAGCAGAGTACTTCAATTCCTACGAAGGGTGCCCCGCAAACGATGGCTGTCCTGGCGGAAGGGAAGATGAATCATACGCAAGGGGATTCGACCGGACCGACAGGGACTACACCGCCTGGACTGCTGGAATCGGCTTGCATACACCGCTCGGCGACCGAACCAGCGTGCAGGTTGAGACGTACTACACCGATTACGACAGGGAAGACCTGGTTCTCCTGGACAACACGGGCGAACCGTACATCCGGGTCCCGCACGCGCTGGATGCCGAAGAGGTCGGCTTGCGGTTGCGACTGCTCCGGCATTTCTGAACACACCAGGCTGCTGCAGGCCATGCCTCCCTTGGCATCCCGAACTTCTCTCCGTAGACAGTGCAAGGTTTCCATCTGCGTCATTCTTGCCGCCGGCTTTCACGTTCCGACCGTTTCGGCCGAAACATGGCGAGGCCTTGTCGTCGAGCCGGAATATCGTTGCGCACCCTACAGAAGCCGTGACTACTCCTACCCGCAGTCGGTGGAGCCTAGAATCGTCGCTGAACTCGGGAAAATCTACAGCCCCTATAACGGGCAGTGCTTCAGCAGCACCCGGCAGACCGACATCGAACATATCGTGGCCCGTTCCGAAGCGCATGACAGCGGACTGTGCCGCGCAGATGTTGCCACGCGGAAAAAGTTCAGTGCCGATCTCCTGAACCTGACACTGGCGAGCCCCGCGCTGAACCGACAGAAGAAACGCGCTTACGATGCTTCCGGATGGACACCTGCCCTCAACCGTTGCTGGTTCGCCCACCGCGTGCTCCAGGTGCGTCTCAAGTACGGGCTGAGCATCGACCAGCGCGAAGCGGAGGCTCTGGAGCAGATCCTGTCCGCCTGCACAACCACCGAAATCGAAACATCGGACTGCTCTGCTTCGTTCGACCTCCCGGCTTCCCGCCCTGCGTCATCCCCGGATGGAGCGGAGGCCCTCCGCCTCTGGGACGACAACCGGAACGGAAGAATCACTTGCCGAGAAGCGCGCCGCCACGGCATTACGCCCGTGCCGCGCGGTCATGCTGCCTATCCGTTCATGCATGACGGGGACGGGGATGGTATGGTCTGCGAGTGACAAGCCTAACGATGGAAACGAAAGGTCGAAATCAACGGAAAAACTCCACATAGAAACGAACCTTGCCGAGCGCCATGACCTCATGCGCAATCTCCGGCTCCACGATTCCGGGCATCTCCGGTGCAAGTTCCGTATCCTGGGTTTCGGGTTCCAGAATGCGGTAGCGTAAGCGGCCTTCCAGAATAACGATTTTCCCCCAGACCCCCGCACTGGTCCGGTGCTGTTTCTTGAGATTTTTCGGTATCGTGTCTTCCGTGAATTCAGGAGAACTGGCAAAACTTGAAACTTCTTCGGGCAGGGTTTTCATGGCAATAACTCCTATATTTCTCTCTGTTACGGATCGTCGACGAACATTCTGCCTGGCCACAATCACCGCGACCATGCACCCTCGCTATAGTGTTGTTCGATTGTAGCAGTGGCGTGCCCCGCCAAAGCCTTGCCGATAACCCACCGTCAGGCCCATCACTTATAATCGCCTCATCAATTCTCTTTCGGAATCTATCTCACAATGTCCCGCATGATCCAATGCGTCAAACTCGGCCGCGAAGCCGAGGGTCTGGAGCGGATGCCCTACCCGGGACCGCTCGGGCAGCGCATTTTCAATGAAGTATCGGCCGAGGCCTGGGGCGGCTGGCTGCGCCACCAGACCATGTTGATCAACGAGTACCGTCTGACCCCGGTCGACCCCAAGGCGCGAGAGTTTCTGGAAGGAGAAATGGAAAAATATTTCTTTGGGGAAGGCTCTGAAAAACCACAGGAATTTGTTGATCCGGAAAGCTAGGCGCCAATTCGACACGACTTTTCCACGTCGTTGTAATCAAACTGACATATTCCGCCGGAATAATGTCGGTCTCTGAAAGGCCCGGCGTTCCCTGGTGTCCCCACTTTATCTGATCTTCGTACTGCTGGCATTGTCGTCGGCAGCCTATTACTTCAGCCAGCGCCGCATGCTGCGGCAGACCCGGGACGCCCACGCCACGCGTCTCAACTCCCTGCCCGAGTATTTTGGGATGCTGGGCGCTATTTGGGCTGGCGCCCCCGCCCTGCTGGTGTACTTCGTGTGGCTGGCCTTCGAGGGCGACATCCTCATGGCCCAGGTACTGGAGATGCTGCCGGATGCGGATTCCATGGCGGCCACCCGGGAGTTGCTGATCGGTGACATCCGCAATGCCATCGAAAACCCTATCAGCTATCGGATAGCCAGCGAGGAAGTCCGCATGGCGGCGGACCGCTACCGCGAACTGGCTCAGACCGCCACGCTCGCGCTGACCGCGACGTGCCTGTCGGTGTTCGCCGTTTGTTCCGCATTGGCCCTGAAGTTTATGACTCCCCGCATCCGTGCCCGGGACCAAGTCGAAAAAATCATTCGTGGATTCCTGCTGCTGTGCTCGATGCTGGCCATTTTCATTACCATCGGCATCGTGCTTTCGGTGCTGTTCGAGGCCAGCCGATTCTTCCAGACCGTTTCGGTCACAGAGTTCCTGTTCGGACTTGATTGGAGCCCGCAGATGGCGATCCGCGAGGATCAGGTCGGTTCCAGTGGGGCCTTTGGCGCCGTGCCGCTGTTCGTTGGCACTCTGCTCATCTCGTTCATTGCAATGCTGGTGGCTGCTCCCGTCGGCCTGATGTCGGCAATTTACCTGTCCGAATATGCTCCGTCCAAGGTTCGAGCCACGGTCAAGCCGCTGCTGGAAATCCTGGCCGGCGTTCCGACCGTCGTGTACGGCTTCTTCGCTGCTATCGTGGTCGGTCCGGCATTGCGTGGCTTCGGGCAGTCCGTCGGCCTCGATGTCGCCTCCGAAAGCGCCTTGGCGGCCGGCTTCGTGATGGGCGTCATGATCATTCCCTTCGTCTCGTCGATTTCCGACGACGTGATCACGGCCGTGCCGCAGGCCATGCGCGACGGTTCGCTGGCGATGGGGGCCACCCATTCCGAGACCATGCGCCGGGTCATTCTCCCTGCCGCCCTCCCTGGCATCATTGGCGGCCTTCTGCTGGCCATCTCGCGTGCCATCGGCGAGACCATGATCGTGGTCATGGCCGCCGGCCTGTCCGCCAACCTGACGGCCAACCCGCTGGAAGCCGTGACCACGGTCACCGTTCAGATCGTCACCCTGCTGGTCGGCGACCAGGAATTTGACAGCCCCAAGACGCTGGCCGCGTTCGCCTTGGGCCTGGCTCTGTTCTTCATCACTCTGGTACTCAACTTCATCGCCCTCTACGTGGTGCGCAAATACCGGGAACAGTACGAATGAGCCGCACCGAACAGATCGTCTCCGGGCTGGCCCGGCGACAGCGGGCCGAGAAGCGGTTCCGACTCTACGGCCTGATTGCCATTGTCCTCGGCATGTCCTTCCTGCTGCTGCTGTTCGGCAGCATCGTCACCAACGGCCACAAAGCGTTCACCCAGACCTATATCGAATTGCCGATTTATTTCAACCCCGAAGTCATCGACCCGGGCGGTGAACACGACCCCCAGACCCTGTTTTCGGCCGACTACTGGAAACTGGTGAAAACCGCCATGTACCAGAAGTTCCCCCAGGTCAGCGGACGGAAAGAACGCCGCGAACTGGCCCGGATGATCAGCGAAGGCTCAGCATATGAACTGCGCGATCAGGTCCTGGAGAATCCCGGCCTTATCGGGACTACGCGGTACATCTGGGTGGTGGCCGACGACGACATCGACATGCTGATGAAAGGCTACATCGACCGGGAGGTGCCGGAAGACGAACGACGCCTGAACGATCGGGTCATCGGCTACGTGGACGACCTGCGCGAGGCTGGCGTCATCGAGCGGCAGTTCAACACCACGTTCTTCACCGCCGGAGATTCCCGGGAACCGGAACAGGCGGGCATTCTCGGCGCGTTGACGGGGTCGTTCCTGACCCTGATCATCACCTTGCTGCTGTCGTTTCCGATCGGGGTGGCCGCCGCGATCTACCTGGAAGAGTTCGCACCCCGCAATCGCTTCATCGACCTGATCGAGATCAACATCAACAACCTGGCCGCCGTGCCCTCGATCATCTTCGGCTTGCTCGGGCTCGCCATCTTCATCAACTGGTTCGGCATGCCCCGCTCCACGGCGATCGTGGGCGGGCTGGTGCTGGCGCTGATGACGCTGCCCACGATCATCATTGCCTCGCGCGTCTCCATCCAGGCGGTCCCCCCATCCATCAAGGAAGCCGCGCTCGGCGTCGGCGCTTCGCGCATGCAGGCGATGTTCCACCACGTGTTGCCCATTGCCATGCCCGGCATGCTGACCGGCACCATCATCGGTATGGCGCGGGCACTCGGCGAAACGGCCCCGCTGCTAATGATCGGCATGGTGGCTTTCATCGTCGAGCCGCCCAGCGGGTTCACGGACCCGGCCACTGCCCTGCCAGTGCAAATCTTCCTGTGGTCGGACAGCCCCGAGCGCGGCTTTACCGAGCGCACTTCCGCCGCAATCCTGGTGCTGCTCGCATTTTTGATCGCCATGAACGCCGCTGCCGTCTACCTGCGCGAGAAAGTCACCAAGCGATTCTGACAGACCCGATTTACCCGGACAAACCACTATAATTATGAACATCACCGAAACCTTGGCCATTCCGATTCCGGAACAATCCGCCCCCTCTTCCGCAACCGGGTTTGCGGATCTTGATCTGACTACGGTCGGGGATGTCACCGTCCCGGATCCGCGGATGAAACTCCGCGACATCAACGTGTTCTATGGCAAGAAACAAGCCGTCTTCGATGTCAACCTCGATATCGGATCGAACTCGGTCGTGTCCATGATCGGCCCGTCCGGCTGCGGGAAAACGACGCTGCTGCGCTGCCTCAACCGGATGAACGACACGATCGACGGCTGCCGGGTCGAAGGCCGGGTCGAAATGGACGGCAAAAACGTCTACGCGCGCAAGGTGGACCCGGTCCTGCTGCGCGCCCGAGTCGGCATGGTCTTCCAGAAACCCAATCCGTTCCCGAAGTCGATCTTCGACAACGTCGCCTACGGCCCACGCATCCACGGACTGGTTCGCGACCGCACCGACCTGGAGGAAATCGTCCACACCTCGCTGGAGCGGGCAGGCCTGCTCGACGAGGTCAAGGACCGGCTGGATCAGCCCGGCACCGGGCTGTCCGGCGGCCAGCAGCAGCGCCTGTGCATCGCGCGCGCCATCGCGGTCAGCCCTGAAGTGATCCTGATGGACGAGCCCTGCTCGGCACTGGATCCGATCGCCACCGCCAGGATCGAGGAGTTGATCGGCGAATTGCGGAAGAATTTCTCCATCGTCATCGTCACCCACTCCATGCAGCAGGCCGCACGCGTCTCCCAACGGACCGCCTACTTTCATTTGGGTTACCTGGTCGAGGTGGGTCCCACCAAGGACATCTTCACCACGCCGAAGCACCAGTTGACCGAGGAGTACATCACGGGCCGCTTCGGCTGATTCCGGCTAGCGCCCTTTGCGACTCCCCATAGGGGGCGGAAACACGCAGGTGAAGGTGCTGCCTTTGCCCCATTCACTGTCGATCTGCAGCCGCGCGCCATGGCGCTGCAGGATGTGCTTCACGATTGCAAGCCCGAGCCCCGTGCCGCCGGTACCGCGCGACCGCGCCTTGTCCACGCGATAGAAGCGCTCGGCCAGCCGGGCGATGTGATCTTTCTCGATGCCGACCCCCTGGTCGGTGACCGACAGGCGGACCCTGTCGTTTTTGCGTTGCCACCCGATGGTGACCACGCCCCCGTCCGGCGAGTAGCGCAGCGCATTGCTGACCAGGTTGAATAGTGCGCTGTGCAACTCTTCCGGCCGCCCCCGGACCTGAATCCCGGCCTCGCCCTCCACCTCGATCGTATGCTGGGCTTCCGAAGTCAGGGTCTGGGCTTCATGCCTTACCTCGCTCGCCAGGTGCGCCAGATCCACGTCCTGCAGGTCATGGTCGCTCAATTCGCTGGCTTCCAGCCGGGACAATTCCAACAGATCGTCTACCAAGCTGCGCATGCGCTGGCACTGGCGCGACATCTCGCGGATGACGGATTGTTCCGGGGGCTTGCCCGCGTGGTCTTCGAAGGTCTCCAGGTAGCCGGTGACCACGGTCAGGGGGCTCTTGATTTCGTGCGATACGTTGGCGACGAACTCTTGGCGCAACCGGTTCATGCGGATTTCCTGGGTCAGATCACGAAACGTGATCAGCCGGGCATGCCGCCCGAACGTCGAGACCTGTATGCTGACCGGATGCGAGGCGCCCGCGAATGTCTCCAGATTCAACGGCAGGGCGAAGTCTCCTTCCTGCAGGTACTGCACCAGTTCCGGAATGCGCACCACGTGCACCAGCAAGCGGCCCTGATCATCTGCCTGCAAGTCCAGCAGGGATTCGGCGGCTTCATTGAACCATTCGATCCGCAATTCCGAGTCCACGGCTACGGCGGCATCCGGCAAGGCGACCGACAGGGCTTCAAATTTCCGTTGAAGGCGCTCCAGCTCCCGCTTGACCTGGGCCGCCTGATGGCGGCGGTCCGCCAGTTCCGCGGCCCACTTGCGCCAGACCGGCGCCAGATTATGCGGGATCGGTGCCTGTGGAAGGCGCTCCCATTTCCGTACCTGATGCCACTGCCGCGCGTGCCACAGGAGAAAAAGAAGCAACGCCAGACTCAGCCCCAGGCTTGAGGCAGCAAAAGGCAAGCCGATCACTACGCCGATCGCCACCATCAGCGCCAGGCGCGCGACCTCTTGGGAAAGCGGGGATCCCCACACTCGAGTCGTCAGGCGGCCTTAGGCCGCTTGACCCTTTCGGATTTCTTCTTGTTTTTCGTGGGCGGGTCGGTGTGAAACTGGTAGCCCGCGCTATGGATGGTGCGGATGTGACCGGATGCCTTCTTGCCGAGCGCCTTGCGCAAACGCAGGATATGCACGTCGATGGTCCGCTCCTCGATGTAGCTGTTCTGTCCCCACACCTGATCCAGCAGCTGGTTGCGGCTGTACACCCGATTGGGGTGCGCCATCAGGAAACGCAGCAGCCGGAATTCCGTCGGTCCCATTTCCACCTGCTTCTTGCCCACCCACACCTCGTGGCGGATTGAGTCGAGCTGGACGTCCCCGTGCTGCAGGCTGGGGCTCGCGATATGCGGCGCGGAGCGGCGCAGCAGGGCATTGATGCGGGCTTTCAGTTCGCGCGGCGAGAACGGCTTGGACACGTAGTCGTCCGCTCCGCATTCCAGTCCGCGCACCTTGTCGGATTCCTCCCCGCGGGCGGTCAGCATGATGATCGGGAGTTCGGCCGTCGGCGCGTCCTTGCGCAGACGCCGGGCCATCTCCAGGCCACTTTGCCCGGGCAGCATCCAGTCGAGCAGAACCAGGTCCGGCTTATGGTCGGCAATCAGTCCGTAGGCCTGCTGTGCGTCTTCCGCTTCCAGCAGTTCGAAATCGGATTGCCTAAGGGCGTAACTCACCATCTCGCGGATAGCGGGCTCGTCCTCGACGATGAGGATTTTTGCAACAGGCATTCTTATGCTAGTTTGAGTTACAAATATTACAGTATTCTGACATTTTGCGGGTGCCAAAGCCCCTCCGCCAGCAAAATCAGTGTCAAGACAGCCCGACAAAACGCGCCCGCGCCGGGTTCGGGGCGCCGTGCTTATAATGTTCCCTAAGTTATTCGACGGTGTACAGCCGCAATGGGGGTTCAGCTATGAGTGCATGGCTTTCCGAGGTCAACAGTTTCGTCTGGGGTTGGCCGACCATCATCCTTCTTCTTGGTCTCGGCATCTACCTGATGATCGGCCTCCGATTCATGCCATTGCGGCAGCTCGGAACCGGATTCCGCGAACTGATGAAGGGGAGAAGTTCGACCGAGGCGGGAGAAATTCCACCGTTCCGCGCCCTGATGACCGCCATGTCGGCCACCGTCGGGACCGGAAACATCGCCGGCGTGGCCACCGCCATCGCAATGGGCGGGCCGGGCGCCATTTTCTGGATGTGGGTCATGGCCCTGTTCGGCATGGCGACAAAATACGGCGAAGCCGTGCTGGCGGTTGAATTCCGCGAAGAAACCCCGGAAGGCGAGTTCCACGGCGGCCCGATGTACTACATCCAGAAGGGGCTGGGGCAGAACTGGACCTGGCTGGCGATGCTGTTCGCCCTGTTCGCCACCATAGCGGCCTTCGGCATCGGCAACATGGTGCAGTCCAATTCGGTCGCCGACGCCCTGTACTCTGAATTCAGCGTCCCCGAGAACGTTACCGGCATCGTCATCGCCGTGCTGGCCGGAGTCGTCATCCTGGGTGGATTGAAACGGATCGCGGCAGTCGCCGCGCGCCTGGTGCCCCTGATGGCGGCAGCTTATGTCGGATGCGCATTGATCGTCATCCTGATGAACATCACCGAAGTCCCCGGAGCTTTCGCCCTGATCATCGAATCGGCCTTCACCGGCCATGCGGCGGTCGGCGGATTCGCCGGTACCGCGGTCATGATGGCAATCCAGTTCGGCATCGCTCGCGGCATCTTCTCCAACGAGGCCGGCCTCGGCAGCGCCGCCATCGCCCACGCCTCGGCACAGAACTCGAGCCCGGTCCGGCAGGGTCAGATCGCCATGCTCGGCACCTTCATCGACACCCTGATCATCTGCACCATGACCGCCCTGGTCATCATCGTGAGTGGAGAGTGGACCACACCGGTGCCAGCGGCGCGACCCTGACCACCCAGGCGTTCAGCCATACCCTGACGTCGGTCGGCGGAACCATCGTTGCGATCGCCGCAGCCGTCTTCGCCTTCACGACCGTACTCGGCTGGAGCTTCTACGGCGAACGCTGTATCCAGTTCCTGGTCGGTCGGTGGATACTGTACCCGTATCGGGTGCTGTGGATCGTGGCTCTGTTCGTCGGCTCGACCTTCGAATTGGCGGAACTGTGGCTGCTGTCCGACACGCTCAACGCCCTGATGGCGTGGCCGAACCTGATCGCGATGCTGCTGCTGTCGACCGTGATATTCCGGCTGACCCGGGAACATAACGACGGGTAGGCTGTGACCCCGAAGCCGGGCATTGTTCGCGAGGACGTCGCTCGGGCCTTGCGGGAGGACGAGGCGGCCGATGACCTGACCGCCGCGCTGGTTCCCGAGCAGGCGGCTCGCGCGACGATTCTCTGCCGGCAACAGGCCGTGCTGTGCGGCATCCCCTGGGCCGAGGAAGCCTTCCGCCAACTGGAGCCCTCAATCACCCTCGGCTGGCTGGCCGAAGACGGCGACCGGATCGAGGCCGAGACCGTCGTCTGCGAATTGCAGGGCTCGGCCCGGCCGCTGCTGCAAGGCGAACGCACCGCCCTCAACTTCCTGCAGTTCCTGTCGGCGACCGCCACCCGCACCCGCCAGTTCGCACAAACACTGAACGCCTCCCCCTGCGTACTGCTGGACACCCGCAAGACACTCCCCGGCCTGCGCCATGCGCAGAAATACGCGGTGCAGTGCGGCGGCGGCACCGCCCATCGTTCGAGTCTGGCGGAAGCCGTGCTGGTCAAGGAGAATCACTGGGCCCTGATTCCCGACCTGGAAGCCGCCATCCGTGAGGCGCGCGCCCGACACCCGGACGCTCAGATCATCGTAGAAGTCGAGAACCTGCAGCAACTCAAGCAGGTGCGCGCGGCGGGTCCGGACGTGATCCTGCTGGACAATTTCAGCCCCGAGCAGGCGCGCTCGGCAGCTGTCGAATGCCCGGACATCCCGCTGGAAATCTCCGGCGGCGTCACCGGATCGAATCTGGCCGACTACGCGGCCGCCGGCGCGGCGCGCATTTCCCTGGGCACCCTGACCAAGGACATCCAGGCCGTCGATTTCTCGATGCGGATGGAACGCGCCTAGAGTCCGGAGCGCTTCGCCTCCTCCCACAACTCTTCCCAGCGTTCAGCAGAGACGCTTTCTGCCGCTTCCCCATCCTCCTGCAAACGCGCTTCCATGTGTTCGAAGCGCTGCGTGAACCGCGAGCAGGCACGGTGCAGGGTCTCCTCCGGGCGAAAACCGCAGTGGCGTGCGTAGTTCACCAGAGTGAACAGCAGGTCGCCGACCTCCGCCGCCTGTTCTTCCGGATTCTTCGCTTCTCGCAATTCGCGCAACTCTTCCTCGATCTTGTCCTCCACCTGGTGGGCCTCCTCCCAGTCGAAACCCACCCGGGCGGCACGCTTCTGCAACTTGAACGCCCGCGTCAACGCCGGCTGCGCTTTCGGGACGCCCCCCAGCACCCCTGACGTCCCGTATGCGGCGCGTTCGCGGTGCTTGCGCTTTTCCCAATCCTCCTTGATTTCATCCTCGCTGCGTCGACCGACCTCGCCGAATACATGAGGATGCCGTTCGATCATCTTGGAGCAGATTGCTTCCACCACGTCGGGAAAGCGGAACAGATCCTTCTCTTCGGCCATCTGCGCGTGATACACCACCTGTAACAGCAAGTCGCCCAATTCGCCACGCAATTCGTCCCAGGCTTCCCGTTCGATGGCATCCGCCACCTCATAGGCCTCCTCCACTGTGTAGGGCGCGATCGTCCTGAAATCCTGGCGCAAATCCCATGGGCAGCCATGCTCGGGATCCCGTAAATCCCGCATGATCTGCAACAGGTCGTCAATGCCGTGCATGGCCCTCTCCCGGTCGGAATGAAAATGAACGGCCCTTATCATAGGGGATGGTTTTGTACGGATGCGGGCAGGCGCCCGGTACAATGAGTTTTCTACTTTCGGACCTTTCCTGCTGATGGCCACGCGCATTCGTAAAGCGGTGTTCCCGGTTGCCGGACTCGGCACACGGTTTTTGCCTGCTACCAAGGCAGTGCCCAAGGAAGCGTTGCCGATCGTGGATAAACCGCTCATCCAGTACGCGGTGGAAGAAGCCGTAGCCGCCGGCATCGACCAGCTCATTTTCATCACCGGCCGCAACAAGCGTTCGATTCCGGACCATTTCGACATGGCCTATGAGTTGGAAGCAGAACTGGAGGCTTCCGGCAAGGTCGAACAGCTTGAACAAGTGCGGAAAATAACCCCCGAAGGGGTCACTTGCGTCTACCTCCGCCAGCGCCAGGCGTTGGGGCTGGGCCATGCCGTTCTATGCGCGGAGCCGGTCGTCGGCAACGAGCCATTCGCCGTCATTCTGGCGGATGATCTGATCGACGGCGGAGACAACCCCTGCCTGAAGCAGATGACCGAGGTGTTCGGGCGCTCCGAATCCGGCGTGATCGCCGTGGAGCAGGTCCCACCGGAGCGCATCTCGCGTTACGGCGTGATCTCGGGCGAGCCGTGCGGCGAGCGGCTGTGGACGTTGACCGGCATCGTGGAGAAGCCCCCGGCCGACGAGGCGCCTTCCGATCTCGGCGTGGTTGGGCGCTATATCTTCACCCCGGAGATCTTCGAGCATCTACATGAAACGGCGCCCGGTGCAGGCGATGAGATCCAGTTGACCGACGCCATCGCTCTCCAACTACAGAAGGAAACGGTCCAGGCCTACCAGTTCGAGGGGAAACGCTACGACTGCGGGAGTAAACTCGGTTATCTGCAGGCTTCCGTGGAATACGCCCTGCGCCGCGAAGACCTCGGTGAAGAATTCCGGGAGTGGCTGCGGCAGTTGTAGCCTGCGCGCGGAAAAACCGGACGCACCCTGCTCGCCTGAAAAGGCGCCGGATCCGGTAAAGGAAGGTGGCTCCCCGGGACGGGCTCGAACCGCCGACCTAGTGGTTAACAGCCACCCGCTCTGCCAACTGAGCTACCGGGGAATGGGCGGCAAAGTTTAACACACTGCCTGCTCTTTTGGATTAGAAAAAAAGCCGGATTCCGGCAACCAGCGACCACAACTGCGGATCCTCGCCGCGTTCCACTGTAAGCCTCTCGGTCGCAAACAAGTCGCGCTCGTAGACGATCCCGACGTAAGGCGCAAGTTCCCGGGCGAACTCATAGCGCAGACGAATGCCAAGTTCAAAGCTGGTCGGCCCGGCCGCAATACCGAGCTCGTCCACGTCCTGGGCAGAAAAATCAATCTCGATCAACGGCTGGAGCACCCATTGCTGAGTAATCAGAAAGTCGTATTCCGCCTCCAACCGGGCCGAGACATCGATCCGTTCGCTGAGGAATACCGCCGCATCGATCTCGATGTGATACGGAGCCAGACCATGCAGGGCAAGCACCGCATAGGTGCGGGTCGGATCGGGATGGAAATCATGGCGGATGCCCGCCTGAGCGTCGAAGAAATCGGAAATCTGCCAGCTGTACAGAATCTGCGCCTCGCCCGCATGCAGTCCTTCTCCGGATTCTCTCTCGCCCTCCGACTTGAAGTACACCTTGTCCGTATGGGTGCCTATCCAGGCAACGGCCTCCCAGATATAGCCTTCGTGTGCACCAAAACGGATTTCGTTCTGGTTCATCTTGAAGGAAGAGAATTGCTGCTCCTTCGCCCCCGCGCCATGGGCCGGGGCGACAGCCAGCAAGGCGAGCGTCAGCGACGCGCTCAGGAGGATACGCCCCGCCCCTGACTGCACAGTCTGCACCTCAGTTGGCCAAAGAGACTTCAGGATCATCCTCGACCACGACCTCGCGAAACATACCGGACGCCATGTGGTACATCAGATGGCAGTGGAAGGCCCACCGCCCCGGCGCGTCGGCTTCGATATCGGCGTAGACCGTGGTTGCGGGCGCGATGCTGACCGTGTGCTTGACCGGATTCCACTGCCCGGCTCCGACATCCAGAATGGTCCACATGCCGTGCAGGTGCATCGGATGCGTCATCATGGTCTCGTTGACGAACTTGAACCGGACGCGTTCTCCGAGACGCAGGCGGATTGGCTCGGCTTTCGGGTAGATCTGCTCGTTGATCGACCAGAAATAGCGTTCCATGTTGCCGGTCAGGCGCACTTCGATCTCTCGGTCGGCCGGGCGTAACGGATAGCGCGGATTCCGCGCCTTAAGATCCGTATAGGACAGAAAACGTCCCCCGTTGGCGGCACGGGGCGTAAGACCGCTCCCCGGGGCATAGAAAGGGTCTACCGTCTCGGCATCCTCGGGCGACCTTTCATGATGGCTTTCATGGTGCCCCTCGTGATGCCCTTCATGATGTTTTTCGTGGCGGCCTTCGTGGCGTTCCATTTCAGTCGTATCACCATGGTTCATTTCGCTGTGGTCCATCTCTCCATGGCCCATGTCCGCCATGGTGAGAAGTAGCGGATCGCGGGTCGGCGGCACCGCCGCCTCAAGCCCTTCCCGAGGGGCCAGAGTCCCGCGTGCATACCCTGTGCGCGCCATTGATTCCGCGAACAACGTGTAGGCCCGGTCCTCTTCCGGCTCCACGATCACGTCATAGGTCTCGGCCACCGCAATGCGGAATTCATCGACCACGACCGGCTGCACGTTGTTGCCGTCGGCCTGGACCACGGTCATCCGAAGCCCGGGAATCCGGACATCGAAAAACGTCATCGCGGCGGCATTGATGAAACGTAGCCGCACGCGCTCTCCGGGCTCAAACAAGCCGGTCCAGTTCTGCGCAGGACTCTTGCCGTTGACCAGAAAGGTGTAACCGCTGACATCTGCGATGTCGGTCGGTGTCATGCGCATCTCGGCCCAGGCCAAGCGATCTGCAAGTGCGGCGCGAAAGCCCTTTTCCTCGACCTCATCGAAAAACGTGACCAAGGTCCGCCTCTGCTGATTGTAGTAGTCCGGCTGCCGTACCAAGTTGGCAAGGATCTGCTCCGGGGGGCTGTCGTGCCAATCCGACAGCACCACGATGTATTCCCGGTCATAGCGGTAGGGCTCCGGCTCCCGAGGGTCGATAATGATCGCCCCGTAAAGCCCTGCCTGCTCCTGCAGCCCGGAATGGCTGTGGTACCAGTAGGTGCCGCTCTGCTGGGCCGGGAAGCGGTAGGTATGGGTGGTGCCCGGTTCGATGCCGTCGAAACTTAAGCCCGGCACCCCATCCATCACGTAGGGCACGATCAGGCCGTGCCAGTGGATCGAGCTGTCAACTTCCAGCGTGTTGGTCACGTTGATGGTCAATTCTTCGCCCTCGAAGAAGCGAAGGGTTGGTGCCGGAATCGAACCGTTGATGGCCAAGGCCGGGCGCACGGTGCCGGAAGCGTCAAGCGTGGTTTCGCCGATCACGAGATCGTAAGTACCGGCGAATGCGCCCGGCACAAACAGCAACATGACAACTGCAGCAACAATGCCGCCCGCAGGATTCAACCGACAATTCTTCATTCTGTTTCTCCTTGCCATGGGTGAAAGTATAGTCCTTATCGCACAGGAACCCCTGCCCTGCCTCACCGCTCTAAAGACCACATCCCAGTGTCAGGTAAAATAAAAGGTTACGCTTCACGCTATCTCTCATGAGCAAAACCTCCTCTTCCCCGGCCGACCTTGACAGCACCCTCGAAGAACTGATCGCACACGGGCGCGAACAGGGGCACCTGACGCTGGATGAAATCCACAAGCAGTTGTCTGACGAGCACGACGACGAAACGATCGCCCTGATGGTCGAGAGCCTGTCCGACATGGGGATCGAGATTCTGGAGCAGGACCCTGATGAGGAAAACGACCTCTTGGGCGAAAGCGAGGAAATCGAAGCGAAGGATCCGGACTCGCCTGAAAACACAACCCCGGCCCCGGACGATTCGCATACTTCGGATCCCATCCGCATGTACATGCGCGCGATGGGCGCGGTCAGCCTGCTGAGCCGGGCCGAAGAGATTGAGATCGCCAAGCGCATCGAACTCAGCGAGTGCAACGCCGCCTTCGCCATGGCGCAATGTCCGCTCGTGATCGAGAGGATGCTGGAGAAATACGAAGAGCTCAAGCAGAAGAAAATCAAGATTGCCGACCTTGTGCTCAGCTTCGAAGACCCGCGCCTCCAACCGGAGAAAGTGGAAATCAACAAGGACAGCAAAAAGGATCGCTCGCCCACCAAGCGCCAGGTGCAGACCCGCTTCCGTGAACTGGCCAACCGCCACAAGCGGGCCATGAACAGCAATGTCCGGCGCAATCCGAACGCCTACCAGCGTCGTCGCAACGAGGTGGCCGATTACTTTGTCCTGTTCTGCCTGCCGCCCGTCATCGTCTCCGAATTGCGCGAAATCGTGCAGCAGATGGGCGCGGCCACCAAACAGGAAGAAACCAACATCCGGGAACTCTGCCTTGCCGCCGGCATGCCCCTCGAAGACTTCGAAAAGGACTTCCTGAAAAACGCCTCCAGGCCGGCCTGGATCGGCAATTGCCTGCGCCGGCAGATTTCGTATAAGGAGAATCTGCGCAAAGTGCGCAAGCAGATCGAGACTCATCAGAAAAAACTGGCAGCGCTGGAAGATGCGAACCGCCTGAAACTGCCCGTCATCAAGTCCATCGTCCATGACCTGCGCATGGCCGATATGCAAGCACAAAAGGCCAAGGATGAAATGGTCGAGGCCAATCTCCGGCTGGTCATCTCGATCGCCAAGAAATACACCAACCGCGGCCTGCATTTCCTGGACTTGATCGAGGAAGGCAACATCGGGCTGATGAAAGCGGTCGACAAGTTCGAGTATCGGCGTGGCTTCAAATTCTCCACCTATGCAACCTGGTGGATCCGCCAAGCCATCACCCGCTCCATCGCGGATCAGGCGCGCACGATCCGGGTGCCAGTCCACATGACGGAAACCATCAACAAGGTTAACCGGATCTCCCGACAGATCATGCAAGAACAAGGGCGGGAACCGACGGCCGCGGAATTGGCGGAACGGATGGACCTGGCCGAGAACAAGGTCCGCCGCGTACAAAGCATCGCCCGCGACCCGATCTCCATCGAAACCCCTGTCGGCGACGACGACGACCTGCACATCGGGGATCGTCTGGAAGATACCTCGCAGGAACTTCCGGAAGATGCCACCACCCGGGCAGCGGTGGCCAAGGCAATCCGCGAAGCGCTCGGCACGCTGTCGCCCCGCGAATCGAAGGTGCTGCGCATGCGCTTTGGCATCGACCTGAACCAGGATCACACCTTGGAAGAGGTCGGCAAGCAATTCGAAGTGACACGCGAACGAATACGGCAAATCGAGTCCAAGGCCCTGCGCAAGCTGCGCCATCCCAGCCGATCCGAACTGCTTCGCAGTTTCCTCGACCGGGAATGACCGGGGCCCGGATTCCGGTGCCATCGTGGGCCTGTAGCTCAGTCGGTTAGAGCAGGGGACTCATAATCCTTTGGTCGCAGGTTCGAATCCTGCCGGGCCCACCACATTTATCAAAGTGATTGCTTCTTAAGCTATCTGCCTGTCTTTTTAGATATTTTAACCACCAAACTCCGCAACGTTGAGATATGCTTCGCTTGTTTGAGATGCATGTCGCCTGACTCGTGAAATGACTTCCCCGAAATTTAATACTCCTGACAAACACATGTAGAGATGTTGTGCATCGAAAAGCAACAAAAGACCTCGCCTTCCAGATGCATTATCAACTGCTACGCGAGAATAACCTGATATCGAAACCATAATTCCCATAGTATTATCTGCTTTGTCTTCAACCTTAGATCGCAGCGAATCAATATCAGTCGCACATGACTGATCTCCAGTAAATTTAAGCTCGACTAGGTATGTTGTTCCGTCATGTGTCAACGAGCCGTCTATTTGCCTTCCTTTCGTGCTATATGGCCGCCGATTGCGTATTTCAAAATAATCCAATAAATCATAAAACCAGTCTTGAAACTCGTATCCTCCCTCCTGGGTCCCAATTTTTGAATGCATTGCATCTAATCGTTGTTGAAGGTTAGACCTGTCTGTCAATGATTTCTGAATTTCAGCTTTTTTCTTTCTCGCTTTATTTTTTTTCGCTTCAATTTCTCGCTCGCTACGTATCTCTTCATCCTGCAATTTAAGATAAGCTTTTAGCTCTTGGACTGCTTTAGTTGCGAGAGATATCTTTTGATCTGCATCTTCCCAGATTTGCAAATCTGGAAACGTACTTTGTTCAGAGAGAGATAGAGCCATTTGGGCGATTAAAGACTTTCCTCTATCGGATTCCTGCAACTTAATGAACAGGCGATCCAAAAAATCTCGTTTGCTCTCTTCTTCGGATGCCCACGTCGCGAGAAAATTTTCGGCCACATGAGATGCTCTTAAGAATTTCCTCAAGGCATTTTTTCTCCAGTATGATCTTAGTGCAGCTTCATAAGTCAACTCAATCAGCCTTGGTGTTATTTTTACTGCCATGTCTGATATTGCTGGTTAAGGTCTAATTTAGACACAACAATGTATTAAAAAGTATGCAATGTGGCTTATTTATTTCAAAAAAGAACATAAACTGGAATCCTTGTCTACCATCTCCGCCAACAAACCTGTAATAGGGATAGAGGACTGTTTCAAAGATACTTTGAATCTAAAAAATAGGATGAAACACTTATATCCCTGTGGTAATTTGATAATTATAATCTGTGGATAAGTTTGGTGTGATGGATTTTAATTTGTCAGATTTTTCGATATGCCTCCGGCGCACTCCCCAGTTTTTCTATCTGCGCTAGACTGGCCTAACGTACGAAATTAAGAAGATTCATGCGAGTTGTAGAAATCTCTTATTTTTGGAACTTATATACACTACACCATAGTTGAACAGGGATTGACCCTTCACACAGACGAAGGATCGGCCTATAAGGGTTATCTGTTCAACCATGGAACTGTCAAACACGGCGTAGCGGAATATGTCCGGAGCGAAGCCCACACAAACGGCATCGAGTCTTTCTGGGCGATGCTCAAGCGTAGAGAGTACTATGGCACCTATCACAAGATAAGCGTGAAGCATCTTGGCCGTTATGTGGATGAGTTTGCAGGAAGGCATAATAGCCTTTCGAAAGACACCATCGATCAGATGGCGAACGTTGTCCGCAACATGGACGGCAAGCAGTTGCCATACAAGAAACTCACTGCCTGAAAACCTTATGCCTAAAAATCAGAAAACAAGTGTGGGCTTCAGCATGCCCAACTGGAAAAACCGTACGCTTTTCCACGGAGACAATCTGGATTTTCTCCGGGCCATGAACAGTGACTCTGTTCATCTCATTGCCACCGACCCCCCGTTCAACAAAGGCCGAGACTTCCACGCCACACCGGACAGCCTCGCGGATGGTGCGTCCTTCCATGATCGCTGGACGTGGAAGGACGATGTTGAACAGGAATGGGTCGATCAGATTACAGACGACTGGCCGCTAGTCATGAATGTGATCCAAGGCAGCCGCAACTCTTATGGCGACGACATGGGCGCGTTCCTCTGTTACATGGCCGTTCGGCTTCTGGAGATGCGCCGAGTACTTCGGGAAGATGGCAGTATTTATTTGCACTGCGACACGACAGCCAGCCACTATCTAAAAGAATTGATGGATGCAATTTTTGGTTGGAAGCAGTTCCGAAACGAGATCGTTTGGCGCCGCACAGGATCACATGGAAACTCTAAGCGATGGGGGCCAATCCACGACACGATATTCTTCTACACACGA
This sequence comes from uncultured candidatus Poriferisulfidus sp., assembly GCA_965116525.1. Classification (GTDB taxonomy): domain Bacteria; phylum Pseudomonadota; class Gammaproteobacteria; order Poriferisulfidales; family Poriferisulfidaceae; genus Poriferisulfidus. The sequence goes on from OZ220694.1 coordinate 832,331, forward strand.
TCCGACCAATACACATGGAATTGGCCAAAGCAACCATATATGCGTGGCCACGTTGACGAGCATTTCGTAAAGGATGGGGACGAATACCGGACCAATTATTATGGAAACGTTCTGACGGGATCAGGACTTCGTGGCGGATTGTCGGGGCAACCATGGCGTGGTATAGACCCATCTGCCAAGAACCGTCACTGGGCCATTCCCAGAAAGTTGTGGGAGGAAAGCGGGCTGGACGATACTAGTCTAACCCAGCACGACAAACTGGACGCGCTCTACGAAGCTGGGCTGATCCGAATTGAGAAAGGCAGCACGTGGCCGATCTATGAACGCCGAATACGATCAGACGATGGCCCTGCAACGAGCGACATTTGGGCATACCAGCCATATACGGAAGGAACTGTCTTTGGAACCGAAGATGGAATCGACGCAGACGCGTCGTGGATTAAGCCTGGGGCTAAAGAGCGTACTGGGTTCGAAACGCAAAAGCCCATCGCCCTCTACGCGCGCATCATCAATGCATCAAGCAATGAAGGAGAAATCGTGCTTGATCCATTTGCCGGATGTGCAACAACATGTGTTGCATCTGAGCGACTGAACCGGCAATGGGTTGGGATAGATATTTGGGAAAAAGCGCATGACGTTGTGATTACCCGACTGGAGAAAGAAGGGCTACTAGGCAATTTCAAACTAGGAGACATCAATTACACATCCGAACTACCAGAACGAACTGATGCCGGCGAAACTGTAGCCCCGTTCATGAAAGCCAAGAAACGTGTAGACGAGCCAAAAGGCCAGAAAATGAGCCGTGCCCAAATGGTGAAATACCTGCTTGAACAGCACGGCCAGAAATGCCAAGGATGCGGCCGGGAGTTTGACGATCCACGCTATCTGGAACTGGATCACAACACGCCGCGCTCGGACGGAGGAATCAATCACATTTCTAACCGCATCTTACTGTGCGGACCTTGTAATAAAGTAAAGAGCAACACGCTAACCTTGTCAGGATTGCGACGGGAAAACAAGAAAAACGACTGGATGGCTGACCAGCAAACCAAGCTTCAACTTTAAGGGGGAAAATGGTTGGAAATACGGTAATGACTCTTGGCCTTATTTTGGATATCATTGGAATTTTCTTGTTGCGGCGACACATACAAGTAAAAAAATGGACAAGGGAGGGAGCAGAAGAAGAACTACCTAGCGTGAATCCAGAGAAGAAATTTATTGTCCTCCTATCTGCTAGAACTTCTGAGCTAGGGATTTGGAAACTCACCATAAAGCCAAAATTGGTGTGTTCTTTCTTATCGCGGGCTTGATTGTCCAGAGTGTTGGGGTCTGGATACGATAACGTGCTTATCAACTATTGTTGATAATTTTCAATTAAAAGGAAGATGGCTAGTATCCGCCATTAGTCCTCCTACAATCAAATTCCGTACGCGGCCTAAACAAAACGGGCGTGATGTAGTTTGTATATAAGTCCCATTTTTAAATCTAAAAATCAAATGCTAGTCTTGAGGATAAACCCGAGATTCTGCAATCGATATTCCATAGCACTCCGGCTAACTTCAAATTCATCCGCCAACGTCTTAATCCCCGAAGATTTACTTAAGTCAAGACTGGGAGTTTTTTCAAGATATGTCTCTATACACATCCTCGGCATTAACAAACCGGCAGCGAAGCTATTAGCTTCCAGTTCAATTTGATGGTCTACATCATCTAAATTATTCTTGCGAAAATAAACTGTGTGGTCAATAAAAACTTCTGTATTTTCATGCATTCTCCGGTGGAGGACATAATGCCCAACTTCATGAGCTGCGGTAAAACGGCGCCGTACATATGAATGCTGGGCATTAATAACGATCGTTTTTTCTTTCACCGCAAGAAAACCCGAAAATTCTTCTTCCAATGGTTTTTCGACTATAACTAGCCCTAGACGTTCAGCAACCTTGTCGATATCCACAGGGGTAGATGCTGCCTCCGATCGCTCAAGGAGCTTGTATGCCCTTTCATCAAGTCTCGTGTATATGGTCCTCATGCAATTACCTCCTTATTAATTTATTTTTTGTTTTTAGGTGAGCTTTTAATTTCTTCCAATGCTTGTTTCAAACCGTAACCTCGTGCTACTGGAACATTGAGGTTCTCTAGCTCTTTAACAATTAACTCTCCCTCCGCAAGCACGGGAGATCGCTGGCTCTGCGATATCCTTATTTGGACATCAGAGAGGCTTGGAAGTAGGTCAGCTGGTGCAACCTTGAGAGCTTCGGCTATTTGAATCAATAAAAAAGAAGAAGTTCGTTGTAGGCCAGTCTCTATATTAGCAAGTGAGGCGCGTGACACACCAATGCAATTGGCCAATTCCACCTGCGTAAACCCGAGGTTGCGTCGGTGGTCTTTGATGCGTTCTCCAAAAATCTTTTGGAATTGCATCATTTCGTAAGAGCGATCCGGAGTCATAAGCAGACAGGAGGATCTGATGGATGAAGTATAGCATAACATTGATTGCCATGTTTTTTAGAAAAAGAGTTTATTATTTATTTGACAAGATGATTGAATCCGTATATGCTCCTTGTCCAGGATGAACGCCCAGATTCAAAAGTTCCACATTCTGGCCTTGTCCGGCGGCGGTTTCCGCGGCCTTTTTACTGCTACAGTCCTCGCACGCCTTGAGAAACAGATAGGCCGCCCCATCGCGCATTGCTTTGATCTGATCTGCGGAAGTTCCGTCGGCGGAATAATCGGGATGGCGCTCGCTCTGGAAATCCCGGCCTCTGAAATAGAGCAACTTTTCGTGTCGAAGGGCGGCTATCTTTTTCAAAAACGAGGATGGGGCTCTTGGCTTGGAAACAGATTAAGGCTGCCGATCTTCCGGGCGAAATATGGCGGTGCGAAATTGAGAGAACTGGTTTGTGAGTTGTTCGGTGAAAGGACTCTCGGTGACAGTGCCTACCGATTGCTTATCACTAGCGTCAACTATTCAACTGGAAAGCCACAATTCTTTAAGACCCCGCACCATCCTAGGTTACGAGTAGATTCCGATCTCTTGATGTCTGATATCGCGATGGCCACAAGTGCTGCGCCTGTATTTTTTCCTGCCTACCAGATGGAAAAATCTGGCTCCGTATATGTGGACGGCGGACTGGCCGGGAACGCCCCTGGATTGTTTGGAGTGCATGAAGCCAGACATTTCCTTGGGCAACCCCCAAAGAACATTCAATTACTTTCAATCGGGACAGCTGGCGAACTGTGTTGTCTAAACGCCCGAAACACTTTAGATAAAGGTCTTTTGCACTGGCGGGAACGTGTTGTCCTGCTAACTTTATCCGCCCAAGAAAATGTAACAGATTCTATGCTTCGCCACGAGCTAGGCGATCGCTACTCGAACATTGATGTAGTGCCCACCTCCGAGCAGAAACTCAATATCGGGTTTGATTCCGTGGATGCGGCAGCAATTCAGACACTAAAGAGCCTTGGGGATGATTCAGTTAAGCGCTTCCTCGGGAAGCCGGAAGCAGATGTCTTTCTGACCCACAGGGCACCACCTGCCAATTTCCATTCACGCGTGACGGAGGACCTCACTTATGAATAAAGAGCGCAATCTGGATAAAGCATTCCAAAAATTCTTCAAAAGTTTGCAGATCTCAGGACAAGATCGACAGAGGCTTTTGGAGGCTAGGCGCACTATACGTCAGCGCCTCCGCGAGGAATTTACTAGAATCAAATTCCTTACTCAGGGGTCATTCGCATATCACGCGTTGATAAACCCTACCCAATGCCCTCCGCAACAAATGGACCTTGACGATGGTGCTTACTTCACTGATCTCCGCAGAAACTGGTTTGATGATTCGAAGCTTCTTTTTGACGCTATCGACCCGATACTTGAGGAGATTGCCAGTGAACACTCATGGGAAGTCGACACAAGTAAAGCGAGCTGTGGTCGGCTGGTCATAGCAAAAGACAAGCACATTGATATCCCGCTCTATCAAGTAGAGGGAAATGGTCCTCACGACACCCAGAGTGTTGAACTGGCCAACCTATATCGAAGGGCGGGCATACCCTACTATCCCTCATCTGAACGAGTTCTGCTTGCGCAAAGAACTGGGGAATGGATTGTTTCTGACCCCCGAGCCATTATCGAATGGGTACTTTACTGTGTAGATAAATATGGGCAGCAGTTTTTGCGACTATGCTGTTATTTCAAGGCATGGCGAGATTGTCAATGGGCAGAACCTCCTATAAAGTCAATTCTGATAATGGCGATGCTGGACGCAGCATTAGACTACATTTCCAGCTCAGGCAAGAGCATGGATGATGCGTGTGCCACCTACGAATGCGCCATGCATATGATCGAGCAGCTTAAATCTGGAGGCGTTAAGGATCCTTCTGACAACAGCAAGATTCTAGATGGCAACCTCAATCCTTCCCAAAGGCATGGTGTCATTGAAAAGCTCGGGCGGTTGGCTGACACGCTTGAGAAAAGCCTGTATGACTCAGGCCTGAATGTGGATGATTTGTGTGAATTGCTGTGTGATCAATTTGGCAGATTTTTTCCGTGCGATCCAGATTTGCTTGAGTCGTGCCAGTCCAGCCCTAACCGCGTCACTCCCATAGTCATTCCTCCAGTTGTGGTGCCTACGCCTCGTCCATGGGCAGAATAACTGAAGCGGACGCTAGGTGGATTAGCGAGTTCTACCCGAGCCTGCGGGTGAGACACGACAATGCCCTAACTGGACATCTTAGGTTTAGGGCAGCGTACAAGGGGAAATCGAATGGAGAGCTAGAGGTTTTTCACGGTGACTTATCTGACCGAGATAGTGTTTCGGGAGAGATCCTTGAGGACGTGTACAGGGTGCACGTGGTTATGAAAGAAAGCGACCCTATGCCTCTCGCATGGGAACTTAGCGGTCGTTTGAAAATGCAGGCCGAGAGCATGAGGAAGTCTTTGGCAGATTTACATATGTATGAAAACAATGAATCCCTGTGTCTGGGCAATCCTGTAAAAATCAGAGCAAACATGATGGAAAATGATAGTGTTCAGAATTATTTTGAGCGGTGGCTAATTCCATATCTGTACTATCGCAGTTATTTGGAAAAGTTTTCCCGTGAGCCATGGCCCGGGCTGCCACATGGGCTAATCGGGATTTTGGAAGATTTCTCTAATCTCGATGGGATTGGCACTGACTCTAACATTCTTAAAGTCATCACAAATTTCTATCCGTCCCTCCTCCAGAAAGTTTCTGCCAGCGATTCCTCAAAGGATAAATACCGGGCAAATGACAGGTGTATCTGCGGTTCAGAAATTAAATTTAAACGATGCCATCCCCAAGCTTGGTTAGGCTACAAAAATTTGCGGGAGATCTTTCAGAGGAAAACGGCAAGCAGGTCAGCGTATGACCCGTATTTCTGTTAGAATGCGCACCCCACAACCTGTGGACGACTCTTCGGAGCAACTTTTGGTCACAATCCGTCTATCTCGAACTGGCGCAAAGAAGCGTCCGTTTTACCATTTGGTCGTTACCGATTCGCGTAAACCTCGCGACAGCGGATATCTTGAGCGCCTAGGCTTTTTCAATCCCGTTGCCACCGGCAAGGAAGAAGAGTTGCGCATTGACCAAGAGCGTGTGCAGCATTGGCTGAAGCAGGGTGCGAAGCTTTCTGACCGTGCGGCGCAGCTGATCCGGAAACACGCCAAGCTGCAGGCCGCCTGAGGCCTCCCCTCTGAACATCTCCCCCGCCACGGACCCCTCCGGTTCCGCGGCTCCCACCTACGTGCTGTGCGGATACATTAGCGGCGTGTACGGGGTACGAGGCTGGGTCAAGGTGTATTCGTATACCCGCCCCATCGACAACCTCCTCAAGTACCATCCATGGCAACTTCGCTCCGACGGAGACAGCAACATCCATGAGCCAGAATCCAGCCGGCGTACTAGCCGAGGTCTAATCGCCAAAATCCACGGGATAGACGACCGCGACCAGGCGGAAGCGTTGCGGGGCCAGGAAATCTGGATCGATTCGGCACAATTCCCGACCTTGCCGAAAGGCGAGTACTACCATCGCGAACTGCTGGGGCTGGCCGCATACGATCAGCACCAGCAGGCGCTTGGCACCGTGGACCAGGTCCTGGAAACTGCCGCCCATGACGTACTGCTCATTCGCGGGGAACAGGAGTACCTCATCCCCTACGCGCCCGGCGAGACCGTGCTGAACGTGGATCTGAAGCAGCGCCGGATCGACCTGCGCTGGGACGGCGTGCTGGAGTGACGTGATGCGCTTCGACGTTGTGGCGCTGCTTCCGGGAATTGTCGAGGCCGTTGCCTCCGAGGGGGTGATCGGTCGGGCGTGCACGCAGGGCAAAGTGCAGGTGCACTGCACCAACCCGCGCGATTTCGCCGAAGATCCGCACCGCACCGTGGACGACCGCCCCTATGGCGGAGGCCCGGGCATGGTCATGCAGTACGAACCGCTGGCACGGGCGCACGATTCGGCGCGCCAAGCAAACCCGGAAGCCCGCACGATCGCGCTGACCCCCCAGGGGATCCCCTTCACCCAGGCGCTGGCACGCGAGGTGGTGAAAGAAAAAGGCTTGATCCTGATCGCCGGGCGTTACGAAGGCATCGACGAGCGTTTCCTGACCCAACGGGTAGACGCCGAGTGGTCGGTTGGCGACTACGTGCTGTCCGGTGGCGAACTGGCCGCGGCCGTGGTGATCGACACCGTTGCCCGGCTGTTGCCGGGCGTTCTCGGCTGTGCGGAATCGGCTGGCCAGGACTCGTTCAGCGAGGGACTTTTAGACTGTCCGCACTACACCCGGCCGGAAGAAATCGAGGGCCTGCGCGTGCCAGAGGTGCTTTTATCCGGCGATCATGGCAAAATAGCGCGCTGGCGACGGCGCGAAATGCTTGGACGCACCTACCGACGCCGCCCGGATCTGCTTGATCCCACCGCACTGTCGGCGGAAGATCGGGCTTTACTGGATGAATACCTGGACTTGACCTCAGAGGAAACAGACCGTGAGCGCGACGATTGAGAAACTGGAAAGTGCACAGATGCGCCAAGACCTGACCGATACAAAATTCGCCCCAGGCGATACGGTCGCAGTCTCGGTCAAGGTCCGGGAAGGCGAACGCGAGCGCTTGCAGGTGTTCGAAGGCGTGGTGATCGCCCGGCGCAATCGCGGTCTGAACTCTTCGTTCACGGTGCGGAAGATCTCGCACGGCGAAGGCGTGGAGCGGGTGTTCCAGATGCACAGCCCGCTGATCGACTCGATTGACGTCAAACGCCGCGGAAAAGTGCGCCGCGCGAAACTGTACTACCTGCGTGGCCGTACCGGAAAGGCCGCCCGCATCCAGGAAAAACTCGGCGGGTGATTTGGCGGCCATGTCGGACGGCATCGGCTTCCAGAGTTTCGACACGCCCCTAGACGCGCCCATCGAAATCCATGCCGACCGGCATGGCATTTCGGCGATTTTCTTCAACCTGGACCGCCGGACGCGGAGCCCCGATACTCCAAACGCCCTGACCCGTGCCGCGGCACGTCAGCTCCGGGAATACTTCGACGGAAAACGCAAAGCGTTCGAGCTTCCGCTCGCCACGCTGGCCAAGGACAGCCCGTTCACCGAATACCGGCGCAAGGTATGGGGCACGCTTCTGGATATTCCTTACGGACAGACCCGAACTTACACCGACATCGCGAGACAGGCTGGCGGCAGCCCGCGGTCAGTCGGCACTGCCAACGGCCGCAACCCGCTGTGTGTCGTGGTGCCTTGCCACCGAGTAGTGGGGAAAAACGGACTTGGAGGCTACGGAGGCCCGTTAATCCGTGAGAAGGGAGAGCAGCTCCTGGAGATTAAGCGTCGTCTTCTGGAGCATGAGCGACGCTACGCCTGACGCCCCGGCTGCGGCTCAACTGCTGGGCCGCCGCGTCGAACACCAGACACCCTAAAAAGATGAATGCGGCCGCCGTCACGATGGAGGGCCCGGCCGGGGTATCAAGCCAAAGAGAACCGTACAGGCCTAATACGCCCGAAAGCGTTGCGAAGAGAATGGCGATTAACGCCATCTGCTCCGGGGTATGGGCCAAGGTTCGTGCTGCCGCAGCCGGAACGATCATCAACGCGACGACCAGAAGGGCGCCGACGACCTGCATCCCCACGGCCACCACAGCGGCCACCAAGGCCATATAAATCAGTTGGTTGCGTAAAGGCTTCGCACCTTCCGCCGCCGCCAAGCCTTCGTGCAGCGTCGCGGCCACCAATGAGCGCCAGATCGCGGCCAGCATCGCAAGGCCGAACAGTGCTCCCGATCCGATCAGAATCAGGTCCTCCCTGCCTACCGCCAGCACGTCCCCGAACAGGTAGGCGGTCAGCTCGTACTGCTGGTAGTTTTCGGTCAAGGCCATCGCGACGAGGCCGATGGCCAGAGTCGAATGGGCCAGCACCCCGAGGATCGTGTCGCCCGCAAGGCGCGACACCCGCTGCAGCGCCACCACCGCCACCGCCACCAGAAACGCCACCCCGAACACCCCGGCCTCCGGGTTGAGCCCCAGAATCACGCCAAGCACCACTCCGAGCAACGCGGAATGCGCCATGGTGTCGCCAAAATAAGCCTTGCGCTGCCACAGGATCACGCAACCGGTCGGTCCGGCCACCAGTGCCACGGCCAAGGTTGCGAACAGGGCGCGAAAAAAGAAGTCGTCCAGCACAGCAGGAAAGCGGGGCGTCAGGTTTCCGTCGATTCGCCGTGGCACTGATGGCGGACATGCCGGTAAGCCTCGGCGCGCGTGCCGAACAACTGATGGAATTCCGGATGATCCACCGTGTCCTCCGGAGCGCCCATGCAACGCACCGTACCGTTCAGGCATACCACCTGATCCGTCCGGCTCATCACGTAATGCAGGTCATGGCTGGTCATCAGTGCCGCGCAACCCCGGTGTTCGACGATTTCCGTAATCAGCTGATACATATCCGCTTCGCTGGAGAAATCGACGCCCCGCAACGGTTCATCCATCACCAGGAGATCCGGGTTGCGCGACAGCGCCCGAGCCAGCATCACCCGCTGGAACTCGCCGTGCGAAAGCTCATTGACTTGAGAATTGGACAGGTGATCGGCACCGGTTTCCCGCAAAGCTTCCGTGGTGATTTCGGCTGGACGATGCGAAGTCAGCGTCATCAGGCGCCGCACCGTCAGCGGCAGATCGAACTGAACCGGATCGGCAGGCGGTACGTAACCGATGCGGAGTCCAGGCGCACGGATCACGTTGCCCGTATCCGGGCGCCGTAACCCGAGCAGGGTCTTCAGCAAGGTGCTTTTGCCGGCACCATTGGGACCGACCACAGTCACAACCTCGCCGGCATGGACTTCAAGGCTGACATCGTGAATCAGCCAGCGTCCGCCTCGGTATACCCCCACGGAACGGGCACTGACGAGCAGTCGGGGCTGTGTCATGGATGGGTGGACTCCGCCACCTCGGCGCAACTCGGGCAATACCCGACCGCTTCCAGCAATTGGGAGTGAACCGTAAAGCCCGACTTCCGGGCGAGTTTATCCATCATGTCCTGCAACTCGAGTTCCTCGCATTCCATCACGATCCCGCAGGCCTTGCACACGAACAGCACGGCGCCATGCCGTTCGGCGAACCGATAGCACGCGACATAGGCATTGCTGCTGGCGACGCGGTGCACCAAGCCCATGGATTCCAGAAAATCCAGTGCCCGATACACCTGGACGGGTGCCCGACTGCGGCCTCCCCAGTCGAACCGCCGGAGGATCTCATAGGCTCCCAAGGCGCGATGATCGTCGAGCAGCAGTTTCAGGACGGCCCGGCGATTTTCGGTAAGTCGCTTGTTTCGGCTCTCGCATACCGCCTCCGCGTGCGCCAAGGCATCCGAAGCGCAGGAATGGTGGTCATGCGGGGAAAGCGGCAGCGAAGGATCAGCGGCTATTTGGGTCATCACGTGAGGCTTTTCAGCCCGAATCGCGGCAATGTTATATTGTAACGCTACTCTTCTGGCGTTCTCGGGAACGCCACCAGGTGCTCCAGATCAAGACTCAAGCGGGTCTTTTCGTCTATTTCCAGATCCTTGTGGCTGGAGGCCAAGGCGAGCAACTGGGTGCCGGACGCGAGCCGCAGCGTATACAAGGTGTCATCACCCTTGAAGGCTTTTTCAGTCACCGTGGCGGGAATCTCCCCCTCCGAATCGATCAGGACATCGTCCGGACGCAGCAGGATATCCATGCGCATCCCGAAGGGTACGGATAAGTGTTGTGATCATCTTGGACTCGGCCGATTTCGGTGTCGAAGGCACCCTCTTCCCGCAAAATACCTTCGATGAAAACGCCCCTCCCGACGAGGCTTGCGACCTGCCGGGAAACCGGGCGGTGGTAGATGTTGAACGGCGTGTCCCACTGCAGGATGGTGCCTTCTTTTATGATTCCGACCTGGTCGCCCATGGCAAAGGCTTCATCCTGGTAATGCGTCACGACAACCGCCGTTGAACCAGTTTCCTTGAGAATGTCGCGAACCTCAAGGCTCAAGCGTTCGCGCAGGTCGATGTCGAGACTGGCGAACGGTTCATCGAGCAGCAGCAGGCGCGGTTGAGGGGCCAGGGCCCGAGCCAGGGCCACCCGCTCCTGTTGCCCACCGGACAGCTCGTGAGGATAGCGGGGAAAGCAGTCCTCCAGTCCGATGATTTCCAGCAGTTTCCGAACAATTCTGTCTTGGACGACCTTCGGCTCACGGCGAATCCCGATGGCGATGTTCTGCGCCACCGTCAGGTGCGGAAACAGCGCCCGGTCCTGAAACACCATGCCGACCGGCCGCCGTTCGGGTGGAACGTTGAACCCCGGTCGGGACATGACTTCGCCCGCAATGCGGATCTCTCCCTGCAGAACCGGCTCGAAACCCAGAATGGCACGCAGAGTCGTCGTCTTGCCGCAACCGGACGGACCCAGCAGGGCAGCGATTTCACCCTGAACGACTTTGAGCGAGAAGTCATCCAACGCCGGGCGGTCGCCGTAGGCGCAGGAAACCTTCTCTACTTCCAGAAGCGCCATGGCTCTCCCTCAACGCCGACCGCGGACCGCCAACAGGAACACCGGAATCAGGCCAGCCGCCACCAGCGCTACCGACGGCAGCGCAGCCCGCTCCCACAGGCCCTCCGAAGACAGGCCGTAAATGCGCACCGCCAAGGTATCCCAACCGAACGGACGCAGAAGCAGGGTCGCCGGCATTTCCTTCATCACGTCAACCAGAACCAGTAGTGCCGCAGTCAGCAGGCCCGGGCGCAGGATCGGGACATAAATTCGCCAGACCAGCGCCACACCCGTAAAGCCCAGCGACTGTGCAGCTTCCCGTACGCTGGGGCGAACCCGCTCCAGCGCGCTGTCGATGGGATTGAACGCCAGCGCTAGAAACCGGGCGAAGTAAGCCAGTATAAGACTGAACACGCTGCCGACAAACACCCAGGTCGCCTCGGTTCCCGTCAACCACAGCCAGACTTCGGCAACCCGGTGGTCTATCCAAGACAGCGACCACATCACGGCCACGGCCAGAACCGAGCCGGGGATGGCGTAGCCCAAGGTGCCGATGCGCACGCTGGCCCGGGTCAGCCAGCTGGTGTCGCGCCGCGAGGCATAAGCCAAGACCAACCCCCCTGCCGTAGTCGCAACAGCCGCCATGGCCCCCAAGGCCAAGGTGTGGCCCAGGAGCGACAGGAAAGCGAAATCCAGGTCATCGATCCATCCTCGGGCCCACAGCAGGAGTTGCACCATGGGGATGATGAACGCCAGCAGCAACACCAGGCTGCAGTAAGCGCTTGCCGCCACCGCGCCGAGGCCACGCAGACGGTAGGTGCGGGAATCCAGCGAACTGCCGGCATCGTCGAAGCGGGCACGGGAACGCCCGTAGCGCTCGAGGTACAGCAGGACGAAGACAAACATGAGCAGCAGGGATGCCAACTGGCTGGCGGCATTGAGATCGAAAAAGCCGAACCACGACTTGTAGATCGCGGTGGTGAACGTGTCGTAGTTGAACACTGCCACCGCGCCGAAATCGGCCAGCGCCTCCATCACGGCCAAACTCACGCCACCGATGATCGCCGGGCGCGCCATCGGCAGGGCCACCCGGAAGAAGCTCTGCCACGACGTCATGCCCAGCGTGCGAGCCGCTTCCAGTGCGTCGCGACCCTGCTTGAGAAACGCCACCCGCGCCAGCAGATAAACGTAGGGATACAGCACCAGCACCATCACGGCCAGGACACCCGCGGAATGCCGCACTTCCACGCTCCAGGACGCAGGCAGGTCGAACGCCTGCCGCACCAACCCCTGCACCGGGCCTTGAAAATCCAACAGCCCGAGAAACACGAATGCCATGACGTATGTCGGTAGGGCAAATGGCAGCATTAACGCCCAGTCGAACCAGCGCTTTCCCGGGAACTCGCAGGTGCTGACCAGCCAGGCAAGGCTGACTCCGAGGATCAGGGTGCCGGCCGCGACACCGACGATCAGCAACAGGGTATTGCCGATCAACGTCGGGAGTACCGTCGCCGCCAGATGTCCCCAGACCTCGGTGGTCGGGGCCAGCCAAGCCGCGAAGATTACGACCAGCGGGACCAGGATGGCCGCCGCCAGAAACCGGCTACCCCAATGCCAGAAGCGACTGGAAAAGTCGGTAGCCGAAGTCACGGAATGAGAGGGTTCAGCGATAGCCGACCCGGTCCATCAAGCGCACGGCTTCTGCCTGCAGGCGGCCTGCTTCAGCGAGGTTCAGCGAATCAGCCTGGAATTCCCCCCAAGCCTGGACTTCGGGGGCGGGAGTCACGTCTTCCCTGACCGGGTATTCCAGATTCAGCTCGGCAAACAGGCCTTGGGCCTCGGGTTGTGCCAGCCATTCAAGAAACGCCTGCGCTTCTCCGGGGTGCTTGGAGACCTTCAGAAGGCCACCGCCGGAGACATTGACGTGGACGCCTTGAGAGCCCTGGTTGGGCCAGAACAAGGCGAGTTTCAGGTCCGGCTCCTTGCGCATCAGCCGACCGTAGTAGTAGCTGTTGACGATGGTGACATCGCACCGCCCCATCGCGACCGCCTGCAATGCCTTGGTGTCGTTGGAAAAGGGTTCGGCCGCGAAGTTGGCCACCCAGCCTCCCACGATCTTCTCAGCTGCCTCTGCACCGTGATGAGCGATCAGAGCCGCCACCAGCGACTGGTTGTAGACTTTCTTCGAGGTGCGCAGGCAAAGCCTCCCGCGCCACTTCGGATCGGCGAGGTCTTCGTACGAAGAGAGCTGGTCGGGAGAGACTTTTTCAGTGTTGTAAGCCAGAGTCCGCGCCCTTTTCGAAAATCCGAACCAGCGGTTCTCCGGATCACGCAGGGCGGCCGGGATGGCCTTCGCCAGTGCTTCGGAGGCGACCGGCATCAACAGGCCACGTTCGGCAGCATGCCAGAGATTCCCGGCATCCACCGTCAGAAGGATATCCGCCCCACCGTTCCTGCCGGCCGCAGCAAGGCGCTCCAGCATGGGTCCGGGTTTTCCGGTGTGAAGGTTGAACTGGACACCGGTTTGTTTCGTATAGAGCTCCAGCACCGGCTCGATCAGATGCGCCTTGCGAGAAGAATACAACGTCAACGTAACCGGGTCGGCCGCCATCAGGATGGGCTGAGAAGCTAAAAGTACCAACAGGATCAGGGCAAGTTTCTTCACTGCGAAAGATAGTAGTAATGAGAATGACTATTATTCTGAATATCTTCTTGCCTGTCAACACCGCCCTAGGCGGCCACCCGCGCGCACCGGCAATGCTAGCCAGAAAACTGTGGTGGCCGAAGAGGGTGATTTCGGGGATTGATGCGGGCCACGATAGGAGTAGAATGAAAAATCCCCTCCATGTAAATAAGGAGAAAGGATATGTCACTGCCAAATATGTTGAAGGCAAATATCGACGGCACCGAACCAGATGTTCACGGAAAGATCTCCAAACAAGTCGTGACGCTCGACGAAGTCACGGCCATCAAGGTGACTTTCAATCCCGGAGCCAAATGGTCCGTGGATCTCAAGGAATACGCCGGAACGGATTCATGCCTGCTTCCGCACGTCGCGTACGTGATCTCCGGTGCAATCGAAATCCTGATGGATGACGGCTCGAAAGAGACTTTTCGCAAAGGCGACATCATGATGTTGCCCCCGGGACATGACGCCTGGACCGTAGGAGACGAACCTTGCGAATTTATACAAATGTCGCAAGGGGACAACTACTACGCGGATCGTTGTTGCGCATAGGGCTGCCCGAAACAGACCCTAGACCGCAGTCGAGGTTGGAAACCTTCCTGCTGCCAATCGCTTATTCCTGATTGTCTTCCTCAACGGCCACTTCCAGACGCTGCAGGAAATCTGGAATCGCCGAACGAACCCGCCGCCAACTCGGTACGTACGGGCTCTCCATCGGATGTGCCAAAAAGTCCTGTCCTGCACTCAGCAAGTTGCTGGCGAATAGCTCCACCGCCTGTTCTTCCGCATCCCGGTCCAGGTTCAACCCGTTGGTAATGGCATCGCTCTGGTAACGCTCGATCAGGTCCAGCGCCTCCCTAAGATAGGCCGCCTTGAGGCTGCGGAACACGCCTTTGGAGAACACCTCGCCCTCGATCGCCATCTTCCTGAAGACGGCCTTGCAAATATCCGCGCTCATCTTCGATAGTCCCGCCCGTGCGTCGACCTCCCCCATTTGCTGGTGCTTATGGTCATACAGGTCCGCAATGTCGACCTGGCAGATGCGCCGGCTGGAATGCATGCGCCGGATTTCGGCAAGCAAGCCGATTTCCAGGCCCCAGTCGTCCGGCAGGTACAAATCCTTCAGCACATAAGTACGCAGCGAGCATTCCCCGGCTAGCGGATAGCGGAAACTGTCGATGTACTCGACGAAATCATGTGGCCCGAACACCTTGCGCAGGGCGCGCAGCAACGGCGCCACCAGCAACCGCGCCACCCGGCCTTTCAATTCCTGCTCGGAAATGCGCGAGTAGTAACCCTTGCAGAACGCGAAACTGAAACTCGGGTTCGCGACCGGATAGATCAATCGCGCCAGCAGGCGGCGGTCGTACGTGGTGATGTCGCAGTCATGTAGCGCCAGCGCCTCCGCCCGGTCGCACGCCAACACGTATCCGAAACAGAACCAGACATTGCGTCCCTTCCCCTGCTGGGTCGGTGCCAAGCCCCGTGCCTCCAGTTCGTCCGCCAGTGCCCGTAGCCTGGGGCCATCGTTCCAAAGCACTTGATGAGGCTGCGGCAGGCGCGAGAAGAAATCCCGGGCGTGCTTGAACTGGTCCGCGTCGGCCGCATCCAGACCAATCACGATTTCGTTCAGGTATTCCACCTGGGCCAGTTCCTCGACAATCCGACCGAGCGCGGGCCCTTCGAGTTCCGAATACAGGGAAGGCAATACCAGCCCCAGCGGCCGGCTCCGGGAGAACCCGAGCAGTTCCGCCTCGAATTCCTCGGTGGGACGTCCCGCCAAGTCATGCAGCGTGACGATCTGCCCGTTCTGGAAAAAATCACTCATGGCTAACCCTCTAGTAGCGCCTGAACTGCGCGCGACCAAGCCGCCGGTCCGGTCCCCTCCGGCACACGCGCACCGGGATATTGTATGTTGCGTCCGCCCGGGTTGTTGATCACCACCACGATATCCGCCGCATCCATCATGCCCAAGTCATTCGGACCGTTGCCGAGCGCCACGCTCACCACCCCTGGATACTGCCGCCGGTAACGCGGAACCAGATGTTCCAGCGCGACCCGCTTGTCCGTCGCGCCCATGACATGCACGAAGCGATCCCCCCGCTTGAGGTGAAGCCCGTGTGACCGCAACTGTTCCGTAAACTCATCCAGCCGCTCCGGTTCGTCGCGCCAGACCAGCGGTTCGGTAAAGCGTCGTTCGCGGGCTGCCGCCACCGCACCCGCCGGCAGACCGCAAGCTGCCTCGACCTCCTTTTCGCTCATGTCGGATATCCCCTGAAAGCGAAACGAAGGGGCCAGTTCGTCGAGCGCTGCCCGAATCACCGGGTAGGGAGCCCCGAAGGGGATCAACCCCTCCTTCTCGCCATCGTCGAAGGTCCCGGGCGGCACATAAACCGCGCCGCCGTTCTCGATGGAAAACGGCGCATGGATCCCAAGCTCCTCCCCCAACTGGCGGGTTTCCTGTTCGGTCTTGCTGGTGTTGAAGATGACCGGCACGCCGTGCCTGCGGGCGCACTCGATCCCGGGCAGCGCCTCATCCCACCGGTAGGTGTCGACGTCCAACATCGTGCCATCGACGTCGCTGAACAGCAGGTGGCGCATTAGCGGCCCCGCAATCGGCCCAAGAGGGCGTCCAGGGTGTGACCGGGGGCCGGGGCAGCCGGATCCCGCAATGCCTCCGCCAGGGAGCGCGACAGGCGCTTGCCGTACTCCACACCGAACTGATCGAAAGCGTTAATTCCCCAAAGCACGGCAGTCGCAAATGTCACGTGCTCGAATAGCGCCAGCAGCGCCCCGATCCGTCGCGGACCCAAATCATCCAGAATAAACAGTGTGCTCGGGCGATCCCCCGGATGCACGTAATGGCCCGCCGCCACACCGGGGGCGGGCTTCGCCTCTTCGGCCGTCCGGCCCGAAGCCAGCAGGTCCAGTTGCGACAGGCACTGCGCCAGCAGCGCCCGCTCACGCTCATCCTCTGGATCCGGTCGTGCGATGATCGCGTCCACCGGCACGGCCTGCGATCCCTGGTGCAGCAACTGGAAGAACGCATGCGCACCGTCGTTGGCGGAACCGCCCCACACCACCGGAGCCGCGACATCCTGTAATTCACCATCTGCTCCCGCGCATTTGCCCAGGCTTTCCATCTGAAGCTGCTGCAGAAACCTCGGCAAGGTCCGCAAGCCATAGTTGTACGGCAGAACCGCGCGCGTCGCCGCTCCCAGAAACGTGTGGTTCCAGAGCATCAGCAACGCCAGCATCAGGGGAACATTGGATTCCGCTTCCGCCTCCCTGAAGTGTTCGTCCACCGCATGGGCACCCGCGAGCAATTGTTCGAATGCGTCCCAGCCGGCATGCAGCACGACCGGCAGGCCGACGCTCGACCAGACCGAATAGCGACCGCCGACCCCATCCCAGAACGGGAAGATCCTTTGCGCGTCGATGCCGATCTCCTGCGCGCGTTCAGTTGCGGCCGTGGTCGCCACGAAATGTTCCATCACCTCCCCGGGCTCCACCCCCTGATCTGCCAGCCACCGCCTGGCCGCCGAGAAATTGCGCTGGGTCTCTTCGGTGGTGAAAGTCTTGGAGGCGATGATGAAGAGCGTCTGGTCTGCGTTGCAGCCACGCAGTACGGCATTCAATTCCTCGGGATCCAGCGTGGACGCAAAGCGGACATCCGGTGCGCCGGGTGCGCGTGGGAACGCCTCGCACAGCATGCGCGGCCCCAGATCCGAGCCGCCGATCCCCAGATTGACCACCGTGCGCCAACGCGAGGCGCAAGCACCCGCGAACTCGTGCATCCGCTGGCGCTGCCGGTGCATTTCGGCGAGGATGTCGACGCCTTGCACGACCCAGCCCTCCGGGCGCGGGTCACGCAAGGCCGGGTGCAAAACCGGGCGGTTTTCCGTCGCGTTCACCGGAGCGCCGGCAAACAGGTCGGAGCGGACCGACCCCACCTGCTCCGCCATGCGCAGCAGGTCCGCCCAGGCTTCAGGATCCAGCCGCTGGCGCGAAGCGTCCACATGGATGCCTTCGATGTCGCGGCACAGAAAGGAACGCTCGCGGTCTTTCGCAAACAAGGTTCGCAACGGGATTCCCCGCAGACGTTCCGCATGGCAAGACAGGGATTCCGGGTAGGGTTCAGGCATGCTGAAAAGTCTGTGTTTGAGGTGCGCCTAGTATAATGTCCGCTCAAACATCGTCCGTTTTTTCTCTATGCCTAGCGCGGCCACACACACGCCGTCGACAGGCGATTCCGTTGACCGCAAGTTACGACAGCGCGTCAAGCTGCTGGGTCGTCTGCTTGGTCTCGTGCTCCAGGAGCACGCACCTCCCCAGGTATTCCAGGTTGTGGAGCGTCTGCGCCGGGGTTATATCCGCCTGCAGCACGAAGAGGACGTAAATCGGCGCGTGCGCCTGATCGGCCTGATCGACCGGCTGGATCAAGACCTTACCGTCCAGGTCATCCGGGCCTTCTCTACCTATTTCAGCTTGGTCAACGTCGCCGAAGAAGCGGCACTTCAAGACCGGCGACACCGATACCTGCAGACTGGCACACAACTATGGCCGGGCTCGTTCGACGCGACCCTGCGCACGCTCAAGGAGCAGGGCTTCAGTGCCACCCAGGCCGAAAAACTGCTGCTTTCGGCAGAGTACATGCCGGTCTTCACCGCCCATCCGACCGAGGCGAAGCGCCGCATCATGCAGGAAGCACTTCGGCGTATCTTCATCCTGCTGCAATCCTCGGACGACCGAACCCTGAGCCCCGTGGAACGCGACGAAGCCAGCGACCGACTGCTGGCGGAAATCCAACTGCTGTGGAAAACCGACGAAGTCCGCCCGGGCAAGCCGACCGTACAGACCGAGGTCAAAAACGGCCTGCATTATTTCGAGAAATCCCTGTTCGAGGCCATCCCGCTCCTCTACCGGAACCTGCAGCGCGCCTGGCGACAGACCTACCCGGACTCCCCTCGCGCTCTCCCGAGTTTTATCCGGTTCGGCTCTTGGATCGGCGGCGACCGCGACGGAAACCCGCACGTCACCGCGCGCGTCACCCGCGAAGCCTGCCGGATGCAGGCGCGAGCCATCCTCGTGGAATATATCCGCCGCGTCCGCGATCTGGAGAGCATCCTCAGCCATTCCTCCCACCTGATCGATCTGCCGGAGCGCATGAAAGTCAGTCTGGAAGACGATCGCAAAGTGCTGGACCGGGTACGGCGCCGCGCCACCTCGCTATTCGAAACCGAACCGTACCGTTGCAAACTGGAGGTCATCCTGCACCGGCTGCAGCATCGGCTCGATCACCTGCAGGGCCGGGCCTGGCACAGCTCGGACAGTTACCAGGACGAGGCCCAGTTCCTCGACGACCTGCGACTGATTTACGACTCGCTGGTCGAACAGGGTGATCGCCGCATCGCCGACGGTGAGCTGGCTGACCTGATCCGGCTGGTGGAAACATTCGGCTTCTACCTGGCGCGGCTCGACCTCCGCCAGGAATCCCCCCGGCACACGGAAGCGGTCAGCGAAATCATGCAACTGATAGATGGGGCCGACTACACCAGCCTGGACGAAACCGGGCGTATCCAGGCCCTGCGCAAACGCATCAAGAAGATGGACGGGCCAGTTTCCCTGGATCGCAGGAAACTGTCCGCCACCACGCGCGAGACTCTGGCCGTGTTCGACCTCATGCGGGAAGTGCCGGAACAGACCAGCCCGCAGATGTTCGGCCAATACGTCATTTCCATGACCCACGAGGCCAGCCATGTCTTGGAGGTGCTGTTCCTGGGGGGGCTGGCCGGGTTGGCCGGAGGCCGCGGACAGCGCCGCTTCTGCCTGCTGCAGATCTGCCCGCTGTTCGAAACGATCGAGGACCTGCGCAAGGTGCCGGAAATCTTGGAGCGGCTGTTCCAGGACGCCGTCTACCGTCCGCTGCTCGATGCCTCGGGCGGCGTGCAAGACATCATGCTGGGGTATTCCGACTCCTGCAAGGATGGCGGCATCCTGGCCTCGGCATGGAACCTGTACCAGGCGCAAAAACAGATTCACGAAGTCTCCGAGAACCATGGAGTGAAGTTCCGGCTTTTCCATGGCCGCGGCGGCACCGTCGGACGGGGTGGGGGGCCGACCTACGAGGCGATCACGGCACAGCCACCCGGTACGGTTCGAGGTACTATCAAGCTGACCGAGCAGGGCGAGGTGCTGTCGAACAAATACTCCAACCTGGAGACGGCCGTGTACGAACTGACCATGGGCGCGACCGGCCTGGTCCTGGCTTCCCGCCACCTGCAGTTCCGCAAACTGGCCCATGAATACGCCGACGATCTCAGGATCATGGAAAAGCTTGCTGCCGACGGCGAGCAGGCCTACCGGGAACTGATCGAATCTCCGGGTTTCTTGGATTACTTCTACGAGGTCACCCCGGTGCAGGAGATCGGCAACATCAACATCGGTTCCCGGCCTTCGCACCGCCGCGCGGTGGATCGCTCGATGGATTCCATCCGCGCCATTCCCTGGGTATTCGGCTGGTCTCTCTCGCGACATACCCTGCCCGCCTGGTACGGCATCGGCACCGCGCTCGAATCCTACCTGAAGGCGCACCCGAAAACCGGGCTTGCACAGGTTCGCCTCATGTACAAGCGCTGGCCCTTCTTCCGGACCTTGATGCAGAATATCCAGATGGCGCTCGCCAAAGCCGACATGCTGATCGCCCGGCAATACATGCTGCTGAGCAGGCATCCGGCCGACGCCGATCGTATCTACGAGCAGATCGAGAAGGAATACCGGCTCACCCGCAAACTCGCGCTGCAGGTGGCGGACTGCAAGGAACTCCTGGAAACGCAGGAAGTCCTGCGCCGGTCATTGAGCCGCCGCAATCCCTATCTGGGCCCTCTCAACGAAATCCAACTCAGCCTGCTGCGCCGCATGCGCGAGGCTTCCGACCCCGAGCCCTACCAGAATACTGTTGCGCGGTCGATCAGCGCGATCGCGGCAGGAATGCGGAATACCGGTTGATTCAGGCCGCTTGGACCGGAATCTTATGGGTGATGCGTTCGATACGGTTGCCCGCGCCCAGATACACCAAGACGGGCTTGAAATCCGCCACTTCTTCCGGCTCCAGTTGCGCGTAGGCGGCAATGATGATCTGATCCCCCGGCGATGCCTTGTGCGCCGCCGCGCCATTCACTGAAATGATGCGGCTGCCGTGGCTGGCCCGGATGGCGTAAGTGGTAAGCCGTTCCCCGTTGCTGATGTTGTACAGGTCGATCTGCTCGTACTCGCTGATGCCAGCCGCTTCCAGCAACTCGCCATCGATCGCGCACGAGCCATCGTAGTCCGGCTCGACATGGGTCACCGTTGCCTGATGCAGACGGGCGCGGAGGAAAGTCAGTTTCATGGTTCCGAATTTTAGCAAACTGCGGGTCGGCGGCCGTTTCGCCTTGCCCTATCCAGCACCTGACACTAAAAAATAAAATCGTTCCGCGACGCTGATTTCAATCCGTATAATGTCATTCCTTTTCTTTAGTTTTCTCAAGGAATTTTATTATGGCATCAGCAGACCGCATCATGGAACTCGCCCGGGACAACCTGGGGCTCGATCGGGAGCCCAGCCTGGATGCTTCTTTCGGCGATTCCGGCGTATCTTCCGTAGACGCCATCGCATTCATGAAAGTCGTCAGTCAGGAATTCGGCATCGAAATTTCTGCCGACGACTTGGCCCAGATTTCGAGTCTTCGGAGTCTTTCTGGATTCGTCGATTCACGCGCGGGGTAAAAGCATGCGGCGGGCATTACCGCCTATTCCTCGAAATTGGTCGGGCACTTTTTCCAGTGCCCGTTTGTGGGGCCTCTTTCACCACAACATAAAACCCAAACCCCCAGTTTTTTATTGACAAGTGCCGGTGGCTCCGGCGTAAGAAGCGGCGAGACCCGAGGGATTGTTTGCGACACCGTAGAATACGGCAAGTTATTGCATCATTCTGAAAGGCAGCCCCATCAACTTCGCCATAAATCGCAGTAACGGGAAAGGGCTGATTACGCTCATAAAAGCCCTTGCCTCCTCATGACTTCAGAAGTGCTGTGGGAGATCCCCGAGCCTCTTGCGGTGTGCGAGGTTCGCCTTGACGATGACGCCGTCACCACCCTGCGGAGGCACGGAAATCCGTCGGGCCCCCGGCTCATCATGAGTCATGGCAATGGCTTTGCGATTGATCTCTATTACCCTTTTTGGTCCCAGCTCACTGATGATTTCGACCTGATCATCTACGACCTTAGAAACCACGGATGGAACGCCGTCGGCGACCGCAAGCAACACAATATTCCGAACCTGATCAGCGATCAGGACCGCATCCTGGAATCCATCGACTTCCACTACGGAAGAAAGCCGAACATCGGCATATTCCATTCGCTTTCCACCTTGATCGCGCTTCTAGCATCCACGGCTCCGATCCTGGTTCCGATGCCCGTCCAGAACCGGGGGTTCTCGGCGATGATCCTGTTCGATCCCCCCTTGCGCAAGGCCGGAATCGACCGGGTTGAATTCGATGAAGTCGCCTTGCGGACCGCCGGCATGGCCCGACGGCGCGGGCATCAGTTCCGGACAAGGGAAGAGTTCTCGGAATTGCTGCACTGCCTGCCGACTTTTTCGCGCGTGCTGCCCGGGGTTCCGGAGCTCATGGCCGCAACAATACTGCGAAAGTCTGAAACCGGCGACGGCTACGAACTTCGCTGTCCCCGCGATTACGAGGCGCAAATCATCGAGTGGACGGGAAGCTACTCAATGCTGGTGGATTTCGACGCACTCCCTTGCCCGGCAAAGGTTATCGGTGCGGATCCCACCTTGCCGTACTCGTACCTGCCGTCCTACGCTTTAGACGACATCATGACCGTGGACTACGACTTCATCCCCGAAGCGACGCACCTGCTCCAATTGGAAAAACCAGAAGAGTGCGCTGCGGCGATACGCGAATTCATTGAGCGGCATGACTTGATGTAGAGCGGCGCAGGAGGTCAAGCATCTTATTTTGGTGTTTCGACCCAATACCTCTGGTGCTGAAATGGATAGCCGGGCAATGGTATCCGGCGGCGCGCTTCCCCCGAGAACAGCCCGGCAAAAGAAATCGGAAGGCCTACCCGATATGCTCCCGAAACTGTCTCTACGAACCTGGCGCTTTCACTTCCTGACGCCTGCGCGCTAGCCAGAGGATTCGACAGAACGACGGGTGCCTGACCCGCAGATTCATCCACCAGCTCCTGCCGAATCATCGTTACCATCGAATCCGGCTCCGCTTGTGGGCCAATCTCCAGAATCACATCCACGCCCAGCTTCGCCAGCGTTTCCACGCACCCATGAAATGCGGCAGGCTCAAGGAGCTGCCTACGCCAATATGCTCCATCCAACGCATCGTCAAGCCCTATCGTCTCTCCCGTAAGGCTGCTCACCAAAGTCAGGGACGGCGGGGAGATCGTCACGTCCGCAAGCAAGGCTTCCAGTTCATCCAAAGCCTGTCCGTTCTCCGCTCCTTCCTTGGGCAACGCCCCCATCAGTGCGCCACGGGTCGCCGCGAACCGAAGGCCGTCCTCCAGACTGAACACTCCCGCCGCCTGCGCCGCCGCAATCTCCCCCAGGCTGTGACCCAGCACCACGCCCAGGCGCACCCCCACGCTCGCCCACAACGCCGTCAGCGCACACTCCAATGCATAGATCGCCGGCTGCACCCACGCCGGATCGTCCAGCTCCCCCGACCGCCCGAACATCACGTCCAGCAACGACTCGCCCCGCTCCTCCCGAAGCAGCGCGTCGCACCGGTCCAGCACCGCCCGCACCACCGGCTCGCTCTCGTACAGCTCCTCGCCCATCCCGACCCACTGGCTCGCCTGCCCGGTGTACACGAACGCCACCTTCCCCGTCTCCCGCGGCTCCGGCTCGTCCGATGCCTCCGCCAGTTCCGTCAGGCCGGCCCGAAGCGATTCCGCGTCGCTGAACACCACGCCCGCGCGGTGCGGGAAATGGCTCCGGCCCACCCCGGCCGTCCACGCCATGTCGGAAAGCAGCGGGCCCCCCGCATCCGCCGAGGAAAGATCCCCGCACTCGTCGAGCCAGTCCCGGTAGCGACCGGCCAGCTCCCGCAGCGCCGGGCCCGACTTGCCCGACAACGGCAGCAGGCGCGTCCCGCGCCCGGTGATGGGCTCTTCGGCCGGCGGTTCCGCGACCGGCTTCGGCACCGAGACGGCAACCGACTTCGGCTTGCCTGCGGCCCGGTACTGTTCTCCGGCATCGGAATCAGCACCGTCCAAGGTTTCGTACCCCTCCACCACGACATGCGCGTTCGTGCCCGAAAGCCCGAAAGCGCTTATCCCCGCCCGTGGTGGATGTCCCGAAGCGTCCGGCCAGTCCGTCGCTTCCGAGATCACCCGTATCGGCAATTGGTCCCAATTGATGTGAGAGTTCGGGCTCTGGAAGTTCAGCTGCCCGGGGATCACCCTCCGTTGCATGGCCAGCAAAACCTTGATCAAACTTGCGACCCCTGCCGCCCACTCAAGGTGGCCGATATTCGGCTTGACCGACCCGATCAGGAGCGGGTGATCCATGTCGTGTCCTTCTCCGTATGCCGCTGCCGACGCACGCACCTCGATTGGGTCTCCCAGTTCCGACCCCGTGCCGTGGGCCTCCAGATAATCCACTTCCGACGGAGAGATCCCCGCTTGGGACAAAGCCTCCTTCATGACTTGCTCCTGTGCCGAACCGCTGGGTACCGTCAACCCCGCGCTGGCCCCGTTCTGGTTAACCGCAGAGCCTGCGATCACGCCCCAGATCCGGTCTCCGTCCGCCTCCGCCTCGCTCAATCGCTTCAAAATCACCATCCCGCAGCCTTCGCCTCGGACAAAACCGTCCGCGGCCGAATCAAAAGTGCGGCACTGCCCGCTTCGCGACAGCATCCCGAACTCCGCCATAAATTTTGTGACTGCGGGAGAGAGCGCGGCATGCACGCCCCCGGCCAAGGCCAAGTCCACTTCGCCCCGCTGCAGGCTGGCGACCGCCTGGTGCACCGAAACCAACGACGACGCGCACGTCATGTCCAGCGGCACCGCCGGTCCCATGAAGCCCAGCACAAATGCGATCCGTCCAACGGCGACGCTGCCGGTCGTCCCGAAGTAATTGCCCACTTCGCCGCCGGCCGAAACCAGATCCCGGTATTCGCTGCCCCCCACTCCGACATAGATTCCGGCGCGGTTGCCTTTCCACAGGCTCGGGTCGATCCCCGCGTCCTCGAATGCCTGCCAACTCGTCTCCAGCAATAGTCTCTGTCGCGGGTCCATCGTCCGTGCTTCGATCGGCCTGATGCCGAAGAATCCGGCATCGAATTGATCGATCCCCTCAACGAATCCACCTCTCCGGAAAAAGATCTCGTCGGCGTCAGGATCTCCGACAGCCCCGCCCCAATGACCCGAGCCTGGGCGCCCGTCCGTCACCGCGCTGTCCCCCGCCTCAAGCTGACGCCAGAAGGCGGAAAGATCCGGTGCGCCGGGGAGCCGGCAAGCCATGCCCACCACCGCAATCCGGTCGTCTTCGCGCCGCGGGGCGGGTTGCCGGCTTGATTCGGGCTGCGCCTCGGGTGTCGCCGCACCCTCGGCATCACCCAATTCCTCGACCAGGTGGCCTGCAAGATCCGCGATGCTCGGATAATCGAACACCAGCGTATTCGGAGCCGTGTATTCTCCAGAAAGCGACTGATTCAGCCGATTTCGCAACTCTACAGCCATCAGTGAATCCATTCCCAGGTCGAAGAACCCTACCGTCGGCGCTGGAGCCGACGGCAGCCGTTGCACTGCCTGCACTTCCTGTTGCAGGAACGAAACCATCAAGTCCATTCGCCCCGCTGCCGGCGTCTGCCTCAATCGAGTCAGCAAGTCATCCGATGACGCGACTGCCTCGTCATCCCCCTCCAGAGCATCGCTCAACAAATCCTCCAGCAGGGGCGGGCGGCTCCCGATCGCTTCCCCGAACATCGCCCAGTCCACCGCCAACACCACGGAAGTCGCGGAGTCCTGGCGCACCAGTTGATCGAATGCTTTGAGGCCTTGCTGCGGAGTAATCCAACTGGTGCCGAATGCCGCCAGTCGCTGGGCAATCCTCTCCCTTTGCTCCTCCGCCTCGCCAAGCCCCGACCATGCTCCCCAGGCGATCGCCTGGCCCGGAAGCCCCAGTGCACGGCGATGGGCGGCGAGCT
Source organism: uncultured candidatus Poriferisulfidus sp. (assembly GCA_965116525.1). Classification (GTDB taxonomy): domain Bacteria; phylum Pseudomonadota; class Gammaproteobacteria; order Poriferisulfidales; family Poriferisulfidaceae; genus Poriferisulfidus. Next base: position 858,262 of record OZ220694.1, read on the forward strand.
GGTCGAGGAATACGTTGGCCGCCGCATGGTTCGCCTGGCCCGGATTGCCCATAATGCCGGCCACGCTTGAGAACAGGATGAACAGATCCAGGTCGCGATCCACGGTCGCCCGGTGCAGATGCCAGGCCCCCAGCATCTTCGGCCACAGCACTTTCTCGAAATTCTCCCAGGTCTGATTCCCGAGCGCGCTGTCCGACAACACGCCCACGCTGTGAATAATCCCTCCCAAAGGCGGCAGATCCTGATCCATGCGCGCCAGCATTTCGTCTACGGCCTTCGCGTCCGTTACGTCGGCCAGTTCCACCTGCACCGTGAATCCGCGGTCGCGCAAGGACGCGATGGCCTCTTCGACCTCGGGGTCCGGATCTCGCCGGCCGTTCAACACGATTGCTCCAGCCCCCCGGTCAGCGAGCCAGCTGGCCACTGCACACCCGATCCCGCCCAAGCCGCCGGTCACCAGGTAGGTGCGGTCCTGACGCAATTGCCCTCGCTCAAGCGGCGAGGTGGTCAGGACAATCTTGCCGATGTGCCGGGCGGCGCGCATGAACTTTATTGCCGGTCCCGTTTCGGCGAGCGACCACCGGCTGTGGGTCAGCGGAGTCAGCTCCCCTTCTGCCAGCCATGCCATCACGCGCCTCAGGGCATCCCCGGGTTGCGCCGGGTCGTCTTCTTTCAGAACATCCAACATCAGAATGAAGTAGGCGGCATCCGGTCGCGCCTCCTTCATTTCATCTGGGCTCAGGATGCCCACGCGGGCCAGTTCCACAAAACGGCCGCCCTGCGCCATACAGGACAGGCTCGCCTCAATGAAACCCTCTCCGGTCAGGCTGTTCAGCACCACATCCACCCCCGCGCCATCCGTGGCTTCGAGGATTTCCCCTCCGAATGCCGTCTGGCGACTGTCGAAGACATGCTCCACACCCAACGACCGGAGATACGCCTGCTTCGGGGCGCTCGCCGTCGCGAACACTTCTGCTCCGGCAGCCTGCGCCAGCTGTATGGCGGCCAGTCCCACTCCCCCCGCGGCCGCGTGAATCAGCACCCGGTCGCCAGCCTTCAATTCCGCGAGATCGAAAGACAGCAAGGCCGATACGAATGCGGTCGGTATCGTTGCAAGTGCCGTGATCGGAATCCCCGGCGGAACCGGTGCCACCATCTCCTCGCGCATCACCGCCTCCGACCCGAATGTGCCGAATGCCAATGCAGTCACGCAATCGCCGACCGAGACGGTGGACACATCGGACCCGACGTCGAGCACGTGGCCGCACACCTCGCCGCCCAGCAACCCGGTATCAATCATCCCAATCGCACGGAACATGTCCCAGAAATTAAGCCCGGCTGCCTCAACCGCCACACGGACTTCCTTCGGCTCCAAGGTGCGCGCCGGCAGCGGCTCCACCCTCAATTCCTCAAGGGCGCCCCCCGAGTCGGGCTCCAGCATCCAGCCTGAGTCCTCAGGCAAGGTCAGCCGCTCCGTTCCGCTGCCAAACCGGATCAGGCGGGCAACCTGGCGGCGACCGACACGGTACGCAACCTGGGTCTCGGCGTCGGGATACAGCAGTTCGTTGGCAAGATCGGCAAGCGGCGCACTCTCTCCGGGATCCAGGTCAATCATCCTCGGTTGCAGTTGGGCGGCCTCCCGCGCCACCACTTTCCCGAACCCCCACAGCGTTGCGCCGGCAAGTTCCCCGGTTCGCTCTTTCTCTAGAACCTGCGCGCCCCGCGTAACCAGCCACAGACCCTTCACCGGCATGGCGTCGGCATCCGTCAGGCCTTGCACCAGCGCCAGCGCGCTCGCCCCTATCCGTCGTGTGTCCTCGGCCATTTCTTCGGTTGTCGCATGGATTCCGTGACCGTCCAGCGCCACGCAGTGGACCGCCCCGTTGAGTGGCACGCCCTCGGGCAGACCTTCCGCCAGGGAGTGCCATGACTCTCGGCGTTCGATCTCCAAAGAGGTCCTGATGATCTTGGAACCGTCCTCCGCCGGCCCTGCGTCCGCCTGCGCGTCCTCGCCCACCAGAACGACCGTCTGGTTGCGCGCCGCCAGGTCCGTGGCCAAATCCTCCGCCACGCCACCGCGATCCGCAACCAGGATCCATGCGCCCGCCGGCTCGACCACTTCCGCCGGCCCCTGCGCCACAATGACTCCCCGATCCGGTCTTTCGGCAGGATCGGACCGGTTCACCCCCAACACCTCGACATCGGAAAATTCCGCGTCGCTGAATGCCTGCCGCCACACCTCGGGGCTGGCCAAGGCATGGTGCGGACGATAGGCGTCGGCAAACCGCCACCAGCCGTCCAGTTGTCCGAAGGTCAGGTCCAGCCATCCCTGGCCGCGAAGGTTCTCCAGCGCCACCAGCTGGCCCGAGGGTGCGAGAAGCTCCCGGCAATGCGCCAGCGTCTCCTCCAAGTACCGCGTGGCATGCAGGACATTGGACGCGATCAGCAAGTCATAGCCATGGGCATCGAATCCTTGTTCGATCGGGTTTTTCTCGATGTCCAGCACCCGGTAGTCGATGGATGCGCCGCTTCCCTGAAAGCGCGCCTCCGCCTCCGCGAAGAAGCCGGCCGAAATGTCCGTGTAGACGTAGTCGAACCGCCCTTCCGGAAGCTCCGGCAGCACCGACGCCGTCGCCGAACCCGTGCCCGCCCCGATCTCCAGAACCCGTAGCCGTCGCCCGTCGGGGACCTCCTTCATGAGGGTCGCGACCGCGTCCCCCAGCATTCGGTTTGCCGCGCGCGCCACCGGCGCTTTCATGTACAGGTCGGCGGCGGTCGGTTCTCCGCTGCTGAACAGCAGCGACAGGGAATCTTCGCGACCCAGCAACACCTCCGACAAGGCACCGCCGCATCGACGGAACAGCCCGATTTCGTTCGAGCCATGCGAATATCTCGCGGCCATCTGGATGGCAAATTCCTGGGGGTCACCCGAGATCTCCTCCGGCAGCAGGTCCCCGGAGCCGACCGCCACCGAAAAACCGTCGCCTGCGGCTTCCAGCACCCCGGATTTGGCCAGCATTTCGAGCATCCGCCGAAACAGGCGCTTGTGAACCTCCAGGACACCCAAGCGTTCCCGCAGTTCCTCGGAGTCCACCGCCGTACCCGCCGTACGCTCCCATCCCAACTTCTCCAGAGTCCAGAGCGCATAGAAACGCGACAGCCGCTCTAGGTCTTCCAGCAAGGCGGCCCTGTCCTCGGCCCCGACGCCTTCATCCGCCAAGTACCGGGTGAACGGATCAGACTCGGCTGCAATAGCGGTCGGGCTCGGGAAAAAATCTGCAGGGGGCATTCCCGGCGCAAGAGCACAGTCCCGCCACACGGTCTCGTACAGAAAGTCCTCTACACCCTCCACTGCTGCGAGCAACGCCGCCCGAGTCGCTCGTTTTACCGTGTACCCGTTCAGTTCTCCGATCAGGGCTCCGCCCGGGTCGTAAATCCGCATGTCGCCCGTAAGCACTTCCGGAGGGGCATCGGTTTCCGAATCGGAGGGCCGGGAGTCTTCTCGCATGCGCACGTGGCAAACCAGTCGGTCCGGCAAGCGCCCTGCCAGCCATAGCCGCTCCCAACCGAATGGCAGATAGGTGCCGCCAGCCTCCGCTGCATTGCGCGCGATCGCCACGACCTGGAAGCAACCGTCGAGCAGGAGCGGGTGCACCTCCAAACCGTCCCGGCCGCAAGCTTCAGGGAAAACCACCTCACCCAGCGCTTCGCCCGCCCGCGACCAGGCCTTCTCCAGTGTGCGGAACGATGGTCCCAGGTCGATCCCGGCCTCGGCCCTGGCTCGGTAAAAGGCGGACATGTCTTCCGCCGCCAAATCCGCTTTCAGACCCTCCAGGTCGACCTGCGGCGGAGCTTCCGGCCCGCCGGGGCCCGGCGATGACGGAATTCTTCCCTCCGCGTGCAATGTCCACTCTCCGTCGTCTCCCTGGCTGAACACCTGGAAGCGACGTGACAATGTCTCTTCGACATCATCAAGCAGGATTTGCATCTTTCTCCCGTCGTCCGCTCCACCCTCGGAGCTTTCTTTTGCAAAAACCAACGGGTTGTGCAGCTGCATGTCCTCGACGACGGCCGAGCCTGCGCCTTCGGCGGCGGAAGCCGATGCCGCCATGACCCCGTAGAGCGCGCCCGGAGCCACCAGCCGCCCGAATACCCGATGGTCACTCAGCCAAGCCGGGTCCGAAGGGTAAATCTCGGTCTCGAAAGTCGTCCCTCCACGAGCGGATTCGTGCCGGCTGCCCAGCAGGGGATGGCCGGCATCCTGCCGACGGCGCCTTGAGGCCTGGACCCAGTAGCTCTCGTATTGGAACGGATAACCCGGCAGCGCGATTCGGCGCCGCGTCTCCCCCGAAAAAAGCCCTTCAAAACGGATAGGCAACCCTGCCTTGTACGCTCCCGAAACCGCACGGACGAACGCGCCGCGAACTTCCGACGCCGGAGCATCGCGCGACGGGCGCACGAGACTCGAAAGCGCTATTGGCGACCCTCCCGCCGATTCCGGCCACGCCATGAGCGTCATGGGGCCCAGCACGGCATGAGGGCCAATCTCCACGACGATTTCCGTTCCCAGCTCGGCAAGCGTCTCCACGGCACGGCGAAACGCCACCGGCTCGCGCATCTGCCGGCGCCAATACGCCTTATCAAGCGCCGCGCCCGGCCCAGCCTCCTGACCTGTCACGTTGCTCACCAGGGGAAGCGATGGCGAGGCAAACTCCATGCTCTCGAGGAGCGGATCCAAACCTTCCAAGGCCGGCTCCACCATGGGACTGTGATACGCGGGACTCTTTCTCAGCTGTTTCACCTGGATTTCCTCCGACTCGAAGCGTTGCAGGATTGCTTCCACTTCGTCCTTCGGGCCGCTAATCACCTGATGGGCGCCGTTATCGGCGGCAATGCACAGGCCAACGCCCTCGGATGCCGCATTGTGTTCGTCCAGCGCCTCCGCCACTTTGGGTCCCGGCGCAAACACTGCCGCCATCGCCCCCTCGCCAGGCAACGCCCCCGTCAGTGCGCCGCGAGTCGCCGCGAACCGCAGGCCGTCCTCCAGGCTCAACACCCCCGCCGCCTGCGCCGCCGCAATCTCTCCCAGGCTGTGACCGAGCACCATGTCCGGGCGCACCCCCACGCTCGTCCACAGCGCCGTCAGCGCACACTCCAATGCATAGATCGCCGGCTGCACCCACGCCGGATCGTCCAGCTCCCCCGACCGACCGAACATCACGTCCAGCAACGACTCGCCCCGCTCCTCCCGGAGCAGCGCGTCGCACCGGTCCAGCACCGCCCGCACCACCGGCTCGCTCTCGTACAGCTCCTCGCCCATCCCGACCCACTGGCTCGCCTGCCCGGTGTATACGAACGCCACCTTCCCCGCTTCCCGCGGCTCCGGCTCGTCCGACGCTTCTGTCAGTTCCGTCAGGCTGGCACGCAGCGATTCCGCATCGTTGAACACCACGCCCGCGCGATGGGGAAAATGGCTCCGGCCCACCCCGGCCGTCCACGCCATGTCGGAAAGCAACGGGTCCCCCGCATCCGCCGGGGAAAGATCCCCGCACTCGTCGAGCCAGTCCCGGTAGCGACCGGCCAACTCCCGCAGCGCCGGGGCCGACTTGCCCGACAACGGCAGCAGGCGCGTCCCGCGCCCGGCAACGGGTTCTTCAGCCTGCGGTTCCGTGACCGGCTTCGGGCTCCCCGCAACCCAATACCGCTCTCCCATGCTGGAAGCGGCCTCGTCCGGGGCCTCATAGCCCTCCAGCACGACATGTGCATTCGTTCCCGACCATCCGAACCCGCTCACTCCCGCCAACGGGGGGCGATCCGGATGAGTCGGCCAGTCCGTCGGCTCCGACGTCACCCGTAACGGCAACCGCTCCCAGTCTATTTGCGGGCTGGGGTTCTGGAAATGCAGATGCTTCGGAATGATTTTGTGATTCATGGCCAGCAGGACCTTGATCAGACCTGCGACCCCTGCCGCCGCCTCCAGGTGGCCGACGTTTGTCTTCACCGAGCCAACCAACAGCGGGTGGTCCGCTTCACGCTCCTTGCCATAGGCCGTCCCCATTGCCTTCGCCTCGATCGGGTCGCCGACTTCCGTCCCCGTCCCGTGAGCCTCGACATAATCCACCTGCGAGGCCGAAACCCCTGCACGATGCAGTGCTGCCTCGATCACTCTCTGCTGTGCCGCCCCGCTGGGTACCGTCAGCCCGGGGCTTGCCCCGTCCTGGTTCAATGCGGAACCCCGAATGACTCCCCAGATCCGGTCCCCGGCCGCCTCCGCTTCGCTGAGTCGCTTCAAAACAATGATCCCGCAACCCTCCCCGCGCACGTATCCATTTGCCGCCGCGTCAAACGTCTTACAACGCCCGTCCGGGGACAGCATCCCGGCATTCGCGCGAAATTCCAGCAGCTTCCCGGAAAGAATCGTGTGCACGCCTCCCGCGAGGGCAAGATCCGCCTCGCCTCGTTGCAATCCCGTCACAGCCTGGTGCGTCGCGACCAGCGAAGATGAGCAAGCGGTATCCACTGCCATCGCCGGCCCCTCCAGACCCAGCACGTAAGCGACCCGCCCGATAGCGGTGTTGAAGGAAGTGCCGGTCACCGAGTAAAGGCTGACCGCAGGCTCGGAAGTATCGCTGATGTCCAGGATCAGGTTCCGGTATTCGTTGTTGCTGATCCCCGCATAGACTCCGGTACGGCTGCCCTTGAGTCGGTCCGGATCTACCCCTGCGTCCTCAAGGGCCCGCCAACTGGTCTCCAGCATCAATCGTTGCTGCGGGTCCAGTAATTGCGCCTCGACCGGCGAGATGCGGAAGAACGCGGCGTCGAACTGGTCCAGCCGGTCGAGGTAGGCGCCAAAGCGACAGGCCCTGGCCTGAACCGAAGAGTCCGGGAAAAGCTCGCCGATGCGCCCGATGCCGGAACCCGGAACGCCTTCTATTACGGCGCACTCCCCGGCTTCCAGTTGACGCCAGAAAGCGGACAGGTCATCCGCGCCGGGGAACCGGCACGCCATCCCGACGATCGCGATGGGCGGCCCGGTTTCTAAGGTTTTGGATTCGTGGGCCATTTGTCTAAGCTAGAAGAATCTGAACTTACTGACTAAACCAAAACAATGCCCGCCGATCAAATCGAGCCTCAAAAATCCAAGTGTTTTATGTCCTCGCATTAGGCTCACCGAACCATAATTTGAATTATAGTGCCCCCTCCTGAAGCACCTTGAATTCCACTGACAACTACAAATTCAGCCTCCTGGAGATGGTCGGTCGGCAGGAACCACGTCCAGCAACCGGACGCCCGCCAACCGCGCTGCGGCCAGAATCACGAGCTCCCGGTCGGACGCAGCGGCCGGACGCAGGAAATCCGCTTCACGCACCTCGACATAATCCGGTTCGAACCCCAGCTCGACCAAGGCCTCAAACGCCTGCCGCTGTACCTGTTCCACATCAAGTCCTTCCTTGACGAATCCCGCAGCCGCTTCCAGAATCCGGTGCAGTTCGCCCGCCCGCCCGCGAGACTGGGAATCCAGCCTTCGGTTCCTTGAACTCATGGCGAGTCCGTCCGGCTCGCGGACTACCGGAGCGGCGATGATTTGCACCGGCGGCTGGCGTTTCTCCGCCAGATGCCGCACCAACACCAACTGCTGGTAATCCTTCTCACCGAACACCGCGGCAGTCGGTTCCACCTGGTCGAACAACCGGCTGACCACCGCTGCCACCGCAGTCAGGTGCCCCGGGCGATACTGCCCTTCCAGTACATCCGTCAAGCCCGGCATTTCGAACGCGTCCAGCCGGGGAGCCTCGCCGCCCCACACCGCCTGTTCGTCCGGGGCATACGTCAGATCCACCCCCGCCTGGCGCAACTGTTCGAAATCCTCTTCCTCATCGCGCGGGTAGTGGGAGAAATCCTCCGGATCATCGAACTGGTGGCGGTTAACGAAAACGGTCGCCAGCACGGCACCGGGGCTTTGTCGCGCGTAGTCGATCAGGCTCAGGTGGCCGGCGTGCAGACCGCCCATGGTCGGCACCAGCGTCCGCTCTTTGGGTTGCCGGGCAAGCGCAGTTTCAAGTTGCGCCGCCGTGCGGCACAGGATCATGGGAAGGACCCGGAATGAACTGCTTCGACGTAGGCCCGGACCGCATCTTCGATGCCGTCGCCAGAATCCATGAAACTACGTGCGTGTTTCGGCATCGGATCGGTCAGCCCCAGCAGGTCGTGCAACACCAGGATCTGCCCGTCGCAAGCCGCCCCGGAGCCAATACCGATCACCGGAATTCCTGCACGCTCGGTGATTTCCGCAGCCAGGTCATCCACCACGCATTCCAGAAGCAACAAATCCGCCCCCGCCTGCTCCAACGCAAGCGCCGTCTCCCGCAGTTCCGCCGCTTCGTCGGGAGTGCGTCCATGCCGCCGGACACGATCCATCTGGGTCAGGCTCTGCGGGCGCAGGCCCAGATGCGCACAGACCGGCAACCCTTGCTCGGACAGGCCGCGCACGATCTCGACCTGCTCTTGGGAGGCCTCGAGCTTGACCATCTGTGCGCCACCCTCCTGCATCAGCCGCGCTGCGTTGGCCTGTGCCGTGGGCACGTCGCAGCAACTCATGAATGGCAGATCGCTGATAAGCAGGGCACGCCGCACCCCGCGGGAAGCACATCGCGTGTGATAGACCATATCGTCCATCGTTACCGGTTGGGTGGTGCCATGCCCCTGGATGACCATGCCAAGAGAATCACCGACCAGGATGAACTCGACCCCGCATGCGTCCAGTGCGCGCGCGAACGTTGCGTCGTAGGCCGTCAGGCCGGCAAACCGGCGCTTGCCCTCCTGAGCCATCCGGCGCAGAGTGTCGAGTGTCACAAGGTTATCCGGCTCGCCCATGTTCCTGTCGGCAATGTTACCGGTCGGATGCGACCATGTCGCCCAGCATCCCCTCCGGCTGGCCTGGATCCAGAAAATACTGGCCCGGTCGGGTCACCCCATCCAGCGCAGTCAACAAGCTTTGATAGTCCTGTCGACTCTCTGCCATATTGGTGCAGGACGTATCGACCGTCAGTACGGTCCCGGAGTAGTTGCGGAAATGTTCTGCCATCAGCGCCGACAATGCCTCCAAGAACTCCGGGCGCACCGCATGTTCGAACGATCGCCCCCGCATCGCAATCCGTTCCAGCAGAACCGAGACCGGCGCCTGCAGGTATATCACCAGGTCCGGACGCGGCAAACCGGCGGACATGTGGGTGTACACACTGAGCCACAGGTCATATTCGTCGCCCTGCAGCGACAAACGGGAGAACCAATCGCTTTTCTCAAAGACATAGTCTGTAAAAGCGCGTTGCTGGAATAGGTCCGCCTGGTTCAACTGCCGCAGCTGGCAGGCCCGGCTGGTCAGGAAATGCAACTGCGCGGCCAAGGCGGTTTTCTCCGGGGTCTTGAAAAAGTCCTGGAGGAAAGGGTTCTCCTGGTAGTTCTCCAGTATTAGTCGGCCGTTGAAGTCTGCCGCCAAACGATTGCACAACGTGGTTTTGCCGACCCCCATCGGCCCCTCCACGGCAATCAGGCGTGCCGAGTCAGGCAGGCTTTGGCAGGCCCCCATCCGGTCCACCCGGGAATACTTGCACGCCTGCAACAACTTCGACACGGCGCCCCGGCCGGGCACCTCCAGGTCTGCATTCAGTTCGCGCAACGGTGCCAGTACAAATGCCCGCTCATGCAAGCCCGGATGAGGCAATGTCAGGGTCTCGCTGTCGATACGCTCCTGTCCCCACAGGAGCAGGTCCAGATCCAGTGTCCGCGATGCCCAGTGCTCATGCTTCCTCTCCCGTCCATGCTGGCGTTCAATCTCCTGAAGTTCGTGGAATAGCTGATCCGGTCCCAGATCGGTTTCGACCTGCACGACCGCATTGATATAGTCCGGCTGATCCAATCCTCCCATCGGAGGGCTCCGGTAGAGACCCGAAGAAGCGCACAGGCGGACCTGGGAGAGTTGCCCCAACTCACGTACCGCGGAACGGACTTGCTCGGCCGGTCTGTCCAGGTTGCTGCCAAGGCCGATGTAGATGCCGTCCTGGAGCATGATTATCTCCGGCGGCGGCGACGGCGGCGGCGCGGCGCATCGTCAGGCCCTGCCGTGTATTGCTCCTGAGCTTGTGTCCAGGCTTGATGGGCTTTCTGTAGTCGTTCATCTTTCATTGCCCGCAGCCCGAGAAAATCATAGGCTGCACGGAATGTGCTGCGCGAGATCACCCGCTCCGGGTGGCCACGCGGGCCTGCCTCGAGTTGCGGCTGGCGGACCCAGATCTCGCGAATCATCTGGGCGTGGCGAAACGGAATGCTGATGGTCCTCACCTGATGCTCCAGGGCCCGGTCGGCGCATACTGCCAACGCGTCGCGCGGACTGAATTCTCCCGGCTCCAATTCATCCAGCAACTGACGCACATACGGCCACATCACCACCGCATAGGCGAAAGCCGGAGACACCGGCTTGCCCGAGTGCACCCGTTCATCCGTGTTGGCCAATGCCAAACGGATAAACTCCAGATCCTCCGGATGATCCCGCTCCAAGGCCGCCTCGGTATGTGGGAACAGCTGGACCAGCAATTTCTTTTCGCGCAACAGGTCGAACGTGCGCTCGGCAGCGCCGCTGTGCAGGAGCTTGATGCCCTCATCAAACAATCTCGCCGGTGAAATGGCGTCGAGCAATTCCGCCAGCTCGGGAATCAACTGCTCCATGGCCGGGTCAAGCCGGAAGTCCAGCTTGGCCGCGAAACGCACGGCCCTCAGCAACCGGACCGGGTCCTCGCGGAAACGCAACGCAGGCTTGCCGATCATGCGCAGATGACAGTGCTTCAGGTCCTCGACTCCGCCGACGAAGTCCAGCACAGTATCGTGGATCGGGTCGTAGAACAGGGAATTGACCGTGAAGTCCCGCCGTACCGCATCACGGTCAATTGTCCCGTACGCATTGTCGCGAAGAATCCGCCCCCCCAAGGTCACCGAAACATGAGCGCGCCCGGAACGCGAGCGGTGTCCTCCCCGAAACGTTGCGACCTCAATCCGGTCACGGCCGACCCATACATGCGCGAGCCGGAACCGCCTGCCGACAATGCGGCAGCGGTCAAACAGGTTTTTCACCTGCTCGGGGCGAGCGTCCGTGGCGATGTCGAAGTCCTTCGGATGCAGGTCCAGCATCAGGTCGCGCACCCCGCCGCCGACGATATAGGCCTCGTAACCCCCCTCTACCAAAACTTCCACCACATGCCGGGCGGACTTGGAAACTTCCGAAGAATCAATGCCGTGCTCGTCAGCCTCCACGACCCGTGGGTTGCCGTTTGCACGCTTCTTGACGGCATCGGACAGACGGTTGAACAGTTTTTTGGCCATAAACAGGCACTTGCCCCAACAGGAGCAGGCGGATTTGATATTTTACCGCTTCGGCATGCGGCAATTTGTCAACCGCCGTGAGCCCTGCTTTATAACCCTGTTGTAGTTTCGAATTAGAATCAGAAATTTTTCTCATCTTGGAGGCTGATATCTTTATCCGAGATCTGCCCGGCACACAACTTCGCAAATATCCAAAAGTAATTCCTTTACTTTAGTGCATCTCTTAGAAAAATTTTACCTTCACCTTGGATTCGTTAGCCACCAATAACACAATGCTGCCTCAATCCTTCCCATCTCCAGCCCACGATGATTCTGGTCTCTGGGTTGACTTCGTAATAGACACGACATGTTCTCCTGTACTTAAATCCATATTCAACATTACCATTAGACAAAAATCTACTGTCTGCATAAGACTTAATGCTAGTACTAGAGCGCACATCTTCCATCTTAAGACCGACTTCGTGGTTGCGGTGACTTACGAAAGTTTCATGATTAGGGGGGAGGGCACAAGACAGCAATGCAAGAGCCAGTAAACTCGCAACTAACACTATGCCGCCAGACCACTCCACGCGAAGTGCCAACAACATATTATTTTTCGTAAGTAAGTGCAAGCAGGATAGTAAACTTCCTGCAACCGTGAACAGCCTTGCGAATCACGGCCGGGAAAGGAGCATCATAATATTAGGAAAATGAGGCAAGCAACCAAATAATGTTCCGTCCACGACGCGGCGAAACTACGGCCCCGTCGGGATTGTGCACATGAAAGCAAGACCCAAGGTGTTCCCACACCGCCTGAATAAAACCCGCAGAAATCTTGTACTTGGCGCGGAGAGTAATAACGAGGCGTTTTGAATCCGGCCAGAAATTTGATAGGAGCCGGAGTGGCGCACTAACACGACCATTGGACAGTTTATGGATCCGGCAAGAAATGTCTCAGAAATGCATTCGGTGGATCATCAACATCCACTACTGTTATATCCATGCGCATACTGCTATCAAACCAGTCAGGCTCCTTATCCAAGACAGTCAGCTTCGGGTACTTGTCCGACACATCCTTCGCACTGTTCGCAAGTATGTATGTCCACACAGCGCCCATTCCGTAGTCGGAGACAGTCAGAAACTTTTTCTTCATGGTCCGATCGGCACCCAATCATCTTTGTCTAAATATACAGTATATGGTACTAGTATTTCGTTGCCGCCACCCGGCTGTCCATTTGCTGGCGCCACCTTTCTCATGCTGTGACCACGGACGCGTTCGCCTGATATCCGGAAATAGCCTGTCGGCGTTTTGGGCAGTGCCAGACGTTTCTGAGCTACCCCACCGCTCACATAGTCATCAGGTGTGAGATAAACATAGCCATCATTACTTCTCAAAATTTTCTGAGTTAGATAAATGCCTTGACGATGGATTTCATCAGTATAGTGATTGTAGTATAAGCCTCCGTCACCAAGGTCTGATGGGGCTTCAAATGTCCACTTTCAACCAGCAGGCCACCAATATTCTCTTCCACCTGCCGCACCTACTCCCAATTAGTCAGATCTGCATTTTCCCCTTCTCCCCCGACCTCGCCATCTGCTCCAAGAGAATATAAATCGTAACTTCCATGATCCCCCGAATGTTGATACTGGTATTCTCGCCCCCAAGGATCTTTCGGTAGTGTGTTTTTCTTTAGGTATGGTCCATTCCAGCGCGAAGCATCGTTCGGGCGAACAATCAAGGCTTTTAAGCTTGGAGGATATGAGCCCATTTCAAGACGGTACAAATCAACACCGCTGCTGAGGGCGGAAACCTGAATCTTGGCGGCATCCACATTGGCTTTGTTTAGCCACTTGAAAACCTACGGTGCCGCGATCGACCCGATCAATCCCAAAATCACCAGAACAACAAGTAGTTCAAGGAGGGTGAAACCTCGCATTCGTTCGAGCGATTGAGACATGCGACTATCCTATGGGGAAGCCTCTCCGTGTCAAACCAGCGTTTCCCGCTGAAATGCACAGAGTCATGCCCTTCATCATTCAGGCTGAATCCAAGTTTCGACTTTCACGGCACTGTAACACCTTGAAAATACGATACACTTGCCAAAACAGCCGGGCCGTTAATCTTATGGCTAGCCGATACAAGTTCGAAATCGCCACCCAGCCATTCGTCATTACCGAATGCCAGCGTCTGCGCTACCAGGTTTTCGCGTTGGAGATGGGGGCGTCTCTGGAAAGTGCCGCAGAGCAAATCGATTCGGATTCCTATGATCCATTCTGCCGTCACCTGACCGTATCCGACACGGTCACCGGTAGCATCGTGGCCTGCACCCGGATTCTCTCGGACGAGGATGTTCCACAGGCCGGAGGCTTCTACACCCAGTCGGAATTCAAACTGGGGCACTTACGCAGCCTTCCCGGAAAGAAACTGGAAGTCGGGCGTACCTGTGTGCATCCCGAACATCGCAGCGGTGGCGCCATCACCTGCCTGTGGCTTGGCCTCGCGGAATTCATGCTATCCCAGGATTATGACTACCTGTTCGGGTGTGCCAGCGTAAGCATGTCGGACGGGGGCCGTCAGGCTCATGCCATCTACCAGAATGCGCTGGAACGCGGCCTGGTGAATCTGGGTCTGGACGTCCACCCGCGTGTCCCTCTGCCCGAACCGGATCAGCCCGCCATGGATGCGACCATTGAGCTTTCCGACTCGGCCCGGGATATCCTGCCACCCTTGCTGAAAGCCTACCTGAATCTCGGCGCGGAAATCTGCGGTACGCCATGCTGGGACAGAAAATTCAACGTGGCCGACATGCTGGTGCTCCTCAACCGCGCCAACATCGCGCCGCGCTACGTGCGCCGCTTCTTCAAAGACACCCAGACACCAGCGAATACATACCGGGTTTAAGTTCCACTCCCAGGCATTCCCTGATGTAGAATATTACGTTGCTCAACCTAATTGGATTCTGGATGATGTTTGGCAAGAAAAAGGACTTCAAGTGCACCATCGCCAACACCGGCGAGACCTTCGAGGTCCCCGGCAAGATCAACCTGCTGCAGGCAGCCCTGAACGCGGGTATCAAGTGGCCCTGTGACTGCAAGGTTGGAAGCTGTGGAACCTGCCGGTGCATCCTCAAGGAAGGCAAGGTCAAGGCATTGAACGATTTCGCGTATGTGCTGGATGGCGACATGCTCAAGCAGGGCTATATTCTGGCCTGCCAGTCCCAGTTGAAATCTGACTTGGTCGTGGAAGTGGACTTCGAGCAGGGCGCAATCGAAAATATGAAAATGACGTGATCCCTGCGATTTCGTCGTTCTTTACAAATACAAACCATCCCAGACACAGCCGAATAACGGCAAAATACAGAATCAGCCGCGGTCGAAATTGATCCGCATCCCGGCCGCAGGCGGTATTTCCTGCCCATCTCTATACGCAATCCGGCCCGACACCATTGTCGTGTCGATCCGGGCGTGCAGCATCTGTCCTTCGAAGGCCGACCAACCGCATCGGTGCAGCACTTCTTCCGGAGCCACCGCTCTCGCTGCTGACAGATCCGCCAGAACCAGATCCGCAAAATGCCCTTCGCGCAGAAATCCGCGGTCGCGAACCGAGTAGCACTGTGCCGGAGCATGTGCCGCCTTTTGCACGACTTGAGGCAGACTGAAAACGCCCTGATGAACCAGTTCCAAAAGCATCGGCAACGCATGCTGGGTGATCGGCAAGCCTGCCGCCACTTCCTGATACGGCCCTTCCTTCTCTGACAGCAGGTGCGGCGCATGATCGGTCGCAATCACGTCGATCCGGTCTTCGTGCACTGCCTGGCGCAACGCGTCCCGATCCGATTGCTTCTTGATCGAAGGATTGCACTTGATGCGTCCGCCGTACTGCGCGTAGTCGGCATCAGTGAAAACCAGGTGGTGAACACACGCCTCGGCGGTGATTCGCTTGCCTTCGATCGGCCCAACATCGAACTGCGGCAGTTCGTCCGCCGTGGTCAGGTGAAGCACATGCAACCGCGAACCGAATTCCCGCGCCAACCCCACCGCCATGGACGAGGAAGCAAGGCACGCCTCCCGGCTGCGGATCTCAGCATGGCAGTGCATCGGAATCTGCTCGCCGTACTGTTGGACGTGTTCGGCCAGCGCCGCCTCGATCATCGGCGTGTCTTCGCAGTGGGTGGCGATCAGGATAGGACAGCCGGCGAAATGTTGCCTCAGCGCCTCGGGGTCGTCCACCAGCATGTTGCCGGTCGACGCGCCCATGAAGATCTTGAGCCCGCAGGCCTTTTGGGGGTCTAGGTTGCGAGCTTCGTCGGCATTGTCATTGGTCGCACCGAAATAGAGCGCGTAATTGGCGTGCATCGCCCCATCCGCCCGTGCCAGTTTCTCGTCCAACCGCTCAAGAGTCACGACCGGCGGCTGGTTGTTCGGCATGTCCATGACGGTGGTCGTGCCACCCGCCACGGAAGCGCGGGATTCGGACTGGAAGGTTCCTTTCTCCGGTTGACCCGGGTCGCGATAATGCACCTGGCCGTCGATCATCCCGGGCAACAGGTGAAGTCCCGCTGCGTCCAAGATCTGGTCAGCAGGCTCCCCGGACAGGTCCGGGCCGATCTTCTCGATCCGCGAACCCCGGACCAAGAGGTCCGTCTCGAACACGCGGCCTTCGTTGACCGCGGTCGCATTGACAATCAGGCAGGAATCGGGCATCAGAATCATGTAGAAGCAAGCGCATTGTACCGGGCGCCCCGGCTGATTGCCGTTCGGCCTTCTGAATCACTGCGGTTGCAAGCTGAAGTGGCTAGGCCCAGCCCACTCCAGACCCAGAGGTTTCCCCCTATCACCAAAATGTGTTGAAATTGAATTCTCATGAGTTCTTCCGACCCACACATCCAGAACCCCATACTGGACGATGCCGGCTGCGCGGCTCACGAGCCCTATGCCCTGCGCGTACTCGGCGACAGCATGGAGCCGGAATTCGCAGATGGCTGCATCGTCATCGTTGACCCGGCCGGGCATGTGCAACCCGGCGCCTATGTAGTTGCGAAGGTCAACGACGAACCCATTTTCCGTCAGTACTGGGTCGAGAGTGAACGGCACTGGCTGAAACCAATCAACCCCGGGTATCCCTCGCTTGAGATCAGCGATCCCTCCAGCATCATCGGCGTCATCACCCAGCGCGCCGGAACCCGCCGGTCCTACCGCCGCCATTACGTCTGATCAGGCAAACTACCCGCCGGTCAACTCCTCGTAGGCTTCCGCGTCCATCAGGGACGCGCAGGGATCAGGCTCGGCGCAACTCATTTTCAGGATCCAGCCGTCGCCCTCCGGAGAATCGTTGACCTGCCATGGCTCTTCCCGCAAGACCTCGTTGACTTCCACGACCCGGCCTGAAGCCGGCGCAATCAAGTCGGATGCCGTCTTCACCGACTCGACAACCCCGAAGCTCTGGCCCTGCACCAACTCGGTGCCAAGTTCGGGCAGCTCCACGAACAGGATGTCGCCCAGTTCCTCTTGCGCGTAGCGGGTCACACCCACGGTGGCCGTACCGGACCCATCGGGCTCCAGCCAAAGATGGTCCTGGCTGTAGCAGCGCTTGCTCATGACCTCTCCACCCACCCGGAATCAGTGCCGCCGCCGCCGGGCACGGGCGCCACGCATCGCCTCGGCCAGGATTCCATGATCCAGCGTTTCAAGGTTTCCATCGGCCTGTCCCGCCACCTGATCCAAGTCTTTAACCGCCTCATCCACGGACAAATTCAGGCATTGCGCTGTTCCCGCCAGCCCGCCAATCTGGATCTTCAGCAACGTACTATGTGGCACCTGGGTGCGATCCTCCACCTCCCCGAACGCTTCGGCACCGACCTGCTCGAAGAATTCCTGCAGAGACCGGCAACGATCGCAGGCGCAGGCATCATTGCAGTCGATCCCGGCACCCTCTCGGCGTGTCACCGCCATGGCCCGCGAGCAGGCATGCGTCTCGGCAACGATCAGGCGCTCGAACGGACAACGCGTGTTCATGCCGTCGTCCCCAGGCAACGGGTGTACGAGTTGCCTCGGATGATTTCGGCATGAAACTGGTCTCGCACCAGTTGATGCTCCATGGCCAGGGCATCAAAGCGCTCCACCACCGGCTCCGGCGCGCAGACATACAAATCCATCCCGGACAGGTCCGGGTGGTCTTCCAGCACGCGTTTCAACATCGCCTCGACCTTGTCCATGCCGGACAATTCGTCTTTCGCCCATTCATTGAACGACTCTTCGATCACCAGAGGCGTATAGCTCAATTCGTCAAGTGCATCCGTCCAAGAGCGGCACAAATTGTGCATGTACAGGTCTTCCTTGCCGCAACAGATCCGGTACAGATGCAGGGGTTGTTCGGATTCGCGCGCGGTGAGGTGCTCGAGCATGCTCTTGATGGCCGCGAATCCAGTGTCAAACGCCACGAACAAGGCCGGGCGAGTCGAATCATCGTCGAATGCGAACCGACCCCCCGGCGCCTCAACCGTCACGGTCTGTCCCGGGCGCAGGGACTCGAACGCGCTGTCGGAGAAATCGTCATCCGGCAAGCGGCGGATATGGAAGTCGACATGCCGTTCGTCGCAGGGGCAACTGGCAATCGCGCTATCGCTCGTCACGCCGTTCTCCAGCGTCAGGGTCGCATACTGGCCGGCCAGGAAACGAAGCCGTTGCGAGCGGGGCACGCGTAGCTTCAGCCACAACAGGCGCTCACCGAGCTTCTCGGCAACCTTCACTTTCGCCTGCAGGGTCTGCCAGGGAATGGACGTCGGGTCTTTTTCGAGCACAACCTCGAGGGTGAGATCGCTTTGCGCACCGTTGCTGCACATCAGGAAATCGCCGTGCGCCCGCTCGGCCTGGGTGAACACGAAGTCGTGGTGGCGAACGGGCCTGAGTTCACCCTCTATGAGCCGGGCACGGCACAGCCCGCAATTCCCGGCACTGCATCCGTACGGAAGGCCGACACCCTCGCGGATGGCGGCCTCAAGCAGGGTTTCGTTCCCCTGGATTTCGAACGAGCGGTCGGCGTTCCGGAGCCGGACGATCGCCATGGGGTCGAATCAGGCGGCCTGTTCCATCCCGCTGTCGTAGGCCCCGCGTGCGGCCGCCCCGTTCAGGCGGGCGCGCTTGGAGATCGCGGCCTGTCCGACTTCGCGGTTGGACTCGGCGCCTCCCCAAGACTTCATCGCCTGCTGCTGCAGGGCGCGGCCATAGGAGAAAGTCACCGCCCAGGGAAGGTCCGGATGTCGATTGATCGCATTCAGGTGCGCACTGGCCTCCTCGTCGCTCTGCCCGCCGGACAGAAACGCGATTCCAGGCACTGCCGCCGGAACCGTCTTTTTCAGACATTCCGCCGTGCGTGCGGCCACGGTCTCGACGTCCGCCTGCTCCGTGCACCGATCACCTGAAATCACCATGCTGGGCTTGAGTACGATGCCTTCGAGCCATACGCCCTGACGCGCCAACTGGTCGAACGTCACTTCCAGCGCGCGGACGGTTACCTCGTAGCTGCGAGCGATGTCGTGCTCGCCGTTCATCAGCACCTCGGGTTCAACGATCGGCACCAGGTCGGCTTCCTGGCACAGGGCCGCATAGCGGGCAAGACCGTGAGCGTTGACTTCCAGGCAAGCTTCGCTCGGCAGGCCGTCCCCGATGGTGATGACCGCCCGCCACTTGGCGAAACGGGCACCCAGTTCCGCATACTCGGTCAAGCGCTCACGCAGACCGTCCAAGCCCTCGGTCACCTTCTCGCCCGGATGTCCCGCCAGGTCCTTGGCGCCTTTATCCACCTTGATGCCCGGCACGATGCCGATCGAGTTCAGGTGTTCCGGGAACGGCGTGCCGTCCAGCAGCTTCTGGCGCAAGGTCTCGTCGAACAGGATCGCGCCTCCAACGTGATCCCCCAAGCCCGCGGCCGTCACCAGCATGTCGCGGTAGGCGCGTCGGTTTTCCTCTGTAAATTCAATGCCTAAGGCGTCAAAACGTTTCTGGCAGGTCGGGTGGCTTTCGTCCATCGCCAAAATCCCCTTGCCGGGGGCCACCATGGCGTGCGCAGTTGCGCTCAGTGTTTCACGGTTCATAAAAAAAATCAGGTTAAAAGTGAAAAGTTGATTAAAGTGCGTATTTTATCGCTACTCGACCGCAGCGCCCTGCGACTCGGGCATTGCCCCGGCCTCCACGATCTTCAGGGCATTCGTGCCTCCCTGCACGCCTGCCAGATCGCCCTTGGTGATGATCACCCGGTCGCCATCCTCCACCACGCCGCTCTTCTTCAGCACGTCGACGAGATCGTGGTTGAGTTGGGCATGGTCGGTGCTGATGCTGCGCAGGGTGGCCGGATACACCCCCCGGTACAGGTTGACCCGCCGGCGCGTCTCAAGGTTGCGGGAGACCGCATAGATCGGAATGCTGGAACGGAAGCGCGACATCTGCCGGGGCGTGGAACCGGATTCGGTCAATGCGGCAATCGCCTTGACTTCCATGTGGTTGGCGGTAAAAATCGCCGACAATGCGATTGCTTCATCCGGGCCAAACAGGCCTTCTCCCTCGTTGCCGAGATCCAGGATGTCGCCAGCGGCGTTGCCCTCGGAACCCACACAGATGCGGCTCATCGCCAACACCGCCTCGATCGGATTGCTGCCGACCGCCGTCTCCGCCGACAGCATCACGGCGTCGGTTCCGTCCAGCACGGCATTGGCAACATCGAACACTTCCGCACGCGTCGGCACGGTGCTGGTGATCATGGATTCCATCATCTGCGTCGCCGTGATCACCACCCGGTTGTGCCGCCAGGCCTTGCGGATCAAGCTTTTCTGCACCGCCGGCAGTTCCGGGTCGCCGATCTCCACGCCCAGATCGCCGCGCGCCACCATGATTGCGTCCGAGGCGTCCAGGATCTCGTCGATATTCTCGACCGCCTCGACCCGCTCGATCTTCGCGATCAGATGCGCGTTGCCGCCAGCCTCGCGCAGGAGTTCGCGCGCATAGTAGATGTCGCCCCCGCTGCGCGGGTAGGACACGGCAAGATAGTCCACGCCGATCTCCGCGGCCAACTGGATGTCCTGTTGATCCTTGGCACTGATTGAAGGCGCCGACAAGCCGCCGCCCGCGCGGTTGACACCCTTGGCGTCCTGCAAAACCCCTCCGGTCACGGCTTCGGTGACGATGCGACCGGATTCCAGCGCCTTGACCTTCAGCATGAGACGGCCGTCGTCCAGCAGCAGGTCGTCGCCGACACGGACATCTTCGGACAACTCCGGATACGTCAGTCCAACGGCTTCGCTCGTACCGGCTTTCGGATCAAGATGCGGGTCCAGGACGAACGGATCGCCGGGCTTGAGGGTGATCGAGCCGTCGCGAAAGCCGGCAATGCGGATTTTCGGCCCTTGGAGATCGCCCAGGATCGCCAGATGGTAATCCGGTTCGGTCATTTCGCGAATTCGTTCCGCACGTTCACGATGTTCATCCTGAGTGCCATGCGAGAAGTTCAGGCGAACCACGTCCACGCCGGTGTCGATCAGACCTTGCAGCAGCTCCGGCGAATCCGTCGCCGGGCCCAGAGTGGCGATGATCTTGGTGCGCCGGTGGCGCAGCTCTGAGGAGGGCGCGGTCATGACGCCACCGTATTGAGAATTTCAACGGCTGGCAGGGCGCGTCCTGCCGCATATTCCAGAAATGCGCCGCCGCCGGTCGACAGATAAGACATCTTGCTTTTAATCCGAAAACTTCCCACGGCGGCCAGCGTATCACCCCCGCCCGCAATAGAAAAGGCTTGCGAGGCGGCAATGGCGCAGCCCAGGGCCTCGGTTCCGTCCGCGAATCGGGAATCCTCGAATACGCCCAGAGGGCCATTCCAGATCACCGTGCGGGCGCTTTTCACGAGTCGGCCGTAATGTTTCCGGGTCTTCGGCCCCACATCCATGATCCGCTCTCCCTGGCGTACCCCGGCCGCTTCGCGGATGACCGGCTCGTGCGATCCCGGGATTTCACAGACCACGTCCTGGGGCAGCGGAACGGTCGCACGTCGCTTGGAGGAAGGGGCCATCAGCCGTCGCGAGAGAGCCAGTTGCTTCGGTTCATGCAGGGAGTCCCCAATGTCCAGGCCCGCCGCCGCCATGAACGTATTGGCGATCCCGCCACCGACGATCAATTCATCGGCGACCTCGGCCAAGCGCTCCAGCACTTCGATCTTGGTCGACACCTTGGCGCCGCCGACAATCGCCACCAGCGGGCGCACCGGATTCTCCAAGGCGCGCTGCAACATGCGCAGTTCGCGCCGCAGCAGCGGCCCAGCGCAGGCACGGGGCGCGTGTTGAGCCACCGCATGAGTCGAGGCATGCGCCCGGTGCGCACTGCCGAAAGCA
Organism: uncultured candidatus Poriferisulfidus sp.; assembly: GCA_965116525.1. Classification (GTDB taxonomy): domain Bacteria; phylum Pseudomonadota; class Gammaproteobacteria; order Poriferisulfidales; family Poriferisulfidaceae; genus Poriferisulfidus. Next base: position 879,990 of record OZ220694.1, read on the forward strand.
TCCATCACGTAAAGATCGCACAAGGCGGCCATGCGTCGGCCCAAGGCATCGCTGTTGCCGGTCTCTCCCTTGAGGAAGCGCACGTTTTCAAGCAGCGTGACACTGCCGGGCCGGGACTTCACCCCGTCGATCCAATCGCGCCGGAAACCCACCGGCTCGCCCAACCGCTCCGCCAATGCCGCCGCCACCAGTTTCAAGGAAGCGGCGGCATCGTATTGTCCTTCCCGGGGCCGTCCCAGATGCGACATCACCAGAACGCGGCAACGGGCCTGCTGCAGACGGCGGATGGTCGGCAGGCTGGCGCGGATTCGTTCATCCGCCGTAATGCGCCCGGATTCTATCGGCACATTCAAGTCGGTACGCAGCAATACTCGGCTGCCCGGCTTGAGCTTGCCCGGCAAGCCGGGAGGCATGGTCATGCGGAAGCGCGCATCCAGGCCGCAATGACGTCCAGCATACGGTTGGAGAAGCCCCACTCGTTGTCGTACCACGACAGGACCTTGACCAGGTTGCCCGGAAGCACCTTGGTCAGCGAGGCGTCGAGCGAAGACGAGGCCGGGTTGTGGTTGAAGTCGATCGAGACCAAGGGGTCCTCGCAGTATGCCAAAACGCCTTTCAGCGGTCCTTCGGCGGCCGCACGCACGGCTGCATTGACTTCTTCGGCATTCGTCTCTCGACTGGCCACGAAGCTCAAGTCCACCACCGAAACGTTGATGGTCGGCACGCGAATGGCGAACCCATCCAGACGGCCGTCGAGTTCCGGCAGAACCATCCCGACTGCCCGCGCTGCACCGGTCGCGGTCGGAATCATCGACTGCGTGGCCGAACGGGCCCGACGCAGGTCGCTGTGCGCCACGTCCGTCAGCACCTGGTCGTTGGTATACGAATGGATGGTGGTCATGATGCCGGACTCGATGCCGACCGATTCCATCAGGACCTTGGCCAGAGGGGCCAAACAGTTCGTCGTGCAGGAGGCATTGGAAACCACGACGTGATCCGGGCCCAACTGGTCGTGATTGACGCCGTAGACCACGGTCGCATCCACGTCCTTGCCGGCCGGGGCCGAGATCAGCACCCGGGGCGCTCCTGCCTCCAGGTGACCCTGCGATTTCTCGCGCGACGCGAAAAGCCCGGTCGACTCGATCACTACGTCCACTTCCGACTCTTTCCAGGGAATGTCCGCCGGATTGCGGCAGGCGGTGAACCGGATGCGGTCGTCTCCCACCGTCATGGAGTCTCCATCGGTCTCCACACTCAGGTTGAACGGCCCATGTGCCGAATCGTAGCGGGTTAGATGCGCACTGACCTCCAGATCGCCGATGTCGTTGATGGCGACGATACTGATTTCATTCTGCCGCCCGGCTTCGTAAAGGGCACGCAGGATGTTGCGTCCAATGCGTCCATAGCCGTTGATTCCTACACGAATGCTCATGCTGTCACTCCCTGACCCAACATTTCCCGGGCCATTGTTATCAAATTTTCCTCGGTAAACCCGAAGTGTTCCATCACTCGGGCGCCTGGTGCCGAATGGCCGAATTCCTCGACCCCCAGCACACGTCCTTGCGGCCCCACCCAACGGTGCCACGGTGAACCTACTCCTGCCTCGACCGCGATTCGGGCGGAAACCTCGCTCGGCAGCACTTGCTCCCGGTAACCCGGGTCCTGTCGGGCAAACCGTTCCATGCAGGGCATCGACACGACCCGCACCCGCACCCCGTCCAGCGCCGCCGCACAGGCGACCGCCAAGCCCACCTCCGAGCCGGTGGCAAGCAGGATCAGTTCCGGCGGTCCGTCCGAATCCACCAGCACGTATCCCCCGCGCGCAGACAGCGCGACGGTTTCCGGAGTGTGCTCCAGTTGCATCACGGACTGGCGCGACAGCGCCAGCGCGGTGGGGCCCTGTTCGGGCTGCAGCGCGCACTTCCAGGCGACCGCAGTCTCTATCGCGTCGGCCGGCCGCCAGACTTCAAGCCCCGGGATCAGCCTGAGGCTCGCCAGATGCTCCACCGCCTGGTGGGTCGGGCCGTCCTCGCCCAGGCCGATGGAATCATGCGTCAGCACGAAGATCACCCGCTGGTGCATCAGCGCCGCCATGCGAATGGAGTTTCGGGCGTAGTCGGAGAACGTCAGGAAGGTTCCGCCATACGGGATGAATCCGCCATGCAGGGCCAAGCCGTTCATCACCGCCCCCATGCCGAACTCCCGGACCCCGTAGTAGATGTAGGTGCCGGACTCGTCCGCGCTGATCGCGCGGCTGCCCTTGGGCTGCGTGTTGTTGGAACCGGTCAGGTCGGCCGAACCCCCGATCAGTTCCGGCAGGCTGTCGGCGATGGCATCCAGGGTATTCCCGGAATGCTTGCGGGTCGCCGCCTTCGCGGGCTCCGCGAGTTGGTTCCTGATGTGGGTGTCGATTGCCTCCGTGAATGCTTCCGGAAGGCGATCTTCCAGGCGCCGGGTCAGTTCGAGCGCGTCCTCCGGGCAACTGGCCGCATAGTCCTCCATGCGCGTCTGCCACTGGGACTCCATCTCTGCTCCCCGTTCCCGGGCATCCCAGGCCTCACGGATCTCGGCCGGGACCTCGAAAGGAGGGTAAGGCCAATCCAGAGCCTCTCGGGCTCGCGCTATTTCTTCGGCGCCGAGCGGGGCGCCGTGGGTGTCCGCGGTACCCTGTTTCTGCGGTGCACCGTAGCCGATGACGGTCCAGCAGCATAGGATCGACGGTCGGGGATCGGCCTGAGCCTCGAGGATGGCCTTATTCACCGCCTCCGGGTCATGCCCGTCGACATCCGGGATCACGTGCCAGCCGTAGGCGGAAAAGCGCCCTGCCGTGTCGTCGGTGAACCAGCCCTTGGTCTCGCCATCGATCGAGATGCCGTTGTCGTCGTAGAACACGATCAGCTTGCCCAGGCGGAGCGTGCCGGCCAGGCTGCATGCCTCGTGCGAGACCCCTTCCATCAGGCATCCGTCGCCTGTGAATGCGTAGGTTCGATGGTCGACCACCTGGTGTCCGTCACGGTTGTAGCGTTCGCCCAGCAACCGTTCCGCCAGTGCCATCCCGACCGCGTTGGCCAGTCCCTGGCCCAGCGGGCCGGTCGTGGTTTCGACTCCGATGTCCCGGTCAAGCTCCGGGTGGCCGGGCGTACGTGAATGCAATTGGCGGAAGGCCTGGAGCTCTTCCATCGACAACGGGTACCCGGTCAGGTGCAACAGGCTGTACAGCAGCATGGAACCGTGCCCGTTGGAGACCACGAAGCGGTCCCGGTCGGGCCAGCAGGGATTAGCAGGGTTGTGTCTGAGGTGATGGCGCCACAGAACTTCCGCGATGTCTGCCATGCCCATCGGCATGCCGGGATGGCCGGAAGCGGCCTGCTCCACAGCATCCATGCTCAACGCACGTATGGCGTTGGCGAGCGTTCGCGGTGCAGGCATCGGCCCGGAAGAGGAAAGGTTTTCGGGTGGCGTCATTGACAGGGTGCGTATTTTCCCCGGAAGTGGGGAAATTAGCAAATTTCAGGGCACATTAGATGAAATAATTCTGGTTGGAATTGGGCCAGTTGACACTTAAGTGAAGGTCTCTACAATCCGTGTTGTGAGACATGTGAAGTTTTTTTCGTCCATCCGCTCCCCTAGCAGGGCATGCGCAAGTGAATAGCGGCCAAACCAAGGCATTCAAGGAATTAACCCTGACCTATGATCGGTTGGACAAGACCGACATGGAGACTATTGCGTCGTTTAATGCTGCTTTTGAACAAGATGAGGTTCAATTGGAGCCTAATGGACATCAGGTCACTATCCTGTTCAGGCAAATCGACATTCGTAAGTTGCGCAGTTGCCGCAAAAGCCTGAATGGAACCTTAAATTCAGGGTTAGTTCGAGATGTTGTGGCTGCAATTGAGGGTGTGAAAAGTTATGGCATTGCGAACGGAAAAAGAAACTATGTCGATTACAACAAGGAAAGAAAAGTTAAAGATCGGGCTAAGAAAGTTGCGAGCCGCTCACCATATTTCTACGCACAGAACCACACCCATTCTGAAGCCAACAATGATTTTCCAGCAGAACACACGGACAAAATTATCGTTGGTGACAGCAAGGATGTCCTGAAGAACATCCCGGACAATTCTGTTGACCTAATCTTTACCTCTCCTCCCTACAATTTCGGGTTGGAGTATGCCGAAAATCAAGATGCGCATTACTGGGAAACTTATTTCGATCAACTGTTTTCCGTGTTTGACGAGTGTATTCGGGTCACAAAATACGGTGGCAGAATTATTGTTAACGTTCAGCCACTTTTTTCAGACTACATCCCAAGTCATCATCTGATCAGCAACTTTTTCATCCAAAAGAAGCTTATATGGAAAGGCGAAGTGCTGTGGGAGAAGAATAATTACAACTGCAAGTACACGGCTTGGGGAAGCTGGAAAAGCCCTAGCAATCCCTACCTCAAATACACGTGGGAGTTTCTTGAGATTTTCTGCAAGGGGGAAATGAAAAAGCCCGGGTCTAGGGATGATATAGACATCAACGCGGAAGAATTCAAGAAGTGGGTCGTGGCCAAATGGTCAATCGCCCCAGAGAGGAAGATGGGTGAATATGGTCATCCCGCAATGTTCCCGGAAGAACTTGCGGAGAGGGTCCTGAAACTTTTCAGTTACCGTGGGGATGTCGTACTCGACCCGTTCAATGGAAGCGGAACCACAACCACAGTGGCAGCCCGTACGGGGCGCAGATATCTAGGAATAGATATATCCGAAGAATATTGCAAGACCGCCGAACGCAGACTGGAGAGTGTGCAATGCAGCATGATTTAGAAAAAGAAATTGCTTTGCTGGTTCGTGCACATGAAGAAGAAATTGGAAATGTAGACCGAAAAGCGACAGATCAAATAGGACGAGCATACGGTGGAGTTGTTCGAGCATCCAAGGGTAAGTGGGTAGAACGCTTAACCGAACATGTTATCTATTTAGCGTGGCTTGAACTTGGTGGAAATATTGCTCGAATAAATGTGAATTCAAGCCGACACAAGATTCCGATGCGCCAAGAATATGTACAAGCATTGGACAAAGAGGTGCGGGAATATATTCTGACTTCTATCGGTGAATATTCTTATCCCGCGCAGGTTGACAAGCAAGTATTTGTTGATGGGCAATTCGTCATGGGCATTGAATGCAAAGCCTATACTGAAAATGCCATGCTGAAAAGAATCCTTGTGGATTTTCATTTGTTGAAGTCTGCATTTCCAGATATTAGCAGTTATTTGTTCCAGTTAGAAAGTCAGCTTGGTGGAGACTACCGAGAACATAATGCAGTTACATATGGAAGCGCCTCTAGCCACACATTGATGTCATATTTTCCTGACGTTGACTTGCAGATTTTTACTTTCTTAGGGGGAGAAAGAAAAGTGGACCGTCCTATACATAAACCAGAATTTTACAAGCCTCTCGAAAAGGAACGAGTTACTGCAGCACTTGAGTTACTGACAGAGGATTTAGTTCAGTATATCTAGAGTCGTCTTGGCTAATTATTCCTTTGTTCTGGCACTAATCGCCCGTTAGAATGCTTTAAAGATACACAAGAGTAATTAAGAAGGATTTATGGCAACGCGTAAACGTCTCAGTGACATCTGGGAGATCGTATCAACGGCGGATACCATAATCTCTATATCGGGATGGGGAGGTGTCGTCATGAACATTTTGTTTTCGGCTATAACCACTATAGGGGCTTATTTTGCAGGTGCTTCTTGGCTTGAATTATCTGTTCTATTTTTTGTTGCTTTATCTGTCCTTCTTTTCATATCGTTTCAAATCATTAAACTCAAAAGAACGAGAAATGTGCAAGAAATTAGAGGGCGTTATGTAAGAAGCGCTCAAGATCAGGAAAACGAATTGTTTGACTTTTTAAATGATGGAGAACAGGCAACTGTAGACATGGCCAAATTACTACCAAACATAACGAAAGAAATAGTCTGGGTTGGTAAAAGAATGAAACGGTACACTTTCAGGTGGAATCTCACTAGCAGTATAAGAAAAAGGTATAAATTAATCTCTAGTGCCGGTGACGACATTAACCGATCAGCAACAAACGTGAAAAATTATGTTGAAATTATGCGTTATATAAATCAAGCAATAAGGGATAATTACAAAAATTTTATTGAGAAATCAGCATGCATAACTGATGAGGATAAAGAAGCATTAAAAAAACGCGTTACTGCATTCGCTAATACTAGAGAAAACGCAAAAGTATGTATTGAAAGTATGGAGAATTATAGAAATGCCACAAAATTGTTGATGGGAATAAGTAAGAAATTAACGGGCGCATGTCATGAAATGTATGATGGTGCTGGTTTACTCATTGAGGAACTCCGCACTTACTCAGAAACATGCACCACTTTAGAAAATATCGCAAAACAAAAATTATCAAAAGGATGATTTCTATATGGCCTAATAAATCTGGATTTTTGTCATATCACTGCATTTCTCAAAGCCATGGGGATCCAGCCATAATGACATATAAAGGGTACACGGCTACGGTTGAATTCGATGATTCCGTCGGACGCTTTCACGGAAGGGTCGCCAATAGAGGTCCTTATCCGGTTGCCACTTTCGAAGCAACCGACGGGGACGGACTTCAAGCTGAATTCCAGCGATCAATCGACGAGTATTTTCTTTCCTGCCAAGAAGACGGCATCGAACCTCAAAGGCCTTTTCCCAGAAAACTCCATGTGACGTGATCGCCTGCTGCACGGAAACTGCGCCGTCCACCCGTTATACTGCTCCCCCTGACACCTGCATTTCCATGCCATCTCGTCTCCACTCCGTCTTTCCTGGCATCCTGTTGGCTGCCATGTCGCTTTGCGCCTACGCGGAAAGCGAGCCTCCACATCCCATGGTCGACATCCCGCGCTCAAGCCTGCTTTCCGAGGAAAAACTGCAAGGAACCACGACCAGCGACCTCGAGGTTCAACGGGAGATTTATGCCGAGCAGCTGGACGCCATCTCCACTCTGCCCACTGAAGAACTTGAAAGTGAATTGCTCCGGGTGCTTCTGGTCTACGATGCCGAACGGATCCAGATCATCGACATCATCCCGAAAATGATCGAACAGTACGAAGTCGAAGGAACACTCAGGGAAGACCTGATGAACTTCCGGCAACCCTGACCAAGATCGTCGAGGAATTGCGTCCGGAAGTGACCTCCCTGCAGAAGTACAAGCCTTACGACTTCCGCATAGGCGTCAGTTACGCCGCGATGATGACCATCATGCAAAAGCAGCAGGCGGTCCGCGACCGGATGCTGCACGACCAGAAAGACCCCGAAACGATGCTCGGCCAGTACTCCCAGCGCTTGCAGGAAACTTATCGCGCGGTCGAGGAAGTGCGCCAGCAGTTGGAACTAGGCTACCAGACCGAAACGCTGAAGGAACAGATTGACCGGATCGACTTCGAACTGAAACGACGGCATCAGTCCTGAAGTTCGCGGGCCAGGGCCAGCGTTTCCTCCGCATCCCAGACCTGATCGTTGCTCTCGAACATCCGCGAGATCGCCTTGCGATGGGTGCGAAGTTTCAAGGCTCCGAAGGCCAGCCCGCCGAACAGGGAGATTTCATCAACTTCTCGGCCGCCATCAGTCATGTCCATCCCTTCCACGCCTAAGGGCGGGCAGGTTCCCACATCCCCGACCGCGCGCAGACTGGACGATGCCTGCCAGATTTCGGCTGGCAGCAACTGTATCCCGGCCTGGCCCGTGGCCAGGACGACGGCCGCACCTTCGATCGCGGCGGAAGTCCCGGCCGCATCCGATGCCGCCATGGGTTCCACCGCCACGCCATAGCGTTCCGAAATCCCTTCGCATGCCTGCTGGGCGCGATCCAGTTTGCGTGAAGTCAGACGCACCTTGGCTCCCGACTGCGCCAGCATGACTGCCGCACGTTGCCCGACCGGCCCGGTTCCGGCCAGCACCGTTGCGTTTGCGCCTTTGAGCGGATGCGCGGCACCCAGCATTGCAACCGCCGCCGCCGCGGTGGTATTGCAGCCGTTGGCGTCCAACATCAACGACACCCGGAAGCCTTCGAAAAACTGAGACTTCACGGTCTCCATGAGGGCTTCGGCCTGAACCAGGTCGCTGCCGCCGATCAGGATCGCGGTGTAGCGCTTGTTCTTCGGCGCACGGGTAAAGATCGCGCCTTCCACCAGCGGGAAGCAATTGTCGGCGGTCACACCGCCGTAGGCCAAGACGGCATCCGCTCCTCCATCGTAGGCGACCACCTGATCGAAGGCGGAGGGTTGGGCGTCCGTGTCCAGATGAAAGAGCAGCTTCTTCATGAATTCTTCCGGGGTCGGCGAATTTTAAATGATGTGCAGATTGTTGTGGCGGGCATCAGCCGGTCCAGCCCAACCCGGCCGCCACGCAGTTGATCGACAGCAGCAGCGGAACCAGGTCCAGCGTCTCCGGGCGTTCTTTGCCCCGGCACAGCTTGATCAGCTCGACCTGCTCGCGGCTGACCCGGTCGATGATTGGCAGCCGCCGCGACAGGCGGTCGCTGAACATCACGAAGCGTTCGCACAAGGTCTCGCTGCCGGACACCCGAAGCACGGCTTCGCGGGTCTGCTCGTACTCCTGCTCGATCAGCGCAAAGATCTCGGCTCCCACCTCGGGGTCCGGGACCAGCGCGGCATAGTCCCGCGCGATGTCGAGCTGAACCTGATAGAGAGTCTTTTCCACCTCGTCGATCACCAGCCGGAACAGGTGGTGCCCCTCGAACATTTCGCGCAATAGTTTCTCGCCTTCCTTGCCCCGCACCCGGATAAATTCTGCAATGGCATCGCCCACTCCGTACCAGCCCGGAATCATCATCCGGTTCTGCGTCCAGGCAAACACCCAGGGAATGGCACGCAAGTCGTCCAGGGTGTTGGCGCCGAAGCGACGCATCGGCCGGGAGCCGATCTTGAGCAAGGCCAGTTCCTCGACCGGCGAGGCATCCTGGTAGAACATGACCAGGCCGGGATGGTCGGCCAGTTTCCGGTAGGCGGTGTACGACAGTTGCGACAGGGCCTCCATGGCCTCCTCGAACCCGGGGTGTCGGTTTTTTGTGTTGTCGGGCAGGGAGTGTTCCAGCACGCTGGCCGCCAGGATCTCCAGTTGCGTCTCTGCGTAGCCGCGGTTCGCATACTTTCCCGATACCACTTCGCCTTGTTCGGTCAGCCGCATCCGCCCCCCGATGGTGTCCGGTGGCTGGGCGGCAATCGCGCGGCCGGCCGGCATCCCGCCCCGCGACGACGAACCGCCGCGACCATGGAAAAACGCCACCGGCACACCTCGCTCCTCACCCACCCGGCGCATTCGGGACTGGGCCAGCGACACCTCGTGGTTGGAGCACAGGAACCCGCCGTCCTTGTTGGAATCCGAGTAGCCCACCATGACTTCCAGCACCCCAGGGCCGGCACGGACGCTGCGGCGCACGAGCGGGACGTCCAGCAACTCGCGCAACAGTCCGGGTCCCCGGCGCAGGTCGTCGATCGTCTCCAGGAGAGGCACCACCGACAGGCGGCAGGTCTCGCAGTTCTTGAGGTCGGAAAACAGCCCGCCGTACTTGGCCAGGAGGTAGACCCCCAGCAGGTCCGCCGACGTATGCGTCATGCTCAGGATAAAGGCTCCGAACGGCTCCATTCCACGCTGGTCCGCGACCTCGCCGAGCAACCGGAACAACTCCAGGGTGCGTTGCGCCATTTCATCTTCGAACTCAAGTTCTGGAAGGGTCTCCATCGGCTCGTTGAGTCGCCGCTTCAGCCACTCCAGCCATGCCTCGCTCCCGGGCTCCGGCGGTTCATCCCCTTCCAGCTGGCGATACAGGATTGCCAGGGTGTTGTTGATGACGGTGCTGTTCTCCCGAATGTCCAGGCTCACGGTGTGGAAGCCGAACACCTGCGCCTCCAGGCGCAGCGGACGTACCAGCAAGTCGGCAATAGAGCCGCAATCGGTCTCGCGCAGGCCTTTTTCCAGGGCCTTCAGGTCTTCCACCAATTCGGCCGCATTCGCGTATCCTTCCGGAGCCTCGTTCTGGGTCGCCTCAAGGCGGCGCATCAGAAGGTTCAGGTATTGCCGGAAGACCTCCTGCGGGTTGCGCGCGCGCAATGTGTCCGCGTCCTCATGCCCGCCCATCATGACGTCGAGGCGAGACAGGAATTCTGCCGGCACGTCCACTGCGTGCGCGACTATGGACAGCCGGCTCCGGGCCTCTGCCATCTGCCGGTACAGGTGCGATAACGCGGCCCCCCGGTAACCGTCCAGGGCCTCCCGGGTCACCTCGGGGGTCACGTGGGGATTGCCGTCACGGTCACCGCCGACCCAACAGCCGAAGTGAAGCAGCGGCGGCGTCTCGAACTGCGCACCGGGATAGTGCTCTTCCAGCGCCTGCGACAACTGCCAGAACAGGTCGCGCGCGCCACGATAAAGCGATTCATCGAAAAAGTGCAGGACCCACGCGACCTCTTCCGTCACGGTCGGTTTGGTCAGACGAATCTCTCCGGTCATCCACAACAGGTCGATCTCGTCGCGGATGGCGCTGATCATGCGCTGGCGTTCCCGCTCGGTGTAGCGGGTCTCTTCCAGTTCCTTGAGCCACACGTAGATGCGGCGGTGGATTTCCAGCACCGTGACCCGCTTGGCCTCGGTCGGATGTGCCGTCAGCACCGGCACCACCTGGGCATCCCGCAAGCGGGCGCGAACGGCTTCGGCATCGAGCCCGACGGAGCGGGCGTGCGCGAGTGCGGCCGAAAAAGACCCGGGCACCTGCTGGGGCCCCAGTTCGCTCTCGATCGCCCGGCGATGGCGGATCGCCGCGTTCTGCTCGGCAATGTTGAAAAGCTGGAAACCGATCCCGTAGGCCTGAAGAACCCGCAACCGGTTCTCCGGGGTTATCTGCCCCCGGTTCTCAAGGAGTTCAGTGATTTCCGGGGTCCGGCGACGGATGACTTCCAGCAGCAGCCCTCCCAGCCGCTGGACCATGCTGTCGGTATAGCGCAGGGTCTCGGCGCGTATACGGTCTTCCGGGCGATCGGCAGAAGGAGCGACTTCGGACGGCATGCAGGCGGGGCCGATCCCGGGACGGGCACTCAGGCGACGCGGTCGCGCGGCTCCTGATTGGAGAAAAACAGATCCAGGTTCTCGACCACCCGCATGCCCATGGCGATCCGGGTCTCGGTCGAGGCGCTGCCCAGGTGCGGCAGCAGAACCGCATTCTCAAGGCCTAAGAATCCGGGATCCAGTTTGGGCTCGCCTTCGAAGACGTCAAGCCCGGCACCTGCAATGGTGCCGTTTTTCAGCGCCGCGATCAGGGCCTGGTTGTCGATGATGTCGCCACGCGCAGAATTGATCAGGATGGCGGAAGACTTCATCCGAGCCAGGCGCTCTTCGTTGAGCAAGTGGTAGGTCGATTCGCCGCCCGGGCAATGCAGGGACACGAAGTCGGCCTGCTCCAGCACTTCCTCGACCGAATTGCACTCGGTCGCCTGGAATTTCTCCACGACTTCCGGCTTCGGCGGGTACGGGTCGTGGAAGATCACCTTCATGTCGAAGCCGAAATGGCAGCGTTGCGCCATGGCCTGCGCGATACGGCCGAAGCCGATGCAGCCCAGGGTCTTGCCGGTGACCTTGGTCGCCAGCATGTGGGTCGGGCGCCAGCCGGTCCACTCTCCGGCGCGCAGGTGCCGTTCGCCTTCGCCGGTGCGGCGGGCGGCGGTCAGCATCAGGTTCATGGCGATGTCCGCGGTGCAGTCGGTCAGGACTTCCGGCGTGTTGGTCACGACCAGGCCGGCCTGCTTGGCCGCGTCCAGGTCGATATGGTTAAAGCCCACGCCGAAGTTCCCCAGGATCTTCGCGCGGATGCCGTCGATGCCGAGCACTTCGGCATTGATTGGATCCGTCACGGTCGGGCAGACCGCATCGTACTCGCGCAGAGCCTGGTGTAACTCGTCCACGCTCATCGGATGGTCGTCCTCGTTGAGCGTGAAGTCGTAGTGCTCGAACAGATGCGCTTCGACCGGTTCCGGCCAGCGGCGCGTGGCAATGACTTTGGGTTTTGACATGCGGCCTCCTTACAGCCTTGACATAACGTCTTTCATGGTGGAACCGAACTCGGAAGGGCTGGGCACGATCGCCACCCCGGCTTCCTGGAAAATCTCGACTTTCTCCGAGGCGCTCTCGCCTTTCCCGGAAATGATGGCCCCGGCATGGCCCATGCGCCGTCCCTTCGGCGCGGTCAGGCCCGCCACGTAGGCCGCGACCGGCTTGCTCATGTGGTCGCGCGCGAATTCCGCCGCCTCCGCTTCCTGAGGGCCTCCGATCTCGCCGATGATCATGACCGCGTCCGTGTCGGGATCCTGTTCGAACAGTTCCAGGATGTCGCGGTGCGAACTGCCGTTGATCGGGTCGCCACCGATCCCGATGCTGGTCGAGATGCCGATGCCTTCGGCCTTCATCTGCGAGGCGGCTTCGTAGCCCAGCGTGCCGGAACGTCCGACCACGCCGACCCGGCCCGGTTCGTAGATATGGCCCGGCATGATTCCGAGCATTGCTTCGCCCGGCGTGATGGAGCCCGCGCAGTTGGGCCCGGTCAGGATCATCTTGCGCTCTTTCGGGTAGCGCAGCATGAAGCGCTTGACGCGGATCATGTCCTGGGCCGGGATGCCGTCGGTGATTGCCACGCAATACTTGATGCCTCCGTCGGCGGCTTCCATGATCGAGTCGGCGGCCGCGGCTGCGGGCACGAACACGATGCTGGCCGTTGCGCCGGTCGCGTCCACCGCTTCCTTGATGGTGTTGAACACCGGCAGGTTCAAGTGCGCCTGTCCACCTTTCCCCGGTGTGACGCCCCCGACCACGTTGCTGCCGTATTCCATCATCTCCTTGGCGTGAAAGGTTCCGATCCGGCCGGTGAAGCCCTGGACCAGGATCTTGGTGTCTTTGTTAATCAGAATCGACATCGTGTCAGCCTCCCTATTCCTGTGCGGACGACACCGCCTTCTGGGCGGCATCGGCTAATGTGTCGGCCATGATGATAGGCAGCCCGCTGTCGACCAGCATCTGGGTGCCTTCCTCCACATTGGTGCCGGATAGGCGCACCACCAGGGGCACACCAAGATCGACCACACCAAGCGCCTTGATCAGGCCTTCGGCGATCCAGTCGCAGCGGTTGATTCCCGCGAAAATATTGACCAGCATGGCCTTGACGTTGCCGTCCTGCAGCACCAGTTCGAACGCCTTGGCCACCCGCTCCGGCGACGCGCCGCCGCCGATATCAAGGAAGTTGGCCGGCTCGCCACCGGACAGCTTGATCATGTCCATGGTGGCCATGGCCAGCCCGGCCCCGTTAATCATGCAGCCGATGTCGCCGTCCAGGCCGACATAGCTGAGGTCGTGGTCGGAGGCCGCGGTCTCGCGCGGGTCCTCCTGCGACATGTCGCGCAGTTCGGCCACTTCGCGATGGCGGAATAGTGCGTTGTCATCGAATTCCATCTTGGCGTCCAGCGCGATCAAGTGCCGGTCCCGGGTCACCACCAGCGGGTTGATCTCGACCATGCTGGCATCCAGTTCGACCATCGCCTTGTACAGGCCGCGGAACGTGGCCACCGCCTGTTTGACCATGTCGGGCTCCAAACCCAGCCCGAAGGCCAGCTCCTGCGCCTGGAAGTGGCGCATGCCGGATGCCGGGTCGATGCTGATGCGCAGGATGCTCTCCGGTTTCTCTTGAGCCAGCTGCTCAATCTCCATGCCGCCCTCGGCGGAGGCTACGGCGACGTGCCGCTGCTTGGCCCGGTCCAGCACGAACGCGAGGTAGATTTCGCGGTCGATGTCGACCCCGGCCTCGACGTACAGTTTTTGAACCAGTTTGCCGCTTGACCCGGTCTGGTGGGTCACCAGCTTCTCGCCCAGCATCTCGTCCGCAGCGCGGCGCACTTCGTCGTTGCTCCGGCACAACCGGATGCCCCCGGCCTTGCCGCGGGCGCCGGAATGGATTTGCGCCTTGACCGCGCACACCGTGGATCCTTGGGAGTTGTAGGCAGCCACAGCCTGGTCGGGGCTGTACACCAGCGTGCCCGGCTGTATCTGGATTCCATAATTGGCCAGAACTTCCTTGGCCTGGTATTCGTGTATGTGCATGTCGCTTGTCCTCGTTTTAGCTGCGTGCGGCGATTGCTTCCGCCAAACGCACCACGTTCTCGGCCATCCGTGCCGAAGCCGCATCGATCATCTTGCCGTCGACGGCAGCTGCGCCCCGGCCTTCTGCCGCCGCGATCTCCAGTTCCTTCAGGATTCGCCGGGCCCGATCCACTTCCGCCTCCGGCGGAGAGAAGATTTCGTTGGCCAGTTCGATCTGGGACGGATGGATCGCCCACTTGCCCTCGATCCCGAGTGCAGCGGCGCGGCGTGCTGCCGCCCGATAGCCGTCCGAATCCTTGAAGTCGCCGAATGGTCCGTCAATCGCCCGCAGGCCGTACGCCCGGCAGGCCACCGTCATGCGAGACAGGGCGAAGTGCCACTGGTCGCCCGGGTAGTCGGGATTGAGTCCGCCGATGTTGACCGTGCGTGCCCGGTTGGACGCGGCGTAATCCGCCACTCCAAAATGCAAGGCTTCCAGACGTCCGCCGTAGGCAGCGATCGCTTCGACGTTGGCCATGCCCAGAGCCGTCTCGATCAGGGCCTCCAAGCCGACCCGGGTCTCAAAGCCTTTGCCCTGTTCGACCTGGTTCACCATCGCCTCGACCATGTAGACATCTGCCGGCACGCCCACTTTCGGGATCAGGATCGTGTCCAGGCGGTCGCCCGCCTGTTCCATCAGGTCCACCACATCGCGGTACATGTAATGAGTATCCAGTCCGTTGATGCGCACCGAGATGGTTTTTCCCGCACCCCGCCAGTCCAGATCGCGCAAGGCTTGGATGACATTGATCCGGGCCTGTTCCTTGTCGCCCGGCGCGACCGCATCTTCCAGATCCAGGAAGACGTAGTCGACCGCGGAGTTCAGCGCTTTTTCAAACAGCGCCGGGTTGGAACCCGGGACCGCCAGTTCACTGCGCTGAAGACGAGTCGGCGCGGGGGTGGCTTGAGTGTGGCTCATTCAGGATTCCTCACTTCTTCTTGCGCTTCGGCGCTGCCTTCTTGACCGCGGTCTCGCGGGGGCCTTTGGCGGCACCGAACGCGGCGATCTTCTTCTTGCCCTTCGCAGTGTCACAGTAGTACTCGACCGCCTTGGCCACGCCCGAACCCGGGCGGACCTTCATGCCAGCATCGCGCATCGCCATTTCCACACCCCCGAGGGCCGCCATCATGCGTACCTCGTTGTTGTCGCCCAGGTGGCCGATACGGAACACCTTGCCAGCGACCTCGGACAGGCCGGCGCCCAGCGAAATGTTGTAGCGGTGATAGGCGATGTGAATCACTTCAGCGGCATTCACGTTCTTCGGCACCTTGATCGCGGACACCGTGTCGGAGTACCACTTCGGCGCGTCCGCACACAGGCTCAGGCCCCACCCGCCGATCGCCCGGCGTACGCCTTCGGCCAGCCGGTGGTGACGCTGGAACACGTTGTCCAGGCCTTCCCCGAGCAGCAGGTCGATGGAAGCGCGGAGGCCCCGCAGCATCGGCGCAGAGGGGGTGTACGGGAAGAAGCCGTCTTTGTTGGTCGCAATGTGATCGGCGATGTCCAGGAAGCAGCGCTTGCATTTGGCGTTCTTGGCTGCCGCCAGCGCGCGGCGCGAGAAGCAGACCAGCGCCATGCCGGCCGGCAGCATGAAGCCCTTCTGCGAACCGGATACGGCCACGTCGACCTTCCATTCGTCCATGCGGAAGTCGATGCTTGCGATGGAACTGACGCCGTCGACCATCAGCATTGCCGGGTGCTTGGCCCGGTCCATGGCTCGGCGCAGACCCGCGATGTCGCTGGTGACGCCGGTTGCGGTCTCGTTATGGCAGGCCAGTACTGCCTTGATCTTATGCTCCTTGTCCTTCTTCAAGATCTGCTCGAACTGCTTCAGCGGCACGCCTTCGCCCCACTTCACCTGCACCAGTTCCACGTCCAGGCCCACGCGCTGGGCCAGATCCGCCCACAAGTGGGAAAACTGCCCGAATCGGGCGGTAAGAACGCGGTCTCCCGGCGACAGGGTGTTGGTCAGTGCCACTTCCCAGCCGGCCGTGCCGGTCGCGGGAAAGATGAAGCTCTTGCCGGTGCGGGTCTTGAAGATCTTGTTGAGGTCGCGCAGGATAGGCTTGACCAGTTGGGGGAAATCGGGTGCCCGATGGTCCTCCATCGGCACGACCATGGCGTTCTGAACAGCGACCGGAATATGCGTGGGTCCTGGCGCGTAGAGATAGTTGCGGCCAGGGAAGACAAGTTTTTCAGCGGGCATAGGAAAGTCCTTTTCGTTGATGGAAAAGACGCACGCCGGACACCACAGCCCTGCGCCGTCATAAAAAAACCGCCGGAGCGGCTATAGGGGCAGGCGGCTATAAAGCACCCGTCGCCAACCCGCTAAGCACGTAATATGCCACAGAGCCGGGATTTCACCAAATCCGAATCCCACGAGAGAAGGGCTCTTGTTGTGAGAGCCTGCCGGTTGTTTCTGCGTGCTTCAGCGATCAGAAAGGAGTGCGCCAACCGACCATCAAAGACAGATCCGAACTTGCCGCCGCCCTGTGTCCCGGGTCGTGGGTCCAAACCGCCCCGAGGCGTAATTCGCCCACCGTGGTCCACGGCTGGCGCCAATGCGCCATGACATCGATCTGCCGGCCCGTCGGCGCAATATCCGCCGCGACCGACTGGCGCATGACATCGCCGTCCTTGGTGCGGCCGACGGGCACCGACAGCGTGGCGCGGCCCCGTTCGACCCGCAACGGCTGCGACACGGAAAACTGCAACAGCCTGTCGCCGGAGAACGGCCGCGCCGCATGGACCGCGAACGCGCCCGTGGCGACCGGAGAGACAGCCGTAATCAACCCGCTGCGCGGCTTTACGGTTGCGAATCCCACCTCGGCATTCGCGCCGAGGCGCCACCCGTCGACCGAGGTGTCCGCGTTGAATCCGATGAATGCGGAATCGGAAGACAAGCTGCCGAAAGCGCCTTTCGCCGAACTCCCAAGCAAGCTTTCCCGCTCCATCATCCAGCCGGCACGCAAACCGGCCCAGGCTTCGGACGGCTGCCAAGACAACACCGCTCCCGATGTCGGGGTCTGCCAGGAAAGCCCTTCCGTCGAAAACGCCGTGGCCGCCAGATCCTTCCATCCTGCGTAGGTGAAGGTGTTCGCGTATTGGGCAAGCCCGAGGTGACCCCCCTGAATACCCGCCGGGGTCTCCAGCAAGCCAAGCCGCCAACGGTCAGGGCTCGCTTTCGCAAAGGGTGGCGCAAAAGCGGTTCGATACCCGCCGATTTCCGGCCTTACGGGGGTCGGCGCCATAAAGCCCTTGAGGCGTTTCGCGATTGACAACTCGTCGGTAGCAACCGCAAAAGAGCCAAGATCAAACCAGAACGGCGCCCCCAGGGAATCGAAGGCGGCGATTTCCGTTCCGGCAAGCGACTGCGTCAGCCCGTCGCCAAATGCGTTGCCCAGCACGATGTTGGACGTCAGCAGACCCCCACCGGGCTCTCCGACTCGACTGCCCAGCGTCAGGGTGGTCTGCCCCACGGGCGCGGTCGCGGTGCCAAGGTCCATCAGGCCCTGGCCGTAAATGCTTCGGCTGGCGTACCTGCCACTTTTGTTGGCCGTCGCGAAAAGCCGGGAAAGCAAGGCCGTATTCGAGAGCTGGCCGCGGAAGAGCTGCTTCATCAGCGCGAGCCCGCCCGACACCATCGGCGCGGCGACCGACGTGCCATTGACTCTGCGGTAACTCCGGATCACCGTGGGGTCGTTTCCGCTCCTGGGGCCAAAGTAAGGTACCAGGATGTTTTCCCCGGGAGCGGCAAGGCACCAGCTCGCGGCAATTCCGCAACGGTTCGAGAAATGCGAGATTTCGCCATCCTCGCCCACCGACACAACGGAGACGACGTGGCCCCGCAACTCGCTGATCTTCGCTGGAAGCCCGGCGAGAACCGAAGGAGAAGTCGCGTCGACTTTCCAGTCACCATTTGAATCCTGCTTACATTCGGCAGGGCCGGGTTCACACGTCGCGCCATGGTTATTGGAAGCGGCCCAAACCAGAATAGCTTTCTCCGATGCCCCCGTTTGAGCCATCGTCTGGATAATGCTACCGAGGGAAGAGCGAAGTGTTGGTTCACTGTAGCCCTCGATCATGCCAGCAATGCTGAAACTCAAGTTCAGGATGTCGACGCCCGCTGCAAGCGGCGTGCTGAACCACTGATTCAGTTCGTCCTTATTCTGTTGTGAAAAGCTAGTCAGGTCCGTGGGGCGGTAGACGTAATTCGGCCCCCGGGTCCCCAGCCCAACCGCAAAGGCTTTAATGTTGGCGTTCCAGGCAACCCCGTGGGAACTGTCAGGCAAGCCAACATTCCGGCCTCCTGCCGCGACACCTGCAACCGCCGTGCCATGAGAAAAGTTGCTTCCATCTTCAATTTCCGCGTCCGGCAGGAGAGTCCTGGTGATGGTCCTGTCTTTGTCCGGATCATTGGCGTTGGTGACAAAGGCCGGATGGTTGAAGTCGATGCCCGTATCCAAGACTCCGATGGTCACGCCATCCCCTGCACTGAAATCGGACCCCAGCGCAAGTTCCAGATGCGCGTACGCCCGGTCGGCCCGGGTCCTGCCCAAGCCCCACTGGCTGGAGAACTCGCTGCTGCTGCGATACTGGCTGGCGATCGTTTCCGCCTGAGCCTGGAAGCTGATCTCTGGAGGATCTTCTTCGACGGTAGCCTCGTCCATGGTCTCATCTTCGGAAGGAGGCGCGCTAGTCTCCTCGGTGCCACCTCCGACACCGCCCCCGCCCCCGCCTCCGCCCCCGCAGGCCGAAGCGAGAATGGCCGTGGCGAACGCCATGGCGACTATCTGGAAAAATCTGGAAAGATAAAGTGCCGGGTCAGATGCCATCCTCTCGGAGAACATCGAAGCGGGGCTAAAAATTTTTCTCATGTCACAAGCCTGTCAGCAGAGAAGCATTCGGCTTTTGGAAATTTATTCTAGCGAATTTTTCTCGCAGGGCTTGGCCTGTGATTCATGCGGCCTTAAGCCTCCAAAAATACCCGGGCTGTGAACCGTACAAAAAGCCTGCAACTCTGCGGTTGCGCAGAGAGGCCGGAGAGGCTTGGCGCGAAGAGGTGTGAAATGGCGCTCCCTAGGGGAATCGAACCCCTGTTCCCGCCTTGAGAGGGCGATGTCCTGACCGCTAGACGAAGGGAGCGAGCTTGTTTTTTCAGTATAGCACCCGGAATCAAGCAATTCTGTTAGACTGCGATGGGTTGACCACTACGGAGGGAATCATGAAAAATCCTACCTCCAAACTGTCCGAAAAAGTCTGGCCGATCGCCGAGGCCAAGGCTCGCCTGTCCGAAATTCTGCGACTGGTCGAAGAAGAGGGGCCGCAGCAGGTCGGGGTGAAAAAGACCTTCGTCATCATGTCGCGGGAAGCCTGGGAAGCCGCCGAGGCTCCAGGCATGTCGCTTGGCGAGATGATCATGAAATTCAGGCCCAATCCGGAAGATCTGCCCGAGGACGGCCTGGAGATTCCTTCAAGAAAAGAGGAGAGGGAGCGCCCCATTCCATTCATCGACTACGCTACGGAGTGACGTGTCTGATTTTTTGCTCGACACCAACGTCTTTTCCGAATTCACGAAGTGCGAACCTGACCCTGTAGCAATCCGCTTTCTTTGGCGCTCCGCGATTAAGTGTGGAAATCAGGGGGACGCGGGCTAAGCCGCAAAGGGCTACGGCAAAGGCGCAACCACTCCCTGCATCGCCGCCGCCCGCACCGTGTTGAGTAGCAGGCAGGCCACCGTCATCGGCCCGGTGCCGCCGGGCATCGGGGTTACGAACCCCGCGGCCTTCCGGACTTCCTCGAAGCGCACGTCGCCCTGAATCTTTCCGTCCACGCGACTGACCCCGACGTCGAACACCGCCGCACCCGGCTTGACGAAATCCGCCGTGACCATCCCGGGGCTGCCGGTCGCCGCCACCAGGATATCCGACTCACAAGCGAGTTGCTGCAGGTCCCGGGTGCGCGAGTGCGCCACGCGCACGGTCGCATCCACTCCCTTCTCGGCCAGCATCAGGGCCATCGGAATGCCCACCAGCCGGGAACGCCCGATCACCAGCGCGTTCGCCCCGGAGGTCGGGATCCGGTAATGCCGAAGCAGTTCCATCACGCCGAACGGCGTGCAGGGGCGAAGCCCGGGAAGCCCGGCCGCGAGGCGGCCCAGGTTGGTTTCCGTCAGGCCGTCCACGTCCTTCTCCGGGGGGATGGCTGCCAGCACTTCGGCGGCATCCAGTGCCGACGGCAGCGGCATCTGCACCAGGATCCCGTGCACGGAGGAGTCGCGCGCCAGGATGCGGACCGCCTCGACGAGGTCGGCCTGCGCGATGTCCGCCGGCAACGTCTGATGGCGGGAGATGATGCCGGCTTCGCCGGCTTCCTTGATCTTGCGGGAGATGTACAGCTGGCTGGCCGGGTCCTCGCCGACCAGCACGGTCGCCAGGGTCACCGGGGCGGCGGAATCCAGATGTTCGGCCAGTTGCGCACGGATTCCGCGCGCGACCGCATTGCCATCGATCAGCTGGCCGGGTTCACTCAATGGGAGGCTGCTTGTCCGGATCGAGATAGATCAGGTTCTTGCCGAGGCGCCCGCCGTAGTTGCCGGCCGAAATCATGACCAGGCCCTCGGTGTCCTTGGAGGCCTCGACGGCCGCGCGGGTGGCCTGGATGATGGTCTCCAGATCGCGCCCGTTGATGATGATCTCCATGACCGAGTTGACGCCCTCGGGGAGGCCCTTCTCGACTTCCGGGTCGTCCTGCAGCAGGGGGCAGTATTTCTCGTAGGTGCTGGCGATCGAGAATTCGTAGTTGCTGCCGGGCTTTGATCCTGATCCCGCGATACCGCCCGGAAAGCACATCACCACGCCCGGGCTCCCGGCGATCTCTTCGACGCCCTTCATGGCAGCTTCAAGCGCGGAATCGGCGTCGCTGCCGAAGAACCACAGGTTGCCGCCCATCAGACCGTCGGCGTAACCCAGCCGGCGATCCAGCACGAACTCGCCACCCAGGATCGGCACCCACCACATCTTCCGTCCGAAACGCTCAATGCGGCACTGCTTGCCGTTGCCGAAATAGGCCACCTTCCGACCCATCTGGTAGTACTCTTCCGTATCCAGCAGGTTGAAGCAGGAAGCGGTCGGGCAGGTCAGTATGTTCTGGCTGATCCGGACCAGCGCGGCCCGCTCCAGCTTTTCCACCCGGTCCTTCCAGAAACGGGGCACGTGCAATTGCACGATGGCGCCGGGGCGACCGTCCGGGGTCTCGAAGGACTCGTCTCCGCCCGGTCCCACGAAGCGGTCCAAGCCGGCTTCGCAATCGCACAGGATGGTGCTGGCAGCGTTGCCGACTGCGGAATCCACCGCGTGCTTGACCCAGGTCTGATCCTTGGCCGTGATCAGGAACTCGGTGTAAAGGCTGCGGAACGCCTCCGCGTAGGTGTCGTCAATCCGTGCCGGCATGGCTCAGTCCCGCCCGCGGCCCTTGTACACCGCGTCTTCAGTCACCACGTAGTCCATGTAGACGTCGTGCGGAGCGACCAGGATCTCGTCGAACAGCTGCGACTCGTAGCACAGCGCCACCAGCGTGCAGTCCGGGCGAACCCGCTCGAGCAGGCGGTCGTAGTAGCCCTGACCGTTGCCCATGCGTCCGCCGCTGCGGTCGAACCCGACGCCGGGGACCATCACCATGTCCAGTTCTTCCGCTGGGGGTTCCTTGTCCGGATTCCCCCACATGTCCTTGGGCGGCTCAAGGATGTTCCACTTGCCGACCACCATCTCCTCCAGGCTCTCCATGTGCCAGAGGCCGAGCTTGTTGTCGCCCTTCTCGTCCACCGTGCAGTACGGCACGACGATCTTCTTCTCGCCCTTGGCCACTTCTTCCAGCAACTCGGGCTTGGTGCGGGTCTCGGAACGGCAGTCGATGTACCACATGATGGTATTCGCGTTCTGGTACTCCTCCAGAGCCATCAGGCGCACGACCGCCTGGGCGCTGATTTCGTCCTTGTTTTCCTGGGCGGCACGGCGGTCGTACGCCTCGCGGCGCATCTTGCCTTTTCGCTCCATGATTGCGTCAAGTTCTTCTTGTGACAAAGCCATCGGGTCTCTCCTGTATGCCTGGGGCAGGGGAAAATTGGGTAACCGGGAAAATGAAATGCAAATTATAGGGGATTTATGTTGAAAAATGTCTCGCCACCCTACAACAGGCAACTCTCCACTAGTTGTGACGCAGCACCCGGTGCGCAAACGATCCCGTAACGATAATGGCCGGTATTGAAAAATAGCCCCCGAATCCTGTCGTGCGCACCGATCCTCGGCCCGGAGGCGCCTCCCGCTGGACGCAAGCCCGACCTTTGCGTATCCGGCTCCGCCGCCAACAGGTCTGGGCACCAGCGGCGGGCAAAGCTCGTCAGCTCCTCTCTCGCCTGCTCGGTGACGTCTGTGTCAAACCCCACGTCCTCGTCGGTCGCGCCCGCCAGCACTTCGCCGTTCGCCCGCGCCACCAAGTATCGGTGACCATCCAGAACAATCGGTAGATTCCCTGCTTCCACAGACCGCCAGGCGACGATCTGTCCCCGGCGCGGACGAATCGGCGATTCTGGCTCAGTGTTTTCCTGTAATTCTGCACTCCAGGCACCGGCCGCGATCACCACTCGCCCGGCTTGCCATTCTTGCTCACCACTTCTCACGCCCTGAACCTGATCCCCGTCCTGCAGAATCCCGGAAACCCGGGCGGCCTCCCAGCGCACTCCCGCATCCTGAAGCCTGGAGCGAAACGCCCCCATGAACCGACACGGGTCGATCTGAGCCACTTCCGGCAGCAAGGCCACGTCGTGTTCGGGGGCCGCCAACTGCGGAAACCGCCGACGGCACTCACTCGGGCTCAAAGTTTCGCAGCCCAGCCCCTGGGCCTTAGCCCATCCCGCCGCTTGCTCGGCCTCCATGCCGACGACGAGCAACCCGCGCCGCTCGAACCCCGTCTCCGACTCAATCCCCGCGCACAGTTCCGGGTAAGCCGCATGGCCGTAACGCGCCAGGCTCGCCCAAGCCCCCTCGCCCGTCTGGTCGAAAATGGAAAACAGGATCCCGGCCGAGACCGGCGTGGCGGCACCGGGTCTCTCGGCATCCAGCACCTGTACTTCGATTCCTTTCTGCGCCAGCGCGTGCGCGGTGAGCGCACCGATGATGCCCCCTCCCACCACGCAGGTGTCCATATTGGATCAGTCTTCGACGCGTTCGGCCTTCAGGATCAGGATCTGGCTTTGAGGGACGTCGCTGTGCGGACCATGGTTGCCGGTCGCCACCCCGCTGATGGCATCAATCACTTCGAGCCCTTCGATCACCTTGCCAAACACGGTGTAGCCCCAACCCTGTGGGTTTTTCCCGCTATGGTCGAGAAACCCGTTGTCCACCGAGTTGATGAAGAACTGCGCGGTGGCCGAATGCGGGTCGCCGGTGCGGGCCATGGCGATGGTGCCCCGTTCGTTCTTCAGGCCATTGTCGGCCTCGTTCTCGATCGGGGGCAGGGTCGCTTTCTGCTTGAAGTCCCGGTCGAAGCCGCCGCCCTGGATCATGAATCCCTTGATGACGCGGTGGAAGATCGTCCCGTCGTAGAAACCGTCCTCGACGTATTTCAGGAAGTTCTCGGTCGTCATTGGCGCGTTCTTTGCGTCCAGTTGAAGCACGAGAGTGCCGGACGAGGTTTCCATCCGGACCTTGGGGGTGTTGTCGTTCGCAGCCATCAGCAGATCTCCTGAAAGCAGCAGCACGACCAGCGCCGCGCCGATCTGCGGCATTCCTTTTCTTGGCAAGAGCATTTGTACTTTCGTTGGTTTGTGGGAGCGGCTATTATCCACCAAGAGCCAAAGCCTTCCAACGGGTCGGTCGGTGGGTGGTGCCGGCGAGAGGAATTGAACCCCCGACCTACTGATTACGAAACAGTTGCTCTACCGACTGAGCTACACCGGCACCGCACCTCACCCCATTTTAACTGAGTTACCCGTCACTCGAAGGGCGGCCAAGCCCATTGCAGCAGCGCCTGCCGCTGACGTGGACGGCAGGCGAGATCACCCGGAGCGCAGTTCTTCCGGATCTGCGCCGCATGACGCACGATGCCTTTCCATCTGCAGATCTGGTCCGCGTCCACCACCGGGTCGCGCCGACCCAGGTAATAGCGGCAATACCACTGGAACCAGCCGCGCGGGTCGTCGCCGATGATCCAGCCCTTCTCCCGCCAGACCCCAAGCGGCTGCCGCGACTTGACGCCGAAATAGTTGACCCCGGGATCCGGCTCCTCGCTCAGTTTCGCGCCACGATACCAACTGGCGGGGAATTCCGCACGGCAGTCGTTCAGGTACTTCCCCTCGAACACGCCGTGCGCCAGCATCTCCTTCGGTGTGAAATGCGGATTGAAATCCGACGCGAAGTCCCGCCCCACCCGCGCTTCCAGCCGGTAGCGGTAATCCCGTTGCATTTTGTCGTTCACCTCGACCCAGACGCCGGGAGCGTATTTCCGGGACATGTCCGTGTCAGGTTTTCAGCGGCCCGCGGCCGATAGATTCTGGGTTGCGAGCTTCAAGCCCGCCGAATCAGCGAAAGGGGGATCAGCCGGCAACCCGCAGGGTCACGTCCACGCCCACCAGGCTGGATTTCCCCAGGACCTCATCCGGCACCTTCACCTTGATCTGGGAGATATCCAGATCCTCGATCTTTCCGGAATCGACGTGGTACAAATGATGGTGCGGCGCCAGATTGGTGTCGTAGATGCGCGAGCGGTCGCCCAGGTTCAACTCCTGGAGCAACCCTTTCTCGACGAACAGCTCCAGCGTGTTGTAGACCGTGCTGCGAGAAATCGAGGTGTCGCTCGCCTGCACCCGGCGGAACAGCTCCGATGCCTCCATGTGCTGCCGGCAGGTAAACAGGATAGTGCTGATCGCGACGCGTTGGCGGGTCGGCGTGATGCCGTGCGTACGCAACAGGGCCGCCGCTTCGTCGGCGTTGGAGATTTGGACTGATTCCAATTCCATGCCGCCATTGTACTCCTGATTGCCCTCAAACGATGCCAAGTCTCGGATTTACCCTAAAATGCGGAAGTCATTGACTTTCCGGCCTGCCGCGCCGGGGAAATCCGACCGCTTCCTATGCCTGCTTCCTCGACCGCCTCTTCCCCCCAAGCCCAGGTTTTCCCCGTGCCTGGCACGGCGGCAAAAACAGCACTGATCGACCGGGCCGGCTATCTCGAGAACTACCGCCGCTCGATCGAGGACCCGGAAGGGTTCTGGCTGGAACACGGCCGAAGGCTTGATTGGATCCGGCCCTACACGCACATCCGGGACGTCTCCTACGATGCGTCCGACCTGCACGTCCGCTGGTTCTACGACGGTAGCCTGAACGCCTGTTACAACTGCGTGGACCGCCATCTCGAATCGCGGGGAGACCAGGTCGCCATCCTTTGGGAAGGCGATGAACCGGACCAAGACAAAGCTATCACCTACCGGGAACTGCATCAACAGGTCTGCCGGTTCGCCAACGGGCTCAAGGCGGCCGGGGCTCAAAAAGGCGACCGGATCACCATCTACATGCCGATGATCCCGGAGGCGGCCGTGGCCATGCTGGCGTGTACGCGGATCGGCGCCATCCACTCCGTGGTGTTCGGCGGCTTCTCGCCTGAAGCGCTGGCGGGACGCATTCGCGACGCCGATAGCAACATGGTCATTACGGCCGACGAGGGCGTGCGCGGCGGCAAACGGATCCCGCTCAAGGCGAACGCCGACCAAGCCGTTGAAGCCTGTCCCTCGGTCAAACACGTCGTGGTCGTCCGCCACACCGGCGCGGAGATTGCGTGGAGCGAAGGCCGCGACCTTTGGGCGCACGACCTGGCCGCGCAGGTCGACGACGACTGCCCCCCGGAAGAAATGGCCGCGGAAGACCCGCTGTTCATCCTCTACACCTCGGGCTCCACCGGCAAGCCGAAAGGCGTGCTGCATACCACCGGCGGCTACCTGGTTTACGCCTCGATGACCCACCAGTACGTGTTCGACTATCACGAAGGCGAGATCTACTGGTGCACGGCCGATGTCGGCTGGGTCACCGGGCACAGCTATATCGTATACGGCCCGCTGGCCAACGGCGCCACCACCCTGATGTTCGAAGGCGTGCCGAATTACCCGGATGCATCCCGTTTCTGGCAGGTCTGCGACAAGCACCAGGTCTCCTTGTTTTACACTGCACCCACGGCCATCCGTGCACTGATGCGCGAGGGCGAGGAGCCGGTGCGCCGGACTTCTCGCAAAACACTCCGCGTGCTCGGCACGGTCGGCGAACCGATCAACCCGGAAGCCTGGCTGTTCTACCACCAGGTCATCGGCGACGGCCGCTGCCCGGTGATGGACACCTGGTGGCAAACCGAGACGGGCGGAATCATGATCACTCCCCTGCCCGGCGTTACGGATCTGAAGCCGGGCTCCGCGACCCGCCCCTTTTTCGGGATTCGCCCAATCCTCGTGGACGCCGAGGGAAATGAAATAGAAGGCGCCGGCGAAGGCAACCTGTGCATCGCGGACAGTTGGCCCGGGCAAATGCGCACGGTCTACGGCGACCACCAGCGATTCATCGACACGTATTTCGCCACCTATCCCGGACGCTACTTCACCGGCGACGGCGCCCGCCGGGACGAAGACGGCGACTACTGGATTACCGGCCGAGTCGACGACGTGATCAACGTCTCGGGGCACCGCATGGGCACCGCCGAGGTGGAGTCGGCCCTCGTCGCGCACCCGCAGGTGGCGGAGGCGGCCGTGGTAGGCTTCCCCCATGAAATCAAGGGGCAAGGGATCTATGCCTATGTCACGCTGATGGCCGGGCTGATCCCCGACGAGGAGCTGCGGGATACCCTGAGCGCATGGGTGCGCCAACAGATCGGGCCGATCGCGCGGCCGGACTTCATCCAGTGGGCACCGGGGCTGCCGAAGACCCGTTCCGGCAAGATCATGCGCCGAATCCTTCGCAAGATCGCGGCCGACGACTACGCGGAACTGGGAGACACCTCGACGCTGGCCGATCCGGCCGTGGTCGACGACCTGATCGAAAACCGCATGAACCGGGCTTCCGCATGAAACCTACTTTTGCCGCTATCGCCATCGCCCTGACCCTCCCGGTCTCCGCGGCACAGGCACAGGATCAGAAAGGCTACCCCGCTGCGCTTGTCGTGATCGAACAGGCGGAGAAGCGGCCCATCTCTCCTACGGCGCTGTATAGCGCCACCGTCATCAGCCGGGACGATGCGAAGCTGTCCGGAGAAATCGCCGGGCGTCTGATGTGGGTCGCGGAAGTCGGCGACCGCATCCGGAAGGGGGAAAGCGTGGCAAAGCTGGATGATACTTTCTTCCGGCAGCAGGTGATAGAAGAGCAGTCCATCATCCAAAGGGAGCAGGCCAAGTTTGATTTCCACACCCGGCAAGTGAAGCGCCTTGAGGAACTGCTGAAAGAAAACAACATTGCACGAAGCCAGGTCGACCAGGAAAGAACGGACCGGTCTGTCGCACACAACAACATCCTGTCCGCCCAGGCTCGCCTGTCGCAGGCCGAGGAACGTCTCAAGCGCGCCAGTGTCCTCGCGCCTTTCGACGGTGTCGTGTCGGAAAGATGGCTGCAAGCCGGGGAATGGGCGGATCACGGAGACACCATCGTGCGCCTGGTCAGCATCGACAACCTGGAGATCGAAACCCATATCCCGGCCGGCTCCCTGAAGCTCGTGGCGGTCGGTACCCCGCTGGCCTACACCGACGGGAAGACCTCCGGGACCGGCACGGTGCGCACGATCGTGCCGATCGGCGGAGACGTGTCCCGGCTTTATGAACTTCGAATTTCCATCTCGGATCCCTCCCTGAGCGCCGGCAACCTGCTGCGTGTGGCCGTCCCGACCGCGCTCCCGCGCGAGGCGGTGTTGGTCTCCCGAGACGCCCTGATCCTGCGTCGGGAAGGGATTTACGTGTACCGGGTCAACGAGGCGTCCGTCGCTGAAAGGGTTGAAGTGCAGACCGGGATCGCCGAAGGCGGCCACATCGAGGTGATCGGCGGGATCAGGGAACATGATCGGGTGATCATCCGCGGCGGCGAAAACCTGCGCCCCGGCATGCCGGTCCAAGTGAAACCACTATAGACAGCGACGCATGGGTCTAATCCGGCTTGCCCTAGGGAACCCCGTGGCAACGCTGGCCGGGTGCCTGCTCGCCATCCTGTTCGGGTCGGTGACCCTGACCCACCTGCCGATCCAGCTTGTCCCCGAGGTGGAGCAACCCGAGATCGTCATTACGACCACCTGGCGGGCAGCCGCCCCGGAGGAGGTCGAGACCGAGATCATCGAGCCCCAGGAGAAGCAGCTCCGCGGCCTGCCCGGCGCGAAAGAACTTCTCTCCGAAGCCAACATGGGCACCGGGAAGATCACGATTACCTTCCAGGTGGATCAGAATCTGGACCGCGCCCTGATCGAAGTCATCAACCGCCTGAACCGTGTTCCCAGCTACCCCGAAGATGCGGACGAGCCCATCCTCAGCACGTCGGGGGGACGGGGTCGCCCCATCGCCTGGTTCGTCATCCGGCCGGACGAAAGCAACCCAAGGCCGATCAGCGCCTACCAGGACTTTATCGAAGAGTCCGTCCAAGCGCGCCTGGAGCGGGTTCCCGGGGTCGCCCTCTCCCAAGTGTACGGCGGCAACGAGAACGAAGTCCGCATTACGGTGGACCCGTACAAGGCGGCCGGACTGGGGGTGGACCTGACCCAGGCGATCGGGCTGGCCACCGGCAACGAAGATATCTCTGGCGGCACGGCAGACGTCGGGAAACGCCGCTACACGTTGCGCTATGCCGGCGCGTTGGATGCCCAGCAACTCAAGGAACTGATTCTGGCGTGGCGCGAAGGCGAGCCGGTCACCTTAGGGGACATCGCCCGTGTTGAACGCCTGCCTGCCGACCGCAGCAATTTCGTGGTCACCAAGGAGGGGCACTCCATCGCGGTCAACGCCTACCGCCAGACGGGCGTCAACGTGCTCGAAACCATGGACGATATCCGCGCGGCAGTCGAAGAGATGCAGCGCGGCCCCATCAAGCGCGCCAATCTCGTCCTTGAACAGGTCTACGATGAAACGGTTTACATCGACAGCGCCATCCGGCTGCTGCGCAACAGCCTGAGCCTGGGCATCCTGCTGGCGGTAGCGGTACTGTGGTGGTTCCTGCGGAAGCTGCGGGCCACGCTGACCGTCGCCCTGACCATTCCCTTGTGCCTGTTCGTGACGCTCGTCGTGATGAACATGACGGGCCGCACCATCAACATCATCTCCCTGGCAGGCATGGCTTTTGCCGTGGGAATGGTCATGGATGCCGCCATTATCGTGCTGGAGAACATCGTGCGCATGCGTGAGCGGGGCATGGCCTCCCGGGAAGCCGCGCTTGAGGGGGTGCGCCAGGTCTGGCCCGCCTTGTTCGCGTCCACCGTGACGACGGTCGCGATCTTCCTGCCCATCATCTTCATGAAGGATCAGAGCGGCCAGTTGTTCGCGGACCTCGCCATCGTGATCTCGGTCGCCATCGCAACCTCGCTGCTGGTCGCGACCGTCGTCATCCCCGTCGCAAAGCACAAGTTCCTGGCCAAGGAAGAGCTGACGAGCCTGCACGACGCCTGGTGGAACCGCGCAACCTCGATCATCATGAGCCTGACCGGCACGGCCACCCTGCGCGCATTCTGGATCATCGGCTTGATCGGCGCGGCGGTGGCCGTCACCTACCTGACGTTTCCCAAAACCGACTACATGCCCACAGGCAACCGCAACCTGGTGATCGGCATCGTGATCCCGCCCCCGGGCGTCAATATCGATCACATCGAGAAAGAAATGGGTGAGGTGATCGTCGAGCGCCTGCAGCCCTACCTGGAAGGCGAAAAAACCCCGAAGGTCAAACGCTTCTTCTTTGTCGCCGCGGAAGGCTCCATTTTCCTTGGCGCACGGGCCGAGAACCCCGACAAGGAAGAAATCAACCAGCTGGTGGGCGTGGTGAACGAGGTCGTATCCGGCTTCCCGGACAGTTTCGCCATCGCTCAGAAAGCCTCCCTGTTCAGCGGCGTCGGCGGACGCGCGGAAATCGACATCAATGTCCAAGGGAGCAACATCGACGACTTGCTGAAGGCCGCGAGAGTCGGGTTTGCCAAGATCCCGGAAGTCTTCAACGGGGCCCGGGCCCGTCCGCGCCCCGGCCTGGAACTGGCTGAGCCCGAGTTGCGGATGGAACCCAACGATGAACGCCTGGCCGAGATCGGGTGGAACCGGAACGTGATGGCGAGGATCGCGCGGTTCCTGGGCCAGGGGATATTCGTGGGCGAGCGTTTCGATGGCGAGAAAAAACTTGACGTGATTGCCCGGGTGGAGCCCTGGGCAACCCCGGAAGAGCTGGCGTCGATTCCCCTGTACACATCGAACGGCGGCGTGCTGCCGGTCAGCGAACTGGTCGACATCCAGCGCACGGCCGGTCCGAACCAGATCCGCCGCCTGGATCGGCGGCGCACGGTGACGCTGGAACTGCGCCCACCCGACGGAATGCCGCTGGAAGAAGTGATCGAGAAAATAAACCAGGAAGTCGTGCCGGTGATGGAAAAGGAATTGCCCGAGGACGGGGAAATCCGGCTCAGCGGCTCCGCGGACAACCTGAAGACCGCGATCCAAAGTTTCTCCAACAGCTTCATCCTCGCGATCATCATTCTTTATCTGCTGGTAAGCGGCTTGTTCCGGTCGTTCATCGACGGCATCTGGGTCATCCTGGTGCTGCCACTCGCCACGGTGGGCGGCGTGCTCATGCTGCGTTTCCTGGCACTTCCCGCGGATCTTTTGACCATGCTCGGGTTTATCGTCGTGCTGGGCCTGGTCGTGAACAATGCGATTCTGCTGGTGCATCAGGCGCGTGCCGCTGAACGGGGAGGGAAGTCGAGGCACGACGCAGTGTGGGAGTCCGTGCATGTGCGCTTGCGCCCCATCTTGATGAGCACCTTGACCGGGGTGTTCGGAATGATGCCCCTGCTGCTCCTGCCGGGGCCCGGCTCCGAAATCTACAAGGGTTTCGCGAGCGTGATCATCGGCGGGATGGCCGTCAGCACCGCCTTCACACTGATTCTATTGCCCTGTCTCCTGCAGCTGGGCAAGGTGAAGAGAAGCCCGGATGATTTGGTTCCCGGAGTTTGATCGAATTATCTAATTCGCCAATATCAATGTCCTCAATTTGCTGTCCATCGGGCTTGGTCTCTTTGCGCGCAAAGGGCGGCGCTTTCGCCGCCATGTTGGCCTGTCTAACCCTTCTCCCTTCTGGCTGCGCCACCCTATCAGAAGACGAATGTTTGGCGGCAGACTGGTGGATTATTGGGCACAAGGACGGATCTGAAGGCGAGCCTTTTACCCTTCTTTCGGAACACCATGAAGCCTGCGCGGAACATGGAGTAAAACCCGACCGCGCCGCCTATGCGGAAGGCCGCCAAAGCGGGCTACAAACATATTGCTCCCGGTTCAACGGCTACAGGGTCGGCCGAAATGATAGCCGCTACCGAGGAGTCTGCACTGGTCCACTGAAAGAATCGTTTCTGGCAGGGTTTCGTAGAGGGAAAGAAGTGCGCGGAATGGAGATGGCCGTGTGGGCCATCAAGCAGGATCGGCGGAAGCTCAGGAAGAAAATCCGTAAGCTAGAAGAAAAACTGGAAGCGCAACGCGCGAGGTTCGAGTCGGACGAGAGCAGTCCCGACGACCGGGAAGACGCCTGGGCGAGAATCGGGGAATTCGAATACGAACTGGAGAAGCTGGACCTAGAGTACGAAGAATCGGGGACAAGACAAGCCGACGCCCTGCTCCAGCTCGAAGAGGCAGCCGAGCGGGCGAGAAATGATGGATATTCAGATGATGGTGGGTATCTCCAAAGGTATCAGGGCCTCAAGAAGTTGAGAGACACGTTCGACTGAGGCTAACGCCCCATTCCCCGGCCCGCCGTCCAGCCAAGCCGCATCATTCAATCGCTAAAACGCAAAGGGGGGCAATCCCCCGACAAACATTCTCGCTGCATCGCGGCTCATCTCCAGCCAGGATTGCGGCATCGCGAAGATGAACACCAGCGCCAACGCGTTCAGGCTGACCAACACTATATGGGTTAGGTCCTTTCCCGGCTCGGCAGGCCGGTCCGCCTCTTCGAAGTACATGTACCACACGATCCGCAGGTAGTAATAGGCGCCCACCACCGTCAACAGCACCGCCACGACCGCCAGCGGCCATAGCCCCGCATGGATGACCGCCTGCAGCACGAACAACTTGGCATAAAATCCGGCGGTCAGCGGCACGCCTGCCAGAGAGAACATCAGGATCAATGTGATCAGGGCCAACCAGGGGTGGCTGTGGTTCAGGCCCTTGAAGTCCTTGATGTCCTCAGCCGTGGTCCGGGCGTTGAGCAACAGCAACATGCCGAAACTTCCGGCAGCCATCAACGCGTAGACGAAAGTGTAGAAAATGGCCGAGTTCATCCCCTGCAGAGTGCCTGTGCCCAGTGCAAGAAACACGAATCCGGTGTGGGCAATGGCTGAATAGGCCAGCATCCTTCGGATTCGGGTCTGCGCGATCGCAACAAGATTGCCGAGCAAAAGCGACAGGACCGCCAGGGCCATCATCAGGGTCGTCCAGTCGGCGGCCAGGGCCATCAGGCCGTCTCCAAACAGGCGCAGCAACAACAGCAATCCGGCGATTTTCGGGGCGGCCGACAGGTACGCCACCGCCGGAAGAGAAGCCCCGTCGTAGACATCCGGAAGCCACATGTGGAACGGCGTGGCGCCCAGCTTGAACGCCAGGCCTGCCAGCATGAATACCGTGCCGAGCAACAGGATCCGATTCGTCTCCATCTGTTCCAGTCGTTCTGCCAACTCTCCGATGTGTAGAGTGCCGGTCGCTGCATACATCAGCGACATCCCGTACAGGAGAAAACCCGAAGCCAGCGCCCCGAGCACGAAATACTTGATCGCCGCCTCTCCGGCGCGACCGTCGTCGCGCACCATGGCGATCATCGGATACAGCGACAGGGCAAGAATTTCCAGCCCCATGTACAGCGCGATCAGATGTTCTGCACCGCTTATCAGGAACATACCGACGCAACCGAATATGGCAAGTGTGTAGAACTCGTTGGACTGGAGGCGGTCGGGGGAAACCGGATGCCCGCGGGCATACCGAAGAACCAGCACAGTCAGCGCACAGATCAGGATACGCAGGAAATCGATCGGGGCAGTGCGTTCGAACATCCCGCTCATCAGCATGTCTTTCGACAGTAGGGTCCGGGTCTCCGGCATGGTTGCGACGATGACGCCCACCGTCCCCGCCAGCACCAGCACCGTCAGTGGCCAAGCCAGCGATCGCGGGCACAGCAGGACAAAGCAGGCGCCGACGACCAGCACGATCTCCGGCAGCAACAAAATCATTTCCTGTGCCACGCTCACGGGGTCCCTCCCGCCTTGAAAGCCTGCGCCTGGTCGATCAGCTGCACCACGGACGGCTCAATCAGGTCCAGCAACGGCACCGGCCACAACCCCACGCCCAGCACCGGGACGGCCAGCGCCATCAGGATCAGCATCTCGCGCCCCGACAAGTCCTGGAATGCTTTCACTTCCGCGTGCTCGGCGGGACCGAACACCACTCGCCGCACCATCCACAGCGAATAAGCGGCCCCCAGCACCACCACCATCGCCGCCAGCACGGCCAGCCACCACCCGGCCTGGAACGTGGCCAGGATCACCATCACCTCGCCCACGAACCCGGAAGTGCCCGGCAGGCCGGCATTCGCCAGCGCGAAGAACACGAACAGTGCGCCGAACACCGGCATCGTCTCGAGCACGCCGCCGTAGTCCTGGATGTTGCGGCTGTGCCGGCGGTCGTACAGCACGCCCACGCAGACGAACAGTGCGGCCGACACGAGCCCGTGTGAAATCATCTGCACGATCGCGCCGCTGACGCTGAGCATGGCCGTCTCCGTCGCCAGCCGGTACAGGATGAATAGCCCGAGGGTGACGAACCCCATGTGCGCGATGGAGGAATATGCGATCAGTTTCTTCATGTCGGTCTGCGCCAGCGCGGTGAACCCGATGTAGACCACCGCGATCAGGGACAGCCCGATCACCAGCCCGTCAAGCGCGAGCGAGGCATCCGGCGCGACCGGAAGGCAGAAGCGCAGCAGGCCGTAGCCGCCGATCTTCAACAGCACCGCGGCCAGCACCACCGAACCCGCGGCCGGGGCTTCGACATGGGCGTCGGGCAGCCAGGTGTGCACCGGCCACATCGGCACCTTCACCGCAAACCCGAGCAACAGCGCGAGGAACAGCCAGGTCTGCTCCAGCGACGACAGCGGCAACGCATACCAGTCCGTGATCCGGAAGCTTCCGGACTGGAGGGCCAGATAAACAAACGCCACCAGCATCAGTACCGACCCCAGGAAGGTGTACAGGAAGAACTTGACGGCCGCATAGACCCGGTTGTCGGAACCCCAGATTCCGATGATCAGGAACATCGGGATCAGCATGGCCTCGAAAAACACGTAGAACAGCGCCGCGTCCATCGCGCAGAACACTCCGATCAGCAGGCCCTCGAGAATGAGGAACGCCGCGAAGAATTGCGTGATGTGGCGCGTGGCGGTGTTCCAGCCGGTCAGGATAGCGAGCACGCCGATGAAGGCGGTGAGAACCACCAGCGGCAGCGACAGGCCGTCGACGCCCAGGTGATAGTCGATGCTGAAGGCCGGGATCCATGAGGTCTGGTATTGCCACTGGTAGCCCCCCGCCGGGTCGAAGCCCGCCACGGCCACGAGCGACAGCGCGAACACGAACAGGCTGGCCGCCAGCGACCAGCGGCGCACCACGGCTGGGTCGCGAAGCACCAGGGCCGCGAAGCCCGCCGCGATCGGCGTCCAAATCATCAACCCGAGCAAGGACACCGCGTTACCCCCTCAACAGCAGGTAGCCGAGTGCGGCGACCAGGCCCAGCAGCATGGCCAGGGCGTAGTGGCTGAGCAGGCCGCTTTGCACGAGGCGAAGCGTGGCGGCGGCGCGGCGGGTCAACCGGGCCGTCCCGTTCACCAGGAGTCCGTCGATCATTTTCTGGTCGCCGGTGCGGGCGCATGCGTCCGCCACGGCATGCGCGGCGCGCACGAACCAGTTTTCATAGAGTATGTCGAATCCGTACTTCCGGAGGAGGACCGACTGCAGCCCGGAAACCGCCGGCGCCAGCTTGGCGGCATAGCCCTTTTCGTACAGGAAGTACCCGCCCAGGAGGCTCAGTCCCAGCAGCCAGATCGCAGGCGCGGCGAACCCGTGCAGCACCGCACCGAGTATGCCGTCCCAGTGTTCCGCCATTCGCGCCAGCGTGTCGTGCGCGGAGTGAACGACCAAGGCATCCCCCAGCAATCCGCCGTAGAGGAACGCCTCGACCCCAAAGCCTGCCGCCAGCGTCAGCACGGCCAGCAGGATGAGCGGGACGGTCACGGTTTTGTCCGGCTCCTGCGCCTTTTCCGCCTCCGGCGAGCGCGGGTCGCCCTGGAACACGTAGCACCACAGGCGCAACGAGTACAGCGCCGTCACCGCCACCCCGGCGAGCGCCAGGAAATGCGCCGTCGGCGCCAGCAGCAGGTCGGAATGCGCCAGCGCCTCGATGATGGATTCCTTGGAGAAGAAGCCGGCGAAACCCGGCACGCCGACCAGCGCCAGCGAGCCGATGGCGAACGTCGCCGCGGTCACCGGCATGCGCCGCGCCAGCCCTCCCATCTGCCGGATATCCTGTCCGTGGTGCATCGCCAGGATCACCGATCCCGCCGCCAGAAACAGCAGCGCCTTGAAGAACGCGTGCGTGAACAGGTGAAAAATGCTCGCCGCATAGGCCGAGGCGCCAAGCGCCATGGTCATGTAGCCGAGCTGGGACAGGGTCGAGTAGGCGATGACCTGCTTGATGTCGTTGGCCACCAGCCCGATCAGCCCCATGGACAGGGCCGTAACCCCGCCGACCACCAGGATCAGGTTGAGCGCGACCTCGCTGCCCTCGAACAGCGGAGACAGGCGCGCCACCATGAAGATGCCCGCCGTCACCATGGTGGCGGCATGGATCATCGCCGAGATCGGGGTCGGGCCTTCCATCGAGTCGGGCAGCCAGACGTGCAGCGGCACCTGCGCCGACTTGCCCATGGCGCCGATGAACAGGAGCAGGCAGATCAGGCTCAACATGCTCAGGCCGGAGAACGGCGACAGCTGCTGAGCCAGCGCCTCGCTCTGGGCGAACACGGTGGCGTAGTCCAGGCTGCCGGCACCGGCCAGCAGCGCGCCCATGCCGAGCAGGAAGCCGAAGTCGCCCAGGCGGTTGACCAGGAAAGCCTTGAGCCCCGCGCTCGGCGCCCGCGCCCGGGTGTACCAGAACCCGATCAGCAGGTACGACACCAGGCCGACCCCTTCCCAGCCGATGAACAGCAGCAGGAAGTTGTCTGCCATCACCAGCAGCAGCATGGAGAGGGTGAACAGCGACAGGTAGGCGAAGAACCGGACATATCCGGGGTCCCCGCGCATGTAGCCGATGCTGTAGACGTGCACCAGCAGAGAGATGAGGGTGACCACGACCATCATCACTACGCTCAGGGAGTCGATCAGGAAGCCGATCTTCATCCCGTAGCCGCCCGGGCCCCAGTGGTACAGGTCTACGGTCTGCGGCGCCGAACCCTGTGCGTAGGTCCATGCCAGGACCGCGCTGGCCAGGAACGCGAGGCCGACACCCGCGATCGTGATCGCCGTGGCGGCTTTCGGACCCAGGACGCGTACGCCCAGCCCCGCCAGCACCGCGCCGGCGCCGACCGCGCCCACGACGATCTGGGCGAGAACCGGAATGTCCATCACCCGCGCACCTCGCTCAGGTCCTCGGCATCGATGGTCTCGCGGCTGCGGAACACCACCACCACGATGGCCAGGCCGATCGCGATCTCGGCGGCGGCGATCGTCAGGACGAACAGCGCGAACGCCTGCCCCGCGAGGTCCTGCAGGTAATGGGACGCCGCGATGAAGTTGGTGTTGACCGCAAGCAGGATCAGCTCCAGCGACATCAGCAGCACCAGCGCGTGGCGGCGGTTGACGAACACGCCGGCGACGCCGATGGCGAACAGCGCTCCGGACAGGAGCATGAAGTGGGTCAGGCTCAGCATGGGGGCTCGGATCGGCCGTCGGTCAGCCGCAGGCGGTCCTGTTTGCGCACCCGGCTTTGCTGCGCCGGGTTCTGCCGGTGGTGGTCCGGCCGCGCGCGCAGCGTCAGCGCAATCGCGCCGACGATGGCGACCAGCAGCGCCACCGCGGCGGCCTCGAACGCCAGGGCGTAGTCGGTGTACAGCACGGCGCCCAGCGCCTGCGTGTTGCTGTACTCGAGCGGCGCCGGCGAAGGCGCGGAAGCGGGGGCGAAGTCCGGCGCGATCAGGGCCACGCCGAGTTCGGCGGCCATGACTGCCGCCACCGCCAGCGCGACCAGGCGGTAGTTACGGCGGTGGTGAATCGTCGGCGTGTGGCGCTCGATCATCATCACCACGAACAGGAACAGCACCAGGACCGCCCCGATGTAGACCAGCACCAGCAGGATCGACAGGAACTCCGCCTCCAGAAGCATCCAGAGCATGGCGGCGGTGAAAAACGACAGGATCAGGGACAGCGCCGCATGCACCATGTTCCGCAACGTCACGGTGGCCACGGCGGCCGTCAGGAGCACGGCGCCGAACAGGTAGAACAGCAGCGTCTGGAAAGCCATCAACGGAACCCGGCGTCCGCCTTGCGGTGTTCGGCGATGTGTTCTTCGTACTGATCGCCGATCGCCAGCAGGTCTTCCTTGGTCATGATGTGGTCGCCGCGGCGCTCGAAGTGGAACTCCAGGATGTCGGTCTCGACGACCGCGTCGGTCGGGCAGGCTTCCTCGCAGAAGCCGCAGTACACGCACTTGAAGAGGTCGATGTCGTAGCGGGTGGTTCGCCGGCTGCCGTCCTCGCGTTCCTCGGATTCGATGGTGATGGCGAGCGCCGGGCAGACTGCCTCGCACAATTTGCAACCGATGCAGCGTTCCTCGCCGTTGGAATACCGCCGCAGCGCGTGCAGGCCGCGGAACCGGGGGGATTTCGGGGTCTTCTCGTCCGGATAGCGCAGGGTGATCTTGCGCGAGAACAGGCGTCGCGCGGTCAGCCGTAAGCCGCGCAGCAGATCCCACAGGCTCAGGCTGCGCAACAGGAACATCAGGGAACTCAGGCGCATGGCATCACCCCGCAAGCCCTGCGAAACGCGCGGCGCCCAGCACGAAAATCCAGATCAGCGTCACCGGGATGAACACCTTCCAGCCCAGGCGCATGATCTGGTCGTAGCGGTAGCGCGGGAACGTCGCCCGGAACCACAGGAAGCAGAACATGAAGAACGCGGTCTTGAGCAGCCACCAGTGGATGCCGGAGTCCAGCACCGGAACCTGCCGCGCCAGCTCCGTGCCTTCGAGCGGCGACAGCCAGCCGCCGAAGAACAGGATCGCGGTCAGCGCCGAAATCAGGATCATGGCGGAATACTCCGCCAGGAAGAACACCGCGAACGCCGCGCCGGAGTATTCCACGTGATAGCCCGCCACCAGCTCCGACTCTCCCTCGACCACGTCGAAGGGCAGGCGGTTGGTCTCGGCCACGCCCGACACCAGGTACACCAGCAGCAGGGGCAGCAGGGGCAGGAAGAACCAGTCCAGCATGCCGCCGGACTGCGCCTGCACGATAGCCGCGAGGTTGAGGCTGCCGCTCAGCATCAGCACGCCGACCAGCGCGAACCCCATCGCGATCTCGTAGGACACGACCTGCGCCGCCTGGCGCATCGCCCCGAGCAGGGCGTATTTCGAGTTGGAGGCCCAGCCGGCGATGATGATGCCGTACGCGCCGAGCGAAGTCAGCGCCAGGACGTACAGCAGGCCGGCATCGATGTTGGCCAGCCACAGGCCGTCGTCGAACGGGATCACCGCCCAGGCGCCGAGCGCCGGGACGAGCGCCGCCAGCGGCGCCAGCCGGAACAGCATCCCGCTGGCCTGGCTGGGATGCACAACTTCCTTGGTCAGAAGCTTCAGTATATCGGCGATCGGCTGAAACAGGCCGCGCGGCCCGACCCGGGTCGGGCCCAGCCGCATCTGCATGAACCCGACGATCTTGCGTTCGGCATACGTGTAGTACGCCACCGCCGCCAGCAGCGGCACCAGGATCAGCATCGCGCCGAGCAGGAGCCATCCGACCCGAATCCATACCGACAGGTCGGTCGCCCACTCAAACATGGCGCAGGTCCACCGCTCCGAACGCGTTGCCGAGCCGCCCCAGCCGGGCATCCCCGGTCGCCAGGTAGACGCAATCGCGCGGCATCCGCGAATCCGCCATCAGGGGAAGCTCGAGCGTCTCCCCGTCTTGCGACAGGCGGGCGTGCGTCGCGTTCGTCAGGCCGTGTGCGCTCAAGGTTTCCGGGTGCAACCGCAGCACCAAGTCCTGCCCCAGCTCGGACTGCTGCAGGGCGTGGGCATGCCGGCTCACTGGATCCTGCTGGTAAATCGACGGGGAACCGACCCGCAGAAGCCCTTTGTCCGACAAACGCTTGCTCGTCCTGGGGGGCTTCTCGACCCGGACCGTACGCCCTTCCAGACCCCGGCAGTGCGCCACCAGGGAAGTTCCCTCAAGACCCGGGGCATGCCCCGTTGCACGAAGCAGTTCCACCAGCGCCTCCGTTCCGTCCCTCACCTCGCCCGGCGGCGGCACGGCGGCGGTCATCGACTGCCAGCGCCCCTCCAGGTTGATCAGGTGCCCGTTGCGTTCGCCGACGGTGGGAATCGGCAGCAACAAGTCGTACGGCAGATGCTCCGGGTCCGGAATGAATGACTGGAATCCGATCGTGGTGCGCGCCGCGGCCAGCGCCCGGCGCAACTGCGCCGGATCGGCAACGTCGCAGGTCGGATCCATCCCGTAGAACACCCAGAGGTCCGGTGGTTCCTGTATCCGCGCCGACAGGTCCATTCCGTCCATGGCCGCACCCCCGGGGCCGCGGTGCGCGACGCATCCGGTCAGCCAGGCGCCGGGCGCGTTGGCGCCCTCGGGGAGGGTGCCCAGGCGGGCTCCGGTCTGTTTGCACAAGTTGCGCACGGAAGCGTAAAGCAGGCTGGCATCCGGGTGGTTGAGCGCCAGCGGGCCCAGCCAGAACAGGGCGTTCTCCGCCTCTCCCAGGCGTTGCGCAAGCTGTTCGGAAAAGCGGGTGCCGCTTTTCCTTCCCGCCGCCCCAGGCAAGCGTTCTATGGTGTGCAGCAAGGTCAGCCATTTCCGGGGCGACAGCACGGCCTCCTGGGTCGGCGCGAAGTTCCAGTCGAACGGGGCGGGGTTGATGATCCAGACCTCGGTGCCCGAGTTCACGGCCTGGCGCAGCCGGTGGTTGAGAATCGGCTGGTCGTGCCGCAGGAAGCTGCCCAGCAGGACGATCACGTCGCTTTCGGCAAGCTGGTCCATGGTGCACCCGAGCGTCGGCACGTGCGGATACTGCCGGCCCCCGCGGAAGTCGGACATGCGGGCCCGGTGTTCGATCGTCCGGGCGCCGCAACTGCGCAGCAACTGTTGGAACCGGAAGCACTCTTCCACCGTGCTGGACGGATGGATCAGGCCGGCCTTCTCGCCGGATTCCGCCAAGGCCTCCGCCGCCTGGTCCAGTGCTTCTTCCCAGCTCACCCGAACCCAGCTGTTGCGGTGGCGGGCCAGCGGCCAGCACAGGCGGTCCGGGTGGGCCGCCGCCTGATAGCTGAACCGGTCACGGTCCGACAGCCAGCTTTCGTTGATCGTTTCTTCGACGAGCGGCACGCAGCGGATCTGCCGTCCGCGCAGCGTGTGGCGCGACAGGCGGGACCCGACCCCGTCGTGCTCCCCCAAGCCCGGGTGGTTGTCCAGTTCCCAGGCCCGCGCGCTCATCCGCGAAGGACGGGCATTGAGCGCCCCGACCGGGCACAGATCGATCACGCATCCCGAAAGTTCCGAATTCATCGCCCGCTGAATGTAAGTGCCGATCTTCATGAACTCGCCCCGCCCAAACGCGCCCAACTCCTGCTCGCCGGCGATTTCCTCGGTGAACCGCACGCAGCGGGTGCAGTGGATGCAGCGGGTCATGTCGGTCGACACCAGCGACCCCAGGTCCGGATCCAGCACCACCCGCCGCGCCTCCGAATAACGGGAGATGTCGCTGCCGTACTCCAGGGCCAGGTCCTGAAGCTCGCATTCGCCGCCCTGGTCGCAGATCGGACAGTCCAGCGGATGGTTGATCAGAAGGAATTCCATGGTGGCGCGCTGCGCCTCGCGGGCGAATTCGGACCGGGTCTGCACTTCCATGCCGTCCATCACCGGGGTGGCGCAGGCCGGGACCGGTCCGCGCGCGCCCTCCACCTCGACCAGGCACATGCGGCAGTTGGCCGCCACCGAAAGCTTCGGGTGATAGCAGAAGCGCGGGATCGAAACGCCCTCGCGATCCGCCACCGCGATCAGCATCTCTCCGGCGGTCGCCTCGACCGCGCGCCCGTTCAAGGTGATCGTAACCGGGTCGCTCATGACGGGTTCACCATGCTCTTGCCGTGCTGGATGTAATGCTCGAACTCGCTGCGGAAGTGGCGCAGGACGCCCTGCACCGGCCAGGCCGCGGCATCGCCCAACGCGCAGATGGTATGGCCCTCGATGCGCGCAGGCACCTCTTCCAGGATCTTCAAATCGTTCTCCGTGCCCTGCCCCTCGACGATGCGGGTCAGCACGCGGTACAGCCATCCCGTCCCCTCGCGGCACGGGGTGCACTGCCCGCAGGATTCCTGGAAGTAGAAGCGGGAAATGCGTTGCAGCACCTTCACCATGTCGGTCGTCTCGTCCATCACGATCACTGCGCCGGAACCCAGCATCGAGCCCGCGGCCGCCAAGCTCTCGAAATCCATATTGAGGTCCGCCATGGCCTCGGCGGGAAGCACCGGGACCGAGGAGCCCCCCGGGATGACCGCCTTGAGTTCGCGGTTCTTCCAGACCCCCCCGCACAACTCGAGCAGGTCCGCGAACGGGGTGCCGAGTGGGAGCTCGTGGTTGCCGGGGCGGGAGACATGGCCAGACACCGAAAAGCACCGGGTACCCGGGCTCTTTTCCGTCCCGACGCCATCGAACCAACCCGGTTCCCGGCGCAGGATCCCCGGCACCAGCGCCAGGGTTTCCACATTGTTGACCGTGGTCGGCCGTCCCCACAGGCCGTAGTTGGCCGGGAACGGCGGCTTGAAGCGCGGGAATCCCTTCTTGCCTTCTAGGGACTCCAGCAGCGCGGTCTCCTCGCCGCAGATGTACGCGCCCGCGCCCAGCGTGTCGAAGAGATTGACCGTGATGCCGCTGCCCCGGATGTCGGAGCCCAGCATCCCGGTCTCGTACGCCTCGCGCAGCGCGGCCCGAAGGCGGAGATACGGCTCGTCGATGAATTCTTCGCGAATATAAATGTACCCCGCGCGGGCGCCGACCGCGTAGCAGGCGATTGCCACGCCCTCGATCAGGGCGTGCGGATTGAAGCGCAGGATGTCGCGGTCCTTGCAGGTTCCAGGCTCTGACTCGTCGGCATTGCACACGAGGTAGCTTTCCTCACAATCCGGCATGAAACTCCATTTCATTCCGGTCGGGAAGCCCGCACCGCCGCGCCCGCGCAGCCCCGAGGCCTTGACCTGCTCGATCAGGTCGCGCCGGGGCGGGCGCTCGGCGAGAATCTTCCGCCATGCCCGGTAGCCGCCGACCGATTCATATGCCTTCAGCGTCCAGGGTTCCGGGTGCTCGAGCGTGGCGAAGCACATTTCATTGTGATGACGGATCACGACAGCGCCTCCAGAATCTTGTCGATTTTCTCCGGAGTCAGGTTTTCATGGTAGACATGATCGACCTGCATCATCGGCGCGCCGCAGCATCCCGCCAGGCATTCCTCCTCGGACTTCAGGAAGATTCGCCCGTCCTCGGTCGACTCGCCCGCACGAATGCCCAGGCTTTTCTCGATATGGGCCAGGATTTTCTCGCCGCCGCGCAGCCAGCAGGAGATGTTGGTGCAGACCGCCACCGTATGGCGTCCGACCGGCTGGTGCTGGAACCCGGTGTAGAACGAGCCGACCTCGTACACCTGGATGGCCGGGAGGCCCAGGTAGTCGGCCACGGCGTCCATCCGCTCCGGGGTCAGATGTCCGTACTCCTTCTGCACTTCGCGCAAGGCGCCCAGTACGGCCGAGCGCCGGTGCTCGGCGGGAAAGCGCCCCAACCAGGCATCGATGCGGTCGCACAGGTCCGAAGTCAGGATGTCGCTCATCGGTCGACCTCGCCGAAGACCAGATCCAAGGTCCCGATCAGGGCGACCACGTCCGCCAGCATGTGTCCGCGCGACAACTCGTCGAGCGCCGCCAGGTGAGGGAAGCCCGGCGCACGGATCTTCAACCGGTACGGTTTGTTCGCGCCGTCCGAGACCAGGTAGATTCCGAACTCGCCTTTCGGGTGCTCGACCGCGGCATAGGTCTCGCCCTCCGGCAGGCAGAACCCTTCCGTAAACAGTTTGAAGTGATGGATCATCGCTTCCATGTCGTGCTTCATTTCCTCGCGCGGCGGCGGCGCGATCTTGTGGTCGTCGACGATGACCGGCCCCGGATTCTTGCGCAGCCATTCCACGCACTGGCGGATAATCCGGTTCGACTGACGCATCTCCTCGATTCGAACCAGGTAGCGGTCATAGCAATCTCCGTTGGTGCCGATCGGCACGTCGAACTGCATTGCGTCGTACACCGCGTACGGCTGCCGCCGGCGCAGATCCCAGGGAATGCCGGAGCCGCGAAGCATGGGCCCGGTGAATCCCAGTTGCAGCGCCCGCTCGGGGCTGACCACCCCAATGTCCACCGTCCGTTGTTTCCAGATTCGATTGTCGGTCAGCAAGGTTTCGTATTCGTCGACGCAGCCGGGGAAGCGCTCGGTGAACGTTTCCACGAAATCCAGCAGGCCGCCCTCGCGGTCGCGGTTCCGCCGGCGGGCCTCGCGCTTCGTGCAGAAGCGCGACGGTTGGTAGCGCGGCATGGATGCCGGCAGGTCGCGGTACACACCGCCGGGGCGATAGTACGTCGCGTGCATGCGCGCGCCGGTCGTC
This sequence comes from uncultured candidatus Poriferisulfidus sp., assembly GCA_965116525.1. Taxonomy (GTDB): domain Bacteria; phylum Pseudomonadota; class Gammaproteobacteria; order Poriferisulfidales; family Poriferisulfidaceae; genus Poriferisulfidus. The sequence continues at coordinate 924,393 of OZ220694.1, forward strand.
GCCTCGTAGCAGTCCATCAGGTCCTCCCGCTCCCGAAACGCGTACAGGAATACGGTCATGGCGCCGATGTCAAGCGCGTGCGCGCCCAGCCACAGCAGGTGGTTGAGGATTCGCGTGATCTCGTCGAACATGGCCCGGATGTACTGCGCGCGCACCGGCACTTCGACCTCCAGCAACTGCTCGATCGCCCGCACGTAGGCATGTTCGTTGCACATCATGGACACGTAATCCAGCCGGTCCATGTAGCCGATGCTCTGGTTGTACGGCTTGCTCTCGGCCAGCTTCTCGGTGCCTCGATGCAGCAGGCCGATATGCGGGTCGATGCGTTCCACGACCTCGCCGTCCAGCTCCAGCACCAGTCGCAGGACCCCATGGGACGCCGGATGCTGCGGCCCGAAGTTCATGGTGTAGTTGCGGATCTCAGCCATGGCCCTCTCCGCGCCGGACCTTCGGCACGCCGACCCGGGGCTCGATGGTCACCGGTTGGTAGATGACTCGCCGGAGATCCGGATCGTAACGCACCTCCATATGGCCGCTGAGGGGAAAGTCCTTGCGCAACGGGTGGCCGATAAAGCCGTAATCGGTCAGGATGCGGCGCAGGTCCGGGTGACCCTCGAACACGATGCCGAACAGATCGAAGGCTTCGCGCTCATACCAGTCCGCGCATTGCCAAAGCGCCCGCACCGACGGCAGCGTCGGCCAAGCCCCGCTCGCGCAGCGCGCCACGACCCGGATGCGGCGGTTGTGGGACAGCGACAGCAAATGATAGGCCGCCGCGAACCGCTCGTCCTGCTCGGCCGGCGGATGGGGGTCCTCGAAGGAATAGCGTGCCGAGGTGGCGGCCTCGAAGGCCCGTGAAAACCCGGTGGCGGTTGCCTCATCGGTGCTCCACTCGGTCTCGCCGTATTCGGCATAGTCCAAGCCTGCCAGGTCGATCAGTTGCTCGAACCGGCACTCCGGATCGTCGCGAAAGTGGCGCAGGATGTCGATCAGGTGCTCTGCCGTGGTAATCAAGCTCGGGCAATCGCGGTCGGTGCGGATTTCCGCCCGGTCGCCCAGCCAGTCCGCCTGCGCGGAAATCCAGGAATCAGGAGCGGTCATTCAGCGGGCCAGCGTATGGGTGCGGCGGATCTTGTTCTGCAATTGCATGATTCCGTACAGCAGCGCTTCCGCGGTCGGCGGGCAGCCCGGCACATAGATGTCGACCGGCACGATTCGATCGCAGCCGCGCACTACGGAATAGGAATAGTGATAGTAGCCCCCGCCGTTGGCGCAGGACCCCATCGAGATCACCCACTTCGGGTCCGGCATCTGGTCGTACACGCGGCGCAGCGCCGGTGCCATCTTGTTGACCAAGGTGCCCGCCACGATCATTACGTCCGATTGCCGCGGGCTCGGCCGGAACAGCATTCCGAAGCGGTCCAGGTCGTAGCGCGACGCGCCGGCGTGCATCATTTCCACTGCGCAGCAGGCGAGCCCGAAGGTCATCGGCCACAACGAGCCCGAACGCGCCCAGTTGACCAGCAGGTCGGCGCTGGTCACCATGAAGCCTCGCTGGAGCCGCTCCACCTCCTGCGGGCGCAATTGTTCCATCAATCCCATTCCAACGCCCCCCGCCGCCATTCGAATACGAAGCCCACCGCCAGGATCAGCAGAAACACCGCCATCGAAATCAGCCCGTACACCCCGATTTCCTCCAGCGCCACGGCCCACGGGAACAGGAACGCCACCTCCAGATCGAACAACACGAACAGGATTACGACGAGGTAGTAGCGCACGTCAAACTTCATGCGCGCGTCATCGAACGCCTCAAACCCGCATTCGTAGGGGCGCGTCTTGTCCGGATTCGGGTCCCGCCTGGACATCAGATGTCCCAGCAACAGTACGGCCGCGCCGATCCCTACGCCCACCAGAAGGAACAGCAGTACAGCCAAATACTCGTCAAGCATCAAGTCTCTCCCGATTCATGCTCGTGACAGTCCCGCGGAAATACTCCGCGGTGCGGGTTCTGCAGAGCCGAACAACGGCTAGGCCCCATCCGTGGCCTCTGGAAATACGGTTCCCGCGAAATCCCATACAAATTATAGACCCCCGCCCCACGAACAAGAAACCCGGCGAGCCCCACAAGAGTTGGCCTCCCACCCCGCCTCATCCCCCCCTCCCCACGGATTGCCATTGTCCCCATTAGGGACGATTCCCCCCCCTGAATTCGGGCTTTTCGGGGAACTTGAGCTCTCATGAATGTCAAACACATGGGGGATTCGCGGTGGTTGTCCGCGTGATCTGACCACGGCATCGACGCCGGCAGCCACTGAAGTACTAGCGAGGTACGACATGCTGGACGAGTCGCGGTTGGAATCCGCCATCAACCGGAACACATCCGTTCCGGCTAAGGAAGGCTGATGCCCAGGAAAGCCGAGCGTGCGCGGCGGCGCGCAATGAATACGTGCGTCGAGTGCCCGGAGCCTTCTTTCACGGCGCGTTGCCCGAAGTGCAAGGCGCGCGAACGGGAACGCGAGAAGCGGGCCCGGCGTGCCAAGCGCGCACAAAAGCGGGCCAAGAAGTGAGTGGTAGGCGCGATTGGAATCGAACCAACGACCTCTACCATGTCAAGGTAGCGCTCTAACCAACTGAGCTACGCGCCTACGGAAAATCCGGTTGGCTTTTTCAATACTACCACGCGCGAAGGCGGGCGGGCGGTTCAGCCCGGCGCGCCTTCTACTAATTCCAGCAAGCCGGCCAAATCGTCCGCGTGCTCTTCCTCCATTTTCAGGATATCTTCCATGATCCGGCGGGTCGTGGGATCGTTGTCCTTGAGCCAGCGAATGATTTCGGAGTAGGTCTCGATGGCGATCCGCTCCGCGACCAGGTCCTCCCGGATCATGTCGGACAGGGATTCGCCTTCGGTGTATTCCGCATGCGAACGCGTGGCCAATCCCTTCGGATCGAAATTCGGCACGCCACCGAGTTGGGTGATGCGCTGCGCAATCCAGTCCGCATGCATCTGTTCTTCGTTGGCGTGCTCCAGAAACTCCGCGGCCACGGTCGGCGCGTTGATTCCGGTTGCCATGTAATAGTGGTTCTTGTAGCGCAAGATGCAAACGATCTCGGTCGCCAAGACCTCGTTCAGCACTCCGATGACCTGCTCCAGGTCGGCCTTGTAGGCTCCCGTCACTGCGCCGTCGGTCATTTTTGCCCGGGCGCGGGTGCGGATTGCTTCCAGATCTGTTTTGAATGGTTGTGCCATGTCGGCCCCCTTGCTTTCTCTCTTCTCCCCCCCTTGGACATTCTATCCTTTAAAGGGTTCAGACAGCCCGTCCACGGTCCGGCTCAGAGCGCCCAAGGCCATGTAGTGGGGCGAGCAGAATTGCATGGTTGATTCTTCCTCCTTCACCGCGGCCGGGCCGTGGACATAGGGGGCGCCATCCGACTCCCGGACCAGCTGCAAAAGTGTCGGCATCCCCGCCAGGCGCGCAAGATCCTCCAGAATTCCCGGTCGCGCAAACAGGAACCGGCTGATCCGTGCCGCGATTCCCTGCTCGGCGAATCCCTGCCTTCTGCACCACTCCGCGGAGATTGCGGGATCCTTCGCGAGTTGCGTCACCACGCCAATCGGAATCCGGCAGGATCGCGACCAGTCCGTTTTCTTCTTCCAGGACTCCTCCAGGCGGCCCTCTTTGATTTCCGGATGTCCTTCCGGATAACCGGAGAACCACACCCGTTCAAGTCCGCTTCGTTCCAGCGCCCCGGAATCCATCGCATCAAGGCTGTCTTGCAGTAACCCCGCCGGCTCCACATCGCCCGCCAAGACCAATGCTTCCCGAACAGCTGCTTCGTCACACAGGCGCCGGATCGTTTCTTCCAGCTGCTCCGGGTCCCGATAGCGCCGTGCCGTCAGGTGCGGCACTGGCTGGTGGCCCAACTGCCGCACGCGCAGGCAATCCTGAATGAACCCCTCCAGCGTCTGCCCTCCCAGGTGCGCCACGAAGACGTTCCATGTCCCCGGCAGTCGCGCGAGACTGTCGCCTTCCCGGCTCAGATCGTCGCCGGTGACTTCCAGGCTGGGAGACAAATCGAACGCCACAATCAAGGGTTGCGTAATCTGCGGTCAGGGTAGAATTGAGCCTCCCCTATACTTTACTCCGAAGATGAGGCCCCGATTCCTTGCTACATGCCTTTCCGTTGCCGGACCGTTGCTCGCAAGCATTACGGCTGCAAATGCCATGGATATCGCTCTTGACGGCCCGCTGACCCAGGGCGGACTCGTTCGCGGGCAAGTCGCGCCCGGCCAAACCGTGACACTGGACGGTCAGACCGTCGCCACAACCGAGGATGGGCATTTTGTCATTGGCTTTGGGCGGGAACATCCCTCACGTTCCACCCTGCGAGTAAATGGCCCCAAATCCGTCTTCGAGCGGACCCTGGCGATCAAGGCGCGCGAATACCAGACCCAGCACATCAAGGGGTTGCCGAGGAAGATGGTCACACCGGATCCGGATGACCTCGCGCGCATCAAGCGTGACCAGGCTGAGGTCAAGGCGGCTCGTGCCGTACACAGCACCCGCTTGGACTTCCTGCAGCCCTTCGAATGGCCCGCGGTCGGCATCATTACCGGCGTTTATGGAAGCCGCCGGGTTTTGAACGGCGAGCCGCGCAACCCGCATTACGGGATCGATATCGCCGCGCCTGCCGGCACTCCCGTGCGGGCGCCCGCCCCCGGGCAGGTCACGCTGGCACATCCGGATATGTACTACACTGGCGCGACCATAATCCTGGATCATGGCTTCGGCGTGTCATCCACCTTTCTTCACCTGCAAGGCATCGATGTCGCAGTCGGACAAGCCGTGGCGGCCGGCGAACAGATCGGCCGAGTCGGATCCAGCGGGCGCTCTACCGGCCCGCACCTGGACTGGCGCATGAACTGGTTTGGCACCCGAGTCGATCCGGCCCTGCTGGCCGGGCCGATGCCCGCCCCCCCGGGCGAGGAAGAATCTCAATGAAGCCGAGCCTGATTGGGGTTCTTCTGGTCTTCGGGCTTGCCGCGGCTCACGCCGCCAGCCCGGTCGACCGCGTTGTCGTGAAGAAATCCGAGGCGGTCCTGCAACTCATGATCGGAGAGCAAGTGGTCCGCCAGTTTCCTATCTACCTGGGTGGAAACCCCATCGGTCATAAGCAGCATCAGGGAGACCGCCGAACCCCTGAGGGGCGTTACCTGCTCCACGAGCGCAAAGCGAAAAGCCGCTTCTACCGGGCCCTGCGCGTTTCCTATCCCAACAACGCCGACCAGGCCGCAGCGAAAGCGGCCGGAAAATCTCCGGGTGGCGACATCATGATTCACGGCATGCCTTCTCTAGAGAAGCGCAGCCTTCTGATGTTCGATGGGCGGAATTGGACTGACGGCTGCATCGCGATCAGCAACCCGCACATGCGGGAGGTCTGGGACTTGGTGGATTTGGGCACGCCGATAGAAATCCTGCCATAATCAAGCAGTTATTTGTTTCTGCCTATTTCTCTAGGCAAATCAATAATATAACCCCCCTGCCTTTCGCCGGTGAATTTTAATCTCGCTGAAATATCCAGCACTTCTGCCACCGTCTTTTCCGGTTCGGTATAGTCCCTTATCCCCACGGCTTTGTTCGGACTCGAAGCCGTAATTATGACAACGACAACTGAGGGGTTTCTGTGTCCGCAATCTGGCAAGGCTGTCTTCGGTACCTGGAAGCAGAATTGACTGAACAGGACATCAATACTTTCGTTCGGCCGCTGCACGCCCAAGAATCCCCGACCTCTCTCCTGCTTCTGGCACCCAACATGGTGCTTCTCCAGCAGGTCCGGAACCGCTTCATGGGCCGGATCGAGAATTACGTTCGGGCGTTCGCCCGCGAAGACCTGAGCATCGACCTGCGCGTCGGAACCCAGCCGTCCGAAACCCAAGCCCAAACTCCTTTCTCCGCTCCGGCGGAAACTCCCGCCCCCGACTTTGGCGCCGACCTCAATTATTCCGACCGTCTGCTGCCGAAGTTCACGTTTGACAAATTCGTGCGCGGCCACTCCAACGAGCTGGCGTATGCGACAGCCGAACTTGTTTCTCAACAAGCCGGCAACGATGATTACAACCCCTACTTGATCTACGGGGGCGTCGGCCTCGGGAAAACCCACCTGATGCAGGCGATTGGCCACGCGATCCTGCAGAACCAGCCGGAGACCGGCGTGGTCTACCTACATTGCGAGCAATTCGTCCAAAGCCTGATCACCGCGCTCCAGCGTAACCGGATAGATTCCTTCAAAGCCTATTACCGCTCCGTCGACGTGCTCCTGATCGATGACATCCAGTTCCTTGCCGGCAAGGAGCGCTCACAAGATGAGTTTTTCCATACTTTCAATGCACTGACAGGTCGGCAGCGCCAGATTGTCGTAACCTGTGATCGATATCCCAAGGAGATCGAGGGAATGGAGGATCGGCTGAAGTCGCGCCTCGGCGGCGGCATGTACTGCGCGATCGATCCGCCCAGCACGGAAACCCGGGCCGCGATTCTACTCAGCAAGGCGGAACAGCGCGGCATTGAGCTACCCAACGAGGTCGCCTGGTTTATCGCCGAGAAAACCGTCGGCAGCGTGCGCGAACTGGAGAGCGCTCTCTCCCGCGTAATCATGCAGGCTAATGTCGGAAGACAAGCGATTGACCTGGATTTCACTCGCCATTGTTTGAGAGACATCGTTCCTATACGCGACCGCTTGCTCAATGCGGAGCAGATCAAATCCGCGGTGTCAACATACTATGACGTGACGAAAGAGGATCTCGACTCCCCGCGCCGTCCCCAAGCGATTGCCCTGCCTCGGCAGATGGCCATGAAGCTATTGCACGAGTTGACGCAGATGAGCCTAGCCAGCATCGGCGAGTCTTTCGGTGGCCGGGATCATTCCACCGTTCTGTACGCCTGTCAGAAAATCCAGAAGCGGCTGGACGAGAACGATGAGCGGACCCAGGCCGATTACCGGAACCTCAAGCGGAAGCTTCTTAATTGAGTCCGAGAAAGGGTGTGAACGATTTGCGAACAAATTATGGGAAACCGTGGACTGTTGGCGAAAACCTCTTTTTTAGTCCCAGACCCACTTCTGTTTTCCACTGCCCATGAGTTGCATAATTGGTTGATTCACCTATAATTATCATGGTTATCAACGGTTTTGACCCCCCTTAACAATAATAAATTTAAATCATGAAGTTCACTATTGAACAGCAAACGCTTGTCGATCCCCTCCGAAAGCTCGCGAGCACCGCCCCGGATGTTGCTTCTTTGAATGCCTCTGTCTCCGGCACCGATGCGGTCAATGCCGTAGCAAGCATTCTGATCGAGCCTGATAAAAGCGGGGTTCGGTTCACTGCTACGGACAATACCCTGCGTTTAGCTTTCCATATCCCTGTCGAAGGCGAAGACCTCAAGCCGTGCACAGTGCCAGCATCGACTCTCCTGCACATCTGCTCCAGGTTTCCCGCCGACGCACAAATTTGTTTTGAGCTCGAGGAAGACGGGAAGGCGATGAATCTCTGGCACGGTCGGAGCCGCTACAAGCTTGTGGTTGTCGACGCAGACGAATTCCCGAGCATCACTTCCCAAGACGATGAGTACGAACTGTCCATGCCGGAAGGCGTTCTGCGGTCCCTGCTTTCGAATGTTCGATACGCAATGGCACAGAATGACATGCGCTACTACCTGCTGGGAGTCTTGCTGGACGTGGGCCCCGAAGCGGTGACAGCAGTCGCAACCGACGGTCACCGCATGGCTGTAGCTGAGCACGCGATGCAGACGGGAGTGGAAAACCCAGTCCAATTGATCGTTCCCAGCAAGGGCGTCGATGAATTAACCAAAATCCTGACCGACCAGGACCAGGACTTGGTTCTTCATTTGGCAGGAAACCACCTGAGACTGGACCTGTCCGGAGACCGATGCGCATTTCACACCATGCTGGTGGACGGAAAATATCCTGATTTCCGGACGGTGGTGCCGACGGAACGGAAAGTGCGGGCCGAAGTCAGCCGGGAAGCCCTCATCAAGGCGGCAGAACGGATTACCCCGGTTACGGACGAATTGACGCAGGCGGTTATGTTGACATTCAAGGAAGGCGAGAGCCTTGAGATTGGCGCTAAGAACAACAAGGGTGACGTCGGTGAAGAGCTGATAGAAATGGCTCTATCACGGGAGTCCGGGGCAGAAGATGAAGTAAAAATATCTATAAATATCAAATACTTAATAGATGCCCTTCAATCCTTAGGCTGTGCCGATGCCGTACTCGGGGTCAACGACGGCAGCAGCAGCATGGTAATCAACCCCTCGGAAGGAAGCGGCAAGCATATCATCATGCCGATGAAGGCTTGAGCACCGGTGCGGCTTGCCAGCCTGGAGGTTAGGAACCTTCGATGCTTGCGGGAAATCCCGGAACTGTTGCCGCACCCCGAATTCAACCTGATCACCGGCCCCAATGCCGCCGGAAAAACAACATTCTTGGAAGCTATCGACCTGTTGGCTCGGGGGCGAAGCTTTCGGTCCCATCAAGCAAAAGAACTGGTGACGAAAGGAGAGAAGGAATACCTTTTGCGCGGACGGGTCGACTCAGGTGATGAGAAGGAAGGGGCCATTCCATTTACCCTGAGCCAGCGCAGAACAGACGAAAAACTTGAATTACGCTGCGACGGGGAACCCATCAAAGGGTTGTCGGATCTTGCCCCTCGGCTGGCCGTCCAGGCAATTCATCCCGACAGCCATGCCTTGGTTCATGGCCCGCCGGCCCGGCGCCGCGCGTGGCTGGATTGGGGGGTGTTCCATGTGGAACCTGAATATAGGCGGAGTTGGGCGTCCTACCAGCGCGCCCTGAAGCAACGCAACGCCGCCCTGAAGAGCCGAAACCAAGACCCAGAGAGCTGGGATCGCCCGCTGGCCGAGGCAGGGGAGACGCTGACCGCCATGCGCCGGCGGTATCTGGAAGAGATCCGGGACCCGCTGGAGGGGTTTGCGCAGATCCTTCTTCCCGGACTGGACTTGGAGGCGAGTTATTTTCCGGGATATGACGAAACAGCAGGGCTTGCGGAATCATTGTCTGCGGGCCTCAAGGCGAGCCGCGAATCCGGACGAACCACCACGGGCCCGCACCGCGCGGAGCTGGGCCTGGCGCTGGGCGGAATGCCAGCAACTCGAATCGCGTCCCGAGGCCAGTCGAAATTGTTGTCCTGCTGCCTGCTTCTGGCACAGGTGGTATTGTTTCAGGAACTGAGAGACGAAAACTGCATATTGCTGTTCGACGATCTTTCAGCGGAACTGGATGAACCGCATTTAGAACGCCTTCTCGAGGCGCTTTCCGGCAGTGAAGCGCAACTCTTCGTAACCCGAATCCGGGACGAGCCACTGGAGCGACTTCCGGGGGGAGCCCAAGGCCGTGTGTTCCATGTGGAACAAGGGCTGATTTCATTGACATCAGGGGGCTGATCAAGGTAAAATTAGGAGTCTTTTTGCGAGGCTCCAGACATGGCTTACGACGCGTCTTCCATTCAAGTTCTAAAAGACCTGGAAGCGGTACGAAAACGCCCGGGAATGTATATCGGCGATACCGATGACGGCACGGGGCTACACCATATGGTGTTTGAGGTCGTCGACAACTCGGTTGACGAGGCCCTGGAGGGGCACTGCACGGAAATCCAGGTGACTCTGAACGAGGACGGATCCGTCACGGTGATCGACAACGGCCGGGGAATCCCGATCGAAATGCACGAGGAAGGCCGGCCGGCAGCGGAATTGGTGATGACCACCCTGCACGCAGGCGGCAAGTTTGACGAGCATTCCTACAAAGTGTCTGGCGGACTTCACGGGGTCGGGGTTTCGGTCGTGAATGCCTTGTCGTCGCGGCTGGACCTGACAATTGACCGTGATGGACAACGGTGGCACCAGGAATATGCCATGGGCCAGCCAAAAGGCGATTTCGTTTCAGCGGGCCCATCCGAGCAAACAGGTACGACTATCCGGTTCTGGCCATCGAAAGAAGTTTTCACTAATGTCGTTTTTCACTATGAAACACTAGCGGCCCGCCTGAGAGAGCTGTCTTTTCTCAATTCCGGGGTGCGCATCCGGCTGGAAGACCATCGGACCGGCAGAAACAGCACCTTTCATTACGACGGTGGCATCATCGCTTTCGTCAAGCATAGCAATTCCGGCAAGGAGGCGCTCCAGCCCTCGGTGATCTCGATCACAGGTGAACAGGCCGAGGCAAGCATCGAAGCTGCGCTGCAGTGGAATGTCGGATACCATGAGAATATTCTTTGCTATACCAATAACATACGCCAAAGAGACGGTGGAACGCACCTGGCCGGTTTCCGTGGCGCCTTGACCCGAACCATCAACAACTACGTGGAAAAGGAAGGGCTCGGGAAACGCCTTTCCGTGGCACTAACCGGGGAAGATACCCGGGAAGGCCTGACCGCGGTTCTGTCGGTCAAAGTCGCTGACCCTAAGTTCTCTTCCCAAACCAAGGACAAATTGGTGTCGTCGGAAGTAAAGGGGGCCGTGGAAAGCGTGATCGGCGATCGGTTGCGGGATTTCCTTTTGGAAAACCCCGCAGAAGCTAGGCAGATCGTAGAGAAAATCGTCCGCGCGGCGCAGGTTCGCGAAGAGGCGCGCAAGGTTCGGGAGACGGCTCGCCGAAAAACGGTGTTTGATGTCGGGGGGCTGCCGGGGAAACTGGCTGACTGCCAAGAACGCGATCCGGCCCGCTCGGAGTTGTTCCTGGTCGAGGGTGATTCTGCTGGCGGTTCAGCCAAGCAAGGGAGAGATCGGGCGACCCAGGCGATCCTGCCTCTGAAAGGCAAGATTCTCAATGTTGAGCGAGCACGCTTGGATCGGATGTTGGCGTCGGAAGAGATTACTTCGTTAATTACTGCGCTCGGCACGGGCATCAAGGAAGAGTTTGATCTCGATCGCTTGCGGTATCACCGCATCATCATCATGACGGACGCCGATGTCGATGGGGCGCATATTCGGACCCTTCTTCTGACTTTTCTGTACCGGGAAATGACGAGCCTGGTCGAACACGGCCACATCTACATAGCGCAGCCGCCCTTGTACAAGGTCAAGAAGGGAAAGAAAGAAAAATACCTGCTGGACGACGAAGAATTAACCGCGTACCTTCAGGAAGAAGCGCTGGAGGGAGCGGAGCTTTATCCCAAGACCGGGGCGGCAGCATTGGATCAGGCTCAACTCGTTGATTTAATGGATAAATGTAGAAAGGCCCAAGCAAGCGTTTCACGCCTTTCCGTACGCCACGACCGGGAGTTCCTGGCGCATCTCCTGAGGGTGCCGGGACCGAAGAAGGCGGAACCGGGAATCAAGGCTCTGAAGTCTTGGGGCGAGGCGATAGCGGCGCGCGCGAACCGCCTTGAGCCCGAAAGCCGGGAATTCCGATACCGGGTAGAGCCGGATCCCGCGACAGGACCGCGGCTGGTATTGGAACGTGTTGCAGAGGGTCTGGCTACGACTGACATCTACTACCATGATTTCTTTGCCGCAGCGGAGTACCAGACGATTCAGGATTTCGCCAAGGCTCAGGAAGGGCTCCTTGCGGAAAGCGCCCAAATGGTGCGCAAGAACCAGACCCGGGAGTCCTCAGATTTTGTTGAGCTGTATGAATGGCTGTTGGAGGAGGCCCGGCACGGGCAAACCATCCAGCGATACAAGGGATTGGGCGAAATGAACCCCGAGCAATTGTGGGAAACCACCATGCACCCTGGGGCCCGGCGTCTGCTCAAGGTTGATATCGGGGACGCACAGGCAGCGAACGATCTGTTCGGCACCTTGATGGGCGAGGGGGTTGAAGACCGCCGTGACTTCATAAAGGCAAACGCCCTCAAGGCCGGCAACATCGACATCTGAAGAAAATGGGTTCGGCCAACCCCCTTCTGGAGGAGCGGCCGTTGCCGGCGTTCGGCCGGATTCTTCCGGAACATGCATGCCCGGCGATCGGGTCAATCCTCGACGAAAACCGGGATCTGATAAAGAATTTAAATCCGGATTCGCCAGACGAAGCCTCGCTGTTGCATCCCTTGGAGACAGCGGAAAGCCGTCTGCAGGAAGCATTTTCCCCGATTCAACACTTGCGCACGGTGTGCGATAGCCCTGAGTGGAGGAAGGAATATCAAGCATGTTTGCAGAAAATAACGGAATATAGTACAGAATTACTGCATAATAAAGATTTATATGGGTATTACTTGAATCTTCGGGAGAGTGAGAAATGGCTGGATTTGTCAGCGCCACGCCAGAAAGAGGTAATTCTTAGCCTAAGAAGCTATCGTTTGGGCGGTGTGCACCTCTCAAAGGAGAAAAAGAAGCGTTTTGCCGAGATTGAGCAGGAATTAGCCGTCTGTTGTGCCCGTTTTACGGACAATGTCACCGATGCGACTGGCGCATGGTCGCTTTTACTGGCCGAAGACACCCGGTTGGAGGGTGTGCCGGCTTCCTATCGCGAAATGCTCCGTGCAGATGCCGAGGCGCACGGTCTGGACGGCTGGCGTATTAGCCTCATGCCTCCAAGTGTGCAGGCAATCCTCACCCATGCGAATGATCGAGATCTCCGCCACGAGGTGTATGTGGCATATACAACCCGGGCATCGGACCAGGGGCCGCATGCTGGGAAATACGACAATACCGACTTAATCGAGCAAATCCTTAGTTTGCGCCATGAACAGGCCCAACTATTGGATTTTCCAACGATTGCCGATCATGCTCTGGCTACGCGAATGGCCGAAACTCCTTCGCAGGTGTTGGATTTTCTCCACGACTTGATAGAGCGTGCTCGGGAGCAGGCAAAAAATGAATGGGAGGAGCTTCAGGAATTTGCCCGAAATGAATTAGGGTTGAACGACATGCAGCGTTGGGATCAAGCCTGGGTCAGAGAACATCTCCGAATCAGCCGGTATGGTCTGCGAGAGGCGGAACTCAAGCCATTCTTCGCGGCAGATACGACGATTCAAGGCATGCTGGATCTTGCTGCGGACCTTTTCCAATTGGAGATCTCTCGGCGCGACGATGTAGAAACTTGGCATCAGGACGTAAGGTTTTACGAAATCCGTGATGCGGACGGAGAGCTTCTCGGGCAATTCTATTTAGATCCGTATGCCCGGCCCCACAAGCACGGAGGAGCTTGGATGGGAACTTGCGCCAACCGTCGCCGCCGTGAAACAGGCACACAGCCAGCCGTTGCCTATCTGACGTGCAATGGTTCGCCGCCGACGGCCGACACGCCGGCGCTATTCGGACATGCCGACGTGGTCACCCTGTTCCACGAATTCGGCCATGGTCTGCATCACATGCTGACTCGGGTCGACTGCGCCGGAGTGTCCGGCATCGAGGGGGTGGAATGGGATGCGGTCGAATGGCCGAGCCAGTGGATGGAAAATTGGTGCTGGGAACCGGAAGTCCTAAATCGTTTTGCGCGGCACTACCAATCCGGCCAATTGCTGCCAGCGGAAACAGCCGGACGATTGCGCGACAGCCGGATTTTCAATGCAGGGCTGGATCTGATGCGCCAGCTGGAATTTGCGCTGTTTGATTTCCGGCTGCACCTGGAATACCGACCTGAACGTGGTGCGCGGGCCGAAGAGCTTTTGGATGAAGTCCGCCGCGAGATCGGCGTGATGGAAACGCCGGAATTCGTACGGGCCGCACACAGCTTCGAGCACATCTTCTCCGGCGGGTATACCGCGGGCTATTACAGCTACAAGTGGGCGGAGGTTCTGTCCGGGGACACGTATGCCGCATTCCAGGAAGAGGGCCTGTTCAACAAAGAGACCGCCAAGCGTTTTGCGGACTGCGTCCTGTCGGCGGGCGGCGTGCGGCCCGCGGCCGAGATGTTCCGGGCTTTCCGGGGGCGCGAACCAAATCCGGATGCGTTGTTGCGGCAGATGGGGTTGGCGGCATGAAGGTCGCGACCTGGAACGTGAACTCGCTTCGGGTGCGTCTGCCGCATGTGCTTCTCTGGCTTGAGGACAACCCGGTAGATGTCTTGTGCCTTCAAGAAACCAAAGTAGTGGATGCGGATTTTCCGCAAGAGGAAATCGAACAAGCGGGGTACCAAGTGACGTTTGCCGGGCAGAAGACCTACAACGGTGTCGCCATGCTGACGAAGCAAACGACCATAGAAGTGGCGACCGACGTCCCCGGGCTGGATGACCCCGATCGCAGGATACTGGCCGCGACCGTCAGGGATTGGCGAATTCTCAACCTATACGTGGTCAACGGAAAGGAGGTCGGAGATCCCAAGTACGACCACAAGCTCCACTGGCTGCAAAAGGTAAAGGAGTTCATCGAACTTGACCTGCAGAAGCACGAGCATTACCTGATCATGGGCGATTTCAATATTGCGCCCGCGGACGAAGATGTGCACGACCCGGATCTCTGGCGGGAGCGCATCCTCTGCTCGACGCCGGAGCGGGAGGCGCTGGCAGCGATCAAAGGCGCAGGTTTCGAGGACTGCTTCAGGCGTTTCGAGCAGGAGCCGAAATCATTCAGCTGGTGGGATTACCGGCAGGGGGCATTTCGCCGCAACATCGGTCTGCGCATAGACCTTATTCTCGCCAGCCCGGCGGCCGTGGCACGCTGCACGGCTTGCCATATCGACAAGAATCCGCGCCGTTGGGAACGGCCTTCGGATCACACGCCCGTGGTGGCGGAATTCAGCTAGGAAAGATGGGCCTGTCAGGCCGGGGTGTTCACTGAAGAACCGAGCACCCGTCTTGAGTGCAGCGGAACACGACGTGGCGGATCCCGGTCAAACAGTTGACCTCGTACAGGTCTTCATCGCCGTCGGACTTGAGTAACGACATTTTGCTTTGCTTCAGACAGCCGGCGCCGACCAGCGCCTCCTGGGCTTGGTTGTGGTATTGGCCGCGGCGATACTCCTTCCCCAAAGAGATATCGGCGAGCGCGCCGTCGGTCTCCTCGATCTTCGGAGCCGTGGTGCGAGGCAATTCCGGTTCGTCGTAGCTCTCCAACTCCACCAGGCCCTCATTCAGCGCACGCTTATGGTTGCGCAGGAATTCGTTGATTTTGTAAACCTGTTCTACAGCCGTGTCTTCACAGGCCTCCACGTCCGAACAAAATGCTTCCGCCTTGATGGTGGCGACACCGCCTTCGTGCGAAACCCTTGTGACGCGATACTGAAATTCGGCCCGGTGTTTATCAGGCTCCGGGCTGAAAGCGGTCATGGTGATCTCGTTTTTCGGGACGACAGAGAAGCGAGCGTTCTGGTCCAACCAAACCCGGGCCTGATGCCACAGGTAATCGCATTCCTGCCCAAGATTGCAGGAGACGAAATCCTTGGCACCCGCTTCGATCTCGTTGTCGCCGGTGTCTTCCCCGATGCCGAGGTCGATCGCCGAGAGATCAAGGTCATCCAGACCCACGCCGCATCCGCCGATCAGGCCGAAACTGAGGAACAGGGGAAGAAGATGCCGTCGCATGATAAGGATTGAGGGGGAGCCAGCCGACAATTTTGCCTGAAAAGCAGTGGGGGAGCAAATTGAAAACGGATTTCGCGTCTCGGAATCACCCGGTCAGGAATGCAACAGGCTGTCCATGGACATTTCCGCCGGGCGCTCCAGACCCATCAGGTCCAGCACGGTCGGCGCGACGTTTCCCAGTCCGCCTCCGTCGCGCAACTGGCGTTCGGCCTGGTCCATCACGACACAGGGAACCGGATGCGTCGTGTGCTGGGTGTGAGGGCGCCCGTCCGCATCGATCATTTCGTCGCAATTGCCGTGATCGGCGGTCAGCATCAAGGCCATTTCGTGCTCTTTCGCCACATCGACAATCCGACCGATCTGGGCGTCCAACGCCTCGATCGCTTGGATTATCGCGTCTATTCGCGCTGTGTGCCCGACCATGTCGGCATTGGCGAAATTGACCAGAATGAATCCGTACTGCTGGCTGCGAATAGCATCGATCACCGCATCCGCGACCGCCTCCGCGCTCATTTCCGGGCATTGATCATAGGTCTCGACATTCGGTGAAGGCAGCATCACACGCTGCTCGCCCGGCCAGGGCGGCTCGCGGCCTCCATTGAAGAAGAAGGTGACATGGGGGTATTTTTCGGTTTCCGCACAGTGCAACTGCGGGATGTCGTGGCGACTGATGATCTCGGCCAGCGTCACGTCGGGCCTGGCCTCCTCGAAAGCGACCGGCACCTCGTGGTCGAGACCGAACTCGGTCATGGTCACCAGTTTCGCCGGGGAATAATTCCCGCGATTGAATTCCGTGAAAATAGGCTTGCCCAGGCTTTCTGCCAACTGGCGCGGCCGATCATTACGGAAATTGAAGAACACCATAAGGTCATTGGACTCGATCGGTATGGCTCCCGCACAGACAGTGGGCTCGATGAACTCGTCGCCGACATCTTCCGAGTAAGCCTGTCGGATGGCCGCATCCGCATCCGGGGCGGAGGCTCCCTGGCCATGGACGATGGCATCGAAGGCGCGCTGGGTACGTGCCCAGCGACGGTCGCGATCCATCGCGTAATACCGGCCGCACACGGTGTCGATGGAACCCACGCCTTTGAGCGCAGCCTCCAGTTCGGGCAGGTATTCCAGGGCACTTTGCGGCGGCACGTCCCGCCCATCGGTAAACATGTGAACATGCGGCGAGGCGCCTCCGCGCCGCGCCAGCTCGATCAACGCCAGGAGATGGCGGAGATGGGAATGCACCCCCCCGTCGGACACCAGGCCGAGCAGGTGTACCCGGCTGCCCCGCAAGGTTGTTTCACGAAAGGCCTCTCGAAGAATCCGGTTTTCGTAAAACGAGCCGTCGTGAATGCTCTGGTCGATGCGGACGAGATCCTGCAGGACAATGCTTCCGCACCCCATGATCATGTGGCCGACCTCGGAATTTCCCATTTGTCCGTCCGGCAGGCCCACTGCTGCTCCGCTGGCCTGCAGCTGGGTGAACGCGCGTTCGGAGAATAAGGCGTCCAGACGCGGAGTGCGGGCCTGCGCCAAAGCGTTGTGCTGGGGGTCGGGGTTGATGCCGACCCCGTCCAGAATAATCAGGATAGTGGGGTGGCAACGGTCCATCTACGCATTATCGCATGGCGCGACGAGGCCGGGCAGGGGTAAAATGCTTTATTGTGAAATCCCCGCTTATGAGCATTACGGTCCGATTTTTTGCCAGCCTCCGCGACCGGGTCGGTCTTGAAAGCATCGAAATCGATGCGGACGACTTGGACAGCGTGCAGGACGTCTGGCAAGCCTTGGTAAAACAGGAGCCGGACGCTAGGGTGCTCGCGGCGGTCAATGCCCGGCATGCCGCGCTTGACGCAAAGATCCAGGATGGTGATGAAATCGCATTTTTCCCCCCTGTCACGGGCGGCTGAGCCGCTTCCAATCCCCCCCAAAGGAGTTTGACCTTGAACATTTCGCTTGAACACATGCCGCTGGTGCTGGGGGTTGCCGGACTATTGGCGGCCTTTCTTCTATACCGCATCATCCTGCGCTATCCCGCAGGTCACGGACGGGTAGCCGAGATCGCTCGGGAAATCCAGCAGGGAGCCATGGCGTTCATGCGCCGCGAGTATCTGGTGATGTACCTGTTCATCGCGGTCGTCGCGGTCGCCATCGCCTTGTCCGATCTGGGTGTCCACACCATGGCCGCCTTCCTGACCGGCGCGGCCTGCTCGTCGCTCGCCGGCCTCATCGGCATGTATACGGCGACCCGCGCCAATGTCCGGACGGCTGTGGCGGCCAACATGGCCGGCGCTCCGACTGCGCTGTCCCTGGCCTTCTACGGCGGCTCGATCATGGGCCTGACCATCGCCGCGGTGGGCCTTCTGGGCCTGGGCTCGCTCTACCTGATCTACGGACAGGATCCAGCGACGGCCCATATCATCCACGGCTTCGGCATGGGTGCATCTTCAGTGGCCTTGTTCTCGCGTGTCGGCGGAGGCATCTACACCAAGAGCGCGGATGTGGGCGCGGATCTGGTCGGCAAGATCGAGGCGGGGATTCCGGAAGACGACCCCCGGAACCCGGGAGTCATCGCGGACAATGTGGGCGACAATGTCGGCGATGTCGCTGGCATGGGATCCGACATCTTTGAGTCGTACTGCGGGGCGATTATCGCAACCATTGCTCTGGCTTCTACCCTGCCGGCAGTGATGTTGGCGGACTTGGGTCCCCAGCAGGTGCTGATGTTCCTGCCGCTGGCGTTGGCGTCGGTGGGTCTCGTGTGCTCCATGATCGGCATCCTGCTGGTCCGCAGCCGGGTGCAAAGCCGGCCTGATGCCGCCTTGCGCTTGGGCACTTTCGGCTCAGCCGTACTGTTCATCGTGCTGGCGTACTTCATCATCGGGCAGTTCGGGCTGGCTTCCGGGATCTGGACTGCAGTACTAGCCGGTGCCGTCGGCGGAATCATCATCGGCTTGGTGACGGAGTATTTCACGGCGGGTTCGCCGGTGCGGCGGATCGCTGCTGCGTCGGAGACCGGCCCCGCCACGGTTATGATCCGGGGTCTCGCGACCGGCATGCAGTCGGTGGCTGTGCCGGTGCTGTCCATTGCCGCCATCATTTATTTCGCACATATGTCGGCGGGCCTCTACGGGGTCGGGATTGCCGCGGTCGGCATGCTGGCCACGGTCGGCATGACCATGGCGATCGATGCTTACGGGCCCGTGGCGGACAACGCGGGTGGCATCGCGGAAATGGCGGAGTTGGGTGAGGAAACCCGCCGCATCACCGACACGCTCGACGAAGTCGGCAACACGACGGCCGCCATCGGGAAAGGGTTCGCGATCGGCGCCGCAGCGCTTGCGGCGCTCGCCATCATCACGGCGTTCTTGGCTGAAGTCGCCCACGGCCAGGGCGCGGCCGTCGAACTTCGGCTGAACGATCCGCTGGTGCTGGTCGGCCTGTTCATTGGCGGGACGTTCCCGTTCATTGTCGCGGCGCTCACCATGACCGCGGTGGGAGACGCCGCGTTCGAGATGATCAAGGAGATCCGCCGCCAGTTCAAGGAGATTCCGGGCCTGCTGGAAGGCACCGGAAAACCGGACACGGTCCGTTGCGTGGATATTGCGACGAAGGCGGCGCTGTGGAAGATGATCCCACCCGGGGCGCTGGCCGTCATCGCGCCGGTGGTGGTCGGGTTCGGATTAGGCCCGCAGGCACTTGGCGGGATGCTTGGCGGCGCGCTGCTCGGTTGCGTGTTGTTGGCGTTGATGATGGCGAATGCAGGCGGGGCTTGGGACAACGCCAAGAAATATGTCGAAAAGGGTCATCACGGCGGCAAGGGATCCGAGGCGCACCATGCCTGCGTGGTCGGCGATACGGTTGGTGATCCGTTCAAGGACACGTCCGGGCCGTCCATGAACATCCTGATCAACGTCATGGCGATCGTCAGCCTGGTGATTGCGCCGTTGCTGTAAGGGCGCGCGAAAAGCGGATTGCGACCTAGTCCTCGGACTCCACCACGTCGCCCGTGGTCACGAGGAAACGCCAGACCAAGGCGCCAGCCTCGCCTTCCAGCGTCAGTGCGGCGTCCATGATTGCCACCATGGCCTCGCAGAACCGGGAGTGCGCGGTATCGCCGGGACGCAAGGCGCTCATCAGCTCAGGGTCGGTGTCCTGCGCCTCGAGCGTGGCGTACAACAGATTCAGGTCCTCGGCCCGGGTTTCCCGCCATTGCCGGGGCGCGCCGCGCGCCTGCGCCGCCGCGTTGATAAATGACTCGATGTAGGCGCTGACCGGCTCGCGGTATGCGGGGTTGTCGTCGTCGGCAAGTGCCTGCACGCCCTGATATTCGTACGCAAGGCACCGCTCGGCTCCGTCGATCCGGTCGATCAAAGCGAGCAGATCGCGACGCTTTATAACCAGCGTGCGCCAGTCGGCCGGGTCACCTTGGCGCACCAGTTCGTTGTAGCGCGCCCAGTTCCGGTGCGAGGCCTGCGCCAAGGCCAAACTGGCCTGCTTCGGGTCGTCGTGGCGCTTGAGTTCGACCAGTTGCGAGATCAGGGCGTCGTAATGCTCCGGGAAGTGGCGCGCCTGTGCTTTCAGAGCTGCATCGTCGGCCTGATCCAGCATCAGCCGCACCGCCGCGTGCGACAGCGGCATCTGGGTTTCTTCTTCCTGCGCGGGTGAACTGGAGCCTGCCACCATCAGCGCAAGAGCCAAGGCAATCCGGATGTTCATGCGGGAGCCTTCAGAAGGCGTGTCCGCAGGCTGGACAGCTTGTTTCGGAAATCATCCATGATCAGGTAGAAGCAGGGCAGGACCAACAAGATTAGCACGGTCGCGAACAGCAGGCCGACCCCCAGGCTAATCGCCATCGGGGCCAGAAACCGTGTTTGTCCGCTCGAGAAGAAGATCAGCGGCGATACTCCGAAGAAGGTGGTCAGCGTGGTCAGCAGAATGGCGCGGAAACGCGCCCGGCTGCCGAGCAGCACCGCTTCGATGCGGTCGTGTCCGCGCTGGCGGAGCTGTTTCACGAAATTGATCAGGATCAGGGAGTCGTTGACCACCACCCCGGCCAGCGCGAGCATGCCAATCAATGATAGAAACTGTAGATGGATCCCCGCGGCGTAATGGCCGACCACGACGCCGATCAGCGCGAACGGGATCGCGGCGATCACCACCAGCGGGTCGAGCAGGGATCGGAACAGGGCGGCCAGGATGAAGAAAATGATCGCCAGTGCCGCGTATGCGGCGCGCTTCATGTCGGCGATCGCGATGTTCGTCTCGCGCTTTTCGCCCAGATAGGTCATCCGGTAGTTACTCAGGGGCTGGAAGCGGCTGGCAAATTCCTGATCCAGAAGCGCCGTGACGGCCCCCGGCGAGGTGATGGCCGGGTCGACCTCGGCCGTGATGGTCGCCATGCGCTCGCCGTCGCGTCGCCGCACCGTGGCCAGGCCGCGGGCCGTGGTGATGTCGGCCACCTCGTCGAGGTAGACCACGCCGCTGTCCGTGGTAATGGGCAGGCGGTCGAAAGCCGCGGAGTCATGCCGCATGGTATGCGGATACAGCACCCGGACCGGCACGCGTTGGTCGCCCTGGCTGATGTAGACCACCTTGTCACCCTGGTAGCCCATGCGGACGGTCGCACCGAGCTCGGCCTGGGTGATGCCGAGCTCCCGCCCGCGCGAATTCAGGGCGTACTGATATTCAACTTTCCCGGGATCCAGGTCGTGGCGGGCGTCTTCAACGCCGGGAAGGCGGGCCAGGAATTCTCGAACTTGTTCAGCGTATCGCTGAAGCTGGTCCAGCTCAGGCCCGATGATGCCGACCTCGATGTCGGCGCCGGCCGGCCCGGCCTGATCCCTTTGGAAAGAGACGCGCTGAATCCCGGGCACCGTCTTCAACGTGGTCCGGACCTCGTTCTGGATCTGCTCGGTCGTGCGTTCGCGCACGCCCCGGTTTTTGAATTTCATGTTGATCAGCGGGGCGACGTAGGCTTCGATCCATCCGTCCGGCGCCGGGTCCGTCAGGTTGACGCTGATCTGCACGTAATGAGTGCTTAGGGAGTACTGGTCGAAGCCGATCATGTTCACCCCGACGTTGGTCTGCAGACTCTTCAGTTCATGCGGTTCGATGACACCGTAGATGGCATTCTCGATACGCTCCGCCAGGACATTGGAGTCGGCCAGGCCATAGGTATTCGGCCCTTCGGCGTTGATCAGGAACCGATTCGTCTTGACATCGGTGAACTGGGTGTACGGCATCCGGGTGAACAGGAAAGCCAGTGTGACCAAGAGCACCCCAATCGTTATGCTGGCCACCAGGTAGCGATTCCGCACGCCCCATTCGAGCAGGACGTGGTAGCGATCCAGGAAGGCATGCCAGTGTTCCGTGTTGTGCGAGGTGTGGCGCAGCTTGAGGATTTCGGCCGCATGCGACGGCAGGATCAGGAATGCTTCCAGCAGGGAGCCGAACAGCGCCGCGACCACCACGACCGGGATCACGGCAATGAACTGGCCGAGGATTCCGGAGACGCCCAACAGAGGGAGAAATGCCGCGACCGTGGTGAAGATCGAGGCCAGCACCGGCCACATGACCTCCCGCGCGCCGATATAGGCGGCCTCGTGCGCCTCCATCCCTTCCTCCATATGGCGGTGGGTGTTTTCGGAAATGATGATGGCGTCGTCCACGACCAGCCCGAGCACGACCAGGAAGGCGAACATGCTGACCATGTTGATGCTGTGCCCGAACATGGCCATCACGATCACGGCGGTCAGCATGGCCACGGGAATCCCCAAGGCGGTAATCAGGGCCATCCGGAAGTTGAGAAGGAAGTAAAGCGAGAAAAGCAGCAGCATCAACGCCACGACGCCGGAGGCCTGCACGGTGTTGATGCGGGTTTCGATCAGCCGCGACATGTCCATGAAGAAACTGGCGCGCACGCCTTCGGGCAGCGCAAACTGCGCGATCTCCTCGCGGACCTGGGTGGTGACGTCGTGGGTGGAAGCGTGGGCGCTCTTGGAGACGGTCATGTTGACCGCTTGCATCCCGTTGAAACGCCCCCGGGTGATCGGTTCTTCCAATTGCATGGACACCCGGCCCAGATCGCGGATCCGCAACTGGCCGCCTTGCGCGTTGTGCCGCACCACGACCTCGCCGATGGCCTCGATCCCCTCCGCGCCCAGGCCGCGCAACAGGATCTCGCCTTCGGTACTGCGAATGATGCCGCTTGGCGTGTCGCGCAGGTTGCCGCGCAGGGCCGCGGAGACCTCGTTCAACGTTACCCTGCGTGCCGCCAGTTCGTTCGGGTCCAGTTCCACCCACGTCTCCCAGTCCCGGTTGCCGGTCACGCCGACGCCGGACACCCCGGGGATCTGCTGCAGGCTCCGCCGCAGCCGGTCGGCCACGTCGTACAGTAATGGCATCGGCGCTTCGCCGTGCAGGGCAATGCTGATCGCCGGGAACAGGTGCTTGAGCTGGCTGACCTGGGGTGTGTCGGCATCTTCCGGAAAATCCTCGATGGCGTCGATTTCCGTACGCATCTCACGCAGCAGTTCGTTGGGGTCGGCGCCCTCCATCAGCTTGTACTGAATGGTGGACAGGCCCTCCTGGGAGCGCGAGGTGACCGAATCGATGTCGACGAGGAAGTCCAGGGCTTCCTCAATCGGGATGGTGATCTGCCGCTCGATCTCCTCCGGCGACGCGCCCTCGAACGTGGTGCGGACCTGGAGAACGTTGCGGTCGAAGACGGGAAACACCTCCTGCGGCATCGAGTGCCAGGCCAGCACGCCCAGCACCAGCACCAACACCAGCACCAGGTTGACCAGCAGCGCGTTATGCAGCGAGAAGCGGATCATGGTGCGCGAACGCGCACAGAGCGGCGCACGTCCATGGCCGCGGCATCACGGGCGACGATCCGGTCCCCCTCCTCCAGTTCCGATTCGACCACCTGCCACGCGCCCACGCGGGGGCCAGGCGTGATGCCGATGCGTTGCAGCGATTGCCCGTCGATGCGAAACACCGCCTGGCCCGCGGCATCCACCCGCAAGGCCTCCACGGGCACCACCAGTGCATTCCTGAGGACCGGCAGCGGCAGACGGGCGACGGCCAACTGCCCTGGCGCCGCGCGGTTGCCAGGAATCCGGATGCGCATGGCATGCGTAAAGGTGCGCGGGTCCGGGTCGGTCTGCAGCGCGACCAGGACTCCGGGGTGTTCCCGGTCCCCGGTTTTCACGGTGACTTCTTGGTTGAGCTCCAGCGCATTGGCGGTGGTGCCGTCGACTTCCACGTAGAAATCCAGTTCCGACACGTCGACCAGGGTGACGATGGTCTGGTCTCCGGTAATGCGGTCGCCGACCTCGGCCAGCACCGTGTTGACTTTTCCGTCGAAAGGCGCCGTCAGCCGGGTGCGCGCGAGGTCCCGGCGGGCCTGGTCGAATTTCGCCTTCTTCAGCGCCAGGCGTTGCCCTCCGGTATCGACCGAGTGCGTGAGTTCGGCCACCCGCGACTCCAGCTCGGTGAGTTTTTGTTCGGCGGCGTTGAGCGAGGATTTCGAGAGCAGCGAACGCTCGCCCAGGCGCATGTGGCGCGCGACTTCCTCGCGTTGCAGTTCGCGATGCCGGGTCGCCTGCTCCAGCTGAACCCGGTCCCGTTCGATGCTGCTTTCCTCCAGGCGCAATTCCGCCTCGGCGGTGCGTTCCCGGTCCTTGAGGTCCCGGTCATCGAGAATCAGCAGCGTGTCTCCGGCGGAGACCGTCATTCCGGGCTCGACTTCGCGCTGCAGCAGCAGGCCCGAGACCTCGAAGCGCAATGCCGCGCTACGGCGCGGCTGGAGACGGCCCGTGAAGGTGGCGGATGGGGTGACGTCCCGTCGCGCCACCGTGTATGCTTCCACCGCCAGGCTCGGCAGGTCGGTCAGGATCGCCTCCGGCTGTGGCGCGGTGGCGACCAGGGTGTAGGCCGCGAGGCCGAAAAGGCCGAGAACCGCTATCGACCACAACCCCGGCCTGTTCGACGTGAGAAACCGGCGAAGCCGGCCGCGCGGGCCATCGGGGGCGGCAGAGGGAGGCACGATAAGGTCAATCCGAAACGCAGTCGTTAGAATATACCATCCGGCGGGCATCAGGCCGACCGGATTAACCTTATGCTGATTTTGCGTCGCACCCTGCTTCTGATGACCTTCGGGGTATGGGGGTCGGGGCTGTGGGCGCAGGATGCCCTGCCGCTTCCGGAACCGCTTGAGCCGGCACACTGCGGGCCGATGGACATCGGCGCGGATGCCGGCGGAGACAGTGAGCTTGAGTTGGAAGCGGGACAGATGAAGCGCGAGGGCGATCGGGTGGAGTTGAGTTCGGATGTGCGCATGCGGCGGGGCGCCTTGCGCGCCAGTGCGGACACCGTGCTGATCGACGAAAAACAAGAGCGAGCCTCCCTCAGCGGCGGGGTGCGCATGAGCGGGCCGGGGATGACGCTGGAGGCCGGGCAAGCGGAACTGGAATACGCGCAAGACCGGATGGAAGTCACCGATGCCCGCTATCGCTTGAGCGGCGGCGGGACAGGCCAGGCCCAGAAATTGACCCGGACGGCGGACGGTGTGCTGGAAGCCAGCGAGGCGAGCTACTCTACC
This sequence comes from uncultured candidatus Poriferisulfidus sp., assembly GCA_965116525.1. GTDB lineage: Bacteria > Pseudomonadota > Gammaproteobacteria > Poriferisulfidales > Poriferisulfidaceae > Poriferisulfidus. The sequence goes on from OZ220694.1 coordinate 949,490, forward strand.
TGTGCGTTGGAAAATCCGGCCTGGAGTCTGCAGGCGAAGACGGTCCGGATCGATCCGGATCAGGGGCAGGGCGAGGCGCGCAATGCCGTATTTCGGCTCGGCTCAGTACCGCTGATGGCCTTGCCTTGGGTCGGGTTCCCGGTTGGCGACGCGCGAAAAAGCGGTTGGCTGACACCGGAATTCGGAACCTCTGACGACCTGGGTTATTCGCTGGAACTGCCGTACTACCTGAATCTTGCCCCGCACTACGATGCCGTACTGTCGACCCGCTACATGGGAAGGCGTGGCTTCCAGATCAAGCCGAGCGGCCGCTACCGGACGCACCACGGCGGCGGCACAATCGACACCGAGTTCCTGAGCGACAACGAGTCCGACGACGATCGCTACCTGATGCACTGGCGTCACAGCAGCGCCCACCCGAGCGGATGGGACTACCAGGTGAACTACACCAATGTTTCCGACCGCGAGTACCTGGAGGACTTCAAGTCGGGCATTCACGGCCTGTCGACGACCAGGCTGCGCCAGGAAGCCCGCGTCGCCTGGCGCTCCGACGATTGGACTTTCAGCGCCGAATTGCAGGGAAGCGATCCGCTCAAGGATGAGGACGAGCAGTGGGACCGGATGCCGAAAATCCGGACCAAGGGAACGTTCCGCATCCCGTCGCTCGGGCTGGTCCTCTCTCCGTCGCTGGCGGTGGACGCATTCCGGGGCGATATGGACGAACTGCATTATCAGGGCGACCGCTACGATGCATCGCTGGTGGCCACGCGGAAATTTGCCGGGGCCGGCTGGCAAGTAACGCCGCGCTTGCAGTGGCGCTACACGCATTACGAGATGAACTATTCGGACGCGTGGGAACAGGCGGAAGAAGCCTTGGGCGAAAGTGTGGATCGCTCGCCGAGCCGGACCATGCCGATCTTCAGCGTCGACGCCCGGGCGCGCTTCGAGCGCGAATTGGAGAACGGCGCCTTGCAGACGCTGGAACCGCGGCTCTTTTATTTCAATCGCCAGCTCCGCGACCATTCGGACATTCCGGTCTTCGACACCCGGCGGATGGAGCCCGACTTTGACACCATGTTCCGGATTGCCCGGGCCGTGGGCCCCGATCGGGTTGGCGCCGCAGACCTTTTGGCGGCGGGGCTCACAACGCGGATCATCGATCCGGTCTCGGGCTATCTCAAGTTACGGGCGCGGCTTGGGCGAATCTGGTATTTCCGCTCGCCGGGCAATTTCATCAAGGGAGGCGAGGGCGACAATTCGAAATCCGCTTGGGCGGCGGAGATCGAAGTGCGGCCGGTGCCGCAACTCGAGATACGATCCGCACTGCGTTTCGACCCGGGCCATGAGGAGGACAGCACGACGTGGGCGTCCCACATGATCGCCTGGAATGGCGCAAGCAACGAACGCTTTCAGGTCCGTTACCTGCGCCGGACCGGAGATGTGGAGTACGTAGGAAATCCGATACTGGAGGAGCCGGGCGAGCCGGCGTTGGAACAAGCGGATGCGCAGGCACTGCTGCCGCTGGGCACAAATTGGCAACTGGCTTTGCGTTATCGCTACGATTTGCGCGAAGGCCGCGATCTGGAGTTGCTGTCCGCCCTGGAATACCAGGGATGCTGCATGACGGTGGGCATTGGCGCATGGAAAGTGCGCCGCGAAGACGGGCTGCCGGGCGAGGAGTATGAAAAACGCCTGATGCTGCAGATTCGTTTCCACGGATTGGCCGGATTCGGCGAGGACGTCGTGTCCCGCATGCACCGGGAGCTGGATGGGGCGCCGGTATGGGCCCATTGATCCGTTGTACGGCCTTTATCCTGGCGCTGGGTGCCGGAGTCGCGGCGGCTGAACTTCTGGATCGGGTGGTGGCGGTAGTCGAAGACGACATCATCACCCAGGCGGAGCTCGAAGAGCGCGTCTCGATCATCGCGAAGCAAATTCAGCAGGGTGGGACGCCGTTGCCGCCGCGCGATCAATTGATCGCCCAGGTGCTGGAATACATGGTGATCGCCCGCCTGCAGCTGCAGCTTGCCGCAGAGCGCGGAATTTCCCTTCCGCCCGATGCAGTGGTGAACGAGATCCGGTCGCTTGCGGAACGCAACAGAATGGATCCCCAAGAATTCCGGCGCCAAATTGAACGGCAAGGCATTCGTTTTTCCAGCTTCTACCACTACCTTCACGAACAGATGCTGACCCAGCACGTGCAGCAACTGGAATCCCGTCGTCTGGTGCGGGTGACCGAAGAAGAGATCGACAATTTCATTCGGTTACATGCCGATCGCCTTCAGACCGACACCCGATACCATCTGGCTCACATTCTGATCGCGGTGCCGGGGCAGCCGGGTCCTGCGGAGATCGGGCGGGTGCGCGACAAGGTCCAACGCTTGGCCGAGCAGGTGCGCGGCGGGGAAAATTTCGCCGGCCTTGCCCTGACCGAATCGGACGGCCGCAATGCCCTCAAGGGAGGCGATCTGGGTTGGCGCTCCGCGGCGGAATTGCCTGGGTTTGCCGCTGATGCCATTTCCAAGCTGGAGACCGGTCAGGTCACCGATCCTCTCCGCAGTCCGAGTGGCTTCCACCTGTTCTACCTGACGGACAAGGAGGGCGGCGGGCAAATTATGGTGAATCAGACACGTTCGCGTCACATCCTGATCCGCACCAGCGCCATTGTCGACAACAATGAAGCCCTTGCTCAGCTCAAGACCCTGAAAGACCGAATCGAGGGCGGCGACCAGTTCGAAAACCTGGCCCGTTCGCATTCCGATGACATTGCCTCGGCGGCCGACGGGGGGAATCTGGGATGGACTTCGCCGGGGATGCTGGACCCTTACTTCGAGGAGCAGATGAACCGGCTGGAAATCGATGGAATAAGCGAACCGTTCCAGACCTCGTTCGGTTGGCATATCATCCAGGTGCTGGAACGTCGCCGGATCGACGAAACCGAGTCGGCCTTGCGAACGCGTGCGCTGAACCACCTTGCCCGTTCCCGGGTCAATGACGAGATCGAAATCTGGCTGCGGCGGCTGCTGAACAATTCCTTTGTCCGCTACATGTCCGGAGAGCAGGGTGCCTGACCTGCGCGTGGCGGTGACCGCCGGCGAACCCGGTGGAATCGGCCCGGATTTGATACTGGAGTTGGCGAAGCGCCAAAATCCCGCCCGCTGCATCGTGTTTGCTGACCCGCAACTCCTCCGGCAGCGCGCTGAGGAACTGGAACAGTCGGTTCGGGTCGTGGAATACCGTCCGGACGCCGCTCCTCCGCCGGATGCGCTGGAGGTTCATGCCATCCCCATGCCGGGCCAGGTCCGGGCTGGAGTTGCCGAGGCGAAGTTCGCCCCATATGTCCTGGAGTGCATCGCCGAAGCCGGACGTGGCTGCCTGGAGGGAGTGTTCGACGCGCTGGTGACCGGGCCGGTGCAGAAAAGCGCGTTGTTGGCTGCAGGCTTGCCGTTTCGCGGCCATACGGAATATCTGGCCGAGCAGGCACATAGCGAGTCGGTCATGTTGCTGACCGCGGAATCCCTGCGTGTCGCGCTCGCGACCACGCATCTCCCGCTGGCCGAGGTGCCGGAAGCCGTAACCCGGGAACGCCTGGTCGGCATCCTGGACATCCTGATCACCGGATTGCGGTCGCGGTTCGGTCTGGCACAACCAAGGATCCGGGTGCTGGGGCTCAACCCTCATGCCGGTGAAGGCGGCCATTTCGGACATGAGGAACAGGAAGTCATCGTGCCGGCCATCGAGACGCTGCGCCAGCGCGGCCATCAGGTAGAAGGGCCGGTTTCGGCGGACACGGCTTTCGTCGACCGTGAAGGAGTCGACGCATTTCTCGCCATGTATCACGACCAGGGTCTCCCGGTTCTGAAGACGCTCGGGTTTGGGCGCGCCGTGAACGTAACCCTGGGGCTGCCGTACGTTCGCACTTCGGTCGATCATGGCACGGCTCTGGACCTTGCGGGAACAGGCCGATCCGATCCCGGCAGCTTGTTCGAGGCTATCGATTCTGCAGTGCAGCAGGCGCATGCCGCCCGTCATTGGGCGGAAGCAGCATGAATTCTGCTCCATTGCCGGCAGAGTTCCTCCGGGCGTGGAATGAGCGCGAGCCGTTGGCTGCCTTGGCCACGACTGCTCCGAACGACGAACCGAACGTAATCTGGGTGCTTTGCTTGCACCTGACTGACGAGGCTCAACTGTTCGTGGCGGACAACGCCATGAGCAAGACTCGAGCCAATATCGAGGCGGGCAGTCCGGGTTCCCTGGTTTTTTTGGCCCAGCCTCGGCGCGCCTACCAATTGAAAGGACCGCTGTCCTATCATGCGGACGGACCGGTGTTCGAGGCGATGAAGCATGGCTGGTTGGATGACTCCTACCCTGGGCGTGGCGCGGTTCTGATGGAGATCGGGGAAATCTACGCGGGCGCCGACAAGGTCTGGCAGCGCGACGCCTGAACCATGGCCCTGCCGCCGCCGCGAAAACGCCTAGGGCAGCATTTCCTTTCCGATTCGGCAAAGATCGAGGAGATCGCCGCCGCGATCGGGCCGAGCGACACCTTGGTCGAGATCGGTCCTGGCCGGGGCGCGTTGACGCTCCCGCTGGCAGGGCAGACACGACACCTCATCGCCGTCGAGAAGGATCCGGTTCTCGCCGAATACCTGGAACGCCAGTTTGCTGGTAATCCGGGAGTTACGATCCGCTGCGCGGATGCGCTGGACGAGGATCTGTCGGCGTATCCGAAGGGCTTGCGGCTTGCGGGCAACCTGCCGTACAACGTGGCGACTGCACTGTTGCAGCGTTGGATGGAACTGCGGACACACTTGGCGGATCTGACCGTGATGGTGCAACGCGAAGTCGCACAGCGGCTCGCTGCTCCACCGGGCGATTCTTCGCGCGGGCAGTTGTCGGTGGCCGTTCAGTTGTTGATGCAAGTCGAACAGTTGCTGGAAGTCGATCCGGAATGCTTCGAGCCGCCCCCCCAGGTTGTCTCCACCGTGGTGCGGCTTGTACCCAAGGGGTCTCTCCCCATAAGGGAGGAGGAACGGAAGGATTTCATGCGCTTGGTCCGGCAGTCATTCGCATCGCGGCGGAAGACATTGCGCAACAACCTGCCGGAAATCCCGGATTCGGTGTGGGTGGAGACAGAGATCGATTCCGGGCGAAGAGCCGAGGCGCTATCGGGCGATGAATTCGTGCGACTATTCCGGGCGAGCCAAGGGGAAGGCGGTTCCGCCTGACCCATGCCATTCTGGTAACCCGGTATAATTTGCGCCGTCATCCCAGTATTTTTTACCCGCATGTCTGCCGCACAGGACTACAATGTTGATGTTCAAGTAGAGACCCAGTTTCTACCGGAGCAGTCCGAGCCGGACGACAGCCGTTTCGTTTTCGCCTACACCATCACCATCACCAACACGGGAAGCCTGCCGGCGCGTCTGGTCAGCCGGCACTGGATCATTCTCGATGGTGCCGAGAACCGCCAGGAAGTGCACGGCGAGGGCGTTGTCGGGCAACAGCCGTACCTGGCCCCGGGCGAAACCTTCCGCTATACCTCCGGCACAGTCCTTCAGACCCCGGTGGGTTCCATGCACGGGTCTTACCAAATGCTGGGAGACGACGGCACTTGCTTCGACGCCGAAATCCCCGCGTTTACTCTGTCCACCCCCCATTCCCTGCACTGAATCAGGATGGCAGTTTTCGCCGTCGGTGACATCCAGGGGTGTCTGGACGAACTCTGCTCCGTTTTGAAACAGGCGGGTTTTCGCGCCCGCAAGGACACGCTTTGGTGCGTGGGCGACCTGGTCAACCGGGGCCCGAAATCCCTGGAGACCCTCCGCTTCATTCGCGACTTGGGATCCCGAGCGGTCTGCGTGCTCGGCAATCATGACATCACCCTGCTTGCCTTGGCGGCAGGGGTTCCGATTCGTTCCCAACACCAGTTGCACGAAGTCCTGGAGGCCCCGGACCGCGACGAACTGATCGACTGGCTCCGCTCGCGCCCGCTGATGCATCATGATGCCGAACTCGACTACGCAATGGTGCACGCCGGACTGCTGCCCGAATGGTCTCTGAAGCAAGCTCTGGGGCTTGCTGGAGAGTTGGAGACGTTTCTCCGCAGCGATGGCTGGGAGAAGAGGATCCACAAACTCTATGGTCCCAAGCCGCAGCGCTGGAAAGAATCGCATACCGGATTCAAGCGCCTGCGGATCATCACCAATGTCCTGACCCGGCTGCGCTATCTGGACACCGAGGGCCGGATCGATCTGGACTGCAAGCTTTCACCCGTCAAGTGCCCAAGGGGGGTGACGCCCTGGTTCAGGGCGCCAGCGCGAAAGACACGCAAGACGCGCATCATCTTCGGTCATTGGTCGACGCTGGGGTTCTATTCCGGCAACAACGTCTGGGGGATTGATACCGGTTGCGTCTGGGGACGGAAACTGACCGTCCTTCGGCTGGAGCCGAGCGGCCCCGTGCCGACCCAGATCCTGTGTCAGCAGCGGGCCTTGATCCGAAAAAATTCCTGATGGCGGAAGGCATAGGCATGCCGTTCATCCGCCGGATGGAGCTGCTCCTGTTGCAGGGTGAAGTCTGACAGGTCCAGTTCCGGGAGCCGCGCGTCGCCCTCGATATCGGTATCGACCGCAGTCAGGTAAAGCCGGTCGCAGAGCGGTAGGAAGTGGTGGTAGATCTTCACGCCGCCGACAATCATCACTTCAGGACTTCCGGCACAAAGTTCCAGGGCTGCCTCCGGACTTTTCGCCCACTCGCATTCCCCCTCGACAGGGCGCTTTGAAATCACGATGCAACGGCGGCGGGGCAGGCCCTTTGGAAGGGACTCCCAAGTCATGCGGCCCATGATCACGGGTTTGTCGAGCGTGATGCGCCGGAAATTCCTGAGATCATCCGGCAAGTGCCAGGGGAGCGAGTTCTCGTGGCCGATCACCCCGTTCCGGGAAATAGCGAGGACAGCCGAAAGAATCATCAGATGGCCACCGGGGCGGCAATGTGCGGATGGCTCTGATAGTTCTCAAGTCGGATATCGTCGTGGCTGAACTCGAACAGGTCGCGAACTTCAGGATTCAGATGCAGGCTCGGTAAGGGGTACGGCGTGCGTTCCAGTTGCGTGCGCGCCTGTTCCAGATGATTTTGGTACAGATGCACGTCGCCAAATGTATGGATGAATTCTCCGGGTTGCAGGCTGCAGACCTGCGCCACCATCAGGGTCAGAAGCGAATAAGAGGCGATGTTGAATGGCACGCCGAGAAACAGATCCGCGCTGCGTTGGTAGAGCTGGCAGGAGAGTTTACCCTCCGCCACGTAAAACTGGAAAAGTACATGGCAAGGCGCCAGCGCCATGCGGTCGAGATCGGAAACGTTCCAGGCGCTGACCAAGTGGCGCCTTGAGTCCGGTTGTGCCTGCAGTTGTTCGATCAGGGTGCTGATCTGATCGTGGTGATCCCCACTTCGTCCCGGCCAGCTACGCCACTGGTGGCCGTAGACCGGGCCCAAGTCACCCTGCTCATCGGCCCATTCGTCCCAGATGGTCACTCCGTGCTCCCGCAGGGACTGCACGTGGGTTTCCCCGCGCAGGAACCACAGCAATTCGTGAACCACAGACTTGATGTGAATTTTCTTGGTGGTGACTAAGGGGAATCCTTTAGCGAGGTCGTAGCGGTTCTGGTAGCCGAATACCGAACGGGTGCCGACCCCGGTGCGATCGGGCTTGTCGACGCCATGTTCCAGCACGTGTTGCAGCAGGTCGAGGTAGGGCTTCATGACCGGGCGCTCCGGGCGTACCAGGCCATAGCCACGCCAGCCAAGGCCAGAGGGATGCAGAGAAGCTGACCCATGGTCAGCCAGCCGAACGCAAGGTAGCCGAGGTGGGCATCTGGCAGGCGCACGAATTCCACCGCGAAGCGCATAACGGAATAGCCCAGGGCAAACACTGCCGCGACCGCCCCGACAGCCCGGGGCTTCCGGGCGAACCACCAGAGAACCGCAAACAGGACGATGCCCTCCAGCGCCGCTTCGTACAACTGGCTCGGATGGCGGGGCTCGGGGCCTGCTGCCGGGAAGATCACCCCCCACGGCAGATCGGTAGGCCGTCCCCAAAGCTCGCCGTTGATGAAGTTTCCGATCCGGCCGAAAAACAGTCCGATTGGCACCATCGGGACGCAGAAATCGACGGTGGCCAGCCATCCGACATTCAGTTTTCGTTGCCACAGCCAGATCGCGATCCCCACTCCGATCAGGCCGCCGTGGAAGCTCATCCCGCCTTCCCAGATGCGCAGAATCATCCAAGGGTCGACGAGCAGATAGTCCGAATGGTAGAACAGGGTGGAACCCAGCCGGCCGCCGATGATGGCGCCGAGGGCTCCGTAGAAAAGCAGGTCGCTTACCTGTTCGGGGGTGACCGCCGTATGCACCCGGCGGGCGTGGCGGACGCCAAGCAGCCAGAACCCGGCAAACCCCAGCACGTACATCAGGCCGTACCAGTGGATATGCACGGGGCCTATCGCAAGGGCGACCGGGTCCCAGTCAAGAAGCATGGTGGAAGTTTAACAAAACCCCGCACCGTATAATTTTGGATCTATGCCAAACCGTCTCGCCGAAGCTTCCAGTCCCTACCTGCGCCAGCATGCGGACAATCCGGTGGACTGGTATCCGTGGGACGAGGAGGCGCTGCGCGAAGCAAACGAAAGCGGCCGCCCGATCCTGCTGTCAATCGGCTATGCCGCCTGCCACTGGTGCCATGTGATGGCACACGAGTCCTTTGAAGACTCGGCGACTGCAGAGTTGATGAACCGCCTGTACGTCAACATCAAGGTGGACCGTGAAGAACGTCCGGACCTGGACAAGTTGTACCAAACGGCGCAAATGCTGCTGACCCAGCGCGGCGGCGGCTGGCCGCTGACCCTGTTCCTCACGCCGGACAAGCGGGTCCCATTTTTCGGCGGCACCTACTTCCCGCCGGAGCCTCGCCACGGGCTGCCGGCGTTCAGCCAGATACTGGAGCGGGTCGCGGAGTGGTACAGCGAGCATGCTGGAGAACTGGCCCAGCAAAATGAATCGGTATGCGCGGCATTGCGGCAAATCCACCAGTCGCCCCAGGCAACCTCTTGGCCGGAAGGACTCGAGGCGGATGTCATCGAGGGTTTGGCGCGATCGTTCGATGCGCAGGACGGAGGATTCGGCGGCGCCCCGAAATTTGCGCGTCCGACCCAGTTGCAGTGGTTGCAGCAACAGGAAAACCCACAGGCGCAACACATGGCGACGCATACCTTGTCGTGCATGTCCGAGGGTGGAATCCAGGATCATGTCGGCGGCGGCTTCTACCGGTACTCGGTTGACGCGCACTGGATGATTCCCCACTTCGAGAAGATGCTGTACGACCAGGCTCTCCTGCTGCCGCTTTACGCGGAGGCCTGGGCGCGCACCGAGTCTTTGCCGTTGCGGATCGCGGCACAGGGCATCGTCTCGTTAGTCACCCGCGAGCTTCAAGATGAGTCCGGTGGCTTCTACTCCAGCCTGGATGCCGACTCTGAAGGGGAGGAGGGCAAGTTTTACGTGTGGACGCCGGATGAGGTGCAGGCGCTGATCCCGGAAGAGCACTATCCGGCATTTGCATCCCGATTCGGGTTGGATCGCCCGGCTAATTTCGAGGGCCTTTGGCACCTGCACGGGTTTCGAACCATGCTGGAAGCCGCGGCGCACACCAAGCAGCCGATGGAAGAGCTCCAGAGCGTGTTCGACCAGGACCTGCAGCGCCTGTTCGAAGCCCGCTCGGCCCGCATCCGGCCGGGGCTGGACGACAAGATGCTGACCAGTTGGAACGGCCTGATGATCCGAGGCCTGGTTCTGGCCTCGCGCCTGCTGGACGAGCCGGGCTGGCTCCGCCACGCAGAGGCGGCATTCGATTTCGTTCGGGACCGGCTTTGGGATGGCCAGCGACTGCGGGCAAGCTTCAGCCAGGGAACGGCTCACCTGAACGCATATCTGGACGACTATGCGTTCATGCTGGAGGCGGCGCTTTTGTTGCTTCAGAGCCGCTGGAACAGCGAGGACCTGAAGTTCGCCGAGCAACTGGCCGAAGTAATCGCCGAACAGTTCGCGGATCCTGAGGGAGGGCTGTTCTTCACGTCGCACGACCATGAGGAACTGCTGGTTCGCCCGCGGCTTCTGGCCGATGATGTCGCACCGTCCGGTTGCGCGGTTGCTTGCGAGGGGCTGACCCAGATCGGGCACCTGCTCGCGCGGGGCGATTGGGTGGAATTGGCGGAACGGACTTTGGCAAGCGCACAAGGCGCCATCGTGCACGCGCCGCAGGAACACGCCCGGTTCATGGAGGCCCGGCTTGCGGTGGAACAGCCTCCTCCGCAAATTATCCTGCGCGGCAGCGGGCCGGAATTGGAGCGCTGGCAATCCACGGCGCGACACGGCAGTCTCCGTGCAGACAGCTACGCCATCCCCGAAGAAGCGGAAAATCTCCCGCCGGCACTGTCGGACAAGCCGGCACAGGGCGAGGCGGTGGCCTATGTCTGTGTCGGGCCTACTTGCGAAGAGCCGATCCGGTCTTTTGATGTCTTCAGAGAAAGAGTCCAGGCCCCGTGAAATTTTTACGCGGGTTGTGGCGGCTTCCGAGGTTGCTGTACCTCATCGGACGGGGGCTTGTAGAGGGAAACTCGAAACATCTCCGCGCACTTAAATCCACCCCCCCGGATCCTGAGGCACAGGAGAAGAACCGGGAATGGTTCAGGCGCGTATTGGCCTGCCTGAACATCAAGGTAGCCATAACCGGCGAGCCAGCCGAAGCGCCGTGCCTGGTGGTGTGCAACCACATCTCGTGGCTGGATATTCTGGTGTTGGGCTCGGCCATGCCCGTGGTGTTTCTAAGCAAGGCGGAAGTCGCCCAGTGGCCGCTGATTTCCCGCTTGGCCCGGGCAGGCGGGACCTTGTTCATCGAGCGGGGAGGCGAGGGAGCAGCACGACGCAGCATCGAAGGGATCCGTAAAGCGTTCAAGCGGCAGCAAAGCGTTGCGGTTTTTCCTGAGGGAACGACTGGGAAGGGTCACACCGTGCTTCCTTTTCATCCTCGCCTTTTTGCGGCGGCGATCGAAAGCGAAATGCATGTGCAGCCAGTCGCATTGCTTTATCCGCACCCGGAAGGTGTGCACCCGAAGGTGCCCTACGTGGATCAGCAAACTTTGGCCGCCAGCATCCTGGAGATCCTCGGGTGCAAGTCGATCCAGGCGGAAGTATTCATCGGCCCGGCAATCGACCCGGGGAACCTAGATCGCCGTCATCTGGCGGACCGGGCGCGGGAGTTTGTGGTTGGAGTCGTGGAGCAAAATCCCGGAGATTCGGGGCGGGAAGAATAAAGAACGATGCCTCATAAATGCATGAGGACGATATTCCGGGAATCTCCCGGCGGAGTTTTAGGCGCTGAGGCTTTTGATTCGCGCGTTCAGGCGGCTTTTCTGGCGGGCTGCCTTGTTGCGGTGGATCAACCCACGGGTCACCGCGCTGTCGATCACGGGAACGGCTTCCCGGTAGGATTGCAGAGCCTGCTCGCGTTCACCCTGTTCAATCAGTTTGACGACTTTCTTGACGAAGGTGCGATAACGCGACGCCAAAGCCATGTTGGCTTCATGGTGCGAATCCGCTTGACGGGCGCGCTTGCGGGCTTGAGCTGAATTAGCCATAGGCGGCGCATTATATATGATGCGGCCGAAACACAGTTGCGTTTTCAGTCTTGCCGCACGATTTCACCGGGAAAGGGCATTCCCGCGCGCAACCACCGTGGCCCGTCCAGACACCCATCTGCTTGATGGATGAAAAACCTTCGCACCGTCCGATAACGGCCAGCCAACTCCAGGGCCAAGTCTCCCGCTTGCCTGAAACCCTGCCATCCACTGGCAAAGCCCAAGCGAAACCCTTCAAGCAGATACTGTGTTGCCCTGACGGGGCCTTTGCGGCGGCGTTCATACGCGCGCATGGCGCGCATGCTGAGCGAATGAATGTCGATTTCTTCCTGCAGGACGGCTGCATCCATCAGCCCCAAGTTTTGACCCAGTCCTGCCAGGGGGTGCACCACGTGTGCCGCATCGCCTGCCAGCACGATGCCGTCCGCGCACCAGTGCGGCGCACAGCCACGGCCTAGAGGAAAAGACTTGCGTGATCCGCAAAGGCGAGTCGCGCCCAAGCGTCCTCCCGTGGCTTCCGTCAGTGCTTTTTCGAATTCTTCCGGATTCAGGTCCATTAGCGCCTCGGCTTGGGTTGTCGACCAGACCAGCGAATAATGCCGATTGAACAATGGCAACAAGGCGACAGGGCCGTCCGCGGTAAATCGCTGCCATGCTGTTTGCTCGCCGGGAAGCTCGGTTTCGATTTCCGCAACAATCGCCTGCTCGCGGTACGGCTGGTAATCCCACTCGAGTCCAGCCAGTGACCGGGTCTTTGAATCTACGCCATCCGCCGCCACGACCAGGCGGGCATCTAACTGCTTGCCGGATTCCAAGCCCAGAGTGACACCCGACGTGTAAGGCTCTAGCTGGGCGATCGAGTCCGGACAGCGAAGCGTCACGCCGGAATCCTGTACAGCCTGATGCAATGCTCGGATCAGCACCGTGTTCTCCACGACATGCCCGAGTTGCGGCTTGTTGATGTCGGACGCCAGAAACTCGATCCCATCATGGTCGGTTTCCCCCCATGCTTGCATCCGGGTCCAGGGCGCGGCCCGGCTCAGATCCAGGTTCTGCCAGGCTCCGCAGGCCCGGAGAATCGCTTCGGATGCCGGAGTCAACGCCAGCACCCGTATTTCCGGGTCCGGTCCCGGTTCTTTCGGTGGGAGTTCCTGTTGCTCGATCAGTTCCACCTCGAATCCGGACCGCGCCAGCAGTGCGGCCGTGGTCAGGCCGATCGCGCCTCCGCCGACAACAACAACATCAGGCATGGGCCGATCCTTTTCTTCCAGCCTTCAGGGCCAGGTCGGCCCGCGGCAAGTCAGCGCCCATTCCAAAACGGACCAATCGGGTCCGACATTTCGGCATGCCCTCCAAGGCGAACAGGCTGGCTGCGCGCAAGCCGCGGATTATGGGGTTTCGCATCACAAACCCGCGGGCAAGGATATCCGTAAATCCGGCGACCCTCCGTGCATCCGTGTCGCGCACCTGCGCGTACTCTTCCAGCAGTTGCGGGGCACCCGGGTCGGCTCCCTTCTGCTTGGCATCTCCGAGCACCTGGGCAAGCCATGCAGCATCCCGGACCACCAAGTTGAACCCTTGTGCCGCGACGGGGTGAAAACCATATGCCGCATCGCCGATCAGGACACAGCGCGTTCCTACCCGCTGTTGAACTCGCCGGAATGCCAAATCGTACAAGTTGCGTGGTCCCGCATTAATGACTTGGCCGGCGCGCGATCCCAGCGCCTGTTGCAGTTCCCGGCAAAACTTGGAATCCGGCCAGGTTCGGGCCTCCCGGGCCGTCTTGCGGGACAAAGCCCACACCAAGGCTCGTCGGCCCGACGGATGCGGCAGCAGCGCCAAAGGCCCGGTGCAGGTGAAGCGCTCATAAGCCCAGCCTTCCGCTGCACGATCCATTTCCACTTCAGCCACCACCGCGCTTTGATCGTAATCCACTTCTTCCGCATGCAGCCCCAGCGCGTCGCGCAGGGCCGATCGCGCTCCATCCGCCGCGATCAACAGGCGACCGCACACGGTTTGCGGTGTGTCGCCCTGCTGGATTTTCAGAGCAATGCCGGCACCCTGAGGTTCTACCTCTTCAACGGATGTCTGCGTCATAAACGTGCAATTCGGCAAATCGTCGACCGTCTCACGTAAAATTTTGGCCAAAATTCCTGCAGGCACGACATAACCCAGGGCCGGCAATTGCTCATCTTCGGCATGCAGGCGGGTCGATCCGAAAGCACCGCGCTGGGAGACATCGATGCGCGTCACCTCCGCGCATTCGGGCCTGAGCGCGTCCCATGCTCCGACCTCATCGAGAATGCTCCGGGTGCTTTCGGACAGAGCGAGGCTGCGCGGGTCGGACAGGGCGGAAAGTCCATCGCTGCGCTCCAGTACCATGATTCGCCAGCCGGAAGATCCCAACAAGACGGCCTGCACCAGTCCGGCCAGACCGCCGCCGGCGATAATCAGATCCTGATTTGTTTCGGCTCTGTTCACCGTGTTGCTGCTCCCACAAGACGACAGATCTCGTCCGGATCTGCGGGCAGGCCTGCGCTGAGCACATCCGGCCCGTTGCGGGTTACCGCCACGTCGTCCTCGATTCGCACCCCGATGCCGCGGAACCGTTTTGGAACGCCTCTTAGGCCCGGCATGAAATAAAGCCCAGGTTCAACCGTGGTCACCATGCCGGGTTCCAGCATCCGCCACTTTCCATTGATGCGGTACTCGCCGACATCATGGACATCCATGCCCAGCCAATGGGACGTTCCGTGCATGAAGAAGGGCTTGTAGGCTTCCTCTTTCCACAGGGTCTGCCATCGCCCTTTCAGAACACCCAGATGCACCAGCCCCCGGGTCAGGACACGGGTTGCTGCCCGGTGCAGGTCATCCCAGGTGTTGCCGGGGGCGCACCGGCGGATGGCAGCCTGTTGCGCTTCCAGAACCAATTCATAAATCTCCCGTTGCGCGGGCGTGAACTGGCCGCTGACCGGCCAGGTGCGGGTGATGTCGCTGGCGTAACCGGCGAACATGCCCCCGCTGTCGATCAAGACCAGGTCGCCCTCCTCGGTCCGGCGGGAGTTTTCGGAATAATGGAGAGTGCAGGCGTTGTGGCCCGAAGCCACGATGCTGGAATAGGCGAAACGCATGTCATGGCGCTGGGTCTCGTACAGCAGTTCGGCTTCCAGTTCATATTCGTAGCGCCCCGGTCTCGCCGTTGCCATGGCGCGACAGTGGGCGTCGGTCACGATCGCGGAAGCCTTTCGCATCAGCGCGATCTCGCTGCGGCTTTTGAACAGGCGCATCTCGTGCAGATCCCGGTCGAGCAGCCGACATTCTTCCGGAGGGTTATGTCCTGCCCGACTGCGGAGACGCAACTGGTCGATCCAACGGGCGACCTGCCCATCAAATTCCCCGTCCTGCCCCAGCGCATAGCACAGGGTTTGCCGCTCCCGAAGCAAGGTCAGGACCATATCGTCTAGCTTCTCGATGGGGTAGGCGGCATCCGCCCCGTAGTGCTCGCAGGCGCCTTTCGGGCCCGCGATGGCTCCTTCCCACTGCTCGGACGCCGGGTTGCGCGGCTTGCAGAACATCACAAACTCGCCGTCCGGGTGTCCCGGGAGCAGCATCGCGACGGACTCCGGTTCGGGGAACCCGGTCAGATAAAGAAAGTCGCTGTCCTGCCGGTACGGCCAGTGGACGTCGCGGCTTTGGACGCGGGGCGGGGCCGACGGAATCAAGGCCACCGCATCCGGTCCGATCCGGCGCATGAGCTTCTTGCGCCGCCGTGCGTATTCGGCGTTCGAGATCATGAGTCGACTGTCTCCCACAGGGGACAGAGGTTGTCCCGGTGAATGAGCTCGGGTTCTCCGACTACGCCCAGGATAGTGTCGAGTTCCTCGCTGCGGTGCCCGCGAATGCGGCGCGCGTCATCCGCCGCGTAGTTGACGATCCCACGCGCGATTTCTCGACCCTGCTCCGTCAGGACACGGACCACGTCTCCGGGAAGGAAAGCCCCCCCGACTTCGGTGACCCCCACCGGCAGAAGACTCTTGCCCGCCCGTAGGGCACGTTCGGCTCCAGCATCGACATGCAGGCAACCATCACCGCGCAGCAACCCGGCGATCCATTGGCGTCGTGCAGACAAGGGCTCGTCCCGGGGAGCCAGGAGAGTTCCGCAGGCTTCGCCCTCGGCGATTCGACGCAGGATGTCCGGTTCCGCGCCGTTTGCGATCAGGCAGTGGGTGCCGCTGCGCGCGGCAATCCGGGCGGCCTCGATTTTGGTCCGCATGCCGCCTCGGCCCAAGCGTCCCTGACCCTGTCCGGCGTAACCGTCCAGCGCCGGGTCGTCGATCCAAGCCTCTTCGATCAAGCGGGCATCTGCATCAACGTTGGGGTCTTTGTCGAACAGGCCGGACTGATCCGTCAAAATCACCATGAGGTCAGCTTCGATCAGGTTGGCGACCAGTGCAGCCAGCGTGTCGTTGTCGCCAAGTTGCAGTTCTTGGGTTGAAACGGTGTCGTTCTCGTTGACCACCGGAATGACGCCCAGGTCCAGCAGCGTGCGCAAAGTGGTCCGGGCGTTCAGATAGCGCGCCCGGTCCGTCAGGCCCTCGTGGGTCAGCAGAATCTGGGCGCTGTGGTGGCCGTGATGCGACAGAGCCATTTCGTAGGCTCGCACCAGTCCCATCTGGCCGACTGCGGCCGCCGCCTGGAGGTCGTGCAGTGAATCCGGCCGACGGGTCCACTCCAATCGGTTCATTCCTTCCGCCACCGCACCCGAGGAAACCAGGGCGACCTTGCGCTGCTGCTCCTTGAACAGTGCGACCTGGCGCATCCAGTCCTCGATCGCCGGATGATTCAGCCCGCAGCCTTCCTTGGTGACCAAGGAACTGCCGAACTTGATTACCCAGCGCTGGGAAGCACCGAGTTCATGCCGCTTGTTCACGCCAGGCCTCCAGAAACCGGTCAATCTGCTGAATCAGGGGTTCAAGCCCGCGGTGTGTGGCCGCAGAGATCAGGAAGCTCGGGCCGGTCCAGTCCAACTCTCGGCAAACGGCCGCAAGCCTCGCCTCGCCCTCCTGCTCCGGCAGGAGGTCCGCCTTGGTCCCCACCAGCCAGCGAGGCTGCGGGAACGACACTTCCTGCGAATGCTTCAGTTCGTTCTCGATCTGTCGCACGGCCTCGACCGGGCCGGGTCCCGTCTCATCGCCCAGGTCGACAAGATGCAGAAGCAGGCGGGTCCGCGCCAGATGGCGCAGGAACAGCAGGCCCAGGCCCGCGCCTTCGGATGCGCCTTCGATGATGCCCGGGATGTCCGCGATCACAAATCGCCGGTATGCGCCCACGCGCACCACGCCGAGATGGGGATACAACGTGGTGAATGGATAGTCGGCCACTTTCGGGGTGGCCTCGGACACGGCGCGGACCAGCGTGGACTTGCCGGCATTGGGCAGGCCCAGCAGCCCCACGTCCGCCATGAGCTTGAGTTCCAGGTTCAGCGTCCGGCTTTCGCCCTGGCTTCCAGAGGTCGATTGCCGCGGAGCGCGATTGGTGGAGCTTTTGAAACGGGCGTTGCCGAGGCCGTGGAACCCGCCGTGCGCCACCAGCGTACGCTGCCCGTCCGTGATGTCCGCGATCAGCTCGCCGGTCTCGCCATCCCGCACCAG
The DNA here is from genome assembly GCA_965116525.1 of uncultured candidatus Poriferisulfidus sp. Taxonomy (GTDB): domain Bacteria; phylum Pseudomonadota; class Gammaproteobacteria; order Poriferisulfidales; family Poriferisulfidaceae; genus Poriferisulfidus. The sequence goes on from OZ220694.1 coordinate 966,834, forward strand.
TGTTCCGACGGGAACATCGATGACCACGTCCTCTCCCTGGGGCCCCGTCTGGTTGCGCCCGGAGCCGTCCGCGCCACGTTGCGCCTGGAAGTGACGCTGCGAACGGAAATCCGCCAGCGTATTGAGATGGGAGTCGCCGCGCAGGTACACGGAGCCGCCATCACCGCCGTCGCCGCCGTCCGGCCCGCCGCGGGGGACATACTTCTCGCGCCGAAAGCTGACGCAGCCGTGGCCGCCATCGCCGCCGCGAACCGTCAGGGAGGCTTCATCCACGAACTTCATCAGAGGGATTATAAGAGGGAGAAAGGCCTGAAACCGCCGGAAACCCTTTCAGGCAGCGGGGTTGTTCCAGGGATTCCGGTGCCTGAATGCCCCGGAAAACCAAGCCGGGGGGTTATCCGGCCGGGTTGATCGACACGTAGGTGCGGCTTTCGCGCCCGCGTGAACGAAATTCCACGACTCCGTCTACCTTGGCGAACAGGGTGTGGTCGCGACCGCAGCCGACGAAAGGCCCGGGCCGAATGCGGGTACCGCGCTGACGCACCAGGATGGTGCCGGCACGGACCTGCTGGCCGCCGTAACGCTTCACGCCAAGCCGCTTGGACTCGGAATCGCGTCCGTTTCTGGAGCTGCCGCCTGATTTTTTGTGTGCCATCGTTGCCTACACCTGGATGTCTTTGATCTCGAGTTCGGTCCAATTCTGCCGATGCCCGGTACGGGTCATGGAGTTTTTCCGTCGACGGAACTTGACTACTTCGATCTTGGGCGCCCGGCCGTGACTGGTCACCTGAGCGGCGACGCGTCCCCCTTCTACATGCGGCGTCCCGATATGGGTCTCTTTCTCATCCGCCACCAACAGCACGCGGTCGAATTCGATCTTGTCGCCCGGCTCGTGCGCAAGGCGCTCCACCCGGATGACATCGCCGGGCTGGACGCGGTACTGTTTACCGCCAGTTTCGATGACTGCGTACATGAGGGAAGTTGAACCGTCAGGGGGCGCGTATTCTAGCCAAATCCCGACAGTCTGGCAAACGGCTGGAAGGCGGCGGAGCCACGCCCAAGTTCAGACTGGCTCCAGAATGCCTGCGTCAATCGGCCTGTGCAAGTAAAATGCTCGGATGCGACTGAACTTCACCAAAATGCACAGCCTGGGCAACGACTTCGTCGTGTTTGACGCCTGGGACCGCGAGATTTCGCTGACGACGGCGCAATTGCGCAAAGTCGCGGACCGTCGCGTCGGGGTCGGGTGCGACCAGGTGTTGTTTCTGGATTCGGATTCTGACCCCGATATCCACTTTTCTTACCGAATCTACAATGCTGACGGCCAGCCGGCGGAGCAGTGCGGCAACGGCGCGCGTTGCCTGGCCCGCCATGCCGCCGACCGCGGATATGCAGACCCCTCGAACCAGCGGGCCCGTGCACCTTCGGGAGAGGTGACGCTGCAACTGCACGACGATGGCTCGGTGAGCGTTGACATGGGCGTTCCGAGGCTGGAACCGGACGAAATTCCCTTTTCGCATCGGGGGCGCCATCCGGCCTACGTTCTGGAAGTGAGCGGCAAGGAATATTCGATTGGTGCGGTTTCCATGGGCAACCCGCATGCGGTGCTGATCGTCGATGCTATTGCCAGCGCCCCGGTGAACGTTCTGGGTCCCCGCATCGAGACCCATCCGAAATTCCCCCGGCACGCCAACGTGGGATTCATGGAAATTTCCACGCCGAAGCATATCCGGTTGCGGGTGTGGGAGCGTGGAGTCGGTGAGACCCCGGGTTGCGGCACCGGAGCCTGCGCGGCCATGGTTGCGGGCAGGCTGGTCGGAGAGCTCCGGGAGGATGTCGTGGTGTCTCTCCCTGGCGGAGACCTCCATGTGCATTGGGAGGGAGAAGGACAGCCCGTGGTATTGCGGGGCAGTGCGGAGTACGCCTATACTGGCTCCGTGGAGCTATGAGCCCGAAGTCCAAATCCACGTCACGCGAGCTGTCCGCGGCCCGTGTCCAGGCGTGGCTCGAAAAACACCCCAATTTTCTGGCTTCCAACCCGGAGTTGCTGGAGCGGATGCAGCTGCCGCAGGATGCGGATGGGACCATCTCGTTTCAGGCGTATCAGGCACGCCGGCTGCGCGAACACAATGCGAAGCTGGAAGCTCTGTTCCAGATGGCCAACCGCAATCAGGAACTGATTGACCATGCCCTGATCCTTGCGGCGGAGAGCCTGCAAGACCGTCCGAACAGCTTGGGGGCCGCAATCCAGGCACAGGAGAGGCGCCTGCTCCGCCATTTCCCGAACGCGGGCTGGGCAATTCGGTTGCGCCCGGAGATTCCGCGCGTTGCCGCCAAGTACAAGGTTCCTGAACACCCGCCCCTGGTGCGCGCGATCATGACCGTATTCCGAAAAGGGCCGCAGATCCTGGTGGATCGCGAGACCGTCGCGTTGCTGTGGCCGCGGTCGAAGGCGGATTCGGACACCCTGGTGATCGCGCCCCTGAAACGGCGGCGGCGCTACGGCATACTCTGCCGGGAGTTGCCGCCCGGTATCGATCGCGAAGGCGACACCACCCTGCTCCTGCACGTGGCCGATCTTACGGCGGCCCTGATCGATCGATTCTGCGAATCTCGGAGTGACCCGTGAGCGAACCTGCGCAGGGCACGGAGCTGTGGCTGGAGGAATTCCAGGCCAAATTGCGCTGGGAGCGCAATTACTCGACGCATACCGTCGCAGGCTACGCGAGCGATATCCGACAATTCGCCCGATGGCTCGATGAACAATCGATCAAGCCGGATCAAGTAAACGAGAGCGAGGTTCAGCGCTACGCCGCGCATCTGTTCCGACAGGGCCGGTCCCCGCGTTCCATCCAGCGCGTCTTGTCGGCCCTGCGCGGGTTTTACGATCATCTGGTCGCGACTCATCGCCTGGCCGACAACCCGGCGAGCGGGGTTCGCGCCCCGCGACAGCCTCGGACGCTTCCCAAGGTGCTGGATGTCGATGCGGTGATGCGCCTGCTCGACTCGAGGCCGGATGGTCCGCTGGGATACCGTGACCTGGCAATGTTCGAACTCCTGTATTCCAGCGGCATGCGCCTTTCCGAGTTGGTTGGGCTGGACTGCAGCGATTTGGACATGGCGGCGGGAGAGGTCCTGGTTCTTGGTAAAGGACGGGTGCAACGCAAGCTCCCGGTCGGGCGCATGGCGTTGAAGGCACTGCGCGGCTGGCTTGATGTACGAGCAAAGATGGCGAAGCCCGAGGAAACCGCACTATTCGTCGGCCAGCGCGGAAAACGCCTGTCTGCCCGCAACGTGCAGTTGCGCCTGCGCCAGTTCGGATGCGCTTCGGGAAGCGACCAGGCGCTACACCCCCACCTGTTCCGCCATTCCTTCGCCAGCCATCTTCTGGAATCCTCCGGCGACCTGCGCGCCGTGCAGGAACTGCTGGGGCACCGCCGCATCAGCACCACGCAGATTTACACCCATCTCGACTATCAGCATCTGGCCCAGACCTACGATTCGGCACATCCGCGCGCACGGCGGCGGAACTGAAAAACCGATTTCTGGCACAATAGGCGGATGGCTGAGAACACCCCCACGGAGCTGCACCTGCACCAGCGCTCCCGAGTCCTGGAGATCGCGTTCGGCGAGGATCGCTTCCAGTTGAGTTGCGAATACCTGAGGGTTCATTCACCCTCGGCGGAGGTTATGGGCCATGGCCCGGGGCAGGAAACCCTGCAGGTCGGCAAGGAGGATGTTGCCATCGACGCCATCGAGCCGGTCGGCAACTATGCGGTGAAGTTGGTATTCAGCGACGGCCATGACACGGGCATCTATTCCTGGGACTACCTGTACGAACTGGGTCGTGATTTTGAAGCGCGTTGGACGCGCTACCTAGGGCGCCTGAAGGAAGCCGGGATCGAGCGGAAGGTCGTGGAGAACTGAGTTCATGGCACGTTTTGGATACAAGCAGGTTGAGCCGGACGAGAAAACCCGTCTGGTGAACGAGGTGTTCGAGTCGGTGGCGTTCCGCTACGACATGATGAATGACCTGATGTCGTTTGGGTTGCATCGCGTGTGGAAGCGGGTGTTCACGCTGCTGGCGCAACTTCGGGAGGGCCAGCGCGTTCTGGATCTCGCCGGCGGGACTGGCGACTTGGCCCAGTTGGTCCGCTCAAGGGTCGGTCCGGATGGACAGGTGGTTTTGTGCGACATCAGCAACGGCATGCTGATGCAGGGCCGGGATCGCTTGCTGGACGAAGGCCTGACGGACATTCCAGCCGTACAGGGGGATGCGGCGACCCTCCCGTTTGAGTCGGAGTCGTTTGACCGGGTCCTAGTCGGGTTCGGGTTGCGCAACTTCACGGATCCCTCGGCATGCCTGCGCGAGATGCACCGGGTCCTGCGTCCCGGCGGGCTGGCGCTCGTCCTCGAGTTTTCCCAGCCGTCCGCCTGGCTGGAGCCGCTCTACCATGCATACACGCACCAGGCCGTGCCGAAACTTGGCGAACTCGTGGCCGGGGACCGCGACAGTTATCGTTATCTGGCCGAGTCCATCGCCGTGCACCCGGATCAGCGGACCCTACGCGAGATGATGCGCGCCGCAGGATTTGCGTCCTGCCAATACTTCAACCTGAGTGCCGGGATCGTGGCGATCCATCGTGGCACAAGGATTGACTGAGATAGTGATAGGCTCGATGTTGCGCCAGGCAATTCTGGTGCTGCCGGTTCTTTTGGTGCTCTCGGCCGGCGGCGTTGCGCATGCCGGAGAGAAGGGCTCTTCTTTCCATTGGGCGGGAGCCTACGCAGGCTTTTTTGCGGGTTCCGGACGAGTGGACAACCGGCTGATCGATCCTGCCGGCTTCGCGAACTGGGGCAATCCCGGCTCGGTGACCCGCCATGAGGATGCTGGCTTCGTCGGGGGTCTGCTGATCGGGAAGAAATTCGATCTTGGCAACATGTCGGTCCGGATCGAACTTGACGGCACCGTTGGGGATTTGGAGTCGGAAACCAATCAACTCGATCCTGTAGGGTTGGACGAGACGGCGGTGGCGGAGTTCCAGTGGATTACCACGGCCCGCGTCGGAATAGAGAAATCAATCGGTTCTGCGACGGTGTTCGTTACCGGAGGACTGGCGCTGGCCAGGATCGAAAATTCTGTCACTGACATTGACTTCGGGGCAGATCGCCCCCCGGCAGTGGACCCGGACGATTCCTTTCGCGACCGGTCTACGGAAACCGGCTGGGTCATCGGGTTTGGCGCCGAAGTTCCCCTGACTGGTGTTTGGACGGTGCGGTTCGAGGGGCTCCATCTGGATTTTGGTCGGAGCGGTCACCGCGCGAACCATTCCGGAAACAATTCCTGCGGATCGGACGGCCCTCGGGAGCCCTGCCCGTACCGGGTCGAAAATGAACTTGATGTTTTTCGTCTGGCGATCACCCACCCGCTCGGGGGGTAGCGAGGGTATCCGAATATACTAGTGTTCCGAGCATGCGTGCAAAGTTAAGCACGATTTTTTGGCAATCATGATGCCTGATTCCTACCCTATTATCACGGTGAAGCCGGAATGGGTTTCGGGGCCCGAGGAAATGGGAAGTAAGACGAAATTCTGGTACAGCAATCTGGAAAGGCAGGAAGCAAATTGGCTTTTCAAATACCCGAAGCCAGGCACAGGAGAGCATTGGGCGGAGAAAATTTCTGAGCAAGTTGCTCATATCCTCCAGATTACGCACGCAAAGGTCGAACTTGCGGAATTTCAGGATGAGCATGGTTCAGTAACGAAATCCTTTACTCGTGGGGAGAAAGACCTATGCCATGGGAATGAAGTATTGAGATGGATTGTTCCTGGCTACGATCCTGAGAAAAAATTCCATCAGTCGGCGCATACCTTGGAGAATATCTTTCAAGCAATGGAGAGAATTTTTATCTCTACGGAAGCAGCAAGATTTGCAAAAGCACGTATTTCGGAATATATCGTGTTAGACGCGTTGGTTGGGAACACAGATCGACACCATGAAAACTGGGGCATTCTGCGCGAGCGAGCGGGCGATGGTTGGAGGGGTTTTGTGGCACCTTCATTCGACCATGCATCTTCATTAGGCCGGGAGCTTTTGGATGAACGTCGCGATAGGTTTTTGGCAGAGAGACTAGTCGGAGGATATGTGGAAAAAGGCCATGGCGGGATTTACTGGTCAGAAGACGAGAGGCGTGCTCCTAGCCCTTTGGAGTTGGTGCGTCGTGCGGCTCAACGCCACCCGGAGTTTTTCCAGGGAGCACTAAAGAAAACACAGAGATTGGATGAAAGTACCATGAAAGATTTGGTGAATCGCGTGCCTGATTCTTGGATGACCCCTTCGGCTCGCGAATTCGCTATCGAATTGATTCGCTATAATTTTAACCAGATGAGCAATCTCCTTTCATGAACACCAAAACCCTATTCCTGGCTTGGCAGGACAAGAACCGGCGCCAATGGTTTCCGGTTGGCAGGTTGGATGCGGATGTCAGTGCGTCGTTCTACCGGTTCCGCTATGTCGCGGGCGCACAACGGGCGCAAAAGGAAGCGAAATTTCCACTACTGCTCGAATTTCCGGAAGTACGCGAGGACTACAAGTCTGCGGAGTTGTTCGCACTTTTCAAGAATCGAATTATTGCGTCAGGACGCCCGGACCGCATGGAGTATCTGCAGAATCTTGACCTCAAGGAGGATGCGAACCCCATCGAAATCCTTTCGGCAAGCGGTGGACGTCGAGCCACAGACTTCTACGAAGTCTTTCCAAAGATCGTAAAACAATCTGACGGGAGTTTTACCTGTCGTTTTTTCTTGCATGGCTGGCGACATGTGAGTCCGCATGCCCAAGAGCGGATGAGGAGTTTGGAGCCAGATGAAGAATTGTACGTGACGCTAGAGTTAACTAATCCAGCGACAGGCTTGGCGGTTCAGATTCAGACGCAAGACTATGAAATGATTGGTTGGGCTCCACGCTATCTTTTAAGCGACTTGGTGGCTGCGATGGCAGATTTCCGAAATTATTCCGCACGAGTTGTTCGTGTGAATCTGCAACCGGCACCGTCGAGACAACGAGTTTTAGTCGAAATGAGCGGCCGTTGGGTTGATCATGAGCCTATGAGCGGCGAAGATTTTGTTCCGCTTGCTGCATAATCAACCTAAAGACTTGAAATGTTATTTCGTACATTTCGCACTGAGGTTTTAATCGCTTCACTAATTTTGATAGTGCCATCCTGCACGCTGCCCTTCAGAATATTTTGTAATCAGTTTTCGGGCACAGCCTAATTCTGTGCGGCTATCGTTGTCAACATGAATGACTACTACAAGATACTCCGTGTTTTTATTGCCTCTCCAAGTGATTTGAAGGAGGAACGAAAGGTAGTTCACGAAGAAATCGAGGAATTTAATCGATCTTGGGCAAGCGAATTCGGATATCGGCTTGAACCAGTTGGGTGGGAGGAGACCATTTCTGGCTGTGGAAGACCGCAACAACTCATAAACCAAGGCGTGGACCAATGTCATCTTTTCATTGGTATGGTTTGGAGGAGGTGGGGCACACCGCCGGACAACGATGGAAACTATTCTTCTGGGTTTGAAGAAGAGTTTGATCGAATGATGAAGCGACGCGAGGAAAACGATCATCTTGAAGTTTCTCTATTTCTCAAAAAAATTTCTAGTGAATGCAAGGAAGATCCTGACGAACAACTCAAACGAGTTCTAGAGTTTCGAGAAAAAATGAACGAAGAAAAAAAGATTCTCTATCAAGAGTTTGAAGAAGCACAAGACATGGCGATATTGGCGCGAGATAAAATCAGAACTTTTGTGAAAAAAGTCAAAGTGGCAGATTCGACTGATTCCAATCAAGCCAAAGAGAGAAGCCCTGACCTAGAACAACAGAATGAGACAAAGGAAGAACGTGATTCTTCTCTTATGCCTGAAAGCATTATTTTTCTTCGAGATTTGGTTGAGCGTGTTGGTCAGGAGGGTTCGATGGAAAGCCTTAATGCACCTGACATCGCCCGATTCCGCCTGTTGGCAAATTCGGTTTCAAAACCAGGCAACCATAAGTTAAGCCTAGGAGTTCACGATGCCAATATTCTTTACTTGCATCATATCAATGGCGGCCTGAAACCCGACAAACGAGAAATTATTTTCTTAACTAGATTGGGCTTGCATAAGCTTAAGAGCGAGAACGTGCCATTCTGGTGTTGGTATTCTGCAATGTTGGCCTCTGGCCCTGGTGCACTTTTGGCCTCGTCAATGCATGGTGTCGACGACAATGAGAAGATTGGGGCGATCAGAGTATTAGGCGCATTGGAACTTGATTGGCCAACGAACAAGAACTTGCCCCGGGGAAAAGTTCTAACTTTCTGGTTTTCTAAAGACTCGTCGGCGAAAGTAAAATCAGCCGCTTTAGGCTACCTTGCAACAATAGGCACGACAGAAGACTACTCTGTTGCCGAGGAAGAATACGGCAGGGAAGATCACCAGACTTCTCGTAAGGCACTTGAGTGCATGATTGCAATTCTCCTTAGAGCCGGATTAGAAGAAGAAGCCCAACAATTAGTTCTTGAATCACAATTTGAATCGTTGGACGCAAGCATATTGCAGGCAGTTTTAGAAGGCTTTGATCGCATGAAGCTAGCACTGTTGTTGATGGGGGTGGAACACCCTATCTCCCAAGTGAGATTGCATGCATTAAATATTTTGCTTGAACGCAATGAGCTAAGCCAAGATTTAGCAGAACAATTGTGCAAAGACCGCGAAATTTCAATACGCGACTTGGCAATCAAGGCGCTTTTACAATTAGGTAAACCACTAAGTCAAGAGGAAATTAAGAGAATTTTAACGCCACCTAAAGCGCGGGTTCAGCGTAGCTTATTTAAAGCATTTGCTCCGGATGTGTCAGATAAACAGGCTGAAATGCTTCTTGCCCGCCATGAATGGGAAAGCTTGATGAGGCTTTCTGAATCTGAGCTTACCGCGCAAGTTGAAGATGGCTTAATGTATGAGGAAGTAGCGTATTTTGCACGTGCAGAAAAATATTTTTCTCAGTATGCAGGGGAATTGAGACGTGATGTTGATGACTCTTTTGGAGCATATTGGGAAGAGCGGCTTCGACGGACAGAGATTGCTTTTCGTGACCACCCTGCTGAACTTGAGGAGATGGTAAAAAAGGACAAGGAGCTAGAAAGCTTTCACCGGAAAGAACTTATAAGACAAGGATTAGATGTCCTATGTAGAGTGGGCGAAAGCGAGGACCTGCATAGAATTAGGGAACACCTCAATGAAGGTGACCTGGAAGTATCTAGGTTGGATGTGAAGTACCTAGCGAGACATGGCAAATGGAAGGACATTCCACTACTGACACAGGCGACTGTTCCATTTGAGGGGATTGCCGAAGGTTTGACCACTTCAATGGCGCGTGAAAAAATTCAGACAGAGATTGCAGAGGCTGCTCTTAACATGAGTTATGGGCACAATCTATCAAAACTGTTTTCCCTGGATATGCCTGTGGACATCTTAGTGAAAATGATTGATTTGTGCCCCGAATCGAAATTCTCGGAAATTCCGGATGACGTTCTTCTGAAACTCTTTGATAATGAATTGGCGGACTTTCGCAAGGCCGCGTCCATTAAAGCAGTTCAGACTTTTTCAAGAGAGCGAATCAAATCAATTCTTCACGCATATGCTACTAGTGACCAGCCCCACTATTACAATGTCATTCACTGGTTGGATGTGGGCGTGTCTATGTCTCGCAATGAGGCAATGAAGGTGGTGGCTACAGCTTCGGGGGACTTTCCCTCTTAAGAATCCTGTCAGTGACCAAGAGAGCCAGCAAGTTACGAACTGCCACATTCCGAAAATCAAGAAGAAACTTGCCATAATAGTATTACTCCGCCAGTGAGAGCATCGCTGGCCCGATGCCTCCTCCGGGAGGCGTTTCTTTTTAAAATTTAAGATTGAGGCCTTTCGGTCAGTGGTTACCCGCCGGGCAGGATGATGGCGGGCTTTGACAGTCCACGCTTGGCGCTTCTCTCCGAGGATTCGTCCACCGTAACTCCCAGAAAAGTCCCGCCGTTCCGCCGCGTCAGTTCCCGCATCAATCCCGCGAAGCGGCTGGTGGTGTCAGCGTACTTGGGATCGATCTTCTCGATCTGCGTCCGGGTAAAGAATCCGACCGCATGAATGCGGACCTGCCGCTTGCCGTCTTGATGGTTGAGGTCGTCCACCGTGTCGATGACCTCTTGGATCGATTCGCCGGTGTACTCGTCGCCGAAAATGTACAGGCTAATCTTGTCGGACTTCATGCGAAACCGCTTGATAGCTTCCAATATCCCCTCGACCGGGCTTGAGTTGCTGTAGGAGTGCCAGGAATCGAAACGCTGCAGGAGGACCTTCCTCCGTGCAGGCGTGTCTGGAATCCAACGTCCCCGGTAGCCGCTGAACATGTATGAACCCATGTCGTTCATGACTTGGAGCCCGCGCACTTTCGGGTAGGCATCCAGCAGGGCCACCAGTTGTTGTTTGGCGGCTTCCCAAGCGAACCGCTTCATGCTGCCGGACGTATCCACGATGAAAATGATGTATTCGCTGTCGGCCGGGATCCCGCCGATCACGTCGGGCTTGGACGCGGTCAGGTCCAGCCGCCGCATTTCTGCGTTGAGGCTTTGCAGCGCGGTTTTCAGGTCTGCCTCGATCAGGGCTTGCGCCTTGGCGCTGGCGTTCGCCTGTTGCGCCTCCTCCACGGCCTTCCGGTCTTCCTGAAGTTTTTCCTCCTGGGTGCGCACCCGGGCCTGCTCTTTGAGGCGCTCGGAGGCCAGGCCGGCCTGAACCTGCATCACGCGTGCGAGTTGCTCCTGCAGTGTCTCGATCTGGGCCTGCAGGTCTTCGACCGGTTCGCCCACGGTGTTCTTGGTGATCAGGATCAGCAGCACCATGGCTCCGAACCCACAGCTGATCACGTCGAGGAACGACAGGTGGTTGTCGGACCGCCGACGGTAGCGCCTCACGGCCAGTCCTCCGCAGGGGCTAGGAACTGCCCGTCGGTTTGCATGGCGAACCCCCAGTAGGCACCGGCCGCTGCCGGATCGCCCTCAAGCGGAAGCAAAACGATGTTGAACGGTGGACCCGCGATTCCTTTCGTCGCCGAATGGAAGAACTCCATGCGCTGGGAGGGGCTGACCCGGTTCTTCTTGAACCAGGATTTCCCTTGTGTTGGCAGGCCGTCCGTAATCAGATAAACCGCATCCGGCCTGGGCTTCATCCGGGCGACCTTCGCGAGGGTCGTATCCAGACGGGTGCCCCCTGAGGGAACCCAGCCCTGTACCGCCGCGATCACCTCTTCCATCCGCTTCTCGTCTTTCGCCTGCAGCCATCCGCTTTTCGGCAGCGCCGGCGTCGCCGTGGTACTGAAGCCCCAGACCTGGTATTGCGCCTGCTCCGGCAGGTGCGCGAGAACCCATTCGAAGATGGAGCGGGCCCAACGCCACTTGTAGCTCTCGATCTGGTACTTGATCGGAAGAAACTTGTTGCGGATGATCGAGGCGATGCGCTCGTCCTGCATGCTGGCCGAGCGATCCAGCAGGATCAGGATACGGCGTCCCTCGACCCGAAAACCAGCCACGTACTGACGCTGGCCTTCTCCCTCGGTCGCCCTCAACTGCTTGCTTTTCTTTGCCTCTTGAAGTTTTTGCTTCTGCTTGCGCAACTCCTTTTCCAGCCGAACCGTATCAGACGCTTGCGGTTGGCGGGCGCGGAGTTCGGCCTGAGTGGTCATGGCGGCCACGCGCTGCTGCGCCAGGCTTTGCAGTTCGCGCCGCAACTGTCTTACCTGACGCTGATGCCCGGCGATCAGTTCCTCCTGTTCCTGGATGGATTGCTCCAGCAGTTGCAGGTCTCCTTCGCCGCTTTCCGATGCCTGCGCCAGCTCAGTCAGGTTGTGGTCGATGATCAGGAACAGCAGAACCGCGGCTCCCAACCCGCAAGACATGACATCCAAAAAGGCCAAGCCGAACGGATTCAGGAAACGGTTGCGTCGACGCCTGGACATTCAAAAAGAGAGGGCCATGCAGCGGTGGGCCTGTTCGTCTTCCGGAAGCGTGGCAGCCAAGTCGGGGTAAGTTTCGGGCGCAGGATTGCTACAGCAGGGCAGGCCCAGCCCTTGCTCCGGCAGCGGCAGCGCCTGTGTCAATGGGGGCAGCAGCAAAAGCTCCAGTTCCTCCGTATCGAGAGCGACTTCCGGCCAGCGGGCCTGGAAGATTCTTTCGTCCAGCGTCACGAGCCGGGAGTCCAGGCGGAGTTGTATCTGTTCGGGCTTCTCGGCAAAGGCCCGGCGCATCTGCCCGAACAACTGCTCGCGGTTTGCCGCGAGATTACGGTGTATGTCGAAGCGGTGCTGGGTCGCGAATGCCTCCGCGACATTCTCTATCCACTGGACGAAGAGGTGGTAGAACCCGAAATCTCCGTATTCCCGGACCGATTCCAGCCGTGCCTGGCCCGGCTGGATGTCAATGGTGCTGATCCAGCTTCGGCTGCGTCCCAATTCTATGATTCCGTAACGTCCGGGCGAGAGATCCCGGGCTGCCAGCAGCGCGGTCGGGAACACGCCGCGGGGCGTATAGCCCAAGGCTTCCAATACGCCCAGCAGAGATTCGAGCCGCGGTCGCCCGATTCCTCCACTTACCGAAAGATCGACCGGTCCCCCTCCTTCCGGCAGGAATTCCTGCAGTTGAAAATACGCCAGATCGATGTATGACGGGCTTCGGCCTTCTTCCGGCTCTGGAGCTTCGAGATATTCGTTGTTTTCGCTGCCGGTATGTTTCGGTTGCAGCTGTTCGCCGGCTTCTCCTCCGAATTGCCAGCCGGCCTTCGCGTCATGGCGGGCGATGCACCACTCGGTCTGCCATTCGGCGCCGTTGGGTTGTGTCAGCGCGTAGCTGTCGATCCTAAGCAGCTGGGTCATCTGTCCGCGTCCGCTCCCGCAGGTAACGCAGCAAGTGGTGCTGGCAATGTTCCTGGGCATCCAGCACCAGCGACTCTTGGGCTTCCTGGAGTTTATGCAGCAGCAGCATGATGAACAGGCTGATCAGCAGGGCCACGAAAGTTGAGTTGAACGCCACCCCGAGGCTTTCCGTCACCGGGCCGATGTTGCCGCGCGTGGCTTCCTCGGCCTGCCCCAGGGCCGCGCCGATTCCGCGCACCGTCCCGATGAATCCGAGCGACGGGATAGCCCAGGTCAGGTAGCGCACCAGCGACAGTTCGGTGTCTTGCCGATCCGACTCCATTTCGCAGCTCGCCTTCATGGCCGCGGTGGCATCCGACACGGAATGCGTGGTGAAGAAGCGATCCAGGCAGGTATCGGCGGCCCGATACAGCACGGTGCTGCCGTAGCCTTGCATTCGCGCGTGCTCGCGGACGTCGGTGAAGCGCGCCCGGTCCTGTGCCTGAGGCAGGACCAGGTCGGTTTCCCGGGTTTCCAGAAAGCTTTCCTCGTCATGCCGGCCGCGCAGGCTCAACAGCCTGCGCGCGAAGCGCAGTTTCAGCAGTTTCATCCACATGATGGCGAGCGCCCAGAACAGGGCGACAAAGCAGGCTTCCTGCTCGTAGTCCTTGACGATCACGGCAATTCGCGCCCCGAGCGTCGGCGGTGCTATTTCGGTCTGCTCCTCGGCGACAGCCTGGCGTTGCAGTTCCTCGTAGGCGACCGGCCGCACCACCAGTTCATAGGCTGCATGCACCACCACGAACGACAATGCCAACGCCAGCAATTGCCAGAACACCTCGTGTTCGCGCCAGTTTTCGGCCAGAGTTGTCCACTTAGATGTCACTGGGCATGTCCACGGCTTCGTCAAGGGAGATGGTTTCCTTCGGAGTCAGTTGCTTGAGCGTGATCGACGGGATTTCCTGCTTGAGGTCCTCTTCGGTCAGGATCTCGATAATCTCCCGGTCCTCCTCATCTTCTCCTGCCTGCGGCGCAGGGGGCTCTTCGGCCCATGCCAAGGCCGTCGCCGCGAAAAGGGGCATTAGCCAGAGCCGCCTCATGGCGAATCCAGGTAGTAGGCCAGCCGGAATCCCACATCGTCCTTGGGATCGCGGTCGTAGCGGCGGCTGCTCAGGCTCAACTCCTTGCGCCCGCTGTCGCGCCAGCCGAACCCCCGGATGACATAGTATCGGCCGCTGGCTTCACCCAGCGGATTGACCCGCTCCGTTTCCGGGCGCGCCGAGATCCGCAGTTTGTCGAGAAACACGTCGTGCATCCATTCCGCCACGTTGCCCGGCAAATCATACAACCCCCGGGCCGAGGGCGGAAAGCTCCCGACATCGGCACTGACGGCATGCCCGTCGTTGTATCCCTCCAATACGGGCTGCACGATGTCGGCGGCAGAAGCATCCGCTAGATTGCCGAAGCGATTCGGAGGCGGCATGAAATCTCCCCAGGCGTACCGCTTTTCGGAGCGGGTCAGCCAGACCCACTCGGCCTCGCTTGGCAGGCGGTACCCAGTCGCGTTCGCGTCGAATCCCTCGATCCGTCCGTCGCGCACCCGGTAGAACGGCGAGACGCCCGCCTGTTCGCTCATCCAGTTCGCGAAGAGCGCCGCATCCGTCCAGCTGATCCGTACGACCGGTTGGCTTGCTCGACCCAGTCGCTTGCCGAAAACCTCTCCGGAGTCATGTCCGGCCTGATAGCGTTGGTACAGGGCGTTGGCGACCTCCCTGTCCATGATCGCAAACGGCCGCGTCAGGCGCACCGGGATACGGCGACGGGTGGTCGCGATCTCGAACGAACCGCGAGGCTGGAACTCAATGAAGGCCAACCCGAGATCCTGCTCGTGCTTCTGGCGCCGGGATTGTTCGACTTTCGCCTGTGATTGCAGGACTGCGAAAAGTTGCTTCGGCGCATCGGGGTGCGGCACCACGACATACTTCTCGGATATGTAGCCCGGCGCGGAGACTTCAATGGTGTGCGCCTGCTGAGACAGCCGCAACTGACGGCGGAGTTCCACTCGCCCGTCAACGCGAACCGTCGCGTTGGCCGGGGTCGGCCACAGTTCAAGGGTGCCGGTGCGGGGGGCCAAAGTGGCTGTGTGGCTTTGCTGGCCGGATTTCAGCTTCAAGGTTTGACGGTTCGGGGTATGGCCGGGGAGCAGCAGAGCGACCTCCACCTTGGTGTCCGGCGTCAGCGCGATCTGTTTCGGGGTGTGGCCCCGCCAGGTGCCATCAATCAATATGTCCGCGGCCTCAGGCGTACTGGAAATCGTGAGCAAGGCGGGCTTTGCGACTTTCTTGAGTGGGATCTCGATCTCGGTCAGTCGCCCGTATCCTTCAATTTCCACCGTCTGCCGGTGCGTCTCGAAACCTTCCACGCTGACCCGCACAACATGATCACCCGGAGAGAGGTCTTCCAGTGTTTCGCCGATCCTTCCCGTGTGTTCGCCATCCACCCGGACTTCTCCTTCGGTTTCGGGTGTCGTAGAGACCCGGAGTCTGCCCGGGAGGGGTTCCAGGGTCACCTGCACGGTGCGGGGTGCGTCCCCGCCCGCCTCGAATTCCACCTGCCGGGAGCGATAACCCTCTGCCGCCACGCTCGCGGTGTGTCGGCCCCGCCAGAGCAAAGCCTGTCCGCCCACCATCACGTGTGGGCTCTCGACATGTACCGCGGCCTCTACAGGGTCGGTCTCGAAGTTGATTAACTGTGCTTGTTCCGTGGCGTACCAGGCGCCGGCCGTCAGTAGCACCAGGAGAAAAACCACCAGCCCTGCCCCCCGAAAACGTGGCGGCGACGATCGACCCCGGCGTCCCTTCCGCTCGGGAGGTTGGTAGGGACGGGCCTGAACCGGCTCGTGGTCGAGAATCACTGGATCGACTCCGTGCACCGGATATCAAGAGTGGTGGGCTTGCCGGGGCGCACTTTCAATGTCGCGCGCGCGTCCCGGTATCCGGGCCGGCTGGCGACGACGATATAGTCGCCGGGCACCAATTGCATGGTCTGGCGCTCAAGTCGGCCGAGTTTTCCAACCCCATAGATTTCGATGTCGGACTGGTTGTCCGAAGTCAGGACCAGGGAGACCGGGACCTGCACCAGCTTGAGGGTGGCGACAAGATCTGTGAGAGCCTTGGCAATCTTCCGGTCATTGAGTTTCTTTTCCCGGACGTAGGCAATCCACTCTTTCGCCCGCGCCCGTATGACCTTGTCGTACAGGCCGTCCGGTAGTTTCAACGCGTCCAGCCGCCGGTGCGCCTCGATGTACAGGGTGACCTGCTCACGGCCTTGATGTGCCGCCTTCAGGTACGGAGAGATGGCCAGTGCCTTGAGATAGGCAGTGTCCGCCGCCTGCCAATCCTCTCGCTGCTGTGCTGCGGAGGCCTCGTTCAGCAAAGGCCGGGTCTGCTGGAACTGGAGTTCTGCCCGCGCTTGCTGAAGATAGTCCCGGGCCCGCTGCCCGTCCACTTGCGCCCACAGTTTCGCCGCCCGCGCCCAGTCCGCATCAAGCGTCGCACGGAGCGCCCGTTCCTGAAGATTCTCGGCTGCGGCGGTTCCTGCGGCCAATCCCACCGCCAGCGCCAACACAACCGGGATCAGTTCAGGCCGCCACGTTCCGACAGATAGATTTCGTTCAGGATTTCGTGCCACTGCTGGTACTGGTCTTCAACCGAGCCGGTAAGCGTGCGTGTCTGGTTCTCCACCTGTACGACCTGGGGTTCCACTTCAAGGTCGAGGGACTGGCCGAGCTCCTTGAGTGCGGCCTCGTGGATTTCTGATGCCTCGTAGTCCTGGTAGGCATCATAGGCGCCGTAGGCTCCAGCTCCGACCAGTACCTGGCCGAGCTGCCGCGCCTCCGGGGTGGAACCGGAATCGGCCGCGATGACGACCCCTCCGATGATGGCCAGCGCACTCAAGAGTCCCTGTGCCACGCTGGCCGTAACATTCTCGTCGTGCGCGCGCCGCTCGTAGAAACTCTGCCGTGCCCAGTCCCGATATGGCGCATCGAGTGCCTCCGCGAAATTCTCCGAGTATTCCTGCAGGGTTTCGATGAACAGGTCATCGCGCTCCTTGATCTGCAGCACCAACTGGTACAAGGTGTCTTCTTTGGCGGGCAGCGAGACCAGCCGCACGCGGCCATCGTCCACGGTGACATGGCGCTTGAATGCTTGCGGTGCGAATTCCCTCGCGAACCGCAATTCCGCGACGGCGCGGATTTCCTTCATGGCCGCCACGCCTTTCCGGTCACGTTCGATCAAGAGGTCTTTCGCGATCCGGTCGAACAAAGCGTCCATCGGGCGGGCCCTGTCTTCGCCGGCATAATCGGTTTCACTGAATTCATGCTGGTAGACGCGGTCGACCCATTTCGCACCGGTCGCGTCGTAGGCACGTATTTCAAGTTCCAGTTCGGAACCGTTGGATTCCAGGACCGTGCCTTCGATGCGAAGGTCCGGGACCGCGCGTTCCGGCACCACCCACACGTGCCGCCAGCCGCCGCCGCGCAGCATCGCCTGCCGCAACTGCTGGGGGAAATACAGGGTTTCGGCTTTCCGCACCTGGCGGAACACTTCCCCTTCGGCCACCTGCTCCTCGTCGACTTTCCCCTCGAACTGAACGATGCCGGCATCCAGGTACCACTCTTCCGGCACGGGCTCGCCGGCCGGCTCTTCCGAGCGGTCGCCGAGCAGGGTGCCATAGCCACCCCCCATCTGGCACCCGCTGGCCAAGGCCAGCAGCAGCGCGAGCAGGGCTATCCGTCTTGCAGGCTCTTGCATTTCTCTTCCAGGTGTTTCCGGACTTCAGGGTCTTCTTCCCGCTCCGCCAGTTCGCAGACCTGCCGCGTCACGATGTCGTCGTCCCGGTCATAACCGTGCGAAGGACGGGTCTTGCCGGTCGGGACATTGCCCGGGACCTGCCCTTCGGCGGTTCCGCCGCGCTTGGCGTCGTCCTCTCCGGCGCCCCCTTCGGCATCGCCTTCAGTTTCCCACGCCGGCGAGTCTTCATCCGGCATCGATCCGGCGGTTCCGCCCCCGTCGTCCTGTTCCTTGCGGGCCTGGGCACGCGCATCCAGCAGGATCTGGTCGACACGGTTCAGTATCGCCTCGGCGCGGGCAAGATTTCTCTCTTGTTCTTCCTCCAGACTGCCCTGCCCGGCAAGTTCCGGGTCTCTTTCGAGTTCATCTTCGAGCCCGAGGTCTTCAGTGCCACCGGCCTCTTCCTGTTTCGCAAGATCCCGATCTTCTCCCTTCTGGCCTGGAAGGCCCAGATCTTCAGGGGGGCCCTCCTCGGAAGACGGCGTGTCAGAGGCTTGCGTGGACGGGGCATCCCCTCCGGCTTGTTCTGCGGATTCCGGGTCTTGCTCCACGGAATCTTCAACCGAGGGCATGGTGGCGGAGGAATCTTCCACTTCGGCATCGTCGGTGGATGCCTGCTCCTGCTGGGCCTCATCCGAAATCAGCCGCACGGCGATTTGCGGCGCGAAATCGGAGCCGATAGAAAAAGGCGATTCTGTCGCGTGGCCAGTGCTGCCAAGCGATACCAGTAGCCCCAGCGAAAGCAGGCGCGCGTACGTCGACATGGTTTTAGGCATTATAGCGGGAGGGCCTTACATCAATCTATAATTTGAGGAGGAGTCTACCGCTCTGGAAGCGGTCGTCCGCTTATGCTCGTCTCGCTTTCTGCCCTTATTGACCAAGCCCTGCGCACCGACGCGGAAGCACAGAAGCGCCTTCAGGCGATGGGGCAACGCACGATCCGGCTGGAACTGCTCCCGTTGCCTGCCATCGGGTTGCGCATAGACGATGGGCGGTTGATCGTAGAGTCTCCGGAAGAACAGGCGGATCTCGCAGTTCGCGGGCATTTGGCAGCCTTTGTCCGGTATGTGGTCAGTGGCCGGGCCGACGGCATCCGCCTGGAAGGCGAAGGCGAGATTGCGCAGGATTTCCGCGACTTTCTATCTACCCTGGACATCGACTGGGAGGAACTGCTGTCCCGCGCCGTCGGCGACGTGCCGGCCCGGCTAATGATGCGGACCGTCGAGGAATGCCGGCAGGTGGCCCGGAATTTCGGCACCGCGGCCGAGAGCAACACCCGGGACTATCTGCACGAGGAGTCGGGGTTGCTGCCGAACGCTTCCGATCTGGATCGTTTCGTGCGCGAGGTGGACCGACTCCGTGACGACTTGGAACGGTTTGAGCTGAGGCTCGACCGCATTCGGCCATGAACTGGCAAGGGCGCGTTATCGCGCGACCGCTCTATATCCCGTGGGTGCTGTTGCGCCACGGTCTCGACGAAATCGTCTTGTCCCGGTTCCGGCTGACCCGCGGATTGATGTATTTGCTGCCCTGGCATTGGTTCCGCCGGTTGCGGCGGCCGAAGGCAGAGCGCATCCGGCGCGCACTGGAGGACTTGGGACCCATTTTCGTCAAATTCGGGCAGATGCTGTCGACTCGGCGCGACCTGTTGCCCACCGACCTGGCCGACGAACTGGCCCATCTCCAGGATCGAGTGCCGCCGTTCGATGGCGAGGCGGCCCGAAAGGCTATTGAGCAATCGCTGGGGCGGACGGTTCAGGAGATGTTCAGCCAGTTCGACACGACACCGCTTGCTTCCGCTTCGGTGGCCCAGGTGCACGCGGCGCGCTTGGGCGATACCGATGTCATCGTCAAGGTGTTGCGCCCCAGAATCGAAAAGACGATCCGCCGTGACATCCGGCTGCTGTACAGGCTGGCCCGGTTTGCCGAGCGTTGCTGGGCGGGGTCCCGTCGTCTGCATCCAGTCGATTTGGTGACCGAATACGAGGGGATCATCTTCGACGAACTGGACTTGACGCGCGAGGCCGCCAACGCGAGCCAACTGCGGCGCAACTTCGAGCACAGCGAACTGCTGTACGTGCCGGAGGTGTACTGGGATTACACGTCGAGGAACGTCATGACAATGGAACGCGTGTACGGGATTCAGATCTCGGACCGCGAGGAATTGCTGCGCCACGGGGTTGACCTGAAATGCCTGGCCGAGCGGGGCGTGGAGATCTTCTTCACCCAGGTGTTCAATCACAACTTCTTTCACGCCGACATGCATCCCGGGAACATCTTCATTTCCCGGGAAACCCCGGAGTCGCCGAAGTACAGCGCGGTGGATTTCGGCATCATGGGGTCGCTGTCGGCTTTTGACCAGCGCTATCTGGCCCTCAACCTTGCAGCCTTCTTCAACCGTGACTACCGGCGGGTGGCGGAACTGCACGTGGAATCCGGTTGGGTTCCATCTGGCACCCGGGTAGAAGAGTTCGAAGCAGCCATCCGCACCGTATGCGAGCCGATTTTCCAGCGGCCGTTCTCCGAAATCTCGTTTGCCAACCTGTTGTTGCGGCTGTTTCAGACTGCAAGCCGATTCCAGATGGAAGTGCAGCCGCAATTGATACTACTGCAGAAAACCCTGGTCAACATCGAAGGCGTCGGTCGCGAACTGTATCCGGATCTCGACCTGTGGACCACCGCCAAACCCTTCATAGACCGCTGGGTGAGCGAGCAGACCGGCCTGCCTGCGCTAATCCGGCTTGCGCGCCACCGCCTGCCGCAGTTGATCGAAAGTCTTCTCGGAGACTCCGCTGCCGCTCTCCCGCCGGACCCCTCCCCGGCACTTCGCACAGAACTGAAGGCCTCCCGGCGCAAACTGAAACGCGCCCGTATCGGATTGACGATTGCCATCCTCGTGGCATTCGCGGCGGGGGGCTGGCTGGCGCTGCTTCACTGGGGGGGCGGATGATCCCGGCGGATCCGGTCCTGGATGTCCTGAACGAGGCACAGCGCAACGCAGTCACATCGGACCCGGACCATTGCACGTTAGTGCTGGCGGGCGCCGGTTCCGGCAAGACCCGGGTGCTGACTCACCGTTTCGCTTGGCTGGTGAAGACACAGGATATCCAGCCGAAGGAAATCCTGACGGTTACGTTCACGAACAAGGCGGCGGCCGAGATGCGGGAGCGCATCGAGCGGTTGCGAGGGCAATCCGCAGGCGGCCTGTGGGTCGGAACCTTTCATGCGCTGGCCCGCCGGATGCTGCTGCGCTTCCACGAGGAGGCGGGACTGCCGGGGAACTTCCAGATCCTGGATCGCGAGGATCAGAAAACCTTGATCCGCCAGATCCTGCGGGATCTTGACCAGCCCCGCAAGGCGCGCGATGTCTCCGACGCCATTCGCTGGATCAGCCTGAAAAAAGGGGAAGGCCTGCGCGCCCGTCACATCGAACCTGAAAACCAACGGGAGGAGATCCGCCTTCAGGTGATGGAGCGGTACGAGAAGCGCTGCGACCAGAGTGGCCTGGTGGATTTTGATGAGTTGTTGCTGCGATGCGTCGAATTGCTGCGCAATCATTCCGCTGTGCAGCGGCATTACCAGTTGCGGTTCCGCCATCTCCTGGTGGACGAATTCCAGGATGTGGACGATCTGCAGAATGCCTGGCTGAAGTTGTTGGCGGGTGATGAACGCCCGCTGTTCGTGGTCGGCGATGACGACCAGTCCATCTACGGCTGGCGGGGGGCGCGCCCGAGGCATATCCTTGACTTCCAGAAGAACAACCAGAATGTCCAGGTCTGGCCACTGGAGCAGAACTACCGCTCCACCACCCCGGTGCTGGAGGCAGCCAATGCGCTGATCGGAAACAACGACGACCGTTTGCAGAAGCGGTTGTGGACCGACCGACTCGAAAAGGACCCGATCACAGTGTTCAGCGCGCCAAACGGTAAGGTGGAAGCGACCTGTGTCATTGGAAAGATCGAACAGTGGGTGGAGGCGGGAGGGCGTTGGGACGAATGCGCCGTGCTCTACCGCACGAACCGGCAGTCGCAGCCCTTCGAGACGAACCTGAACAACCGTCAAATCCCCTACCGGGTGTACGGGGGGATCCGATTCTTCGAGCGGCGCGAGGTGAAGGACACCTTGGCGTATCTGCGGCTATGCCTGAATCCGAACGATGATGTTGCCTGGCAGCGGGTGTGCAACGTTCCTCCCCGGGGTATCGGCGCGGGGACGATCGAGAGGGTCCGCACTGCTGCTTCTGCGACCGATGGATCATTGTTTGCAGCGGCGCAGGAGCAGGTCAAGAACCAGTCCACCTCACGTGCGGGCCGCGCACTGGCGGAATTCGAGGAATGCATGGTGGCCTTGCGCGAAGAGACCAGGGGGTGCGGTTTGGCTGAGGCTCTCCGACGCATCTTGGACAAGTCTGGATTGCTGGCAATGTACCAGGAGAATGACCGGGAACTGGAGGAGGTGCGCAGCGAGAACTTGGGGGAGCTGGTGAATTCGGCTGCGGCGTTCGAGGATGTCTGGGAACCTGACGAAGACGATGGTCCCGGCCTGACCGAGGCCTTTCTTGACAGTACTGCGCTGCAGGCCGGTGAGCGGGGCGAAGGGGCATCCGGGGACGCGGTTCAATTGATGACCCTGCACATGGCCAAGGGTCTGGAGTTTCCCCTGGTGTTCATCGTCGGGTTGGAAGACGGCGTTCTGCCGATGACGCGGGAGGATTCGCCGCTCGAAGAGGAGCGCCGGCTGTGCTACGTCGGCATGACACGCGCCCGGCAGCAACTGGTGCTGACGCATGCCTACGAGCGATTGATCTTCGGGCGGATGTCCTCGGGCCTGATTCCGTCGCGCTTCCTGCATGAGCTGCCGGACGAATACACCGAGACCGAGGTGCCGGAGGACTTCGTCCCGCCTGCTTCTGCGTTTCTGGCAAGGTACGGGGCTAGGGCTGCCCGTTCGTCCCCTGCGGCCAACCTGGACGTGCCTAGCCCGGGCACAGCGGTGGCGCACCCGAAATTCGGCCCCGGCATCATCGTAGAATACGAAGGCCGGCCCCCGCATTTGCGGGTTCAGGTTCGTTTTGATAACAATGACACGGGCATCAAGTGGTTCATGTACGACTACGCGAAACTGGAATGCCAATGAACTTTGAATTCCACGCTCAAGGAGAGTTGTAATGAAACGACGCGAATTTCTGGGGGCAGGCGCGGTCGCCGCCACGGCTGGCTTGGGGCTGGCTCGGCAGGCGAGTGCCGACGAGCCTCTGCGCTGGAAAATGGTGACCACTTGGCCGAAGAACTTTCCCGGGCTTGGCACCGGTGCGGAATTTTTGGCGGAATCGATCGGCGAGATGTCTGGCGGGCGCTTGCAAGTGCAGGTCTATGGCGCAGGCGAACTGGTGCCGGCGTTCGAAGTGTTCGACGCGGTCAGCCAGGGCGCGGCGCAGATGGGCCATGGCGCGGCCTATTACTGGAAAGGCAAGAACCCGGCGTTCCAGTTTTTCTCCACCATGCCGTTCGGCATGACGGCCAACGAGATGAACGGCTGGTTGCTCAAGGGGGGCGGCATGGAATTGTGGGAGGAGGCGTATGCTCCGTTTGGTGTCGTCCCGCTAGCTGCGGGGAACACCATGGTTCAGATGGGCGGCTGGTTCAAGCATGAGATTCACGGAATCGAGGACCTTCAGGGCCTGCGCATGCGCATTCCAGGGCTGGGCGGTGAGGTATTGCGTCGGGTCGGCGGCACGCCGGTAAGCCTCAGTGGAAAGGAATTACTGGTATCGCTGCAGACCGGGGCGATCGACGCAACAGAATGGGTCGGTCCGTGGAACGATCTGGCGTTCGGCTTGCACCGCGCGGCGAAGTACTACTACTATCCCGGTTGGCACGAACCCGGAACCACGCTGGAGTGCTTGGTTCACCGCCCGGCGTTCGAGGCATTGCCGGAGGATCTCCAGGCTATTGTGCGAAATGCCGCCCGGGCCACCAACGAAGACATGATGGCCGACTACACTGCACACAACAACGATGCGCTGAAAGTACTGGTCGAAAAATACGAAGTGGAGCTTCGGCAGTTCCCTTCGGAAGTATTAAGTGCGTTGCGGGAACATGCCGAGGCAGTGATCGCGGAAGTGGCCGAAACCGACGCTTTTGCCCAACGGGTTTACGACAGTTACCAGGCGTTCTATGCACGAGTGCGGGACTGGACGGCCATCTCCGAGCAAGCGTATCTGGACACGCGAGTGGTGTAGAATACGGGGCCGACCAGGGCCCCTGATTGGAATCCGGCATGAACCAATTTCTCGCGAATCCGACTTTCCCGATTCTCGCTCTCTACTATGTAGCGTGCCTGCTCAATTTCGCAGCTGCGCTGTGGATGGCCATTTCCATGGTGCGCATGCGCGGGACCGACCTCTGGATCTTCCGCCTGGCAATCACGTTCATCGGATTCGGATATGCAATCGTCGCCGTTTCGATGTTCAAAAACCCTGAATACGCGCCTCAGGCCAGCAACCTGATCTGGTGGTGGGTGATCGCGGCTTACGGCCTGCTGGTACTGCTGCAACCCACCGGGATGATTTCCGGGACTCTCATCCGGATTGGAACCTATATCGCGGCGGCTCTGGCCGTTTGGGGCACCTCCATCGTCTTCGCCGAACAGGATGCGTTCGATGAACTCGCCACCTACTATGGCTTCTTTGGCGCCAATCTGGGTGCTGCGACCTGGATGATCATCAGCACGATGCTTAGCGAGGACATGATGCGGCAGAAACGCATCATCATCTTGGGCGTCGGCGTGATTTATGCCGCGCTGGCAGTTACCGGCCTGCAGACCATGCAGATGGTTCAGATTTCGCCGTACTAATTTAGAAAGCTTCTCTCAATAGCCGAATATCGCCTGTGGCAACCAGGTGGCCAGTTCTGGCCACAGGGCGAGAATGGCCAGCATCAGCACTTGCAAGGCGATGAACGGCGCCACCCCGCGGTAGATTTGCGCTGTGGCTACGGTGTCGGGGGCGACGCCGCGTAAATAAAACAAGGCAAAACCGAACGGCGGGGTCAGGAACGAGGTCTGCAAGTTGATCGCAATCATCACGCCGAGCCAGATCGGATCCAGCCCCATCATCAAGAGCACGGGTCCGACCAGAGGCACCACCACGTAAGTAATCTCTATAAAGTCCAGCACGAAGCCAAGCAGGAACATCAGCACCATAACCGCCACCACGGCCCCGATCACGCCGCCGGGCAAATTTGCCAGCCACTCGTGAACCAGGTTGTCGCCGCCGAGGCCGCGGAACACCAGCGAGAAGATGGAAGCCCCGATCAGCACTAAAAACACCATGCTGGAGACGCGCGCAGTGTCGTGCGTGACAGCGCGCAACATGTCCAGAGTCACAGGCCCTTCGCGGCGCGCAAGCAGGAGGCTGCCGACCGCGCCCAGCGAGGCCGCTTCCGTCGGCGTGGCGAATCCACCCAGGATGGCCCCGAGCACCGTGACGATCAAGGTGAGCGGGGCCACCAGCGCGCCCAGTACCTCTCGCGTCGAAAGTTCGGGCACTTCGGAGTCCGGTGGCTTCGAAGGCAGGCGTTCAGGATTGCGCCAGGCAGTGAACAACAGGTAGGTCACGTACAGTCCCACCAGCATCAGCCCGGGGAGAATGGATCCGGCAAACAAATCCGCGACCGAAACGGTCTGCGGAGAAAAAATGCCCATTTCCAACTGGGCTTTCTGGAATGCGGAGGACATAACGTCGCCCAGCAGTACCAGGACGATCGAGGGCGGAATGATTTGCCCGAGAGTGCCGGATGCGCAAATGGCGCCGCAGGCGACCGGCGGGTCGTAGCCACGCTGCAGCATGCTGGGCAGGGCCAGCAGACCCAGCGTTACCACGGTTGCGCCGACGATGCCGGTACTTGCCGCCAGCAGGACGCCGACCACCATGACCGAAATGCCGAGCCCGCCGGGCAAGGCTCCGCACAAGCGGCTCATCGCGTCCAGAAGGTCTTCGGCGACCTTCGAGCGCTGCAAGGTCACACCCATAAAAATGAACAGGGGGGCGGCGATGAGTATGTCGTTGCTCATGATGCCGAACACTCTGGATGGCAGCGTCAGCAGCAGGGCCGGATCAAAGACCCCCGATGCCGTGGCTACCGCCGCGACCAGCAGAGAGACTCCGGCCAGCGTGAATGCGACCGGATAGCCGGCAATCAACGCCAGCACGACCAGCCCGAACAGCGCCAGCGCCCAGCTCATTCCCGAGACCTCGACAATTGTCCGGCACGCCGGAGGATGTCCGCAAGTCCCTGCAGGATCAGTAGTCCCGATGCGACTGGAATGATGGTCTTCAGCAGATACAGGAACGGCAATCCATCTGTCTCGCGCGACGCCTCGCGCAACAACCAGGCTCTTTCCGCGTAGTCGTACGATAGCCAGAACAGCAGGCCTGCGGTCGGTAGCAACAGGAACACCGAGCCGAGCAGGTCGACCCAGGCCTGGGCGCGCGGCTTCAGGGAACGGTACAGCACATCCATGCGCACATGCCCGTCAAGACGCAGGGTCCAGGCTGCGGCCAGCATGAACACGGTGGCATGCAGATACGTGATGATTTCCTGCAGGTAGATCCGCCCGAACCCGAACCCGTAGCGCAAGACCACCACGGTGGCGGTCAGGAGCACCATGGCCAGTGTCAGCCAGGCCACGGCTCTCCCCACGTAAGCGCATAGTGCGCTCAGCGCCCGGTCAATGGCAGCAAGAAAATCGGACATGGGGGTGTTCGGAAGCGGAAACTTTATCGTACAGCATCAGCACGGAGAGATAAGTTTTGCGGAGGCAAAAGGCACCTTGCCCTGGAATGCTTGGCCGGCTCGGCGTCGAAGCCGAATTGTTCAATCCGTCGCCCTGCTTCCTTCCTCCCGGCGCGCCTGCGCGCAGATGCGATCCATGTCCGCATCCGAGAAGCCGAAGTGGTGTCCGATCTCGTGTAGCAGTATCTCGCGGACGATGTCTCCCAGGTCGCCGCCCTCCTCTTTCCAGTATTCCAGTATCGGGCGCCGGTACAGGTAGACGTGATCCAAGTCTTGCGGCAAGTCGTCCACCGATTTCTGATCCAGGCTGACGCCGTGGTAGAGCCCGAGCAAGTCGAACGGGCTATCCAGCGCCATCTCGCGGCATGTCTCCTCGTCGGGGAAGTCGTGCACGTGAATAGCGACGGCAGTGGCATGGCGCGCCAGTTCGCGCGGAATTTCCGCAAACGCCTGATCGGCCAGCACCTCGATGTCATGCAGGGAGGGAAAGGAGGGCATAGGCGCGTGCCGGGGAAAGCAGGGAATTTTCTTGTGCGCGGAGAGTCATTTATATAATACCGTTCCATCCGAATTCTTTGATATGGCTGATCCTAAAACGCGGCCCAACCTGTTGCTGGTCGACGGTTCCGCCTACCTGCATCGTTCCTACCACGTACACACCAGTCTGACGGATCACAAAGGGCGCCCGACCGGTGCCATTTTCGGTGTGATCAACACCCTGCAAAAACAATTGCGTTTGACCTCCCCGGACTACGTGGCAATAGTCATGGATGCTCCCGGGAAAAACTTCCGCCACGACCTGTATCCGGAATACAAGGCGAACCGCAAGCCGATGGAAGAGGACCTCAGGTCGCAGATCGAACCCTTGCACCAGATCCTCGAGGCGCAGGGCTTGCCGTTGCTGATCGTGCCGGATGTCGAGGCCGACGACGTCATCGGCACGTTGGCCCATCAGGGGGAGGCCGACGGCATGGACGTGATCGTCTTGTCCGGCGACAAAGACATGGCGCAACTGGTCACCGACCACGTGACTTTGCTGGACATCGACCGTCCTCCCATGAATGCCGCACGGGTGATGGAGAAATTCGAGGTACGCCCGGACCAGTTTATTGACTTTCTGACTTTGGCCGGGGATGCGGTGGACAATATCCCGGGTGTGCCGAAGGTCGGGTACAAAACCGCCGCAAAGTGGCTGCGTCAGTATGATTCACTCGCGAATCTTGTCGAGAATGTCGACGAGATCAAAGGCAAAGCAGGTGAGAATTTACGCGACAGCCTGGATCGGCTCCCGCTATATCGGGAATTGGTCACCATCCGGCTCGACGTCGAACTAGACCGGACTCTGCGCGATCTGGTGCGCGGCCCCCAGGACCGCTCTCGTCTTGAGGCACTGTACGAAGAATACGCACTTCGCTCTTTCCTGCGCGAGTTGCGGACATCCAACGAAGTCGATACCGACAATCCGGGTCTGCTGTCGCGGGGAAATGGGAAGAAAAACTATGCCACAGTGCTGGACTTGGAAGAACTGGACCAGTGGCTGGCACGTGCGCGCAAGGCTGGAACTTTTGCAGTGGATACCGAGACCACCGGCCTGGATCCCAACCATGCCGGGCTGGTCGGGGTTTCTCTTGCGACGGCACCGGGCGAGGCGGCGTACATCCCGGTCGGCCATGTTGCTCCCGATTCCCCGCCGCAGCTTGCCTGGGAACAGGTGCGGCAACGATTGCAGCCCCTGCTAACCGATCCCAAGCTGATCAAGGTCGGCCACAATCTTCAATACGATCTGACGATCCTGCGCCGCCACGGCATTGAGATCAGCAGCCCGTTTCACGACAGCATGCTGGAGTCGTATGTCCACCATTCAACGGCCAGCCGGCACAATCTGGATGATCTGTCCCGGGTGTATCTGGGCGAGGAGACCATCCGCTATAAGGAGGTTGCGGGGATAGGCAAGAAGCAGGTCAGTTTCGATATGGTGCCGATTGGCCTGGCCAGCCCCTATGCTGCCGAAGATGCGGACATGACCCTGCGCCTGCATTGTCACCTATGGCCCAAGCTGCAAGAGATCCCGACTCTTCAGAAGATCTACGGGGAGATGGAAATGCCGTTGTCGGAAGTGTTGGCCGACATGGAACGGACTGGCGTGGCGATCAATGCCGCGGCCTTGCAGGAGCAGTCAGAGGAACTGCGGGAGGAACTCGAGGCGATCAAGAAGGACATCGCCCAGGAGTGTGGGCAAGAACTCAACCTGAACTCTGTTCCCGACTTGCAACGGGTGCTGTTTGAGGAACGCGGGCTGAAGCCGTTGCGCAAGACCCCCAAGGGTGCCCCCTCCACAGCCGAGGATGTCTTGGAAACACTGGCCGAGCAGGATGTCCTGCCGCGCATGATCCTGAACTATCGGCAATCCACTAAGTTACTGTCTACCTACGTCGGTAAGCTGCCGGAGATGATCAATCCCGAGACCGGCCGCCTGCACGCCTCGTTCCATCAGGCGGTCACGGCCACGGGGCGGCTGTCCTCGTCCAACCCCAACCTGCAGAATATCCCGATTCGAACCGAACAGGGTCGGCGCGTCCGTCAAGCGTTCGTGGCCCGCCCGGGGGATGTTCTGATCGCGGCCGACTATTCGCAGATCGAACTTCGAATCATGGCGCATATTTCGAGAGACCCGACGCTGTGCCGGGCTTTCGAGGAAGGGGGAGACGTGCACCGGGCCACCGCCGCGGAAGTCTTTGGCATCACACCCGGCGAGGTGACGGAGGATCAGCGACGCACCGCAAAGGCCATCAATTTCGGCCTGATGTACGGCATGAGCGGGTTTGGTCTCGCACGGCAGTTGCGGATCGCAAGGGACAAGGCGGAAACCTACGTGACGACCTATTTCGACCGCTATCCGGAAGTCCTCGGTTACATGGAGCAGATGCGCGAACAGGCCCGCAAACGTGGTTTTGTGGAGACTGTATTCGGCAGGCGGCTATATATCGACGGGATTGATTCGAAGAATTACAACCAACGCCAGTACGCGGAGCGCACCGCGATCAACGCGCCCATGCAGGGTACGGCGGCTGATATCATCAAACTCGCCATGATCGATGTCCACCGCTGGTTGAAGGAGAGGCATCCGGATTGCTTCCTCATCATGCAGGTGCACGACGAATTGGTGCTGGAGGTGCCGCGAGAGAAGGTCGAGGAGATTACCGAGGGCGTCCGGGAACGCATGATAGGGGTGGCTGGTCTAGATGTGCCGATGATGGTGGATGCCCGCCACGGCGACAACTGGGAGCAGGCGCACTGAGCGTTGTGGCGGGAATAAGCGGAGTTGAGGCTAGGATTCCGCAAAAGACGAGAGTGACATTTGGCCTAAAGACGGCTATGCGGTACACTACGAATCAAGGGGGAACTTTTCTAGCCTCTGGGGGGTCTCAACGGTTATCACCGTATCCGGAATCCCCTGTCGGGTACGGTTCGGCTCCGGCACAACGCCCTCTGTTTGCGCCGGAGCCACCTTCCCGGATTAAATCAGACTGGTACCGGGCGGAAATTGTTTCCGCCTTATTTTTATTTTCTCAAGAGTGACTGAGCCAGGGGCTCAGGGTTTTTCGCGAATCAGAAAATCTGCGATATCCAGAATCATCTGGTAACTGTTCGCGTGCTTGGTGGTGATCCGATAACGCCCGTCGACCACCAGGGCTGGCACGCCGTCGATGCCGTAGGCTTCAGGCAATTCGCGGGCTTCTTCCAGGCGGTCGGTGACAGCCTGTGAGCGAAATACTTCCGCGAAAGCTGCTGGATCAATGTCGAAAGGTTCCAGCATGCGTCCGATGCCTTCGCCGGTCTTGAGCGGGCGATCCTGCTCGTGCACGAGATAGAAAACAACGGGATGCAGATCCAATCGGCCCATCGACTCTAGCGCGTAGTACACTCGGGCTCCCACTGCCCATCGTGCGCTGAACACGGTCGGCAGCAGCCGTAGCTGTACGGTGTCGGTGCGTTCCTCAAGCCACTGTTTGAGCAGCGGCTCCATTCTGTGGCAATGCGGGCAGCCGTACCAGAAAAACTCGAGCAGTTCAGTCTTCCCTTCCGGCGCTTGGGCGGGCGGAACATTTTCCAGCACGGTGTAGTGCTGGTCTTCCAGGTATTGGGGAGTTGCGGAGTCGTCCGCGGAGACGGTTATCGCCAGCAGTCCCGCCAGACCGAACGCAGCGAACCGCAAAGGAACCATCAATACAGGCCGGAAATGTAATGTGCGACGGCTTCGATTTCCTCATCGGTCATCTTGGCCGCGACCTCATTCATCATGGGGTTCTGCCGGGTATGGATCTTGTGTGCCTCGAAACCTTCGCGGAAGGATTTAAGCTGCAAGATGACATACGTGGCGTGCTGGCCAGCCAGTCGCGGGAATTGGGCGGGTTCGTTGCCGGCGCCGCCAGGACCGTGGCAGGCAATGCAGGAGGGGATGCCGCGCTCAAGGATACCGCCGCGATAGATCAACTCACCCAGATCCAAGGTTTTCTGATCGGCTTGGGCAACGCCGATTTTGGAGGTCTGTGCCGCGTAATAGGCGGACACGTCCAGGATATCCTGCTCGGATAAGGTCGTGGCCTGTGGGGACATCAAGACATTTTCACGCTCGCCGGACTGGAACCGCTTCAACTGGGTCACCATATAGGAGGCTCCCTGCCCTGCTAGGCTGGGCCATTCCGGGTTGATGCTATTCCCGTCGATGCCGTGGCAGGCCGCGCAGACTGCCGCACGCGCCTGGCCTGCGGCCGGGTCGCCTTCGGCGAAGGCCGGAGATGTCAGAAAAACGATGCCGGGCGCAAGTGCTGCCCAGATCCAGTGCCGAGTCATTGAGTATGCGGGAAAGGTATTCCGTACAGGCGCGCCATTGTATCAAACTGCCTTGCGAATCGTGCGGCGGATTGGAAATATGGAGCCGAGGCAGCGGGTGCAATGGAGAATGATAAAGACTCTTGCCCGAAGACGCCGCTAGAATGAGGTTTCGTTTTCGAGCACAAGACTCTGGATGAGCATCGACAAAGGCACGCGGGCACGGGCCTTGAACCAGCGGCCTTGCATGGTTTGGCTGACAGGCTTGCCGAGTGCAGGCAAGTCGACGATCGCGGATCTGCTGGAACAGAGGCTTGGAGCCTTGGGTCGACACACGTACCTTCTGGATGGAGACAATATCCGCCTCGGGTTGAGTCGGGATCTTGCCTTTACGCGCCCGGACCGGGTGGAGAATGTTCGCCGGATTTCCGAGGTCGCCAAGTTGATGGTGGATGCCGGCCTGATCGCCATCGTTGCCGTCATTTCCCCGTTCCGCTCGGAGCGCGCAAGAGCCCGGGCTCTGATGGAGGATGGAGAGTTTGTCGAAGTTTTTGTCGATGCGCCGATTGAAGTCTGTGAGGCGCGCGATGTAAAAGGTCTTTACGCGAAGGCCCGCAGGGGCGATATCCCTGATTTCACAGGCATCGACTCACCCTACGAGCCCCCGGAGAATCCGGAATTGCGCATTAATACGGTAGAGTTGTCGCCCGACGAAGCGGTGGACGAGATTCTGCAATTCCTCCAGGAACGGGAGCGGTGAAAGAACAACAACAGGATTTGCGCCAGGCCGTCTATCTCTCTGGACATCCGCGGGTGGAAAGCTGCCCGCCGGATCAGGGAGTGGAAGTCGCCTTCGCCGGGCGCTCCAATGTCGGCAAGTCAAGCCTGATCAACGCCCTGTGCGAGCGACGCTCGCTGGCGCGTACCAGTGCAGCTCCGGGCCGGACCCGCCTACTCCACTTTTTCGCCGTGGACGATGTACGTCGCCTGGTGGATCTGCCGGGCTATGGCTTCGCGCGGGCCTCCAAAGCCGAACGCGCAAGCTGGCAGCGCATGGTGGAGGGATATCTCCGGAACCGTAACAGCCTCGTTCGTTTGATGTTGCTCATGGATGTCCGCCATCCGCTGCGCGACAGCGACGGGCAGTTGCTGGAGTGGTGTAGCGCCGTGGATTTGCCGGTGCATGTCTTGTTGAACAAGGCGGACAAATTGTCGCGCTCCAAGGCGCAACGCACTCTGACTGATTTGCAGAAGGCGCTTCAGGACGGGAATGACACGCCGATCAGTCTGGTGTCGGCGCGAACCGGCCTTGGACTGGAAGCAGTCCGCGAAACTTTGCGCGCGTACTTGAACGAGGATGAGATGCCGGCCGTGTAAAGGCCGAGTACCCCGTCAGTGCCGGTGTGCCGATGGGATCGTGGCTTCGGCTGTACCGGATTCCCGCAGGTTCATGCCGAGCCCGCTTCCGGCCAGATAGACCAGGAAGCCGACAGCAAACCCGAGGAGCCCTTTGTAGTGAAGGGCCAGGCCCGGGACCATATGCCAGAGCAGGACGCAAACCACGCCCGCAACCAGCATGGCGATGGCCAGCGATTGGCTGGGACGTCCGCCGAGTGCATATACTGCGATTAACGGGCCGAATGCTGCCCCCATCATGGACCAGGCGAGGATAACCAGCGTAAAGACGCTTTGATCCCCGGTCAGCGCGATTGCCAGCGCCACCAAGGTCATCAGGAGTGTGCCGCCCTTGACGATGAACAGGGGTAAGCGGTCTTCCGGGGCGAAATCGTCGGTGAGGTTTGCCGCGCAACTCAGGATCAGGGAGTCCGCCGTAGAGAGGGTGGCGGCAAACATTCCCGCGATGACGACCCCCACCAGGATCCCCGGCAGCAAGTCAAGCGCCACCGTCGGCAACGCCAGTTCGGCGTCGAATACAGTTTCGGGGGGTAACAGGACCCGGGTCAGCAAGCCGATGGAACTAGCCAACAGCCCGAACAAAAGGCTCCAGGTGTAGTAATAGAGACGAGCCTGGTTGGTATTCTCCGGGCGGTCGAGCGTCATGAAGCGCACCATGATATGGGGTTGCCCGACGACGCAGAATCCCCCGACGATCCAGCCCAAGCCGAAGAGCAATGGCCCCATTGCGCCGAACCCGAGATCTGGAGGAATCAGGTCCAGGTGCGTGGGCGAAACCGCATCCAACGCTGCCCAGGCGGCAGGAATGCCTCCAAGAGAGTCGAGCGCCACCACCAACAGGACGAACATGGCAATCAGCATCACGATGGACTGCAAGGCATCCGTCCAGATGGAAGCGCGGATTCCTCCGGCCCAGCAGTAACTCGCGACAATGCTCGCGCCGAGCAGAGCGCCGACGAATTCTTCCCAGCCGAACAGGACATGCAGCGCCTTGCTGCCTGCCACGAGCTGTGCCGCCGCGTATGTGGACAGGAAAATCAGAGAAACGAATCCGGCCAGATGACGATATATCCGGAAGTCGGTGCCATTCCAGTGGCTCAGGATGCCGGCGTAGGTTTCGGCATGTCCCATAGCTGTCACGGTGCGCAATCGGCGGTGGATAAAGGATGAGGCAATGAAGTCGCCGAGAAGCATTCCGAGCCCCAACCAGATGGAAGGCAGGCCGACCAGATAGGCGAAGCCGATCAGCCCCGTGAACATGTAGCCGCTGTTGCTGGTCGCGCCGGCCGAAAGTCCTGCAAGCCAAGGCGGTGTTTCCTGGCTGGCAAGTAAATAGTCACGGTGGCTGTGGCGGGAATGCAGGTGCGCGAACAGCCCGATGCCTAGAAACAGGGCCATGAAGAAGATGAAGGAAGCGACGATCATGGAAGAAGTGACACATCCCGCAACCTGGCGGGAGTATCAGAATGCCAGTAGCATTCTACATATTGCTAGATTTTTGGAGCAACCAGCCCATCACCACGGTGGCTACGACAGCTCCAATCAACTGCATGAGAATGAACAGTGGTGCGTCCTCGGGTCGTATGCCGGAAAACGTGTCGGTGAAAGAGCGGGCGATCGTCACGGCCGGGTTCGCAAATGAGGTCGACGAAGTGAACCAGTAGCCGGCTGAGATGAACAATCCGACTGCGTATGGCACTGCGGCCGCGCAGTAGCGCAAGCATCCGAGTATGGTGGCCAAAAGGCCGAAGGTCGCCATGAATTCGCCGACCCAGACGCCGATGCCCGTGCGCGCATTGAGCGACGCCGTGAACGCCGGCTCACCGAACATGACGTGCGCGAGCCAGACTCCACACAACCCTCCGGCAATCTGCACGGATACGTAAGCGAAAGACGCACTCGGGGTGATTTCCCGGCGGATCAGGAACCCAAGAGTGACCGCGGGATTGAAATGGCCTCCCGAGACCGGGCCGTAAATCAGAATCAGCACGGCGAGGATGGCGCCAGTCGCAAGCGTGTTGCCGAGAAGCGCGATGGCGTCGTTGCCACCGGCCAAGGCCTCGCCCATGATGCCGGATCCGACCACGGTGGACAGCAAGAAAAGTGTGCCGAGAAATTCAGCGGTCAGGCGCCGAGGGAGAGTCGCTTGCATGATAAGGAGTTCGTTCGACCGCAACCGCGGCAGCAACATTCTAGTTTGCGGACTGGCTGTTACTGGTTTATGACAGGAGCGGAGTGCCTATCACTTCCCGATGCAGAACCGGCCGAAGATTTCCCCGAGGAGGTCGTCGGCGGTGAATTCTCCGGTCAGCGCCCCTAGGGCTTCCTGGGCAAGCCGAAGTTCCTCCGCGATCAATTCTCCGCCTTGGGCTTGGGTCGCACGCTTCAACGCCTCGCCGGTTTCGATCAGGGCGTCGATCTGCCGCTGGTGCGCCATGAATTCATCTTCTTCCAGTGCGCTTTCGAGTTCCAGCAGTCGGATGATTTGCTCCTTGAGTGCTTCGACTCCGTGACCGAGCTTCGCCGACAAGTGAATGGCGTCTTCGGGTCCGGATGCCGGGACGCCGTCGGCTAGCAGGTCGCACTTGTTGGCCAGCACCAAGGCCGGACACTCCGGCAGGCGATTTTTGATTTCCTCGTCCGCTTCGCTCCAGCCGGCATGCGCATCGAACACCTGCAGGATCAAATCGGCTTCTTCGGCGGCACGCCAACTGCGCCGGATGCCCTCGACCTCCGCCTCGGCTTCCGCCGGGCGGATGCCGGCCGTGTCGGCCAGAATCAGCGGAATGCCGTCGATCTGAAACGATGCGGTCAATACGTCTCGGGTGGTGCCCGGCTGCGCGGTTACGATCGCCGTGTCAGCTCCCGTGAAGTGATTAAGCAGGCTGGACTTGCCCACATTGGGCGGGCCGAGCAGCGCCAGGCGGATACCCACGCCCACGGTTCTTCCCTGCCGAGCCCGGCGGATCAATTCCTCCACCTGCCCCGCAAGTCCCGATAACCGGCTTCCGAAATCAGATTCCGCCAGCCAGTCCACATCTTCATCCGGGAAATCCAAGGCTCCTTCAATATAGACCCTGATATCGACTATTTCCTGCAAGATAGATGATATTTCGCGTGAAATGTCGCCTTTTAGTACCCTGGCAGCGCATCGGGCCGCCCGTCCCGTGGTGGCCGCGATCAGGTCGGCGACCGCTTGGGCCTGGGCCAAGTCCATTTTGTCGGCCTCGAATGCCCGGCGGCTGAATTCTCCGGGTTCGGCCGGGCGAGCACCGAGCGAGCGCAACCGGAAAAGCAGGGCCTCGATCACCGCAGGTGCGCCGTGGCAGGAAATCTCCAGTACATCTTCGCCGGTGGCCGAGGCGGGAGCGGGATAGAACGTCAGCACGCCCTGGTCCAGCGTACGGCCTTCGGCATCGTGCAGGGTCCGGAGGCAGGCGGTGCGGGACGGGAGGAGTGCCTCGCCGCTGAGTCGGCGGGCCAGATCTGGAACCCGGGGACCGCTCGCGCGTATGAGGGCGAGTGCGCCGCGCCCGGGCGGGGTAGACAAAGCGACGATCGTGTCGCCGGAATTCATGCCGGTGGCGGCACTACGCGTCCATGCGCCGGATGATGAACCATTGCTGAGCGATCGAGAGCAGGTTGTTGACCAGCCAGTACAGGACCAGTCCGGCCGGGAAGAACAGGAAGAATACCGTGAACACGATGGGCAGCGCCATCATCAGCTTGGCCTGGAACGGGTCCGGCGGAGTCGGATTGAGCTTGGTCTGCACGACCATGCTGGCGCCCATGAGCAGCGGGAGGACATAGTACGGATCGCGTACCGACAGGTCGAGGATCCAGGCCACGAACGGCGCCTGCCGCAGTTCTACGCTCTCCAGGAGCACCCAGTACAAGGCGATGAAGACCGGCACCTGAACAAGGATCGGCCAGCAGCCGCCCAGGGGGTTGACCTTTTCCTCCCGGTACATCTTCATCATTGCCTCGTTCATCTTCACCCGGTCGCTGCCGTAA
Organism: uncultured candidatus Poriferisulfidus sp.; assembly: GCA_965116525.1. Taxonomy (GTDB): domain Bacteria; phylum Pseudomonadota; class Gammaproteobacteria; order Poriferisulfidales; family Poriferisulfidaceae; genus Poriferisulfidus. The sequence continues at coordinate 1,003,678 of OZ220694.1, forward strand.
CGCTCACGCAACTGCTGTACCCGCGGTGCGAACTTGCGCATCTTCGCCATCGATCGATAACTGGTTTCGGATAGCTTGTAGAACACGAGTTTGATCAGGACCGTCAGGAGCACGATCGACCAACCCCAGTTTCCGGTCAGCCAATAGATGTTATCCAGAACCCAGAACAAAGGTTTCGACAGGATCGTCAGGATGCCGTAGTCCACGGTCAATTCCAGCCCGTCGGCGATCTTCTCCAGTTTGTTCTGATCTTTCGGCCCGACGTAAAGTTGCGAGGCGAACTGTGCGCTTGCTCCGGGGGCAACGCGCTGGGCGGGCGAGTGCATGCCGATGATGTACTCCGGATAGCGCCCCCCGCGCACGACCCGGGTGTAGTAGCGCTCGACATCCCCTCGCTGGGGCACCCAGGCCGACACGAAATAGTGCTGCAGCATGGCCACCCAACCGTCCGTCAGGTTCTCGCTGAACGGTTCTTCGTCCATGTCTTCGAACGACAGCTTGTGATAGGTCTCGGAGTCGTGATAGGCCGCCCCGATGAAAGAGATCGCCTCCGTGTTGCCGAACAGGAGTGAGGTCCGGTCAGGGGCACGGCCGGCGCTGCGGCGCAACTGACGGTACTGCCGCCCGACCCATTCTTCCGCCCCTTGGTTGCGTACTTCGTGCGTGACGTCGACCAGATAACGGCCGGGCGTGAAACGGAAATGCTTGAGAACTTGGATGCCATCCGGCCCGTCCCAGCGCAAGGTCACGGTTTTGGGCTCGGTCGATTCGGAAAAATCGTACTGCGACCGTCCGGCCTGGTAGGGGGCGTGATGGCTGGGTGCCCGATGACTGAGATCCAGCCCGCCGCTCGTGTCGTGCGTCAGTCCGCTCTGCACCACGTATTTCTCGTTCGAGATATACAGGAGCCGCGTGGGAACGTCCGGGGTATCCAGGGAGACCGGGTAACGGGGGAGGTCTGCCTGCACCACGTTCCCGCCGACGGTGTCGATCTGAAAGTCCAGCACGTCCGTGCGTACCCGAATCCAGTTGCTGCGTTCGGGCAATGTTTCGTCCGGTAGATCGGTCGCAGCAGATTCGGCGGAACGGGCCTCGGGCATATCTTCCGCCCGCGGCGCCGGCGTGTCCGACATTTCGCCCGCCGGGGCCGACGATCGTTCCAGGGTTTGCTCCGACACAGAGGGCGGCGCCTTCTCCAGCTCCCAGGTCTGCCAGACCAGGAACAGCATGATGGCTAGGGCGCCATACAGGAACAGTCGAGAATCACCCATGGGTGTGCCTCCGTTCGGGCACCGGGTCCGGTCCGCCTGGATGCCAGGGGTGGCAGCGCATCACGCGTCTCGCCGCGAGCATGCTGCCGCGCCAGGTTCCATGCTCGCGCAAGGCATCAATGGCGTACTGCGAACAAGTCGGCGTGAATCGGCAGTGCTGCCCGAGAAACGGGCTGAGAAGATATTGGTAGGCGCGGAGCAGGCCGATCAGGAGGAGGTTCATGGCGCGATCTTGCCCCAAAGGTCGACAAGTTCAAGGCGGACCGCCCGCCGGTCGAGCGGAGGACGGACGCCGCGGCGGCAACTCACGATCAGGTCCATGCCGGACAGGGGATGAAGGCGAAAGTGTTCCCGGACCAGGCGCTTGAACGTGTTGCGCGCCGCGCTGCGGCGCAATGCGCGCTTCGAGACGGCGAGGCCCAGGCGTGCCACCGACTGTTCGTTCGGCGCCCACACGCATGCCACGATGCGGCCGCGTGCGCGCTTTGCCTTCCGATGCCGGTAGACATTCTGAAACTGGTGTGAATGAGCCAGCCTGCGGCTGCGCGGGAAAGTGAATCGCCCGGGGGCTTCTTCCGGCTCAGGGGATGAGTCGCGCACGACCGCGGCGGCGCCGGGCATTAAGAATGGCGCGCCCGGCACGAGTCCGCATGCGTGCACGGAATCCGTGCGTCCGATTGCGGCGCAGATTGTTGGGCTGAAAAGTTCGTTTCATGGTCGGAACAGAAACCGGGTGCGCATCATAAGAGAACTGCCGCCAATGTCAAATGCCGCCCAACTTTCGGTAGCCCCGAAGTGTGGAATCCGGTGAAGAAAATGTTGCCGAGGGCAATGTTTAAGCGGTTGCCGTGCCATGGATTTTCGGGAGGTTTAAGAAAGCCATCGCCGGTGTGGCGAGAATAAAAATCTTCTCTCTAAAGGGGTATTTGGGGATATTGATAACTGGTACAATGGGGGTAGGTCGATTGTCGCTTAGGCAAGAATGCTCGACCGGCGATCGGCCGGTAATTTTGACAGGAGGTATACCATGTCAAGTCTCGTAGCATTATCTGTAAGTATTGGTGTTTTAGGCGGTGTCGCAACGGCACTGAGTTTAGGCCCGTTATCAGGAATCGTCTACATTTGGGTAGCTTTCATTGCCTGGGCCTGTTACTTCGCAATCGGGGGAGACCAAAAGGCGTTGCAAAACACAATTGTTTGCGGCATTCTCGGTGCAGTGATCGCTTGGGTGGCGCTGCTCGTTATTCTGACGATCCCACTGGGCGAAGCGCTTACCGTGCCAATCTGGGCGGGAGTCGTGGTGGCCGTAAGTGTTTTAGTCATGTGCCTGTTGGCTCACGTCGAATACTTTTCCTCGATCCCGGCAAGCGTTCTGGGCTATGCAAGTGTAGCTGGCTATGCGTTGCAGACCGAGGGCGCGTTCTCCATGGAAGCGCTGGGTTCTGCTGGAACTTCAAATGCATTGATTGTCGTCGCGATTTCTATAGTCGTTGGCGCGGTCTTTGGCATGATTTCCGGCAAAGTCGGCGGAATGCTTTCATCGGAGTAATATAGACAAACTATAAAACTTAGCCTCACTAAACGCCCAGCTCCGGCTGGGCGTTTTCTTGCCTTCACGCTGGGGTAGGAATACCGGGGAAAGCCTGCAACCTATTGAAAAACTAGTTTTTTATTGGAATTTCCTGTCTTCGGTCAATATTTCAGCCAACCGTCCAAGATGGAGAACAGAGCCTGCCGCGCTGGCATGGCACACTCCACAGTGCGTGCCCTGATTTCTGCGGCATCTTGAACGAACTTCTCGGGAACCAGTTCATCCTTGAAGTGCTCGGTCATCACGCCTACTTCTTCTTCTCCCATCTCCAAGTGGAACTGAAGTCCCAGCACTCTTCCTTCATACAGAAATCCCTGGTTGGCGCAGGCCTCACTTCCCGCGATGCGCATCGCACCCGGAGGTGTCGCGAACGTGTCGCCATGCCAGTGCAAGACATCCATCTGACGGTTCAGGCCCTGCCCTAGTTGGGTGTCCAGGAATGCGTCCTCCAAGAGGATCGGAAACCAGCCGATTTCCGTGCATGGATTCTTCCGGACTTCCGCTCCCAAAGCTTTGGCGATCATCTGGGCACCGAGACAGATGCCGAGGACATGCTTTCCTTGATCGACCGCTTCTCGGATGAAGCGTAACTCGTGATCAAGCCAGGGGTGCTGACCTCCGTCGCACACGCCCATCGGTCCTCCCATTGCCACCAGTACGTCGTAATCGTCATGGGAAATAGACAAGGGTTGCTTTTGGTACTGCCTATGCCGGATCAGTTGGCCGCCGAGATCCCGAATATACGCAGAAATCGTACCAACCCCCTCTTGCGGCACATGTTCGATGGAAAAAAAGCGGAAAGTCATGAGTTGGGTGGGCCAATTGCGGAATTTTCGGTTTCGGATTGCTGTTGCTGCCAGTATTTAAACACTATCGGGGGAATTCCAAGCGATTCCGCGTCTTCGGCAGTCATGGTCTGCAGGCGTTGTAGGGTGCCAGCGACAAAGCCCCCGCGGGCTGGAGCCGGCAAAAGGGTCCGGATGCGTTCCGTGAGAAGGAGGGATAATGTCTGCCCGCATGCGGCATCGCGAATTGCTTCGCGCAGCAGGGCCTGCTGCAGCGCATCGAGCGTCTCGTCCTCGACTCTCGGGTCCACCTCCTGCGGGGTTGCGATCCGGTATCGCCTTCCTTTATTGGTGCCGGTGACTTCGACCTGCCCTTCATCGCACAATGCGAGCAACCAGCGGCGTAAGGTCCGGTCATTAACCTGGAATCCCTCACGAAGTTCGGATATCAGAGCAGGATGTTCTAATTTTCTTAGATAAGATAGCAATTTACGGTGCTCAAGCCGCATATGTATTGTCCGATATATGTCCGATAATAGGATAATTATAAACTATATTATATCGGACATTTCTTTAAGATAATTTTGGGTTGCTTGAGATTCCCGTAAATGCTAGGGACGCAAAAATTTTCCGCGCGATTTCAGCTCGATAAATCGCTGATTTTTTTGCTCAGGTTTTCAGCCGGAAAAAAAACTGTCGCTCTGCCTCTCCGGTTCCCCTGAACAAGTAGTTCGCGCCCTTCTAAATCAAGTAGATCTGCCCGCGCTGTCGCGTAAGCGACCCCATGGCTTGTTTGATGGGACCTAAAGGTATAGCCATCACTATTCCCTCGAATCGCATGGCTGAGTAGCGCTAACTGCCTATGGTTGAATTGCCTGACACCTTTTAGTCGTTGCTCCAGGTCTTTCGCCTGTTCAATTTTTTTGTTCAGATATTGCTCTAAATCGGCAATAGATGAAATGATGACCTTTAATTGATGCGCAATAAAGTATGTTAAATCGTTCTCATCGGTTTCCGAATATAAATAAGCGTAAGCATACCGTGCAGGAGCCTTCTTTATATTCCTTGATATAGAGATACATTCGAACAGCCAATAATTCTGCTTGAGCATCGACCAGTAGAACAATGCGCGCGCCAACCTTCCATTTCCGTCTTCGAACGGATGATCGAAACCGATCCAAAAATGCAAAAGAATAGATTTGATAATGGGATGAATGAAAGTTGGGGCCGTGTGTTCGTCGTTTGCGAATTCACATAACTCCTTGATCCGGCCGGGGAGTTGATCTGCAGGCGGAGGGGTGTGCAATTTTCTGTTTCTGGCATCAAATACCCCCACCCTTACATCATCACTCGTTTGCAGCTTTCCTGCCGCCTCAGCATCTTCCAGTGTTTGGTCGGTGACAATCCTGTGCAAGTCTAAGATAAGTTCGGGAGTCAGTTTTTCGCTCTTTATCTCCCTGACAACATTCATGGCCGCATAATTGTTAAGGATCATTCGCTCATGCTGGTTTTTGGGCCTGCGTCCGGATCTCAGCATATTTGACGCAATCTTTCGGGACGTCGACGCGCCTTCTAGTTGGCTTGATGTGATTGCTTCCTCGATAAGAGAGCTGACAATATAGCGATTCCTTGTCTCTGGATTTGTAACTTGCTCCGATATGGCAACCTGGCCTGTGGCTTTACTGTCAATTTCGTGCAGCATCTCTAGTACTGTATCGGGCATGCAAAAACTAAAGTGCGTCCCCCTCGCGTCTTTTAGGGGAATTCTCTTTCTCAATTGAGCACGTGCCATTTTTATTCCCAACCACCAAAGATCGTGGTTGAGGCCTTCAGGAGGTTTTCTATATTTCAATTCGGCCCAGTGTAAGTATTTTCCTTTGATTGTGGGCAGGGTTGTGACGTCAGGCTGTAAAAACAGCTGGCTCAAATCCTTAGGATCAGCTCTCCCTACGATGTCTGATATTGAGGGGGCGTTTTGCGGCCTTCTCATGGCATCTCCGCAACTTTTTCTGGCGACTCAATCATAGCATAACTATCAATATTTCTTCAATTGATAGTTATTGACACTTAACTATCAGTTACTATCAGAAATCGGAAAATTGATAGTCATTGATACTTATCTATCAGTTTTTCTCGGCAATACTGGGTAATTCAAGCAAATTCTCTAGTTGGTTTCCTATAGCAAACTAAAATCGGTACCGTTTCCCTTTGGGATTAGCAGTATATTAAGCGGCGCAATGACGGGCGTAATTCGTACTTGGGATGTTCTGGTCATCGGCGGCGGCCACGCCGGCGTGGAGGCGGCGCTTTCGGCCGCGCGCACCGGCGCACACACCCTGCTCCTGACCCACCGTTTCGTTGCGATCGGCCAGATGAGTTGTAATCCGGCGATTGGCGGTATCGGCAAAAGCCATCTAGTGCGTGAAATCGATGCACTCGGTGGGGTCATGGCGCAGGCTGCGGACCGTGCCGGGATCCATGTCCGAGTGCTGAACAGAAGAAAGGGACCGGCGGTGCATGCTACCCGTGCCCAGACCGATCGCAAGCTCTATCGCGAAGCCATCCAGAATTCCGTCACCGAGGCCCGAAACCTGGAGGTCCAGTCCGTTGCCGTCGGCGACTTGATCGTGCAGGACGGCAAGGTGCGCGGCATTCTCACCGAGGAAGGGGACCGCATCGAAGCGCCTGCGGTTGTATTGGCCACCGGCACATTTCTGGACGGCGCCATTCACATCGGGGCGGAACAGACTCAAGGCGGTCGAGCGGGAGACCCCCCGTCCCTGCTCCTTGCGCATCGGTTGCGTGAACTGCTGCCGGATGTCGGGCGCCTCAAGACCGGAACCCCTCCCCGCCTGGATGGGCGGAGCATCGACTGGTCGAAGACCTCCGTCCAGCCTGGAGAGATGCCGCCGCCGCCGCTGTCCCGGCTCAGTCCGCCAGACGTGCATCCGCGGCAGGTGAATTGCCACCTGACGCGTACGACGGAGGCCACTCACGATTTGATTCGCGCGCATTTGCACCAGTCGCCGATGCACACCGGGGCCATCGACAGTCGCGGGCCGCGTTATTGCCCTTCGGTCGAAGACAAAGTGGTCCGTTTCGCCGAACGCCCGTCGCATCAGGTGTTCATCGAACCTGAAGGACTGGACACCCACGTGATCTATCCCAACGGAATTTCCACCAGCCTGCCGGCTGAGGTGCAGGAACAGTTTGTCCGGACTATTCCAGGTTTTGAGGAAGCACAGTTGACGCGCTACGGCTACGCCATCGAATATGACTTCTTCGATCCGCGGCAATTGCGCCCGACACTGCAATGCAAGGCTTTGCCTGGCTTGTATTTGGCCGGACAGATCAATGGCACGACCGGTTACGAGGAGGCAGCCGCGCAAGGGCTGCTCGCAGGTTACAACGCAGCGGCTCAAAGCCAAGACCGAGAAGCCTGGTGGCCGCGCCGCGATCAAGCCTATATCGGCGTTCTGGTCGACGACCTGGTCACCCGGGGCGTGGATGAACCCTACCGCATGTTCACCAGTCGCGCCGAATACCGGCTGACCTTGCGGGAAGACAACGCCGACTTGCGTTTGACCGAAGCCGGGCGTGAACTGGGCTTGGTCTGTGACGCACGTTGGGAACTCTTTTGCGAACGACGCGACGCGTTGGAGCAGGAACTGGAACGACTGCACACCACCCGGCTGGGCGAGGACAGTCTGGCCGATATTCTGCGCCGCCCTGAAACAGATTACGCGAAGGCCGTCTCGATGTCTCCGGCGTACGAACCGGCCAGCCTCGATATTGGCCGTCAGGCGGAAATCGAACTTCGCTACGAAGGCTACATCCGCCGCCATAAGCACGAAATCGAACGTCTGAAACAAGACGAAACCCGCCGCTTGCCGGAGGGAATCAACTACCGGTCGATCACCGCCCTGTCTCATGAAGCACGAGAAAAACTGAGCCATTGTCGGCCTGCAACACTGGGGCAGGCCGCCCGCATTCCCGGAGTGACGCCTGCCGCCGTCGCGATCCTGAAGGTTCATTTGAAGGCTGACGGCATCCGGCAACAGGGCGTCTGACATGAGGGGAGGCCGGGCTCTTCCCTTCCACGCCCGGGAATCCCGTCCCCCGGCGCGCCGTCCCCGCAGAACTTCCGCCGCGCCCGGCCTGCCGGTGGAAAGCGTACTGGAGCGCCAGCTGAAAACGGGGCTTCGGGAGATTCCCGAGCTGGACATTTCTTCTGCCCAGATCCAGGCCTTGCTGGCCTACTGTGGACTTGTTGCGCAGTGGAACCAGGCCTACAATCTGGTGGGCCCCCGAACCCTGCCGGAAATCGTGCCGCGGCATATCCTGGATTCTCTCTCACTGTCGAGCTTTCTTCCGTCCGGGGCGCGCCGGATCCTGGATCTCGGTACCGGTGCCGGGTTGCCGGGCCTGCCGCTGGCCGTGGTTCACCCGGACCGCCGATTCACGTTGCTTGACCGCAACCGCAAGAAGACTCGCTTTGTCCGGCAAGCGAAAATGGAACTGAACCTATCCAATATCGAAGTGGTCACGGACGAAGCGAAACACTACCAGGGCGATCCGTTCGAATGCATCATGGCCCGAGCCGTGAGTTCGCTGGCGGAACTTGTCCGATCCAGCGCGCATCTGGTTGCCGCGGGAGGAATTTATTTGCTGCCGAAAGGTTCGGAGATCGAGCAGGAATTGCGCGAACTTCCGCGTGGGTGGGATGTTGAGGTCCGGAGCCTGGAAAGGCCGGCCAACCGTTCGCCGGTCCACACGGTAGTAGTGCTTCGTGCCCCTGACGCGGATATGGGAATCCCATGACCCAGGTATTCGCTGTCTGCAACCAGAAAGGCGGGGTCGGAAAAACCACGACTGCTATCAATCTGGCCGCCTCGCTGACCGCCGCCGGAAAGAAAGTTTTGTTGGCCGACGTGGATCCGCAGGGCAATGCCACGACCGGTTGCGGCCTGAACAAGAATGATTTGGCGCAAAGTTGCACGGATGTGCTGCTGGGCGGCACGCCCGTCTCCGAGGTGCGTGTGCCTGCCCCCGATAGTGGATTTGACGTGTTGCCGGCAGACCCCGAACTGACCGAAGCCGAAGTGCGCCTCGTCATGGAAGACAATCGTGAATACCGATTGAGGGAGGCGTTGGCGGGCAGCACGGATGATTACATCCTCATCGACTGTCCCCCGTCGCTCAACATCCTCACGATCAATGCGTTGGTGGCCGCCGACCGGGTAATCGTGCCGACGCAGTGCGAGTTCTACGCACTGGAAGGATTGAGTGCCCTGCTTGACACTCTTGCCCGGATTTCCCAGCAGGCCAATCGAAAACTTGCCATTGCGGGAATCCTGCGTACCATGTACGACTCGCGCAACAAACTATCGCACGAAGTTTCTGAGGCGCTTTTGGAGCATTTTGGCGAACAGGTCTATCGCACCATGATCCCGCGCAACGTCACGCTAGCAGAAGCACCCAGCCACGGTCGCCCGGTCTCGTCCTACGACCCATCAAGCCGGGGGGCTGTCGCGTACCTGATGCTGGCGGGCGAAATCCTGCGTCGCGAGAGTTCCGAACTTGGTGCTGCCACATGAGCCCCACCCAAAAACGCCGGCTGGGTGCCGGAGTCGACGCCCTTTTGAGCGCCCGGCCCAAGCCGGTTGCCGAGTCCGACGATTCCGGACTTCAGGATATTCCGCTGGATAAATTGCGCCCGAGCCCGTATCAACCGCGAACTCAGTTTGACGATCAGGCGATCGAAACCCTGGCCGCCTCGTTGAAGGAGCAGGGTGCGATCCAGCCGATTCTGGTGCGTCAGGCCGGGGGGCAGTACGAATTGGTCGCGGGGGAACGGCGAGTACGCGCCGCCCGCGCCGCCGGTCTCGAATCCCTGCCTGCGATTGTCCGCGACTTGTCCGATGATGAAGCTGCGACGGTGACCCTGATCGAGAACATCCAGCGGGAAGACCTCAACCCCATCGACGAGGCCCAGGCATTGCGCGGGTTGGCCGATCGCCTGAACCAGACTCATGAGCAGGTCGCTGAACGGGTCGGTCGGGCGCGTGCCACCGTCACCAATCTGATTCGTTTGTTGGAACTTTGTCCGGAAGTTCAGCAATTGGTCCGAGACGGCAAGATCAGTATGGGGCACGCCCGGGTTTTAGTGCCCTTGCCGGCCAACCGCCAAAAGAAACTGGCGCAAGCCATTCTGGATGAAGATCTGTCGGTGCGGGAAACGGAGCGCCGGACGAAAAAAACCAAGCCTTCCAGTCCTCCGGACCCGGACCCGGACCTGACGCGCCTGCAGCAGCGGCTGTCCGATCATCTGGGCTGTCCGGTTAGCCTTCGCTCTGGTAGAAAGGGAGGGAGCCTCGTGCTGCATTACAGCAGCGAAGACTCTTTACAAGGCTTGTTGGAACGGCTCGGCTACTCGGAAGACTGAGCGTCGCAAGAATCCAGGGTGCCGGCCAGTTCTGCGACCGAATCGAGGTCGTGGCGGAGCAGGTAGTCGCGGATGCCCTGGTTGATTGCGCGACACGCCAACGGGTCGTGGAACAGCCCGGTGCCAACCCCCACCGCGGAAGCACCCGCGATCAGAAACTCCAGCGCATCCGTCGCCGAAACCACCCCGCCCTGGCCAATGATCGGGGTGCCATGTGCAGCGGTTTCTTGGTAGACCTCATGGACTTTCAGCAGGGCAATGGGCTTAATGGCGGGGCCGGACAGGCCGCCCTGTTTTGCGCCTAGTACCGCGGAGCGGGATTCGGCATCGATGGCCATGCCGGAGACCGTATTGATTACTGCAAACGCATCGGCACCTGCTTCCAGACAGGCGCGTGCGTTGGCTCGGATGTCGGTCTGGTTGGGTGACATCTTGATGATGAGCGGCTTGGACGTGACTTTTCGGCAGGCGGAGACCACAGCCGCCGACATTTTTGGATCGTTGCCGAACTCCATTCCGCCCGCTTTGACGTTGGGACAGGAAATATTGACTTCGACGCCGTCAATCGGCGAATCGTCGAAGCGGCGTGTCACCTCGGTGTATTCCTCGACGGTTGCCCCGGACACATTGGCGAAGAAGCGGGTGGCGGAAAAGTCCAGGCTTGGCAGTACATCGCGGATGACCGCGTCCACTCCAGGGTTTTGCAGGCCGATTGAATTCAACAGGCCGTCCGGAGTCTCGGCCAGACGGTGCGGCGGGTTGCCGAGGCGGGGTTCGAGGGTGGTTCCCTTGAGGCAGATTGCTCCCACCTCGTCGTGAGAGAACCCATCGACTCGGGTGTATTCGTCTCCGAAACCGACGCAACCCGAAAGCAGAACCAGCGGGGTTTGCAGGGACAGGCCGCAAAAATCGATCGAGAGAGAGTTTGTCTCAGGCATGCAGTGCCTCGGACGTCGATGGACGCGTCAACAATGCTTCGACTGCCTGGATCGGGCGGATAGTCCCGGTCAGCACTTGTTGCACTTGCTGGCAGATGGGCAGTTCCAGCCCATGGTTCTGGCTTAGACGGGACAATGCAAGCGCGGTATGACGTCCTTCGGTGACCTGTCCGATCGCAGTGCTGGCCTGCTCGGCGGATTGGCCTTCGCCGAGCAGTTGCCCTAGGCGGAAATTGCGCGAATGGGCGCTGGAACAGGTCAGCACGATATCTCCTAAACCGGACAAGCCGAACAGGGTTGCCGGGTTTGCTCCCAGCGCTTTCCCCAGCCTCATCAGTTCATTGACGCCGCGCGTGATCAATGCGGCGCGGGCACTGTCGCCGAGCCGAAGCCCATGCGCAATGCCGACGGCGATTGCCAGAACGTTTTTCACCGCGCCGCCGAGTTGAACGCCAACCGGATCAGTTCCCACGTAGATGCGAAATGCTTCATGATGAAACACCGTTGCCGCCGCTTCGGCGACCCCGGTGTCATCCGCTGCCACCACCACGGCCGCAGGTAAGCCCTCTGCAAGGTCGTCTGCGAAAGAGGGTCCGGAAAGAACGGCACGTTGTACGCTCCGACCCAGAACATCGTCCAGAATTTCACCGGGCAGACGGCCGTTGTCCGGATCCATTCCCTTGCACGTCCAGATCAATCCGGAGTGGGGTGTCGCTTTCAGTAGCGCAGCGACTTCACCCATCGCTGCGACTGGCACGGCCATGACCACCCAGTCGCAACCGTCAACACAGGCCTGGATGTCCTCCGTAATCTGGATCGAATCCGGAATGTCGAAACCCGGCAAGCCGGGATCGTTTCGGCGGGAGCGCGCCAGCGTCTGGCATCGGTCCGGGTTACGGCCCCACCAGCGCACCGTATGCGCCCGAGACACATGAAGGGCAAGCGCCGTGCCCCATGCGCCCTGTCCCAAAATCGAAATTTTCATACCGTGGGCGTCAGTGGCGAACCACCTTATCTTGTATGTTTTCCCACTGTTGTTTTTCGCGCTGTTCGCTCCGGTACAGAGCTCCGAAACTTATGGGCACGAGCTGCAAACCCTGGAAGCCCGCTTGGCTTGCCAGTTGCGCGACGGTCGAACTGATATACGGGTAAAGCATGTCCAGGCACCGCGTCATCAACAATTCGTGGCTCTTCTCTTCGGATAGGCCTTGGATAAGAAATATGCCGGTATAGCAGACCTCGCAGCTGAACACCTCCGCTTCGTCCTCCAGTCGGGTGACGCTGACGGTCAGCGAGACCGAATGACGGTCATTTTCCAGCGAGACTGTTTCGTTACTGATCCGGGCCTTGGTTTCGAACTGCCCTTCGGCAGGGCTGTCCGGTTCCCGTTCCGTCTTGAAGTCCGCACGACGCAGAGAGATATGCTCGATCGCGAAAGTCGTATTCCCGCTGTGTTCGACAAACTGCATGCGACGCCTAACCGTGCTTTTGGCGGAAGGGTCTGCGGGTTTTTTAGTCACAGGGGCTCTCCCGCCAGCAGGGGGTCCAGTTTGCCCTCCAGATTGAGTGCGGACATGTCATCGAAGCCGCCAACATGGTAGCCCCCGATGAAGATTTGCGGCACCGACCTGCGCCCACCACTCCGCTCCAGCATGGTCGTGAGATCCTCGGGGCTCCGATCCACGCGGATTTCCTGATAGGACACCCCCTTGCGTTCCAGCAACATTTTGGCGCGATCGCAGTACGGGCAGGCGGCGCCGGTGTAGACCACCACGTCGGGCGTGTTCATTGGTTGGCTTCCAGGGGCATTCCGGCTTCCTGCCAGGCGCTGATCCCGCCTTTGAGGTTGTAGACAGGGGCCATCCCCTCGCGCGCCAGGATCCGGCAGGCACGGTGCGCCTGAACGCCGGTCCGGCAATAGGTGATCACCGGTCCCTTCTCTCCCTGCAACTCTCCCAAGCGATTAGGCAATTCGCTGAGCGCAATCCGCCGGGCACTCGGAATCATGCCCTCCTGCACTTCCTTATCCTCCCGCACGTCCAGCACCCAGGCCGCTTCCCGGTTCATCAACTGCACCGCCTGTGCGGCCGAGACTTCCTTGTATTGACGTGTCAATCGGCGCACTTCGGTGAACAGGATCATGGCCACCAGTGCCGATACCGCCCCCATCAGGAACGGATGACGCATCGCGAAGTCCAGATATTCTTGCATCGGGTGTGTGTTCAGTGTGGTTGTGAGCAGAACATCTCACGCATCAGGTTCATCAACTGAATCATGCGCGGGTCGTTGATCCGGTAGTGCACGAAGTTGGCTTCCTTGCGGGTGGCCAGGATGCCGCATTGCCGAAGGATACTCAGATGTTGCGAAATATTGCTTTGCGAGGTCTCGCAGGCGGCCGCCAGGTCGTTGACCGGCATTTCGCGGTCACCCAGCACGCATAGGACCTTGAGGCGAATCGGGTGCGAAAGCCCCTTGACCGCATGGCAGGCGCGCTCGATATCGTCGTCAAGCGCATGCAGGGATTCGGGGGCAGGCATCTGAGCAGCCATGGCCGACTCATTCTAACATTAGAACTTTCGAACATACCACCCATTTTCATCCTCGAATGCCTCGATTCTAACGCCCATCTCGGGCTTTCAGCCGCCTCTTCTCACCGTTTGGGGCCGATAAGTGGAGGTTTGACGCATCCAGAGATTGCTCTACAATGCTTTTTCCTCTATTTTTTCAGGAATTATGGGCAAAATTCCCGCTTCCCGCCTACTGATCCCGGCCCTGTTGCTGGCCGTAGGTGCACTCGGCCATGCGGTCATCGCGAAAACGGACGGCCAGGCATCCGTCTCGCTGCAGGAGCTGCGCAACTTTTCCGAGGCCTTCGCCCTGATCAAACGCCAGTACGTCGACGAAGTTGACGACAGCACCCTGATGCGCAACGCCATGCGCGGAATGGCCTCCAAGCTGGACCCCTACACGACCTATCTGGATCGGGAAGAGCTGGACGACTGGGAAGTCACGACGTCGGGGGAATTCGGCGGGCTTGGCATCGTGGTTAGCAAGGATGGGGACGACAGCGCGATCAAGGTTGTTTCGCCGATCGACGACACTCCGGCCAAGCGGGCGGGGATCCTCAGCGGCGACCTGATCCTGGAATTGGATGGGGAGCCGGTGCACGACCTCTCGCTGCATGATGCCGTGCAGATCATGCGCGGCAAGCCCGGAACCCCCATTGCCCTGACCGTTTCCCGCAAGGATGTCGCGGAGCCTTTCGAGGTTTCCATCACACGGGCCATCATCAAGGTGCAAAGCGTGCGGGGGCAGCTCCTGGAGCCCGGCTACGCCTACCTGCGCATCAGCAACTTCCAGACGCGCACCAGCACCGATTTTATGGACCACCTTGAGAAGTTGCAGGATGAATCAGACGAAGAACTCCAGGGAATTGTCCTGGACCTCCGCAACAATCCGGGGGGACTGTTCACTGCTTCGGTCGAGATTTCAGACACCTTTTTGCCTCACAATCGAATGATCGTTTCCACTCGGGGGCGTACCCAGAAATCGAATGTCGAAGAACATGCGAGTGGCGGCGACCAGACGGGTGGCGTGCCGGTGGTCGTACTGATCAACGGGGGTTCCGCCTCCGCCTCCGAGATTGTGGCAGGTGCCCTGCGGGATAACGGGCGGGCAAAATTGCTGGGCACGCGTTCGTTCGGCAAAGGTTCGGTGCAGACCCTGGTGCCGCTGAACAACCAGAATGCCGCACTCAAGCTGACTACTGCACGTTATTACACGCCCTCCGGACATTCGATTCACGAGAAAGGGATCGAGCCGGATTACGAGGTGGAATTCGTTGCGCCGGAGAAAGAGGATTCGGAGGCTGCCGACAAATCGGTTCAGGATGCGATCCTTGAGGACAACCAGGTGCAGGCCGCACTCGAACTGCTCAAGTACGGCAAGTTGAGCCAGAACAACCAGGAGGCCCGGTCCGAATGAGCCGGGTTCTGATCCCTCTCGCGGACGGCTGCGAGGAACTTGAAGCCGTCACCCTGATTGACCTTCTCCGCCGCGCGGACATCGAAGTTGTCACGGCCGGCCTGAGTGACGGCACGGTGACCGCTTCGCGCGGGACGAAGCTCGTCCCAGACACTACGTTGGACGAGGCGATGGGCGGGTCTTTCGACATGGTGGTGCTCCCCGGTGGCCTGCCCGGGGCCGATTATCTGGATGCGGATCCCCGCATCCACGAACTGCTTCAAAGCCAGGTGAACCAGGATCGTGCCGTGGCGGCAATCTGTGCGGCCCCGAAAGTCTTGGCGAACAGTCGCCTGCTGGACGGGCGCCGGGCGACCTGCTACCCGGGCTGCATTGATGCGGCAGAATACGGGGAAGTGGCGTTCACCGGTGCACCGGTGGAGGTGGATGGCCCGGTCATCACTTCGCGCGGGCCGGGTACGGCATTGGATTTTGCATTGACCCTGATCGAGACACTCAAGGGATCCGAGGTGCGCGCGGAAGTCGAAGCCGCGTTGCTGCGGCCTCAGGGAACAGAGGCGGTGGCCTGAGAGGCTACTCCGTCAGGGGGCGTTTTGCGCGGATCGCGGCGAGAAAGTAGAATAGGTTCCTCAAATTAAATATCTGGATCACATGAGCACAGGAAAAGTCGCGAAAATGCTTACCGAAAAGCAACTGCTTCGTGCACCGCGCAAGGACTATATGAACGGCGAGCAGTTGGAATTCTTCCGGCAGCGCCTGCTGGACCTGCGCAAGGAACTGGGCGTCCGGTTGGAACGCGCCAAGGCGGAGCTGTCCGAGGAGCATCGGGAGTGCGATGAACTGGACCGCGCTTTGGTCGAGGAGGACATCAACCTGAAGGTGCGCGCGCTCAACCGGGATTCGAAGTTGTTGCCTAAGATCGAGGAGGCGCTGCGCCGCATCGAAGACGGCTCTTACGGTTATTGCGAGGCGACCGGTGCGCCGATCGGGATTGAACGCCTGTTGCTCCGTCCCACTGCCGCATTCAGTGCAGAAGAAAAGAACCGGCAAGAAGCCATCGAACAGGCTTACCGAAGCTAGCCTCCAATCAGGTTCCGGGCATTCCCTGCCCGCAAATTCATGTCTGCTTCTTTAGGATCTCGCACAATCTTCTTGGCGTTTTGGGTGTCATTGACGGCTGGCTGCACCGCCGGAGTCATGGAGACGCCTGCACGGGCACTGGAAGCCAATCCCGGCGAGGCGAAGGTCGACATCCTGTGGCGCGAAGGCGAAATGGAGTCGGCGCTGGCGATTGCCCGGGAGGCCGCGGAAAAGGGATTTCCGTGGGCGCAGTTGCGGATGGGAATGTTCCACGAGCTAGGCGAAGGCGTGGCGCAGGATGATGCGGCGGCGGTCGACTGGTACCGGAAGGCGGCGGCTCAGTTTGCTGAACGGGACGGCATGGGTCTTGCGATTCTGGTCGGATTGTCCGATCGGCGCGGATTTTTCCGGCAGTGGGACGATGCTTTGGCCGCCCGTTTTTTTCTTGCCCACCACTACTGGAAGGGCAGTGGCGTGAGTTACGACATCATTCGTGCTTGGCTACTTGCCGACAATGTGCGAAAACTCTCGGAATTCAAAATGATCGAGGCGTGTGACACGGATTCCCGAACGCTTTACCGCGAAACCAGCCATGCGCAGTGTGCGATCACACGGAAGGAGATCGGCGATTTGATCCGAGGCATAGAAGAAGATATGACTGACAAGGAGAGAGCTGCCGCGGCAGAACAGTCCGAAGGCTGGGAATATGTACCGTTGCCCTAAGAAGGCTTCGCCTTATATCCACCGTCTGACTTTTTTCATGTACTCCTGATATTCATCACCAAAAACCTTCAACATGGCACGCTCTTCGGGGATGATTTGAAACGCGTTTATGTAGAGGACAAAAAGAAATAGCAGTAGTATTCCTCCGACGACATTCACTTGCAGCGCAAAACCGAAAAGGAATAACAGCAGTCCCAAGTACATGGGGTTGCGGGAAAACGCAAACACTCCAGAAGTCACCAGCGAGGTCGCGGCGTGAGGTTTTACCGGATTGATCGTGGTTTTGTTCTTGATGAAGGCAAAAATTGCCGTGAGGTTGATTATGACGGCCAAAAGTTCACAGCCTAGTCCCGCATAGAAGAGATAGTCGGAAGTAAATGACGGCAGCCAGTCCCGTGAGAAATAGATACAAACACCAACAAATATGGCGACGATCGGTGGTGGGATTCTGGTGTCCAGCATTTCCTTACTGATTATTCAACCGTGACCGATTTCGCAAGGTTGCGGGGTTGATCGATATCGGTCCCTTTGATTTTGGCGCAGTGGTACGCCAACAACTGCAGCGGGACTGTAAACAGTATCGGCGCCACCGCGTTTTCCGGCGCATCCAGCTCAAATACAGTCATCAGGTCATCGCTCTGGAATCCCGAATGCCGGTCCGCGAATACATACAGACGCCCGCCCCGCGCACGCACCTCCTCCAGGTTGCTCTTGAGTTTTTCAAGCAGGCGGTTGTTTGGCGCGACTGCTACGACGGGCATATCTGCATCCACCAACGCCAGTGGGCCGTGCTTGAGTTCGCCGGCAGCATAGGCTTCGGCGTGGATATACGAGATCTCCTTCAGTTTCAGGGCGCCTTCCATCGCGATCGGGTAGTGCGAGCCCCGGCCTAGGAACAACGCGTGATGCCGGTTCGCGAATTGTTTCGACAAGGCTGCGATATCCGCGTCCAGTTCCAGCACCCGGCCGATCCGGGTTGGCAGGTTGGCCAGTTGTGCGACCAAGTCCGACTCCGTTTCAGGATCCAGCGCATGGCGCCGACCCAGCAGGATTGCGACCAGCATCAATGCCGTCAGTTGTGTGACGAACGCCTTGGTGGAGGCAACCCCAATCTCAGGCCCGGCATGAGTCAGCAGAGTCAGGTCGGATTCCTGGACCATGGAACTGTGCGCGACGTTGCAGATTGCCAAGGTTGCATGGTAGTTTGGATCTTGGTTCGCCATTTCCAGTGCCGCCAAGGTGTCCGCTGTCTCTCCGGACTGGGAGATGGCGATGAATAGGGTATCGGGATCCTGCGCATGCTGGCGGTAGCGGAACTCGCTGGCGATCTCGATTCGGCAGTGAATTCCTGCATGTCGTTCAAGCCAGTGGCGCGCCACCAGCGCGGCGTGGTAGCTGGTTCCGCAGGCGGCGATTTGCACGGCGCGCGTCGCATCAAGAATGGCGTCGGCGCCTGGTCCGAGAATTCCGTCATCGACCTGCCCGGTTTCGATCCTTCCCTCCAGCGTTTGTGCCACGGCATCCGGCTGCTCGAAGATTTCCTTCTGCATGTGATGCTCGTAGTCACCGAGCCCGCTCTGCACTTCCGCATCCTGGAATTCCCTCCACTCCCGGGCTACCGTCTCGCCTCCATTCCAGATCACGGCTTCCTCTTCGCTGATTACGACGATGTCGCCATTCTGTAGCAGGCAGTACTGGGATGAAACCTCCGCCAATGCCAGCGGGTCGGAGGCCAGATAGTGCCCGTTGTCGCCGTGTCCTACCACCAGGGGGCTGCCTCTCCGTGCCCCGATGATTCGCTCCGGGTCTTCGCGATCGATGGCGCCGAACGCAAAACTTCCTTCCACTTCGTTCACGGCTTTCCGAACCGCATCAAGCAAATCGCATTGTGCGCCCAGATGTCCTGCGATCTGGCAGGCCAGGATTTCAGAATCGGTGTCCGAGTCGTGGGTGACCCCCCGCTCCTGCTGTTGTTTTCTCAGGGCCACATGATTTTCGATGATTCCGTTGTGCACCACGGCAATGCGCCCGTCCGTGCCTGCCACATGGGGATGCGCGTTGCGGTCGGACGGGGCACCATGGGTGGCCCAGCGGGTATGCGCGATTCCGACCTGTCCGCTCAGGCCGGTCGATTCGGTTTCCTGTACCAGTTCGGCGACTTTCCCGTTGCAGCGCAGGCGCTGAAGCCCGTTGGTGTTGAGGATCGCAATTCCGGCGGAGTCATAGCCTCGGTACTCCAGCCTTTTCAGGCCTTCCAGCAACGTGGGGGTCACGTCCTGGCGGGCTGCCGCACCGACGATTCCGCACATCAGTCCTTCCGCGGCCGCTTCCAGCCCTGGCGCGTCTTCTGCTTGCTGCGCGACAGGGTCAACTCCCCGGGAGGGGTGTCCCGGGTGATGGTCGAGCCGGCGCCGATGGTCGCGCCCGCACCGATGGTGACCGGCGCAATCAACTGAGTGCCGGATCCCACGAAGACATCATCCCCGATCACGGTCCTGTGCTTTTGTGCCCCGTCGTAGTTGCAGGTGATGGTGCCTGCGCCCAGATTGACGCTGCGACCGACTTCGCTGTCGCCGACGTACGACAGGTGATTGACTTTGGTGTGCTCCCCGATTCGGGATTTCTTGACCTCGACGAAATTTCCGATTTGCACGCCTTCGGCGAGCTCGGTTTCCGGGCGGATTCGCGCATAGGGCCCGATTCGGCAGCGCGCCCCGATACGGGCCGCCTCCACGACGGTAAAGGGCTCGATTTCTGTCTCTGCCCCGATTTCGCAGTTGCGCAGCAGCGCGTACGGACCGACCCCGACCCCATCGGCCAATTGAACTGATCCTTGGAACACGACATGTGGCCCGATGCGGACCGTCGCGCCTTCCTCCAGCTCGATTCCTGCCGACAGCCATACCGTGCCGGGTGCTTCCATCAGGACGCCTTGCGCCATCAGCCGTTCGCGCGCTTGTCGTTGCCAGTGTTCCGCCGCCACGGCGAATTCCTGCACCGTGTTGATGCCGAGGCCTTCGGTCGTGCTGCATTCCCGGGTTTCGATAGGAGCTCCGTCGCGCACCGCCTCGGCGATGCAGTCGGTCAGATAGAACTCCCCCTGGGCGTTGGAGTCGGTGATTCGCGCGCACCATTCACGGAACTGTCCTGCGCTTGCCGCCATCACGCCGGTATTGCACTCGTCGATGCGGCGTTCTTCTTCCGTGGCATCGGCATGTTCCCGGATTGCGACGACCTGGCCGCGATCATCGCGCATAATCCGCCCAAGTTGGTTGCCGTTTTGGCGCATGGTCAGAAGCGCGAGTCCGGTTTTCGGGCGGGCCGAGATCAATTGCGCAAGGGTGTCGGGCTGGAGCAGGGGGACGTCCGCACACAGCACCAGCACGGTAGCGGCATCCTCGATCGATGGGAGAGCGCAACCGAGTGCATCCGCCGTGCCGCGAGGCTCGGGCTGCAGGTGCGGGGTGAAGGGGGCTCCGAATTGCTTTCCAGATTCAGCTAGCGGTTCCTCCAGTGCGGGGCCGTGCACCACATGGACCGTATCTGCCACTGCCGAGGCCGAGGCCATGACATGCCCGAGCAGAGGTTTGCCGCACAGATCAAGCAAGGGCTTGGGCGTAGCGTGCCCCAGACGTTTGCCGATGCCCCCGGCAAGGATGACAACTTCGGTTCCCATGAAGTACCGAGATTTAGAGTAACGGAGGCATTTTACGCCCCCGGTCGGGAATCAGCTGCGGCCGGTTTTGCGCAGTTTCTGGATCATCCGCAACTGGGCTGCTGCTTCGGCCAGTTCTGCCAGGGCCCGGGCCTCGTCGAAATCGGCCTTTCGGTCGGACAACGCCTGCTCGGCCCGCCGCTTGGCTTCCTCGGCCTTTGCCTCATCCAAGTCCGCGCCCCGCATGGCCGTGTCGGACAGCACGGTGACTTGATGCGGCTGTACCTCCAGCATGCCGCCGGAGACGAAAAACAGAAGTTCCTCGCCCTCTTCCACCGCACTGACCCGCACTTCGCCGGGCTTGAGGTGGGTGATGAGCGGAGTGTGCCGGGGATAGATGCCGACTTCGCCCATGGCTGCGGGCGCGATGACCCAGTTCGCCTCGCCCGAGTAGATTTCGTGCTCGGCGCTGACGATGTCGACCCGCAGGGTGCTCATATCCGACTCACAGGGTTTTCGCTTTCTCTGCGACCTCGTCGATGGAGCCCACCATGTAGAACGCCTGCTCCGGGAACTGGTCGTATTCGCCTTCGACGATGCCGCGGAAGCCGGCAATGGTGTCCTTCAGTGCCACGTACTTGCCGGCTGTCCCGGTGAACACTTCCGCCACGAAGAACGGCTGGGACAGGAAGCGCTGGATCTTGCGTGCCCGGGACACTACCAGCTTGTCTTCCTCGGACAGCTCGTCCATTCCCAGGATGGCGATGATGTCCTTCAGCTCCTTGTAACGCTGCAGCGTGTTCTGCACCGCACGGGCGGTTTCGTAGTGATCGGTGCCGATGACCAATGGATCCAGCTGGCGGGAGGTAGAATCCAGCGGATCCACAGCCGGATAAATACCGAGCTCCGCGACTTGGCGCGACAGCACGACCGTGGCGTCGAGATGCGCGAAGGTTGTGGCGGGCGACGGGTCGGTCAGGTCGTCGGCCGGCACGTACACGGCCTGGATGGATGTGATCGACCCGGTCGAAGTGGACGTGATGCGCTCCTGCAGGATGCCCATCTCTTCGGCGAGGGTGGGCTGGTAGCCAACCGCCGAAGGCATCCGGCCGAGCAGGGCCGACACTTCGGTTCCGGCCAGCGTGTAACGGTAGATATTGTCAATGAACATCAACACGTCGCGGCCTTCATCGCGGAAGTGTTCGGCCATGGTCAGGCCGGTCAGCCCGACCCGCAGGCGGTTGCCCGGGGGCTCGTTCATCTGGCCGTACACCAGTGCCACCTTGTCCAGCACGTCGGATTCGCGCATTTCATGGTAGAAGTCGTTGCCCTCACGGGTACGCTCGCCTACTCCGGCGAAGACCGAGTAGCCGCTGTGCTCAATCGCGATGTTTCGGATCAGTTCCATCATGTTGACGGTCTTGCCGACGCCGGCGCCGCCGAACAGGCCGACCTTACCGCCCTTGGCGAACGGGCAGAGCAGGTCGATGACCTTGATGCCGGTCTCCAGCAGTTCGCTGCTGCCCGTCTGTTCCTGGAAGGTAGGCGCCGGGCGATGGATCGGCATGTGCTGTTCGGCCTCGACCGGACCGGCATGGTCGACCGGCTTGCCAAGCACGTCCATGATGCGGCCCAGCGTTTTCTGCCCGACCGGCACCGAGATGGGTGCTCCGGTATTCATGACGTCCAATCCGCGGCGCAGTCCGTCGGACGGCCCCATGGCGATGGTCCGCACCACGCCGTCGCCGAGCTGCTGCTGGACCTCCAGCGTCAGGTCGGCTTCCTCCACCGTCAGTGCGTCATAGACCTGCGGCACGGCGGACGGTTCGAATTCCACGTCCACGACGGCGCCGATAATTTCTACGATTTGTCCCGAGCTCATGAGTCGTTCGGTCTCCTGTTGAATGATCGATTCGGTCATACGGCGGCTGCGCCGCCGACGATTTCCGAGATTTCCTGGGTGATCGACGCTTGCCGCGCCTTGTTGTATATCAGCTGCAACTCGTCGATCAGGTCTCCGGCATTGTCCGAGGCGCTCTTCATTGCCACCATGCGTGCGGCCATCTCGCAGGCGATGTTCTCCATCACGCCGCGATACACCAGTGATTCGATGTAGCGCATCAGGAGCCCGTCCAGCACTTCGCGGGCACCGGGTTCGTATAAGTAGTCCCAATGGTGTTCAAGCGTCTCCAGTTCAGCTGGCGGAGTGGGCAGCAGCGCCGCGATGTTCGGCCTCTGCGTCATGGTGTTGACGAATTCGTTCTCGGCCAGGTAGACCCGGTCGATATGGCCTTCGACATAGTCGTCCAGCATGATCTTGACCTGCCCGATGACCTCTTCGAGCCTCGGTGCGTCGCCCAGGTGTGAAGTCTGCGCAACGATCTCGATGCCGCCGATACGCTTGAAGAACGCGGTTCCCTTGGCGCCGAACAGGCAAAGCCGTACCGGAACCTCCTGTTGTCGCCATTCGTGCATCGCGCGCAGGACGTTCTTGAACAGATTGACGTTGAGGCCTCCGCACAGGCCGCGGTCGGTAGAGACCACGATGAATCCCACGCCGCGGACTTCTTCGCGGCTTTCAAGGAATGGATGGCGGTATTCAACGTTGGCGTGTGCCAGATGGCCGATCACTTCGCGAATTTTCGTTGCATACGGGCGAGTGGCCGCCATGCGATCCTGGGCGCGGCGCATTTTGCTGGCCGCGACCATCTCCATCGCCTTGGTGATCTTCTGAGTATTGCGAATACTCGCGATCTTGGTGCGAATTTCCTTCTCGCCCGACATTTTCGCGTTACCAGCTCTGGGTTTTGATGAAAGTCTCGAGAAGATCCTTGAATCGACTTTGGATCTCCTCGTCGTAAGACCCGTCCTGGTTCAACTGCTCCAGGAAGTCGGCATGTTCGGACCGGGCATAAGCGTGCAGGGCCGCCTCGAAGGCTCGAACCTGTTCGACCTCGACCTCATCCAGCCAGCCTTCGTTGACCGCGTACAGCGACAACGCCATATCGGCGACGGTCAGCGGCTTGTACTGGGCCTGCTTCATGAGTTCCATTACGCGTTCGCCACGCTCCAGCTGCTTGCGGGTCTGCTCGTCGAGATCCGAAGCAAACTGCGAGAACGCGGCCAGCTCGCGATACTGCGCGAGTGCCAGGCGCACGCCGCCGCCGAGCTTCTTGATCAATTGGGTCTGGGCGGCACCACCGACCCGGGACACCGACAGGCCGGCATTGATCGCCGGGCGGAAACCGGCATTGAACAGGTCCGTTTCCAGGAAGATCTGGCCGTCAGTGATGGAGATTACGTTGGTCGGCACGAACGCCGAGACGTCTCCGGCCTGGGTTTCGATCACCGGGAGGGCGGTCAGGCTGCCGGTGCGGCCTTTCACTTCTCCATTGGTCATTTGCTCCACGTAGTCGGCATTGACGCGGGAGGCCCGCTCCAGCAATCGCGAATGCAGGTAGAACACGTCGCCGGGATACGCTTCGCGACCTGGCGGGCGGCGAAGCAGCAGCGAGACTTGGCGGTAGGCCCAGGCCTGCTTGGTCAGATCGTCGTAAATGATCAACGCGTCCTCGCCGCGGTCGCGGAAGTACTCGCCCATCGCGCAGCCGGCATAAGGCGCGATGTACTGCATCGCGGCCGACTCCGAGGCCGAGGCCGCCACCACAATGGTGTGCTCCATGGCACCGTGCTCCTCCAGTTTGCGCACAACGCCCGCGATGGAGGAGGCTTTCTGACCGATCGCAACATAGATGCAGTGCAGGTCGGCGCCCTTCTGGTTGATGATCGTGTCGATGGCCAGCGCGGTCTTCCCGGTCTGGCGGTCGCCGATGATCAGTTCGCGCTGTCCGCGGCCGACCGGCACCATCGCGTCGATGGACTTCAAGCCGGTTTGCACGGGCTGGCTGACCGATTGCCGCTCGATCACGCCGGGCGCGATTTTTTCGATGGGGGAGCGGGTTTCCAGGTTCAGGTCCCCTTTGCCGTCGATCGGCTCGCCGAGGGAGTTGACGACCCGTCCGAGCAGCGCCTCGCCGACCGGGACCTCCAGGATGCGACCGGTGCAGCGAGCCGTGTCGCCTTCCCCGATGTGGCGGTAGTCGCCGAGGACGACCGCGCCGACCGAGTCGCGCTCCAGATTGAGCGCAATGGCGTAACTGTCGCCCGGCAGCGCAATCATTTCGCCGGACATTACGTCGCTGAGGCCGTGGATGCGCACGATGCCGTCGGTTACCATGACCACCGTGCCTTCGCTGGCCGCCTGTGGCGCCACATCGAATTCGGCGATCCTTTGTTTGATCAGGTCTGAAATTTCAGTCGGATTCAAGGCAGACATTCGGTTCTACTCCAAGTATTGGTGTCAGGCCAGACTTTGCGAAAGCTGCTGCAGACGCCTCTGGAGAGAGGCATCCAGCACCCGGTCGCCAGCGCGGACAACCGCGCCGCCCAGCAATTGTTCATCGGTTTTCGAAACCAGTTCCACGGTTTGCCCGGTACGCTCCGCCAGAGCCGCACGGATGCGTTCCTGCTGTGCCGGGTCGAGTTCCCGTGCGCTGACTACTTCGGCAGTCAGGCGTTGTTCATGATCAGCGCGCAGTTGTTCGAATTGCTCCCGAATCTCGGGAAGGATCAGCAGCCGGTCGCGTTCGCCGAGTACCCGGAGCAACTGTCGCATCGGTTCGTCGAAGTGGTCGCCGCCAAGGGATTCCAGCATTTCGGTGCGGCGCGCACGGGTCAGACGGGGATCCGTCAACAGGACGCGCAGACGCGGGTTCTCGGACAGCGCCGCTGCGGTTTCAAGCATGTCCGAAAACGCATCCAGCACGCCACTTTCACGCGCATAGCCAAAGGCGGCGCGGGCGTAGGGGCGGGCAGCGGTGATGGTGCTCACAGGCGCTCCGCCAACTGTTCTAAGGCGTCGGCGTGAGCCGTCGTGTCGACTTCGCGTTGCAACACCGCCTCGGCACCCGCAATCGCCAGGGTCGCCACTTCCCCACGCAACTGCTCACGCACTTGCTGGGTGTTCTTCTCGATCTCTTCCTGGGCCTGGGTCAGGATGCGCTCGCCTTCGGTTTTGGCCGTGGTTCGCGATTCCGCCACGATCTCGCTGGCGCGGCGTTCCGCTTGAGCCAGGATCCGGGAGGCTTCCTCCCGGGCCTGCCCCGTGGTCTGGTGCGCTTCCTGTTCGGCTCGCTCGCGTTCGGTCTTGGCCGCGTCCGCGTCCGCCAGCCCGTCGGCGATACGCTTCTTGCGGGCCTCCAGCGCGTTGATCACGGGCGGCCAGATGAACCGCATGCAGAACCAGACGAAGATCGTAAACGAAATCGCCTGTCCGATCAGCGTAAGGTTGATGTTCATCGGGAGATCTCCCCGCGGATCAAGCGACCGCGAACAGTAGGTAGAAAGCGATACCGACGGCAATCATCGGCACGGCATCGACCAGGCCCAGTACGATGAACATCTGGGTACGCAGCATCGGAATCAGTTCCGGTTGCCGAGCGATGCCTTCCATGTATTTGCCCCCCAGGTTGCCGATGCCGATGGCGGCGCCCAAGGCGCCTAGGCCCATCATCAGGCCGCCTGCGATATAAATCAGGCCAGATACGAGTTCCATGAAATTACTCCAGTTTTGAAAGGTGGGTGAAAGGGAATCAGGTTAGTGCTCGCCGGTGTCGTGCGCTATGTTCAGGTAGACCACGGTCAGCACCATGAAGATGAAAGCCTGCAGCAGAATCACCAGGACGTGAAAGATCGCCCAGGGCACGGACAGGGTCCATTGCGCCCACAGCGGCAGAAGCGCGATCAGGATAAAAATCATTTCTCCCGCGTACAGGTTGCCGAACAGACGCAAGCCATGGGAGACGGGTTTGGCGAGCAGGGCCACGCCCTCCAGGAAAAGGTTGATCGGGATCAACAGGGCCTTGAGGAACGGGTTTTTCGCGGAAAACGGGTGCAGGGTCAGTTCGCCGAGGAAACCGCCGATGCCCTTGCGGCGCAGGCTGTAGTAGAGCACCAGGGCGAAGATCGACAGCGACATGCCCATGGTGACGTTCGGGTCGGTGGTCGGCACGATCTTCATATAGTGCACGCCCACCAGGGAGAATGCCCACGGTACCCAGTCCACCGGCACCAGGTCCATGAGATTCATCAGGAAGATCCACATGAACGAACATAACGCGAGTGGGGCGACTATCCGGTTGCGGTGGCTGAAGGAGTCACGCACCGTGCCGTCGATGAACTCGATGATTTGCTCCACCGCGTTCTGGAATCCGCCGGGCACGCCTTCAGTCGCGCGTCGCGCCGCATAGCCGAACAGGGCCAGGAACAAGACGCCTAGGCCGACGGCCCAAGCCATTGAATCTACGTGAATGGCCCAGAAACCCATGGCCTCGACCTGCTCGCGGCTGTGCGCGAGGCCCCAGCTGCCGTCCGGGTGCTGTCCGAACGTCAGGTTGGTCAGATGGTGCTTGATGTAGTCCGCACCCGTTGCGTATTCGGTGGCCATATGTCCGGAGCTGTAACGGTATTTTGTGCGTCAGTTGTCGTTAAGTGACAAGTGTCCGATCAGGTGCGTTGCCTGGGCCGCCGCATAGGTCGCGAAAAGGGCCAGAGGCTGAACTTCGCGGTAAAACCCGAAGATCAGGCCCAGGCCGATCAGCGTGCCGAGCCAGCGGAGCATCCAGGCATAACGCATTCGCCGCTGTTCTTCTCGAACTCCGCTTGCCCGTTTCCGCCGGAACAGGCAAATGGCGGCCAACGCATTGGGAAACAGGCACAATGCCCCCCCGGCTGCCGCTGAAAGACCGATCTCCCGGTCATAAAAAATCCCCGCCAAACAAAGCAGGGTGAGCAGCAGCTGTGCGGCAAGGATCCGACCGACCGGCAACGCCGCCATCACGATCAGTACCCTTGTCTGCGACACCTAAATGTCAAGCCTTAAAATTTTAGCATAGGCAGGTGCAGCAACACACGGTCGAGCCTTGCCGAGAACCCGCTTCAGCCCCGATAGCCCAGGCTCGAACCCGATTGGGCTCTTCCTTCCGGCGTGAGCGATTTTCCCTCTATTTCCCAGTCTGTACAATCTTTCCAGGTGAGTAGTTCTCGACACCCTGAAAAATGCAGCGCCAAATAACTGGATTCCTGTCGTGCCTTGTGCTCGCAGGGGGCTTGTTCGTTTTGCCGGCTGTAGCGGCTGACGAGGAAACGAAGACGTTCGTCGTCCAAAAAGGGCACTTATCCGCAAACGTGCGCGAACTGGCCGGTTCCCACGGATGGTCCCTGGTATGGGATTCCGAGGAAGACCGCATCATCAATCGTTCCTTCAGTGTAGCCAATCCGTCGCTGGAGGGATGCCTTTCCAACGTGCTTGAAGGATACGAGGACGCCTTCACGGCGAATCTGAACCAAGCCGAACGGGTGGTGCACGTCACCGCGGTTGCGGCAGATACCCGCACGGAGGATGCGTCGGGGTCTGGAGAGAATGGGCTGCAATGGTCTTCCGAACTGGTTTTCGAGCCGGACCTAAAGCCGGCCAACCCGCCCGAGCCTCCTCCGTTCGAAGAACAGAAACCGACGGTGCGGATGCTTGATTTGCTGCAGTTCTGGAAGGACGACGAACCCGAGCCAGATTCTTCCGCGCCGACGCCGGAGGCCAGCCTGGAACCTCTAGAGGCATCCCCTTCAGAGACACCCTCATCCGAGACGCAGGAACCTGCAGTCGCCAAGGAGCCGGAATCTCCGGGCATTGCTTTGGATTCCAAGGCTGATGCGCCGCCGGAAAAGGAACCGGAAAAGAAATCAGAAGAGGCTCCCAAGGCACCTGAGCCGGACCTCCCTGTCCTGCAGATTCTGTCTATGAAAGACAAGGCAAAAGCAGAAAGCGAGCTGGCCAAGTTGCAGGCTCTCGGTCATGATGTGTTCCTGGAAGACTTCCATCAGGACGATACGCTTTGGCATCGCCTAAAAATGCGGGTTCCCCATGCCGAGGGGGTCGAAGGTACCGTGAAGGACTTGGAACGCTTGGGTTACAAGACCGTCTGGGTCCTGCCGCGCGATTCTGCCCAGAAGCAATCGTCTTCTGGCGAATGAGGTGGCGGACCGCGTTCGAGACAGGATGAGTGGCTTTCCTTGATCGGGCCCGTGCTGAGCCCTCGGGTGGCCTTCTTATAATGACGGAATTCTACGTCTGCGCCGTTCGGTCGCTTTTCTCATGATTCGGCTATTCCGTTCCCTGGCCACCACGGCGTTCATGACCTCGCTCTCCCGCTTGCTGGGCTACGCCCGCGATGCGGTGGTATTCATTTTCATCAGCAATGCGCACGGCGCGCTGGATGCGTTTTTCGTCGCTTTCCGCATTCCGAATTTCCTGCGCCGCTTGTCCGCCGAGGGTGCATTCTCGCAGGCGTTCGTGCCGGTATTCGTGGAATACCGCGAGCAGAAGCCGCAGGAACTTAATTCACTCATCGATGCCACGGCTGGCGCGTTGGCGGTGGTTCTTATCTTCATTACCACGTTGGGCATTCTTTCGGCGCCTCTGCTGATCATGATTTTTGCGCCGGGCTTCACGATGGACGGCGATCCACGGGCTGATGTCGCTAGCGATTTGCTTCAGATCACATTCCCTTACGTCCTGTTCATCTCGTTGACCGCCATGGCGGGGAGCATGTTCAATGCGCTGGGACGCTTCGCCCTGCCTGCGATCACCCCGGCACTGCTCAACCTGTCGCTGATCGCGGCCGTGCTGTGGTTGGCGCCGAGGATGGAGCAACCGGTGTACGCGCTTGCCTGGGGCGTCTTTGTTGCGGGGGTCCTGCAATTGGTGATCCAGCTGCCGTGGCTGCATCGCCAGGGTTTGCTGCCGAGGCCACGGCTGGATTGGCATCACTCCGGATTCCGGCGCATCGCGAAACTCATGCTTCCCGCCCTGTTCGGTTCGTCGGTCGTCCAGATCAATTTGCTGTTCGATACCCTGGTGGCGTCCTTTTTGGCGGTCGGCAGCATCAGTTGGCTGTACCTGTCGGACCGGTTCGTGGAGCTGCCGCTGGCGCTGTTCGGGATTTCCACTGCTACGGTTTTGCTGCCGCGGCTGTCCGAATGCAGCGCCCGAAAAGACGGCGAAGGGTTTCAGGCGGGGCTCGAATGGGGGGTCCGGGTCGGCCTGGCGGTTGCGTTGCCGTCTGCCGTTGGATTGGCGCTTCTGGCCGAACCGATTCTGGCGACGCTGTTGCAGTACCGGGAGTTCTCGATGTTCGACACCCGTATGGCCGGGATGGCGCTGACTGCATTTGCGCTCGGCCTGCCCGCATTCATCCTGGTCAAGGTATTCGCGCCCGGATTTTTCGCCCATCAGGATACCCGCACCCCTGTACGGGTCGGCGTGATCTCAATGCTGGCCAACATGGCATTGACCGGCATTGGCTTACT
This sequence comes from uncultured candidatus Poriferisulfidus sp., assembly GCA_965116525.1. Lineage (GTDB taxonomy): Bacteria > Pseudomonadota > Gammaproteobacteria > Poriferisulfidales > Poriferisulfidaceae > Poriferisulfidus. Next base: position 1,033,573 of record OZ220694.1, read on the forward strand.
TGTCTGGTTTACCGTGGAGTTGGAGGGGCCGCACGTTGCTTTGGCACTTGCGACCGCCATCGCGGCCTACCTGAACGCAGGGCTCCTGTACCGGAAATTGCATGCACGCAGTTTTTATTCCGGCAACCGGGCGACGGCTGCCTTGGTGGCCCGGATCAGCCTGTCCTGTGCGGCCATGGCGGCGGTGCTGTGGCCGCTCATTCCGGAAACCCTCGAATGGACTCGCCTTGAATTTGCCGGACGCCTGCTTCAACTGGTCGAATTGATTATTCTGGGCGCAGCCGTCTACGCTGCCGTGCTTTGGATTTCAGGCGCGCGCATTCGCGACTTCCATATTCAATCTCTGTCCGAGAAAACCGTCGCGTGAACGCTTCCTCCGAATCTTCCTCCGGTGTCCGGGGACAGGAACCGATGTTTGATGGGGTGTTGCCAGCGTGCCGGCCCTGCGCGGTCACCGTTGGCAACTACGATGGGTTGCACCTCGGGCATCAGTCGGTACTGAAGCGACTCTTAGGTGCGGCTGCCGACCGCGGGCTGGAATCCGTGTTGCTGACCTTGGAGCCCTCACCCCAGGAATTCTTCCGGGGAGCGGACAATGCACCAAGGATTGGATCGCTTCTTGACAAAAAGCGGTTCGCCGAGCAGATGTTTCCCGCGCTCGACCACTTTGTGGCCCTCCCGTTCAATGCGCAGACCGCCGCCATCGGCGCACAGGAGTTCGTGCAAGACTTGCTGGTCGGTCGCCTTGGCATGCGCTACCTTACGGTTGGCGGGGATTTTCGTTTCGGTCGCGACCGCACTGGGGATTTTTCGCTGCTTGAGGCCGAATCTTCGGTCTGCGGCTTCGAACTTGAAGCCGCGCCCACTTTCGAGCTGGACGAAGGCCGGGTGAGCAGCACCCGCATTCGTGCGGCGCTGGCTGGCGGAGATATTCCGGAAGCGGAATATCTGCTTGGGCATCCGTTCGAGATTTGTGCCGAGGTGGTCGAGGGAGACCGGCGCGGGCGCGAATTCGGCTTCCCGACCGCCAATCTCGATTTCCCGCATAATCCCCCCATGCGCGGGGTGTTCGCGGTCACTTCGCACTTGGAAGGCGAGCTTTGCCAGGGGGTCGCTAATGTAGGCACCCGGCCGACCGTGGACGGAACGCGTCTGGTCATAGAAGTGCACCTGTTAGACTTTGCCGCCGATTTGTACGGCCAAAGGATGGCCGTACGTTTTCATCAGCGTCTGCGCGCCGAGCAGCGTTTCGACTCGGTCGAGAGCCTGCGCGAACAAATCGGCCGCGACATTGATACCGCCCGGGAATTTTTTTCTGATGCCTAACCCGTACCGAGAAACGCTGAACCTGCCTCGCACCGACTTCCCGATGCGCGGGAATCTGGCCAAGCGCGAACCCGAACGGTTGCGCCGATGGCAGGAACTGGATCTCTACGGTCGCCTACGGGATGCCCGGCAGGGCCGGGACCGCTTCGTCCTGCACGACGGGCCGCCGTACGCCAACGGCAAACTTCACATGGGCCACGCGGTCAACAAGACCCTGAAGGACATCGTGGTGCGTTCGCGGAGCCTGGACGGTCTTGATGCTCCGTACCGCCCGGGTTGGGACTGCCACGGCCTCCCGATCGAGTTGCAGATCGAGAAGACCTTGTCGGAAGAAGCCTGTGCGGATGGCCGGACGTTTCGTGCCGCTTGCCGCGACTATGCGACCCAGCAAGTGGACGAGCAGCGCGAGGATTTCGTACGTCTGGGGGTGCTCGGTCAGTGGGACGCGCCCTACCTGACCATGGCACCCGAAACCGAAGCCGGCATTGTGCGGGCACTGGGCGCGCTGTTGGAATCCGGCTACCTGACGCGGGGCTACAAGCCGGTGTACTGGTGTGCCGACTGCCACTCAGCCTTGGCCGAGGCCGAAGTCGAATACGAGGATCATGTTTCCCCGTCGATCGATGTCCGCTTTGATGCGGTAGACGCGGCGCTGGCTCAGACTTTTGATATTTCAGAAGATTCTAAGGTTTCGGTAGCAATCTGGACGACCACTCCCTGGACCCTGCTGGCCAACGAAGCGGTCTGCCTGCACCCCGAGCTTGAATATGTACTGGTTGAGCGGGAAGGAGGTCTGCTGCTCGTGGCGGAGGCCTTGCGCGAGGTTTTCTGCGAGCGCGTCGGTGCGCAGGCAGTGCGGTCTTTTACGGTGCGGGGCGATCGATTGGAGGGTTGTCTGCTTCGCCATCCGTTTCTGGACAAGACCGTGCCGCTCATCACCGGCGAGCACGTGACCGCCGAGGAAGGTACCGGCTGCGTGCATACGGCGCCGGCACACGGGCCGGAAGACCATGCCGTCGGACTCAGGTTCGACTTGCCGGTCGATTGCCCGGTGGAAGAGGACGGACGCTTCCGCGACGGCACGCCGGAAGTCGGGGGCCTCAGCGTGGCGGAGGCCAATCCGCGTATCCTTGAGACGCTGAAACGGGCCGGGAGCCTGTTGGCGGAAGCTTCGCATCCGCATAGCTATCCGCACTGCTGGCGGCACCATACCCCGTTGCTGTTCCGCGCTGCTGCGCAATGGTTTATCGACATGTCCACGCATGGTTTGCGTGACCGGGCGCTTGCCGCCACGGACCGGGTGGACTGGTATCCAGCCTGGGGCCGGGAGCGTATCCGCGGGATGCTGACCGGGCGCCCGGACTGGTGCATCAGCCGCCAGCGCAACTGGGGCTCACCCATCCCGCTGTTCTGGCGCTGCGACAACGGCGAACTGCATCCGGACACGCCGGCGCTGCTTGAAGAGGTTGCCAAACGCATCGAACAAGACGGCATTGACGCGTGGTTCGATCTGGATCCCGAAGAGTTGTTGGGCGACCAGGCGTCCGACTATGCGAAGTCGCAAGACACCCTGGATGTCTGGTTCGACTCCGGAGTCACCCACCGTACCGTGATGGCTGAAGAGTACGGCGAGGGTGTGCAAGTCGATCTTTACCTGGAAGGCTCGGACCAGCATCGCGGTTGGTTCCAGTCCTCGCTGCTGACCGGCGTGGCGTTGAACGATGCACCGCCGTACCGGCAGGTCTTGACACACGGTTTTGTGGTCGACGCGCACGGCCACAAGATGTCTAAGTCGCGAGGAAACATTGTTAAACCTCAGAAAATTATCGACAGTTTGGGTGCGGATATTCTGCGTCTGTGGGTGGCGTCTACCGACACCAGCGCTGAACTGGCAGTCTCGGAGGAGATCCTGGGGCATACCGCCGAGACCTACCGCCGGATCCGAAACACCGCGCGCTACCTGCTGGCAAGCCTGCACGATTTCGATCCGTCGACCGACTTGTGCGCCCCCTCGGACATGCTGGCTCTGGATCAGTGGATCCTGAAACAGGCTGCCGCCCAAGATGCGGCGGTCCGCGAAGATTTCCGGCGCTACCGATTCCACACCATATGCCAGCGCCTACACACGTTCTGCGTCAATGAGCTGGGCAGCCTGTACCTTGATGTGACCAAGGACCGCACGTATACCCTGCCGGCTACGCATCCGGGTCGGCGCAGTGCGCAGAGCGCGATGTACCTGCTGGCCGAGGCGATGTGCCGCTGGCTTGCGCCGATCTGTCCATTCACTGCCGACGAAATCTACGAACACATACCGGGTTCGCGTGAAGATTCCGTCCACCTGACCGAGTGGTTCGACCTGGAAGCTTATCGAGATGCGCCGTCCGTGTTCTCCGATGACGATTGGGAGGTTCTTCTGGAAGTTCGCCAAGCCGTCAGCCAGACCTTGGAACCCTTGCGCCAGACCGAGGTGATCGGGGCCGCGCTGGATGCCGAGGTGACGCTGACCGCGGAACCCGCTACTGCCGAATTGCTGGAACGGCTTGGGACGGAGTTGCACTTCCTATTCATCACGTCAGACGCACGCCTCAGTGATACGCCCGCTTCTGAGGCTCAGGTCTACTCGCTGCCCCGGGCCGGGCAACTGCACGTCGCGGCCGCTTCCAGCGCGCACGCCAAATGCGCCCGGTGCTGGCATCATGACCCAACCGTCGGCAGCATTGATGCACACCCGGAACTGTGTGCACGATGCCACACCAATGTGGAAGGAGAAGGCGAGGAACGGCAGTATGTCTGATTCATGGCGCCTGGCGCTTCCGATTTCGGGCACGGTGCTGGTGCTGGACCAATTGAGCAAGTTCTTGATTGAACGTGCTCTTTTTCTACATCAGGAAGTGGTATTGCTGCCCTTCCTGTCCCTGCAACTCACCTACAACACGGGAGCTGCATTCAGTTTTTTGCACGATGCCGGAGGCTGGCAGCGTGGCTTCCTGTCGGTCGTGAGTATTGCGATCATGATTTGGCTGGGCGTCTGGGTTCACCGTCTGGCTCCAACGGAACGCCAACTGGCCTGGCCGCTTGCGTTGATTCTTGGCGGGGCGGCCGGCAACCTGATCGACCGCCTGTCGGTGGGTGCCGTGACGGATTTCATCGTGCTGCATTACCGGGGTTGGCACTGGCCGACTTTCAATCTGGCCGATGCGGCCATTTCCATAGGGGTCGTGGTGCTTATTTTGCTGAGTTTTCGTCGAGCTTCGCCATAAGGTGGCGCAACGCTTGTGATGTCATCGAAACTCTGCCTATTTCCTTACGCTGCGGCTCTAGGTTTCGCAGCGGGCGCCGCGTCAGCGGGTGAGTTGACTGTAGTCTCCTTCGGTGGCGCCTATACCCAGAGCCAGATCGAGGCCTACCACAAGCCGTGGATGGCTAAGACCGGACACCGCATCCTGTCCGAGGATTACAACGGTGGGCTAGCCGAGATCAAGGCGCAGGTACAGGCTGGCCACGTGACTTGGGATGTGGTGGATTCGCAGGCCGCCGAAGTGCTGCTCGGTTGTGACGAGGGTCTGCACGAGGAGATCGATCCCGCCATCCTGCCGCCAGCGCCAGACGGCACCCCGGCCGTGGAAGACTTCTACGATGGCACGATCAGCGACTGCGCGGTCGGCACCATCGCGTGGTCCACGGTGATCGCCTACGACCGAGACCGATTATCGCCTGCACCAGCCACGATTGATGATTTCTTCGACCTGAAGGCATTCCCCGGCCGACGCGGCATGCGCAAGGTTCCCAAGGCCAATCTGGAGATGGCATTGGTTGCCGACGGTGTGCCGCCGAAGCAGGTCTACGAGGTGCTACAGACGCCGGAGGGGGTGGATCGCGCATTCGCCAAACTGGACAGCATCAAGGAGCACGTCGTGTGGTGGGAGTCCGGGGCGCAGCCGCCGCAGCTGCTGGTGGATGGCGAGGTGGTGATGAGTACTGCTTACAACGGACGCATCTTCAACGCAACCGTAGCGGAAGGACAGTCGCTGGAGGTGGTCTGGGATGCGCAGGTGCTGACGGTCAACAGTTGGGCGATTGTGAAGGATACGCCGGACTTGGAACTGGCGTTGGATTTTCTAAAATTCGTCTCCGCACCGGAGCACATGGCGGTGCAGGCCTCTTGGATCTCCTACGCGCCGGTGCGCCGTTCTGCGTCTGCCATGATCGGCGCCTACCATGCCGACCCGGGGCTGGACATGCGCCCGCTCATGCCGACCGCACCGGATAATGTTCGCAATGCAGTCTGGAACGACAAGGAGTTCTGGGCGGATCGGGTCGACGAACTGAACGATCGATTCAACGTCTGGCTGCTCGAATGAACGGAGGCTGGTCCGGCCGCTTGCGTTGATTTTGAAGGTGCGGCTGGTCAACCTGAGCGACCGCCCGTCGGTGGGCGCCGCAACGGATTTCACCATAAAACATATGGGCATAGACCATACGTGACTTGTTATAGTTGCTTGGGTAAAGCGGAGAAATTCCAGTGAAGAACCAGACTCGATTTTATATAAATGGTGAATGGGTCGAGCCCTCGACAAGAAACACCCTGGATGTCATTAATCCTGCGACGGAAAAAGTCATTGGCTCTGTGGCTCTAGGGAGTGAAAAAGATGTAGACAAAGCCGTCGCCGCGGCAAGGGTGGCCTTTGATTCCTATTCGCAAACTTCGCAAGAAGAACGGATTGAGTTGCTGGAAAAAATCATCGATTGCTACAAGGTCCGTATGGATGATGTTGCGGCAACGATCAGTAAAGAAATGGGCGCGCCGATCAATCTTGCACATTCGGCGCAAGTCCCCATGGGGTTGGATCACCTGGCCACAACACTTGACGTTTTGCGCGAGTTCAAATTCGAGGAGGACTTTGGTTCCTCACGCGTCATCCGCGAGCCTGTAGGGGTCTGCGGGTTCATCACGCCGTGGAATTGGCCCCTCAACCAGATTACGTGCAAGGTCGCGCCGGCATTGGCGGCAGGTTGCACCATGGTTTTGAAGCCCTCCGAGATTGCCCCGTTCAACGCCATCCTGTTTACTGAAATTCTGGATGCCGCTGGGGTGCCGGCAGGGGTGTTTAACCTCGTCAACGGTGACGGCCCTACCGTCGGCGCGGCGCTTTCTTCACATCCCGATATCGACATGGTCTCATTCACCGGCTCGACACGAGCCGGCATCGAAGTTGCCCGCAACGCGGCCCCGACGGTCAAGCGAGTCGCACAAGAACTGGGAGGCCAGTCCGCGAATATCCTGCTCGACGACGCGGATTTTCAGGAAGCCATTGCACGAGATGTATCCTGGTTATGCACGAATTCGGGGCAATCCTGCATTGCTCCGTCCCGGATGCTGGTCCCCGAGTCGCGGATGAGTGAAGCCGCGGCTATCGCCAAAGAAGCGGCAGAGAAGGTGAAGGTGGGCGACCCCAATGCCCCGGACACGGCGATGGGCCCGGTGGTTTCCGAATTGCAGTTCAACCGGGTTCAGGACATGATTCAGGCCGGGATAGACGAAGGGGCCAAATTGGTGACCGGGGGGACAGGCCGCCCCGATGGCTTGGATGCCGGCTACTACGTGAAGCCGACGGTGTTCTCCCATGTAGACAACAGCATGAAGATTGCACAACAGGAAATCTTCGGACCGGTGCTCTCCTTGATCGGCTATGCGGACGAGGAGGAAGCCGTTCGGATTGCGAACGATACGGTATACGGGCTGTCCGGTTATATCTCTTCAGGTGATCTCGAACATGCGCGGGCCGTAGCGCGCCGGGTTCGGGCAGGAAATGTTTATCTCAATGGGGCGCCGCCAGACAGCAAAACACCATTCGGTGGATATAAGCGATCCGGCAACGGTCGCGAGTGGGGGCGATATGGCCTTGAAGAGTTTCTCGAGGCCAAGGCAGTCACGGGTTACGGTGGCTCGTGAAACGGGAAAGCCAGTTCCGAATCCCCACGGTCAATTCTGCTTTTTTAGCTCCTCTTTTCCAAACAGTTCAATCGCTTCCAGGGTCTCATGGACATCGACCCAAGTCGTCGTGTGATTGATGATGCAAAGCCTGAGCGAAAACGTGTTTCTGAGTGACGTTGATGACATGAGTGCACGGTCATCCCAAAAGACGCGAGCCAGCACCGCCCGGTTGATTTTTTCCAAAGCCTCCTCGTCAAGGCGGGCTTCGGTGGGATTGATTCGAAAGCATACGATGCTCAAAGTGACGGGGCTCAAAAGCTCCAAGGTCGTGCTCTCTTGAATATATTTCTCTGCCTGATCCGCCAATTCCATCCCTTTTGAGATGGCTCTCCGGAATGCCTCCATCCCGAAGGTCTGGATGGACATCCAGATTTTCAAGGCTCGAAATGAGCGGCTCAGTTGCAGGCCGTGATCGGAGAAGTTGGGGTGACCCGCACCCCAAAGCGTGTCTTGGAGGACATCATGGTGGATCTCAAACACACGTTCAAGCGTGCGTGCGTCCTTGACCAGGAGGCCGCCCGCTTCGTAGGGTTGGAAGAACCACTTGTGGGCATCAATCCCGACCGAATCGGAACGCTCGATCCCACGCAACAACTTCCGGCCTTCTTCAGTCACGATCGCGGAACCGCCGTAAGCGGCATCGACATGCAACCAGATGTTCTGCTCCTCGCAGAAATCCGACAGAGCCTCGAGCGGGTCAATCGCCCCGGTACTGGACGTCCCCGCATTGGCGCATACGGCAACGGGATTGATTCCTGCCGCGCGATCTTCGGTCACGGAACGAGCCAACGCCTCCATGTCTATACGGAAACCTTCATCGCTTGGAATCATGCGGATGTATTCCGGCCGAATGCCAATAATCTTTGCCGCGCGGATCAGCGCGCTATGACTCTGATCACTCATATATACGGCTCCCCGCTCAGGGTGGCCTGCAGCTTCCCTTGCCCCGACGAGAGCCTCTAGGGTGGCCGCCGAACCCCCGCTCGCGAGAAGCCCGCCCGCACTGTCCGGGTAACCCAGCCAGCACCGAAACCATTCAATGACGGTCAATTCGATCTGACTGGGCCCGCTTGCGGTCAACCAGGTTGCCGAATTGATGTTGAACCCGGCTGTCATAAAGTCGGCCAACACGCCGGGCCAAGTGGGGGACGATGGAATAAATGCGAAAGCGCGAGGGTGCGCTAGCCGCGACGCAATCGGGAGAATCTCGTGTGCCGCCTGCTCAAGGACTTCCATCGCGGGTCTCCCGTCCTCGGGCGCATCCTTCATGAATCGATCCTCGAGCTCTTTCTTGAATTCTCCGTCCCAGGCATTTTCTTCAGGTAGGCGCTCGTGCCACTCCACGACAAGTTCTGCCGCCTTGCGCGCAAGGTCCAGCATCTGCTCAGGTGTCATTTGGAGGCCGTCGGACGTTCCGGCCTCTTCTGTAGACGCATGCAGTGCGTCTGCTTTCCGCACGTTCTTCTTAGTCAAACCTTCCCCTCACGTTCCGGGCTGGTGGGGATATAAACTGGAACTATACAGGTAGCGTCTTATTCAGCGAGTTATTAGTTACCGCATCCGCTCCAAGCCATTAACTCGGAGAGCGAAAGCCGCCTTGAGCAGGTAATGGTTAGCCCGCCCCGCATATCCCGCTGCTGCGGTTTTTAGCTGGTCAGCGCAAAGTAGATGGCCGAACCGAGGATGGCGAGGCCGATCAGGATCGCAATCAATCGAAACATGGCTTCAAAAGATTCCTTTTAGGTTGATAATAAGACTGATTTTACTCCAACCCCATTCCAAAGACAGATGAGTTCGCTTGCCCTGTTCGCCGACGTCGCGAATCGTCGATGCCTGGTGGTCGGCGCGGGCCCGGTCGCCGCACGGAAGATCGATGCGCTGGTGCGGGCCGACGCGCCGGTGAGGGTGGTCGCCCCCGAAGCCGTTGATTCGGTCCACGAGCATGCCGAGGCGGGCCGCATTGAGTATCAAGCCCGGGATTTCCGGGAAGAGGACTTGGAGGGAGTTTTCCTCGTGGTGGTTGCCAGCAACGATGCGGCACTGAACGACCGGATTGCCGGCGAAGCGCGGGAGCGGGGTCTCTTGGTCAATGCTGCCCACAAAGCCGATGCAGGGGATGTATTGCTGCCCTCGGTGATTCACCGGGACCCGATTCAGGTCGCGATTTGCACCGACGGCGCTTCGCCGGTGCTCGGGCGGCTGTTGCGAAATCATTTGGAGAGCCGGATTCCTGGCGCATTCGGGAGACTGGCGGCGCTGGTCGAGAGATTCCGGGGAAGTGCGCGGGGAAAATTTCCCGAACGCCGATTGCGCCGACGTTTCTGGGAGGCGGTCCTAAGCGGTCCGATTGCGGAACAGGTGCTGGACGGTCGCGAGGCGGAAGCGGATGAAACCCTGCGGCAGGAGCTGGAGATCGGACAAGTGCCTGGTACCGGGGAGGTCTATCTGGTCGGCGCGGGGCCTGGAGACCCGGACCTCTTGACGTTTCGTGCATTGCGTCTGATCCAGCAGGCCGACGTGGTGGTCTATGACCGGCTGGTGTCGGATCCGATCATGGCGTTGCTGCGTAAAGACATTGAGAAAATCTATGCAGGCAAGGAGCGTGCCCAGCACACGATTGAGCAGGAGTCGATCAATGCCCTGCTGGTTCGTCTCGCCCGGGAAGGCAAGCGGGTCCTGCGACTGAAGGGGGGTGACCCGCTGGTGTTCGGTCGCGGGGGCGAGGAAATCGCCACCCTGATGGAGGAGGGCATCGCTTTTCAGATTGTTCCCGGGATCACGGCTGCCAATGGTTGCGCCAGTTATGCGGGTATTCCCCTGACCCACCGCGATTACGCGCAGGCCTGCATCTTCGTGACCGGCCACCTCAAGGACGGAAGCGTTAACCTGAACTGGGACATGCTGGCACATTCACGCCAGACGCTGGTGTTCTACATGGGCTTGGCCGGCTGCCCTGAGATCTGCAGGCAGTTGATACGTCACGGGTTGGATGCCAGCACTCCGGCTGCGTTGATTACTCGTGGCACGACTCCGGAGCAGCGGGTGCTGACCGGCACATTGGAAGATCTCCCGAAACTGGTGCAATCACAAGATGTGGCGCCGCCCACTCTTATCGTGGTCGGCGAAGTCGTCCGTCTGCGAGAACAGCTTCGCTGGTACCAGACCGGGGGGGATATTGCCGCGCCATGATTTGGTGCTTCCGGCCTGGAACTTCACGGCATCCGCATTGCCTTGAGGGGGTGCGGCCGGCAGGATGGGTGGAGGTATCCCAGTGAGCGACTTCCTGTCGGGGTTCCGCCGAAGCCTGACGATGCTGGGGTTGAGCACACCGCCGACCCCCGAATCCTTGAACGTGGGTATGCCAGCCCCTGGCTTCACGTTGACCGATGAGGACAAGGTGCCCCATCACCTTTCGGACTATTCCGGGCAATGGCTGGTACTGTACTTTTATCCAAAGGATGATACGCCAGGTTGCGTCATGGAAGCCTGTGCATTTCGGGACGATATCGGGTTGTTTCATGAACGGGATGCCCAAGTGGTCGGGATCAGCATCGACGATGCGGGCAATCATCGGAAATTCATCGACAAGCATAGTCTGCCGTTCACGTTGCTGTCGGACCCGGAGGGGAGAGTCGCTGAGCGCTACGGTGCGCACAGCGGGATGTTTGGCATTGCGTACGCCAAGCGCCAGACTTTCTTGATTGACCCGGAGGGCATAATCCGCCACATCTGGAGGACGGTGCCCTTGCACGGGCATGCGCAGGATGTCATGGCCGTCCTGGAAAGTCTCCGATAGGATTTGGCGATGGCCTACCGTATCTCGCGCGTGACGACCCGAAGCGGAGACGACGGGACGACGGGCATTGCGGGGGGCACCCGATTGCCTAAAGACGATCCTCGAATCGAGGCATTGGGCGCGGTCGACGAACTCAATTGCCAGCTGGGGCTGCTGCTTTCCTTGGCGGCGGGTGCGGAGGCTTGCCAGCAGGTCGAGGAGGTGCAGCAGGATTTGTTCGACCTGGGTGCGGTGATTGCACAGGGGAAGTTGGAATGGAGAGGCGAAGAGAAATCGGCCCGGTTGGAATGCTGGACTGAAGAACTGAATGCCGTGTTGCCGCCGCTTGAAGAATTTATCCTCCCGGGCGGTGTCGCCGAGGCGGCGCAATGCCACGTGGCACGTGCAGTTTGCCGACGTGCCGAACGGCGAGTCGTGGTGCTGGATGATCTGCCGGAAACAGCGCGGGTCTACTTGAATCGATTGTCAGACTTGTTGTTTGTTTTGGCGCGGACGCTCACCAAGGAAAAGGGAGAGTCGGAGCGATCCTGGCGGGGTGTTTCCCCACCTGGGAAGTGACGGCGGGTCCCTCGCCGCTTCATCCGAGAGTGGGGTGGCGCCGAATTCGCATGAGCCAGGTAGTCAGGGATTTCGGCGTCTAGTAGAATAAAAGATACTGTTTTCCTCGGACTGCGGGTTGCCGCGAGATTGAAGCAGGGGAGTGTTCTCTCCGGCACCCGCGGGACGAACCTGAGAAAGAGTTGCCCGGCATCGGGAGTGGCCGACAATGACGGATACCGCGTTCGTGGAGTTCGACCAGGTTCAGAAGAGCTATGACGGTGAAACTCTGGCGGTTGCAAACCTCAACCTGAGCATCCCCCGCGGTGAATTCATGACCCTGCTCGGGCCGTCCGGCTCGGGCAAGACATCTACCCTGATGATGTTGGCCGGTTTCGAGACGGTCACGCATGGGGAGATCCGTCTCGACGGTCGTTCGGTGAACTCCGTGCCTCCGCACCAACTGGGCATCGGCGTGGTATTCCAGAATTACGCCTTGTTCCCGCATATGACGGTCAATGAGAATCTTGCCTTCCCGTTGCAGGTGCGCCGGATGGGGCGTTCCGAGATCGAGGAACGAGTGCGCGAGGCATTGCAGATGGTGGAAATGGGACGGTTCGGCAACCGCCGCCCGTCCGAACTGTCGGGAGGGCAGCAGCAGCGTGCCGCGTTGGCCCGCGCCTTGGTGTTCCGACCGGAACTGGTGCTGATGGATGAACCCTTGGGGGCGCTGGACCGTCAGTTGCGTGAACACATGCAGTACGAAATCAAGCATCTGCACGACCAGCTGGGCGTGACGGTCGTCTATGTGACGCACGACCAATCCGAGGCCTTGACCATGTCGACCCGGATCGCGGTATTCAAGGATGGGTCGATCCAGCAGGATTCCGACCCGGAAACCCTCTACGAATGCCCAGAAACGGCATTTGTCGCGCGCTTCATCGGGGAGAATAACCGGTTGTATGGCCGGGTCGAAAACGTCCACGGTGGCGTGGCCGAGGTCTCGATCGAAGACTCCGGCCGTGGCCGGGCCTTGGCGATCAATTGCAGTGGCATGGGGACTCCGACCACATTGTCGATCCGTCCGGAACGAGTGTTTATCGGCGATGCAGGGGAAAACCGGTTCGATGCGGTGGTGGAGGAATTGATTTATCTTGGCGACCATATCCGTTGTCGCATGAGAGTGCTGGGACATGACGATTTCATCGTCAAGATGCCCAACGCGGCAGGCCATGAGCACCTGAAAGTGGGTCAGGAGACGCCGGTCAGCTGGAATACCGAGGACTGTCGCGCACTGGATGCGCTTCCATAACGGGACTCTTTGAACTGACGTGAGGTATCTATGAAGTTCTCCGCATTTTCCTGTGTTGCAGGTCTCTGTTTCGCGGCAACAGCCGCATCGGCGGGCGACTTGACCATCGTCTCTTGGGGCGGCGCCTATACCAAGAGCCAGACCGAGGCTTATTTCAAGCCGTGGATGGCCAGCACCGGCCATCGGATCCTGTCCGAGGACTACAGCGGCGGCCTGTCCGAAGTCAAGGCGCAGGTCGAGGCCGGCAACGTCACTTGGGACATCGTGGATGTCGAGGATTCCTCGGCCATCTTGGGATGTGACGAAGGGCTGTTCGAAGAGATTGACCCGGCCATCCTGCCGGCGGCTCCTGACGGGACGCCTGCCGAGGAGGATTTTCTTGAGAACACCATCGGCGACTGCGCCATCGGTACCGTCATCTGGTCAACGGCCTACGCCTACAACCGGGATCGATTGTCACCGCCCCCAGCCACCATCCAGGATTTCTTCGATCTGGAGAAGTTTCCGGGTCGGCGTGGTATGCGCAAAACCCCTAAGGTCAATCTCGAGATTGCATTGGTGGCCGATGGCGTCCCGCCGGACCAGGTTTACGAGGTGATGGCGACTCCGGAGGGGATCGACCGCGCTTTTGCCAAGTTGGACAGCATCAAGGAGCATGTCCTATGGTGGGAGGTGGGTGCCCAGCCGCCGCAATTGCTGGTCGATGGCGAGGTCATCATGAGCACGGCCTACAACGGCCGCATCTTCAATGCGCGGGCGGCGGAAGGCCAGGCGCTTGCCATGGTCTGGGATGCACAGGTGCTGGCGATGGACAAGTGGGTGGTCGTAAAAGGGGCGCCCAATCAGGAACTGGCATTGGACTTCATCAGATTTGCCTCCATGCCTGAAAACATGGCCGTCCAGGCTTCGTGGATTTCTTATGCGCCGGTACGCAAGTCCGCCTCCAAACTGGTCGGGAGTTACCATGCCGATCCCGACCTGAAGATGGGGCCGCACCTTCCCACTTGGCCGGACAACATGAAGACAGCGATTTGGCATGATGAGGAATTCTGGGCGGATCATATCGACGAATTGAACGAACGCTTCAATGCCTGGCTGATCGAGTGAATGGGGTGCACGGGCACCAATGAGACTCTTTGCTCTTTTTCTTGCCGCCGGAACATGGTTTGCGGCATCGGGTGCTTTGGCGGGTGACTTGACTGTGGTCTCTTGGGGCGGTCCCTATACCAAGAGCCAGGTGGAGGCTTATCACAAGCCATGGATGGCTCGCACCGGCCACCGGGTCCTGTCCGAGGACTACAGTGGAGGCTTGTCCGAAATCAAGTCGCAGGTTCTGGCTGGAAACGTCACTTGGGATGTCGTGGATATCGAGGCCGCCGAGGGGCTTTTGGGGTGCGATGAGGGACTGCTGGAGGAGATTGACCCCTCCATCCTGCCTCCCGCGCCGGATGGGACTCCCGCTGAGCAGGATTTTCCCGAGGGAGCCATCAGCCCCTGCATGATCGGGCACATAGTGGCGTCAATGGTGTTTGCCTATGATCGGAACCGGTTGTCACCGGGGCCGACCGCCATCCGTGATTTTTTTGATCTGGAAAAGTTTCCCGGTCGGCGCGGCATGCGCAGGAGCCCCAAAGCCGCTCTGGAGATGGCGCTGGTGGCCGACGGGGTTCTTCCGGACCAGGTCTACGAGGTATTGGCAACTCCGGAGGGGGTCGACCGCGCCTTCGCTCGGCTGGACAGCATCAAGGAGCAAGTCGTGTGGTGGGAGGCGAGTTCTCATGCGCCGCAGTTGTTGGCGGATGGCGAAGTGGTTATGAGTATGGCCTACAACGGGCGGATCTTCGACGCATCCGAGCTGGAAGGCCGTGCTCTGGGCATCGTCTGGGATGCACAGGTGCTGGAGATCGGGCATTGGGCGATCGTGAAGGGTGCCCCGAACCGGGATCTGGCACTCGATTTCATCGCATTCGCCTCCAAGCCTGAAAACATGGCGGTGCAGGCGTCGTGGATCTCCTATGCGCCGGTACGGCACACCGCTTCCGAAATGATCGGATCCCACCATTCCAACCCCAAACTGGACATGCGACCGCATATGCCGACCTGGCCAGACAACCTGAAGACGGTGGTTTGGCAGGATGTGGAATTCTGGGCAGATTATCTGGATGGGTTGAACGAGCGATTCAATGCCTGGCTGGCCGAGATATAGGCAGTCGGAATTCGTGACTCCATTAGCCCCCCCCGAGTCGGTGATTGCTGTCGATGGCATCCCACTTAAAACAAAACTAGCGCGGGCGCTCATGGTCCGCCGGATTAGGGCCTTGGGGTTGACCTTGCCGCTGCTGGCCTTCCTGCTCGCGGCTTTCATAATCCCGGTGCTGGTGTTTCTGTGGCAGGGCGTTCATGACGATACGTACGCGCGATACATGCTGCACAGCACTCCCGTGTTGGAGGCGTGGGACGGCGTGTCGGAGCCGACCGAAGCGATGTATGCAGCCCTGCAGAAAGACTTGGTGCAGGCAAGGAAAGACAAGACCATCGGCAGGGTGGCAACCCGGGTCAACCGGGAACTGCCCGGCGGTCGATCGCTGTTCACTTCCTCGGCGCGCAAGGCGGCCCGTCTTGAGGCCCCGTACAGGGAGGCGATGATCGACCTCAAGCCGGTGTGGGGCCGACTTGAGACTTGGCAGGCGCTTCGCGTCGCCGCGGCTCGTTATACGCCGGCCTATCTGGCGACTTCGGTGGATCTCAAGTACAGCGGTGACGGCTCCGTCCGCCGTCAGGACGAAAAACGTCGCATCCATCTCACCCTGTTCTGGCGTACGGTCGAGATTTCCGCGCTGGTCACGATCTTCTGCCTGTTGCTCGGCTATCCGGTGGCGTACCTGCTGTCTAACCTGCCCGCGCGCCGCTCGAACCTCCTTCTCATACTGGTGTTGCTGCCGTTCTGGACTTCGATCCTGGTGCGCACCACGGCTTGGATCGCGATCCTGCAAGGCAACGGGGTGTTGAACGACCTGTTCGTCGCGTTCGGGATGGTTAACGAAGACGGTCGGTTCAGCATGATTTACAACCGGACCGGGACCTTGGTTGCCATGACGCACATTCTCCTGCCGTTCATGATCTTGCCGCTGTACGCGGTCATGCGGACCATCCCGAAGGCGTATGTCCAGGCGGCGCATAGCTTGGGCGCGAACGGTTGGGTGGCTTTCTGGAGGGTGTATTTTCCGCAGACCCTGGCGGGCGTCGGCGCGGGCGTGGTGTTGGTGTTCATTCTCGCCACCGGCTACTACATCACCCCGGCCTTGGTGGGAGGGCAGGACGGACAGATGATTTCCAACCTGATCGATTTCCATATGCGGAGATCGCTCAACTGGCCGCTGGCCGCTGCGATGGGTTTCGTGTTGCTGGTCCTGGTGATGTTCCTGTACTGGCTTTATGACCGCGTGTCCGGTATTGATCGAATGAGGCTTGGCTGAGACATGCTCGAGGCGATACGCCCTCCGGTCCGGTTTGCCGCTGCTTGGTGTGGCATGGCAGGCGCCTTGATCGGGCTGCTTACGGCATACGGCGACACCTCGCTGATGCTTCCGTATATGCTGGCAGGCGCCTTGCTGTTCGCCTTGCTGTCGCTCCCGGCCGCAATCCATCCCGAGTCGCCCGGTGTCGCGCGCGCCTTCTGCATGCTTGCGCTCGCACTGGCGGGGCTTGCAACGCACGGCATAGCTTTTGCTTTGCTGATGTTGGCATTTGGCTGGGTCTTGGCGTCGGCATCTGCGTGGCTCGCCACTGGACGTTACCGAGAGGGCCTACCGGAGTATGCCGGACCGCGCGAAGTGTTCCTTTTTTACTCGTTCCGGGGAGTGTGCGCACTGATTTTCCTGTTTCTGGTGGTGCCCATCTTCGTAGTGGTGCCGCTGTCTTTCAATCAGGAGCCGTACTTCAGTTTCACTGCCGGCATGCTCAATCTTGAGCCGGATGCTTTCAGCCTGCGCTGGTACGCCGACATCGTACGTAACGGCATGGTGGCGCCGGATGCCGAGACCGGCTGGTGGGCCGACATGTGGAACAACGCGCAGTGGATACGCTCCATCAAGAACAGCTTCATTATTGGGATCCCCGCAACCCTTCTGGCCACCGCGCTCGGGACGATGGCTGCAGTGGGCCTCAGCCGCTCGGAAATGCCCTTCAAGCGGACGGTTATGGCATTGTTGATTTCTCCGATGGTGGTGCCGCTCGTGATTACGGCCTCCGGGTTGTTTTTCGCGTTCAGCCAGGTTGGTCTGGCCAAGACATACCCCGGATTGATCTTCGCGCATGCAGTGCTCGGCGTCCCGTTCGTGGTGATTACGGTGACGGCATCCTTGGCAGGGTTCGACCACAATCTGGTGCGTGCGGCGACCAGTCTTGGCGCCTCGCCGTTGCGAACTTTTTTCAAGATACAAACGCCGATCATTCTCCCCGGCGTGGTTTCTGGCGCATTGTTCGCTTTTATCACCTCGTTCGACGAGGTGGTGGTGATCCTGCAACTCGGCGATGTAACCCAGCGGACAGTCCCGCGGCAGATGTTTTCTGGCATCCGGGAGCAGATCTCGCCAACCATTCTGGCCGTGGCGACGATCTTTGTCCTGATTTCAATCCTTTTGCTGACCACCGTAGCTTTGCTGCGCCGTCGTGCAGAACGTTTGCATGGCATACCGGCACATTGAGCCGGCGGGTTTCGCGGTCAATACCTGACCAGACGCGACATTACCTAGGTTCGCGCTGTACGCGCAGACCTCTAGCGAGGCTGGGCGTTCGGGAAGAAGACCTGCTCTCCACCGATTTCAAAATCCGCAATTGCCTGTTGCCCATCTTCGGACAGCAGCCATTCTGAAAACGCTTGTGCCAGTCCCGATTTGACATGCGGATGGCGGTCGGGGTCGACGACGATGATGCCGTATTGGTTATGCAGCAGAGAGCTGCCCCGGTATAGCGCCACGAGGTCCTGTCGATTGCCGAATGCGGCCCAGGTGGCGCCATCACTCAACACATAAGCATTGCGTGCAGCGGCAGTGTTCAAGGTGGGACCCATGCCAGCCCCGGCTTCCCAATACCAGTCGCCACTGGCAGGGCGGACTTGAACGCCCGCTTTTGCCCACAGTTCCAGTTCCCGCTTGTGGGTTCCGCTGTCATCGCCACGAGAAACGAAAGTAAAACCTGACAGAGAAATCCGGTGCAAGGCTTCCTCAATGCTGCCGGCTTGCGCAACCTTCGCAGGATCCTCGCGCGGCCCGATCAGCATGAATTCGTTGTACATCAGATCGTCCCGTCGAAGCCCATAGCCTTCAGCCACAAAACGCTCTTCCGATTCACGGTGGTGAACAATCAGCAAATCGGCATCCCCCCGCATCGCATTGCGGATGGCTTGTCCGGTCCCGACGGCCACGACTCGAAAACTCACGCCGGCTTTCTTTTCGTAGATTGGGAGCAGGTGATCGTACAGGCCCGAGTGGTCCGTAGAGGTGGTGGAGGCAATCGTCAGGAATTCCGTCTCCGCCATTGCGGAGGGGAAGGCCAGGCAACTCAAGACAAAGGCGAATGTAAGGCGCATGAGATTTATGAGATAGCCCCGGAACGGGTCGGATGAGCAACAAAATCGCGCATGGTGTCATCGCCTTGGTAATTCAGAAAATCGCCGATCGGCAGGTGGGCCCGTAGGCGGCCGTATTCCAGAAACAGGACATCGTCTGCTAAGTGACGGACCTGGTTCATGTCGTGCGTCGCCAAGATTACGCGAACGCCTTGGGCGACGACTCGCTGAATCATGGATTCGATCTCCCGGGTGGCGAGGGGATCCAACTCCGAAGTGGGCTCATCCATCAACAAGGCGCGTGGCCGGGTGACCCAGGCTCGCGCGATGGCCAGCTTTTGCCGTTCACCGCCGGACAGAACCCGGGCATTGCGCCCGACGACCTCGGTTAGGCCGCAGAGCTCGACAGCCTCTTGGACAAGCCGCTGCCGCTCGGTGCGTAAAACACGGCGCAGCCTCAGCGCGTAGTCGATATTCGCCCACACGCTGCGGTTGAGCATGGCGGGCAATTGGAAAACCATGGCCTGTGACGATAGGGCTTGAGCCGGTGTGGCATCCCCCCAGTGGATGGAACCGCCTGTGGGTGTGAGCATTCCATGGCACAGACGCAACAGAAGGGTCTTGCCGGAACCGTTCGGACCCAGTATCGTCGTGCAACCTTTCCCTTCCAGTTCGAATGACAAGCCGGACAGTAGTTGCTCCCCTCCGACAGAAAAATCAAGGCCAGAGACGGTGAGAGGGAACAGGGAATCTGGAGATTGGCGCATCATCCGGGCTCCACGTTGAGTCTGCGCAACTGATGCAGCAGCAGGGTCAGCAGCATGGCGATCAGGATCAGTACGATGCCCAGCGCCAACGCCTGGGTGAGGTTTCCGCGGCTGGTCTCGTAGGCCACCGTGGTGGTCATCACGCGGGTGACGTGGTTGATATTCCCGCCCACGATCATGACGGCGCCGACTTCTGCATTAGCTCGCCCGAAACCGGCCAGGATCGTCACAAGAAGGCTGGTTCGGGTCTCCCAAAGCAAGGTCGCAATTCGCTGCCAGCGCGCCGCGCCCAGAGAACGAAGCTGTTCGTCATACTGGCCATGGGCATCGGCAATGACCTGCCGTGACAGCGCAGCGATGATGGGCGTCACCAGCAGGCACTGAGCGATGATCATCGCGGTCGGAGTGTATAACAGGCCCAGCACGCCGAGAGGGCCGGAGCGCGACAGCCACAGGTAGACGATTAACCCGACCACAACGGGCGGCAACCCCATGAACGTGTCAATCACGAGCACGATAAACGCACGTCCCGGAAACCGCTTGACTGCAAGCAATCCACCCAGTGGAATGCCGATTGCGGTAGCAATGGTGACCGCAGTCAGGGTAACGAACAGCGACAGCTGGATGATCTCCAGGAGATCCGGATTCAGTCCGGTCAAGAGACCGGCCGCGGCCATCAGGGCGTCACCGAAATCGCTCATAGTTCGGACTTGGAGGAAGATTCGAGAATCCAAGCCTGAGTGGCCGTCAGGTCGGTTCTCTTCCCGCTGTACGCGGGAAGCAGCAGGCAGGCTGTCGCCATCAGTGCGAGTGGCAACAGGAGTCTTTCCTGGATCCGGTAGAGGTTCAGGCGCATGCGGGCATTCTCTTTTTCAAATTTTCTGTCGGCACTGGCACGTCATCCCTTCTCTGCACTCCCACGGTGCGGAGCATGTGAATCCGATGCCGAACCCTATTATCCTATGGCCGTCCAAGAGTAGAATGGGAATAACTCAGCACGAGGAAAACTCATGAGCCTAAAAAAAGACGACAACGACGCGGTCTACACGGACGAGGAAATCGAGGCCCGGCTCAAGGAGGAACTGCCCGAATGGTACTTGGAATCCAACTGGAT
Organism: uncultured candidatus Poriferisulfidus sp.; assembly: GCA_965116525.1. Classification (GTDB taxonomy): domain Bacteria; phylum Pseudomonadota; class Gammaproteobacteria; order Poriferisulfidales; family Poriferisulfidaceae; genus Poriferisulfidus. The sequence goes on from OZ220694.1 coordinate 1,053,989, forward strand.
TCGCCGCAAGTACCGCACGGCGAGCTGGAAAGGCACGCTTATGGCGGTGACCACGATCGGGCATCTGGCGGAGCAAGCCTGGCACCACCCTGATCTGACGGTTTCATATGCATTCGTGATCGTGAAATTGACCACCCATGCGAAGAAGGGGGTGACCAACCGAGATTTCGAACTGGCTGCCCGGATCGAGGAAGTCATGTCGTGGCAGCCGCCCGAAGGTTCGGCACTGGAAGGCACTCCGGACGACCCCCGGTTTGCCTATCTTCGTCACAGTTGATTCTTCCGAGCGGGAACCCCGACGGGTAATTCTCGATCAGGCAAGCGGATGCCGCCTTGCAAGCGCGGCGGACCTTGGTGTTGTTTAGTTTCCCCTTCAGGATGATGGTGCCGAGAAGAGGACTCGAACCTCCACGGGGTTGCCCCCACTGGCACCTGAAGCCAGCGCGTCTACCAAATTCCGCCATCTCGGCACGGCTAGAAGCCCGCCCTGCAACGAATAATTTTACCGCACCCCGGATTGTCTATGCTAAATTCTACGGCTGAATCATGGATACGGTTTTCATAAGAGGTCTCAAGGCGAAAGCCGTGATCGGCGTTTTCGACTGGGAAAAACAAATTCGCCAAAACCTGGTTCTGGACCTGGACCTTCGGGCGGATGTGGCGCATGCGGCAGCCAGCGACACGCTGGAGGATGCCGTCGACTACAAGGCGATCAGCCAACGCGTGGTGGAATTCGTAGAGGACAGCCAATACCAACTGGTCGAGTCGCTGGCCGAGGCGGTGGCCCGCATTGTCCGAGAAGAATTCGCGGTGAGTTGGGTACGGATCCGTATCGCCAAACCCTTTGCGGTTCGTACCGCGCAGGAAGTCGGCGTAGTGATCGAGCGGGGGGACTGATGGCGCGGGTGTTCGTCAGCATCGGCAGCAACATCGACAGGGAACGTAAGATTGCGGAGGCCCTGGAGCGGCTGGAGGAACATTACGGGCCGCTGACCCGATCCACCCTGTATGAATCCCCGGCACTGGGGTTCGAGGGCGACGATTTTCACAACATGGTCGTGGGGTTCGACACGCGGGACCATCCCCATGTCGTCAGCAAGGTCCTGTTCCGAATCGAGACTGAACTGGAACGAGTGCGCGGCAAGGACCGTTTCGTTTCCCGTACGATCGATCTGGATGTGTTGCTCTATGACGACTGGGTGCTGGGGGACGGTGTTCTGTCACTGCCGCGCGAGGAAATCCTGCACCACGAGTTCGTGCTCGGCCCTCTGGCGGAAATCTGTGGTGGCCTGGAGCATCCGGTTTTGGGAACGCCCATCGCGCAATTGTGGCGGGAGTGGCAGGACGACAATCCCGCCACCCTGCGTGCCGTATCAGATCCAGGGCGTGAGGCTGCGCCCGCCGTCGACGGTCACGACTTCTCCTGTCAGGTAGCCCGCGTCCCGAATCAGGAATAGTGCGGCGCGGGCAATGTCGTTCGGGTGGCCGAGCCGCTTCAGTGCCGTGCTGTCGATGATGGCTTGGCGATCCCGGCCATCGTCCTCGTCCGGCCACAGGATCGCGCCTGGCGCGATGCCGTTGACGCGCACTTCCGGGGCAAGTTCCAGTGCCAAGGCGCGAGTCAGCCCGGCCAGGGCGGTCTGGCTGGTGCTGTACGACAAGTATCCACGCAACGGTCGGGCAGCGTAAATGTCCAGAACATTGATAATGCAACCTCGCGCTTCGCGCAGGTGCGAAGCCGCTGCTTCGGCCAACAGCCAGGGAGCCCGGACATTTATCGCCTGGACTTCTTCCCATCGTTCCGGGTCTGCCGGCGTCATTCCGCCGGGCTCGAACAAACAGGCATTGTTAACCAGGGCGTCCAGCCGTCCGAATGACTGTACGGCGGCCGCGACGATCGAAAACTCGCTCTGCTCCTCGCGCAAGTCGGAGGTAACCATGGCAACCGAATCGGGGCGTTGTTCCTGCAGTTCCTCTGCCAGCGACTGGGCTTCGACCACGGAACGTTGGCAGTGGAGCACGATATTGGCGCCGGCCTGGTGTAGGCTGCGCGCCATATGCGCACCCAGCCGGCGCGCGGAGCCGGTGATCAGGATGGTCTGGCCGTCCAAGGTAGAAGAAGTCATGCTGCTGCCTGTACGTTCGTGCCCATGATAGCGTGATAATAGTGCCATGGTTGCCATTTCCCCGCCTGTGTCCGAGCCCGGGATTCCTGTGGATGCCTTGCGCATGCGCTTGGTGGAGTGGATCCGGCAGGAAGGTCCGTTGCGCTTTGATCAGTACATGGAACAGGCGCTGTATGCACCGGAGTACGGCTACTATGAACGGGCGCATCCGGTATTCGGTGCTTCCGGGGATTTTGTCACCGCGCCGGGATTGGGGGATTTCCTCGCCCGTTGCGTGGCACGTTTCTGCGATCTGGCTCGGGGGGAGTTGGGTGGCGGTGCGATAGCGGAGTACGGGCCGGGAAACGGCAGGCTGGCATGCGATGTGCTGGGTGCACTGCAGAATCCACCCGACGATTATTGGTTGTTAGAACGTTCGTCTTGGTTGCGAAAGGAACAGGCCGAAACTCTGAGTGCTCAAGGTTCGCTCCCACGCTGGACCGACACGCTGCCCAAGGTGTTTGAGGGGGTGGTGCTGGCCAATGAATTTCTGGATGCCTTGCCGGCCCGCTGTTTTGAAGTGACCGCTCAAGGCGTTCGCGAACGCATGGTGGCTGTCCGGGAGGAAGATGAGTTTTGCTGGAAGCTTGGGACATCATCCGAACCCGATCCAGATTTGAACCGGCTTTTTACCGAGCTCGGAGAGGTTGCCACACCCGGTTATTGCTCGGAGTGGCGGCACGATGCTCTTCGCACATGGCTGGATGAGCTGGACGGTTCTCTCAAGCGTGGCGTCGTGCTAATCATCGACTACGGCTATCCGTGCCGGGAGTACTACCATCCGCAACGCGCTACTGGAACATTGCGCTGTCATGCGGATCATCAAGCGCATTCGGATCCGTTCCGCCAGCCTGGGCATGAGGACATTAGCGTGGATGTGGATTTCACCGCCGTAGCGGAATTGGCGGTCGAGCGCGGATTTGAGGTTCTGATGTTTACCTCACAGGCCGGGTTTCTCTTGGAATATGGTTTGCTGGAATCTGCCGACCCGTCGGCAGACGAATCTACGAGGCTTGCGCAGCGTGGGCAGATTGAAACCCTGACTCATCCCGACCACATGGGAGAGCGCTTCAGGGTGCTGGCGCTGGGCCGCGATTTCCCGGCAGAATTACCGCATACCGTGTGCCCGGATCACCGGAACCGTCTGTAATGAATTGGCTTGAGGTTCTGGTTCTGGCCCTGTTGCAGGGGGCGACGGAGTTCCTTCCGATTTCCAGTTCCGCTCACCTGATTTTGGCGCCAATATTGTTCGGCTGGGAAGATCAAGGCCATGCGTTTGATGTGGCAGTACATGTGGGAACCCTGCTTGCGATGCTGGGTTATTTCCGCAGAGACCTTGGAGCCATGCTGCATGCTGTAATGACCGGGAGTGCCCCGGAATCCGAATCCGCACGCTATCTGGCCGCCTGGCTGGTTGTGGCGACGATTCCGATCGTGATTGTCGGTGCGGCAGTGTTTAGCGTGGTGTCGACCGACCTGCGCGAGGTGCAACTCATTGCCTGGACGACATTGGGGTTTGGTGTCTTGCTGTGGGTTGCAGATGCTCAAGGCTCCCGGGTACGGACCGAGGAGCAATTGCGCTGGAGTGATGCGGTATGGATCGGAACCGCGCAGTGTCTGGCACTGGTGCCGGGGGTGTCGCGCGCAGGCATTGTGATGACGGCAGCGTTGGCGCTGGGTCTGCAACGAACTGCAGCAGCACGGGTGGCTTTCCTTTTGGCAATTCCGACGATTGCTGCTGCCGGAGTCTTGTCTCTACAGAAATCCCTGCATGCGACCCAGGCGGTAGATTGGGGGGAGTTGGTTCTGGGTGCCTTGATTGCGGGGATTTCCGCTTGGCTGTGCATCCACTTCTTCCTGCGCCTGATCGAGCGCATCGGAATGATGCCGTTCGCGTTGTATCGAGTGGCGCTTGGCGGATTTCTACTGATTTTCCATTAAGGCTGCACGCACGGCTTCAAGCCGCGCCTCGTGAACCCGCTCACTGACCGTCCTGTGGTCGGTCTGCTGGGCAGCGGATTTTTCGTCGCAATCCAGCAATGCCGTGCGGGCGATTTCTACCCGACGGTGGGTTTGTTCACGATCCAGCCCGAGTACGGCGCTGAGTACAGTGGCCGCCGCGCTGAAGTCTTCGAACTGCTGAGGCCTCCTCACGGCATCAAGAGATTCGAGCAGGGCCAGCACGGCTGATGGGTCTTTAAGGTCTAGCTCCGACCACACGGGAAATTGCCGATGCAGCAGCCGGGCGGCTTGGGAGAGTCGGCGCGGCGCACGGATGGCGTTGCACCAAGCGGTGACATCGCGACTGTGCCAGGAGAGGCAGGCGAAACGTACGGCCAACGGCGACTGTGCCTCGGTCGAGGCCTGCAAGACTTGCTCGATGCTTGCCGTGTCGGGCAGCAATGGAAAGATTGCCGGCCAGGCACCGCATGCGGCAAGCACGGATACGAATACTTCAGGGTTTGGCTCCGTCAGGGACCGGCTAAATTCCAGGAATACCCGCTCCGGAGTCAACGCATCCAACTCGCCACTTTCCGCAATCGCATGCATCCGCGCAAGGGTCTCGTCGGCGACTTGAAATCCAAGCCCATAGAAACGGGCCGCAAAGCGTGCAACCCGCAGTACGCGGACAGGGTCCTCGTCGAAGGCGGGAGATACGTGACGCAAGATTTTGGCTTCCAGGTCGCGCTGTCCGCCGTATGGATCAATTAGCTCTCCTGATTCGCTCTGAGCCATCGCGTTGATGGTCAAATCCCGGCGGCGCAGGTCCTCCTCCAACGAGACCTCTGGGCTGGAATGGAATGAAAATCCGTGATAACCGGGGCCTGTTTTACGCTCTGTACGCGCTAAGGCATATTCCTCCTTGGTTTCGGGGTGGAGGAATACGGGAAAATCGCGGCCGATAGGCCGGTAGCCGAGATCGATGAGCTGTTCAGGGTGCGCGCCGACCACCACCCAGTCGCGTTCGGAGACCGAGAGCCCGAGCAACTGATCGCGGACTGCGCCGCCCACCAGATAGATCTGCATGGAGCTCAGTGTACCGTCCTCTAGGTCGAACCTGCCCGTACAATGCGCTTGTACAGGATTTCTATGGCCTGATGATTATTGAAGGTCCGCTTCGGATTAGTCAAGAACTTCCGCGGGCTGGACTTCCGTCCAAGCCTTCGAACCCAATCAACGAGGCGGGTTCGAGCCCTTACCCATCGTGTCGGGCCATTGCATCCTTGGCAATCTGGTTGCCATAGAATTCTCGAATGGACTCCACCGATTCGGTGCGGTTGGCGCCGGAGCCGACCAGGCAGACGTTGTTCGAGTCGCAACCCCACAGGATGTAGGCAGTGAAGTTCTTCAAATCATCCGGAAACTGGTCCTGATGCGAAACGCCGGAGGGTTCCACTTTGTCGCCCGAAACTTCACGCTTGATGCGCGCCAGTTCCTGCTGCAGATCCTTGACGTTCTTTCCGTCCCACTGGCCGACGACGGCACCAGAACGGGACACGATATCATCCGACATGAAAACCTCCTGTATTGTTTTGGGATCGGAAACCTAGTGTGCCCCAAATGACCGAGTCGCACAAGACTGCGCCAACATCACTCAGCCTGTGGCAGGCCATGCGCTACTGGTTGCGCCTGGGGTTTATCAGTTTCGGCGGTCCGGGCGGTGCGATCGGAATCATGCACCTGGAACTGGTGGAACGGTTGCGTTGGATTTCGGAGCGGCGGTTTCTTCACGCGCTCAACTACACCATGGTGTTGCCGGGCCCGGAGGCGCAGCAGCTGGCAACCTATATCGGTTGGTTGTTGCATGGAAAGTTGGGGGGGTTGATCGCGGGTGTTCTGTTTGTCGCTCCCTCGCTTCTCATGATCGTGGCGCTCGCTTGGCTATATCTGGAATTCGGAGATATCAGTTGGGTGGCCGCGTTGCTGTATGGAGTCAAGCCGGCAGTAACGGCAGTGATTTTGTATGCGATTTGGAGAATTGGCCGGCGGGTCATGCGCAATGTCCTGCTATGGGCAGTGATGCTCGCGGCATTCGCCGGGCTGTACGTGTTCCACCTCCCTTTTCCGTTGATCATCATCTCTGCAGGCGTTCTGGGCTGGTTGGCGCATCACGCCAAGCCTGCCTGGGTGGCACCGGCCGATCCCGGAGCCACGGAGGAACACGAAGACGGTCTCGTGTCTGCACTTTCGATCACCCGGCGCGGGGTTTTGTGGCTGTGCGTGGCCGGGGCCGGTTTATGGGCGGCAGTGTATGGGGCCGGTCATTTGATCGACGACAGCGGCACACTGACGGATATGTCGGTATTCTTCAGCAAGGCCGCTGTCCTGTCTTTCGGGGGTGCTTACGCGGTTCTTCCCTATGTGTACCAGAGCGCGGTGGAACACTTCCAGTGGATTACTGCAGCCCAGATGATCGATGGGCTTGCATTGCGCGAACTGATTCCAGGCCCATTAGTCATGATTACCTCCTTTGTCGGCTTTGTGGGGGGATGGGAAGGCCAGTTGCTGGGATCGGACCGAATCGGACAAGCCGGGATTTTGGCTGCCGCGGTGGCGGCCTGGTACACGTTCCTGCCCTCGTTCCTGTTCATCTTCATTGGTGCGCCATACATCGAGCAGACACGTAACCGTCCCGCGTTTACCGCTCCGCTGACTGCAATCACGGCGGCGGTCGTCGGCGTAATGCTGAACCTGGCGGTAACTTTCGCGGGTTATGTCATCTGGACGCACGGCTGGGAAGCCCCGCCGGATTGGAACATGGTGCTGATGACCGGTTTGGCCTTGCTGGCCATCTCCGCCGGGCGGGTGCCGGTGGTGCCGGTGCTGCTCACTTGCGCGCTGACCGGGGTCTTGCTGACCGAACTCGCCGCCGTGCCCGGCTGAGATCAGCCGTCGGGTCTATTTTTCGTGTAGGTCGAGGTCAGCGAGACCTCGTCTCCGTTGTGCAGGCGAGTGGCCGGCTCGGCAGGTTGCTGATTGACCATGGTGGTCAGTCGCCTGGGGTCGATGGCTTCGTGCCAGTCGTCTCCCTGCTGGCGCAGCCAGTATAAAAATTCGGCGACAGTTGATGTTTCGCTGGGCAGGGCCACGTCCACGCGTTCCATCTCCACTTCTTCGGCTAGGGCGCCGGACAGCAGAAGGGTGATGACTCGCTCTTCGCCTTCCGGGGTGGATTGGTTCCGTTGTTTTAGATCAGTCAGGTACTGTTGCCAGTTTTTTTGATGGTCCTGCCCCAACTGGTACAGGCATTCCCAGGAATAGATCCCGGTGTCATGTTTGTCGCTGAAGTAGAGACGGACGGCATATGTTCCGAAGGGCTCGATACGCTCGATATTGACGCTTTGCTTGCCGGTGATCCAGTCACCGCGGGCTCTCGCCGTTTTCGCCTCGGCGGAGGGAGAAAAGATGCGCAGGTACTCGCAGGGGAGTACGAATTGGGCACCATCGTCGAATCGGACGTGGAGTTCGCGCGCCTGGCGATCCAGTCTCAGTTCTTCAGGGATCGGGGACATGGCTGGGAGAGGCGGGTGATGAGCCGGCGGAAGGCCATGGAATTGTACCCGGTGGATGCCTGTCCGGGTTTCTCATCCAGGCCCTGTTGTCTTTCGTTTCTTGCGTTGGCGCGGCTCGTATTCTGTCACTGCCGTCACGATATCCGGCATGGGAATGTCGGACACATTGCCATAGCGATCAATAGCGTGATTCAGCAGGTTGGCGATGTCGTCGACATTGGCACTGTCGTTGATCAGTTCAGCAAGGCCCAGCAAGCCGCCTGCTTGGACCTTGGCCTCCAAGCGGTGCGGAAGGATATCTACGGGTTTAGGCTGCGACAGCGCGAAACACGATGCCTGACGCACGGCGTGGAGCCAGTCGGCGCAGTTCCGGTGCGCCTTGGGGTTCGTGCAGCCGACGCCTTCCCGGTCTGCCAAGTTGAACCGCTGCATGTGGTGGCAGGTGCAGACACGGGCGTTGATGGTTTTCTCGAAATGGCACCGTCGCTCGTTGACTGAGTGGTAGGTGTCCCGGTACTGAACTTCATCCATGTGTTCTCGTCAGGCAGGCCATGGACGAATTTCCCCAGCAGGACAAAATGTCACTTCCCTGGACTTCCCGTAACCGGTCGAAACCTCTTATTTCTCCCATTCCTGAAGAATCGGGGCCTCACGCCTTTGTCGCAGCAGGCCCTCGGCCAGTTCCTGGGATTCCGCGAAGACGACACGAACCGCTTCCGGGCCCGCATCGGCCTGTTTTGCCCGCTCTTCCCGGGCAAGCGTGCGTGCCTCCCGGTAGCTCTCGAAGGCTTGCAGGAAATTGATTACACGGCTTTCTGGACTGGCGCCTTCAACCTGAAAAACAAAATATGGCATAGGATTGCGAATGTTAAACTTATGAAGCAATTATAGGGATTTCCGGAATGAGCGACGACAAGAAGAAAAAAGCGGCAGAAGTCGCTTTGGCTCATATTCAGCCGGGCGAGGTGTTGGGAGTCGGGACCGGTTCAACGGTCAATTTCTTCATCGATGCCCTGGCTTCTGTCAAAAGCAAGATCGATGCTGCGGTCTCGTCATCGCAGGCGAGCGCCGAACGGTTGCGCCAGATCGGCATCCCGGTGGTGGACTTGAACACGGCCGGGCCTTTGCGCCTGTACGTAGACGGAGCCGATGAGGCAACGCGGCACCGCAGCCTCATCAAAGGCGGTGGGGGTGCGCTGACAGGCGAGAAAATCATCGCCGAGTGTAGCGAGACTTTTGTCTGCATCATCGACGATGGCAAGCAGGTGGACCGTTTGGGTGCCTTTCCCTTGCCAGTCGAGGTCATCCCGATGGCGCGTTCCATGGTGGCGCGTGAACTGGTTCGGCATGGCGGCATGCCGGAGTGGCGCGAAGGCTTCGTGACCGATCACGGCAACTGCATTCTGGATGTTCACAATCTCGAAATTCTGGATCCCCCGAAAATGGAAGATACCCTCAACGATATCCCCGGAGTGGTCACGGTCGGGCTGTTTGCGCGGCGCGGTGCGGATGTGCTGTTGATCGGGACCGATCAAGGCGTGGAGGCGTTGCCGTGAGCGGCCCGCTGGTCTGCGAGAACAAATTCCGTCAGCGGGTCTGTTCCGGCGAAGTGCTGGTGGGCACGATCGTCAGCATGAACAGTCCCCAGGCGGCGGAAATCTTGGGCGACATTGGATTCGATTGGCTGTTCATCGATGCCGAACATGGCACGCACGATCCGCTGGCCGTCGAGTCCCTCATCCAGGCGACGGGGGACCGGACGCCCTGCCTGGTCCGGATCCCGGTGCACGAGGAAACCTGGATCGAAAAAATGCTGGATGTCGGGGCGACCGGGATCATCGCGCCTCAGGTCAACACGGTCGCGCAGGCGAAGCAGGTCGTCAATTACGCCAAGTACCCGCCTCAGGGCGAGCGAGGCGTCGGTATCGCCCGTGCACATCGCTACGGGGCAAGATTTGAAGCCTACCTGGGCCAGGCGAACGATTCACTGTTGACGGTAATCCAGATCGAACATAAGGATGCGGTGGAGAATGTCCGGGATCTGGCTGCCGTAGAGGGGGTGGACGCGCTGTTCATCGGGCCCTATGACCTGTCCACGAGTATGGGCATCCCGGGCCAAGTGCACGATCCGGCGGTACAGGAGGCGATTGCCGAAGTCTTGGCGGTCTGCCAAGAGGCGGGCAAGGTTCCGGGCATCTTCGGGATCGCACCGGACGTGGTGTCCCGGTACGTCGAGATGGGGTTCACATTGGTGGGCGTCGGAGTGGATACCCTGTTTCTGTCGCAAGCGGCATCACAGGCGCTCAAAGGAGTCCGGTCATGAGTCTTAAACATACCCCGGTCTGTGATTTCGGACAGCCGGCGATAGATTTCACCCTGCCCGGAGTCGACGGGCGCGAATGGTCGCTGGAGGAATGCCGCGGCGAAGCCGGAACCTTGGTGATGTTCATCTGCAATCACTGCCCGTACGTCAAGGCCGTGCGGGAGCGCATCGTTCGTGACGTGGGCGAATTGCGCGCTCATGGAATTCAGTCGGTGGCCATCATGTCGAATGATCCGACCGATTATCAGGAAGACTCGTTCGACAACATGATTGCGGTTGCACGCGAGTACGATTTTCCGTTTCCCTATCTGCTGGACGAATCACAACAGGTGGCACAGGCATACGGTGCGGTATGTACGCCTGATTTTTTTGGATACAACGCCGAACTGAAACTGCAATACCGTGGACGTCTCGACGAGAGTGGGATGCACCCGGTCCCGGATGCACGGCGGGATTTGTTCGAAGCGATGGTCCAAGTCGCGAAAACCGGCGAAGGTCCCCAGGAACAGACTCCCAGCATGGGTTGTTCGATCAAGTGGGGCAGAACGGAGGCTGAGTCCTGACTGAAAATCGCGGATGAAACGCTTCTCTTATTTCATCTTGCTCTCGCTGCTGTGGCTGCCGTTTGGCATTCTTCTAACGACAGCGGCCGGGGGGATTCCCTTGTTTATCGAACCGCAGGCATGGCTGGCATTGATTTTTTTGGCACCCTTCGGTCTTCCGCTGGCGCTGGCTTGTCGGGCGTTGCGGCGCGGGGGACATGTCGTATCGGCTTGGGCCACATTCATCGTGCTGGCGCCTGCGACGGTTTGGGCGGTTTTACTCGGTGGACTGCTTGGACCTTTAGGAATCGCGATTTACGCGATCGTTTTCAGTCTGCCGGCTTGGGCAGTCTACGCATTTTTCCGCCACCGGTCGAAGCGCCAGCCAGCATAACGCCGTACGAAGTGCCTCCTCAGGCGAGGGGAGACGGGGGCGCGAGTTCTTCCAGAGGCCAGCGCGCCCTGCTTCGAATTTCCAGGTCACTGTGTGCAGCGGGGTCTTGCAGGCGCAACGAACCGGCGAAGGCAATCATGGCTCCGTTGTCCGTGCAGTATTCGAAAGGAGGCCAAAGAGCCTGTTGCCCATTTTTTTCCAAGGTTTCTGCCAACCGGGTTCGCAGCCGCCGGTTCGCACCGACTCCGCCTGCCACCACCAGATGATTCAATCCGCTTTGCTTAAGCGCCCGCTGTGCTTTGGCGACTAGGACATCCACTACCGCTTCCTGAAATCCGGCTGCGATGTCTGCGGCCGCCTGAGTGTCTTCCGGATGGGCTTCGGCCAGTCGGCGAGCGTGGGTCTTGAGCCCGCTGAAACTCATGTCGCAGCCTTCGCGGTCCAGCATCGGACGTGGGAAGTGAAAACGTTCGGAGTCTCCGTGCTCCGCAAGTTCCGCCAAGGCAGGGCCACCCGGATAGGGAAGATCCAGAATGCGTGCGGTTTTATCGAATGCCTCACCGACGGCGTCGTCGATACTCTGCCCAAGGCACGTGTATTGGCCGATCTGATCGACCTGCATCAGCAAGGTATGCCCGCCGGAGACCAACAGTGCTGCGAATGGGGGCGCAAAATCCGGTTCGTCCATCAGGGGGGCGAGAAGATGGGCTTCCATATGGTGAATGGCGAGAGCAGGCCGGTTCAGCGCGTAAGCCATGGCGCAAGCAAATGAGGCACCGGACATTAAGGCGCCGATCAATCCGGGTCCGGCCGTGTAGGCGATAGCATCCAGATCCGAAGGAGAACAGTCGGCATCCTCCAAGGCATCCAAAGTCAGTTGTGGCAGGCGGCGCACATGATCGCGCGAAGCCAGTTCCGGCACGACCCCGCCATACTGCTGGTGGGTTTTGACTTGGCTGTAGAGTTGGTGGGCGAGCAGCCCGCGCGCACTGTCCCAAACCGCGATCCCGGTTTCGTCGCAGGAGGTCTCGATACCCAGTACGCGGGTTGTTTCGGTCATGGCCGCTCGATCTCCGAAGTCGCACCCATTATCCCGGTTTTCAGTTGTTTGTTCACTCCGTGCGGGTGTAATTAGGCTTGCCGGAATCGAAGGGCCGAAAATCTGGTCTCCGGAATTATCTATTTTGTTGTTGATAAAAATAAGAATTTCAGGGGGGAGGGGGGGGTTGGTTACACGCCGAGCATGTTATAATTCTTCCCCAAGTTAAAGAAGAGACGCCCAGTTTTTTCTGCTGTGATAAAGGATTGCCCGCAGGGCAATTTTTCATTTTAAAAACGCGAGGTTTGGACCCCTGAGGAGCTAAGGTAATGCTGCAATGTAGCCCAGACTGCAGAACCCCCATCCATCAACATCTTTTTCTGACCCAGAACCCTAACCAAACAACCCTTCACCGAAATATAGAGGGTGATTCTCCCCGACTAGCTCGTGGGCATGGGGTGCCTGCTCTGCTGGCGCGTGGTTGTCGAATTTTGCGACGTACCATCGCCTATGCGTTGGTGGCGACCGCCATCGGACTTGGCACCATCACGGTTTCAGTCGCTGCCGCTCCAGGCAAGCCGACGAATTTGAGCGTTGACATAAACGAAAGCGGAGGTAATGGGGCTGTAGTAGGTTGGAGCGCGCCGACAAACAACGGCGGAAGTACGATTACCGGCTACAAAATCGAGGTATCAACGGATTACCATGGGATCCTTACTGACGAACAATCCACGAGTGAGTGGGGGGTGCTGGAGGCGAATACCGGAAGCACGAGCGTGGTCTACACCCAGACTAATGTCGGCGTCCTGCCCTCCCTCCAGTTGTGTTATCGCGTTTCGGCCATCAACGCCGATGGCACGAGTGTCCCTTCGGATGCGGTTTGTGATACCGCGTCGGGCAACCAGAATGAGCCGGAACTGATCAGTACGAATCCGGTGACCGTGAGGGGAAACATTATCGAGATGACATTTGACGAGAATTTGGATGCGAATGCGAAGCCGGCTGAAGTCCAGTTTAGTGTGTTTGTGGATGGCTTCAGCACCCAACCCCGCGTGGATTCTTTAGAAATAATGGGAGCAAAAGTCATTTTGACTTTGAATGTGGTAGATGCGATCCGCAACACCGACAGAGTGCTGATTCGCTACCGCCCTCCAACCCATCGCTTTGATGGTGACGGCAACCAGATTGTGTTTATCCCGAATTCCGTGAATGCGTTGCAGAATTCGAGCGGGAAACTAGTCAATGTGATACGGGGCAAAGAAACCCAAAACCTGACGCCGGGACCGGTGACGGTAACGTTGGCGCTGGATATGAATGCGATCGATGAGAATGGCGGCTCCACCACGCTGAGAGCAACAGTCTGGCCTCTGCCCGCGGAGGACTTTACGGTCACGCTGTCGACGGATCCGGCTAGCACCGCTGACATTCTCACGCAGGAACTGGACGGACTTACCTTCAATTTCACGGTAGGCAATGACAGCAGCAGTGACACGGTCACAATCACCGCCTCGGATAATGCTGTAAACGCGCCGGATCAGAGAGTGGAAATTATGGGGACGAGTGAAACGTACGTCACGGTCAAACCCGTGACGTTGACAATCACCGACGATGAATTGGGCGTATCCTTCGGTCAAGACACCTATTCAGTGTTTGAGGGGCGTACCATTCCGCTGACGGTCCATTTGGACCAGGATCCTAAAAGCACGGTGACAATTCCGCTGACGGCAGATCCCCCGTGCATGCCGAATGAGGAATGCGGTTACTCCGGAGTGCCGGAGACTATCACCTTCAACAGTGGCGAGACCGTGAAGACGGTCACGTTCACGTCTACAGTGGATGAAGACGAGACTGACAAGACGGTGACGTTCTGGTTTGACGATACTCATGCTGATTGGCCGGCCGAGGTGAGTGTTGGAACCCCGATGACTGCCATGGTGACCATACGGGAACTGCCTGAAGTAGAGGTTTTCTTCGAACCCACCTATGAAGTATCGGAAGGCGAGAGCGTGGAATTGACGGTGCGCTTGAGCGAAGATCCACTGCGTACGGTAGAGATTCCGCTGACGGCGACACCGCCATGCCCGGATGAGGGGGAATGCGATTACGAGGTAGCACAGAGCGTAACGCTTGCCAGTGGCGAGACCGAGAAGACTGTCACCTTCAGCGCTACGGCCGACCGTTTGGTCGAGGGAGACGAGACCGTGACGATTGGTTTTGGTGAGCCGCTGCCCGACGGGGTTCGCGTGGGCAGTCCGTCGATTGCCGTGGTAACGATCAGCGACAGTCGCCTTCTGGAGCCCAGCGATGTTAACAAGGAATTGTTGCCGCGTGTTACTCAGGCCATGATCGCGAGCACGCTGTCGGCGATCTCGTCTCGCGTGGAAACGGAGGGCGCCGCTTCGGATGGGGTGATGGACCTGACCGGAAGCTCCGCGCTGGAACAGGTGCTGGCTCTGGTTCCCTCCGCAGTGGAACAGGACTCTTTAGATCTGAAACAGGCTTTGGCAGGAAAGTCTTTTGTGTTGCCATTGGAAGGCACGTCAGGTGGATTAAACAATCTTTCCTTCTGGGGCCGTGGCGATTATCGGGATATGGAAGGTGGTGACGATCGACCGATCGAATGGGATGGCGACCTGTCAAGCTTCCACTTGGGTGCCGACATGCGTCTGCGCCAAGATCTTCTTGCAGGCTTGGCGGTATCCTGGTCGGAGGGTGATTTCGACTATAAGGATCGGACGGGTTCCGAGGGAGGACGCTACGAAAGCGAAATGACCAGTGTCCACCCCTACGTGAGCTGGGTGTCGTCGAAGAAGGATCTGCGAACCTGGGCGACGATCGGCTATGGTCGCGGCGAAGTCGACATCAAGGATGACAGCGGCAAGCATTCCAGTGATACGCGTCTGAAGACCGGAGCCATGGGAGTGAGCGGGCAGGTGTACTCGGCAGAGGGCCTGTTCGGGTACAGCGGCACCATGACAGTACGCTTCAAGGCCGACGGCCATGTGTCGGAGATTAAGACGGATGGGGGAGATCAAATCAACCCGTTGACCTCGGATATCCAGCGCGTGCAAGCGGCGCTAGAGGGGACTCACGAGTGTCCGCTGGACGGAGGACGGGTATTGTTGCCGACGCTTGAGATTGGATTACGTCATGATAGTGGTGATGGGCTGGAAGGAACCGGAGTGGAAATTGGTGCGGGTGCGCGCTACACCGACCCACAACGAGGCTTGACGGTGGAAGGCTCGGGCCGCTATTTGGTAACGCACAGTGATGATTACGACGAGTGGGGTTTCCAAGGCTCAGTCCGGGTGGACCCGGGCTCTGATCGTCGGGGTCTGGCATTGAGTCTGATGCCGAGCTGGGGCGCATATCAGAGCAAAGTGGATCAAGTGTGGTCACGGGATACAGTACACGCCCTGTCCCAAGGAGATCGCGAGCCGATGAAGGGTCGTCTTGATGTAGCGGTCGACTACGGCTTGTCAGCGCTGAGTGGACGGGGTCTCCTGACCCCTTATGCGCGTCTTTCTCTGGGAGATAGGACGGGTACCTACCGCTTGGGCAGCCGCCTTGAGATCGGGACTGCATTCAACCTGAATATCGAGGGCGGACGCCTGAGAGATGCACTGGGAGAATCCAAGCCTGGAATCCAATTCCAAGTCGAGTCGCAATTCTGATACCAAGGCTTTTGGTTGATCGATTGCGGGGAATATTGCATGGGAATTCACCGGATATTTGCGTTTTGTGCCGTGAGGTGATTAGAGCGTGGATAGGAGTGGATTCCCGCGAGCCCGGAAAAGAGAGCGGCCAAACTTCGAGGAGTACTGGTGGATGGGTGTCTGACAGCCTGTTTTTGCTAACCATGTACAATACGCAATCCATTTTCGGCTATCTGATAAATCTATATGCCTGGGATTCGAGTCAAGGAAGACGAGCCATTTGACGTTGCAATCCGTCGTTTTCGGCGTGCGTGCGAGCGGTCAGGAGTGCTTTCGGAAGCTCGCCGCCGCGAGTACTACGAAAAACCGACCGAAGTGCGCAAGCGCAAGGCTGCCGCAGCGATCAAGCGCAATGCCAAGCGTCTGTCCAAGCAATCGCGACCGCGCTACCGTTGATTTTTGACCTTCCGGCATTCTGCCGGAAACTTGGCCGAGGCTTACAATAACGCCATGGCCGATCCTCTTCAATTCCTGCAAGTTCCACGCCAAGACCCGGCCGTGGATGCGGTTGAGGTGCGCCTCCACCACTACCGGGAAATCTACGGGAAGTATGTCCCGGAGCAGGCTGCCGAACAGTCGGCGCGTTGCTTGGGATGCGGCAACCCCTACTGCGAGTGGAAATGTCCGGTTCACAACTACATCCCCGATTGGCTCAAGCTGATCGAGGAGGGAAATCTATTCGAGGCGGCGGAAATGTCGCATCGGACCAACTCTTTGCCAGAGATTTGCGGGCGGATTTGTCCGCAAGATCGTTTGTGCGAAGGGGCATGCACACTGAATGATGGATTTGGCGCGGTCACCATCGGGGCGGTTGAAAAATACATTACCGATACCGCGCTGGAGCAGGGCTGGCGCCCCGATCTTTCTGGAGTCAAACCCACCGACCGGCGAGTCGCGATCGTTGGTGCGGGTCCGGCCGGGCTTGCCTGTGCTGACGTCTTGGCGCGCAACGGCGTTCAGGCGGTCATATTTGACCGCTATCCGCGTATCGGGGGCTTGCTGACGTTCGGTATTCCTTCGTTCAAGCTGGAAAAAGACGTCGTCGAGACCCGCCACCAGATTCTGCAAGAGATGGGCATCCAGTTCCGTTTGAACACGGAAGTGGGCCGCGATGTTTCATTCGAGTCTCTCCTGGAAGACTACGATGCGGTATTTCTTGGCATGGGTACCTACACCGGGATGCGCGGGGGGTTTCCAGGTGAGGACGGACCCAATGTATACAAGGCGCTGCCTTACCTGATCGGCACGGTCAATCAGGAACTTCGGCTGGATATGGGTGAGATGCCCTATGTCAGCATGGAAGGTGAAGACGTTCTGGTGCTGGGCGGAGGGGACACGGCCATGGATTGCGTGCGCACCGCGGTGCGTCAGCAGGCCAAATCGGTCACGTGCGTGTATCGGCGCGACCTTGGGAATATGCCGGGTTCGCGCCGCGAGGTCAAGAATGCGACGGAAGAAGGAGTGAAATTCCTGTTCAACCGGCAACCGCTCGGGATTGAGGGGAAGAACGGAACGAGTGGTGTGCGCGTGGTTGAGACCCGGCTGGGTGCAGCAGATGAGCGCGGACGGCTGATGCCGGAGCCGGTGCCGGGCTCCGAGACGGTGCTGCCTGCCGACCGGGTGGTAATCGCCTTCGGTTTCCGGGCGAGTCCCGCAGACTGGTTTGCCGAGAACCAGATTAATGTGGACGGACAAGGACTGGTGACAACCTGCTCCGATCCGTTTCCCTATCAGACGGCCAATCCCAAAGTGTTTGCCGGAGGCGACATGGTGCGCGGGGCGGATCTTGTGGTGACGGCAGTGTTCGAAGGGCGCGGGGCGGCTGAAGGAATTCTCGATTACCTGCAACAGTCCTGAGGCCCCGATGGCGGTCCCGGAAAACGATCGGTTTCTTCGCGCTCTACGGCGGCAGCCGACCGACCGTACGCCCATATGGATTATGCGTCAGGCCGGGCGCTACCTTCCGGAATATCGCGAGTTGCGCGAGCAAGCCGGGAGCTTTCTTAATTTGTGCCGCACGCCGGAATATGCCTGCGAAGCAGCGTTGCAGCCGATGCGTCGATATCCGTTGGATGCGGCAATCGTATTCTCCGACATTCTGACCATCCCGGACGCGATGGGGCTGGGGCTCGGGTTTTCGGAAGGCACGGGGCCGCACTTTGAGCGCCCGGTCCGCAGTGTCGCCGACATCAAGGCGTTGGGGGTCCCGGATCCGCACCAGGAGCTCCGCTATGTCAGCGAAGCCGTGTCCTTGCTGTCCCGAGAGATCGGAGACCGGGTTCCGGTCATCGGCTTTGCCGGCAGTCCATGGACGCTGGCCACCTACATGATCGAGGGCCGAAGCCGAAGCGACTTTGAGCATGTAGCTGAATTTCTTCGGTCCGAACCGGAGCAGCTTGATCATTTGCTGTCGATTCTGGCAGATTCCGTTGCGCTTTATCTGGAAGCACAGATCGAGGCCGGTGCCAGTGCGGTGATGATTTTCGACAGCTGGGGAGGCATTCTGGATGGCGAGGACTATGTTCGCTTCTCGCTCCAGCCGGTCGAGCACGTCATGAAAAAACTGGGGCCGGTTGTGCCACGCATCATGTTTGCCCGTGGCGGTGGCGAGCGATTGACCGAGGTCAGCGAGATCGGTTGCGAAGCGATCGGCTTGGATGAAACCGTCAATCTTCGCGCTGCACGCGAAGAGGTCGGGCAAACCTGTGCCCTACAGGGCAATCTGGATCCCGCTATCCTGCGTGCGGATGCGGAGGACCTGCGTGCCGCCGCGCGTGCGCTATTGGAAGATTACGGGCCTTACCCAGGCCACATATTCAACCTCGGGCACGGCATCACGCCGGACATCGATCCGGATCAGCTTGCCTGCCTGATCGACGAGGTTCAGAAATTCAGAGCCGTTTCAGCCTGAATCTCTGCCCGGCCGGGGCGTTCGTACGATTTTTCTACTCTTCCTCTAGGTAGATGCCGACACCAACGACATGGTCGTCGCGAATCACGATCCAGCTGGATTTGGTAGCCACTTCTCCCGTGACCGGATTCGGCCAGCGGTAGTCGAACCAACTGCCGTCCGGGTTGCCGGCTGCCGCCGCAGCCATTCTCGCGAGGAACGCATTACCGTCGGCATCCGTACCGGTCTGGTCATCCACTCCGACCCAACTGGGATCGATCGGGTGAGCCACGATCGTCCCGGCGTTGTCCAAGACGAACACATAGAACTCACCTTGGTGGAATTCGGGAGCGGCCGCATTGACCGTTTCGATCAGGGCGGAAATGCCATGTTGATCCGTATATTCAAGAGCCTGGGCGACCATCGCCTTGGCTTGCTCCGCATCGGGGCTTTCCGCATGGCTTTCGGTGTCAGCCGGTGCGGGTGGAGCCATCCCAAGGAAGGAGCCCTGCTTCATGGCGAAGGACAAAAGGATAATGCCGAGCGCGCCAGCGGCGATCAGAAGAATTAAATTTCGGTTCATTTTTGATAACCTCGAAAAAACAAAAGGAACCCGCCAAGAAGCCAAGCAATAAAGTGTGCGGACGGACGAGAGGACCAAACTCTAGTATGAACGTTTTCGCCAATCAGAACAACTGCTCCGGCATGTCAGCCCGGCCATCCCCAGGCATCAGATTGGTTTCTTTCGACAAACGATTGGGCATGTGTTCCTCCCGGAAGGTTTCTACGATGCTGTTCGTGCTGTCGGGCGGAGCGAGCAGGCCGTTTTTGGGGTCAATGCGTACCTGAACAATGCCCGGGGGAATGGAAAGAGGCTTTTCCGGCAGGTCGGCCAGAGCCACTTTCATGAAGTCGATCCACATGGGCAGTGCCGCCGTACCGCCGACTTCACGGCGACCGAGTTTTCCATAGTCGTCCCGCCCCACCCAGGTGGTGGCCACGAGGCCGGAATTGAATCCACTGAACCAAGCATCGCGTTGATCGTTCGTGGTGCCGGTTTTCCCCGCCAGATCCTTACGCTCTAGCGCTAATGCGGCACGCGCGGTTCCGAATCGGACCACGTCCTGCAACATGCTGACGATCTGATAGTGAATCCGTTTGTCGATCACGCGTGAGGCCGCGTTCTCCGGCATCAAGGCGGATATTTCTTGATCAGGGGCCGACAGTGACGACAGAGCCTGCTTTTGGCACGCATCGTCGCAGACCTTGCGAGGGTTGGCCGCATAAACCAGTTCTCCTGTTCGATTTTCAATGCGATCGATCAGGTAGGGTTCTATTTGGTAGCCGCCGTTGGCGAAGATCGCGAATGCCGCCACCATTTGCAGTGGCGCCACTTCACCCGAACCCAGTGCCAAGGTCAGGTTGTCGGGGAGGGCCTCGGCATCAAAACCGAACCGTTCCACGTAGTGACGCGCATAATCGCTCCCGATGCCGTCAAGCATTCGGATCGAAACCACATTCCGGGAATAAGTCAGAGCCTCGCGAAGACGGGTCGGTCCGTAAAACCGTCCACTGTAGTTTGCAGGACGCCAGGCTCCCTCAATGCCCTGGTCGTGGTAGACGACGGGCGCGTCGTTGATCAGCGTGCCCGGGGTGTACCCCTTGGCCAGAGCGGCGGTATACAGGAATGGCTTGAAACTGGAGCCCGGCTGGCGGCGCGCCTGGGTCGCGCGATTGAATTTGCTCAAGGCGAAGTCGAAGCCGCCGGTCAATGCCCGGATCGCACCATCAACCGGGTCCAGTGCAACCAGTGCGCCGGAAGCCTCCGGAATCTGGCGCAATCTCCAGACATTGTCTTCGAACACCAAGTGAACGATATCGCCCGGATGCAGCACGTCCGAAGTTGCCCGAGGCGCGGGCCCGCGCCGGTCGACATGTTCCATCGGTCGTGCCCAGAGAATCTCCTCGAGGGTCAGTTCCGCCCAACGGCTATGACCGAGATACACATGGGCGACTTCGGAACCGGCGTGCACCACGATGCCGTTTTTGAAACCGCCCCGAGCCGGGGTATTACTTAGAACTTGGTCGAGTTCCTGTTTGCTTTCCGGGAGAGGGACCAAGCGGTTTTCCGCGCCACGCCAGCCGTGGCGCAAGTCGTAGCGAATCAATGCTCTTCGCACGGCTTGGCGGGCCGCTGTTTGCAAATCGTCGCGTATGGTCAAGTAAACCGTATAGCCTCCGGTGTAAGCCTCCGTTCCGAACCGCTCCACCATTTCGGCCCGGACCATTTCTCCCACGTAGGGGGCCGAAGACTGGCCGCGGTAATGGCCCAGCCGTGCGGTAACCGGGGCTTCGACAGCTTCTCGGTGCTGCGCGCTCGTGATATGCCCGTCCTGCAACATGCGATCCAGCACGTAGCGCCGCCGCGCGTGGGATGCGTCAGGGTTGGTGACCGGGTTGAGGGTTGAGGGTGCCTTGGGCAGACCGGCGATAGTCGCCATCTGAGCTAGCGTCAGATGTCGGGGAGAGGCGTCGTAGTACACCTCGGCCGCCGCGCCCACGCCGTACGCTCGATGCCCAAGGAAAATCTTGTTCAGGTAGAGTTCCAGGATTTCATCCTTGCTGAGTTCCTGTTCGATGCGCAGGGCGAGGAAAATCTCCCGTAGCTTGCGAATAAAGTGACGTTGCCGGGTCAGGTAGAAATTACGGGCCAACTGCATGGTGATGGTGCTGCCGCCTTGGCGGATCCGCCCGCTGCGCGCAAGATCCACGGCGGCCCGGATCAAGGCCTGCAGGTCTACCCCGAAGTGTTGCTCAAAGCGGGAGTCTTCGGATGCGATGAAAGCCTGGCGCATTGGCAACGGAATCTCGTCCAGACGGACGGGAATGCGGCGCTTGGTGCCGTAGACCGCGAGCAGCGCACCATCTTGGGAGTACACGCGGAGCGGGGTCTGCAGATGAATATCCCGAAGTTCCTGGACCGTCGGCATGCTGGGCTGTATATAGAGATAGGCTCCGAGCACGGCGAGCAAGACTGGCACTACCCCCAAGGCAATGAGTCTCAGAAGGCGGCGGGTGATGTTCATGTCCGGGCTAGCGTTTGGCCAAGGCTACAGTATAGTGTGGCTCTGATTATCAGGGCGTTTCATGGCCGTACCCGTTCACCCCTCCAATGTGTTTTTGATCGGCCCGATGGGTGCGGGAAAAACAACGGTTGGCTCCCTGCTGGCGAAGGCAATGGGGCGGGAATTTTTCGATAGTGACGCGGTGTTGCAAGAACGGACCGGAGTGACGGTTTCAGAAATATTCGAGCGCGAGGGAGAGCAAGGGTTCCGTCGCCGGGAGCGTGAAGTCATCGCGGAGCTGGTGCAACAAAAAAATATTGTTCTGGCGACTGGCGGAGGTGCCGTTCTGGATGCGGATAATCGCCGCCTCTTGGCTTCGCGTGGCACGGTGATCTACCTCCGTGTGCCGCTGGATGCCCAATTGCGGCACTTGAGTGCGGACCGCAGTCGCCCGCTATTGCAGGACGGAGACCCGGAGGAGATATTGAAGCGGTTGTCCAGCGAGCGCGAGCCTTTATATCGAGAGTTGTGTGATTACCAGGTCAATATGGATGGCCTGACGGTGCGCACAGCCTGCGAAAACATTGTCGAGTGGCTTGATCAGACGCCCGGGCTGTCGTAGCCGTACAGCCAGACCGTACGGGCCGGGGCGAGATTGACGACAGAGTGCAGGCAACGTCGTGGGATGAAGGCTTCGTCGCCGGGCTCCAGGATCATGTCGACGCCTTTCAGGGTCAATTGCAGCCGGCCTTCCACGACCGTAATCAGTTCGTTGCAGTCGTGGGTATAGTCTCGCCAAGCCCGTCCCGGAGGGTCTTCGAATGTTCCGCAGGAGAAACCGCGCTGACGCCAGTCTGAGGCGATCTTTTCGGGTTCGAAGGGGGCGGAGAATTTCCCGCGAACCGGATTCATGCGCGGCGCACCCTGACCGGGTCGCCGGGGAGGCAGGCGGCGAAACCGTGGACATCGTCCGCATACCCCCAGATGTTGACCGCCGCGGCCAGCCGGATCTCGTCGCCGCGTGAAGCCGGGGTGGGTCCGAAACCGATCGCGATGCACTGGCCCTCCACCCAGAACGCAATCTCGCCGGGCTCCACCACATCGCGGGCATCGGCTTCAAGAGCGGCTTCGACGGGTGCCTCGAAGTAGATTTCCTGCCCCCAGGTGCGAACCTCGGACTGGATGGGCAGGGCGGCACAGATCGCCTGCGCGGTGGGTGTGTCGTAACAGGTGATGGTGACGGTGTGACGGCCGGCGGTCAGTAGCAATGTTTCTGGCATGGCGCGTTGACCTGGTTGGGAGCCAAGCAGTATACAATTTCGTTTGAAACGTAGGTTCGAGTCCGCAGAGTTTTTCGTGCATGAGTTAACCGTTGCCCTCAAGGGCGCTTCATACCCGATTCTGATCGGCGAAGGACTGCTTGAAGATTCCGCACGCTGGGCTCCTCTGGTGGGGTCCGAGGTCGTGCTGGTGACGCATCCGGGAGTGGAAAACCTGTATGCCCGGCCTCTCGCGGAGGCCTTGGGGCCGGCTTGCCGTGGATGCTACGTGCTGCCGGACGGGGAGCAACACAAGACGCTGGAAGACCTGAACGGACTTTACACCTGGCTTCTGGAACAGGAACTGGGGCGCGGTGCGACCTTCGTCGCGGTCGGGGGAGGCGTGGTCGGCGACATGACCGGATTTGCTGCTGCCACCTATATGCGGGGCGTTGATTTTGTGCAGGTTCCGACAACATTGTTGGCACAGGTGGATGCTTCGGTTGGCGGCAAGACCGGAGTCAACCACCCGCTCGGCAAGAACATGATTGGTGCGTTCTGGCAACCGAAGGCGGTGCTGATCGACTTAGCGACGCTACGCAGCCTGCCGGAACGTGAAATGCGTGCGGGCGTGGCCGAGGTCATTAAATACGGCTTGATTGACGATGCGGAATTCTTCGAGTGGCTGGAAGAGCACCTTGAGGAAGTCTTGGCGCTGGAGACGGAAGCCTTGACGTACGCAATCAAGACGTCCTGCGCCAGCAAGGCGCGAATTGTGGCTGCCGACGAGCGGGAACGCACCGGTACCCGCGCGTTGCTAAACTTGGGTCATACTTTTGCGCATGCGATCGAAACCGAGCAGGGCTATGCACAGTGGAATCATGGTGAAGCAGTGGCCTGCGGTCTGGTGCTTGCCGCCGACCTGTCGGTCCGGATGGGCTGGCTCGAGGCTCAGGCAGCCGAGCGGATACAGGCGCTGGTCGGCCGCGCGGAGTTGCCGACCCGGCTGCCGGAAGAACTGGGGGTTGAGCAATTGCGTGCTCATATGCGGCATGACAAGAAGAATGTCGGGGGACGGCAACGTTTCATCTTGATGCGGGCAATTGGGCAGGCGGAAGTGACCGACCAAGTGGACGAGCGGCTGTTGTCGGCCACGTTGGCAGGAGTGCGTTGAGCCTGTGGCAGTCGATTTGCTGGAAGCGCGGGACGGCGGGCCGGATCAGGCCGGGTTTGCTCCTTACGCGGCCAGCGAGTTCAATTCTCTCGGGCGGCAGTATTCGGAGCCTCCGGACAGATTCAGAACGCTGTACCAGCGTGATTGCGACCGGATCATTCACGCCGCCGCGTTCCGAAGCTTGGAGTACAAGACCCAGGTCATGGTGAATCATGCGGATGGATCTTTTCGCACCCGACTGACGCACAGCATCGAAGTGGCCAAGCTGTCGCGCACGCTGTCGCGCGCCTTGCGTCTCAACGAAGACCTGTCCGAATCGATCGCGCTGGCGCACGATCTGGGTCACACGCCATTCGGGCATGCGGGACAGGATGCGCTGGACGACTGCATGAAAGAGTACGGCGGATTCGAGCACAATCTTCAGTCATTGCGCGTGATCGACAAACTCGAGCATAAATACGCCGAGTTTCGCGGTCTTAACCTGAGTTTCGAGACACGTGAGGGCGTGCTGAAGCGCTGCCCGAAGGAAATTGCTAAAACTCTGGGGCCGCTGGGGGAACGTTTCCTCAAAGATGGCTCGCCGACCTTGGAGGCGCAGTTGGTGGATTTTGCCGACCAGATTGCTTATACCAACCATGATCTGGACGATGGTCTGCGGCTGGGGTTTCTGGATCTCGAAGAGGTACGGGACTTGAAGCTGTTTTCCCGTGCCTACGACGCAGCGTGCGAAGCTTCGCCGAAGTTGTCACGGCATGCATTGCTGCATGAGGCCAACCGGCGCATGATTACGGCCATGATGGTGGATCTGATCCTTGCCACCAAAGAGAGAATTGAACAGGCGCGACCGGATTCGCCGCAGGCCGTCCGTGCCTGTACCGACCGATTGGCCGGATTCAGCAGCGAGTTGCGTGCCGAACTGGCGTCGGTGACTCGGCTGCTGCACGAGAAGTACTACCATCATCACCAGTTGGCACGGGCAACCGGTAAGGCTGTCCGTGTAATTCGGGAGTTGTTCCGCGTGTTCATGGACCGTCCGCAGTTGTTGCCGACGGAATTGCACCAACGGGCCCGTGAGAAAAAGGCGGTTCGTAGCGAGGCAGGACAGGCCCGGGTGATCGCCGATTACATTGCAAGCTTGAGCGACCGGCACATTCTTGCGGAGCATCGCAAGATTTTTGATGTGACGGAATAAAACAGATTCGACTAAACTAACCGACACGAATCAGTCCGAGCTGGCCTGGATTGTTCGGTAGGGCTCCGTTTTCCGCTGACAAAATGACGCTTCAGAATCTCATCCGTCGACTGGAAGAATACTGGGCGGCACAGGGTTGCGCGATTTTGCCTGCGCACGACCTGCCGATCGGAGCGGCAACCTTCCATCCGGAAACTTTCCTGCGGGCAATCGGCCCGGAGCCATGGCGGTGTGCGTTCGCACAGCCGTGCCGGCGACCGACGGATGGACGCTATGGAGAGAATCCGAACCGTCTCCAGCGCTATTATCAGTTCCAGGTGGCCCTCAAGCCTTCGCCGGATGACATCCAGGATTTGTACTTAAAGTCCCTAGAGGAGCTGGGTATTGCACTTGGCGAAAACGATGTTCGCTTTGTGGAGGATGACTGGGAATCCCCGACGTTGGGAGCTTGGGGTCTGGGCTGGGAGGTGCAGTTGAACGGCATGGAAATCAGCCAATTCACGTATTTCCAGCAGGCGGGAGGACTGGAATGTCGTCCGACGCTCGGCGAGTTGACCTACGGTGTCGAACGGATCGCAATGTTCCTGCAGGGGAAAGACAGTGTTTTTGACTTGATTTGGCACGATGGGGGGGCGGCCCCGATCACCTATGGGCAGTTGTTCCACCAGAACGAAGTCGAACAGTCGGCTTACAACTTCGAACAGGCCGACACGGAAAAATTATCCCGCCAGTTCGACGAAATGGAACAGGAATGCGATCGGCTGGTCGATCAGGATCTCCCGTTGCCGGCGTACGAGCAGTTGGTGGGGTGCTCGCATCTCTTCAATCTCCTGGATGCGCGGCACGCAATTTCCGCCACCGAACGCCAGAAGTACATTCTGCGGATCCGTAGCCGGGCACAGAAGATCGCGGAAGCCTATTACGCCTCGCGCGAGGCCCTGAATTTCCCCTTGGGCACGGAATGACTGAAACCCGGACCGTGCTGTTTGAACTCGGCACGGAAGAACTCCCGCCCCGCTCTTTGGAAACCCTCAAGGAATCCTTGGTGGCCGGGGTTGTCGCAGAACTGGAAAATGCGGCTCTTCCGTTCGACCGGGCCGTGACGGCGCATGCGTCATCAAGGCGCTTGGCGTTGCAGATTCAAAAAGTGGCGGCACAGACGGACGGATCCACCGAAACACGCAAAGGACCTTCGGTAGCAGCGGCCTTGGATTCGGAAGGCGAGCCGACTCGCGCATTGCTCGGCTTCGCCAAGGGGTGTCAGGCCGATGCAAAGCAGATGCAGCGTTGGAAAGACGGAAAGGATCGCCTGAAGTCGGAAAAAGGGGAATGGCTCACGTTCGAACAAGTGATCGAACCTCGCGATTGCCGAGAACTGTTGCCGGAGATTTTCAATCGCGTCCTGGCAGGATTGCCGCTGGCGAAACGCATGCGTTGGGGCACGCGGGAGACAAGTTTCCTGCGTCCTGTCCGGTGGGTGGTGTTGCTGTACGGTCGCGAGCCGGTTGCGGGAGAAGTCATGGATCTGGCATGTGGCGCAGTTACGCAGGGGCACCGTTTTCTCGGAGAAAAACAGATCGAGCTAACGGATGCCGATTCCTATGAGGACGCCTTGAGGGAGCGAGGCCACGTCTTGGTGGAGGCGACAATACGCAGGCAGGAAGTGCTGCAGCAGATCGAGAAATTCGAGGCCGAATTCAAAGTGTCAACAATTCGGTCAGAAGTACTGCTCGAGGAGGTTTGCGCCAGTGCGGAGTTCCCGGTGACGGTTGCAGGTTGCTTTGATGGGGAATTTTTGAGTCTACCGGAAGAAGTGGTCCGCGCGGTGCTGGAGGATCAACAGCAGTATTTCGCCACCCGCTCGCCAGACGGCACTCTATCTCGGCATTTTCTTGCAGTTGCCAACCTTCCGGACGTCAATGGGGAAATCAGGGTGGGATGCGAGCGAGTGGTCCATTCCCGGCTTCAGGACGCCGCTTTTTACCTCGAACGGGATCAATTGAGGCCGTTCGAATCTCGCGTCGAAGACCTGGGCCGGGTGGTTTTTCATCACAAACTGGGTACTTTGCTTGAGCGTGTCCAGCGGATTGAAAAATTGGCCGGACATGTGGCCCGGAGCGCAGATGAGGATGTAGAAGCCGTGTGTCGTGCAGCGCGCTTGTGCAAAGCGGATTTGGGTACGGACATCGTACAGTCGTTTCCAAAGCTTCAGGGAGTCATGGGTGCGCATTACGCCCGCATTGAGAAGGAACAGGACGCAGTCTGCCAAGCGATTTCGGATCATTACCGGCCGCGGTATGCGGATGATGTTCTTCCGGAAACTTTGCCGGGCCAAGTGTTGGCTCTCGCCGACCGGCTGGACATGCTGGCTGGCGTGTTCTCTATAGGCGAGGTGCCTACCGGGACCCGGGATCCGCTGGGAGTCCGGCGTGCTGCCTATGGTGTCTTGCGTTTGACGGTGGAGTGCGAGTTGGACTTGGACTTAGAAGATTGCCTGGTGCAGGCGATCGAAGGATATCCAAAGTCTTTTCACGCCGACGGCATTCCTCAGGCGGTGCTGGACTATCTGGCTGATCGGATGCGCGGATATGGAGTTGAACGAGGTCAATCCAAGGATGCCATTGAAGCGGTTCTGGCAGTTGGACCGACGCGTCCGCTGGATGCCTTCAGGCGGGTGCAGGCGGTGGAAGATTTCCGGAGCCGGCCGCAGGCACAGGTTCTGGTCGCAACGCACAAGCGGATTCGGAACATCCTGCGCGAGGCGGACGAAAACGATGGAAATGTCGACCCCAAGTTGCTGGTGGAGCCGGCGGAACGCATGCTCGCGGATCAACTCGACGTAGTGCGCGATGAAGTGTTGAAAAACTGCGCGGCCCGCCGCCATGAAGGAGCGCTGGATACGCTTGCCGGGCTGGCCGAACCGGTTTCAGCTTTCTTCGATACGGTGCTGGTAATGGCGGAAGATCAAAAAATACGTCATAATCGTTTGCGTCTTCTGCGGGGTCTGCAGGATTTGTTTTTGGGAATCGCGGATTTTTCGCGTTTGCAAGACTGAACGACATTTTGGCCATGAAATTGATTATTTTGGATCGAGACGGAGTCCTGAACCAGGAACGGGAAGACTTCATCAAAACGCCGGAAGAATGGGTGCCGATCGACAGCAGCATGCAGGCGGTGTCCCGCCTGAACGAAGCAGGCTACCGGGTGGTACTTGCGACCAACCAGTCAGGAATCGGCCGTGGCCTCATCGACATGGACACTCTGAACACGATTCATCAGAAAATGCACAACTCGCTGGGCCGCTTCGGCGGTTGGGTGGATGCCATCTTCTTCTGTCCGGATGCCCCGGACGCGGGCAGTCATTGTCGTAAACCCAACCCCGGCATGTTCGAAGATATCGCGAATCGCTGTGGGACTGATTTGGCCCATGTGCCGGCAGTGGGGGACAAACTATCGGATATCCAGGCGGCCATTGCGGCGGGCGCACGTCCGGTTCTGGTGCGTACCGGATACGGTAAACAGACAGAAAAAGACAAGGATCTTCCGGCCGGCATTCCGATATACGACGACCTGTACTCATACGTGGACAAACTGCTGGCTTCATCATCCTGAGCGCAGCCGGATGTCCGCCATCCGCTCTACTTTTTTTTATTTAGGTGTGCTTGTAGCCACCTTAATCGCGGTGGGTGTTGTGCCGATCGCAGCTTGCCTGCCCCGGCGCCCGTGCTATCGGTTGTTGAGTTTCTGGAACGTATGCGTCCTTTGGAGCGCGAAGGTGTTTTGCGGAATCACCTACGAGGTTCGCGGACGTGAGAATATCCCGGAATCCGGGCCTTACATGCTCATGGCAAATCACCAGTCGGCATTCGAAACGGTTTTACTGGTGGTTTTATTGCCGCAACCGGCATTCGTGCTCAAACAGTCCTTGCTGTGGATCCCGGTCATTGGCTGGGGACTGGCATTGACCCGCCCGATCGTCATTGACCGAAGTTCGCCGGTCCGCAGCCTGAAGCGTTTGCTGCGACAGGCGCGTGAACGGTTCGCACGTGGTGACGTGGTGGTTATTTTTCCGGAGGGGACCCGCGTTCCGGTGGGAGAACACCGTTCCTATCAGGCCGGCGGAGCACATATCGCAACGCAGAGCCAGATTTCGGTTCTCCCGATGGCGCACAATGCCGGACATTTTTGGCCACGTGGATTTCTCAAAAAGCCCGGAAAGGTCACAGTTCGGATTGGGCCGCCGATCTCAACGGAAGGATTGCAGCCTGCGCAGTTGAACGAGCAGGTTAGGAAATGGATCGAGACGGCGGGGGCACAGTTGTCGCCGCCGATGTGACTTCAGGGCGCGGGGTTGGGCTGAGACTCGTGAACGGAATCGATTTCGCGCAGCAACTGGCGGGGCAGCTCCAGATGAGCGCTTTCCAGATTTTCCTTGAGCTGTTCGATTGTGGTGGCACCAATAATGACACTGGTGACGAAAGGTTGCTGCTGGATAAAACTCAAGGCCATCTGCGCGGGCGTCAGGTCGTATTGGCGGGATAGGGCAAGGTATTTGGCGGTGGCGGCTTGCGCCTGCGGGTTGGTGTGACGGGTGAAGTAGTTCCAGCGCTGCAGCCGGGAACCCCGCGGGCGACCCCGCTGATATTTTCCAGTCAAGACGCCGAATCCGAGTGGAGAATAAGCTAGAAGTCCGCAGTGCTCCCGCATGGCGATTTCCGCGAGGCCCACCTCGAAAGTCCGGTTCAGCAGACTGTAGGGGTTCTGGATGGCGGCAATGCGGGGTCCGGAGTTCTCCCGCGAAAGCCTCAGATATTCCGAGACTCCCCACGGGGTCTCGTTAGACACCCCAATGGCCCGCACCTTGCCGGATTCGACCAGCCGGCATAGTGTTTCGTAGGTCTCCTCGATGGGGATGGCATCCTGGTCGTCTTCGCCCGTATATCCCAACTGCCCGAAGTAGTTGGTATTGCGTTCGGGCCAATGGACCTGATAGAGATCGATGTAATCCGTCTGCAGGCGACGGAGACTGTCGTCGATCGCTTGATTGATCTGTTTTGCGTTCAGGCGCGGCCCTCCGCGCAAGTAATCCATGGATTCGCTGGGACCCGTCACCTTGGTCGCCACCACCACCCGATCCCTCGGGACGCGGGAGGAAGCCAACCAAGTGCCGATATACTGCTCGGTGAGCCCTTGGGTGCGCGCACAGGTCGGAAAGGCATACATCTCGGCGGTGTCAATGAAATTGACCTCGAAGTCGAACGCACAGTCCAATTGCTGATGGGCTTCGGCCTCGGTATTCTGTTCGCCGAACGTCATGGTGCCCAAACAAATGGCACTGACGTCCAGGCCCGTGTCGCCAAGCGGGCGGAGTTCCATCGTCAGATCTCCAGTTCCTTGACGGGTTGTCCGTGAATCAGGTGCTGATCGATGATCCGATCAACGTCGGCGCGGCTCTGGTAGCGGTACCAGACGCCGTCCGGGTAGACAACAATAATCGGGCCTTCGGCACATCGGTCAAGGCATCCCGACTGATTGATTCGGATCTGCCCAGCCCCGTGAATCCCGAGTTCCTGGCATCGTTTCTTGGCGTAGTCCCGCATTGCGCGAGCGTCATGATCCTGACAGCAGGCTTCGTCTTCCCGCTGGTTGACGCAGAAGAAAACGTGGTGCTTGTAGTACGGCATCGGAGAGGCTCAGGGGAGTGCCAGATTCCGCCTATGATACCGTTATGGCCGCTGGTACCGAGAGTGGGACTCGAACCCACACGGGGGACTACCCCACCGGATTTTGAGTCCGGCGCGTCTACCAATTCCGCCATCTCGGCCTTCAGGCTCCAGACACTCCGCTCTTCCTTTGGGGGCAGGGCGGCAAATTATTGTAGCAACGTAGATCGCTTGCCAAGCAACGAGAGTGTGGCTTCACAGACCTGCTTAGGGGTGATGCGGGTCATGCAGGCATGATGTCCGTATGGACAGGTGCGCCGATGGCAGGGGCTGCATAAGGTTCGGACTGAGAAAATTTTCCGAGCATCAGCCAGGGGCGGGTGCGTGTCGGGGCTGGTCGGGCCGTAGATACCGATGACGGGAGTGTCCACGGCCGCGGCGATATGCATGAGTCCGGAGTCATTGCAAACGGCGGCCGCGAATCCTGAAATCAGATGAATGGCTTGATCCAGGTTGGTCTCCCCGCACAGGTTCACGACCTGTTCCGGCGCGACACGGGCAATGGTGTCGCCTATGGGACGGTCTTTCGAGGTTCCCACCACGCAGATGCGGCTGCCATGTTTCGAGAGCATGGCGGCTAGCTGGGCAAAAGATTCCACGCCCCATTCCTTGGCGCGGCCATAGGCGGCACCCGGCATTAATCCGACCACTGGCTCGCTGGGGTCTATCTCCC
This sequence comes from uncultured candidatus Poriferisulfidus sp., assembly GCA_965116525.1. GTDB lineage: Bacteria > Pseudomonadota > Gammaproteobacteria > Poriferisulfidales > Poriferisulfidaceae > Poriferisulfidus. The sequence continues at coordinate 1,085,657 of OZ220694.1, forward strand.
ATTGCCGGAGGGCGTCGGCGGTTTTTTCCGGGTCTACTTCCAGTCTTGGCCGGGGGATGGAATTTGGGTCTACGGGATCCGGCGAAGCCAATCGTGCCATGCGGGTCATGATGTCCGGCGGCCGAGGACGTGAATCGTTTATAAGCGTATTGCGAATCCCGGTATCGAACCCGATTCTCTTCCTGATGCCAGCGGCCCATGGCAACAACGCGGCCTTCATGGAACGGGGAATGACGATCGCCTGCTGGTATTCCGCATTCAAGCGGCGGGCCGTGGCCCACCGCCGCCATAAACCCAGTTGGCCGTGCCGGACGTCAAGAGGAATGTGGCGGGAAACCTGAGGCATCCGTTCAAGCAAGGCTCCCGCCCAGTTGGGCGCGACGACATCAATAGAGGCATCAGGCTGCTGTCGCTTGAGCAAGGCGTACAGGATCTGGCTGAGCACGACATCGCCGATCCAGGCTTGTGCGACAACCAGGATCCGCGAGTCCTGGTCCGTCATGGGTTATTCCTCGTTCTCGCGAATGCGCTGGATCAGGTTCGTGGTCGAATAGCCTTCCACCAGCGGCAGGACTACGACTTTTCCGCCCGCCTTTTCGACTTCTTTCTTGCCGACGATCTGGGAGGGCTTGTAGTCGGCGCCCTTGACCAGTACGTCCGGTTTGATCTCGCGAATCAATTGCTCCGGGGTGTTCTGGGAAAACGACACGACCCAATCCACGCATTCCAGTCCGGCCAGCACTTTCTGTCGGTACTTCAGTGGTTGAATCGGGCGGCCCGATCCCTTGTTGCGCCGGACCGACGCATCACTGTTGATGGCCACGATTAATCGATCCCCCAGCTCTGCGGCTTGTTCAAGCAACGCGACATGGCCGGCATGAAGAAGGTCGAAGCAACCGTTCGTGAGCACCACCGTCTCGCCCAGTTCCCGAGTTTCCCGAACCAGCCGGCGAAGGGTGTTGTAGGGAACGATGCCGGTCTCCATTTTCCGCTCAAGGCGAATGGCCCGTTGCAGTTCATCCGGTGTCACAGAAGCAGTTCCAAACTTGCCGACCACCTGGCCCGCGGCCAGGTTCGCCAATCGCATCGCTTCTTCCAGCGACAATCCTGCGGCGTGAGCGCATGCGAACATGGAAATGACGGTATCCCCGGCGCCGGTGACGTCGAACACGTCACGCGCGGTCACCGCAAGATGAAGGCTCTTGCGTCTTTTTTGCAACAACATGCCCTGTTCGCCCAGAGTGACCAGCATTGCCTTCAGGCGGTGTCGGCGGCAGAGTTTTTCGGCGTGCTCGGAGATCGCTTTGAGGGTACGAGTCGAACCGACCACAGCCTCCAGCTCCTGCCGGTTCGGGGTGATGGCGGTGGCGCCGGCGTAGGCGGAGAAGTTGGCTTGCTTGGGATCTACGAAAACCGGCTTGCCCATGCGGCGGCATAGATTGATCAGCGGTTGGGGATCCTCCAACGCACCCTTTCCGTAATCCGACAGGATCACCACATCGCAATGGTTCAGGGCGGAGCGGAACCGTTTTTGGAACAAAGTCTTGTTGAAATTGGCGCGCTTTTCGAAATCCAGCCGAATCAATTGCTGGTGTTGGCTGACGACCCGCAACTTGAGCGGGGTGGTCATGCCGCTTTGAACCATGAGACGGTTTTCGATCCCATGCTGGCGGATCAGACGGGTGAAGGTGCGGCCGGGCTGGTCCGGCCCGATCGGGGCCAGAAGGGCGACGCGAGCGCCCAGGGCAGCGATGTTGACGGCCACATTGCCAGCACCCCCAACGCGCAATTGTTCATCCTCGACCGCCACAACGGGTACCGGGGCTTCTGGAGAAATGCGCTCGGCTTTCCCGCTCCAATAGCGGTCCAGCATCACATCGCCGACCACCAGGGCCTGGATCTTGGAGAAATCGGGCAGGCTCAGGTGCACCGGAATATCAACCGTCTGCGTTCACCAGCGTGTACAGGGTGCCGCAATAGGGGCATCGAATCTTGTGATCCGGCGCATCTTCGATCGGCAGAAACACCCGGGGGTGGGAGTTCCACAGACTGGTGCCCGGCAGCGGGCAGTGGAGGGGAAGCTGTTTGGGACGGACATTTTGCCTGGGCGCCTTATTGGGCGTCTCAAAGGCGCTCGGGTGCTTGGCGGTGCGAGGGCTGGGCATGGTCAGTGCACGAATGTCAGCCAGTGAAGATGACGCTCAGAACGGCCACTGACGATATCCTGGTATTGTTGCTGTAACTGGGTGGTGATGGGTCCGCGCTGACCGTTGCCGATGGCCTCTCCGTCCAGTTCCCGGATCGGGGTGACTTCAGCGGCGGTTCCAGTAAAAAATGCCTCCTCGCAATGGAGCAGGTCGTTCCGAACCAATCGGTTTTCCCGTACTTCGAGGTTGGTTTCGCGTGCAAGTTCAATGATGGTACGGCGGGTAATCCCGTCAAGAGCTGAACCCAGCGCCGGGGTTTCCAGGACACCGTCGCGCACGACGAACAGGTTTTCGCCGCTGCCTTCCGAGATTCGCCCGTCTGCTTCCAGCAGTAGCGCCTCGTCATATCCGGCCTGTTTCGCTTGTGCTGTTGCCACGGCGGAATAGACGTAGTTGCCACAGATCTTGGAACTGGTCAACGGGGCATTGACGCGATCACGGATGATGGAGGAGGTATATACCCGAATTCCTTGTTCCAGGCCTTCCGCACCCAAATAGACGCCCCATTCCCAGGCGGCCACGGCCGCGTGCACTTGCAGGCCCTTCGCATGCAGGCCCAGCCCCTCTGCACCGTAAAAGCAAATGGGGCGGACGTACGCCGTCTCCAGTTGGTTTTTTTGGACAGAGTCGATACAAGCCTGATTGATCTCCTCTTTGGAGTATGGGATGGTCATGCCGACGCAGTCGGCTGAGGCAAATAAACGGTCGGTATGTTCCTGCAGACGGAAAATGGCCGGGCCTTGCTCAGTGGCGAATGCCCGCAATCCCTCGAATACGCCGCTGCCGTAATGCAGGCTGTGAGTCAGCACGTGCGTGGTCGCCTCGGCCCAAGGGACCATGCGGTTGTCCAGCCAGATTACGGCATCCGGATGCGGGGCCAGTGTGCTCATGTCGCCAGATTGAAGGTCTTGTCCCAAAGTTCCCGAATTTTCATGCGTTCGTCTGCGAACTCGTCCGGTGTAGAGTGCGGTGGCAACTCCTGTAGGCTGAGTACGTGTATCCGGTCGCGGTAGGTGAAGTAGCAGGCGCGCAGGAATTCAGTGGTTTCGGTGTCCAGCAGGCCGCATTGCGCCAGACGGTCCAGAATCATCACTGTGGCAGTCGGCTCAATGATTTCCGGATGGCTTTCAGCGTGAAGCAACACATTATAGTGCACCATGAACTCCAGATCGGTGATTCCGCCGGGGTCATTCTTGAGGTGGAAGTGCTCGGTTTGGGGCGCATGAGCCTCCAGCATTCGCTGGCGCATGTCCACAAACTCTTTTTGCAGTTCAACGGGTTCGCGAGGTACGCACAGAGTCCGTGCGCGGACTTTCTCGAAGGCCTCTCGCACCGCATCATTGCCCGCCACTGCCCGTGCTCGCGCCAGGGCCTGACGCTCCCAGGTCCAGGCTTTTTCTTCCAGGTATTTTTCGTAGTAATGCAGGCTGCAGACCGTTTGCCCGGATTGCCCACCGGGCCGCAACCGGGGGTCGATCTCGAACAGAGTGCCGTCGGGGGTCATGGTTTCCATGATATGTATGAATCGCTGCACCACGCGGGTGAAGAAGTATTCGTTGTATACCGGCTTCTCCCCGTCAGTCATCTGTTCTTCGCCATCACTGTCGTGGACGAATACCAGATCCAGATCGGAATTGAACCCCATCTCGAGGCCTCCGAACTTGCCGTAGGCCAGAATGGCGCAATGAGCCGGACGGCGCTGCCCGTCCACGACGCAGCAGGGTTGGCCGTGACGCTGGAGTTGCTGGCGCATCGACAAGTCCCAGGCACAGGTCGTGACGGTTTCGGCAATCCAAGTCAATTCGTCGCTCACGTCCGAGAGGGATTTTGAGTGAATCAGATTGCAAGCGGCGACTTGCAGTGTTTGGGACTGACGGAATTGGCGAAGGACTTTCATCTGCTGCTCCAGGTCGTCCTCGTCGTCGGGCAGGGCGAGTTGCAAGACTCTTTGCAGGATTTCCGGGGTTCGTTCTCCAAACAGTGTGTCTGGTGCCAGCAGTTCGTCGATGAGGTGGGGCGATCGCAAAATTTGGGTTTGTACCCACGGGCTGAGGCGGACCAGCTCGGCCAGCAGATTCAGCGCTTGGGGGTTCTCGGCCAGCAGGGCCATGCAATTGGGTCGATACAGAAGGGCTTCCAGCACATCGAACAGGAGATTCAGCACGTGGGCTGAATCAGCCTGCCGACAGGCGATTTCGATCATTTTCGGAATCAGTGCCAACGCGTAGTGGCGCCCACTGGCGTTTTGGATGCGCCATGCTGAAGAAGAGATGGTGGAGTGCAGTCGTCGCGCTGGCTCTTCCGCACCGTCTTCCAGTCCCATTTTCCCCAAGACTTCCTCTAGCCCGACCAAGTCGCCATCCTGCTGCCCGATGGTCTCGATCATGTGCAATAGGGTCTTTAGTTCTTCAGGGTGTTCCTGTTCTGGTTCCAGTTCCACCCGCATCAGGCAGGTGAACTCCAATTGCAGGCTGACCCGTTGCATGGTGAGTGCATCCATAAATTCCGACCAGTCCGGGCAACCCATCGCGAACTGGATTCGCGCTCTCGCCAGTTCATCTTGCGGCAGGGTGTGCGTCTGCTGGTCCTCGATCATCTGCAGGCGGTTCTCGATGGTGCGCAGAGTGGAATAGGCGTCGAGTAGCAGTTGCACGTCGCCGTCGGTGAGCTTGTCGCACTGGTTCATCGCTTCCAGTGCGCGCATCCACGAAGTTTGCTGAAGGACCGACTCTCTCCCACCGAAAATCAACTGTGCACTTTGCACAATGAATTCAGCCTCGCGAATTCCCCCGGGACCGTGCTTGAGATCGTCCTCCAGAGTTTCCTTGCGTGCATGGCGTTCCATCTTTGCCTTCATGGTCCGCAACTCTTCCAATACCCGGAAATCGAGGGAACGCCGAAAGATGAAAGGCCGGAGCAGGTCAGTCAGTTCCGCACCAGCGGCGGTGGGCTCGCCCAGCGGCCGCGCCTTGATCAGCGCGTAGCGCTCCCACTCGCGCCCGTGGTTCTGGTAATAGGCCTCCATGGAAGAGAATGGCAGCGCCAGACTGCCGGTGGAGCCGAACGGGCGCAGCCTCATGTCCACGCGGAACACGAATCCATCGGCGGTGACTTCGTCCAATGCCTTGATCGTTTTCTGTCCCAGCCGGATGAAATAGGATTGCGCCTGCTCACGGTCCGAAGCCGGGTCCGGGTAAGCGAAGATCAGATCAATGTCGGAAGAGAAGTTGAGTTCCGCCCCGCCGAGCTTGCCCATGCCGAGGACTACGAACGGTACCGGCTCACCGTTCTCGTCGGTTGGGCTGGGCTCCTTCATCCGGGAGCGGTGCCAATCAGCGGCGCCCATCACGGCGCGGTCCGCGAAAGCGCTCAGATCGTGCAGGGTTTCCGGCAGTTCCGCGAGCCCGTTGATGTCCCGAAACATGATGCGGAGCATCTCCCGCGTCCGAGCTCGGCGTAAAGAACGCGCAAAGTCTGCGTCTTCCGCGGTTTCGGGGTCTGGGGGTTCCAGATCCTTGGCGACTGGGTCGCGCAGGGCGGATTCCAGCAAGTCCGGTTGAGTGCGCGCAAGACGGGTCGCAAAAGGGCTGGCGGCAAACAGGTTGAGAAGGGCCGATCGATTCGTGTTCAGGAGTTCGCCATCAAGAGCAGACTGGATATCCTCCAAGGCCGATTCCGCCTCCCCTATCAAGATGCTGGGAATGGGAGCGGGCTTCATGTCGGAAAAATTTCGGGGCTTGGCCTAGGCTTGGCCTAATAGTGTACTGGTTTGCGGGGCTCCCAATGAAATGGCCCGACCTGAATTTCCGAGGCTACGAAGGCAAAAAAAGAGGGCCGCATGCGCGGCCCTCTCGAAGACTCTGGAAGTCTTTGCTCAAAGCGGAGTGAACGAGGTGACTTGGGGCACCAGATCTCCGCGCTCTTCGGCGGACATCGGGATCATGCCCTTTTCGCTCAGGTAGCCATCGGCACCGCTTGCCTTGTCGCTCATGAACTCGGCAACGAATTCCCGAATACCCGGGATGGCATCCAGATGGGCGTTCTTGATGTAGAAATACAGTGGCCGAGAGACCGGATAACTGCCGTCAGAAATGGCCTCAAACGTCGGCTCAACGCCGTCGATGGTGGAGCCCTGAACCTTGTCGGAGTTCTGGTCCAGGAAGCTGAATCCGAACACGCCCAAGGCGCTTGGGTTGGCCGTCAGCTTCTGAACGATCAAGTTGTCGTTCTCACCCGCCTCGATGTAATGGCCGTCCTCGCGCACGGAGTGGCAGTAGGATTTGTACATCTTCTTGTCCTTCTTCTTCATCGCCTTGATCCAGGGGAAGGTCTTGCATCCGCCTTCCAGGCCGAGTTCAGCGAAGGCATCCCGGGTGCCGGAGGTAGGGGGAGGGCCGAGCACCTCGATCTTGGTGTCGGGCAGGGCCGGGTTGACATCCTTCCAGGTGGTGTAGGGATTGGCGACAAAAGACTCTGCGCCGCCCGGGTCCGGCACTTCGCGTGCCAGGGCCAGGAAAATTTCGCGCCGAGTCAGTTCCATCGGGGCGACCGCCTTGGAGTTGGCGAGGACGATGCCGTCGTAGCCGATCTTGGCCTCGGTGACGTCGCCGACACCGTTCTTGCCGCAGGTCTCGACCTCTCTACTCTTGATCTTGCGCGAAGAGTTCGTGATGTCCGGAGTGCTGACGCCGACGCCGGCACAGAACAGTTTCAGGCCGCCGCCGGAACCCGTGGATTCAATTTTCGGGGTCTTGAAGGCTGTGGACTTGCCGAATTTTTCGGCTACCACGGTGGCGAAAGGATAGACGGTCGAAGAACCGACTATGTTGATCTGGTCGCGGGCCTGGGCTGCCGAAGCGGCGAGCGCGAGCAGGACGACTGCGGAAATACGCAATTTCATTCGATAAATCCTCTATGCGTTCAAGTTGATTGGTGGGGAACACTCCTTGTGTTTGGCGCATTAAATCCAAGTTTTGTAACACGCGTATGACAAAGCACATGCGAAAAACAGAAAAGCTTTTTCGGCCAAGTAGCGGCGGTGCGGTGTAAAATCCAATCATCATGGCGGGTAACACCTTCGGCACTTTGTTTGCCGTCACTTCATTTGGTGAAAGCCATGGTCCTGCCATCGGCTGCATCATCGACGGTTGTCCGCCGCATCTGGCGCTGGAAGAATCGGATCTGCAGCACGACCTCGACCGTCGTCGTCCAGGCAAGACTCGACACACCAGCCAGCGCCGCGAGCCGGATCAGGTGAAGATCCTGTCCGGAGTCTTCGATGGGAAGACGACCGGCACCCCCATCGCGCTGCTGATCGAAAACCAGGATGCCCGATCCAAGGACTATTCGGAGTTGCGTGAACTCTTCCGGCCGGGGCACGCGGACTATACCTACCAGCACAAATACGGGATCCGCGATTATTGCGGCGGCGGGCGGGCTTCTGCCCGGGAGACGGCGACACGGGTGGCGGCCGGAGCGGTGGCCCGGAAATGGTTGCGCGAGCGCTGCGGTGTGACGATCCGCGGGTGCGTCCGGCAGGTTGGCCCGATCCGTGCTGAAACTATGGATTGGGAGGCGGTTGAGGCGAATCCATTCTTCTTCCCGGAACCCGGGAGGCTTGCCGAACTGGAGCAGTTCATGGACGATCTGCGCAAGGCGGGAGACTCGGTCGGCGCACGTGTGGAAGTGGAAGCGGCTGGTTTGCCGGTCGGCTGGGGCGAGCCTGTTTTCGAGCGGTTGGATGCCATGGTTGCCCAGGCGATGATGAGCATCAACGCGGTCAAGGCAGTGGGAATCGGTGACGGTTTTGCCGTGGTCGAGCAGCGCGGCAGCGAGCATCGGGATGAAATCACGCCTGAGGGCTTTTTGTCCAACCATGCAGGCGGGACTCTGGGAGGACTGAGTTCCGGACAGGATTTACGTGTCGCTGTAGCCTTCAAGCCGACCTCGAGCATCCGGATTCCAGGCCGGACGGTCAACCGGCAGGGGGAAGCGGTTGAAGTCGTAACCAAGGGGCGTCACGATCCTTGCGTGGGTCTGCGCGCCGTGCCGATTGCCGAGGCCATGTTGGCCCTGACGCTGATGGACCAGGCCCTGCGCCATCGTGCCCAGTGCGGAGACGTAGAGGCTGAGACAGGCTAGACCTGCGGCGTGTGACTCCTTCCCTATTCGCCCGGTTCTCCGGCTTTTATTTTTTCTATTTCGCCTCGCTAGGCGTTTTCCTGCCATTCTGGCCGCTGTATTTGAAGTCTCTCGGCTTCAATGCGGTCGAGATCGGGCAGTTGGTGGCGGTTGTGATGGCGGCGGGGATTGTGGCGCCGAATGTGTGGGCCTGGCTCGCGGATCACACCGAACGGCGCATTCTGCTGGTGCAATTGGCCGCACTGGGGGGCGCGGCAGGCACTCTGGGCCTGCAGTGGGTTACCAGCTTTTACGGGATGATCCCGTTGTTGCTGATGTTCAGTTTCTTCTGGTATGCCTCTCTGCCACTGGTTGAAGGCATTACGCTGACTCATCTGGAGCACCACGCCGAAAAACGCTATTCCTATACGCGGGTTCGATTATGGGGCTCCATGGGTTTTGTGGCAGCCTGCCTGACCCTGTCGACCGTGTTGTTCAGCGTGGATGGCGACATCTGGTGGTTGGTGCCACTGAGCTTGCTCTTCTGTCACTCCGGGCTGTGGGTGACCACCTTGATGCTGACGAGCCGGCCGCAGATGCGGGAGCATCCGGCACACATCACCCTGATCAACCTACTGCGCCATCCGGCTGTGCTGGGGCTCTTGGCGGCATTCGTCCTGATGCAAATCAGCCACGGGCCGTTCTATACGTTTTTCTCGATCTATTTGGAAGGCCACGGTTATCCGATCCAGGGCCTGGCTGTGCTGTGGTCGGTAGGCGTGTTCGGGGAGATTCTGGTGTTCCTGTTCTTTTCCCGTTTTCTGGCGCATCATCGGGCGTATTATCTATTTGCGCTGGCTTTTCTGCTCGCAGCCATTCGCTGGACAATGCTGGGTAGTTTCCCGCAATTCTGGGGAGTGATTCTGGCGGCTCAGCTTCTGCACGCAGCGACCTACGGCCTTTACCATGCTGTGTCGGTACGGCTTATCCACCAACTGTTCCCCGGTCGGCTCCAGAGCCGGGGTCAGGCACTGTATTCGTCGCTCAATTTTGGTGTAGGCGCGGCGCTCGGATGCCTGTTGAGCGGAATGGTCTGGGACGATCTGGGTTCGACGGCTACATTCCATGCCGCCGCCGCCATCGCCGTGGTCGGCATGCTAATCGGTTGGCTCGCGGTACGCCGCGCCACGCCGCTCGACCGATAGTGCGCCAATACATAGTATTCACGGGAATAAACCCCGGCTTCCGGGCGGCGAGCCTAAGGTATAATCCTTTTTCCCACAAAACCACGGCAGGATGCGTCAGTGGCTGAGCAAATGATCCTGATTCCCGGACGGTCGAGCAAACAGGGGACCTCCCTGAATGCCGGAAAACTCAAGGAAGAGTATCAGACCGTCACCTCGACCATCGAGATGAACGAGAGCACCATGAACAAACTAGGTCTTTCCGCCGGAGACCGGGTGCGTTTATCCTGTTCCACCGGCAAGGTGGAAGTAGCCTGCGGGAAGCCGCGCAAGGATGAAGATCTTCCGGACGGAATGATTTTCATCCCGTATGGCCCATCTTCCAGCGAGTTAATGGAAAGCGACACTGCGGGAACCGGCATGCCAATGTCGAAGCAGATGATGGTGGAAGTGGAACGTCTGGGAGCCAACTGACCCCTCTGTCCTGCCTGTTAGAACCATGAGCGAAACCAAAACGACCGAAGCCGCTAAGGACGAACCCAACATCCGCATTGTCGAGGATGCCACCTGCACATTCTGCGGGTGCGTCTGCGACGATATGGAATTGACCGTCGACCTTGATGCGAATCGCATCACGAAAGCCAAGAACGCCTGCGTCCTCGGCCGCGCTTGGTTCCTGCAGCATGGCATTGAGGATCACCCGCAGGCGATGATTGACGGGCGCGAGGTCCCGCTTGAAGAGGCGATGGACGAAGCCGCGCGCATCCTGCACGAGGCGAAGTTCCCGATCACCTACGGCCTGAGCGACTCTCCGTGCGAGGCGCAGCGCGTGGCGGTGGCCATCAACGACCTGGTGCGGGGCAATATCGACACCACCACCTCCGTGTGCCATGGTCCGTCCGGCATCGCATTCCAGGGTGTAGGTGAAAGCACGGCGACCTTGGGGGAGGTCAAGAACCGTGCCGATCTGGTTATTTACTGGGGCGGCAATCCGGCCGAATCCCATCCGCGGCATTTCACCCGCTATACCGTGACGCCGAAGGGACGCTATATCCCGAACGGCAAGAAGGATCGCTATGTCGTGCTGGTCGATATCCGTAAGACGCCGAGTTCGCCGGTGGCGGATCAGTCCATCCGAGTCAAGCCCGGCCGTGACTTCGAGTTGCTGTGGGCGTTACGCGCTTTGGTGCGCGGTCGCGACATCAGTCCCGACATCGAGGAAATTACAGGCGTATCGCGTGAAACTCTGGACGAATTGGTGGAACGCATGAAGAACTGCAATTTCGGCGTCCTGTTCTTCGGCATGGGCCTGACCATGACCCGTGGCCGTCACTTCAATTCGGGCGCGTTGCTGGCACTTGCCACCGACCTGAACAAATACACGCATTTCGTCGCCAAGCCGGTGCGCGGGCATGGCAATGTCACGGGTGCCGACAATGTGGTGTCGTGGCAGACCGGCTATCCGTTCGGCGTCAATTTCCACCGCGGCTACCCGCGTTTCAATCCCGGCGAGTACACCACCGTGGACCTGCTGGCACGCGGCGACGCTGACGCGGCCATGATGATCGCCACCGATCCGGCCTCGAACTTCCCGAAACGCGCCATCGAAAACTTGAAGAAGATTCCGGTAATTTCACTGGATGCCAAGCCGACCTATACCAGCCGAGCGGCACGAGTCGCCTTCATGGTGGCCACCTACGGAATCAACACGGGCGGCACCGTGTATCGCATGGACGATGTGCCGATCACCCTGCGTCCGGCTTTCGATTCCCCGTTTCCAACCGATGAGGAGGTTCTGACCGGGATTCACACCCGTTTGAAGAAACTCCGGGCGAATGGCCGCAAAAAGGCGGCGTAATTTCGTCATCAGGTAGACCAGGAGACGGCCAACATGGCTGAGAACAGCGCGGAATTGCGCATCAAAGGCGGAAAAGTCTACGATCCGGCCAACGGCATCGATGGCGAAGTCCGCGATATCCTGGTGCGCGACGGGCGCGTCGTGGACAAGGTTTCCGAGAAGGCACGAACCATCAACGCCCATGGCATGGTGGTGATGCCGGGCGGGGTCGACATCCATTGCCACATCGCCGGCCCGAAGGTCAACCTCTCGCGCAAGTTGCAGCCCGAGGACCACCGCCTGGATGTTCATCCGGGCACTGAAGTCACTCGCTCCGGGGTCGGCGGAGTCACGCCCTCAACCTTCGCCACGGGCTACCGTTATGCCACGCTCGGCTACACCACGGCATTTGATGCGGCAGTCCCGCCCTTGGCGGCGCGCCACGTGATTGAGGAGTTCCACGACACGCCGGTGATCGACAAGGGCTTCTATGTGCTGCTTGGCAACAACATGTTTTTGTATGACCTGCTCAAGCAGGGCCGCAAGCAGGACTTCAAGGAGGCCATTGCCTGGTGGGTTACAGCGGCGCGGGCGGCTGGCGTCAAGCTGGTCAATGCCGGTAGCGACGAATTCTGGAAGGGCCGGCGCAATGAAAATGTCACCGACGTCAACGAGGACATCGACCCGTTTGATCTGTCACCGCTGCAGGCGACTGCTGCCTTCATCGAGGCAGTGGACGAACTCAACCTGCCGCATCCGGCGCACATCCACTGCAACAACCTGGGGCACAGTGGCAATTACCAGACCACGCTGGATACGATGAAGGCCGCCGAAGGGCATCGGGCGCACATCGCGCACGTTCAGTTCCACAGCTATGCGGGTGAACTTGGGAAACGCGTTCAAACCGGGTCGGAAGCCATCATCGACTACATCAACACCCACGAGAACATCACTACCGATGTCGGCATGGTGATGTTCGGTAAGGCCACTGCCATGACTGCGGATGCGCCATTGACTTGGATGCTGCGCTTCAAGGACACCAAATGGGTCAATGCGGACACCGAGTGCGAAAGCGGTTGCGGGATCATGCCGTTTACCTATCAGGACACGAACTATACGCACACCATGCAGTGGGCGATCGGGCTGGAGCTGTTCCTGCTTTCGAAAGACCCTTGGCGCGTGATGTTTTCGACCGATCACCCGAACGGCGCTTCCTTCCAGACCTACCCTCGATTGATTCGCCTGCTGATGGACCGGGGTTTTCGGGCTGAAATGATGAAGCACGTCAACCAGAAGGCGATCAGCACTTGTCTGTTGCCGCAACTGGACCGAGAGTACAGCCTGTCGGAAATCGCCATCATCACCCGTGCGGCCCCCGCCCGGGCACTGGGTTTGGTGAACAAGGGGCACTTGGGTGTAGGGGCGGATGCGGACATCACGGTCTATACCGATGACGAAAACCGAGAACATATGTTCAACGCGCCGCGCTATGTCATCAAGGCGGGCAAGCCGATCATTGAGGATCACGAATTCGTCGATGACCATATCGGGCGGTTCCTGCACACGGAGCCCGAACACGACCCGGCGATTGAAGATCAAATCCGCCCGTTCTTCGAAGACTACTATTCAATCCGGTTCAACAACTACCGGGTGGATGCCTCCTATCTCCACGATCATGAGGTAATTCCGTTGCGCAATTCCGGCGGCAAACGGAAGAAAGGAAGCAAATGAAAATCGGCAAGACTGAAGTGATAGACACGTTTGCTGAAGCTTTTGGCATGTGGGGCGCGCGCGTCATCATTACCGCGGATACCAAGAGTTGGGCACGTGCCGCCGCTCAATCCATTACCGGTTTTGCCACCTCCGTGATCCGGTGCAAATGCGAGGCGGCAGTGGAATGCGAAATCCCCGAGACCGATACGCCTGATTTGCGTCCGGGAATCAGCGTGCTGTTGTTCGCGATGAGCGAGAAAGACATGAGTGCCCGTTTGGTCGAGCGTATCGGGCAATGTGTGATGACTTGCCCGACCACCGCTTGCTATAACGGGTTGGATGGAGAAACCACCGTGCCGGTCGGGCAGCGGTTGCGATTCTTTGGTGATGGCCACCAAATTGCCAAAGTGGTGGGGGGCCGGAAATTCTGGAGAGTCCCGATCATGGGTGGAGAGTTCCTGGTGGATGATGTATTCGGGGTCCAGCCCGCTATCGGAGGGGGCAACCTGCTGATGCTGGGCAAAAGCGGACAAACCGCATTACGTGCCGCATCCGGCGCGGCGGATGCGATGCGCGACGTAGCAGGCGTGTTCCTGCCGTTCCCACAGGGCGTGGTCGGCTCCGGCAGTAAGGTCGGTTCCCGCTACAAGGGCATGATTGCTTCTACCAACGAGGCCTACTGTCCGACCCTGCGGGGTCGCGTGGAGAACTCGCAGTTGCCGGAAGGCATTACGGCGGTGTACGAAGTCGTCGTCAACGGCCTCACCGAAAACGCACTACGTGAAGCCATGCGCCGGGGTATCCAGGCTGCAGCGGACCGCGGTGTGGACTATGTGAGCGCGGGCAACTACGGGGGGACGCTTGGCCAGTACAAGTTCCACCTCTACGAATTGCTGGAGAGCGGCTGATCATGCATACCGAACTGGAATTGGTCACCGCACCGGAGGTGCCGATCGAGGCAGAGTGCCTGAGTCCTGCAAAGATCAAGGGCTTGTCGCAATCGGGGATTGAGCATCTCGAGATGATGCACGGCAACCGCAAAGTGCGGGTCGGAGATTTCTTCCGGGTGACCGGAAACGGCCAGTGTTCGCTCCGCCTGGAAGGGGATCTGTCGCGAGTCAAGTACATCGGGGCCGGAATGACGGAAGGCGAAGTCCGCGTAAACGGGTCCGCCGGCATGCACCTCGGCGCCGGGATGTCCGGTGGAATGATCCGTGTCTCCGGAGATGCTTCGGACTGGGTGGGGCCGGAGATGAGCGGCGGACGAATCGAAGTGATGGGCGATGCCGGACACATGGTGGGCAGTGCCTATCGGGGACAGCGCGTGGGAATCATGGGCGGAGAGATCCTGATTCACGGCAATGTCAAGAACGAATTGGGTTCGGCCATGCGCCACGGTCTGATCGCCGTCGGCGGTCAGGCGGGTGATTTCGTCGGAGTCAACATGCGCGCTGGCACCATCATCGTGATGGATGGGATGGGTGGACGCCCAGGTGCCGGCATGGTGCGCGGGACGATCGTCTCGTTTCAGCCGGTGGAATTGCTCCCGACCTTCTCCTATTCCTGCTGGTTGCGACCTACCTTCCTCAGGTTTTACCTATGTCACCTTGGGCAGAATGGCTTTGAAGTCGATGATGTCTACATGGGGGGGCGCTATCGACGTTACTGCGGTGATAGCGTGGAGGAGAACCGCGGCGAAATTCTTGTGTTCGATTCGCGATAGCTCTCGTCTATAATTTAACCCCGCGTTTGCTAGTGGCGAGCGCGCATACTTTACTCACCTAGGAGTCTTGAATGACCACGATCGTAACCGATAACTGTAAGGGTTGCCGTTATACGGATTGTGTAACTGTTTGTCCTGTCGCTTGTTTCCACTATGACGACGAGATGCTGTACATCGATCCGGATGTTTGTATTGATTGCAGTGCCTGTATCCCGGAATGTCCGGTTCAGGCTATTTACGAAGAAGACGACCTGCCGGAAGACAAGCAGGAGTGGATCGATATCAACGCTGAGCGAGCTCCCGACCTTCCGGTACTTGAGGACAAAATGGATCCGTTGCCGGGAGCGGACGACCGCAAAACCGAACTAGGATTCTGATTCCGTGAGCCAACTGGGGACAGAAGCCGCGCCTTTGCGGGTGGCGGTAGTTGGTGCCGGGCCGAGTGGGTTCTATGCCACCGAAGCACTGCTGAAATCCGAGATCGGTGTCCGGGTCGACCTGATCGAGCGCCTGCCTGCACCTTACGGCTTGGTGCGCAGTGGTGTTGCGCCGGACCATCCCAAACTCAAGCAATCGATCGAGGTCTACAAGAAAGTTGCCGCACTTGAAGGTTTTCGCTTTTTCGGCAATGTGACAGTCGGGCGAGACGTCACCCCGCAGGAACTGCGCGAGGCCTATCACGCCGTAATCTACACGTGTGGCGCTGAGACTGATCGCCGTCTAGGCATTGACGGTGAGGATCTTGCCGGCAGCCACACCGCGACAGAGTTTGTCGGCTGGTACAACGGGCATCCGGACTATCGCGACCGCGAGTTCGATTTCTCACATGAAACCGCCGCGATTATTGGGCAAGGGAATGTGGCGGCTGACGTCGCTCGGATTCTGTCCAAATCGGTAGACGAACTCAAGCATACTGATATTAGCCAGCACGCCTTGGATGCGTTGGCAGAAAGCCGGATCAAAACGATTGCGGTAATCGGACGCCGAGGGCCGGCGCAGGCGAAGTTCACCACCAAGGAATTGCGTGAGTTTCTGGAGTTGGAGAACTGCCAGGCAGTGATCGCTCCCGAGGAACTTGCGCTCAATGAGGCCAGCCAGGCCGAGCTTGCCGATAAGAAAGAAGGTGTGGTGGTCGCCAAGAATATGGCGGTTTTCGAGAAGATGGCGGCGGATACGGAGCATGGCAAATCCCGAGCCTGCCGCATGATGTTTTGTCGGAGCCCGGTCCGTATTGAAGGAGACGGTCGGATCGAACGGGTAGTACTGGAGCGCAACGAACTGTCTGGCGAACCGTTTTCGCAGCGGGCCTCTGGTACCGGCGAGACCGAAGTCATGGAATGCGGCTTGCTGTTCCGTTCTATCGGCTATCGAGGCGTACCGATCGAAGGTGTGCCGTTTCATGATTCTTGGGGCGTGTTTCCGAATCAAGACGGCCGGATTACCGATGGTCCGGACGGAGCGGTGGTGCCGGGCATCTATACGGCAGGCTGGATCAAACGCGGACCCTCCGGAATCATTGGAACCAACCGTGCCTGTGCGGTGCAGACGGTCGAGTCGCTGAAGGGCGATCTGTCCAATCTTCCTGCAGACCGCCCGGGAACGGATGCGCTGGTTACGGTATTGCAGGAGCGCAATGTACGGAGCATCGACTTTACGGAATGGCAGCGGATTGATGCGGAGGAGGTCAGCCGAGGCGAACCGAAAGGCAAGCCGAGGGAGAAATTCACGCGTCGTGAAGAAATGCTGCAGATTCTAGGTTAGGGAGATTTATTGAAAAGATCTACGTGTAAATCCAGAAATACCTGAGTCTCCTTGCGGAGCACGGTTCTAGCGCCATGCTAGAATTGTTCCTGTAGCCCACTCGATCAATCACCAAAAATGTGATCGTGCCAGGGCACAACCCCAATAGCACTGTTTGCTTCGCGGGTCCCAAACAAGGGGGCCTCGTTCGCTTGCAGCCCCCCCCCCCCCATCTAGCTGATTTTTCAGTAATAGACGCTTGGTTTAGCCAGGCTCAATCTACAAAACGTATCGTTACCAGAGCGCGTTCTGGTGCGCTTCCGTGTTTTTCGTTCCAATCCTCACGGCGACCGGATTGGTGGTCTCTGTTTGAGTTTCTACCGGTCGGCTTTCCTAGCCGAAGCGGCAGTCCGATTTTGGGTGCGTCATGACGGAGGGCATCAAAGTCGGAGTTGGGGTTTGCACGCGGGATCGTCCGCATATGTTCCAAGCCCTGCTACAGGAACTTGGCAAACAGAAAATTCCAACCAATGCTGAAGTGACCTTTATCTTCGTTGAAAACGATGTAGATGTAAGCATTGCGAAGACGGTTAATGAATTTCGAGAGGTGTTGGTTGGCCAAGGAATTCCACACCCAAAAATCTGTATCGAACCGGAGCCAAGGTTGGGAATACCGTTTGCTAGGAACAGGATGTTGAAAATCGCATTGCACCTTGAACTCGATTTTTTAGCTGTTTTGGATGATGACGAATATCCGGCAAACGAAGGTTGGTTGAGTGAGATTTTTCAGGCCACCTATAAAAGGGGTCTTGATGTTGCTGGGGGTCTGATGAATGTAGAGCCCCTGACTCAGGAGGAGATTCATTCTTTTCGGCTCCTTTCCAGGATCATTTACAGGCATAACCACGCCCGAGGACTAAAAAGGCAAAAAAGAAAATTGATGGCATACCAAAGCGGGGACGATCATCGGTTATTTCACCGAGGGTCGAACGTAATCTACAGACTATCGTTTATTCGCGACAACAAAATACTCTTCAATGAAAAACTTGAGTTTGCATGTGGGGAAGATCGGGAAATAGTCTTTGACATAAAAAAAGCGAAGGGCAAGGCCGGGCTGATTCCTTCAGCTGTCGTCTACGAACGGGTTCGCGACGAAAGACTTACTTTGCGTTATGCATTCCAAATTCGGCGGGCTCATGCCATTGTGATGTATGGAAGGCAATACAGGGATGTAGTCAAGACATCAAAATCAAATATTCCAAGAAACCTAGTGCTGGCTCTTGCCAAGTTGGTTGTGGGTCTTTCAAGATTATTGATGATTCCACTGACTGGCGGGCGTTCTCTTGTCGGTGCCGTAGAGTCTTTTGGGGTTCTTGCAGGGGCTATTAACTGCCTTTCAGGCCAAAAAAAGATCAAAGCATATAGCGAGCCTGATGGTTTGTAGCCGATTGAAATGAATCTGGAACCCATTACGTTTGGATACCGTTTCTTGATGGTGGCTTGTACTTTGCCTATTGCTGTAAGCAGCATACGGAGAGCGATAAAGTACCGCAGCATAAAATTTTTGTTGCAAAGATATGCTTTTGGCCTTCCCCTTGGCCTGGGCGGTAGGATTTGTGTGCAGTGCACTGGGGCCGGAGAGATTCGTGGGGCAGCCGCTTTGGTGGCTGAGCTGGAAGCATCAGGACACTCGGCCTTTGTCGGTCTCCGGCATCCGACAAAATGGGATATGGCGCATAAAAACCTTCCCAAGGTGCCATGTGTTTACTTGCCTGTCGATTTTGGCTTTGTTGTACGGCGTTGGCTGCAGCATATAGTTCCCTCGGCCATAGTAATTGTCGAGGCAGGGATACAGCCCAATTTTCTTGCTGTAGCAAATTCTTCGCGCCCTCCAATTCCAGCAGGACTCGTGAATGCTAGTTTGTCAAGACACCTTACGGCCGCTCCGATACTGGCACGGAAAACTGCTTTCAACATTTTTCACCAGATGCGATGTGTTTTGACTCGGGATGAAGAAGATGTTGAGCATTTCATTTCTCTTGGGGCGAGAGCCGACAGCGTAAAAGTACTGGGCAATCTCAAATATTCTTCGATTAGGACACAGGCCGTTCCCCGTCCGTCTGGATCGATTCCTTATGCGTTGGCCGTGTCAACACGTGAAGAGGAGGAAAAACTGATTTGGCAGGCATGGGCGGCTATACCCTATAAGCCGCTACTCGTTATTATTCCACGAGCCCCCAAGCGCGTTGAAGGCCTCCGAAAAATGTTTGGTGCGAAAAAATTGAATGTAGGGCTTCATTCTCGCGATTTGATGCCGAATCCGAATCAGGATATTTACTTCGTGGATACTTTTGGTGAAACATTGCCTTGGATACAGCACGCTGAATTTGTGTTTGTTGGCGGTTCACTGCTATCTCAATATGGAGGCCAAAATGTTTTAGAGCCAGCCGCCTTGTCTCGCGCTTGCATAGTGGGACCATACACAAAGACTTTTAGAAGCGAAGTCGATGCGTTACTTGGTGCGAGAGGTTGTGTTCGAGTGACGGACAAAAACTCACTCCAAATAGTATTCTCAAGATTATTGTCGAATCCTAAAGAAACTCGGGCAATAGGTATGCGAGGTTACGACCATGTGCAGACGAAATTAGATACGGCCAAACGATACGTTAGAGCTTTGCATGATTATGGAGTGCTTTCTGGATAGGGTTTTGATGGTGAGCACCAAGCAGGAGTTAGATGTCTACCTTTACCAGGTTTACGCGGGCCGTCTGACTCGTGATGCTTTTGGCGCGATGTCTTTCACTTATGAGCCTGCTTACGTGGCGCAAAACTTGCCCACTTTATCGCTCTCGTTACCACCCCGAAAAGCACCATACCGAGGAAAAATCGTGCAAGCATTTTTCTTTGGGGCATTGCCGGGATTTCTGACCGGGCGACGCAAATTTAGTCGCCTGATGCGTTACTGGTTGTGGAATTTGGCCCCGGATCGACTCGCGCATGACTACAAGGCGAGGTACATGGATAAAAGGTTATTGGGGCCACCTGAACGGAAGCAGTGGGCTTGGTTGGTCGAGAGGGGGATAGAAGTGGGCGCGATCAATTTCTGCCCTGCACGTGATGCTTTGCTGCCTGTACTGGAGGGCGACAGGGAAGTGTGCTTGGATGGAAAAATTCTCTCTCGTATAGACAATGATCCTGAATATGATTCCGTCGATGGCCGGCACTGTATGATTCCTGCCCGCCTCGACGGAGAGAGGCGTGTGGTGTGGGTAAGAGGAAGAAGTCCGACCTTATCCACGCATTTTGTGAAATATGTAAGCAAAGGCGACTGTCCCCTCAATGAGTTGTTCTGCATGCGCTTAGCTCGGTCCGTTGGTTTGGTTGTCCCGAATGTGGAAGTGCGCGCCATCGATGGAAATCTTTGCTACTTGATTGAGCGATACGACCGGAGGCGGATCAGCCGAGAATCTGGCTCTGTGGAAATGCTGCATCAGGAAAGCCTCTGTCAGGCATTGGGGATTCCCGTGGGAATATGGATTGAGCGTCATGGCGGGCCGAGCGTAAAACAAAGTTTGGCTTTCCTACATCAACATTCTTTCAAACCGATGCAGGACAAGGCTGAACTTCTGGCGCGTCTCGTTTTCGGGTACTTGGTCGGGTGCTTGGATATCAACGGGAGGAATGTGTCTCTACTTTATCGAAATGGGTGTCCCGAGCTGGCACCTGCTTATGATCTTTCCACGTCGATGGTTCCCGCAAATCTGGCGATGAGCCTCGGTGGAGTTCGGACTGTGGAGAATGTGCGTCTCTGGCACTGGCATAGTGCTGTGGGGGAGAGTGACCGGGAGATTCTGTGGCAACAACTGCATCGGCTTTCTGCAGAGTGTGAAGAGAAAGCGTTCACACTAGCTGGCCAGATGGAACAGGAGGGTTTGCCCTCCGATGTATACCAACCAATTTGTGCGGGAATAGCTCAACGTGCAGGCCTTATAAGGCAACAACTACTGAAATGGCCCGAAAAGGCGGGTTGTTGAGTTTGGGGTTCGGTCGAAAAGATTCCCGCATGGCTAGTCTGCCGATTAGTGTTGTGATCATTTCAGCCAATTCCGCTGAAACAATCCAGCGTTGTCTGCAATCACTCACAATCTTTGACGAAGTTATTGTGTACTTGAACCGCTGTACGGACAATACAGCGGAGTTGTGTGCGGAGTTTGAGAACGTCCGGGTGATTAACGGGGAGTTTACTGGATTCGGACCGACACGGAATGCGGCGTCGGAACATGCCCGGCATCCTTGGGTCTTGGCTATTGACACGGATGAATGGCTCGACGATGAGCTCAAACACTCGATCCAGAATGCGAAATGGGACTCTCCGAGTCGGGCTTATGTGGTGCGGCGCCACCGAGTTATTTTCGGGGCTCCGGTAGACGTACGCGGAGTAAAGACGCAGCGGCTCGTGCGGCTG
The DNA here is from genome assembly GCA_965116525.1 of uncultured candidatus Poriferisulfidus sp. GTDB lineage: Bacteria > Pseudomonadota > Gammaproteobacteria > Poriferisulfidales > Poriferisulfidaceae > Poriferisulfidus. The sequence goes on from OZ220694.1 coordinate 1,106,646, forward strand.
TATCACCGGGAGACTGGCAAATATGATCTTCAACTCGTCCATGAGTCCGTTGAGTTGCAGGAGGATGTCAGGCGGAAGTTGCTTCCGGGCAAGCTTTGGCACGAAAAAGGAAGTCGTGACCGGTTGCTTTGTGGGCTCGACATGCATGAATATGGGGTCGCCTATGTTGATCGGTTCCCCCAGAAGAAGGCGATTCATCCAGGTTGGGCGCTGTTGCGTGCCAAGGCAACTTTTTTCAAAAAGTATATTTTGCAGGGGAGATGTTTAGCTGGATGGCGTGGAATTTTGCTTGCGCACCATGCGGCTCACGGAGTGTTTGTCAAACATACCGCCCACTATGTGAACACTAGAGTATTGAGAGATTGCCAGCCTGAGGAAAAGAAAATAAAGTAAGGCATTCTGCGGTGCGATTACAATTGCGCACACACTAAGGGAGCAAAATGTCTGTTTTTCCTGTATCCCCATCTATTTCTGAAAGCTCAGTTCCGTCATTTGGCAGATTTTTCCGACTTGCTTGCATCGGTCTGACGGTACTCTTAAGTTTGAACTGCGGCATCGGGTGGGCCGATGAATCCGATGTGTCCGGTTCCGTGAAGTTGGCTGATGCGGATTCCACGCCTGCACAGGCAGAAAAGCAGAGTGAATCGGAAGAACGGTATCGAGAACTCGTCATGGAAGCTGGCCGGCAACTTCAGCAGGGTAGGCCAGACCAAACCCTGAAGCTGCTGGAACAGGCGACCAAAATGCTGGGTGGGCGGACTACGGCCGACATATTGTTTTTGGCCGCGCAAGCACACATGGGGCTTGGGAATCGCGAGATGGCGACGCGGATATTGGGGCGACTCGCGAAAGAATATCCGCAGGTGGACCGGCTCCAGCTGGATTATGCGGCCATGCTGTACTCGATGGGGCGGGACGAAGAGGCCGACGAGATATTTCGGGAAATCCGCGAGAAGAAAAATCTACCGGAACCGGTAAAACTCAACGTCGAGAAATTCTTGGAACGCATCCACCGGCGGAAAAGCCTATTGCTCGATTATGACTTCAGCATTTGGAAGGATGACAACGTCAACAACGCGACTGAAGTGGACGAAGTGGAGATTCCCCTGTTCGGCGGGCTGAGATTCACGGTGAACGAAAAACCGGTCGAGGCCTGGGTGGTTCGTACGGGAGTCCACTTACTCCATCGCATGCCCCTGCGGGAAGACGGAAGTCTGCGTCTGCATACCAGAGCCGGACTCGCGCGCAACACGGCCCGCAGTGCTCAGGCTCATAATCGCACTTGGCTCAATCTTTCAACCGGGCCGCAGCTGCATTATCTGATGGATTTCGCAGGCCACAAGTTGCCGGGTCTGGTCAGTGCGGATGTCGGCTATGAGAAACGCTGGCAGGGGGGAGATCCTTATTCTGGCAGCGCCTGGATCCGGTTCTCGGTCAGGCAGCACTTGCCCGAGCGGTGGTCTGTCGGCGGTTATGTCCGTTATTGGGACACCCGCTACAGTGAAGCTCCGAGCCAACTGGAACCGAAAGGACAGGCACTCAATCTGTATGCGGACCGCGTCTTCCAGAATGCACGGGTAACCGCAGGCTGGACGGTTTCCACGGAACATCCCGACGATCCTAGGCAACGCTGGAAGTCGCACCAGGGGATGCTTGCCTATGAGACCGTGTTTGGCCTGAACTGGCATGTGTCGACGGTGGCCACGCTATCGGAGAACCGATACAAGGGGGTTGATCCGATTTTCCAGAGGCGGCGCAAGGATCAGCATCGGAACCTCCACATCACCGTTTCCAACCGCGCTTTTTCCTGGAATGGCTATTTGCCGGAAGTTACACTCGGCATGACCGAAACGAAATCCAACATCGATCTTTACGACCGGGACAATGTCACCCTTCGCTTAGGCTTTGAGAAATTGTTCTGATACAGAAAGTTTCAGTCTTCAGGCGCTAGCCTGATTGCCTCGGGCCGAGCCAGGCCAGCAGCCCCCCAGAAACAAACATGCTGATGGCAACCCCGTAGAATCCAGCCTCCAAGTATCCGGCTAGGCTGGCCAGAATTCCCAGCCCGAGCGCCCCGATGCCGTAGCCCAAGTCACGCCAGAAACGATAGACTCCAATCGCAGAACCCCGCCATGCGGGAGCGGCAAGGTCGCTGATCGCGGCGCTGAGATTTGGATACAGTAAAGCCATACCAAATCCCGTGACGGCAGCACTGACCGCCCAAGTCTCGAATTGCATACTCCACAACGAACCCAAGACTCCAATCCCACACAACCACATGCCGGCTACGCAGGGTAGCAGGCGCCCGATCCGGTCGGACAGGCGCCCGGTCAGAAACTGGCTGGCCCCCCAAACAGTCCCGTAAATCCCGACAATCCAGCCGATATCCGGAAGGCTGAATCCATGGGCGTACAAATAGACGGGATAAAAGATCCAGACCAGGGTGTCGACGAATTTTTCGACGAGTCCCGCTTGGCTGAGCGCAAACATGCGCCGGTCCTTCCAAGAGACTTCAGCAAATGCTTCCCAAGTCGTGGTCGGCATTGAATCAGGTGGGGTTTCCGCTGCTTCTTGTTCGCTATGAGCCCAAGGAAGGGTCTCCCGCACGAATCCGAGTAGCAACCCGATGGCCAGAAGGATGCAGGCCAAGCCGAATCCCCACAATGCTTCGCGGGCATCCAGACCGGTTGCCAGATAGCCGGTCGCAACCCCGGCAATCGCTACGCCCATGTAGCCGGAAAATTCATCCAATCCGACCGCGAAACCACGTTCTTTGGAATGCGCCAGATCCAACTTGCTGGCTTGGGTTGCCGACCAGCACAGGCCTTGGTTGATGCCCAGAAGTAATGTCGCCAGCACGACTTCGTTCCAGCTCGTGGCATACAGAATCAACCAAGGGGCGGGCAGGGCAAACAGCCACCCGACCAAGAGTACAGGTTTCCGGCCAAAGCGGTCCGCTGTTCTCCCGGCGACGAAATTCATGGTCCCTTTGACGAACCCGAATGCGACGACGAAGACGGTAAGGAGGAGATAGGAACCGCGTTCAACAGAAAATTCACTTTCCGCCAATGCCGGAATCACTGTGCGCACCATGCCGAGGGTCATGCCGACCAGAAAAACCTGCGCCAGTTGTTGCCCGAACTGGGCAAGATTGCGTGAAATCCCGTGCATCGGGGACGATTGTACGCGCTCGGGGGGCCGGCCGAGTGTGAATTCGACGGGAACACTATAATGAGTCGCAGACGGATCGGAACCGGTTTTTATCTTCCTTATCGACCCTCATGGCGTATGAAGTCCTGGCCCGAAGGTGGCGGCCCCGCACATTTGACGAAGTAGTCGGCCAGCAGCATGTGCTTCAGGTCCTGACCAAGGCATTCGAAAACAACCGACTACATCACGCATACCTGTTCACGGGGACCCGGGGCGTCGGCAAAACGACCCTGGCGCGCATCGTCGCCAAATGCCTGAACTGCGAACAGGGAGTCAGCGCGAAGCCTTGCGGTGAATGTGGAGTTTGCCGCAGTATCGATGAAGGGAAGTTTCCTGATCTACTGGAAATTGACGCAGCGTCCCGCACTCGCGTGGAGGAGATGCGTGAATTGCTGTCGGATTCGTCCTACGTTCCCACGCAGGGCCGTTTCAAGGTGTACTTGATCGACGAGGTGCACATGCTGTCGACGCACAGTTTCAACGCTCTGCTCAAGACCCTGGAAGAACCGCCCGAACACCTCAAGTTTCTCTTTGCCACGACCGATCCACAAAAACTCCCGGCCACGGTGCTGTCCCGATGTCTTCAGTTCCATCTGAAATGTTTGACCGAATCCCAAGTTTGCGATCAATTGGCGAAGATTCTTGAACATGAAAAACTGGAATCCGAGCCGGAATCGGTAGTCCAGTTGGCACGTGCAGCTGATGGCAGCATGCGGGATGGATTGAGTTTGCTGGATCAGGCGATCAATTATTGTTCCGCTGGCCTGACTCAGGACGAAGTGGGACGGATGCTGGGCTTGTTGCCGCGCGAAAACTTCGGCGCGTTGGTGATGGCTCTTTCGGGCCGGGATCCTGAAGCAGTGATGCAGGCGGTTGCCAGCTTGCGGGAGCTGTCGCCTTCATTTCAAGACATTTTGGACGATTTGGCTCGAGTATTCCATGTCTGCGCGATGGCATCGGAAGGAGTGGAGGCCGATGCACCGGAAGAAATGCAGGATTGGGTGCGTGCGGTCAACGCGGCTTACAGTCCGGCCGACCTCCAGTTGGGCTACCAGATCCTGCTTCAAGGCAAGCGCGACCTGCAGTATGCACCGGATGAACAGACGGGGCTGGAGATGACCCTGCTGCGTTTATTGTGCTTTATGCCAGCGGGTTGGCAGACGGAGGCGTCATCCGCGCCACAGCCCGCGGCTTCGGACACGAGCGCCCCCCCACAAAGCCAAGACGCGCTTCCGGCAGAGTCTAAATCTGCCGTGTCGACGAAACCGATCAAATGGGATGAAGGGATGGACTGGGGCATGTTGATAGAGCAACTCGGGGTTCGTGGGACTGCCAAGGTTTTTGCAGATCACTGTGCCGTGGAGCGCGTAGAAGGGGATGCCTTGCATTTGATGTGTGACAAGGATTATCCGACCTCGCCTGAGGTCGAAAAAACTCTGGGCAAGGCTTTAAGTCAATACTTCCAGCGAAAAATCTCCCTGCATGTCCGTTTGGGTGTTCCGCAGCAAGAGACCAAGGCGCAAAAGGATGAAAATGCCCGCAAAGAGCGCGCCGCACAAGCGCAACGCGAAATAGAAGAATCCCCGACACTGCGTGCCCTGCAGGAGGAACTAGGTGCCCAACAGGTCATCGGCCCGATGAACGGCATGACACCTCCCAACACGGAATCCTGAATGTCCGCCCCGGACAGTCTTCTGGATCAATTGGTCGAAGCCTTGCAATGCCTGCCTGGCGTCGGCGTGAAGACGGCACAGCGAATGGCGTTCAACCTGCTGGAGCGGAACCGCCCACGGGGCCGGGTGTTGGCTTCCGTGCTGAAGGAAGCGCTAGACAATATCCGGCATTGCGCGCGTTGCCGGAATTTCACGGAAAACGAACTATGTTCGATTTGCGCGGATGCATCGAGATCTTCGAATCAGTTGTGCATCGTGGAAGGGCCGGCCGATGTGCGGTTGTTGGAAGCCAACACCGATTACCAAGGGCGCTATTTCGTATTGATGGGCCGGCTGTCGCCTTTGGATGGTATCGGGCCCGAGGAGATTGGCCTTTCGCAGTTGGAAACCCGGCTTCAATCCGAACCCATTGAAGAATTGATTCTGGCCATCGGCACGACCGTGGAGAGCGATGTCACGGCGCACGTACTAAGCGAACTGGCGCAACGGAATCATGCCAAGGTTACCCGGCTGGCACGTGGGGTGCCGGTGGGGGGAGAACTGGAATACCTGGATCCCGGCACTCTGATGACAGCGTTCGAGGGACGGACCCAGTACTAATTTGCCGGGCCTGTGTTGGGCTCAGCTACGAGTCGAGTTGCAATCTAGGGCTGGACTTCGTTGTTTTGCAATGCGCGAATCCGTTCTTCCAAGGGCGGGTGCGACAGAAACAATTGGCGCATCCGTGAGGTTGGACGGGTTCCGGAGATGCCGAAGGCCGCCATCGTGTCCGGGAGGTCCCGGGGCTGGCTGACTTCGCGCAGACGCTGCAGCGCAGAGATCATCTTGTCGCGGCCGGCCAAGTAGGCCCCGCCGGCGTCCGCACGGAATTCCCGGCGCCGCGAGAACCACATGACCACGATAGTGGCCAAGACCGACAACAGGATCTGGGCGACGATCGAAACAATGAAATACCCTGGCCCGAACCCGCGCTGCACTCGGAACACGAGCCGGTCGACCAGGAACCCGATCACCCGTGACAGGAAAATAACAAACGTATTGAGTACGCCCTGCAGCAAGGCCATGGTCACCATGTCGCCATTGGCGACATGCGCCATTTCATGGCCGACCACGGCTTCCACCTCATCTTGGCTCATCTGCTTCAGCAACCCGGTGCTGACCGCGATCAGGGCGTTGTTTTTGTTCATCCCGGTGGCGAAGGCGTTCGGTTGCGGGGAGTCAAAAATTCCGAACTCAGGGGGCTGAATATGGCAGGTTTCCGAATGGCGGCGAATCGTGTCTACAAGCCACTCCTCGGTACGGTTGGCTGGTTGTTCGATCACTCGCACCCGCATGGTCCGCTTGGCGATCCACTTCGATATAGCGAGTGAGATAAAAGAGCCGGCAAAGCCGATCACCAGTGAATAAACCAGCAATGCCATCAAGTCCAGGTGAACGCCTTGGGCGTCCAGCAGACCGTCGATTCCAAGCACCGAGAACACGATGCCGAGGACCAGAAGGATGGCGAAATTGACGCCGAGGAAAAGAAGGATTCTCATAAACCTAAATTATAAATCCCGCACCTCAAAACGCTGAAAATTCCTCCAGCTCTTGGACAGTTTGGTGCCGCGTCCGCCCCGTGCCCCCTGATGCTCGCACAAGTCTGAGAAGCGCATGACGCGGTGGGCCGCCTGGGTGAATAGCACCAATGCCTGCTTCTCCGTCAAGGTGGCCAGCAGCGTGACCCGCTCACCTTTGGGGTCTTTCAGCTGCGGCCCGGCAATGTTGATGATCTTGTTACCGCGCCCGCGGCCGAGAATCGGCAGTTCCGATGCCTTGACCATCAGCAGGTTTCCAGAACTGGTCGCGGCGACGACATAGGTCTGTTCCAGATCCGGTACCGGGTACGGTTGCAGTACTGCGGCACCGTCCGGCACGGTCAGGGTGGCCCGGCCAGCCTTGCTGCGCGTTCCCAGGCGATCGTAGGGTGCGAGGAAGCCGTAGCCGAAACTGGTCCCCATCAACCAGTGAGGGTTCTCTTCGTTGGCCATCACCCCGATGAACTGCGCGCCTGCAGGGGGATTGAAATGCCGCGCCAAGGGTTCTCCGAGGTTACGGGCGGAGGGCATCTGGGCGGCCGCCATGGTATATACCCGGCCGTGGTTGTCGAGAAACCGCACGGTCCGATTGCTCCGGGTACGCACGCTGGTCTGCAGGGCATCGTCGGTCTTATAGGTCAGCGAGGCAGGATCGATCTCATGGCCCTTGGCGGAACGCACGAGACCGCTGCGGGACAGCACCACGGTGACAGGCTCTGTGGGCATGAACTGTGACGGATCCATGGCCTGTGCCTGCGGAGCGGCTTCCACGAGTTGGCTGCGGCGGTCGTCGCCGTAACGCTCTGCGTCTTCCTGCAGTTCTTTCTTGACCAAGGTTTTCAATCGGGTGGCCGAGCCGAGGATTTTCTCGATGGCTTTCTTCTCGGCACTCAGGTCCTGCTGCTCCTGCTCCAGTTTTTCCCGTTCCAGCTTTGCCAGTTGCCGCAGGCGAATTTCCAGGATCGCCTCGGCTTGCTCCTGGGTCAGCTTGAATCGTTTCATCAGGACGGGCTTGGGTTCGTCCTCGTTCCGGATGATGCGGATGACTTCGTCAAGATTGGCGTGCGCGGTGAGCAGGCCGTCCAGCAGATGCAGCCGCTTGTTGACCGCTTCCAGCCGGTGGTTCAGTCGACGGGTGACGGTTTGTTTCCGGAACTCCAGCCAGGTGCGCAGTAGAGAGCGCAAATCCATGACTTTCGGGCGGCGGTCCAGGTCAATGACGTTGAGGTTGACGCGTGCCGATCGCTCCAGGTCGGTTGTGGCGAACAGGTGTAACAGAAGTGCTTCCCTATCGACCCGGTTGCTGCGGGGGACGATTACCAGCCGAGTCGGGGTTTCGTGGTCGGATTCGTCACGCAGGTCCTCGACCATGGGCAGTTTCTTCTCCCGCATCTGCTGCGCGATTTGCGTCATGACGCGCGCGCCGGAAACCTGATAGGGCAAGGCCGTGACGACCAACCCCTCTTTTTCGTCGGCGATACTGGCTCGGATTCGAACGGTTCCGGTCCCGGTCTCGTACAGTTCGCGCAGTTCCTCGGGCGAGGAGAGGATCTCCCCTCCGGTCGGGTAATCCGGGCCTTTTACGTGTTCGCAAAGTTCGGCTACGGAGGATCCGGGGCGCTCCAGAAGCCGGATGCACGCACTGACGATTTCACGCAGGTTGTGTGGCGGGATGTCGGTAGACAGGCCGACGGCGATCCCGGTCGTGCCGTTGAGCAGCACGTTGGGCAGGCGGGCGGGCAGCAGTTGCGGTTCTTCCAGGGTGCCGTCGAAATTAGGTTGCCAGTCGACGGTGGCCTGATCCAATTCTGCCAGCAAGGCTTGCGCGTAGGGAGTCAGGCGCGCTTCCGTGTAGCGCATGGCGGCAAAAGACTTGGGGTCGTCCGCCGAACCCCAGTTACCTTGGCCGGAGACCAAGGGGTAACGATACGCGAAGTCCTGAGCCATCAAGACCATGGCCTCGTAACAGGCCTGATCGCCGTGCGGATGGTATTTCCCGATGACGTCGCCGATGGTTCGAGCGGACTTCTTGGGTTTGCTGGTGGCTTTCAGGCCCAGTTCCGACATGGCGTACACGATGCGCCGTTGCACCGGCTTCAGGCCGTCGGCGAGATGCGGGAGGGCCCGATCCAGAATGACATACATGGAGTAGTTGAGGTAGGCCTCCTCCACGAATGTGGCGAGAGGCCGAGTGTCGGCACCGGTTTCCAGGGGTTCGAACAGCGAGGACTGGGACATGTTCAGATCTCAGCGAGGTGGCCCCGCTTTTCGAGCCAGCTTCTGCGGTCGGCGGCCCGCTTGCGGTTGAGCAGGCGGTCCATCAGGGCACCGTCTTTCGTACTCCATTCCAGCTGGACCAGTCGACGGGTTTCCGGGTCCATAGTGGTTTCGCGCAACTGGGACGGGTCCATTTCTCCCAGTCCCTTGAAACGAAGCACTACCGGGGCTGCGGCATTCTTGCGTTTGCCAGTGCGTTCCAGAATCCGGTCGCGTTCAGCATCGTCCAGGGCATAGTGCACTTCCTTGCCAATATCGATACGGTACAGCGGTGGCATGGCCACGTAGACATGGCCCTCCTTGACCAGATCCGGGAAGTGCTTCAGAAACAAAGCGCATAACAGGGTCGCGATGTGTAGCCCGTCGGAGTCCGCATCGGCAAGGATGCAGACCTTCTTGTAGCGCAGCCCGGACAGGTCGGAGTCGCCTGGGGCGGCCCCGATGGCTTGGGCGATGTCATGCACTTCCTGTGAACCGAGGGCGGTCTCCGCATCCAGTTCCCAGGTATTGAGAATCTTGCCGCGCAACGGCAGAATTGCCTGGAAGTTCTTGTCTCGCGCCTGCTTGGCAGAGCCGCCCGCCGAATCGCCCTCGACCAGGAACAGCTCCGAATCCGCATCCTCCGCGCTTAGGCAATCAGCCAGCTTGCCGGGCAGGGCCGGACCGGAAGCCGCCTTCTTTCGGGCAATCTTGCGGGTCTGGTTCCGGCGCCGCTGGGCGTTCTCAATCATGAATGTCGCCAGCGTTTCGCCTTGCTGGACATGCCGGGTCAGCCAGGTCTGGAATACGTCCTTGATGATGGTCGCCAGCGTGCCCTGGGTTTCCCGGCGAACGAATTTCTCCTTGGTCTGCCCGGCAAATTGCGGGTTTTCGGTTTTGTACGAAAGAACGTAGTTGATTCGCTCCCAGACATCTTCCGGAGCGAGCTTGATCCCACGGGGCAGCAGGTTGCGCGTCTCGCAAAATTCGCGTACCGCTTGCGTCAATCCGTTGCGCAGGGCGTTGACGTGTGTGCCGCCCGCCAAGGTCGGAATCAGGTTGACGTAACTCTCGCTCAGCGTGGCATCCTGCTGTGGGGTCCAGCAGACGACCCAATCAACCGCTTCCTGCCCATTCTCGTGGTTTCCGGAGAACGGGGGTTCCGGCAGCGGGTCATCGCCGATCGCTTCATTGAGGTATTGCAGAAGCCCGTCTTCGAACTGCCAGGTTTCCGGGTCATTCTTTGGCGTGACCAGTTTCACCTCCAAGCCCGGGCACAGTACGGCCTTTGCGCGCAATAGGCGGGCCAGCCGGGGGGCGGTGAAGTGGGCATTATCAAAATATTGGGGATCCGGCCAAAAACGCAATCGGGTGCCGGTGTTGCGCTGGCCGACCTTGCCGACCGCTTCCAGTTCGCTGCGGACCTCGCCGTCGGAGAATCCCATGTTGTATTCCTGACCGCCGCGCCGAATCCAGACTTCGAGGCTCTTGGACAGCGCGTTGACGATGGAGACGCCTACGCCGTGGAGGCCGCCGGCGTACCGATAGTTCCGGTTGGAAAATTTGGCGCCGGAATGCAGCGTGGTCAGGATCACTTCGGCGCCAGGCCTTTTCAGCTCGGGGTGTGGGTCTACCGGCATTCCTCGACCGTCATCGTCGACTTCCAACGAGCCGTCTTCATGCAGGGTGACAGTCAGCCGGCTGGCGTGGCCGGCCAAAACCTCATCAATACTGTTGTCGATGACTTCTTGCGCGAGATGGTCCGGCGTGGCCGTGTCGGTGTACATGCCGGGGCGCTTGCGCACCGGCTCCAGACCTGAAAGAACTTCAATATCCGAGGACTGATATCGTGCCATGAGAGTTACAAAATGTCCGTGAACCTCCGCCGGCCGGGAGGAGGAAGCCGTAACTGGTTGCGGTGCCGGATGCGAAAGCGAGCATCTCGGTCAATTATTATGGCACCGATTGGGAATAGCGCCGCATTTCCTTGGCCAGTTCCTTGAGCGTACAGGGTGTGAGGGCGAGATTGAATGCCATAATACCCAGCCGATACAGGGCCAATTCGGTCTTGCCCGCAATCTGACACCTTTGAATTTACTCTGCTCTCATGTCTGAACGTCCCAGCGGCCGCGCACCGGATGAATTGCGCCCGATCCGTTACCAGCGCGGCTATGTGCAACATGCCGAAGGCTCCGTCCTGTGCGAGCAGGGCGCGACCCGGGTGCTGTGCACCGCGACTTTCGAGCCGGGGGTGCCACGCTGGCTCAAGGGCAGGGGAAGCGGTTGGGTGACTGCCGAGTACGGCATGCTCCCGCGAGCGACCAGCGAGCGCACCCGGCGCGAGGCCCGCAGCGGTGGACAGGGCGGGCGCACCATGGAGATTCAGCGCTTGATCGGTCGCTCTTTGCGCGCCGGGCTGGATTTGGCGGCATTGGGCGAGAATACCCTGACCTTGGACTGTGATGTGATTCAGGCGGACGGAGGGACGCGCACGACTGCCATCAACGGCGCATTCATGGCGCTGCAGGACGCGGTGAGTGTCTTGCGCGAGAAAGGGGTGTTGGAGGCCGACCCGGTGCACGGGCAGATTGCAGCGATTTCCGTGGGGATCGTCGAGGGGGAAGCTCGGCTGGATCTGGATTATGCGGAGGATTCCACGGCAGAAACTGACATGAACGTAGTGATGAATGATGCGGGCTCGATTATTGAGATCCAGGGTACGGCGGAGGGGCATGCGTTCCAGCGCAAGGAGCTGGATGCCATGCTTGACCTCGCGGAGGCCGGCATCCGGGAGATCATGCAGCAGCAGAGGCAGGTTCGCGCGCAGTGAAAGTCGTGCTGGCCAGCAACAATCCGGGAAAGTTGCGCGAACTGGATGCCGTACTTCGCCCGATGGGCTGGGAACTGGTCGCACAGAGTTCCCTTGGGGTTCCGGAGGCGGAGGAGACGGGTACGACCTTCGAAGCGAACGCACTGCTCAAGGCGCGCCATGCGGCTGCCTGTACCGGCTTGGCCGCACTGGCGGATGACTCCGGCATCGAAATAGATGCCTTGGATGGCCGCCCGGGCGTTTATTCCGCCCGCTACGCTGGCCCGCAATGCGACGACGAGGCCAACAACCGGCTTCTGTTGCAGGAACTCGATGGAGTACCGGAAGACCGGCGTGGTGCCTGTTACCAGTGCGTCATCGCCTTGGTGCGCGATGCGGAAGATCCCGATCCGCTGATCGCTCGTGGTGCTTGGGAGGGCCGGATTCTCGAGGCGCCGCAGGGCCATAACGGCTTCGGCTACGATCCCTTGTTCTACGTGCCGACACATGATTGTGCTTCGGCCGAACTGGCGCCGGATGTCAAAAACTCCATCAGTCACCGTGGCGCCGCATTGCGCGCCCTGGTTGAGCAGTTGCAGGCCGGCGCATGATCCCGCTGTCTCTATACGTGCACTTTCCCTGGTGTGTTTCGCATTGTCCGTATTGTGATTTCAACGCCCATGCGGCCTCGACTTTCGACGAATCGCGCTATATCGATTGTTTGGTGCAGGAGTTCAGGCGGGCGGCAGGCGAAGCCCAGGGCCGAACCATCGAAAGCGTATTTTTTGGAGGGGGCACACCCAGCCGCTTTTCTCCGACCGCCATCGGGCGTGTGCTGAACGTAATCCGAACCGAATTCGATTGCAGCTCCTCTCTGGAAGTGACGCTGGAGGCCAACCCGCAATCGGCGGACCGAGAGAACTTCACGGGTTACCGGGAAGCGGGCGTCAACCGCCTATCAATCGGAGTGCAGAGCTTCGATGATCACTGCTTGCGTAGGATTGGTCGTGCTCACGGTCGGGAGGATGCCTGTGCGGCCATTGATTTTGCCCGGCAGGCGGGATTTTCACGCTTTAATCTGGATTTGATGTACGGTCTGCCGAACCAGCAGGTCGATCAAGCGCGGGCCGACCTTGAGAAAGCGTTGGAATTCGAGCCGGAACATCTGTCGTGGTATCAATTAACGCTGGAGCCGGGTACGCCGTTCGCAGCCAAACCGCCCCCGCTTCCGGACGGGGACCACCTATGGGAAATGTATGTGGAAGGTGCGGGAATACTGGAACGTGCAGGCTACGCGCAATACGAGGTTTCCGCCTGGTGCCGGGATGGCGCGGTTTGCCGGCATAACGTGAACTACTGGGAATACGGAGACTACCTGGGCGTGGGAGCTGGCGCGCATGGCAAGCTCACGGATGCGGCAGGGGAAGTATTCCGCACGGTGCAGGCTTACAGTCCGGATGACTGGATGGGGGCGGTGGAGAGAGAGGGGCCGGAAATCGAGCGGCGGCACCGGGGTGCCGAAAACCGGATTTTCGAATTCATGCTGGGAGCGCTCCGCCTGAAGGCGGGGGCGGCTTGGGTGCTGTTCGAGGCCCGAACCGGACAGTCCCGGAAGGTCTTGGATGGCATGCTGGAAAAGGCCCGCGCCCTTGGCCTCGTCACGGAGTCATCGCAGGGCTTGCGTGCCAGTGCTCAGGGTTGGCGTTACCTGGACGATCTCTGCGAACTATTTCTGCCAATTGGTGCTTGAATTCCGACACTTCCTGATATACTACGCGCCCCGGTTAACCCCGGTCTTTACGAGTATGGCAGCCAAAGACCACAACTATCACGACATCACGGTCGTCTGCGCCTGCGGCAATCGCTTTCAGACGCGCTCGACCTATGCCGAGGACGAGCTGCACGTAGAGATTTGCTCGCACTGCCATCCGTTTTATACGGGCAAGCAGAAAATCCTGGAAACTGCAAAACAGGTCGACAAGTTCCGCAAGCGTTATGGCAGCTGAGCTCGGCCAGCTTCCGACCCTTTCCTTTTTTCGAACTTTCTGGTTGACGCTGGCACTCGGCGTGTCGGTGAGCGCCTGCGTGGGCGCGGTCAATCCCGTGACCGGGGAACGGGACTGGACAACGGTCGATGAGCGGCGGGAATTGGAACTCGGTCATAAGGCCCATCCGGAAATCCTGAACCTGTACGGCTACTACGACAACCCCAGGCTTCAGGAATATGTCTCGCAGGTCGGCCAGGCGCTGGTCCCGCACACGCACCGCCCGGAACTGGATTACCGTTTCACGGTGCTCGACACCCCGATGGTCAATGCGCTGGCCACGCCCGGCTACGTCTACATCACGCGTGGCATGCTGGCCCTGCTCAATTCCGAAGCGGAACTGGCTGGCGTACTGGGACACGAGCTGGCGCACATTACGGCGCGCCACACGGCCCAGAGGATCGGTCAGCAGCAGACGGTCGACATCATCAAACTGGTACTGGATGTGGCTGTCGACAGCGCGCTGGTCGACAATGCGGCGAACATTCTGGGGGAAGCGCATCTCCGCGGCTACGGGCGCGAGAACGAACTGGAAGCGGACCGGCTGGGCGCACGTTATGCGGCGCTTGCCGGATACGAGCCCGAAGCCCTGCTTGAGGTCATCCGCATCCTGAAGGATCAGGAATCCCACGAAATTAAGATGGCGAGGCAGGAGGGGCGCAAGCCGCAGGTCTATCACGGTCTCTTCTCCACGCACCCTGACAATGATGACCGTTTGCAGGAAGTGATCCGGGAGGCAAACCAGCACCGCTCTAACTCGGAAGTGCTGGTGCGACGTGAAGAATACCTGCGCCATGTTGACGGTATGGCGATTGGCCCCGCCGAATTCGAAGGCATGCTGCGCGGGCGCCATTTCTACCATCGAAGTTACAACTTTACCCTTGCGTTCCCGAAAGGATGGGAGGCCCAAAACTTTCCGGACCGCTTGATTGCGCAAGCGCCGGGCCGGGACATGCAGATCCGATTGACCTTGGTTGAGCGGAATGCCCGGCAGCCTTCCTGTGATTTTCTACACCGGAGATTCGAGAACTTGGCTCAGTTGAGGGTTCGTGCGACGGAAGGGTTTTCCGGATGCCAGGCACGGGTTTGGGATGACCGGTCTGCGGCGGATATCCTGGTTTTGGAACATTCTCCCGGGATTTTCCTGGTCGCGGCCGCGCAATCAGATCAACCGAAAGCATTTCGGCGCTATGCGGGGGCTGTACAAGAGACATTCCAGAGCCTGAGGCCGATGACGAAGACCGAATACGATGCGGCCCGACCGCCCAAATTGAAAGTCGCTGAGGCCAAAATTGGCGACTCCTATGCCGCTTACGCCGAGGGGGCCGATTGGGACCCCTACCCGGAAGATCAATTGCGGCTTTTCAATGCGGCGTATCCGTCAGGAGAACCTATTCCAGGGGAGCCGGTCAAAACCGTGCACTGACGCTTTACCCCGGACATGTCGGCAACACGGGGGAGTCAAAGCTTTAAATTAGAATGTACGCATGGGTTCCACCGAATACATTCTCGCCATGACTACGGTTTCCAGTGAACCGCAGGCACGGGATCTCGCCCGGCAACTGATCGAGAATCGCCTGGCCGCCTGCGTCAACCAGATCCATGTCGCTTCCACCTACCGATGGAAGGGAACGCTGGAAGAAGAACCGGAAATCCTCCTGCTGATCAAGACTACCCGGGCTCGGCAGGCAGACCTGCAGGAGGCTTTGCTGGAAGCCCATCCTTATGAACTGCCGGAATTCATCACCCTTCCGTTCACGGGCGGCTCGGAGCCGTATCTGAAATGGCTGCAAGACTCCGTCTGATCGTTCTGCTGCCGTGGCTGGTGGCATTGCCGGCCGGGGCGGTGGACCTGTTTGGTTCGGGGGAACAGGAGTTCCTGCATCCGGACGAAGCATTCGTCCTGACTGTGATGCCCGAGGATGCGGAAAGGTTCCAGGCGTCTTTCAGGGTGGCCGAGGGGTATTACCTGTACCGGGACAAGACCAGTTTCTCCATCGCCGGACATGATGCCGGGCTGATGCCGTATCAATTGCCGCCGGGCCTCGTCAAGGATGACCCGCTGTTCGGCAAGGTTCAGACGTGGTCGGGCGATGTTGCAGTGGACTTGCGCCTGGCCCAGGCATTGGCAGGTTCGGACGGGATTTCGCTGGTTGCAAATTATCAGGGTTGTGCTGAGCAGGGGGTCTGCTATCCGCCCCAGACTAAGACCCTTAAAGTGGGACTGACGGCCTCCGCGTCAGAACCGCCCCGGCCTCCCGAATCCGGCGCTTCCGGCGGCATACTGTCGCGAGCTGACCAAATTGCCCAGGACTTGGCGGACGAGACCTTGGCCTGGAGTTTCCTCGTGTTCGCGGGGTTTGGCCTATTGCTGGCATTCACTCCGTGTGTGCTGCCGATGATTCCGATTCTGGCCGGAGTGATCGCGGGTGCCAATGCGGGGACTGCCCGTGCCCTTCGCCTGTCGTTGGTCTACGTACTGGCGATGGCGGCCACCTACGCGGTACTCGGCGTGATTATTGGTCTGACCGGAGCCAACATCCAGGCGTATATGCAGAACGTCTGGGTGATTGGTGGTTTCGTGCTGATCCTCATCCTGCTGGCCTTTTCGATGTTCGGAGTTTATGAGTTCCGTATGCCGGCGGCCCTTCACAATTTCCTGCATCAGGTCGGGGAGAGATTTGTGGGTAGTGGCAGCTACCTGAGCGCCGCGGTCATGGGCCTTCTCGGGGCGCTGGTGGCCAGCCCCTGTGTTTCGCCGCCTTTGGTGGGAGCCTTGATTCACATCGCCGATACTGGAAGCGCAGTGCATGGCGCAGTCAGCCTGTTTGGGATGGGGTTGGGACTGGGGCTGCCGCTGTTGGTGTTCGGCGGTTTCGAAGGACGTTTAATGCCGCATTCGGGCCCTTGGATGGTGCGGATCAAAGCGGTATTCGGCGTGCTGCTGCTGGCGCTTTCGATCTGGATGCTGGACCGGGTGGTGCCTGGGCAAGTGACGCTGGGATTGAGCGGGCTACTGTTGCTGTTGCTTGGCATGATCCTGCACGCCGTCGAATCCCTGCCCCCGGATGCCAACACGATGAGTCGTCTTGGCAGAGGCGTGGGGCTGGCGTTTCTCATTTACGGTGGGGTCCTGCTGGTGGGAGCAGCCACCGGTGGCGACAGCTTGCTGCGGCCTTGGGCGCATTTCACGAATCCCTCGGGGTCGGTCGAGTCGTCGGTGGAGTTCCGGCCCATCAAGACCGTGGCAGACATGGACCGGGAATTGGCGGCCGCGAAGGGACAGCCAGTGCTGGTCGATTTTTATGCCGACTGGTGCGTGACCTGCCACGAACTTGATGTGTTCACATTTTCCGATCCAGACGTTCAGGCACGGATGCGCCGCTTCACGCTTTTGAAAGCCGACGTCACGGCCAACGATGGAGAGGACATGGAATTACTCGAATCACTGGGCCTGTTCGGGCCGCCCGCGATCCTTTTCTATACGACCGAGGGAGAAGAACTGCGGGCATTCAGAACCGTAAGCTATGTCCCGGCCCCAAAATTCGCCGCGATGCTGGATGAGGTCCTTGAATTCTCTGAATAGTGCCTATTTCATCGTATATTCCTCTATTTAACGTCAAAGTAACAGCAAAAGTCAGTTTTTTACATTTCGTGGTAAACTTGGTGCCGTTCAGGCAAACAAATTCAGGTTTCACATGTCACGCATTCTGGTTCTAAACGGACCCAATCTCAACCTTCTCGGGACCCGAGAGCCGGAGATCTATGGCTCGGCTTCGCTGGAAGAGATCATGGAGGAGGTCGGGGCGCATGCGGTGCAGCACGACTGCACCATCGAAACCCTTCAGTCCAACTCCGAGGGTGAACTGGTGAGCCGGATTCACCAGGCGCGGGAGGACAAGGTGGAATTCATCCTGTTCAACCCGGGGGCTTATACGCACACCAGCATCGCGCTTCGGGACGCGTTGCTCGGAACTTCGATCCCGTTCATCGAGATCCATCTCTCGAACATTTTCGCGCGCGAGGAGTTTCGGCAGGTGTCCTACCTGTCCGACATTGCGATCGGTGTGATTTCCGGTCTCGGGGCGCAGGGCTATGTGCTGGCGCTACAGGCGGCCGTGGCCTGGCTGGAGAAGAACGCCTGATGGATCTGCGGAAGATCAAGAGCCTGATCCAGCTGCTGGAGGAGTCCGACATTGCGGAGATCGAGATCTCCGAAGGCGAGGAATCGGTTCGCATTAGCCGAACTGGTCCGACTGTAGTTCCCGCGCCTCAGGTTCATGTCCCCGTATCTGCCGCTGTTCCGGCTGCGTCCACCGCGCCTTCCCCCGATTCCGCGGAGGAACCGCCCGAAGACGACCTTCCGGCAGGGCACCGGGTTGTGTCTCCGATGGTCGGGACGTTCTATACCGCCCCCTCTCCGGGCGCAAATCCCTTTGTCAGCGTGGGGGACCAGGTTGCGGAAGGCGACACCTTGTGCATCGTGGAGGCCATGAAGATGCTGAACCGGATCGAAGCCGACAAGGCGGGAGTAGTCCGGGCCATTCTGGTTGAAAATGCGACGCCCGTCGAATACGGACAGGCACTGGTCATCATCGGCTGAAAGGCGGTGCTGGAAAAAGTCCTGATCGCCAATCGCGGGGAAATCGCCCTGCGCATCCTGCGGGCCTGCCGGGACCTCGGAGTCCGAACCGTGGCGGTGCACTCCGAAGTGGATCGAGATCTTCTGCATGTGCGGTTGGCAGATGAGTCTGTCTGCATTGGCCCTGCGGAATCCCAGCAGAGCTACCTGAACATTCCCGCCATCATTTCGGCGGCCGAAGTCACGAATGCCGACGCCATTCACCCAGGTTACGGCTTTCTTTCGGAAAATGCGGATTTTGCCGAACGCGTGGAGTCCAGTGGTTTTATCTTCGTGGGGCCGCAGGCGCAGAACATTCGCGAAATGGGCGACAAGGCGGCGGCCCGTAAAGCGGCTTCGGCATCCGGTCTCCCGTGCGTGCCGGGCAGTGACGGGGAACTGACGGATGACCTCGACGACAGCAAGGCGCAGGCCCGCGAGGTGGGCTACCCGATCCTGATCAAGGCAACGGCAGGCGGGGGTGGGCGCGGGATGCGAGTGGTTCGAGAGGAAGCGGAACTGGAAGAGGCCTTGGAGTTGACCCGGGCCGAAGCGCAGGCGGCCTTCGGCAACGGAGCGGTATATCTGGAGAAATTCTTGGATCACCCCCGGCACATCGAGTTTCAGGTGCTGGCCGATGCCCATGGCGAGGCCATCCATCTTGCCGAACGCGATTGCTCGGTGCAACGCCGCCACCAGAAGGTTATCGAAGAATCTCCGGCACCCGGCATCACGGAGCAGCAACGCGAGGAGTTGGGCGGGCGAGTGGTTGCTGCCTGCAAGAAGATGAATTACCGAAGCGTGGGCACATTCGAATTCCTGTACCAGGATGGAGAGTTCTACTTCATCGAGATGAACACCCGGATCCAGGTCGAACACCCGGTGACCGAGATGGTTACCGGTATTGATCTGGTACGCCACCAGTTGCTGGTGGCGCAAGGTGAACCGCTGTCCATCAAGCAGTCTGAAGTGCGTTTGCGGGGACATGCGGTGGAATGCCGAATCAATGCGGAAGATCCGAAAACCTTTCTGCCGCAACCCGGCAGGGTGACGCATTTCCACAGCCCCGGCGGGCCTGGCGTGCGCATGGACACGCATCTGTATACCGGCTATACCGTGCCACCCAACTACGATTCCATGATCGGCAAGGTAGTGGCGCATGCACGGGACCGCACCGTCGCCTTGCGCCGGATGAATCGCGCCTTGGCGGAACTGGTAGTCGAAGGAATCCGCACGAATGTGCCGCTTCATCAGGAACTCTTGGAAGACTCACAGTTCCAGGAGGGAGGAGTAAACATCCATTTTCTCGAGAATCGTGCCGCCGCGGCCGAAGAGTAATGCGGGGGTTCGTGCCACCGGACCCGGAGACTTCCGTATCAGGCACTCATTACGCGATCATTCAGGCACCACACCGGAACCGCCGGCGTTTTCCAGCCGGAATCGTGAAAATCGTGGAAGATTCCGAAACGGCAATCCGGCAGGCGAAAGATCAGGCCAATTGCCACGCGGCTCAAGTTCTGGGGCCGTCAAAGTCCTCTGAAGGACAATACTTGTACTACCTGATCGAGTGGCTGGACAGCCCTGGTCCGGCTTGATCGCCTAGGCATCAAGCGGCAGCGTCAGTCTCCGGTGCCTCGTTCAACAGAGAAGCCCAATTATGGTCGGGGTCGCCGATCACTAAAAAGGGCGGATTGATCAAGCTTTCTTTCCTGTTATAGCGGAGCGGTTGCAGTTTCCAGTCGAGAAGTTGTCCCCCGGCTTCCTCCACAATGCATTGGGCGGCTGCCGTGTCCCATTCGCTGGTCGAACCGCAGCGCGGATACAGATCCAGGCTTCCTTCGGCAACCTGACAACTTTTGAGCGAGCTTCCGACCCGTTTTTCCTGATGTGGCCCGAGCTGTCTGAGGAATTGTTGCACCTCGGGTCGTGCGTGGCTGAAACTGATCGCCACGACGGAGGAGCCATCGGTGGGATAGGGACGGCTGTGTATGGCGGCAGGGGCTTCTTCTCCGTGAATTCGCCAAGTCCCGCCGCCGCGGTGCGCGTAGTAGAGGAGGTTTAGGGCGGGAGCCCCGATCACGCCCAGAACGGCCTGCTGTTGGTGAATCAGGGCGATGTTGACGGTGAATTCCTTGCTCTGCCTGAGCAATTCCCGTGTGCCATCCAAGGGATCGACCAGCCAGTAGGTTTCCCATTCTCGCCGGGCTTTCCAGGTGGGAAGGATGGGATTTTCCTCTGACAACACCGGCCAACGCTCATCTAGCGCCTCCAGGCGTTCGAAAATGCATTGGTGTGCCGCCAGGTCGGCCGTAGTGACCGGCGAGCGGTCGGCTTTTTCGTGAACCTCGTAGCCCGTGCGGCAGACTTCCAGAATGCGTGCGCCAGCGTCTATGGCAACCTGCCTTACTTCGGGCAGGAGTCGGGCAATCTGTTCGGAATCCATTAGGTATGGCGGGCTGCATTATCTTAACAAATTGCTGCGAGGGAGGAAGTGTAGAATTCAATATTTAGGGTTTGGGCTGTTTACATGATCGACTGGGATGCCATCGATACCGTCTTTCTGGACATGGACGGGACATTGCTGGATTTGCGGTTCGACTCTCACTTCTGGTACCACCATCTGCCGCAGCGTTTCGCCGAGGCCTACGGGCTGGAATTCTCGGAAGCGCAGGAGAATCTGACGGCCCGCTACCGCGAGATGCGGGGCACTTTGCAATGGTATTGCGCGGATTACTGGAGTGAGGAACTGGGTCTGGACGTGACTGCCCTCAAGCATGAAATCCGGCACCGCGTGACGCGGATGCCGCATGTTGAGGAATTCTTAGGCCGGGTCAATGACAGTGGCAGGCCCTGCTACCTGGTGACCAACGCGCATCCCAAGTTCGTCGATATCAAACTGGAGGAGTCCCAGATTCGCCCTTATTTCCGGCAGGTCATCAGTTCCCATGAGTTTCAAGCGCCTAAGGAAAGTCCGGAATTCTGGAAGATCTTGAGGGGCGTGGTGGAGCATGAACCCGCCCGGACCCTTATGGTGGACGACGATCTGAATGTTCTGGAGCACGCGGAGGCCGCTGGCATCGGCTGCCTGCTCACGGTCCGGCAGCCGGACAGTGGTCAGCCGGAACGGGAACGGTTAGCGTACCCGGCGATCCGGGACTTTTCCGATATCATGCCGCCTAGCCCCGCTCCCATCGTTTGAAGCGTTTTCTGCAGTATTTAAGAAGGCTTTCGTAATCCGGGAAGTACAGGTCGAATCCTTCCTCGGGTGGCTGGTCGTATTCGCAGAAATCGTTGCTGTGGTCGCGGCAGATTTGCGGTCGGATTTCGTAAATCCCGCAACGTCCGTCTTCCTGCAGATGCTTGCAGGTGGCCTCAAACATTATGGTCCAGCCGTCGGAGTCCTTGTAGACACTGACTTGGTCGTGCGAGACCTGCCAGAGCAGGTGCTCGTAGTCGTATTTGGATCGGGGCGTGTCGATTTCCTGAGTGACGTAGTGGCAGCACAGGGAATTGGTGCAGAAGTCACACTTGTTCTCCGGGGTCATCTTGACGCCGTCGGCGACCACCGGAATGGAGATGGTTGGCATTATTGGTTCTCCTGCGATCGCCTCCAGGAGAACGAACAATCCAGTTCTGCCCGCACCCGGCACAGGCCGTTGATGCCGTCCTCCAGCATCAGCGACAGAGGTGTTCGTTTCCGGAACCGTCGATGCGGCGTGACCAGCCAGCGCGCCCCGATACGGCTGTTGCGCGGAAAAGAGGTGCGCAGGGCGTCGGCGATGCCGACGATGTGTTCCGCCCGCACTATTAAGGGTGGATCGTCCGGCAAGGCCTCACCGCGGCGAAAACGTTCAAGTTGCGTGCTGCGAGTCTTCTTAGGCAGCGCCAGAAGGGTCACGATTTCATCCGAATTGAGCTGCCACTGATCAAGAACTGCCATAGCCTGGCGCGCCATCCTTACTCGCGATTCTTCCGACGCGGCGGTCATGAATCCAGTTTGCGTTTGCTGGTGGGCGCCTGGACGGTTTGGGTGGCTTTTGGCTCGTCCGCGTATCGGGGTCGCTCGCGGACGGATTCTCCCCCAGCTTCCATCAGTTCTCTTTCCCGTGTGGAAATCAATTCAAACGCCTCTCGTATGTCTTGAAGAGTTTGCGGCGACAAAGGGTTTTTCATCCCTGGCTGCGGCGTGACTTCGCGCACTATTTGTGCCAGAATCTTGCGCATCACGACGAGGATTCGTTGTTCGACAGACCGTTCCATTTGCAGTACACCCAGAGTTTTCTGCCAGTATAGCAAGCGCTAGAGATAAAATTGAAAGCATGAGAGAAAGCCAAGCGAGATTTGCTCCCGGGCAACTGATCACCCATCGCCTGTTTGGATACCGGGGCGTGGTTTTCGACGTGGACCCGGTATTCCAGGGAAGTGACGAATGGTACGAACGCAATGCACGGTCCAGGCCGCCTCGGGACCGTCCTTGGTATCGAGTGCTGGTCGACGGCCAGCCGCTGGAGACTTATGTGGCGGAACGCAATCTGGAACCGGATGAAGAGTCACGCCCGATCCGGCATCCGTTGGCCGATGAGATCTTTAGCGGGTTTTATGACGGGCAGTACGTCCGGCGCGAGCGGCACAATTAGTGTGGTGGTGGCCAGGGACGGAATCGAACCGCCGACACGGGGATTTTCAGTCCCCTGCTCTACCGACTGAGCTACCTGGCCTTGATCTGGAAACCCGCAAGCAGGCGCGGGGCGCATTATACAAGGGCATGCTGCATTCTCTGCTTACGCCTTGGTCAGGCGAAGATGCATCTCTTTGGTTGCCGCGACCAGAGCGGTGGTGATGCCTTGCTCCAAGGCCGAATGGCCTGCCTCGGCTACCAGGTCCAGACGCGAATCCGGCCAGGCATGATGTAGCGCGAAGGCTTGGTCGATAGGGCAGACGACATCGTATCGGCCATGCACCAGAATGCCTGGAGTTCCGGCCAGTTTCCCGACTTGTTCCAACAGGTGATTTTCTGGCAGGAAAATCCGGTTGACGAAATAATGGCATTCGATGCGTGCCAGGCTGAGCGCCATGTGCGGGTCGCTGAACGCTTCCAGGACCTTGGCGTTGTGTTGCAGGTTCGAGCACCGCCCCTCCCAGATGGACCAGGCCTTGGCTGCCTTCATGCACATCAGTTCGTCGGGGCCGGTGAGCCGGCTGTGGTAGGCCTGCATCAGATCACCACGTTCCGCCTCCGGGATGGGGTCCAGGAAATCGCGCCAGTAGTCGGGAAAAATCTTGTCTGCGCCTTCCTGGTAGAACCACAGGAGATCAGGGCGCCGGCACAGGAAGATGCCACGCAGGATCAGGCCCAATACCCGCTTGGGATGGGTCTCGGCATAAGCCAGCCCCAAAGTTGATCCCCAAGAGCCGCCAAACACCACCCACTGCTCAATGCCCAACTCCTCACGGATTTTTTCGATGTCGTCGACCAAGTGAGCCGTAGTGTTGTCGGTCAGGTCCGCATGAGGCGTCGAACGTCCGGAGCCGCGCTGATCGAACAGCACCACCCGGTAAAGTTCCGGGTCGAAAAACTGGCGATGATAATCCTCGCAGCCGGCACCGGGGCCGCCGTGCAAAAATACTACGGGCAATCCTTCCGGGCTGCCGCATTCCTCCACATGCAGTTCATGTCGTCCATCGACCTGCAGGCGGCGGGTCGCGTAGGGCCGGATGGCGGGATATAACATTAGGACTCTAAAAGCTAGCTTAATTCTATACTTCGCCGTGAGGCTGATCAGATGTCCATATTCGATTCACGTTTTTCTCTGTGGTTGCTGCGACTCCTTTCGTGGGTGCCGTTGCCCCTGTTGCGCCTTTTGGGTGCCCTTGTGGGGCTTTGGATCGGCTACGTGCCGGGTCGCCGGTTTGAGATTTGCTTGATGAACGTGAGGTTGTGTTACCCAGAGAAAGACGATGTTTGGCAGCAGAGCGTGGCTCGAAAGAGCCTGATTCATGAGGCTCGCACCTTGCTGGAGATGCCTCGCTTGTGGCGCTTGTCGCCCGACAAAATCGAATCTCTGGCGGTTCGAGTGTCGGGATATGATCTGTTAGAGCAGGCGCAGGGTAAGGGGATTATCCTGGTTACGCCGCATTTCGGGAACTGGGAGTTCAGCGGCCTGTACCTGACCGGGCACGTCACCATATACAGCATGTATCGCCCGCTGAGGCACCGGATCATCGACGACTTCGTGCGGCAGGGCCGGCAGCACACCGGAGCGATTTTGGCTCCTACGGATACAACCGGTGTGCGTCTGCTTCTGCGGGCGCTTCAGGAGTGCCATGCGGTTGGCATCCTTCCGGATCATGTCCCGCGCCGTAAAGAGGACGGCGTCATGGCGCCATTCTTCGGAGTTCCGGCAAACACGGGGGTGCTGGTTTCCCGCCTGGCCCGGCGGCAGGATGTCGTGGTGCTCCTGATGCAGGCGCGTCGCTGTCGTGGAGGATTCCATGTTTCGTTCCATGTGGCTGACCCGCGTGTCTACTCTCGTGATCGAGGAGAGGCTGCGGCGGGTATCAATGCCATGGTGGAGGCGGCCATCGCCGAGGACGTGGCCCAGTATTGGTGGAGTTACCCGCGCTTTCGAAAGCGGCTGATCCAGCCAGAATCGCTTTATCCGTAAACGTCTATCGGCGTGCGACCAGTTGCGCCTGTCCGTCCTGTTCGAGAGAGTGGAGAATTTCCCAGTTTCCGCAATATCCGGATAGTTCCCCGGGACGCAGCAGAAAGTCGGGGTTGCGGGGTCCCGGGCCGGAGTGGCCGACCAGGAAGGTCTGGTAATAGAGCAGTCCCCCCGAGCGTACCGCGGCAAGCAGGGCCGGCATCAAACCGCGATCCAGGAAATGGCTGACCACCAGCAGGTCAAACTGTTCCGCCTCCGGCGGTTCGAGCACAACATCCCGGACTTCGGCCTGAATGGCGAGGTGATGTTTTTCCGCTTCCGCGCACAGGTACCGGATCCCGGTCTCGGAGTAGTCCCAGGCATGGACGGTCAGTCCTCGGTGTGCCAGCCATAGCGCATTGCCACCCCGCCCACAGGCAAGATCCAGCGCCTGTCCCTGCTGCGGTAGGTGTTCGGAGTGCTGTCGCAAGACCGCGCAGGCTTGGGGTTCGTTCGGGACCTCGCGATGGCGAGTGTCCCAGAGCTCCGGTGAACCCATTACCGGCGCCAGAACGCCGGGGTCAGGATTACCAGCAGGGTGAAGACTTCCAGGCGACCGAATATCATGCTGGCGCACAACAGCCATTTGCCGAAGTCGCTGACCGAGGCGTAGTTTTGGCTGACTTCTCCAAGTCCGGGGCCCAGGTTGTTGAGGGTGGCACCCACCGCCGAGAACGCGCTGACCTGGTCCAGGCCGGTCATCATCAACAGCAGAAAAAGGACAGTGAATGTGGTGATATAGGCGGCGAAAAACCCCCAAACCGACTGCAGGGCACTCTGCGTCATCACGCGGTCTCCGACCCGAACCGTGACTTGCACGGTGGGGTGGATGATTCGATACAGTTCCTTCCCGCTATGCTTGACCATCAGCAAAAAGCGGATCACCTTCATCCCGCCGCCGGTGGAGCCGGCGCAGCCGCCGATGAAACTGGCAAGCAACAGCAGCGTGGAAACGAAGGCAGGCCAGTGGTCGTAGCCGGTGGTGGTGAAGCCGGTGGTGGTAGCAATTGACACGGTCTGGAACAGTCCGTGGCGCACGGTTTCGAGGGGATCGCTGTAGAAAGAGGTGGCCCACAGGTAACTAATGCAGATGGCGCCCACCGAAGCCAATACCAGGGCATAGGTCCGAAATTCCCCGTTTCGGCTGTACGGCTGCAGGCTGCGCCGGCTCAGGGCGAGGTAATGCAGCCCGAAGTTCGCGCCCGCCATGATCATGAAAATGATCGCGATCATTTCGATCAAGGCGCTGTCAAAATAACCGAGATTTGCGTCGTGGGTGGAAAAGCCGCCGATGGCTATGGTGGAGAATGCATGGCAGATGGCATCCAGCGGGCTCATGCCGGCCCCCCAGTACGCGAGCCCACAGGCCGCGGTCAGGGCGAAGTACAGATACCAGAGAACCTTGGCTGTTTCAGCGATGCGCGGAGTCAGGCGCCGTTCGGTCAAGGAGTGCGGCGCTTCGGCCTGGACCAGTTGCACGCCGCCCATGCCGACCAGGGGCAGGATTGCCACCGCCAGCACGATGATGCCGAGGCCGCCGGCCCACTGCAGGAACTGGCGGTAAAACAGGATGGAGGAGGGCATGTCGTCCAGGCCCGACAACACAGTTGCGCCGGTCGTGGTCAACCCAGAGACCGCTTCGAACACGGCATCGGTTCCGCTGAGTTGTAGGTAGGGAGAAACGTACAAGGGGATGGAGCCGGCCAGCCCCAGGCCGATCCAGAACAATGAAACGACCACAAACCCGTCTCGCAGCCGCAGCGGCTGTCGGCGTGGGGCACGGTGTGCGGCCTGAACCCACAAGGCGGTGCCGAGAAGGAACAGCAAGAAGAATGCGTACAGGAACGAGAAGGCCTCGCCGTCGTCCACAATCAGGCTCAAGGCCAGGGGCGGCAACATGCCGAGGCTGAAAAATGTCAGCAGGTAGCCGAGCAGGCGCTGGACAACCCGATACTGGATAGGCATGGGTCAGAAAAATGTAGCGCTGACCTGGAACAGTCGCTCGACATCCTTCAGGTATCGCTTGTCGCTGATGAACAAGATCACGTGGTCGTCGGGTTTGATCGTGGTGAGCGCGTTCGGCAGAATCATTTCGCCGTCGCGAACCAGTGCGGCGATGTCGACGCTGGCCGGCAGATTGAGTTGTCCGATCGGCTGGCCGATTGCGGCCGCCGTGTGATGGGCCTTGGCTTCCAGTGCTTCAGCGCGTCCGCGCCGCAGTGAGTGTACCGCCAGAACATCGCCTCGACGGATGTGTGTCAACAGTTCGCTCAGCGTGGCTTGCTGGGGGGAGACCGCGATGTCGATGGAGCGTTCGATTAGGTCGATGTAGGAGGGACGGTTGATCAGGGCGATCGTGGTGGGCACACCCATGCGTTTGGCCTGCATGGCCGACAGGATATTGGCCTCCTCGTTATTGGTCAATGCACAGAAGACATCCATATCCCGGAGGTTCTCGTCCAGCAGCAACTTGTCGTCCGTCGCGTCTCCCTGGAGCACCGTTGCCCGGGTCAACTGCTCCGACAAGTAGCGCGCGCGGTATTCATTGTGCTCAATGATCTTGACGTGGCAGTCCGATTCCAGCTGCGCTGCGACACCGTGGCCGACATTGCCGCCCCCTGCAATCAGCACATGACGGCTCCGGCCGGGCTGGGCCCGCAGTTTTTCCACGACGGTATTGAGCTGGTCCGTGCGCGTGAGGACGAAGATTTCGTCATGCGCCTTGAGGCGCAGTTCAGGATCCGGCTTCAGGGCCTGCTGGTCGCGGTAGACGGCGGCCACGTGCAACTGGACGTCGGGGATGCTGTGGTGTAGGTCAAGCAGATTGCGGCCGGCAGCAGGAGCACCGGGGGAGATGCGGACCACGGCCAGCTGCGCTAAACCATCTGCGAATTCAAGTACCTGGAGTGCACCGGGTCGACGGATCAGTCGCTCGACGCTGCGCGCGGCGATCTGCTCCGGGCTGATCAGGACGTCGATGGGCAGGGCTTCCGTCATGAACAGGTTGCCATGTATCAGGTATTCCGAAGCCCGTACCCGGGCGATTCGCTGGGGCGTGTTGAACAGGCTGTAGGCGACCTGGCAGGCGATCATGTTGACCTCGTCGCTCCGGGTCAGCGCTACCAGCATGTCGGCGTCTTCGGCACCGGCCTGCTGCAGGATGTTGGGGTGCGCCCCATTGCCGCACAGGGTGCGCAAGTCGACGCGGTTGCCGACGTTGCTCAGGTTCCGTTCTTCCAGGTCGACCAGCGTGATTTCGTTGTTTTCCTGCGCCAGTCCGATGGCCAGTGAACTGCCGATCCGGCCCGCTCCGAGAATGATTATTTTCATGTGTCGAAAAGAGCTTGGACCCTGCTCAATTGGAGGGTTCCCGCGGGCGTTCGATGCCGAGGTCGCGCAACTTCCGATACAGGTAGGTCCGCTCCATGTGGGTGCTGTCGGACAGTCGCTTCATGCTGCCCCCGCTTTGTTCGATTTGAAATTGGTAGTACATCTGCTCGAACCGGGCTCGGGCTTCCCGATAGGGTAGCCCCATCAGGTTTTCCAGTCCCCCGGGGAGGGTATCGCTCTGCGGTGCCGGGTGCAGCAGATGGTCGACTTCCACCAGGCCGACTTCGGCTCCGTCCCCGCTGATCAGGAGTTGATAGACAAGGCGACGCAGTTCATGCATGTTGTCTGGCCAGTCGTACTTGCACAGTGCCTCCATCACATTCGGTGGAAAACTGCGCATGGGCAGATTTTCCCGCGCACAGTAACGGGCGGCGTAGTGCTCGATCAATTCCGGAATGTCCCGGGTCCGTTCGCGCAATGGCGGGAGCACCAGCGTGTAGGGTGCCAGCTGGGCATACAGCGCGGGATCCAGAATATTTGAGGCCAGTGCCATTTCGGGTCTCTGGTGCAGGGTGGCGATGAGCTGTACGTCGATGGGTGTCGCGGTGCCGTTTCCTTGCAGGAGGTGGCGGTTTTCAAGCACGGAGAGCAGGCGTTTCTGGGTTTTGACCGTCAGCTGATCCAGCGGATTCATGAACAGGGTGCCGCCATGTGCCTCGAGTAGCAGACAGGTCCCGTTGTTCGGGGTTTCTTCCAGTAGTCGCTGGTTCAGGTTTTGGCCGCTGCCGATGACAAGCTGCCAGTGATGGCGGGTGCCGTTGTAGTGGATGTGGTTGGCGAGTGCCAGGAATTCGCAACCAGGTTCGCCGAGGATCAGGACCGGGTTCCCGTCGTCGCCGAACGCTTGCGCTTGCTCCCGCAAGCGGCGGATCTCCGGGCTGTTGCCGACCAGCTGCTCGGTGGCGGCCGAATCTTCGGATAGGATCCGGTTTTGCTGGCGCAGGCGATAGGTTTCCAGCGCCCGCGACACGCTCAGCAGCAACTTGTCCATGGCGAAAGGCTTTTCCAGGTAATGCCAAGCCCCAAGCCGGGTGGCCTCCAACGCGGTTTCGATGTTGCCGTGCCCGGACATCATGAGGATAGGAAATTCCGGGGCGTCATCATGGCGCCATGACCTGAGCAGGCTCATCCCGTCCTCGCCCGGCATCCAGATGTCCAGCAGCGCCAGGTCTACCGGTTGCTGACGAACAAGTTTGCGGGCGGCAGAGGCGGAATCGGCTTGCAGGACCCGGTAGTCGTGATCGGACAGGATATCTCGGATCTGAGCCCGGATATCGGACTCGTCATCGATGATCAGGATGGTTTCGCGACTCATGCCACAGCTGCTTGGCTCTGAACTTCTTGCGAAGGCTCTGGGGATGCGTCGAACTCGATTTCCACGCATCCGCCTCCCGTCGGGTCATTGTATACGCGAATCCGCCCTTGGTGATCCTCCGTGATCCGGTACACCACGGCAAGCCCTAGGCCGTTTCCGCTGGGTTTTGTGGTGACGTAGGGCTCGAAGGCCCGGGCAATGATCTCCGGCGCAAAGCCGGGCCCGGTATCCCGCACTTTCAGGGTGACTACGCCTTCCTGCATCTCGGTGCTTAGGATGATGGTGCCCTCCGTTTGCTCTTCCTGGGCTTCCAGTGCGTTCTTGATGAGATTGTGCAGCAACTGGCGGATACGTCCCGGATCTCCATGGATCCAGGCGGGAGCCTCGCTCAGTTCAGCACGAATAGAGATTTTGGATTTATTTTCTATATACAAATCAAGGATTTCCGTGCTCAAGGCGTTCAGATCCAGTAATTCCGGTGTGAAGCGGGCGGCAGAGTATTCGCTGAATTCGTCGATCATGGATTTCATTGATTCCACCTGCCGCACGATGGTCTGCGTGGCGCGTTGCAGGATCTCGGAATCTTCCGTGGCGAGGTGAGGCTGGATGCGGTTCTGCATCCGTTCGACCGAGAGGCGAATGGGGGTCAGCGGGTTCTTGATCTCGTGAGCCAGCCGCCGGGCCACCTCGCCCCAAGCCGCTTGACGCTGCGCCTGTTGCAGGTCCGTGATGTCCTCGAATAACACCACGTAACCGGCACCCTGCGGCAACTGTGCGCCATGACAATGCAGCACCTTGAGTTCGTTGTTGATCTGCAATTGCCGCCGGAGGTCGGTGACACTGTATTGTTGGCGATCCATTAGATCCCACAGTGGTTCCAGCTGGGGATGCTCCTGGCGCAGGACAGAAAGAGGCTGTTTGATGTAATGCTCGATATTCAGGTTCAGGATAGAACCGGCGGCCTGGTTGGCGGTAATCACCTCACCGCGGTCGTCGACGCTAATGACGCCGGAGGACAGGTGCTCAAGGACCGTGTGCAGATAGGTATGCTGCTGTTCGATCATCAGGCGGCGGGTTTCCGCCACGTACCGGGCGTTAGCCAGGCGTTCGATCATGTCATTGTAGGAATGCACCATCTGGCCCAATTCGTCGCGACGTCCGGCCGGAAGGCGCTGGCTGTATTCGCCGGCCGCCACGGCCTCGATTCCGCGCGCAAGTTCCGAAATCGGCGACAGGATTCGCTGAGCCGAGTACAGGGCTGCCCACATCGCGAACAGGAGTCCCAGCAGGAGTGCCAGGGACATCACGAAGGTGAGGCTGTACTTCAAGGGGTCACGCTGTTCCAGGAGTGACTGGTAAGTGACGGAGGCCTTTTCGACGCTGTCAGTCAGGCCGAGCATGTATTCCGACACCGGGTACAGGATCTGCAGGGTCAGGAGCAGTTCCTGATTCGTTAGAGGCAGTTCCTGATCCAGAGTCAGGGACAGCTCTTGGTTCAGGGTCAGAGGCAGGGGCAGCCCCTGATCCGTCAGGGACAGTTCCCGATTGACTGATGGAACCTGCATCAGAATGCGGATAATCGTGCCATGCTCCGGGTGTTCTTCCCGAGCCATGTAGATGCCGCTTTCGCTTTCCTTCAGCAACTGTAGCTGGGCCTCGCCTGGCAGGTCCGGCAGGATATCCGACACTTCTCCCTGGGAGGCGATGATCTTGTTGTTTGAATCCAGCAAAGTCGCTTCCAGCGCACCCGTTTGAACGACCAAGTTATGCATGCGTACAACCATCGCCTCGGGATCGCTGATATCGACGGGTTCCTGCAACAGGCGCTCTGCCTGCGCACTCCGCTCCCGCATTTGCATGTCGATCGAGGTTCGGCTTAATTCCATCGCCTTGTTCAAGGTGTCGTCAACGCCCACATCGAACCAGCTGTCGATGCCGCTGGAAATCAGCCACACCGAGAAACCAAACACCATCGCAGTCGGAATCAATGTAAAACTGGCGAACATGCCGGACATGCGCAGCGACAAGCGTGATCCGGCCTCGCGGCGGCGCAGCCTCTGGATCAGGCGGGAAAGGCTGAGACCGATCAATGCCAGAAGCGTCAGGGCCAGCACGCCGTTGAAACCTGCCACCCACCATTGCCAACGGTGGAAATGACCGGAACTTTGGGTCGCCTCGGCCATAATGGCCAGCGAACCGACCAGCAGCAGGAACATGCCGATGACCGGCCAAGGGCCGGCCAGGAACCATCTCAGGGCAGGTGCCATCGGACTGCTCCACTTTGCCAGTCCAGGGGCTGGCTTCGGGCCGACCCGATCGAGGGTGCCATGGGCATCGGGTTGGCGTAGAGGCGTGCCCGTACTTCACCTTGGTATTGCTCGAGTTCTGGCAGCAGCCAGTCGAGGCGTGTCACCGGTATGGCGTTCAGCACCCGAAGTCGGGACAAGGCATCGGCCAGGTTCGGAAGAGTCTGTTGTTCCTGCTGATTGACGCGGGCGACCTGGTAGACGTTGTGCAGGGGATCATACGAGAGGCGTTGGAGGATATGAAGGCGGCCGACCGGCTGCTGGCCGAACAGGGGACGCTTTTGAGCCAGGGTGATTTCGATTTCCAGCCAGATTTCCCCGCGCAAAAGCGCGCGTGGAATCTCGGATCCGGAATCGTCGATTTCCAGTTCCAGGTCCAACAACACGGTTTGCGCGGCTTGATGGCTCGTGACGGAGGCAAGAGCCAGCTCCGCCCGGGCTGGACTGACGCACAGCAGTACGCCGAAAAGCAGCAGCGGAAGCCAGAATGCGCGCATAAAAGATTTTCCGTGTCCCAAACATCCGTAGTGTAACAATCCCGACACCTTGTTACGCAAGCTGCAGACCCGTCAGGGGACGGGCATTGCAGAAGTCCTGCGCGGACATCCGCCGCCCACCGGCCCGTTGCAGCTCGGCGATTTGCACCTGTCCCTCGCCGCATGCAACCCACAAGCCGGTTGGATCGCAACGCAACACCTTACCTGCCGGCTCGGCGGTCTGCGTCGAGTGGGCTTGCGCCTGCCACAGCCGCAGGGTTTCGTCGCCACACCGGGTGGTGGCGACCGGATGAGGATTGAAGGCGCGGATCTTGGCCGCGATTCGAGTGGCCGGATTGGCCCAGTCAATAGGGGCCTCGTTCTTGCGGAGGGCAGGCGCATGACAGGCCTGCGTCTCGTCCTGCGGTTGTCGTGCCGGGTGCTTCGGGTCGAAGTCGGACAAGTACCGCAACAGCAAATCGGCGCCCAACGGGGCCAGCCGGGCTCGGGCCGAGGCCGCGGTCTCGTCGGGAGCGAAAGGAATGGCTTCCTGGGCCAGGATGTCGCCGGTATCCAAGCCCGCATCCATGAGCATGATGGTGCAGCCGCCTGTCGAATCACCGGCTTCGACAGCACGCGCTATCGGTGCCGCTCCGCGCCATCGCGGAAGCAGAGACGCATGGATGTTCAGGCTGCCGCCCGGGCACAGCCAAAGCCAGGATTCGGGAATCAGCCGCCCGAAATCCGCCACCACTAGGGCATCCGCATGGTGCGACGCAAGTTCATCGCATACTGAAGCGTCCAGCGCGTCCGGTCGCAGTAGCGGCAGGCTCGCGCCCAAGGCGATTTCCGAGACGGGAGTAGGGCGCAACTTCAGACGCCGACCAGCTGGTCGGTCCGGTTGCGACAGGACTGCACAGAGAGTATGGTTACTGGCCTGCAGGCTCTCGAGCGCCGCCGCGCCGAAAGGCCCGCTCCCGGCGAAGATCAGCCGCAGGGAAGCCACGGGATGGGAATCAGGCGTGAATGTAGGACTCCGGGCGTTGGGTCCGCTTCGGAAGTTGCCCGGTGCGCGCCAGTTTCCGCAGTTTTTCAGCCACGCGTTCGCGCTTGAATGGTGAGAGGTAGTCGACGAACAGTTTTCCGTTGAGATGGTCGATCTCGTGCTGGATGCAAACGGCGAGCAGGTCGTCGGCCTCGATCTCGAATTCCTCGCCTTTCTCGTTCAGGGCGCGGCAGCGGATCTTCTCGGCGCGTTGCACCAGTGCCCGGAATTCCGGGACCGACAAGCAGCCTTCTTCCATTTCCTCGGTGCCTTCGGTTTCGAGGATCTCCGGATTGATCAGGCACATCGGTTCGCTGCCGTCCTCGCTGAGGTCGATGACCACGATGCGCTGCGGGATGTTGACCTGTACAGCCGCCAGGCCGATCCCGAATTCGTCGTACATGGTCTCCAGCATGTCGGAGACAATGCGCCGGGTCTCGTCCGTTACTTCGGCAACGGGCTTGGCCACCGTGCGCAGGCGCGGGTCCGGAAAGCAGAGGACTTCAAGTTTTGCCATGTTTTTGCAGCGCAATCTCTCTTAACAATTATATGGGTTTTGACACATCAGGATTCAATGTGGCAGGAAAGGGCAGGTTAGAAGCTGTAGCGCATCGAAAAGTTCACTTGTTTCGCTTTGGTGTCCGTCACTTTCGTGTCGCCGCGGCTCACCCGGGATTCCGCATAGTTGAAGCCCAAGTTCGCCGACAGCCCTCGTGCAAGGTCGTATTGGACGCCAAGCGCGGCCGAAGCTTCGTGGCCACTTTCGATCTCGCCGTAATGCCCCTCGACCGAGACGGTCAGGACGCCGGTTTTTGTGCGCATGCCGGTCGAAACGTACCACCGCTCGACATTCAGGCCGTCTGAGTCGAGATACTCGTAGCCCGCGCCGAGGTCCCACATCGTGCTGCCGTAAATCATTTCACCGACCCCGCTGAAGGCGGAGGTTCTGAATGTTCGGGAGCCGTCGGCGGAGACATACTCGCTGTCGGTGTAGCGTGCAGTCAGCCGGTAGTCTCGAGTACCGGTCGGACGCTGGTACATGGCTCCGAAATCGAAGTTCTCGTCCTCATCCATCATGCCGCTGAATACCCACGGCCCGAACCGGACGAAATAGCCGCCGCCGTCATCCTCCAGGCCGCCGAAGACGTTGTCGAAGGCCAGCATCGCGTTGCCGGCGCCGCGCAAGCGGCGCGTCTGCTCGCGCACGACCCCTGAGATGTTCCCGACCAGCACGGTGCCCCAGTAGCTGCCAACCGAAAATGCCACGTTGTCCGTATATTGGTTGTCCGGTCCTGACACGAAAGTCCGGTCGGAGACGTACTGTCCGAAGTACGTCAGGGCGACCCGCCAGCGATTGGGCAGCTGTGTTCGGGCACTGAACTGGACGTTGCCGATGAAGTCCGCGTCGGTTGCTTGGTCTCCTTCCAGATCGAAGTTCACGGGCGCGTCCAGAAGCCCGGTGAGTACCAGTGTTACGTCGCCGACCTCGACCGCAAGGGGTTCTTCAAGTGAAGACAAGCTTTCGTAGTTGAGGGAAATATCCTGTGCCAAGACGGGAGGAGTTGCGCCGAAAAGGCCAGCAGTGAGGATCGCCGCAAGGTGCAAAACCTGCGGAAGTTTTCTTCCGGTTGCCATGATTCAGGTCTTTCTGGGGAAGGTCGAGTGGAATGCCTGCCGGGCAAGGGCGCGGCCGGCGTCCATGGCTTTGCTGTCGTCGACGTCCCAGTGGACGCCTCCGTAGATACGGCTGAGCCCGTTTTCTTCGGCCATGTGGCTCAGGCTGGTCCAGTGCCGGGTGACGCCCCTCAACTGCGGCCAGATCACCTCGTCGGGCGAGCGGCCGGAGAAGGCAACGTCGTCGCGGCCGTAGATCAACGCGATCATCTCGGCGGCTGCGGCACCGAAAGTGCTGTGGCCCGAGGTGTAGGAGGGGAATTCGGGGGTCGGGATGTAGCTTCGCCAATCGGGCTGAAGGACGACTCTTGGATCCGGGTTGTTGAATTTCGGGGCCCGCACGCGGATCGCGCTTTCCGGGCGGAGCACGTCGTAGTGGTATTTTGTATCCCATGCGCAGATCGAGGAGTACGCACTGCGTCATGCCGATCAGGGCGAAGGCACGGGCGAGCTCGATGAAGCTGAGGTTCCGTTCCTGCAGCAGCTGCACGGCGATATAGAGGAAATGCCCCGGCGGCGTGATGCCCCAAGGCCCGTCCTCCCAGAACAGGGCGATTTCCGACTGGTCGGCGGTCCGCAGGGTGCTGTCTTCTCCCCCGAGGCGGCGGGCGGAGTCGAATGCCTCAGCAAATTCCGGGCTTGCCGGATCATAGAATTCGGTACAGCGGAACTGCGCGCAGCCTTTCATGGTCCACGGCTTGATCTGGCCGTGTCCTGGAAACAGGCCGCGGTCGAAAGAGGGGAAAGCCGGGCCTGGGCTGGCGCTGTAGAACGGAGCGGTGGGGCGCCAGCGAAGCGCGTCCGTGCGTCTCGGGTAGCGGTCTAGGTAATAGTTGACCTCGCTGGGCTCGGAGCCGTCATCCGTGCGCATCTGAAGCACTGCCAAGCCAACCGCACGCCCCCACTCCACGCCGAGCGACTTGGCTTCGCTGTTCGGGAAACGGTTCAGGAACGCAGTGCGTTCGAAGAAGAAAGACTGCTGAAATGCCTCTTCGGCTGCGGTGGCGAAGGCTACGCCATACGCGACTTCCGGATCTGCATCGCGGGGGCCTGCCCCGATGCCGAAAGGTTCGTTATAGGTTTGTTCGATCCCGTTCGCGGCAAGAAACCCGGCGGCCATGGTCAGGCCGTAGTTGTAGGCGGCCCTGGGGGTCAGGACCCGTTGGTTCCGGACCTGTTGCAGGGCGATGTCGACCCAATGGAAGACGGTGTTCTGGTGCTGGGGTTGGAGAACCTGTGTGATATAGGATGCTTCATGCCCGTACGGGCTTGCGCATCCGATGGCCGATAACGTGGATGCGGCCGCCGCTCCTGCGAGGAACTGCCTTTTTGTAAGGTCGAATCGAACAGCCGATCCAGGCTGATTATGGTTTCTCATCCTTGAGAGAACGGCACCCCTGTATGCCTAAAAATCCTGGCGCATTATACAGAGCGCCGATTCAGGGCATCTGGAACAATCCTAAATATCGATCCAGAAGCAGTAACGTGAACAGCCCCATCAGGTAGATGATCGAGTAGGTGAAGGTCGGCATGGCGAGCCGGTTGCTGGCTTCTTTCTGCATCCGGATCGCGTAAGCCAGAAAGATCCCGTTCAGGACGAGGGCGCCGGTCAGATACATCCAGCCGGACAGGCGGATAACAAACGGCAGCATGCTCGTTGCGGTGAGCAGCAGCGTATACAACGTGATCTGCAGCCGGGTATAACTGTCGCCGTGCGTCACCGGAAGCATCGGGATATCGGCTTTCGCGTAGTCCTCCTTGCGGTGCAGGGCGAGTGCCCAGAAATGCGGCGGTGTCCATACGAAAATGATCAGGAACAGAGCCAGAGCCCCGGCTTCGATGCTACCGGTCACCGCAGTCCAGCCGAGCAGGGGAGGTGTGGCGCCGGCAGCTCCTCCGATCACGATGTTCTGGGGGGTGGCCCGCTTGAGGTAGAGGGTGTAGATCAGCGCATACCCGATCAGGGAGCCCAGCGTCAGCCAGGCCGTCAGCATGTTGACCAGATTGAACAGCAGTCCGAATCCGCCCATGCCGAGCAGGGCCGAAAACCCGAGCACTTGGACCGTGCGCAACGAACCGCGCGGCAGGGGTCGGGCCTGTGTGCGGTCCATTTGGGCATCGACGTGCTGGTCGGCGATCTGGTTGATGGCCGCGGCCGCGGCCGCCATGAGGGTGATGCCGACCGCACCGTACAGCATTTTCAGCGGCACCTGCATCAGGGGGTCGGCCAGGACCATGCCGATCAGCGCGGTGAACGTCATCAACGCGACCACGCGCGGCTTGGTTACCTCCCAGTAGTCGCGCCAGGAGGAGGCTTGGATCATGGATCGGCCCCGCGATCGAGCAGGAGCCGTCCCTGGGTAAGAATCGCCAGCAGCAGGATCGCCGCAAAGGCATTGTGCGCGACGGCGACAGCGAGCGGAATCTGCAGGACGATATTGCTAATGCCCAGGGAGACTTGGATGGCTAGCAGCACAATGAGGATGAACCCGCTGGTGCGCCATGCGCTGAGCCGGCTTCGGATGGACGCGACCGCCAGAGCCAGGATCAGCAGGGCGGCAACAACAGCCCCGATTCGATGTGCGACGTGGATAGCCGTCCGTGCCGGGCTGTCCAGCACTCCGTATTCGTAGTCAACGCCCAGCCCGCGCCACAGCACGAAGGCCTCGGAGAAATCCATGCCGGCAGGCCACCATTGCTCCCGGCAGGTGGGGAAATCGGGACAGGCCAGGGCGGCGTAGTTGGAACTGGTCCAGCCTCCCAGAGCGATCTGCACGACGAGTCCGGCCAGCGCGGCGGCATACAGATATCGGAGAGAACGCGGTGGGCCCGCGACCATCGGGCGGGGCCAGTCGTGGTAGCGCAAAAGCAGCCACCAAACCAGGCCCAGGGTGGCGAATCCCCCCAGCAGGTGCAGGGTCACGATCAGGGGCTTCAGCTGCAGGGTGACGGTCCACATGCCAAGCAGCGCTTGCAGCACGACCAATGCGAGCAGCGCCGTCGTGCCGCGCGCAAGGCGGGCGCTGCCCAGCCGGGTTCGGCACAGGGCGGCCAGTGCCAGGATCAGCAGGCCGAGCGTGCCGGCCAGGTACCGGTGCAGCATCTCGCGGGAAGCCTTGCCCGCATCGTACATCCCACGCGGGTCCTGCGCTTGCGCGGCCGCGATTTCCTGTTCGGTTTCCGGCAGCGATGCGAGATGCCCGTAGCATCCCGGCCAGTCCGGGCAACCGAGCCCGGCGTCGGTCAGCCTGACGAAAGCACCGACCACCACCACGAGGAACGTCAGTCCCACGGTCAGCGACAGAAGGCGACGGAACAGCATCGGAGTCAGCCGATCCGGGAAGCGGCCAGCAGGCGTTTGAGGTCAGCCAGTATTCCCTTGGAGGTGGCCTGGTTGTCGTAGTGCATTAGCAGGTTGCCCAGAGGATCGACGATGAACAGGGTGTCTCCAGGCTGGCCGTCCAGCGCGCGCAGGTCGAGGGCTTCGGGGGAGGTCCGCACTTGG
This sequence comes from uncultured candidatus Poriferisulfidus sp., assembly GCA_965116525.1. Classification (GTDB taxonomy): domain Bacteria; phylum Pseudomonadota; class Gammaproteobacteria; order Poriferisulfidales; family Poriferisulfidaceae; genus Poriferisulfidus. The sequence continues at coordinate 1,145,252 of OZ220694.1, forward strand.
CTTGGGCTGAAGTGTTTCAGTACCGGTGCATAGGTCTCATGCAGCCCCGAGTGTTCGAGCAGGATCAGGACTTGTGTCCGATTGCGTTTGGACCCCAGAGATTTATGAACCTGCCGCATCATGAAGAGGGTGGCTTCACAGTCGAGGCTGCAGGCCGCGGCTCGGGCGTGATAGAGCAGAGTCCAGCGTGGAGGCTGATCGGGGAGCCGGAACAATTCGCGGCCAAGCGGTTGAGGCGGCAAGATCAGGGAGCCGTGGTTGTTGCCGCCGATGTCTCCGCGTAGTTGCGGGTTGTGGTACAGCAGGACCGAGGCGACCAAGGGCCCGGCGAACGCCAGCACCAGCCCGAGCAGATAGAGACGCGAGCGCAACAGGCGACGGGCTTCCGGGTGCGAACCAAGGTGGAACATTAGTCTCGAAGCATCGGCCGCACGAGGTACAACAGGAACAGGATCACTACCGCACCGGCCATGGCGAACCACTGGACAGCGTATGCAGTATGTTTCTCTGCGCTCATCGGAGGGCCTGGCCAGGCACGCGTATAACCATGCGGCTGATCCTCGCCCAGCCGAACCGTAGCGGGAACGAGTGAAATCTCGGACAGGCGCTCGGCGAGGCGGGAATAATCAACACCCTGAATTACTTGCGGCCAGCCGTGGCCCTCCAGCAGATGTTCCGAGTCGGTGAACGGATTGGATTGGGGGAGATAGATCATCCCTTCGATCTGGATATCGGCCTCAGAATCAATCGGGACGGAGGGTAGCCGGGTGCGGTCTGCTTCGGCGGGAACCCAGCCTCGGTTGACCAGTACGATCTGCTGGTAAGTCGAAAGTTCGAAAGGGTTGAGCACGTGGTAACCGGGCTGCTTGTCGTGAACCTGGTTGTCGAGCAGGAACTGCCACGGCAGGTAGTGGCCGCGCAGGCGGATTCGGCGTCCAGCCAGTTCCTCAAGGGATTCTTTGGGAAAGGATGTGATATAAACGGGGCTCAATTGAGCCCTTTCCTGTTTCAATTCGTCTTGAGCCCGGCGGAGTTCGGCCCGTTCCAGTTGCCAGAACCCCAGCGAGAGGAAAGTGGCCGTCAGCGCGACGGTCGCGAAACTGATCAGGAGTGTAGGGCGGAGTCGACGCATGGAGATTAGGCGGAGCCCACAGTGAAATTCCTAGTGGTCATTCTATTGCTGGTGATTTTGGCGAGCCTGTTCTCAGCCTTGGTGTTCCTGGTGCGGGACCGAGGCTCAACAAACCGCACCGTGCGGGCGCTGACTTGGCGGATCGGTCTATCGATCGGCCTGTTTCTGCTGTTGCTGCTGGCAGGCTGGATGGGCTGGATCGAGCCGCATGGGCTGCATCCCAGGCCCTGATGCGATACCGTTACAGCCAGTAGACAAAGACGAACAAGCCGAGCCACACGACATCAACGAAGTGCCAGTACCAGGCGGCCGCTTCGAAGGCGAAGTGGCGGTCCGGGGTGAAATGCCCGGAAATGCAGCGAAGCAGCACGACAGTCAGGATTATGGCTCCAATCGTGACATGCAGACCGTGAAAGCCGGTCAGCATAAAGAAGGTTGAACCGTAGACACCCGATCCCAGGGTCAGGTTGAGTTCCGTGAAGGCGTGCACGTATTCGAACGCCTGCAGCCCGATGAAGAGGAAGCCCAGTGCCACGGTCAGGAACAGTCCGGCGATCAGTTGCCCCCGGTGCCCGGCCTTGAGGGCGTGGTGCGCCCAGGTAACCGTGCCACCGCTGGTCAGCAGGACCAGCGTGTTGATTGCAGGCAAGCCCCAGGCAGGCATATGAGTGAAGCCGCCGCCGATCTCGCCCGGACCGTCTGCGGTGTAGGGCCACAGTGCCTCGTAGCCATCCCACAGGTAGGTGTTGGTCAGCACGCCGGGACCTTCGCCTCCGAGCCACGGCAGCGAGTACTGGCGGGCGTAGTAGAGGGCGCCAAAGAAGGCGGCGAAGAACATCACTTCCGAGAAGATGAACCAGAACATCCCCCAACGAAACGACATGTCGACCTGTGCGTTGTAGGTTTCGCTCTCGCTCTCGCTGATGACAGTGCCAAACCAGCCGAACATCATGAGCAACACGATCAGGACGCCGGCCGCCAAAAGCCAAGAGCCAGCCGCTGAGCCCAGCATCATCAACGCGGCACTGACCAAAGTGGCGCACAGACCGACGGAACCGACGATGGGCCAGTGACTGGGTTCAGGGATGTAGTAGAGCGTAGAGTTCGACATGAGAGATTAGCTTGATTGGGTCCCAGAGGTCTGGGAGACGTCAAAGAAAGTGTACGACAGGGTCAGGGTCTCGATGGTCTCGGGCAGGCGTTCGCTGACCCGGAAAATCAAAGGCATTTCAACGTGTTCGCCAGCTTCGAGCGGTTGGCTGGTGAAACAGAAGCATTCCTGCTTGATCAGGTGTGGCGCGGCCATTTGCGGAGCGACGCTGGGAACCGCCTGGCCGGTCATGGGTTGTGCCGTGCGGTTATGCGCATGAAACACGGTCTGGTAAGTCTGCCCGGGCTGAACCTTCATCTCGAACTGGTCGGGGCGGATGTCCCAGGGCATGGAGCGGTCGACGTTTGCGACGAACTGCAAGGTGATTTGCCGTTTGACGGCAGTTTCAGTTTTGGGCGCGGCAGGAGCCGCCTGGGTCAGGTTGCCCGTTGATCCGGACAGGCCGGTGAGGTCGCATAAGATGTCATACAGCGGGACGAGCGCGTAGGAGAAACCCAGCATCAGCACGCAGACTGCTGCCAGCCGGGTTGCCGTGCGACGATTCGGACGGTTCATCCCGCAGTTCCCACCAGGAAGTAGAAGCCGACGTAGATCACCATGGCGACTATTCCTACGATCCATGCAGTTCGCAATGCGGCGCGGCGCTCGGGCGTCCGGGGTTGTGTCACCGGACTACCGGCGGCGTGGTGAAGCTGTGATAGGGCGGAGGCGAGGGTAAGGTCCATTCCAGCCCTTCAGCACCTTCCCAGACCTGATCCGTGGCTTTTTCGCCGCCGCGGATGGTCACCAGCACGATGTACAGGAACAGCAGCTGCGCGAAGCCGAAGCCGAATGCGCCGATCGAGGCCAGCATGTTGTAGTCGGCGAACTGCAGGGCGTAGTCGGGGATGCGCCGCGGCATGCCGGCGAGGCCGACGAAGTGCATCGGGAAGAACGTCAGATTGACGAAAATGGTGGACAGCCAGAAGTGCCACTTGCCCAGACGTTCCGGATAGTGATTGCCAGTCCATTTCGGCAACCAGTAGTAGACGGCTGCCATGATCGCGAAGATCGATCCGGGGACCAGGACGTAGTGGAAGTGGGCGACCACGAAATAGGAATCGTGGTACTGGAAGTCCGCCGGCACGATTGCCAGCATCAGTCCTGAAAAGCCGCCGATGGTGAACATGATGATGAAGCCGATGGCAAACAGCATCGGAGTCTCGAACGTCATCGAACCCCGCCACATGGTGGCAACCCAGTTGAAGACCTTGACGCCTGTTGGCACCGCGATCAGCATGGTGGCAAACATGAAGAACAGTTCACCGGCCAGCGGCATGCCGACGGTGAACATGTGGTGGGCCCACACGACGAACGACAGGAAGGCGATCGAGGCAGTGGCGTACACCATCGAGCTATAGCCGAACAGCGGCTTGCGGGAGAAGGTTGGCAGGATGCTGGAGACCACCCCGAACGAGGGCAGGATCAGGATGTAGACTTCCGGATGCCCGAAGAACCAGAAAATGTGCTGGAACATGACCGGGTCGCCGCCGCCGGCCGCATTGAAGAAGCTGGTTCCGAAGAACTTGTCGGTCAGCAGCATGGTGACGCCGCCCGCCAGCACTGGCATCACGGCAATCAGTAAAAAGGCGGTGATGAGCCAAGTCCAGACGAACAAGGGCATCTTCATCATGTGCATGCCCGGCGCACGCATGTTGATGATGGTGGCGATGACGTTGATCGCGCCCATGATGGAGGACATGCCCATGAAGTGGATCGCGAAAATGACGAACGGCAGGGCATCGCCGGTCTGCAGGGTGAGCGGGGGGTACAGGGTCCAGCCGCCTGCGGGTCCACCGCCGTCCATAAACATGGTCGACAGCAGCATGGTGAACGCGAACGGCAGAATCCAGAAACTCCAGTTGTTCAAGCGTGGCAGGGCCATGTCGGTGGCGCCGACCATCAGAGGGATCTGCCAGTTGGCCAGGCCGGTAAAGGCGGGCATCACCACGCCGAAGATCATCACCAGCGCATGCAGCGTGGTCATCGAGTTGAAGAACTGAGGATCGACGAACTGCAGGCCCGGAGAGAACAGCTCGGTGCGAATCACCAGTGCCATCGCCCCACCGATGAAGAACATGATCATGGCCAGCCACAGGTACAGCGTGCCGATGTCCTTGTGATTGGTGGTGGTGACCCACCGCCACAGGCCACTGGGGTGATAATCGTGGTGGTCGTCGTGCGCGTCGGCGGAGATTTCGCTCATGTCAGCTCCGTAGATTATTCGGCGGCGCCGGCGGTCTGCTTCTCGACCCAGGCGCGGTATTCGTCAGGGGGCACGGCATGGACCTCGATCGGCATGAAGCCATGATCGCGGCCGCACAGTTCGGCACACTGGCCCCGGTAGACTCCGGGATCATCGATCAGGGTCCACAGTTCGTTGATGAAGCCCGGCACGGCATCCCGCTTGAGGGCCAGGTCCGGTACCCACCAAGCGTGAATCACGTCGTTGGCCGTGATCAGCATCCGGATTTTCGTGCCGGTGGGGATGACCAGGGGCCGGTCGACTTCCAGCAGGTAATTCTCGTCCTTTTCGGCCTGGTCGCGGATCGCTTCACGGGAGGTTGCCAGGAAAGAGTAGAAGCCGAAGTCGTGATCCAGGTAATCGTAGCGCCACAGCCACTGGTAGCCGGTGATCTTGATCGTCATTTCGGATTCGCCGGAGTCTTCCATCTTGATCAGGGTGGCGGTAGCCGGGACCGCCATGGCAACCAAGATGATGAAGGGAATCACCGTCCAGATTACTTCCACGGTAGTGCTCTCGTGGAAGGTCGAAGCCGTGACGCCGCGGGACTTCCGATGCATCAGGATGGAGTAGAACATGGCGCCGAACACGATGATGCCGATGACCACGCAGATCCAGAAGATCAGCATGTGCAGGTCGTAGACGATGCGGCTGACCTCGGTGACGCCGACCGGCATGTTCAGAGTGTCCCAGCCGGCCTGCGCGGCACCCGCGAAAGGCAGCAGGAATACCACTGCCGCAAGGCGGTGGAGGTTCAGGACAGATTTTAAATTCGGTAACATCCGACGGATTCCTTCCGACATGTTTCTAGGTTCGGGCGCGTTTCGGCTGGATTAGCGAAAATCAAACGCATATTATATAACGTGGAGTGTCGACGGCTACAGGGGAATCGGCACTCTGCGGCCTGACGCACGAGACGAGATTGACTCATTCTTTATTTCCTGCCGTCAGTCCAGCCGAACGGGATTCTTATTGGCCCGTTTTCGGTGGCGGGTGTGACTATACTGAGGTCACGTGGATTTTCTGCTCACCGCTCGATCCACAGTGTTGCTAACGGACATTGAGAGGAAACGATAGTGCCGGGTGACCATAACGTACGTGCCCATGGGGGCCATGAGAATGATGCCCGCCGCATCTTCTGGGCTTTTCTGCTGATCGGGGGGTTCATGATCGTCGAAATCGTCGGCGGCGTGATCTCAGGCTCTTTGGCGCTGCTTGCCGACGCCGCCCACATGCTGGTCGACACGGTATCCTTGCTGTTTGCATGGATTGCCTTCCGGTTGAGCCGCCGTCCAGAGGACAAGATGCGGACTTATGGTTATCACCGCTTTCCAGTTCTCGCCGCCTTCACCAATGGTGTCAGCCTCGTGTTCATCGTTGGCTGGATCTTTTCCGAAGCGGTTGGCCGGTTCATCAATCCAACCGAAGTGCTCGCCGGTCCCATGCTCGTAGTGGCAGTGCTTGGTCTCCTCGTCAATATCGGCGCGTTCACGCTGTTTCTCGGAGCGAACCGCGACAACCTGAACGTCCGCGGCGCTCTGCTCCACGTAGTGAGCGACATGCTCGGCTCGATTGCGGCAGTCAGCGCCGCATTAATCATCATGACGACCGGCTGGATGCTGGCCGACCCGATTCTTTCCGTCCTGGTCTGCTTGCTGGTGTTGCGCAGCGCTTGGTTCCTGTTGAGAGAATCGGCACACGTGCTACTTGAGGGCGTTCCCAAGCAATTGAATGTACAAGAGATTGGCCCGGATCTAATCGAGAATATCCCGACCATCGAGGATGTTCACCATGTGCATGCCTGGTCCTTGTCACAGGAGCATTCACTGCTGACCTTGCACGCACGTGTTGCCGAGGACGCCAATCCGGATTCGACCATTGCCGCCATTCGGACCCGTATAGATGAGCGCTTCAGCATCGATCATGTCACGGTGCAAATCGAATTGGAAGATTGCACCGACAATCCCGTCACTGTGTCCGATTGATCATTGAGCGCGGGCGGCGTAGGCGAGTCACCGCGAACAGTGCCAATGCGGTGACGACGATAGAGGGGCCCGACGGCGTATCGAACTCGGCCGAAGCGAACAATCCTCCAGCCACTGCGGCAATGCCTGCCAAAGTGGCACCGACGGCCATTTTCTCCGGGCTTGACGCGAAGCGGCGTACCGTTGCTGCTGGGATTACCAGCAGCGCGACGATCAGCAGAACTCCGACGATCTTGATCGAAACAGCGATGGCTGCCGCCACGAGAAGCCCGAACGCTAGGCGTGCACGTTCCGGACGTAACCCTGCCACAGTAGCCAGATCGGTATTGACGGTCATTGCCAGCAACGGGCGCCAGATCCACCACAGCATTCCCAGTGCCGCTACGCCACCCAGCCAGATCACCGCCAAGTCGGCCCGTGATACGGCAAGAATGTCCCCGAACAACAACGCCTGCAGGTCGATTTTCATGTCCGAGAAGAAAGACAGAATGACAAGACCAAGGGCGAGTCCGCCATGCGCAAGCAGGCCGAGCAAAGTGTCCGTCGGCAATGTGTCGCGCCGTTCAAGGTAGAACATTGTTAATACGACCACGGAGGCAGTGGCGAATATGCCCACGGTCAAATTGAGGTCAATCAGGATGGCGAGCGCGACTCCGAGCAGGGCGGAATGCGCAATCGTCTCGCCAAAGTAGGCCAGCCGCCGCCAGACCACGAAACATCCTGCCGGCCCCGTGACGAGCGTCAGCCCGATGCCGGCAAGCAAGGCGCGTACGAAAAAGTCGTCCAGCATGCCTTAGCCTATGCGTTGCCGTGCCCGGCGGTCTGTATGGAGCCGCTTTCGTCCTGAGGTGGCGGGTCATGTTCGTGGGGCACTAAGACCACCACATCGCTGTCGGCGTCCATAACCATTTTGATGTCATGGGAAACCAACAAGACGCCACAGCCGAGGTCTTGGCGGATCTCTTCGATTAGCTTATGAAACACTTCTGCGCCAGCGACATCAACGCCTTGGTCCGGCTCGTCCAGGACCAGAAGGTCAGGCTGATGGATTAATGCCCGCGCGAGTAGCAGCCGTTGAAATTCGCCGCCCGACAAGGTTGTGACCGGAGGGTCGCCAAGTTTCTCCAGACCGACGGCGGCGAGGGTGGCATCAATGTCGCGAGCGGAGAAACGCCCGGTCAGCGCGACCAGGCGGCGAAGGCTGAGAGGCAGTGTCGGGCTAACCGATAGCCGCTGCGGGACATAGCCCACCTCCAATCCGGGTGCTTGTTCAATCGTTCCTTCATCAATGCGGATTAATCCGAGCAGGGCCTTGGCGCAGGTCGATTTGCCAGCTCCATTGCCCCCAATCAGATAGACTAGTTCGCCACGAGCCACCCTGACATCGACTTCCCGGATGATCCAGCGCTTGTTACGCCGCACTCCAATATTGTGCGCATCAATGAGCGGTGCAGGGCGGGTATGCGGGTCGTCTCCCATAACGGCTATTCTACGGACGCAGCAGGGCAACCTTTTGCGGCATTTGCCGAATCACGGAAACAGCTAAAGTGAAATAGGCGATCTGTTTGCACTTAACGTTATAATATAACAATCACAGCGGTTGCGTACGGCCTAGCCGCATCAGATGGTGCGGCAAGTTTCTCAAATAGGAGGAAGGTATGATGCAATCAGAATCCTTGGTCGCGGCAATTCGCGCTATACCCGTCAATCTCTTCCCGCCGATGCTCCGTCGCACTCTTTCCGTACTTCCCGCAGCAGTATTTTTCGGTTGCGTGATCTCGGGGTCAGCAGTAGCCGACGTAGCGGTCAGAGTGGTCGCTTCCATCAAGCCGGTGCACTCGCTGGTGAGTGCCGTGATGGAAGGAACAGGCGAACCTCATCTGATCATGCAGGGTACCTCGTCGCCGCATACTTTCAGCCTGCGTCCTTCCGATGCCGAGGTTCTACAAAATTCTCGCATTGTCTTCCTGGTCGACGAGTTGATGGAGACCTCTCTCGCCAATTCGGTCGATACGCTTGCGCACGATGCCCGCATCGTCGTGTTATCCGAAGCAGAAGGCCTCGTCCATCGGTCGCTTCGCGAGGGAGGGGCATTTGAAGCCCATGATCACGATGCCGGGGAAGGTCATGGAAATCACGAAAAAGATGAACATTCGGATAGGGAAGAGCACCATGGTCATAAAGCAGATGACGATCATGGACACCACGAGCACGGGAGTCATTCCGACGAAAGTGCGAGTGCCCACGAAGACAAGGAACATGCCGCTGTCGACCTGCATCTCTGGCTCGACCCGGTGAATGCGGGGGCGATGGTCCGCATGATCGCCGGCACTCTGTCGGAAGCCGACCCTGCCAACGCCAAGACTTACACGGCCAATGCCGAGGCACTCCTCAATCGTCTGGATGACCTGATTGCGGAAATCGCCGAGGATGTGGCTCCAGTGCGTGACAGGCCTTTCATAGTATTCCACGATGCCTATCGGCATTTCGAGGATCGTTTTGGCTTGACCGCAGTCGGCTCGGTCGTAGTGAGTGCAGAACAAACGCCGGGTGTCCGACGCATCATGGAACTGCGCGACAAGATCCATCAGCTCGGCGCGACCTGCGTATTTGCCGAGATTCAGTTCGAACCGCGCCTCGTCGACACGATTATCGAAGGTACCCAAGCGCAAACAGGCATCCTTGACCCTCTCGGTGCTACTGCTGAAAGCGGGCCCGGGGCATACTTCGACTTGATTCGCAACATGGCCGCATCGTTTAAAAGTTGCCTGGCACCGGCAGGTTAGAGCCCGAGAGAATATAGAGAAAAACCGGTTGGTTAACTCTCCGAGCTTGAACATCTGACGCTGGGTGGTCGGCTATACTTCCGACACGGGAAACAGTCAGAAATACAGGCAATAGTGTGAGCCGATTTTCAAGTCGCTACGGGCCTTGGGCTATTGTCGCGGGCGCCTCGGAAGGGCTTGGGGCAGCATTTGCAAAGCAATTGGCAGCGAGAGAGATGAACCTCCTCCTGATTGCCCGGCAGGAGGCATTGCTCTCCAGTGTCGCGGAAGACCTCCAACACCAGCACAACATCGAAGTGCGATGCCTGATTCAGGACCTCGCGGATGCTAGGCTCGCTCAAATTCTGCAGGAAGCAACGGTCGACCTCGAAATCGGAATCGTCATCTACAACGCGGCCTACGTTCCGACGGGTCGGTTCATCGACACGGACCCTGAAAGCCTGGAGAAGCTGATTCAGGTCAACGTTCAAGGTCCGGTGACGGCTGTCCGGACCTTGGCGCCTGCCATGTGTGAACGGAACCGGGGCGCCATCATCCTGATGTCATCCTTGGCCGGTATGCAGGGTGCTCCCGGAGTTGTCGGATACGCGGCAAGCAAGGCGTTCAACACTATCCTTGCCGAAGGGCTCTGGGATGAACTCGGAGAACAGAACATCGATGTGGTCGTCTCGTGTGCCGGAGCCATGCTGACACCGGGTTATGAACGTACGTTCAATAGGGACGCCCCTGGCATGCTGGATCCTATGGACGTGGCGGATCAGACACTCAAGGCATTGGGACGCGGCCCCCGCTTCATTCCCGGCTTGCTCAACCGGGCTGCGGCGACCCTCACGACTCGCTTGCTGCCTAGAAGGACTGCCATAAGCCTGATCGGTCGGTCAACTCGGCGTTTGCTATGATTGAGCACTTGCTCGGATTTTTTGCGCCTTGGGTCATTTTTGGCCTAATACTGGGACTTCAGGCTTTCGTGCCGGCTCGTCGGGTCGAAGGCTATGCCCGGGACGAGGCCTCGAACAAGCCAATCGTCTACCGGCTCAATGGACTCTCCGTCTTCCTGATTGTCGTGGCCGCCTGGTTTGCGGCGGGGTACACGGGCGTGATGCCCTACGAGTGGCTTTGGGAACATCGCTGGAGCGGCTTGGCGGGCGCATTCGCCCTCGGTCTAATTGCTTCCGGCATTGCCATGGTGGGTGTGCCAGCCCGGTCGGCCTCCCGGCTCAAGGACTACTTTCTCGGACGAAGGGAAAACCCAAGCCTGGCAGGTGGCCGCGTAGACGCGAAGATGTACCTTTACGTGGCCGGTGCCATCCTCCTCGAACTCAACTTGCTCTCATTCGCGGCGCACCATATCCTGAGTTATCCGACGGACCCTTCTCCGGGCGTGATCCTGTACATCTGCCTGTTCAGTTGGTTTGTCTGCGAATACCTGGTGTTCGAACACGTCCACCTGTACACCTACGACCTGTTTGCGGAACGGTTGGGCTTCAAGCTCATCTGGGGCTGTCTCATGTTTTATCCGTACTGTTACGGGATGGGCTTGTGGGCGGTGGCCGACTTCGCCAACCCTCATTCACCGGCCTGGTACCTAGTTCTTTCAGCGGTAATTTTCTTTTCAGGCTGGATCTTCGCGCGCGGCGCGAACATGCAGAAATACTACTTCAAGCGAAATCCTTCGCATGTCTTTTTGGGGTTGTTCAAGCCCCAAAGCATCTCGGACGGAGAGCGGCACGTGCTGTGCAGCGGCTTCTGGGGTTTGTCGCGGCATGTCAACTACCTGGGCGAAGTGTTGATGGCGATCGGCCTGACGCTTGCACTGGGTTGGCCCTGGCTGATCGTGCCCTGGTTGTACCCGCTCTATTACGTAGTGCTGCTGACCACGCGCGAACGGGACGATGACCGCCGATGCGAGGAAAAATACGGCGAACTATGGCATCGGTACCGGGAAAAAGTACCGCGGCGGATCGTGCCGTACATTTACTGACCGGAGAGTTTCGGGCGTCTTCGATTCAATCCAGGTCGGCAGGGTCTGCGACCGCCTTCTTGTTTTTCATTTTTTTCTGCTGCCAAAGTTCCAGCAGGGGGGCTTGGATCAGTACCGAGAACAGCACCACCCCGAAGCCGATGGATTCAATGGTCCACCAGTATTCAAGCTCGATCGGCACACTCAGCGCCAACCCGATGGTGACGGCACCGCGGGCGTTGCTGAAATACAGGATGTTGTGATTCGGTAGCTTCTTCAGCGCCTTGTTCGTCCGGGCCAGCAGTGGCATGACGAGGGCGAGGCCGGCGATGCGGGCCAGGATGACTGCGCCGATACCGATCAGGATCGCCAAATAGCGGTCGGAGAAGATGTCGACCGCGATGCTCAACCCGAGCATCAGGAACAGCAGGGATTCGGCCAGAGTGGCCATGAGACGCCAGAATTCGTCCACGAAATGATCCTGTGGAGCATCCAGATCCTGGTGCATGGTTCGGCCCATGATCAGTGCCGTTGCCAGTACGGACAGGACGCCGGAGACATTGAGCACGTACTCCGCGACCAGGTAGGCCATGTAAGCGGTCACCAGGGTGAACAGGGCCACTTCGTGGGGAGAGGGTTGGCGCACCCGGAGGAAGATCAGCGCGAAGAAGCCGATTCCGATTCCGATGATCGCGCCGCCGAGCACTTCCCAGGCGATGTACAACGCAATTTCTTGGGCCCCTAAAGTCAGGTCGGGCTCCAGAGCGAACGCCAACAGGAGAGTGAACAGCACGATGGCGAATGCGTTGTTCAACAGACTTTCGCCTCTGATCAGCGTGCGCAGGTCCGGAGGCAGATTCAGATGTATGAACACCTGCTGGAGCGCTTGGCTGTGGGTGGCGATCAGCATGGTGCCGGTCAGGAGGGCCGCGATCCACGGGAACCCAGTGGGGTGACCCATGCCGTAATAGATCAATACGGTGGCGAACACCAGAGAAATCAGTGCCAGCGGCATCGCCAGCAGGATGATGCCGAACAGGTTCCGCCCGAAGCTCGGAGCGTCCATGCTGTAGGCTGCGGAGAAGATCAGGACCGGCAGGAAAACGTAGAAGACCAAGTCACGCAATATGCCGCTGTGGAGGCCCAGCTGATCGGCATCGACCAGTTGGCTGCCGAAGGCGAAGCCCAGAAGCAGGAGCAGTGCCTCGAATGGAAACCTCAGGTGGCTGGCGAGAGGTTTCAGCACCAAGCCCAGGAGCAGCAGGCCCGCGAGGCTCGAAATCAGCAAAACCAGTTCCATGGGCGAATTCAGGCGGCCCGGACGGGCATGGGATAGAGTTTGTGGAGCGAGATGCTCAAGCCGTTGGGCTGCACGATGCGCGCATGGGTCCGGTTCAGTGCGCGCGGGTGGGGCACGCCGCAGGAATGGGCGATCATGGCGACTTCCGCTTCCATGTTGCGGGCCAGGTGGGCGACCCGGACGGCCTTGTCCGTCGGGTTCAGGCCCTGTTGCAGCCGTGGGTTGTGCGTGGTGACGCCGGTCGGGCAGGTATTGCGGTTGCACTGCATGGCCTGGATGCAGCCGAGTGCGAACATGAACGCGCGTGCCGAACAGATGAAGTCCGCCCCCAGGCACAGTGCCCAAGCCACGTCAGAAGGGTTGACTTGTTTGCCGGACGCGATGATGCGGATGCGCTTGCGCAGGCCGCTCTGCTCCAGGCGGTCGACGACCATCGGTAGACTCTCGCGCAGCGGCAGCCCGACCGCGTCGAGCAGCGGCATGGGTGCGGCGCCGCTGCCACCGTCGCAGCCGTCGATGGTGATGAAGTCGGGCGCAGAGGCCGGGCCCCGTTTCAGGATTTCCTCGACCCAGTCGTCCAGCACCCGCTCGGACCCGACCACGGTCTTGAAGCCGACTGGCTTGCCGGTCAGGTCGCGCACCCGGGCCACCAGGTCCAGCAACTGCGCGGGGTTGGCAACCTCGGGGTGCCGGCGCGGGCTGATCGAGGTCCGGCCTTCCGGGATGCCGCGGATGCGGGCGATTTCCGCGGTCACCTTGACACCCGGCAGGATCCCCCCGAAGCCGGGCTTGGCACCCTGGGAGAGCTTGATCTCGAACATGCGGATGTTCGGATTTTCGCCCAGTTCACGCAGGCGCGCCTTCGACAGGTCGCCGTGTTCGTCGCGCACGCCGTACTTGGCGGTGCCGATCTGAAAGACCAGGTCGCAGCCACCTTCCAAATGGTAGGGTGCCAGCCCGCCCTCGCCGGTGTTGAGCCAGCATCCCGCCCGAGCCGCGCCGCGCGACAGCGCCTGGACGGCAACGTTCGAGATGGCGCCGTAGCTCATGGCCGAAATGTGGAAGAAATGTTCGCTGGAGTAGGGTTCGGAGGTGTCCGGGCCGATGACCAGAGGAGGGCACTGGGCATCCTTCTGGCTGAGGTCAGGATAAGGGTCGTTGACGAACAGGACCGTGCCGGGGCGCGTCAAATCCCGGGTCGAGCCGAAAGGCAGCGTGTTGGTGATATTCTTGCTGGCGCGGTAGGCCCAGGAGCGTTGCGCCCGGTTGAACGGCATCTCTTCGCGATCTTGGGCGAAGAAGTACTGGCGGAAGAATTCGCCCAGATGCTCGAACCAGTACCGGAAACGGCCGATGACGGGATAGTTGCGGCGCACCGCATGGCGGGTCTGCGTGACGTCGACGATGTAGAGCATCATCGCGACCAGGATCAGCACCCCGATGCCGAACAGTAAGACCGAGGCCAGCAGGTCCACTGCGCCCAGCAGCAGATCCATAGAGACCGGTGTGATTTCTGTCATCCGCGCCTCCTAGTGGGAGTTACAAAGGGGCGGCATTCGTCAGACTACCTCTGATTACTAGTGTAGCACCGAGAGTGCCAGTTCCTGCGCCCTGCGCAGGTCTGGTTTGCCGCTGCCGAGAAGCGGCAGGGCCTCGACTGGCAGGATCAGCCGGGGGCGCGCCAATTCCGCCACTCCCTGTTCGCCCAGGGCCTGCCTCAGCTGGCCTCGGTCCGGTTCCGGATGTTCGGTAATCAGGACCAACTGTTCCCCGCGGGTCGGGTGGTCGATCGCGCAGACGATGTGGCGGTGTTCCGGCCAGACTTCGCTGACCTGCTGTTCCACATAGGCGAGCGAGACCATCTCGCCGCCGATCTTGGCGAATCGCTTGGCCCGCCCGTGCAGGCTCAGGAATCCGTCATCGTCGAATTCGGCGACATCGCCGGTGTCGTGCCAGCCGTCCTCCGCCGGTGTCAGAAGCCGACTTTCCCCCGGCAGCCAGTAGCCGGACATCACGTTCGGGCCGCGCAGGAACAATCGGCCGCGGGTGGAGTCGACGCTGTCCTGGGAATCGTCCAGCGGTTCCAGGCGCGCCTCAATTTCCGGCATCAGGCGACCGACCGACCCAGGCCGATTGCATGCCAATGTATTGACACTGACTGCGGGGGAAGTCTCGGTCACCCCGTAGCCCTCGTGAACCGTCAGCCCGAAGCGTTCCTGCCAGAATTTCCGGGTGCTTGACTTGAGCGGTTCGGCTCCCGCCACGATCAGGTGCAAACTTTGCAAGTCTTCCCGGTCTGCCGCCTGTCCGTAACCGTTCAGGAACGTGTCGGTGGAGAAGAACACGGTAATGCCGAGCTTGCGGATCAGTTCGGGGATCTGCTTGTAGTGCAGCGGGCTGGGGTACAGGGTGCAGCGCAATCCCGACATCAGTGGCAGCAGCAGGCCAACGCCCAGGGCAAACGAGTGAAAGGTCGGAAGGCACAGCAGCAAATGATCCTCGGGAGTCAGGTCGAGCACCGCGCGGACCTGGCAGCGATTGCGCTGCAGGTTACGGTGGCTCAGCACCACGCCCTTGGGCTCGCCCTCCGATCCGGAAGTGAACAGCACCACGGCAGGGTCCGAGGCATCTCCGCCCGCCGGCATGCGCACGGCGCGCCAGGCAGCGAGAAGCTTCATGCCGAGACTCAGTTCCGACCTCAGGTCTTCCAGCCACACCAGGGTGTAGTCCTTGGCGAGAGCATCGGCCAGATCTCCAAGGTCGGCCTTTTCAATGAATCGGCGGGAGGTCACGATGTGGGTGAGCCCTGCGGTGCGGCAGGCGCTGGCGAGATTGGACGGCCCGGCGGTGTAGTTGAGCATGACCGGGATGCGGTGCAGCGCATGCAGGGCGAAGAAGGTGATCGGCGTGGCGACGGCATTCGGCAACAGGATGCCGACCGTGTCTTGCGTCTTCGGCAAGGCGCGTTCAAGCAGTTGGGCGACGGCGTGGGCCGCCCGTAGCAGTTGGCGATAGGTCAAGGTCCGCTCCAGATCGGCCAGAATGGAGCGATTGCCTCCAAGTCTCTGGACGGCCCCATACAGGGATTGCAGCGTCGTGCACTCCTTGCTGTGCATCCGGTATTCCAGCTCGCACAGCAGGTCGTAGATCTTCAAGGTGTCACGGCGGGTGGTTCCGGGCTCGTCGGCTGCACGGGGCGGCAACGGACAACTCTCGAATCCCACCCGGATGCGCGGGTAGAAGCGGGGCATGTAGAGCTCCGGGTCACTGACGTGCGCAACTTCAACGGGTCGGCCCGAACGCTGCCGGGCGATCTGCATCAGTTCGAGCAGCGAGGCCTGACCTTCCGGGCCGGCCGAAGGGAGGATCAGCGTGACATGCGAAGGCTCATCCTCGCCCCCTGGCCATTGGGAATCCAGGGCGGAGGGATTCAGCGGTCTCAGGCGAACCCAGCAGGCCAGCAGTCGCAGGCTTGCGCGGCGCAGCAGCGAGGGCTCGAGATAGATTTCAAGCTTGCCGGGAATGGTTGCCGCAAGGGCCCAGGCGGCCCATGCGCTCCCCCGGCGGACGAACACCAGCGAACCGGGTGGCGGTGTCTCCGAGGTCAGCGTGACCGATGCAACCGGCCAAAGCAGGATATGGCGGAAACTGCCCTGCGTGATATGCAGCAGGATCAGGGCCGTCGCGGCTGCGGTGGCGGCCATGGCCAGCCACACGGTGACGATCGTGCCGCCGGACTGGAAGATGACGATGGACCCCACCGAGGCCAGCGCCATGAAGATGGAGTTGAGGATGTTGTTGCAGGCGATGATCCGTGCACGCCGTTCTTCCGGCGCGCGCTGCTGCACCATGGTGTACAGGGGCGTGACGTAGAAGCCTCCTGCCACGGCAACTGCCAGCAGGATTCCGAGAGTCGTCACGGCTTGCGGATCTTCCAGCAACGCATCGAATCCGCGAAGCGGAACTTCGGCCGGAGGGACGAGGCCGAGCAGTACGAATCCGGCCCCGAGGCCCGCTGCGGCCAGCGGTGCCCAAGTCGCCCGAGCCGTGCCTCCGAGCCAGCGATTGCAAAGCAAGGCACCAAGACCGATCCCGACGGTGAAGATCGCGAGCGCCCCGGCCAACGCCTGCTCGTTGCCGGCCAGGACATCCCGGACGAACAGGGGCAGCTGTATAAGCAGGCCCACCCCGATCATCCAGAACCAGCTGATGGAGAGCATCAGCCAGGCCAGACGCGGCTGGTTCAGGCCTTCGCGCAGGATTCGCGAGGTTTCGCTGAATGGCTCGAAAGAGAGTCGCAACGCAGTGTTGCCGGAAGGTTGCGCCGGAATCCGGTGGCTCGCCAGATAGCCTGCAGCGGCACTGACCACCAGGATGCCAGGCACCCAGAGGGAGGCGTCGGGGACGCCCATCAGAAGAGTGCCGGTCAGGCTTCCGGCAAGGATGGAGATGAACGTGCCAACTGCCACCCAGGCATTGCCGGCCAGCAGTTCGGCTCGGGGCAACAGGTTCGGCAGGATGGCATATTTCACTGGCCCGAACAGGGCGGATTGCAGTCCGGTCAGGAACAGGATCGCGAACAGGAAACCGACCGACCCGGTGACGAAGCCGATCCAAGTCAGCGCCATCAGGGCGCACTCCGCCAGTTTGATGTGCTGGATCAGCCGGTGGCGGGGAAAGTGATCGGCCAGTTTCCCCCCTAGGGCGGAAAAAAGCAGGAAAGGAAGCAGGAAGACGCCCGCGGAAGCGGCGACCAATTCTTCGCTGCCGAACCCGGCCAGTTCGGTGATGCGGTAGGTGATCAGAACGACCAGCGCGTTACGGAAGACGTTGTCGTTGTAGGCCCCGGTCAGTTGGGTGAAGAAAAAAGGCCCGAGCCGTCGTGTCAGCAGCAGACGGAAAGTCGAAGACATGGGCGGACGCCTGGATTATAGTTGGGTCGGATTCTCAGCGTCGCCGTAGACTTCCTCAGGGTCGAAAGTTTTCTCGCGTTCCAAGTTCTCCAGCGCTTGCCCGGCCGAGTCCCCCGTCGGCACCTTCCGGTAGAAACAGGATCGGTAGCCGACGTGGCAGCTGGCGCCGGAGCCCTCCACCGTCACGCGCATCCAGACCGTGTCCTGGTCGTCGTCGATGCGCAGTTCGCGCACCTTTTGCACCAATCCGCTGGTGGCACCCTTATGCCACAGGCACTGGCGGCTGCGGCTGTAATACCAAGCCTCGCCGCTTCGGATGGTTCGTTCCAGCGCCTCGGCATTCTGATACGCGACCATTAGCACTTCGCCGGACTCGTAATCGGTGGTGACGACAGGAATCAGGCCGTTCTCATCGAACTTCGGAGCCAATTGATCGCCTTCTTCGACCTGCTCGACACTCTCCCGCGGAGAAAATAATGAAGCCATGTTGTAAAGAAAAACTTTTGAACGATACAGTCTACATGACGCGCCGCCAGTGGCTGCCGTCCGCTAAATCTTCCACTGCGATTCCGGCCTCCAGCAGTTGGTCGCGGATGCGGTCGGCCGCCGCGTAGTCTCCGTTCTGGCGGGCTGTCTGCCGTTCGACCAGCAGGGCTTCGATTTCGGTGTCGGCCAGGTCGTCGGAAGTCGCGCCGGCGTGGAACCATTCCTCGGCAGAGGATTCGAGCAGCCCGAGCATCCGGGCACCGGCGTACAGCCGCCGGGCGGCCTCCGTCCGTTGCTCTCCCTGTAGATGTGCCAGGGCCGCGGCTTCGTGCCGTAGGCACCGCAGGGCCAGCGGAGTGTTGAGGTCGTCGTGCAGGGCCTGCAGGAATTCCGCACCCGGCTCGGTTCCGTCGGCTTCCGGGCTTCCCGCATCCTGCCAGGCGCGGTAGAGACGGTCCAGGGTCTGGCGGGCCTCGACGATCAGGTCGTCCGTCCAGTCCAGCGGCTTGCGGTAATGCGCATGCAGCAGGGCAAGGCGCAGCAGTTCGCCCGGGTGCCGCTCGAGCAATTCCCGGACCTGGCGGACGTTGCCGATGGACTTGGCCATCTTTTCGCCGTCGACCGTGACGTAGCCGTTGTGCATCCACAGTCGTACGAACGATTCGCCGGGATAGGCGCAGCAGCTCTGCGCGCGTTCGTTCTCATGGTGGGGGAACACCAGGTCCTGGCCGCCGCCGTGGATGTCGATGGTCGGGCCCAGGTGATGCGCGATCATGCACGAGCATTCCAGGTGCCAGCCCGGCCGGCCCCGCCCGAACGGGCTGTCCCAGCCTGCCTGCTCCGGTGTTGAGGGCTTCCACAGGACGAAATCCGCCGGATTGCGCTTGTAGTCGGCCACTTCCACCCGGGCGCCGGGATTCATTTCCTCGACCCGCCGCCCCGACAGCTCGCCGTAGCCGTCGAAACGGTCCACCGCAAACAGGATGTGTCCGTCCGCTTGGTACGCATGGCCTGAATCCAGCAGGGTCTGAATCATCGCCAGCATGGCCGGGATGGTTTCGGTCGCGCGCGGTTCCAGATCCACCGGGAGCCCTCCGAGCGAGGCGCAGACTTCATGGAAAGCGCCGATGTAGCGGGCGGTCAGTTCGTCGTACCGGCAATTCTCCTGTTTGGCCCGATCCAGGATCTTGTCGTCGATGTCGGTCAGGTTGCGCGCATAGACGACCTGGGGGTAGAGGCGACGCAGCACGCGGGTCAGCACATCGAACACCACCAGCGGGCGGGCATTGCCGATGTGGATGTGGTCGTAGACGGTAGGGCCGCAGACGTACAGGGTGACGCGCTCGGGGTCGAGCGGGGCGAAGGCAACCTTCTTGCGGGTTGCAGTGTCGTGCAGGTGGAGCATGGTCAGTCGCTGAGTTTGCGTTCCTGCAGATCTATGTCACGCTGCTGCTCGCCAACGTGTCCGGCCAGGTAGAGGGCGATGGTGAGTGCCGCGGCCGTACCGACCGCCATGGACTGCTGCCAGACCGAGGGCCCGCCGCTCAGAAGCCGAAGAAGCCATAGCAGGCTCAGGTATGCCAGATAGAAAAACCAGAATGCGACGGGCACCAGCGCAGGGTAAGGTGGATCATTGAACTGGATCAGGTACAGAGCTGCCAGCGCCACCCCCACGGCCAGCAGGATTACCTGGGACAGATAATTCGAAATGAGGGTGCGAATGCGGGACATCAGGTCAGAAGGGGGCCACCTGTCGAAAGGACAATTTTAGAACAGAGCGCATCGGCGTCTCTCGCCGGTTCTTCGATCCAAGGCCGAATCGTCAGGCGAACCGGGAGCGGACATGAGATAAAATGGCGCTCCTCACAAGGAGTAGGTAGCACTCAATGGATCAAATCTATCGAGACGCGGTCACCCGCATGGAAGAACTGGGCGTCGATCCCGAGTACATTCTCGGCTGGCAGGGCGGTTATCTAGGCCACCCGACGCGAGAGGAGCAACGCCTCACCGAGGCCTATCAGGCCGGATTTGAGGACGGTCAGGAAAAGGAAACCGGTAATTTCGAGAACTGGGCGTAATCGGGTCCATTAATCTCCATCTGGCCCATCGGCCTTTTGCAACAGGAAACGGGGCACTTCAAAGTGCCGAGTCACGCTCTGCCTGAAACCAGGCTTCGGAGGGTTCGCCGAAGCGCGGTTGCGAGCTTTGGCGCCTCGCGGTCGATGACATAGGTGGCGATCCATTCCTGATCCTTCTCCCCCATGCTGTCGGCCACCGCATCGCCGAGTTCCCGGCACAGAGCAAACCCTGGCCCTTCTCCCTCGGACCATTGACAGTCGGCATAGGCTTCGGTCTGCGCATTGAGTTGTTCGATGAAGCGGGCCGCGTGTTCCCCCGGGCCGTCGCATTCCAGCCGGTTGTCCTGCATCAGCGCGGCCAGGTGCTTGGCCAGCGAGGGGATCAGCAGGCCCCGCTCTTCGTCGGACAGCCGTGATTGGGTTTCGCGGTCAACCAGATGCACGCCGAAGACCGCGAATTGCCCGATCACGTCCAGTCGCTGCGACCAGTCGGCGGTTTCGAATCCTTCGTTCTCGAGCGCCAGCAGGGCGTCGCTGGCGAGCCGCCAGATATTGACGGACAGGGCGCTGGCCGTCTGGCTCGCGCTGCGCGGCGTTTCACGCAGGTTCCAGTGTCGGGAAAGACGGGGCATGGTGGGACTCCGGTCGCGATGCTAACACGCTTTGCCTTGACGATTTTGCGTTTTTCGCCACTATAGTTAGTAGGAATCATCTTATTCTGTTGCCGAGACTGGAAATGCCGCCGATCGAACCCTTGTGTGAGCGCGTTCAGGCCAACTGCGACATCGCCGATGCCCGTCATGCGGGTGCCCTGACCATGTGCGTGTACCTGCTGAAGATGCGCGAATACTTCCGTTGGGAGATGGGCCTGGATTTCACGGCACGCCTGCCGAACGACGCGGTAGGGCGCTGGATCCAGGAACGGGAGGAGCGTTGGGAGGAATTGGGCGAGGAATCTTACCGCCCGGTGTCGATCCGGGGGCGGGAATACGACCCGTTCGATACCGAGGGCATCAATGAAGCGCTGTTGCCGGAGGGCTACGTGTACAGCGCGGGGCTGGGCCTGCACAAGGTGCCGCACTTTTTCCTGGGCCGGTTGCTGGGCGAGCAGGGTCAAGGAGGCTATCGGATCTATGAGGCCCGGGAAGAGTGCGCACGGGATCTGGCCGCGCCGCCCGCGATGACTCTGGGCCAGACCATCTTCGTGCGTCGGGAGTCCTTGCGCCGCATGCTGTGGGAGCGCTTGCAGGAATGGCGTTGGAACCGGCAGGAAAACGCATTGGGCGAGGCTTTGCGCTGTTATCCGTTCGACGAGGACCTGGAATCGGCGCTTGATGCGATGACGGAATGCGAAGCGCGGACTCTGATCCTGCATGAAATCGGCGAGATCGAGGTCGGCCGGGAGTTGGGAGAGGACTGGCACGAACTGTTGCATGCCCTGCCCCGCGGGATGGCGGAATTGGGTCTGCGCGCGGTGCGCGACCACTGGGCCGATTGCCAGGTGACATTGCCGGCCTTGCTGGAAGACGGCAACCGTGCGGCGCTGCTGTTCTATCGAGCCGGCCTGACGGCCATGCGCCGGCAGTTATTCCCGGAGCTGGTGGAAGCGTTTGACCACTGGCGGGACGAGCATGATGAAAGCGTCCTGCTGAAAACGGTCGATCAGGGCCGTGCCCACTGGGGAGAAACCGCGAAACAACTGCTGCATGCCGGCAGCCGGAGCCGGAGCCCTGCGAAGAAGTTGACGAGCATGCTGGAAGCAGCGGCGCTGTGAGCGCGTCTCCGTCCGAGCTGCGCGAAGTTCTTTCCGGCAGTTTCATCTGGCAGCAGGACGGCGTCCTGACACCGGCGCAGTGTCAGGCCATCATCGAGCGTTTCGAGGCGCATCCGGGCAAGGTGCCCGGGCGCACGGGCGCCGACGCGGGCGAGCGGCCCGAACTCAAGCGGTCGACCGATCTGGCCCTGGTCGGGCCGGAGTGGGAGGATGTCGATCGCTGGCTGTTTTCCTCCCTGTCCGCCGCGTTGCGGGAACTGCAACGTCACCACCCGTATTTTCGCGGGCGGTTCAAGGATCAGGGATATGCGGTGCAACGCACCGACGAGGGCGAGTACTACCACTGGCACGTGGATGCGGACAGTACGACCTTGGCGGATCGTCAGCTGGTCGCGATCTGGTATCTCAACGACGTAGGGGGGCCGGGCGGGGAGACCGAATTCCTGCACCAGGAAGTGAAGATCACGCCGGCGGCCGGTCGGCTGATCCTGTTCCCGCCGTTCTGGACCCATCAGCACCGAGGCGTCACTCTGCGCCAGGGCGTCAAGTACCTGGCGACCACCTGGATTGTTTTCGCTTAAGATGGGGTGGGGCGCGCCGACTAGAATAGTCGAGTATGCGCTTGACTTCTTATCTACGTCTTCCAGACCCGGCAATTTGGCGGCGGGTCGCGGGGCGTTGGATGCACCGGGGCCGGATTTATGTGGCTCGTGCGCTCGAATTCTGGCGGTGGGCGGTGGAGTGGCTGGAGCGCCGGGCCATCGTCTGGCTGCTGGTCGAGAAGAGGAAAGGGGAGGTTTTGTCGCCGATCAACTTCGAACACCTTCTGGCCGAGGTCCGCATGGGCGATGTGCTGTTGGTCGAAGGACGTACCCGGGTGTCGCACGCGGTGCGAAACATCACGAAGAGCGTGTGGACGCATTCGGCACTGGTCATCGGCACCCTGGACAAGATCCGGGACCCGGCCCTGCGCGCGGTTGCGCGCAGCTACCTCCAGGACGATGAGCTGGAGGCCCCGCTGATCGTGGAGTCCGAGCTTGGCTGCGGCACGATCATTTCCTCGATCCTGCGCTACCGCGACCACCACCTTCGCCTGTGCCGGCCGCAGGGGCTGAGTTATGCGGATGCCCGCCGAGTCTCGACCTACGCCCTGCTGCATCTGGGCGCCGGCTACAACGTCCGGCAGATCCTGGACCTCGCACGTTTCCTGGTGCCTTGGTGGACGGTGGTCCCGCGGCGCTGGCACTCCTCCCTGTTCGAACACAACTACCGGGACCCCACCCGGCTAATCTGCTCGACGATGATCGCCAATGCGTTCAATCGGGTCCGCTTCCCCGTGGTCCCGCTGGTCGTCCAGGACGAAGGACAATTCCGTATGCTGCAACGCAATCCGCGACTGGTTACGCCGCGCGACTTCGATCACTCTCCGTACTTCTCGATCATCAAGTACCCGCTGCTCGGCGAGGACGACATCGGGTTCTACAAGAAATTGCCGTGGTCGGAGCAGGGTCTGGCCGAAGAGGCCCAGGACAGTTTGGAGGATTGCAATATCATGCACGTGAAACTGGATCATTCGGAAGCCGAAGAATCCGAAGATCTGCAGGATCAACCTGACAATGACGAAAGGAGGGTCTGAGTGGGCAGTTTTCTAGGTGCACTCTTCTGCCAGTTGGCCGGGCTTGTCCTGCTGCTTGCGGGCTTGGCGTTGATCACGGTTCATGCGGCGAACTTCTGGGTCTGGGTGGCCGCGGCGGGGTTGGCGCTGCTGCTGTGGATGCTGACTTTCGCGCCGCCGTTCTGGTGGGTCTTCCTGGTGGTTGCGGCGTGGGCGGTGCCGGTGCTGATGTGGGTGCATTCGGGCTGGCGGCAATCTGTGATCGTCCAGCCTGCCTGGCACCGGTTGCGCAAGGCACTGCCGCCCTTGTCCGACACCGAGCGCGAAGCGCTGCAGGCGGGTGCTGCGGGCTGGGAAGAGGCGTTGTTCACCGGATCGCCCGATTGGGACGGGATCCTGCGCGGGCAGCCGGCGGAACTCACCGAGACGGAGCAGGAGTTTCTTGAAGGCCCGGTCGAGCGCCTGTGCGCATTGCTGGACGACTGGCGCATCACGACGGCCGACTACGACCTGCCGCCGGAGGCCTGGCAACTGATCCGGGAGGAAAAGTTTTTCGGCATGGTCTTGCCGGAACAGTATGGCGGCCTGGGATTTTCGGCGCTCGCCCATTCCGAGGTGGTCATGAAGATTGCCAGCCGCAGCGTCACCGCGGCGGTCACGGTCATGGTGCCCAACTCGCTTGGTCCGGGCAAGTTGCTGCTGCGCTATGGGACTCAGGAACAGAAGGACCACTACCTGCCCAGGCTTGCGCGAGGGGAAGAGACGCCCTGTTTCGGCTTGACCGGGCCGCATGCCGGATCGGATGCGGCCTCCCTGCAGGATAGCGGCGTGGTCTGCCAATGGGAGGAGGACGGCGAAAACGTCTTGGGCATCCGTCTCAACTGGGAGAAGCGCTATATCACTCTGGCGCCGGTGGCGACGCTGATCGGTCTGGCTTTCCGCCTGTACGACCCGGACGGCCTTCTGGGCGGTGCGCGGGATCTGGGAATCACGCTGGCACTGATCCCGGCGGACACGCCAGGGGTTGAAGCCGGACAACGGCACATGCCCCTGCAAGTCCCGTTCATGAACGGGCCGGTTCTGGGACGTGACGTGCGGATCTCCATGGACCAGGTCATCGGCGGGCGCGAGGGAGCCGGGCGTGGTTGGCAGATGCTGATGGAATGCTTGGGCGAGGGGCGGGGCATTTCGCTTCCCGCCTTGGCGGTGGCCGCCGGCAAGACGGCGACCCGCCGCACAGGGGCCTATGCTGCCGTCCGGCGCCAATTCTCGCTGCCGATCGCCCGGTTCGAGGGGGTCGAGGAAGTGCTCGGCGGGATCGGTGGGAACACGTACCTGATGGATGCCGTGCGAACCGAGATCGCGCGCCAGGAAGATTGCGACGAATGTTCTTCCGTGGCATCGGCGATCGCCAAGCAGCAGCTGACCGAGCGCATGCGCCAAGTCGTCAATGGAGCCATGGATATCAATGCCGGCGCGGGAATCTGCATGGGCCCCCGCAACCAGGTAGCCCGCCTGTACCAGGCGGTGCCGATTGCGATCACGGTGGAAGGCGCCAACCTGCTGACCCGCAACATGATTATTTTCGGGCAGGGACTGGTGAGATGCCACCCCTACCTGCTGCAGGAGATGGAGTGCCTGCAGATGGAGGAAGAGGGCGAGGCTCTGGAACAATTCGACCGGATTTTGGGTCGGCATGCGGGCACCACTTTCCGCAGCGCCAGCCGTGCGTTCGTGCTGGGCCTCAGCGGCGGGCGTTACCCTCTGTCGGACCTGCCTCCGGCGCCATACCGGGGCTTAGCCTGGCAGAGCGCTTGCTTTGCCTGGGTGGTTGACGTGCTGCTGCTGCGCTACGGGGGAGTGCTCAAACGCCGAGAACGCCTGTCGGCGCGCTTGGCGGACATGTTTTCGGCCCAGTACATGGCGGTATGCGTGATTCGCCGGTTTCAAGCGCGGGGCGGTCGCGCGGAAGAGGTCCCTCTGCGCGACTGGGCCCTGATGGAATGCCGACAGCACTTCATTACGGCGCTGGACGGACTGATCCGCAACCTGGACAACCTCTGGCTGCGCGCTCTGCTGCGTGCCTCCACCCTTCCGCTGGGGCGCCTGGGCCAGTTCCGGGCCGACAAAGGGGACAGCGCCGTGGCTCGTTTGATCACGACGCCGGGCACGGAACGCGACCGTTTATGCGAAGGGATTTATTTGGGCGAAGACCCCGACGATCCCTCTGTCCGGCTGGAGCAAGGCCTAATCGAGGCGGAAGAATTGGAGCCGGTCCGGCGCGCATTGCGCCGTGCGGTGCAGGAGGGGAAAGTCGCAGCGGGGGAAGACGGGGTCGATTGGGACCAAGCGGTGGAGGTCGGGGTGATGACTTCGGAACAGGCGGAGCAGTTGCGCGAAGCCGACCGCCGGGTGGACGAAATCATCGCGGTCGACGCATTTGCGCCGGGGGATTGGGCGCGTGCTGCACCCATCCTGCCGAGTGACCCGCCGGACCGTGCAGCGCAATGAACTATCGGGCGGCATGAGCCATGCAACTGAGTTACGGGCGCACAGTCTACGTCGTTGATGGTCGGCGAACGCCGATCCTCAAGGCCTCCGGTTCTCCGGGGCCGTTTTCCGCAAGTGATCTGGCGGTGGCCTGTAGCCGGGACCTTCTTCTGCGCCACCCACAGGCCCGGGAGAACATACAGGAGGTGGTCTGGGGTTGCGTGATGCCCAGCGAGTCCGAAGCCAACATCTCCCGAATCATCGGCCTTCGCCTGGGGCTCGGCCTTGACGTGCCCGCCCACACGGTCCAGCGCAACTGCGCCTCCGGGATGCAGGCGCTGGATACGGCATCGCATCGCATCGCACAGGGCGCCGCGGACCTGGTTCTCGCCGGAGGGGTCGAGGCGATGAGCCGTGCACCCGTCCTCTTCGGGCCGGACGCCGTGGCTTGGCTTGGGGGTTTCAGCCGGGCGAGGGGCCGGTGGGCCCGGTTGCGCATGCTGGCGAAGCTCAGGCCCCGGATGCTGCATCCGGTCAGCGCCCTCAAGTGCGGCCTGACCGATCCGGTGGTGAACCTCAACATGGGCCAGACCGCGGAGGAGCTGGCCTATCGTTTCCAGATTTCCCGCCGGGCCATGGACACTTTTGCGCTGGAAAGCCATGAACTTGCCGCGCGGGCGCAGGATGCGGGAGTTTTCGATGACGAGATAACGCCTCTCTACGAGGGAGCGACCGGCGAAGTCTATGCCCAGGACAACGGGGTACGCCGCGATTCTTCCTTGGAACAGTTGGGCCGGTTGCGCCCGGCGTTCGACCGTCCGAACGGTAACGTGACGGCTGGCAACAGCGCGCAGATCAGTGATGGCGCGGCCGCGTTGCTCCTGGCTTCGGGAGAGGCGGTCGAGAGATACCACTTGCCGGTTCTCGGCATTCTGCATCACATTAGCTGGGCGGCGCTGGACCCGGCGGTGATGGGGCTGGGCCCGGTGCACGCGATGCGGGATCTGTTCGACCGGACCGAGGTCACGGTTCCCGAAATCGATTGCTTCGAGATCAACGAGGCGTTTGCGGTGCAGGTCTTGGCGTGTCTGAAAGCTTGGCAGGACGAGACTTACATGCATGAGGTACTGGGCCGGGGCGGCTGTTTGGCGCCGATCGATAAGGAACGGCTCAACCCGCACGGGGGCGCGGTGGCCATCGGCCATCCGGTGGGCATGACCGGGGCGCGGATTGTGCTGCACGTCCTCAAGCAGCTGCAGCGCATGAAAGGACGATTCGGAGTCGCGAGCCTGTGCATCGGCGGAGGGCAGGGCGGCGCGGCATTGCTGGAGCGCATGTCATGAGCGATTGGCGGCACTGGCGGCTTGCGGCGGGCGAGGGAGGGAACCTGGAGTTGTTCCTGGCGGTGGACGACCGCTCGGTCAATGTGTTGCACAGCGGGGTGCTGGACGAACTGGAAGACGTGCTGGAGCATTTGTACACCGAAGCTCCTCCAGGCGTCATTCTCGGCTCGGACCCGGAACGCGCGTTCGCGATGGGCGCGGACGTGACCGAATTCGCGAAACTGGAAAACCGCGACCAAGCCTTGGCGATGCTGCACCGAGGGCAGAAACTGTTCGAAGACTGGGCGAATCTGGAGTGTCCGACCGTCGCCGCAATTCGAGGGCACTGCTTGGGCGGGGGGCTGGAACTGGCGCTGGCTTGCGACTACCGGATCGTGGAGAGCGAACCGCAGGTCCAGATCGGGTTGCCCGAGGTGCGGCTTGGTATCCACCCGGGATACGGGGGGTCCGTGAGATTGCCGGCTCTGGTCGGTGACCTGAAGGCATTGCGGATGATGGTCACCGGAAAAACCGTGTCCGGCGCGGTGGCGAGGAAGTTGCGGTTGGTGGATGCGGTGGCGCCGCGACGACAATTGTATGCGGCAGCGCGAGAGATGATCCGACGTCGCCCCGCCCCGCACCGCCCGTCATGGCGTGACCGGTTGCCCCACGTGCCGGCGTTGCGCGGCGCGGTGACATGGGCCTATGCCCGCGGTATGAAATCGGTCGCTCCGGAGGAACATTTCCCGGCACCGTACCGTCTGCTCAAGCACTGGCAGGATTTGAGCGAGGATTCCTCTGAGGCGCTCGAGTCTGAAGCACAATCGGTGGCAAACCTTTTCGAATCGCCGCAGGCGCGCCAGATGACCCGGATATTCCTGCTCCGCCAGGAACTCAAGAGCCATGCCTCCAACGGCAAGAAGACCTCCAGCGTGCATGTCGTCGGGGCCGGCGTGATGGGAGGTGACATCGCTACTTGGTGTGCCCTGAACGGGCTGCGGGTGACGTTGCAGGATACGGACCCGGAACGGATCGCTCCGGTGATCCGGCGTGCCCGCCGGATGCTCGACCGTCGTCCGGAAGACACGCAAGCCACGCTGGACCGTCTGATTCCAGATCCGGAGGGGCATGGTGCCAAATCAGCAGACCTCGTGATCGAGGCGATTCCCGAGAACCTTGAGGCGAAGCAGGAACTGTATCGCCAACTGCAATCCCGGATGCGTTCGGACGCCTTGCTCGCGACCAACACGTCGAGCCTTCCTCTCGAAGGGCTCGCGGAGGTCCTGGACGATCCCACCCGGCTGGTCGGCATTCATTTCTTCAACCCGGTATCCAAGATGCCGCTGGTGGAGGTCATCTACCATGACTCCGAGCAGCAGCCCTTGATCAACCAGGCCGCCGGGTTTGTCCGGCACATCCGGCGAGTGCCGCTGGTGGTGAAATCCTCACCGGGTTTCCTGGTCAACCGGGTGCTCATGCCCTACCTTCTGGAGGCGGTTCGCCTCCGGGAAGAGGGGATGTCGGTGGCCACCATCGATCGGGCGGCGACGGAGTTCGGCATGCCCATGGGTCCGCTGAAGCTGGCAGACATGGTGGGGCTGGATGTCTGCCTTGCCGCCGGTTCAGTCCTTGCCGGGGCCCATGGGGCGGAGATTCCCGGCGCTTTGGCCGAGGCGGTCGAAGCCGGCAACCTGGGGCGCAAGACCGGCCGGGGCTTTTACCACTGGAAGAACGGAGAGGCGAAACGCCTGCACGGCAGAAAGCCGTCGCAGGATTGCGGGGACCGGCTCGTCCTCAGCATGGTGCGCGAAGCGGTGCATTGTCTGCATGAAGGCCTGGTGGAGCGTGCGGACTGGATTGATGCGGGGCTGATTCTGGGGACCGGCTTTGCTCCTTTCACCGGCGGGCCGTTGGAACTGGTGCGTCGAAGGGGCACGGATGCAGTCTGTCGCCGCTTGGAAGCGCTCGAGAAACGTTATGGGCCGAGGTTCGCCCCTGGACCGGGTTGGGACTCGGAGCACCTGCGCAAGACGGCTCCATGAGCATTCTGGAACGGATTTCGCACGACCACACTCTGGGGCAGTTGTTCGAAGAGCGAGTCGCGGCCACGCCGGACGCGGTGGCCTACATCGAATACAGCCACGTGCTGGGGAAATGGTTCAACCACAGTTGGGAGTCGGTCCATCAACAGGCTGGCCGTGCCCAGTCTCTGCTCAAGGGATTGGGCCTTGGGCCCGGCGATCGGATCGGCATCATGGCGCATGGCGGGACTTACTGGGTCACCCTGGATGTGGCTGCGGCGGGTCTCGGAATCGTGACCGTCCCGCTTTACCATCGGGATCGAGGGGGCAATGTCGCCTACGTGGCCGAGCGCAGTCGCATGCGTGCCCTGTTCATCGGCGGACACGCCCAATGGGAGGCCATCGAGGATGAGCGCGGTCGGATGCCCGGTGTCAAGCACATCTTCAGCGCGGTCCAGATACCAGACACGGAAGTCCGACCGTTTTTGCTGGAACTTTCTTCCGCGCAGCCATCGCCGTACCAAGTGATGCAGAAAGACCCCGCTTCCATTGCGACCATCGTGTTCACTTCGGGCACCACCGGTCGGCCCAAGGGAGTACAACTAACTCATGGCAACATTTTGAGCAACGCCATAGCGGCGACTGCCGCAGTTCCAGTCGGGCCGGAGGATCGACTGTTGTCTTTCCTGCCGCTGTCGCATATGTTCGAGCGGACGGTGGGCTACTACTCGCCCATGCTGCGGGGTTCTACGGTGGCATTCGCCCGTTCCATTGCCACTTTGCGCGAGGATCTTCGCCTGCAGCCGCCCACCGTCATGGTGTCGGTGCCGCGCGTCTACGAAAAAATCTATCGTGCCATGACTTCAAGGCGGCCGCTGAACAGTCCGGTCGGACGGTTGCTGGTGTCCCTGAGCCGCAAGGCAGGTCGTGCGGGTCCCTCCCCTTTATGGCGAGTCCTGGGCCTGTTGCCGCGCCGCTTGATCGGGCGGAAGGTCCTGCAGGGATTGGGTGGAAATTTGCGCATCGCCATCACCGGCGGTGCGGCGATGAATTCCAGGGTGGCGGATTTCTTCGCCGGCATCGGGCTGAAGGTACTGCAGGGCTATGGCTTGACGGAGACCTCTCCGGTGGTCAGCGTCAACCGGGAAGCAGATATCCGGCGCGGTTCGGTCGGCCCGCCGATCGAAGGGGTGGAAGTGCGGCTGGCCGAAGACCAGGAATTGCTGGTGAGGGGGAGAGGGATCATGCAGGGTTACTTGGAGGACCTGGAAGCAACCCGGGCAGCCATTGACCCTGAAGGGTGGTTCCATACGGGTGACTTGGCCCGCATTGAAGAAGACCATATCTACATCATCGGGCGGGCGAAGGAAATCATCGTGCTGTCCAACGGGGAGAAAGTCCCGCCGGAGGATCTGGAAAGCGCCCTGTGCAACGACCCCCGAATCAGTCAGGCTTGGGTCGCAGGAGAAGGGCGGCCATTCCTGTCGGCGGTGGTCGTGGTCGAGGAGCCAGTGGACGAGGGTCAGCTGCTAGATTCGATCGACAGCCTGCTGCACGATTTTCCTGGATATGCGCACATCAGGCGCTTGCATGTCGAAACCGAGCCATGGACCGAACAGAATGGTTTCCTTACAGCGACGCTGAAGTTGCGCCGCCGCGCCCTTCACGAGAAATACGACGAGATTGTTTCCGCGTTTTACGGCTAGGCTCGCGCTTTCAGTTCGGGCTTGAGTCTATTCGAATTCCTCGGGCGCCCAGCGCCAGCCCATTTCCGGAAGGGTCTCGACCACCTCGAAGGGTTGCACATGCCGGAAGCTCCGGCCGTAGCGATCAACGGTGGTGACCTCAAGCACATGCGGGCCGATCGGCAGGGACTTTGGCAGGTCGGCGCGCCACAGATGACTGGATTTCCGGGTCAGCATCCAGGGTTTGAACGGGCCGGGCGCGCCTTCCCAGGCGACCCCCCGCCACGTTGTAAAACCGGCGGTCGCGTCTTTCCCTTCCTCGCTCCGAACCGCCAGGCGGGCGTTAGTCGATTGTTTGGCCAGGGCGAGCGGATCAGCATATTCGGGACCCTCAAGCCATCCCTCTCCCTCGCCCGGCTGGGTTCTTGCGGCTTGGATCGCTTCTCCGCCGTCGATAGATACGGAAACCCGGCTCTCCTTCGAGCCGTTCCAGACATTGACCGCGACCCAGCTGCCGCCTTCGAGGTCATCGAGCGTCAGCATGTTCATGTCGCCGAGGTCCGCGACCGTGACCGGCGGGAGAGTGTCGGCCGGAATCTCGTGGGTGTCGGCATAAAAGAACAAGGTCTCGGCCCACCGACGGAAACGCGGCGTGTTGAAGGAAGCATGCATCTGATCTTCCTCCGTGCCGCCGAAGGCCACGTAGGTGTCGGTATAGGCGGTTCCGTCGAAGTCGATCACGTAGTAGCCGCGCGGCGCGCCCAGGCGCTGGGTCGCGTGCGGGATACCTTGATCGTTGAGGTCGCCTGCCCACCAGGAACCGGCGACGCTGCCAGTGACGATCTGGTGGAACGGGGCCGGGCCGACCCCCGTGATTTCCTGCCAGCCGTGGAAGTGCTCGCCCGGCATGATCTGCTCGGTGGTGTGGGTATGGCCGAACAATCCCAGACTCGGGCGGTCGCCGATGATCGCGTAGAGGTCGGCCAGATTGTCGACCTGACGCTTCTGCGTTGTCGCGTCCGCATAGCTGGCGAACGGGATATGTGCATTTACGACCAAAAGCTTGTCCTCGGGCACATGAGCCAGATCGTTGCGCAGCCAGTCGAGCTGGCGCCCGTGAATCACGCCGTTGTAGGCGGGTTCTCCCGCAGGGTCGCAGAAGGCATGGTCATCGACCCCGTTGCACGGGTATCGCACATCGTCCAGGACGACGAAATGGACCTGGCCTATGTCGAAAGAATAGTACTCGGGTCCCCATTCGCGTCTGAAAGTGTCGAAGGAATGGGCATCGTCCGGGGCGTCGAAATCGAGATCGTGATTGCCGGCGACATAGTATTGGGGCACACCGCCGGCCGAGACGATCTTCTTGAAACGCCCGTATAGGGACAGGTCATCGCCGACGATGTCCCCCTCGAAGATCAGGCATTCGGTGGAATCGTGATTACGATTGACGAGCATCTTGCCGACGGTGTCCCGGACATAGGAGACTT
The DNA here is from genome assembly GCA_965116525.1 of uncultured candidatus Poriferisulfidus sp. GTDB lineage: Bacteria > Pseudomonadota > Gammaproteobacteria > Poriferisulfidales > Poriferisulfidaceae > Poriferisulfidus. The sequence goes on from OZ220694.1 coordinate 1,177,684, forward strand.
CCCGGTTTGTATAGGGCTGGGTGTCGCCGAACACCAGGCACCGGAATCGATCGCCGACCGGATCCCTGATCAGCGGGAAGTTGATTGCCTGGGGGAGGGGACCGGTCGGGTCGATTCCTCCGAAACGCAGGTCGGGCGAGCCTGCGACCTTATGGAGGTAGTTGAACTGAGGGACCAGATCCGCATCGACGGGTGTGGCATAGCCGGCGGACTTGGTGATGAAAAGGTTCATGTCGTCATAGACCGGCAGCGTGTAGGCGCCGGCTGCGTCGGTCACGACGACCTCTCGGCCGTTGGAGACCATGACGCCCGCGATTCCGGCTTCGCCCGCGTCAAGCTCCGAGTTGCGGTTGGCGTCCAAGAACACGGTGCCGCGTGCGGCATCTGCAGGGGCACCGCGCACAACATGAACCGAGCCAATGTAGCTCGGGTCTTTCGCGTAAGATCCGGTTGCGGCCAAGGCCAGAATTGCGGCGAGGGTGAAAGCGGGGTGAGGCATGAGTCGGTCTCCAGTGCACTCAATTGGAGGAAAATGTCAATTAAGACAAGTCAACTTGTCTTAACGGCAAAAATCGATGAAATTTATGCTATTTCAAATAGATATATACGCAAGATAATTCAGGAGAAGCGGAATTATCAATTTTACGGTTGAGCCCCGCGCTCGATCCGGGTCTGCGTCATGTCTCCATCGGTGTCGATCACGACCTCCCGGACATCGGGGATCCGTGCCACGATGTAGGCGGCCATCATCGTGGCCAGTTCCTGATTTTGGTTTTCCATGGCTGTCAGCAGCCGGTCGGCGACGATCTGGCAGCGCTGGAGAGTGTCCGGATGATCTACCCAGACCCGGGACATTTGCCAGCCCTGGTTCATGTCGGCATCCATGCGGGCGAACATATCGGCGGCTTCTTCGGGCATGCCGTCCGGAATCCGGATCGGATAGGCGTGTTCGTTGATGGTGACGTTCAGAATCATGTCATCGGCCGGGAGGCCGTGCCATCCTAACATTCCTCGTGCGTACCTCTGATGCAATCGGGGTTAAAATAGAAAGTTCCACAAGTGATAACTGTTACAGGCTTCCAGCTTCTCTGAAAATCCCTTCATGCCGCGCCGCAGATCCTCACGGCGATCCACTCGTCAGTCTACTTCTTCCAAGCCGGTCCACGGGCGCCTCTCCGCGCACCGCGACGGCTACGGCTTCGTGACGCCGGACAGCGGAGGGGAAGACATCTTCCTGCCTCAGGCGCAGATGCATACTGCCATGCATGGCGATTACATTTCGGTCTGGCCGGGGGTGCCCGGCCGGCAGGGGAAGGTCAGCGGGATGTTCCATGAGATCCTGGAACGCAGCCACGAGACCGTAGTCGGGCGGTTTAAGGCGTCAGGCAGTCGCAAGGCGATGATTATCCCGGAGGACCCTCGGATTCAACATGCCTTCGAAGCTGCAAAACATGCCAGTGCGAAGGCTGGGGACCTGGTGGTGGCCGACATCACGGACTTTCCGCAGCAGGGGTATCCCGGCAAGGCCCAGGTCAACCGCGTACTCGGCACCGCCGAGCAGAACACTGACATCGATTTCGCCATTGTTTCGTTCAGCCTGCCGAACACCTGGTCGCGCCGGGTTCGGGAGGAATTGCCCGGCCTGTCCGAACTTGAGGACGAGTTGCCGCGGCGAGACCTGACGGACCTACCATTCGTGACCATCGACGGCGCGGATGCGAAGGATTTCGACGATGCCGTCTGTGCGCGAGAGAACAAGTCTGGCTGGACTTTGTGGGTGGCGATCGCGGATGTTGCGCACTACATCCGCCCAGGCAGTACGCTGGATGCCGAGGCGCGCAAGCGTGGCACTTCAGTCTATTTTCCGAACCGGGTCATCCCGATGCTTCCACCGGATCTGTCGGAAGATCTGTGTTCCCTGCGTCCGGATGTGGAACGCAAGACGTTGGTCTGCGAGATGGAACTCGGCCCTCGCGGGGCACTGCAGTCGTTCCAGTTCTATCCGGCACAGATCCGCTCAAAGGCTCGGCTGACCTATTCGGCGGTGGAGCAGGCCGTATTTCAGAGCCAGCCCGATGCACGCGGGCGCCTTGAACAACATCTGCCCGCACTGGAGAAGCTCGTTACCCTGTACCGGCTCCTTCACGCCCGGCGCTTGCATCGTGGGGCACTGGATTTCAACAGCACCGAATGCCGCTTCAAATTCGATGGTCAGGGACAGGTCAAGGGCATTCGCCCCGTCATCCGGCTCGAAGCCCACCGGCTGATCGAGGAGTGCATGATTCTGGCCAATGTCGCGGCAGCCGAGCAACTGGATCGACACAAACAGCACGGACTGTATCGCATCCACGACCAGCCCCAGCAGGAGAAAATCGACACCCTGCGCGCCTTGGTAGCAGGTCTCGGTCTCAAGTTCCCGTTCAAAGATCCTGTCACTCCGAGCGATTGCGCCGACCTGCTTGAGCAAGTTCAAGGCACCGAGCATCAGGCGCTGGTCGAGCGCGCCCTGCTGCGCTGTCAGAGCCTGTCTGTCTATTCGCCCGACAATATCGGGCATTTCGGCTTGGCCCTGGAGCGCTACGCGCACTTCACTTCGCCCATCCGTCGCTATCCGGATCTTGCAGTACACCGGGCCATCCGCCATACGTTGAAAGGGGGCAAGCGGTTTGGCCCTGCACCGTCCCATGGCGAGATGACCGTTCTAGGAGAACACTGCTCCATGACGGAGCGGCGGGCTGATGAAGCCGTATGGGATGTCGAGGGAGCCTACAAGTGCCGGCTCGCGGAAAAACACCTCGGGGAGCATTTCAGCGGAACCGTCACCACGGTGACGCAGTTCGGGCTGTTCGTGGAACTGGACGGCTTATATACGGACGGTTTGCTCCACGTCAAGCAGATGGGGAGAGACTACTATCACTACGACCCTGACTCGCAGCAGTTGAGAGGGGAACGTAACGGTGAGACCTGGCAGGCCGGCGACCGCATCGAAGTGACCCTCCAGGAGGTCAGCCTGCGGGAGCGCAGGATTGTGCTGGTGCCGCATGCCGGCCACCGTCGGGGCCGGGCGTGAGTTCGCCGGAACTGATCTACGGTCGCCATGCCGTGCTGGCCGCCCTGCAGGCGCGCCCCGGAGACATTCGCGAACTCTGGCTGCAGAACGAGGAGAGCACCTCGTCGACCGACCCGCTGGTGGCCCGCGCCAAAGAATTGCGCATTCCGGTCCAACGCGTCAATGCCGCCACATTACGTCGCCACACCCGGGACGCGGTGCATCAGGGCGTGGTCGCTCGGATTCGGTCTCAAGGATCCGGCCCGGAACTGGATTTATCCGTATTCTTGAAAGACGATCTTGAGACTTCCCGCTTTCTCGTGTTGGATGGGGTGACCGACCCACACAATCTAGGAGCCTGTCTGCGTGTCGCCGAAGCGGCGGGAATCCGCGCCGTCATCGTGCCGGCCCACAATCAGGCCCGCCTGACGGGCAGTGCTCTCAAATCGGCATCCGGCTCGGCCGAACGGATTCCCTTGGTCCGGGTTTCCAACTTGGCACGCAGCCTGCAGCAACTCAAACAGGCCGGAGTCTGGCTCTACGCGGCGGCGGCAGATTCTGGCGAGAATCTTTGGCGGACGACGTTCCGTCTGCCTTGGGCCATTGTCGTGGGAGGCGAGGGAGGCGGCATTCGCGCCCGCACTCGCGCCTTATGCGATTTTTCCGTGGGTATCCCGATGCAGGGCGAAATCGAAAGCCTCAATGTAGCCACCGCCTCCAGCGTATTGCTGTTCGAGGCTGATCGGCAAACGCGGGAGCGGGAAGAACCATGAAGGTGCTGGTGATCGGCGGGGGTGGCCGCGAGCACGCCTTGGCGTGGAAACTGGCGCAATCGAAGGATGCGGAGCAGGTTTTCGTTGCGCCCGGCAATGCGGGAACGGCCCGGGAAGCCGGGATGAGGAATGTGCCGATTGCCGCCACGGATATTGAGGCCCTGCTGGAGTTCGCAAAGTCGGGGGGCATCGACCTGACCGTGGTCGGGCCGGAGGACCCGCTGGCGGCCGGATTGGTCGACCGGTTCGAGGCGGAAGGTTGCCGGGTGCTTGGACCCCGCAGGGAAGCGGCCCAGCTGGAGAGTTCCAAGGGGTTCAGCAAGGATTTCATGGCCCGCCACGGCATTCCCACCGCGCGTTATGAGCGCTTTACCGATTTTGACCAGGCCCGTCGCTATCTGTCCGGGCAGACGGCCCCGATCGTCGTCAAGGCCGATGGCCTTGCGGCCGGCAAGGGAGTCGTGGTGGCCGCCTCCATCTCCGAAGCTGAACAAGCGGCCTCGGCGATGCTGCAGGAAGCGCAGTTCAAGGAAGCCGGCCAAGCCATCGTGATCGAGGAGTACCTGGAAGGGCAGGAGGCCAGCTTCATCTGCCTGGTGGACGGGACCGACGTAGTGCCGCTGGCCACGTCACAGGATCATAAAGCGCGCGACGACGGCAACCGCGGCCCCAACACGGGCGGCATGGGTGCCTATTCGCCGACGCCGCTAATCACGCCGGACCTGCATCGCCGCGTCCTTGAGGAAGTCATCCAGCCCACGGTCCGCGGGCTAGCCTCGGAAGGGGCAAACTACCGAGGTTTTCTGTATGCCGGGCTTATGCTGGACGCAGAGGGAAACCCGAAAGTGCTCGAATACAACTGCCGTTTCGGCGACCCCGAGACCCAGCCGATCATGCTGCGACTGGATTCCGACCTGCTTGACCTCTGCTTTGCTGCCACCGAGGGGCGCCTGAACGAAACCACTCCGAACTGGGATCCTCGTCCCACGCTGGGCGTGGTGCTGGCCATCCGGGATTATCCGGGGGGCTATCCCAAGGGCGTTCCCATCACTGGTCTCGACGAAGCGGAAGAGGAGGTCGATGTAAAAGTCTTCCACGCGGGGACCGTGCTGGACAACGGGCGAGTGGTGACGAACGGTGGCAGGGTGCTTTGCGTCGGTGCGAAAGGGGATACGCTGGCCCTCTCCAAGGAAAAAGCCTACCGGGCGGCGGAGAAGATTCAGTTCGAGGGGAAATTCTGCCGAAGCGACATCGGCGCGGCCGCGCTGGCGGCGTGAGAAGGCGCTGACTCTCTGTCTTAGCGCTTCATAGCCTCGAAAAACTCGTCGTTGGTCTTGGTGGCCTGCAGCTTGCCGAGCAGGAATTCCATGGCCGCGATCTCGTCCATGGAGTGGATGAACTTGCGCAGCACCCAGATCTTCTGCAGCTCGGCCGGGTCCATCAAGAGTTCTTCGCGGCGGGTTCCGGAACGGTTAATGTTGATGGCCGGGTAGACCCGTTTCTCGGCAATTCGCCGGTCCAGATGGATTTCCAAGTTGCCGGTTCCCTTGAATTCTTCATAGATTACTTCGTCCATCTTCGAGCCCGTGTCGACCAGGGCGGTGGCGATGATGGTCAGGCTGCCGCCTTCCTCGATGTTGCGGGCAGCGCCGAAGAACCGCTTGGGGCGTTGCAGGGCATTGGCGTCCACGCCACCGGTCAGCACCTTGCCGGACGAGGGTGCCACCGTGTTGTAAGCGCGTGCCAGGCGCGTGATCGAATCCAGCAGAATGACCACGTCACGCCGATGCTCCACCAAGCGGCGCGCCTTCTCGATCACCATATCCGACACCTGGACGTGCCGACTCGCCGACTCGTCGAAGGTGCTTGAGATCACGTCGCCCTGGACCATCCGCTCCATCTCGGTGACCTCTTCCGGCCGCTCGTCGATCAGCAGCACGATCAGATAGCATTCCGGCGAGTTGGCGGCGATGCTCTGCGCGATGTTCTGCAGCAGGATGGTCTTTCCCGCCTTGGGCGGCGAGACGATCAGGCCGCGCTGGCCCTTGCCGATCGGTGCGGTCAGGTCGATGATCCGGGCCGTGATGTCCTCGGTGCTGCCGTTGCCGCGTTCGAGCTTCAGGCAACTGTCCGGGTGCAGCGGGGTCAGGTTCTCGAACAGCGTCTTGTTGCGGGATTTTTCCGGGGGCTCGTAGTTGATTTCCGAGACTTTAAGAAGGGCGAAGTAACGCTCGCTTTCCTTGGGGGGACGGATTTTTCCCGACACCGTGTCGCCGGAGCGAAGGCCGAAGCGCCGAATCTGGTTGGGGGAGACGTAGATGTCGTCAACGCCTGCCTGATACGACACGTCAGGAGAGCGCAGGAAGCCGAATCCTTCCTGAAGGATTTCCAGCACGCCTTCTCCGAAGATGTCTTCTCCGTTTCGGGCATGCGATTTCAGAAGCTGGAAGATAAGGTCTTGCTTGCGTGCGCGTGAGGCGTTTTCGATGCCGGCCTGTTCGGCCATTTCTAGCAGTTTCGTAATGGGGGTGCGTTTGAGTTCCGTAAGGTTCATGTCGGTATAGAAAGATCAGTGAAGTGAAAAGTGTTTGGGGGAAAATGCAGCGCTTTGCTGCATCGGGTAGAGGGAATGCCCCGCTTGCGGCAAAGTTCCCTGGAATTGTTATGGGCCGCAGGGCGAATGCCCTGCACGGAAAGGTTTCCTAGTCTAGCACATTCGGCACATCGCTTTTCGCCGAATTCGTCCGACCGTCAAAACCTCCAGAATCCGGTCGATAGCAAGATCCTCCTTCCGCTGCGAACCGGAAATTACAGGTGCTCCTCGATGAACGCGGTCAACTGCGATTTGGACAGGGCGCCGACCCGTTGCCCGGCCACCTCCCCGTTCTTGAAGAGAATCAAGGTCGGAATCCCCCGGATGCCGTATTTCGGCGGGGTTTGTGGGTTATCGTCCACGTTCAGCTTCGCCACCTTGAGGCGATCCTTGTACAGGTCCGCGAGTTCGTCGAGAATCGGCGCGACCATCCGGCAGGGTCCGCACCATTCGGCCCAAAAATCCACCAGTACGGGTTCATCTCCGGAGAGAACCACGCTGCCGAAATCCTCATCGCCGACAGCCACAATGTTGCCGCTCAAAGAAGCCTCCTAGTTTGGCGGGTTGTTCCGAAGTCGGATATTTTGGCCAGATATTGGCCGCGCCTCATTGTATCACCGCCGTCAGACCGCTTTTTGCTCCCGAAAGACGCGTAGCAGGGAAAGGGGTGCGGCCATGCTCTTTCTGAGAGCATTCCCGCCTCAGGTATAATTATTACCCCATTTTTCAGGTTTGATTAGCAATGGCTCGCATTACTGTAGAAGATTGTCTGGAGCGGATCGACAACCGTTTCGATCTGGTATTGGTGGCGGCCCGTCGAGCCCATATGCTCAAAAACGGGGCCTCCGAGTTGTTGCCTTGGGACAACGACAAGCCTGCCGTACTCGCCCTGCGGGAAATCGCCGCAGGAAAAGTGACGCCCGACATCCTGGATCAGCCGCTGCAGGCGCCGGATGACGAGATCGACCCTTCGGATCTGGAGGCGATACATCAACAGGCGGCAGAAATGGTTGTCGAGGATGTGTCTGCGGCGCATGACGACGACGAAGATTTCGACGACGAATTCGACGTGAGCGAGGAGGATGCGGAGCTTTCCGCAAACGCCGCGCCTGCGGAGGCCAAGGCGGAGGCCAAGGTGGCTGAGGACGCGAAACCTCTTGGCGATTCTGGTTCGAGCGAAGAGCCTGCGAAGGGAGCCTGACCCGCTGGTTCCTTGAGCCATGCCCGCGGCGATCGAATCGGCTCCTACGCCGGTTGACGAAACCTCGCCGAACCCTGTTCGCTTCCATACGCTCTGCGATCAGCTTGATCAGTACCTAGAACTGGATCAGGTCCGGCGAGTCTACCGCGCATATATTTTCAGTGCCGAGCGGCATGCCGAGCAATATCGGCTGTCTGGCGAGCCCTACATTACTCATCCGCTGTCGGTGGCCTGCACCTTGGCCGACCTGCACCTGGATGGGGACACCATCGTGGCGGCTCTACTGCACGATGTCATCGAAGATACACCGACCGCCCGCGACCAGATCCGGCAGGAATTCGGCGAGGACGTTGCCCATCTGGTCGACGGGGTCAGCAAGCTAACGCACTTGGACGGCGTCTCGAGAAGCGAGGCGCAGGCGGCCAATTTCAGCAAGATGATGCTGGCGATGGTGCGCGATATCCGGGTGATGCTGGTCAAGCTGGCCGACCGCCAGCACAACATGCGGACGCTGGATGTGCTGCCGAAAGAAAAACAGCAGCGCATCGCGCGCGAGACCCTTGAAGTCTATGTACCGATCACGCGTCGCTTGGGCATGAATGTACTCTGCCTGGAGTTGGAAGGGCGCGCCTTCGAGGCGCTGTACCCGATGCGCAGCCGTGTTCTCAAGGATGCTATCCGGGCGCACCGCGGCCGACAGCACGACCGGGTCGAAAAAATCAGGGGGAACCTGATTCAGCGCATCGAGGAACGAGGCATCAAGGCGCAGATCGAGGGGCGGGAGAAAAGCGTCTACAGCATCTACAGCAAGATGCGGGAGAAGCGCCTGTCGTTCAACGAGGTCTTCGATGTCCATGGGTTCCGGGTGATTGTGGATACGGCAGACCAATGCTACCGGGTGTTGGGTATCGTCCATGGCCTGTACAAGCCGCTGCCGGGCAAGTTCAAGGATTACATCGCAATCCCGAAAGCCAATGGCTACCAGTCCTTGCACACCGCGTTGCAGGGCCCGGACGCGGTGCCCCTGGAGATCCAAGTTCGCACGCAGGAGATGGAGCAGGTGGCCGAGGGCGGAGTCGCGGCGCACTGGAACTACAAATCCGGCACGAACCTGTCCCTGCCGGCGCACGCCAAGACCTGGATGCAGAACATTCTGGACATCCGGCGCCTCGCCCCGGATTCCGTGGAGTTTCTGGAACACGTCAAGGTGGATCTCTTCCCTCACGAGGTGTATGTATTCACGCCGGCGGGAGACATTCTGCGTCTGCCGCAGGGGTCCACCGCACTGGATTTCGCGTATGCGGTCCATTCCGGTGTCGGCAACGCCTGCGTCGGGGTGAAAATCGACCGCATTGCCTCTCCCCTGAGTACGGAACTGAGCAGCGGGCAGACGGTCGAGATCCTGACCGCCTCACACGGCAAGCCTTCTCCGGCTTGGCTGGATTTCGTTGTGACGGCCAAGGCTCGCTCGTCCATTCGCCAGTATCTGAAGGGCTTGAAAGAGGAGCAGGCGGAGGAATTGGGTATGCGGTTGTTGGACAAGGCGTTGTCCCGTTTCGAAGAGACCTTCAAGGAACTGCCGGGTGAGCAGGTGTCGGAAGTACTCGAGACCATGGAGGTGGAGGATGCCCAGCAACTGTTCCGAGACATTGGGCTGGGTCGCCTGATGGCGCCGATCGTGGCACATCAGTTGATGGGATCGGAGGAATCTCCTCGGCGTTCGACTCGTTGGTTGGGCCGTATGCTGGGGCGGAAGCAGGATCAGCCCGTTGCGTTGCAGGGCACGGAGGGAATGGCGGTCACGTTTGCCAAATGTTGTCGACCAATCCCGGGCGACACGGTTACCGGCATCGCTTCGGTCGGACAGGGACTGGTCATCCACCGCGGCAACTGTCCGAACCTCAAACGGTTCCGCAAGTCTCCAGAGCAGTGGATTCCCTGCGAATGGGCGGAAAAGGTGGATGGCGAGTATCCGGTCTCGATCCGGGTCTCCACCAAGAACCGCCGAGGGTTGCTGGCCCGCGTTGCAGCCGCCATTGCCGAGGAAGGGAGCAACATCGCGGGGGTCAATCTGGACGAGGCGCAGGGCACGGCCAATATCAACATGAGATTCATCTTGAACGTCCGCGACCGGATTCATCTGGCGGCGATCATCAAGGCGGTTCGGCGGCTGCCCGACGTGCACAAGGTAGTGCGCCTGTCGGGTTAGATGCAAGTCGGGGGGAGCCCTTCCGGCCCCAGACTTTACATAATTTAAAAAACTTTACATTTCTCAAGTCTTTACAAATAAAACCATTTATTATCAAAGACTTGGATGGCAAAAAAATGGTCAAAAAAAACTGACCATTTTCCCTTGCATCAGGGAACGGTTTTCGGGTACAACAGGGGCTCCCGCCATTTCAACCCAGAGGTGTTATATTTATGACTGCGGTCCATCAGACCCCGGAGATTGAATCTTCCGCAACCGCTTCGGCCTCCAAGCGTCCAGACATTCGGGAGCACAGGAAACGTCCCATGTTCGATACCCTGCAAGTCACCAACGACCTGAAAAGAGGCGGACTGGCTGAACCGCAAGCGGAGGCGATCGTCTCCGCGTTCAGCACCGTCTTCCGAGATGTCTTGACGAAGGACGATCTGAAGGTTGCTTTGAAAGACTATCCGACGAGAGAAGAATTGAAAGTATCTTTGGAAAACTGCCCGACGAAAGCCGAATTAAAAGTCGGCTTAGCTACCCTTCAAGCACGCCTAACTTTTCTAATGATCTTAATGTCCGGTGTCATTGTTGGTGCAATCGGTTTGATCGTCAAACTGTGAGAGCCTGAATAAAGAAGCGCAAATCGCTTCTTGCGTATAATCCCGGCGAATCTTCTACTTTCTAGCGAATGGCCACCGAACCGATCAGCACGCCCGATGCGCCCGACGCCATCGGCACCTACTCCCAAGCAGTCCGAAGCGGAGACTGGGTATTTCTGTCCGGCCAGATTCCCTTGGAGCCTCAGACCATGCAAATGGTCGAAGGGGATATGCGTGCACAGATCCAAAGAATTTTCGATAATCTCGGCGCGGTTGCCAGTGCCAGCGGCGGCAGTCTGGCCGATTGCGTCAAACTGACGGTATACCTGACCGACCTGAGTCATTTTCCGCTGGTCAACGAAGTGATGGCGGAATATTTCTCTGAGCCGTACCCGGCACGTGCGGCGGTGGGCGTAGCGGCACTCCCGAAGGGTGCGGCGGTCGAGATGGATGCGATTCTGAATTTGGGTGCTTGACTCCGGCCCGGATGACCCGGACTGACACACCCGCTCCCGACCCGGCAGTAGCGGCGCTTCGGGCATTGTCCGGCGTCGGTCCCCGGGTATGCGAGAAACTTGCGCGGTTGGGCATTACCCGGATCGATCACCTGCTGCTGCATCTGCCCCGAACCTACGAGGACCGGACCCGGTTGGTGTCTCTGGACGCTTTGCGCCCGGGCGTCCGCTGCATGGTCGAGGGAATCGTGCAGGACGCCCGCGTGGAGTTCTACGGTGGGCGCAGGCTGCGGGTAAAACTGGCCGACGACTCTTCGGGCACGCTGGAGTTGTGCTTCATGCGCTTCAGCACTTTCCAGCAGGAACAACTAACCCCGGGGGCACGGGTGCGTTGTTTCGGGGAAGTCAAGCTATGGCGCCGTTCTTTCCGGATGTTCCATCCGGAGTACGAACCTGTCACGCCCGACACTTCTCCCGGTGCTGCAGCTAGTCTGACTCCGGTGTATCCAGCGACGGAGGGGCTCGCGCAGATCTCCCTGCGCAAGTTGATTCGCCGCGCATTGGAGTGGGCCGAAGCCCATCCGGCGCAACTGGAACACCCGGCCTGGGAAGATCTGTTCAGAAGTCAGGGCCTGCCCGGCTTCACCGAAGCGCTGCGTCACCTCCATGAGCCGGATGTAGGACTGAGTGTGGAGAGTCTGCTTTCGGAATCCGAGCCGGCCCGCCAACGGCTGATCGTGGAGGAACTGGCCGCATACCATCTAAGCTTTATCCGTTTGCGCAACCGGGCGGAACAACGGCCGGCAGATTCGTTTTCAGGCGGCGACGAACTGATTCGCCGGTTTCTGGAACGCCTGCCTTTCCCGCTGACCCGGGCGCAGGAGAGGGTGATCGAGGAAATCCGGCAGGATTTGGCCCGGAACCATCCCATGATGCGTCTGCTGCAGGGTGACGTCGGCTCCGGCAAGACCATCGTGGCGCTGGTTGCCGCGTTGTGCGTCACCGCCTCGGATGCACAGGTGGCGGTGATGGCCCCCACCGAACTGCTGGCAGAGCAGCATTACCGCAGTTTTTGGGAATGGTTGTTTCCGTTGAACATCCCGGTGGCGTTCTTGTCGAGCAGCCAGACCCGCAAGAAGAGAGAAGAAGAAAAAGCGTGCATCCGAAGCCACGAGGCCCGCATCGTAATCGGCACGCATGCTCTGATCCAGGAGGATGTGAGTTTCGATCGACTAGGCCTGCTGATCATCGACGAGCAGCATCGGTTCGGGGTTCATCAGCGTTTGGCCCTGCGGCGCAAGGGAGAAGATGAAAAAACCTATCCACACCAGTTGATCATGACGGCGACTCCGATCCCGCGCAGTCTGGCCATGACGTTCTACGCCGATTTGGATGCCTCGATTCTGGATGAGATGCCTCCGGGCCGCAAGCCGGTTCAGACTGCCGTCATGGCGGAAGATCGACGGGATGAACTGATGCAACGGATCCGGGAGGCCTGTCAGGAGGGGCGACAGGCGTATTGGGTATGCACGCTGGTGGAAGAATCCGAGGTGTTGCAGTGCGAGGCGGCGGAAAGCACCTGGGGTCGGCTTCGCCAGGCGTTGCCCGAACTTGAGGTGGGGCTGATACACGGCCGGATGAAAGCGCCGGACAAAGATCAGGTCATGCAGCGTTTCAAGAAAGGGGAGGTCCAGTTGCTGGTGGCGACCACGGTCATCGAGGTGGGCGTCGACGTTCCGAATGCCTCGCTGATGGTGATCGAGAACGCGGAGCGCCTGGGGTTGGCGCAGCTGCATCAACTTCGCGGGCGGGTCGGGCGGAGTTCCGAACAGAGCAGCTGCGTGTTGCTGTACAAGTCGCCGTTGTCGGAAAATGCCCGTACTCGCATCCAGATTATGCGGGAGACGACCGATGGGTTCGAGATTGCGCGGCGTGACCTTCGTCTGCGCGGACCAGGCCAGTTGCTCGGAGCTCGTCAGGCTGGAGAAATGGTGTTTCGGGTGGCAGATCTTTCGCGGGATGAGCAACAGTTGCAGCGGGTGCAGCGAATCGCCCAAGACTTCCTCCGGAAGGATCCGGAAGCAGTGGAATCGATCATGGAACGCTGGCTCGGGGATTCCCGGAACCTTGGGTCTGTCTGAGGTCGAGGGTGTGTGGCCCTAGAAAAGGCAGCAGGCTAGTTCAAACTTGACTTCTTGAGTGGTCTGGGCAGGTCGCTGATCCAGGTCGCTTCCTTCGCGGAACACGATGCTGAAGGAGCGCTTCCCGATGCTGATTTCCGGGTAGAACTCCGAGTCCGCCGGCATGCGAATCCGGATCATCTGATGAATTCGGCCGGGATCCAGCGTCTGTTCGAACCAGCCCTCCTTCGCGGTTTCGGGAGCGAATGAAGCGCTATTCCGGACCATCTCCAACACGGTTCGCGCAATCTGGATGATGGGGGCGAACGGTTCGTACCACTGTTGCAATTGGGCCGCATGATCGGCCTGCCGGCTGGCCAGCCAGTTGTGGTACAGCGGAATGTCGGTTTCACTGGTGCAGCCGGGCATGCGGATGCGCTGGCTGACAGTGTTGAGCATGTCATGCCGGGTCAGGTGCTGGTGCACGGGATACTGCAGGCCATGTGCGTCATCGCGCAGGTTCTGATGCAGTTCGATGATTTCCTTGAGGAGATCCAGGTTCGCGTTGTCGGATGAACTCAACATTTCGAGCCAAGCGAGGCGTTGGTCCAGCTCGCGTATCAGTTCGACCTTAATGTTGTGCCGGCTGATTAGGCTGACGAATTCCAGCAGAGTGGCGACGGTGGAGCGGGTTCCCCACAACGAAGGCTGAGCATAGTGATATTCGAACTGTCGCGCCAGAAAGTCGATTCGCAGAAACGTGCGCATCCGCTCGTTGACGGCCTGCTCGTAGATCAAAGGGGAAGGGGAGGTGTCGTTCATGCTGCCATGTATTGCTGGTGCAACGCGTCCACCGCCCTGTCCAAGGCATCCATGCTCGCCGCATTTTCGATCACGTCGTCGGCATGCCGCAGACGTTCGGCCGCCGACAATTGGGCGGCCAGGACAGCATCGGCCTGCTTATTATCCATTTTAGGAAAACGCTCCTGCAACCGTGTCCGCTGCAGGTTCTCAGGGCAATTCACGACCAGAATCCGATCCACGTCATCCTGCCATCCCGCCTCGATCAGCAGGGGGACCACCGCAATCGCATAAGGCCCTTCCTGCTGCGTGAACCAGGTTCGGATGGCGGTCCGCACAGGGGGATGCAACAGGGACTCAAGATCCTGGCGCAGGGCTGCATCGCGGAAGAGGCGCGTGCGCAGCAGAGCGCGATTCAGGCTGCCGTCGTCTTGCAGTATTTCCGGGCCGGCCCGCTCGACCACTTCCCCGAGAAGCGGGCCGTCTGGAGCCGTCAACTCCCGCACGATATCGTCGGCATCGATAATGTTCACGTCTCGTTCTTCAAAGCACTGGGCAGCCTGCGATTTCCCGCAGGCGATGCCTCCTGTCATGCCGATTCTGATCATGTGCAGGTTCTCAAAGCCCAGACCAGCCGACCAGTGACCGGGCGGAATCCCGCCAGATCAGGAAGCCGAACAGCGACAGCGACAAAGCGGGACCAAAGGGCAGTGCACGTTGGGCACGGCCCCATGCCCGCCGGGTCAGCCATAGCAGGAGGGTCAGGATTGAAGCACCCAAGGCCACCCAAGGAAGTACCATCCAGCCCAGCCAAGCCCCGCACACGGCGAACATCTTGAAATCGCCGTAACCCATGCCGGCCTCTTTCTTGAAAAAGTAGAACAGGTGATTCAGCAACCACAGCGACAGGTAGCCCGCTACGGCTCCGATGACCGCTTCGTGCAATGGCGCAAACAGTTCGTACGTGTTCACCAGCAGTCCCAGCCATAGCAGCGGATAGACAAGCAAATCCGGCAACAATTGTGTCTGCCAGTCGATCAAGGCAAGTGCCAGAAGTCCCCAACCCAGTATGGCATAGGCGCTGGCTTCCGGGAGGCTGTCCGTGCTCAGGAGCGCACCCATCGCGAGCAATCCTGCCACCAGTTCCAGGAGAGGGTATTGCAACGAAATGGGGACGTTGCAGAAGGCGCAACGGCTCCGCAGGGCGAGGTATCCGAGGATTGGAATCAGATGGGGGAGGCGGATCGTCCGATGGCAATGAGGACAGTGAGAGCGTGGAGACCACAGGGTTAATTCGGGGTTTTCTCCACGCACCATGACAGGAAGCCGGAACACTATCACGTTCAGAAAACTGCCCACGGCAGTCCCGACGACAAATGCGATACAGAGCCAGAAGATCTCGGAGTGTGGCATCGATGTGACCGAGGGCTTGTGGTGTTATTGTATGGGGATTATGAGAGGCAGTATTAATCTCCTTTGTGGAGAGACGGACTCAGGCTTGTTTTTACGGTTGTTCTGCGCCGTGGTGATCCTGCTTGCGGCGGGGATGTTCGCGCCGAAGGTTTTGATGGCAGAGTCGGAGGGTCCGGCGTATCGGATCGAAACTCTAGAGGGAGGACTGGAATACCCCTGGAGCTTGGTACAACTGCCGGACGGTTCCCTGCTGATTACGGAAAAACCCGGACGCCTGCTCCACCTGGATGCCGACTTCGCCGGTCGCGATCTCATCGAAGGGGTGCCGGAGGTGGCTTGGGTCGGGCAGGGAGGGCTTTTGGATGTGGTTCTGCATCCGGAATACGGGCAGGCGGACAACCGTTGGGTCTACCTCAGCTATAGCAAATCCTGCTCTGCGGGATTCACAACGGCGCTGAGCCGTTACCGCCTGCAGGGCAATCGACTTGAGAACGGCCAGCTGCTGTTCGAGGCTCGTCCGTGCGGGGGATTGACCTGGCATTTCGGGGGGCGGCTGGCATTCGATGCGAACGGACACCTGTTTCTGACTATCGGGGATCGGGGTGAGCGCGAGAATGCGCAGGCACTCGACAGCCACTGGGGCAAATTGATTCGCCTGCATGCGGACGGGCGGATCCCGGCGGACAATCCGTTTGCCGGAAACTCCGATGCCTTGCCGGAAGTGTATTCCTACGGCCACCGAAACCCGCAGGGACTTGCGTGGAACCCTTTCGATGAAAAGCTCTGGTTGCACGAGCACGGCCCGAAAGGCGGAGACGAACTGAACCGGATTCGCGCGGGAGCCAATTACGGCTGGCCCCAGGTGACGCATGGACGCGAGTACACCGGCGGGATCATCAGCGAGCAGACGCATGCGCCAGGCATGGAGCCGCCGGTGCAACACTGGACGCCGTCAATCGCCCCGTCGGGGTTTGCGGTCTACGACGGCGACTCTTTCGCTGAATGGCGCGGAAATTTCCTGGTGGGCGCACTGAAGTTCCGAAGCGTGTACCGGGTGCAGTTGCGAGCGGAGGGCGGGGTGCATGAGCAGGTTCTGCCGGAACCTAAGGAACACCGCATCCGCGATG
Organism: uncultured candidatus Poriferisulfidus sp.; assembly: GCA_965116525.1. Classification (GTDB taxonomy): domain Bacteria; phylum Pseudomonadota; class Gammaproteobacteria; order Poriferisulfidales; family Poriferisulfidaceae; genus Poriferisulfidus. Next base: position 1,194,009 of record OZ220694.1, read on the forward strand.
TACGGGTGCTGGCGGACGGCCTGATTTACTTGCTGACGGACGATTCGGACGGGCAACTGCTGAGATTGGTTCCGGAGACTTACAATTAGTGAACTTGCCCGCGTATTCTCATGGCTAATCTTCCACCCGCCCGACTCGTCCAGTTCAACCCGCTGGTCGGCGACATCGACGGCAACCGTGCCCGCATCGAGGCGCGGCTGGAAGGTCAGGACCAGCCTTCGATCTGGGTGTTTCCGGAGCTTGCTTTGTGCGGCTATCCCCCGGAGGACCTTCTGCTGCGTGATGATTTCATCAATCGTGTCGATAGGGCTCTGGAGGAACTGGCGCGCTGCAGCGGAGAGCACTGGGTGATCGTCGGGGCTCCGGTGCGTGAGAATGGCGCCTTGTTCAACGCCGCCTGCGTGTTTCATCAGGGTCAACGGATTGGCTTTGCCCGCAAGAGGCTCCTGCCTCAGTATGACGTCTTCGACGAGCAGCGCTACTTCGTTCCGGGCTCGGAGCCTTTCATTGTTGAAGCCGGGAGACGGCTGGGGTTGCTGGTTTGCGAGGACTTGTGGCAGCCGGAGCCGGCTGCGGACTTGGCGGCGGCCGGGGCGGAAGTCCTGGTTTGCCTGAATGCTTCTCCGTTCGACCTTCACAAGGCCTCCAAGCGCTTGGAGGCCGCGCGTGCGCGTGCAGTGGAAACTGGCTGCCCGGTCTGGTACGTCAACCAGGTCGGCGGACAGGACGAGCTGGTTTTCGATGGGGCGAGTTTTGTGCTGGATGCTTCTGGGCAGCGAACGGTGCAACTGCCTTCTTTTGTTGAAGCCGAAGCGGAACTGGTGCCCGAGGGTTTGGACTGGGGCGGTTCCCGGCAAGATATCGAAGACTTGGACGAGAACGCGGCCTTATATCAGGCATTGGTGCTGGGAGTGCGCGACTACGTGAACAAGCACCGTGCCCCCGGCGCGTTGCTCGGCCTGTCTGGCGGTATTGATTCGGCTCTGGCGCTGGTCATCGCGGTGGATGCTTTGGGCCCCGAGAGGTTGGAGGCAGTGTTGATGCCTTCGAGATACACGTCGCAGGTCAGCGTGGAGGACGCGGTGCTATTGTGCGAACGCCTGGGCGTTTCCTCTCTGGAATTGTCGATCGAGCCAGCCTTCCGGGCTTTGCTTGAGACCTTGGGCCCGGAAGCCGAGCAAGACGATATAGTTTGTCAGAACCTGCAGGCGCGCGTCCGCGGCCTGTTGTTGATGGCACGCTCGAACCACAACGGGAAACTGCTTCTGACGACCGGAAACAAGAGCGAAATGGCGGTCGGCTACGCGACCCTGTACGGCGATATGGCGGGAGGGTTTGCGCCGCTCAAGGACATATTCAAGACCCGTGTGTACCAGTTGGCCCGCTATCGCAACCGCGACGAGGAAGTCATCCCGGAGAGGATCCTGACTCGCCCACCGTCGGCGGAATTGAAGGCGGATCAGAAAGACTCCGATTCATTGCCGGATTACGCCGTACTGGATGCCATTCTGCGCCTGTTCATCGAGGAAGACTGTTCGCTTTCGGAAATCGTGGCACAGGGGTTTGATGCCGACCTGGTCCATGATGTGGTCGCCCGGGTGCTCGGAAGCGAGCATAAACGCAGGCAGGCGCCGCCGGGAGTGAAAACGACGGAACGGGCATTTGGACGGGATCGACGTTACCCGATCACGTCCGGCTACAAAGCCTGAATTGACCGGATTCAGTTCGACGGCGCCGGGTCCGGCGCACTTTCTTCCGGCGATGTGTCCGAGGTTTCCGAGGTCACGGTGGGCTCGGGGATGTCCTCCGGGGCACTCGGGAGATCTTCATCGTCGGACAGGCTCAGCAGCCTGCGCAACTGATGCCAGAGATCCTGGGAGTCGATGTCCGACGTCGGGATATGGCCGCTTGGGACCTCGCTGACCACAACCTTGTCCGGTTCGTGTGCCGCGACGAATTCCTCGGCTTCGCCGAGATTGAGTACGACTCTCTGGTACTTGCCGCTGAATTCGGGCGGCGGGAACTCTTCGATGTCGAATCCGACCATGATAGCCGCGCTGTCGACCGTGTCACTGATCCAGTCGCCCGTGTTTGACAGCCAGGTCGGCTCTTCCACTTCGGCTGCCTTTCGGGCTTCATAATTCGGGAAGTTGAGATCCCGGACACTCCGCGTGTCGTCCGCGAGCTGATGCATTTCCAGATGACGGTAGCCTTCTTCCAGATACCACAACATTTCGTCCATGTTTGGCGCGCCATGGTAGCGCTTCAGCGCGTGTTTGCTTCGGTTGACGACCGCGACGTAGGCTTTGCGGCGTAAATAGAAATCCGCGACATGCAGTTCATAGCGGGCCAGCAGATTGCGCAGGAAGATGGTGTGCTGGCGAGAGTCCGCCGCATATCGCGATTCTGGAAATTTCGTCACGACCAAGGAAAAGTTCTTGAACGCATGCAGCCACGGGGTTGGGTCTTTGTTGTGTCGGATGTAGGGCAGGACATAATGCATCAGGGTTCGGCCGTAATCCAGATAGGCAACGCCCTGCATGTAGTGTGCATACGCGATATGCGTGTGTAGCGGGTTTTGCTCCATAAAGCGATTGAGCACGACGATTGCTTCGTTATATTCCTCTTGCCGGTAAAAGGAGTAGGCCATCTCCAGCAGGCCTTGCTGGGCATAGGGATCAAACGGATACCCGGACTCCAGATGTTCGAAAGCCTCGATCGCCTTGGTGAAATCGCCGCCTCGGCGGTAGGAAAGGCCCATGGCGTACAACTGTGCCGCGGATTTGCCCTCGTATTCGGTTTCCGGCGCGTCCGGCAACAGCCCGCAACCGGCCATCATCAACAACGACGCAAAAGAAAGAACGACAGGGAGAAAACGCATTACAGGGGATTGGATTCAACTGCAAAATTATATAACGGCAGTGATAGGATGGGATTTTTAATGGTTGGCTGGAGCGGGCAATTGGACGGTTTGCCTCTGGTGGGGGAAGTGCCGGAAGATCTGGCGGGGAAGCGCTTGGACGTTGCGCTGGCACAGATGTTCAGCCAGTTTTCCCGGCGGCAGCTGCAGGACTGGATTCGGGCGGGGCGCGTGCTGGTGGAAGGAGAAATGGCTCGCCCCCGGGATCCGGTGGGGGGCTGTGAGCGGGTCGAGGTCTGGCCGCAGGCCGCCACACCCTCCCAGTGCGAGCCTCAGGATCTGCCTCTGGCCGTCGTGTTTGCCGATGATGACCTGATTGTTTTGAACAAGGCGGCCGGACAGGTTATGCATCCGGCCCCCGGGCACCCGGACGGGACGATCCAGAACGCGCTCTTGTTCCACTTCCCGGCGACCGCTAAAGTGCCACGAGCAGGAATCGTGCACCGGCTGGACCGTGACACGACCGGGCTCGTAGTGGTGGCGCATAACCTTGAATCCTGCACGGCACTGACCCGGCAGCTTCAGATGCGCGAGATTCAACGGCGATATCAGGCTCTGGTCCAGGGTGAACTGATCGCAGGAGGGACGATAGAGGAGCCGATCGGGCGGCACCCAAGGCAGCGACAGCGCATGTGTGTACGCGAAGGCGGTCGGGAGGCCATCACGCATTATCGGCTTCGGCGAAAATTCCGCGGCCTGACCCTGCTCGATGTCCGTCTTGAGACCGGACGTACGCACCAGATCCGGGTGCATTTGGCGCATCTGGGCCATCCAGTAGTCGGGGATCCGGTGTACGGCGGACGCGCAAGAAGTCCATCAGACGCATCTGTCGCCGTACGCGACGCAGTTCGAGGATTCGGGCGACAGGCATTACATGCCTGCTCCCTACAACTCCGGCATCCGACTCGAGGAACCCTAGTCGACTGGAACGCAGACTTGCCGGAAGACTTTCGGGGTTTGTTGGCGCAACTGGAAGGCGACCGTGACTGAGCCGGAATTCGTCTATCCGGATTGGCCCGCGCCTGACCACGTGCGAGCGGCGACGAGCACTCGGGCCGGGGGGGTCAGTCGGAACGCTTATGCAGGATTCAACCTTGCCGCGCATGTGGACGACCGGCCTGAGGATGTACAGCAGAACCGGGAGATTTTGGCGCAGACCCTTCGGTTGCCTGGCGAACCGTATTGGCTGGATCAGCAACATGGTGCCATGGTTCAGGAGGCGCGGATCACACCAGAATTGGTCAAGGCAGACGCGAGCTACACCACCTGCGCGGGACCGATCTGTGTTGTCCAGACAGCAGACTGCTTGCCGGTTTTGCTGTGCTCACGAAAAGGCGATTGGGTGGCTGCAGCACATGCCGGTTGGAAGGGCATTGCTGCGAATGTCCTGCAGGCGGCAATTCATGCCTACCCGGGACCGCCAGAGGATCTGCTAGTTTGGCTCGGCCCGGCAATCAGTATGGAATTCTATGAGGTGGATGAGCTGGTGCGGGCGGCATTGGGCAAGGAACTTGCTTCGGTGGCATTCCGTCCGTCTGGGCGTGCTGGACACTGGTTGTTGGATCTGACGTCTGCCGCCGCATGGCAGTTAGAGCGGGCCGGTGTCGAGCACTGTTACGGTGCCGAAGAATGTACTTTTCAGGATGAGCGCCGTTTTTATTCGTACCGCCGAGATCGGATAACTGGGCGTATGGCGACGTTGATCTGGATGGAAAAGCATTAATTCCAGCCAAAATCAAACTGATGAGCCGGATAGTAATCAGGTGAAGGTTTCAGCAGGCCGATCCGGCCAAGATGCCTAAATGTAAGTAATTGATTCATGAGTGAGAAAAATGGTCTAAAAAATCTGACCATTTTTTGTTTACTTCTCGGAAACTTTGCGGTAGAACCAAATTCTTTGCAAATTTCTCTAGGAGGCACGGATGAATTTCCAAAAATCATCCCGGACACGCTGGCGGGTGTGGTTGGCAGGCGGAGTCTTTTCTCTGTTATTACTGGCTGCGCTTGTCCACGAGATGTTACGAGGTTCGAACGAGACCTTTGCATTTTCTGATCCAGGTGTTCAGCTACTTCAGCCAACAGAGCTTCCGTCGGCGGCAAGTGCAATTCCCGAAATCGATATGAAACTGTTGTCGGAATCTTTGGCACAGACTCTGGACAACCGTCTTAACAAATGGGATCAACGCAACCTTGAAGTGTTCGAAAAAACCTTTCTGTCTCAGATGCGAACATTCGAAAAATGGAGGGAAGGGCTTGACGAGAAGCTCAAAACACAATCCTCCAGGCTACAGGGCATGGACCAGAAGCTGCACTTGCTTGAGCGTGGCATGAACCGGTTGCTAGGTTCCCTTGAAGACGAAGCGATTCAGGTGTCCATGGAGCCTGAGTTCATTTTTCGGGGCATTGAAGTCTGGCATGGGCAAGCGTATGCGCTGCTTGAGCACCAAGGGCGGATTTTGCCAGCACGGCAGGGAGACTCTCGGCTAGGCTGGAGAATCAACGCCATTGACCGCGATAATCGGAAATTACACATCAGCGACGGTATGACGAAACTTATCCTGGAGGAACAATGAGCAGGGTGTGGCGCCGGGAAGCCGGATGGTTGATAGGGCTTACGGCCCTAGCTGGAGTTGCGGCATCCGTAATTCTTGATGTGCAGGCGGCGCGCGAAGAAGCGAGTCAGTGGCAGAAAACCGACCTCCGTGTGCTTCGCTGGCTGGAATTGAGCGAGGAGGAATGGCGTCAATATCAATCGTGGCGCTCCTTGATTGGCAAGCCACTGGCCGAAATGACTCCATACGAGGTCTTAGGTATTTATGCGGATGATGCAGAACAGCGGCGCCGGTTTGCTAGAGAGAATGCCCGTTTTATGCTTGATTTCTACCGACGAACTATGGAATTTGAACAGATTTACCGAGAAGAATTGGGAAAGCTTTCGGGCGAACAAAGGCCTTAAACTTTACATAAGATAAAAAACTTTACATTTCCCAAAGCTTTACAGATAAATTTATTATTTATCAGTATGTTAATAAGCAAATAAATGGTCAAAAAAAACTGACCATTTTTCCTTGCTTTCTGGCAATGAGTGTTAGAGACTGCACAGGCGGTAATTACTCCCACGGATGGGGGGCCGTGTAGGGCCGCCCAGCCTTAGGGCGGCCCTCAACTCCGCCCGGAGGCCTAAGAATGAGACATGCTGAATGGCTGATTGGCACAACTGCGGCATTGCTAGTGGCAGGGTGCGAGATGTTGCACTATGCGGTTCCGGTTTCGCAGCCCCGGGAACTGAGTCACATCCCGCGGCCAGGGTTGATTGACCATTCGGCATCTTCAAGGCTGACTCCCGACTATCTAGTGCGCCCGGACATGGGCGAGAGGCAGGTTCTTGGGCAACTTCTGCACGAATTGCAATTAGCCCGACACCTGATTGACGATGCTTACGAGCGCCGCGATGAGCGTGCTCGAGTGCGGGTGGACTACGTGCGCTTAGCGGACGAATTCGACCGGATCGTGATCGGTTTGAGGCGCACTCTAACGGTGGCCGAAACGACACCGCGCGATCGCATGGACATCACCGGAGACTATCAATTGTATGAGTGATTCCATGCTTGGTCAGTTCGAGGTAACTTCCGGCATCTCGGGCGAAGTTCTGGCGGAAATAACTGCTGCGACTTGCCTGCTAGTCGTGACTCTTTGGGTGTCGTGGGTGGCCGTCTCTAGTCTGCGGCAGTTACGTGACGAGACCTTAGCAGTCGGCGAAGTCGCCACTCGAATCCTGTGGGCCGGCTTGATGTTTTGCATGGTGGTCGCCCTGATTGCCTTTGTGGAGTAAATCATGAGGAAACTTATTCTTGTTTTAGCGTGTGCTCTAGCGCTTCATCCGCGCTGGGGAATTGCTGTAAACACACTGGATTTGCCTGTCTTCGACGGTATTGCCGCTGATGCGACCGATCCCTTTTCATTTATTAAGTCCGTTGCGATCACAGGTATGGCTTTGGTGTTCGGCTTTCTTGTGGTGGGTGCCTTCCTCGGCTACGGCGGCGGTCTGATCGCAAAACTTAACCAAGCGCGCGTTAAGGGGGACTGGGGAAGCCTTGGAATTTACTTGGGCACCGGTTTGCTGGTCGTGATCATCATTGCCCTGATGGGCTACATGGGGGGGCAGATTCTGTCCGACTTCGAATGACGCGCCCAGCTTCTCCACTCGGTTTTGAGCCGCCGATGTTTCGAGGGCTCAGTGGCACCGAATTGACCGCGGCAATAGTGTTATCGGTGGCACCAGGCACGGTGGGGGCAGGCATATTTTGTTTGTGGACTGGTTCCCTGTTGTGGGCTCTTCCGGTGCTGGTGCTGAATGCTTTCATCACGGTGCTGCTTGCAGGCACAGCGCTGAGGCACCTCAAGCGGAACCGGCCGCCCAACTGTTATCTGCAACGCGTTGCTCGCCACTTCAGACGAAGCGCCAATATCATCTGGCGGGAAGGATCCTGGAGGGTGGAGCGGTGACACCTTGTAGCTTCCGTGACGAAGAACTGAACCGCCGTCGCTATGTCCGGGCACTGCAGGTCGGTCTGGTGTTTCTGGCAGTGTCACAGTTACTTGCTTACGCCGGCTGGTGGCATGCATCCGGGACGCAACGCCTGAGTCTGCCGCCCCAATTGCGCTATGGCGCAACTCTCCATGGTGATGTGGTGCATCCATGGGAAGTGTATGTTTTCGCCGGATACATCCACCAGCAGATTAACAATTGGACCGACAATGGCGCCATTGATAATTTGGAAAATATTCAACGCTTGGCGGCGTTTCTCAGTCCAGACTACCGCTTCTGGCTGACACGTGAACATCAGCGCCATGAGGCTCAGTTCCGAAACCGACAACGCAGTGTTAGCCCGGTTCTCGGGAGTTACAGCAATGAATCCGTACATCCATTAGGACAAGACACTTGGCAGGTCATTTTGGATGTTCGCCTCCGGGACTATCTGGAGGATCAAATCTACAAAGATATTGATGTCCGTTATTTCTTGGAGGTCGTGTTGCTGGATGCTGATCCCGAAACCAATGAGTGGGGATTGGTTCTGAATCGGCAGTACCAACCTCCTGAACGTTTACGTTCTCACCTGTCGGCTCTCGAATGAGGTGGTTTCTAGCACTGCTGCTGTGCTTGGCGTCATCGACGGTTCTGGCGTCGTCGTCGCGGGTCTACACTGGCGATCCGCTTCCGGTACTGCTGCCGCTTGGTAAAGAGCGGCGAATCGAAATCGAGGGCGCACAGGAAGTTCGTGTCGGATTGTCTGCGGTACTGAAGGAAAGCTTGCGTGCCGAAAGCGCTGGTCCTCATGTTTGGTTAACTGCCCGGGATGCTTTGTCCCTGCAGCGTGTATACCTCAAAACCGAGACCGAGCTGTTGGTGTTGAAAGTTCGGACGGATCCCCAGGCACCGACGGAGCCGCTGAGCATCACGGTAGATCTGAAGGGCTCCAGATCTTCTCCTTCGTTTTCACCGGACAGACAGCCAAGCTATGTGGCGCTGATGCGTTATGCCATCCAAGCCTTGTATGCGCCCGACTACCGTGAAGATCTGGTTTCCAAAATCCGGCAGGTTCTTATCGATGAACAGCCGGTGGCCCTGTTTCGTTGTCGGGAAACATATCCGTCCGCGTGTGGGGATGCGGTCGAGTCTATTCCCCATGCTGCATGGGAGGCACTTCCTTATTACATAACCGCAGTCACGGTACGCAATCGCCTGCCTGAATCCCTGACGCTTGACCCTCGCGATCTCCGCGGGCGATTTGCGGCATCCGCCATCGTACACCCTCGTTTGGAGGCATCTGGAAGCGTCCGAGATACGACGACTGTGGTGCTGATTTCGAGTATCCCGTTTGAGCACGCCCAATGAACGCGCGCAGCCCGCTGCTTAAGTTGCTTGCCGGGGTTGCCTTGTTGCTTGCACTATCGGTGACATTCCTGTCCACTTCTCCGCCACCGGCTGAGCCGGAGATTCTAGTTCCCTCCAGTCGAGAACTAGATGAAGCCGCTGAGGAAGTCCGAGCCGCGGCGACCGGCATGCGTCGCTTGGAGCAAAAGATTTCAGATCAGGCGGAACAAATCCGGGAACTGGACGAATCACTTGTTGAGTTGTCCTCCCGCGTTGAACAACTGGTGCAACACAGGCGGCGGCAAGAGGAGGCGCAGACATCCAAATCATCTCCACTCTCATCGGGCGAGGCACCCGAGAAAGGGGAAGCATTTGATCTGGACACCTTGACCTATGAGCCTCCATCCAACACGGAGGCCGAGCTTTCGACGCCTCAATTTGACTTGCCACTGACTTGGGTAGAGCCGATTGATAGTGACAGGGCGTTACAGCGCAATTTGGCGGCAGTTTCGGGCAATCTGGTCGCGGGGGAAGAGACCGATGAACCACCAAGGTTCTACATCCCGCCGTCTATCCTGTCCGGATTGTCCCTGACTGCTTTGGTTGGACGCATCCCGCGTGGCGGGGCCGTGCAGGACCCGTGGCCATTCGTCGTGGTGAGCCAAGCCGACAATTTGACGGCAAACGGCGTGCGCCTCCCTCAATTGCGTGGCATCCTGTGGCGTGGCGTCGTCCGTGGCGATGCAGTGCTGTCCTGTGCAAGCGCGTCCATCCGGAGCCTGGTCTATGTGTTCGATGATGGAACATTTCATGTTGCAAAGGCGCCAGCGCAGGAGGGTTTCGGCTATCTAGCCGATAAGTCTGGCAATCCCTGCCTGGTGGGAGAGATTCATACCACGGCCCCAGAGGATATGGGCACGCATCTGTTGGCCGGTGTTCTGGCCGGTATGGGTGGGGCTTTTGCTGAGTCTCAGGTGCGGCGCAATGTCTCCGGGGGAACCGAAACGTCTCAAGTGGAGGGAGATGCTTTCAGCTACCTGCTAGGCCAGACGGTTCAAGGTGCAGCCTCCGCATACGGCGACTATCTGCTGCGGTTTGCCAACGATACTTGGGATGCAGTGGTAGTCCCGGCCGGTCGCGAAGTGGACATCCATATCACGGACAGCATCCCTGTCATCCATTCACCAACCCGGACGATCTATGACGATCCGATTCCTTCCTTGGCCGTGTCTTTTGGCGGTCTGGATTAGCGCCTGTGCTGCTCCGGCCGAACTCCCGGAAACCGCGAGCACGGTGCGTGATCTATACCGGCAGGCTATGCCGTCTGGAACGCCTGCGCCCATGCCTCGCCCGCTGCCAGTCCAACCGGGCATGGGTAGTCCCTTCATGGCCGAAGTGGACCGACAGTTGCGTCGAGACTTCAGGGAGTTCCCCAACCCGCGACTGATCCTGTATGTCTATCCACACCTTACAGCCGATGGAACCCCGGTTCCCGGGTATGCCACTTGGTTCAACGTCTTCGAGCGCGGCCCGACCCTGAAGGTTGTGCGTTGAAAAGTCAAGAAAAATGAATAATAAAAAATCATCACACCCAAGGAATAGGGATCTTAGAAGAAACGGTTATTGCCCTGTTTGTCTTCGATGTGGCTTTGCCACTGTGTTTCTGCCGAGGACGGGGCCATGCTGAGTATTCGCGTTTTTCAGCTCTTGGCTGTCGGGCTGTGCCTGCTTCTGATCGCGAAGTACATGCAGTTCATGCAGGCGACGGTTCGTGGGCTAGATCGTCTGATGATGCGGCGCTTCTTCGACGTGGATGGATTGACAAACGAGATTCGGGCCAGAGTGGAACGCAATGGCGGGGACCCACCAACTCGACACTCCTCGGAAGGATTCATATGCCGCGCTGCTTATTTGTGGCTTTGTCGTCGCCTGCGGCAGGTGGCTGGCTTGGATTCTAGGGTCGACTGATGCGCTTTCCGGTCCTGGCCAGTTTGTTCTTGTGCAGCCTTTCTATGGCAATGGCCGAGACGTTCAGTACGGCGGACGTGGCGCGGCGTTCACTCCAATCCAACTGCTTGGACTGGAAGATAGTCGGAGTATGCCTGTGGCTTCATTGCAAATACGGGCGCTGCCGAATCAATACCACGCCACGAGTCCGACACTATTTGCCGGACTTGGTTTTCACCGCATACGACCAGACCGGTGCCCCACCTTGGAAGGAACTTCGCACCCTGCTGGATTTGGATTCTCCTTTGGGAGACCTGTTACAGGGAGGATCGTTTCCGTCTACGGATGCCTCGGACGGCCACACCCTGCGATTCAAGGAAGTCGATGCAGTTGGGCATCCGTTCCCGCTACGGCAGAAAGTCTTCAATGTGGTCTATCTGTGCCGCTCTCAGGCCAAGCCGATGTTTCCGTACTTTGTATCTGCACTAGACCATATGGAGTGGCGAGGTGGATTGGAATCTGCACGTCCAGAAAGCCTAACCCCGGGTTTGCGTGAAATCGGCGATTGGCCAAGAAATTCGTGGGGGCCGGTCTTTCCTCGCACCGGTTTTGTGTGGCAGGCTGAAGATGTAAAGGCGGCCGCCGTGGCCGTACAGCGCGCCGCCGATATCGTGACTCAACCGAATCAGGCTCGGGTGTACGTGCCGTTCGGCTATGACGGCCATCGCCGGGTCACGCACGGCAATCCAAATGCCCCAAACCGCGAAGCCTGCGAACGGTCAGGAGGGTTGTGGCGTTCCGATTCTCCAGCTCCGGAGCCTTCCCACTGTGCATCCACGGCCCCGCTGGAAGAGTGCATGACTGCCGCACCCCCGCCGTCGCACACACAATCCGGACATTGCCGCCAGCAGGTGCAATTGGCTTGGTTGCCCTCGCTCAACGAGCGCAACGCGCGCTGGCAGATGATCAGCCCGCGCACGCAGTCGCGTTGCGAAACCTTCGGATCTCCCTCGAATTGGTCGTTCGACAAGACCAGCGAAGACGGGAGTTATGCCTGGAACCTGTGGCGTCCCTACGAATGTTGCGCCCCAGGCAAAGGGAAATTCATTGGCCACAAAACTTTCTGAGGAGGAACCATCGTGGGCAAAAAGAAAAAATCAAAAAAGAAAGTCACTCTGGAACGCATCATGGCCCAGCCGATCGCCAAGCGTCTGTATGTGTCGTTAATCCCGATTGACAACCTGCTGGGCGACATGAGGATGGAAATCGATGAAGGAGAACGTGCCGAGGATGATTCCTACTACGTTCGAATTCAGGAATTGCGTGAAGGTTTGGTCCAGACTCTGGACGAGGTATTACAGGACTGCGATGAGTGATCGCAAGCGGAATGCGTTTGACCGCTGGCTCGCCGGACTTCGTCCGGCGTTGCCAGCGGATCCAAGACACGCGCCGAATGCGGGAGCTAGTTGCTGGAGCGGGCAGGGCCGCCGACCTTTAACCCGGGCACAATTTGCGCGTCCGATAGCGGGGAGTAAATCCGTTTTGCAGGAGATAAGAACTTCGGCATCCTTTGCGGAGTTACTGTTCCCCAAGGCCGCACTTGGGCCGGAGATGATTCTGATGAAGGATCTATGCAGTGTCGGCCGTTTGTTCGATCTGGCTCCCGCACATACCGAAGGAAGGCCGGACAACATTATCGAGGACCTCCACCAGCGCCTGATGCCTTTGTTGCGTGACGTATTTCCGCAAAACCAGCGCAGGCCATGGGTGGCACAGTTTTTTGTGTATGACCGCCATCACCTAGCCGACGATCTTCAGGCACTTGAGCAGTATCTAAACTCGATGACTCGGAATTCGGTCTATTCGCAGCACTGGATGGAAGTGTTACGCGAACACTACCAAGATGCCTGTAAAAAGAATGGTTTTTTCTTTGATCCGGTTAGTCAAACGCCGTGGAAAGGGAAAATACGATGCATACGATTGTGTGTTTGGCGCATTGAGGAGCCGGGTGGGGTCCCGGATGGACAGCACCTCGACGATCTATGCGAACGCCTGACTCATTCATTAGCTCAGGTGGGCATTCGTTTGATGCCTTTGAGTGGCGAGGATCTCTGCCGTTGGCTGGATGACTGGTTCGGCCCAGCCCAAGAAGCCGCGGATACCCCCAAGGTGCCACTGGCCGCTACACCGTTGACCTTGCTAAAAGGCACGGCCTTGGGAGATTTGGCGCATCGGGCCCTGCGGCGCGGTGCTCCATGGTCCTCAGCCAGTAATAACTGCTGGTATTTCCATGGTCGTCCACATCGCTTTCTGACGGTCAACGCGATCCTAGGGGAACCGAGAATCGGACACTTGACTGCTGAGCGAATGATCGGGGACCGCCGGCAGACGCTCTGGGATCAGATGCCAGAAGAGGCAATCTGGATGATGGCTGTGGTGTTTGCCCCGCAGGATGACATTTTGGAACATGTCGCCCGTGTTAAGCGTAATGCGGTCGGCGGTGATCCGCAGGCGATGGCCATCCGCACCCTTGCAGAAGAAGCAGTGCAGCAAGTGTCCGATGGCAATCCGATCATGCCGGTGTTTAGTGGCGTCTTCATTTCAGCACCGGATGACGACATTCTGGAGCAGCGGGTCCGGGGATTGTCTGCCACTCTAATGGCTCACGGTATTGCGTTGATTCCCCCAAGGGATGATCCCTTGGCTCAGGATTCCTATATTCGTGCACTGCCATTCAATTTCAGCCCAGAGCAAGATCAGCGCTTCTACGTACGCCGTTCCCGTCTGTGGTTCATGGATCATGTGGTGAGGTGCCTGCCGGTATACGGACGCTCCACCGGAACGCGGCATCCGGGCCTAATGGCATGGAATCGTGGCGCAGAGCCGCTGTCATTCGATCCGCTTAATCCGGTGGATAGGACCAAGAATGCGCACTTATTCGTATTCGGACCGACTGGCTCCGGAAAAACCGCTTTTCTCGTCAATACATTACTGCATACAGTCGCAGTACACCGTCCCCGGCTGTACCTAATAACGGCATTGCCAACATTTGGCTTGCTCGCGAAACACTTCAAGTCGCAAGGCTTATCGGTGAATCATGTCAACGGAGATCGGACCTCGATTCCTCCGTTTGCAGATGCCCGATTGCTCTTGGGTGCCGGCTCGGCACCCGCCGCCGACAGGGTGGAGGACGAGGTCGAGCGTGACCTTCTGGGCGAAATGGAGATACAGGCAAGGCTGATGGTTACGGGTGGAGATCCGAAAGAAGAGCAGCGCTTCACGCGCGAGGACCTGAATCTGATTCGAAAGTCATTGTTGGCGGTCGCTAATGCTGCTGCGAATCACCCGGACACACCAGTGTTAACCCAGAATTTGTCGGACTTGATGCACCGGGCAGCCGAATCCGGACGACTGCAGGACGACATGCTGAGCGAGGATCAGCGGCGCAGCCTGAGTCGGATGGCTAATTCGATTGAACTGTTCTGCACTGGGCAGGCGGGGGAGATATTCAACCGCCCAGGAGAAACTTGGGTCGAGTCCGATGTGACCGTGGTGGAACTGGGGGCGTTGGCGCATCGGCGCAATGAGGCGTGGTTGGCAGTGGCAATGAGTGGGCTGCTGTCCCGCATCAATGACCAAGTACAGGCTCAGCAATATTCTGCCCGGCAGACCGTCGTGGTTCTGGACGAAGCGCATCTGCCCCTGAAGAATCCATTAATTTCTCCCTACATCCTGTCAATTTCCGCAATGTGGCGCACATATGGCGCTTGGTTGTGGATCGCAACTCAAAGCCTGCGTCAGATTCCGGAAACCGCGCGTGAACTTCTAAATCAGCCGGAGTGGTGGATTTGCATGGCCATGGAGCAGGACGAGGTAGACATGATCGGACGATTTCGAAGGCTTGACGAAGAGCAGAAAGCGATGATTCTGTCCGCCCGCAAGGAGTCTGGCAAATATACCGAAGGTGTGGTGATGTCCGGCAAGTTGATGACTCCGTTTCGCAATGTTGTGCCAGCGTTGTCGCTAGCCCTGAGCCAGACGGAGAAAGATGAGAAAGCGCATCGGGCCAGTCTCATGCGGCAGCACGGATGCACGGAACTTGAGGCGGTTCACCGGATCAGCGAGTCGATTCGTCAGCAACGCCAAGGGCGGGAACCATGACTGTTTGGGTTCGCGCTTGTGTGTGGGGTCTGATCCTATCAATAATCCCCACAGTCTCCGATGCGCAAATCAAGCTTCCGAGCAGTGAGGAATTGGGTTTGTACTACACGCTTGGGGGTTCGCGTGCGGTTCCCCCGACTCCCGGGCAGACGTTACGCATCAAACTGCTTCCAGACATTCAGGCGGGGGCTACCTATAGTTGCGGAAAGTTCGACTTTCGCTTTCAGGTCGAGGAAATCCTAAAACGGTTGGAAGATCAACTAACGACCCTGAAATCGCTTCCGGAACAGATCCTTTTGGCCTTGCCGGGCGGTTTGTTCTGTCGGGCCTTTCCAGGCGCTTGCCAGTTGATGCAGTACTACACCATCCGCGCGGGTGAAGCATATAAGTTGGCACTTGGCTCCTGTCAGGAAATCGAGAAAGGCATTGCCGACCGGGGGCCAGCTGGCGCTTGGACGAAGATCGCCAAGTCGCTGGAGTGGGGGCAGCAGGCGCATGAGGGAAGCAATGTGCTGGAAGCACAGGAAGAAGCGGAGGAAGCTCCCGAAAAGGGATTGGCTTGGGTTGGTGGTCAACGTGCAGGGGGTGTAGGTCAGGACTTGATTCGCCCGGTTTATGACAGCACTCGTGCCGGGTGGTGTCTGCTGAACGGTGAGCCGGTCACATGCCGGGAATCCGAACGTACAACTGAAATTTCAAGTTTGTTCGAGACTCCAGAAGCTGCAGCGAATTGGTTGGTCGATATCTCTGGTGAACAGGCCATCAGTTTGGTTGACAGTGCGCCGAGTCCGACTATTACCGGACATGGTCTGTTGCCTTTGATCGAGACCGAGCGACAACGCATCGAGGAAATTCTGCAGCGGTTGGTCAAAACCGATCTGGTGGAATTAACAAGCGAAGATTTGACGAACATCTCAAGCCGCAATCTGGCGATGCGTCGGGAAATCATCGACGGTTTGCAAGCCCATCCGGATGCGGAATGGCGTATTCAGCGCTTGGCGTCGGAGTTGGCGACTGCGCGAATCGTGGAGAAGACCTTTGTTGCTAGGGCTGCCTTGATGGCAGGGCGCCAAGAGCCGAATGTTGCGGCATTGGCTCCAGCCCAGGAGGCGCTGGGCACGGCATTCGAACGCATCAATCATCAGGTAGATTTCGTACTGAATGAAGTGCAAGCTTCGCACCGCTTGGCGTCCGAAACGATCCGGACCTTTATCGAATACGAAATGCTCGGTGGCGTCCTCAAGCCGATCCGGTTGAGTCCTCCCGAGGATACCGATTCCCGATTGATCGATGGCGGGTTTCCACTTCCGAAGGAAGAACCCTAATGGATGGGTTCCGGGTGCGCCGCATACTTTGGTTCCTGCTGGCTATCTTAGTGGGAGGCACAGTATTTTTCTATGCGGCACAGCAATTGGCGGATGCAACGCCAAGCTCTTTGGGTCGTACGGCTGCCATCATGTCGCGGTGGAAAGAATTCTTTGAGCGCTATGGTCTCTGGCTTCATCTGGGTGCACACGGGGTAACCTACCTGTACCTGATTTTGCGTTGGCCACAACTGGTCTGCTGGGTCGATCGGCGGCGGGCCGAACGGGGATACACGCCGCTGTCGGTGGTCGAGCAGCGCCGGCTGGTGTGGGCCGTGATCACTGTCTGCGTGACTTACGAAGGCTTGTTGATGTTGCGCTATCTGGATTGACGGGAATGTACGCGACGATCCCCGCGTTCAGCCACATAGAGGTCTACTTGACCATGTTTGGATGGAGCATGTACGAGCTACTGTTCGAACTGGCCGACGACCTCAACCTGCTCCTGATTCCATTTCTGGTGGTGATCGTTCGCAACTTCATTGTTCCGCTTAGCACCGAAAACATTTTCCCTAACAGCGGGGGCTCTGTCAGTCAGATGAGAGTGGATCTCCCGGTGGCACTGGTGGTGTTCATTTTCATGGTCGTGCCTTATGTCAAGGTTGAGCCGAACTCTATCGAATACACCCCGGTCTGCCAACTTGGAAGTGTTACTCATACCTACGGGGACACTGGCACTACTTACGACACCACTCAGTTGGCCCGTTTTCATGAGAAACATCCCAGAGTTCCAATATTCTGGGCCGTGGTGCTGTCGGTCAGTGGTGGCATCACTCAGGCCGTGCTGCAGCATTTGCCATGCTTTCAGGATTACTCTGGGCTCGCATTCCGAACCCGCCACGCTTTCATCAAGGATCCGGGCATCCGCCAAGAATTTGATCATTTTGCTAGTCAGTGCTTCGTGCCAGCTTGGCGAAAATATGAGATCTTCCAGCCTTCGGAAGAAATTGTGCCGCGTAAGGATGCAGAGTATCCGGGGAACCGCTATTTTCTGGAAGAGCCTGGGTATTACGCTCTATGCAGCGCGGTCACGGAGCAGGGTGCCTGTTCGTTCGATCCCTACCCCCGGCCTCGAACGACGGTCAAGCGTTGGAAGGGGGATCATCAGTTGCCAGTTTGCCGGGACTGGTGGCTTGGCAATGCAGAGAATGAGGGCTTGCTGAAAATTCTGGCACGCTTTGTGCCAGATATGGACTGGATTGCGGACTTCACTAAGGGGACTTATAGCCAGGACTTCATTGAAGAACAAATGGTTCGCAACACTATCCTCAACGGTCCGCGTCGTTATGGCATCGGTGGGCCAGACAATGAGATACTGGCAGGTCTCGCGGCGTTTGCCGCAGGCTCTGGAATTGCCAGTGGTTTGGCTGCTTGGGCTGCGAGCGGTAGCCTTGCGGCATTCACGCTATCTACTGCGGTTGGCGCAACTGCTTTCGTCGGATCCGAAGCACTGGGGCTGTATGCCCGGTTACACATCATGCGGCGGATTGCGCCGATGGCGCAGAGCCTGATGCTGATGGTGCTGTATATGCTTCTGGGAGCGTATTTGTTCCTGACTTTCTACAGTCTAACGGCGGCCTTGAGAATCATGATCATGATAGTGGCGGTCCGGTTGTTTTCAATGATGTTTGGCATATCGAATTTCCTTGACGATACGCTGATAGATGCAATGTATCCCGGTATGAAGCTTGGCGATGCCGGGCGCTGGGAAGTGGACCGGATCGCTCTTGGCTACGGCACGATGGCATTACATATGCTGCTGCCCCTGGGAATGTTGTGGGTGATTTATGCAGCGGGTAATGCTGCCATGAGAGGGTTGGATGCGCTGGGGCCCTCTTCGGATCCGACCGGGGTTGGAAATGCCGGTCGCGTCAGCACTCTAGGGATGGCGCGCAACATCAAACGATGATATAAGAATGGTTCAAATTTTTGGAGGAGTCTTTAGCACCGTGGGGTGTACAATCTGAACAGACATCCTTGGCCTAGGAGTTTGAGTTATGGAAGTTCACGAAATCAAGGCAAGTGAAGCTCGACGTTGGCTGGACGAAGGCCGTGCCGAGTTAATTGATATTCGTGATTCCGGGGAACGCAGTCAGCTGAGGATTCCTGATGCTCGCTGGATTCCTTTGACAGGGTTGGAAGCGGGCTTAAAGGCTGAGCCGCATCAGAAAATTGGTATTTTCCACTGTCGCAGCGGTCGCCGGACACAGGTGTACGCGGACAAACTAGCAAGTGTAGGCTATCCCGAGACATATACTCTAGAGGGAGGCATCATGGCTTGGAAAAAGGCCGGTTACCCGGTCGCATCGGATTCCAAGGCTCCTATTGAGATCATGCGCCAAGTCCAGATTGCTGCTGGCAGCTTGGTTCTGCTTGGCGTAATCTTAGGGGTATGGGTTGATGCTAATTTCTTCTGGTTGTCTGGTTTTATAGGAGCGGGTCTGGTTTTCTCTGGTGCGACTGGTTCTTGCGGAATGGCTTCGATGCTTTCCAAACTGCCGTTTAATCGCTAAAACGATCTCAACGCCGATTACTCTCGGCCTGTGAGTGCCGAGCAATTCTTGAAAGACCTATGCGGCATTAATGCCGAAAGTGGCGCATCCCGGTAAACATCATTGCTATGCCATGCTCATTGGCTGCAGCAATGACCTCGTCGTCCCTCAGGCTTCCGCCTGGTTGAATGACCGCGGTGATGCCGACTTCGTGAGCGGCATCAATTCCATCGCGAAACGGAAAAAACGCGTCTGAAGCCATTACGGCACCATCCAGCGGCAGGTTTTCATCCGCAGCTTTGATGGCGGCTATCCGCGCCGAATAGATTCGACTCATCTGTCCCGCCCCAATCCCGACAGTGCATTGGTCGCGTACGTAGATAATGGCGTTGGATTTGACAAACTTGGCGATTTTCCAGGCGAATAGAAGGTCATGATGCTCGTTTTCAGTAGGAGATCGCTCGGTCACCACGCGCATTGCACTGGGATCCAAGAGTTCGTGATCGGCAGTTTGCACAAGTAGTCCACCGCTGATGCTGCGTACGGTTGCGCAATGGTCGCTAGTCTGGGTAGTGCCTGCGGCGAGCACCCGCACCTTGGGTTTTTCAGCCAGAACCTTTAATGCGTCTTTGTGGAAATCCGGTGCAATCAAGACTTCAACGAATTGCCGCTCAATGATTGTTTGGGCGATCGGACCGGTTACTGTCCGGTTGAATGCAATGATGCTGCCGAATGCCGAAATGGGATCACCTCGATAAGCTCCTTCGTAGGCGGATTCGATGTCGTCTGTTTCCGCTGCCCCGCAGGGGTTGGCGTGCTTGACGATGACGCATGCGGGTTTCTCGAATGCTTGAACGCACTCCCAGGCAGCATCCGTGTCAACGAGGTTGTTGTATGAGAGCTCCCGTCCCTGATGAAGGGCGGCAGAGGTCAAGGAGCCTGGGGGTGGATTGTCGAAGCGATAAAGTGCTGCCTGTTGGTGCGGGTTTTCACCATACCGCAGTATCGAGTGCCGATTCAAGGCCAGATGCATGCCCTGGCCGAAAAAATTGTCTGGTTCAAGCTGGTTGTTGAGGTAGTGCGCAATGTCCGCATCGTAGGCTGCGACATGTGAAAAGGCCTTGACAGCCAGTTCAAACCGTATTTCCCCGCTAATGCCTTCTGTAGTGCTGACGATTTCAGATATCCTCGAATAGTCGGAGGGGTCGACTACTACGCAGCAATGTGCATGGTTTTTGGCCGCGCCACGCAACATGGCTGGGCCGCCGATGTCAATGTTCTCGATCGCTTCTTGAAAACTACAATCCGGCCGGGCAATAGTCTGTGCGAATGGATACAGGTTGACGACCAGAAGGTCGATGGCCTCTATTCCGTGCAGGGCACAGACCTCAAGATCTTGCTCTCCACGAGACAGCAGGGCACCATGGATTTTAGGATGGAGAGTCTTGACCCGTCCGTCCATAATCTCCGGGAAGCCGGTTAATTCGGAGACTTCTCGGACCGTCAAGCCAGATTCGCGGAGTGCTGTGGCTGTGCCGCCGGTGGAGATCAGTTCAATCCCGTTTTCAGCCAGCATCTGAGCCAGTTCGACGATGCCAGATTTATCCGAGACACTCAGAAGTGCCCGGCGTATCGGCAGAGAATCGGAGGAATTCATAAACGCGTGGAATGGCCAGTGCGCATTGTAACTGCCGCCCCCTCTTGTATATGAGAGATCGCTCCCCATATATAGGAATAACAGAGGCGGATAAGAGCAAGTCCTCACTACCGCCATGTTGGACAAACTTTTGATAAATCATACAATTTAGGAGTTTTCTATGAAACTTCGACCCTTACATGACCGTGTCGTGATCAAGCGGCTTGAGGAAGAGCGCACCAGCCCCGGAGGCATTGTCATTCCGGATAGCGCTACCGAAAAGCCCATTCGCGGCGAGGTACTCGCGGTGGGTTCCGGAAAGATTCTTGATAGCGGAGAGACCCATGCAATGGATGTCAAAGTTGGCGATAACGTCCTGTTTGGCAAGTACTCTGGAACCGAATGCAAACTGGATGGCGATGAACTGGTGGTGATGCGCGAAGACGACATCATGGCCGTGATTGAGGACTGATTCGCTCGCCCATCATTGAATTTCATTTCACATCAAATTTTTATAGAGAAACCCTCAAGAGGAACTGAAAATGGCAGCAAAAGAGGTTAATTTTGGCGAAGAGGCTCGGCAGCGGATGCTCAAGGGTGTCAACCTGCTGGCCAACGCCGTGAAATCGACCCTAGGGCCAAAAGGACGTAATGTCGTGCTCGACAAATCGTTCGGAGCACCCACCGTCACCAAGGATGGTGTATCGGTCGCCAAGGAAATCGAACTGCAGGACAAGTTCGAGAATATGGGAGCCCAGATGGTCAAAGAGGTTGCGTCGCAGACTTCGGATGTCGCGGGTGACGGAACGACTACTGCTACCGTGCTTGCACAGGCGATCATACGCGAAGGTGCCAAGGCAGTGGCAGCTGGCATGAACCCGATGGATCTCAAGCGTGGCATTGACAAGGCCGTGATTGTTGTGGTCGATGCGTTAAACAAACTGTCGCGCCCGTGCACCGACAGCAAGGAGATCGCCCAAGTCGGCAGTATCTCAGCCAATTCGGACCCGGATATCGGTCAAACCATCGCCGATGCGATGGACAAGGTCGGCAAGGAAGGCGTCATTACGGTTGAGGAAGGCACTTCGCTTGAAAACGACTTGGAAGTCGTCGAAGGAATGCAGTTCGACCGGGGCTACCTCTCGCCGTATTTCATCAACAACCAGGACAGCATGACGGCCGACCTCGAGAATCCGTTCATTCTGCTCCACGACAAGAAGATCTCCAACATTCGGGAACTTCTCCCGTTGCTGGAGTCGGTGGCTAAATCCAGCCGCTCTCTGGTCGTGATCGCCGAGGATGTTGAAGGCGAGGCTTTGGCGACCCTGGTGGTAAACACGATCCGCGGCATCGTCAAGGTGGCAGCGGTCAAGGCACCTGGTTTCGGTGATCGACGCAAGGCCATGTTGCAGGATATCGCTATCCTGACCGGCGGCACTGTGATTTCCGAGGAAGTGGGCCTGTCTCTGGAGAAGACTTCTCTGGAAGACCTGGGCACCGCCAAACGCGTGACCCTGTCCAAGGAGAACACGACCATCATTGATGGAGCCGGCCAGGCCGCCGACATCAAGGCGCGTGTGGATCAGATCCGCCAGCAGATCGAAGAAACGAGTTCCGACTACGACAAGGAGAAGTTGCAGGAGCGCATGGCAAAACTTGCCGGTGGCGTGGCCGTCATCAAAGTGGGTGCCGCAACGGAAGTCGAGATGAAGGAAAAGAAAGCGCGCGTCGAGGATGCTCTGCATTCAACCCGTGCTGCAGTGGAAGAAGGCATCGTGCCGGGTGGTGGCGTGGCGCTGCTTCGGGCTCGTTCGGCGCTTGATAAGCTCAAGGGCGATAACAACGACCAGCAGCGTGGTGTAGAGATTCTGGATCATGCATTGGCTGAGCCCTTGCGCCAGATCGTCGCCAATGCCGGCGACCGCGAGCCATCAGTGGTTATTGCTGATGTACTCAAGGCCGAAGGGAACTATGGCTACAACGCGGCAACAGCTGAATACGGGGATATGCTGGAGATGGGTATCCTGGATCCGGCCAAGGTTACTCGGTCGGCATTGCAGAATGCTGCTTCGGTGGCCAGCCTGATGATTACGACTGAGGCCATGGTGGCGGAACTTCCCAAGGAAGAAGAGCCGCATTCGCATGCTGCACCCGACATGGGCGGCATGGGCGGCATGATGTAATCACGCGACTGTGCTGTCGCATACAAGGGCCCCGTTTTCGGGGCCCTTCTTTTATCAAAGCACGACTATACAGAGTTGGTTGACTCTCAACAAAAGTCTATGATATTGAAACTTGTAGAGATTTGGAACACATTCTCAAATAAGGTCAACAAACTGACCTTATTTGGATGTGAAATAAGATCAATGCACTGACCTTAATTTTTGTGATCGGATCCTGGGAAGAAAACCGATAAAATTTTCGTGGCAGACTATCAGGGAAAAACACAAATTGGCTACAATAGACTGCTCAATCAACCGTCTTCGTACTTCATTAACAACGATTCCGGAAATCCGGGTCAAGGAAAGACCATGGCCGTAGAACAGACCCTTTCTATCATCAAGCCAGACGCGGTTGGCGACAACCACATTGGCTCTATCTACCAGCGGTTCGAGGCGGCAGGTCTATGCATTGTTGCCGCCCGCATGATGCACCTTTCCCAGGAACAAGCGGAAGCGTTCTATGCAGTACACCGAGAGCGCCCGTTTTATGCGGATCTGGTCGAATTCATGACCTCCGGTCCCGTCATCGTGCAGGTTCTCGAAGGCGAGAATGCAATTGCACGCCACCGCGAAGTGATGGGTGCGACTGACCCGGCCGAGGCTGCCCCCGGTACAATCCGCGCCGACTTTGCAACCCAGGTCGACGAGAACGCAGTCCACGGTTCAGATGGCCCCGATACTGCGCGCACAGAAATCGACTTTTTCTTTAGCTCCGAGGAGATTTGTCCTCGTACACGATGAAGCCTGTGCCCGGTCATATTCCCCTACTTGGGTGGAGTCGGAAACGGTGGGTTGACTGGCTGGCGGATCAAGGCTGTTCGCCGGTTCATGCAGCGTCTCTGGTTCGAGAAATTCATCGCCATGGCGAGTTGAGCCTGGAGCGGATGGATTCTATTCCCCGGCATGTGCGTGCTGTTTTGTTTGGGCAGACGGAGTGCGTGCTGCCAAGTATCGTCGAGTCCAGCTGTGCTCGGGACGGGACACGCAAGTGGCTGTTGCGCTTAGCTTGCGGCGATGTCATTGAAACGGTATTGATTCCGGCCGCAGGGCGTGCCACTTTATGTCTGTCTTCGCAGGCTGGTTGCGCACTCAATTGCACGTTTTGCCGAACTGCGCGCAGCGGGTTCGGCCGTAACCTCACGGCGCACGAAATCGTATCCCAGTTATGGCTGGTTCGGCATCGCCTGCAGCCGGACATGCCGGTGACTCACGTCGTGTTCATGGGGATGGGAGAGCCGCTGGCAAACCTCGACGCGGTCGCCGATGCGGCAAATCTGTTTCGGGACTCCCACGCTTATTCCATGGGATGTCGCCAAGTCACGGTCAGCACGGCCGGGCTGGTTCCAGGCATTGACCGTCTACGGCAGGTTGCCGACGTTAGTCTGGCAGTCTCGCTGCATGCCCCGGACGACGCGTTGCGCACGCAACTAATGCCGATCAATGCCCGCTATCCGATCGATGACCTGCTGGCTGCATGCCGGCGCTATGCCGATGGGGGCTCGCGCAAACGAAAAATCATCATCGAATACGTGTTGCTGGATGATGTCAACGATAGTCCCGAATGCGCGCGGGCGTTGGCGGAACGACTTCGCGATCTGCCCTGCAAGGTCAATTTAATTCCATTCAACGCTTTCCCGGAGAGCGGTTATGCCGCTGCACCCGAATCCGTGCGCACCCGATTCCGTGAAATCCTGTGTGAGGAAGGTATTGTCGCCACCACTCGCCGGCCTCGGGGCGATGACATTGCCGCGGCCTGCGGCCAGTTGGCAGGCGACATCCGAAGGCCTCATGAGGGCATGCCGTGGGTGGATCGTCCCGTCCTGATGCACGAACCGCTGTCGACAGCACCAGGAGCCATGGCATGAGTCGGCTGCAATCAGTGCGCGGGATGCACGATGTTCTGCCTGACGAGGTTCAACTCCGGCGTAGGATCGAGCAGGTTTGGATCGAGGTGGCACATGGGTTCGGCTACGAGGAAATCCGCTTTCCGTTGGTGGAGTCCACTGAACTCTTCCAGCGTTCCATTGGAGAAGCGACCGATATCGTGGCAAAGGAGATGTACACCTTCGAGGATCGCAATGGGGACTCATTGAGCCTGCGCCCGGAGGGAACGGCAAGTTGCGTGCGCGCGGCGGTCCAGCATGGGCTTATCCCTAATCGGCAACAGCGCCTGTGGTACTTGGGCTCATTTTTCCGGCATGAGCGTCCGCAGAAAGGCCGTCTGCGGCAGTTTGACCAGTTCGGCGTGGAAACCTTCGGGATGTGCGGACCGGACATTGATGCTGAGATTCTCCTGCTGGGTTGGCAGGGCTGGCAGCGGCTCGGCCTGTCTCCCCGGCTGGTTCTGAACACGTTGGGAAACCCGGAGGAGCGCCTGGCTTGGCGGAAGCAGCTGGTGGAGTATTTCTCGCGGTTTGAATCGCAATTGGAGGAAGATGACCGACGGAGGCTCAAAACCAATCCATTGCGATTGTTGGACAGCAAGTCGAAGCCTATACAGGACCTTCTGGAAGAAGCCCCCCGGCTAGAGAATTTGTTGGGAGAGGAATCCCGGACGCATTTTGACGGCTTGAGGGAAACCCTGGATGCCCATGGGATCGACTACGCCATCGACCCGAAGTTGGTCCGGGGATTGGATTACTATGACTTCACCGTGTTCGAGTGGGTGGAGGACAGTCTAGGAGCCCAATCTGCGCTGGGCGGCGGTGGACGTTACGATCGCTTGGTCGAACAGTTGGGAGGGCGGTCGACTCCGGCCGCGGGGTTCGCGCTCGGGCTGGAACGAATTCGCGAATGCTTGGAGGCAACGACAGAGACAGCAGTAGATGTCTACCTTGTCGCTCTAGGGAAGGATGCGACTGCACGCATGTGCTCCCTGGGGATGCAGCTGAGGGAGCAGATGCCGGGCCTTAGAATCCGTACGAATATGGAAGCAGGCAGCATGAAGGCCCAGTTGCGCCGTGCTGACAAAAGCGGTGCGCGGGCTGTCCTGATAATGGGCGAGGAAGAGCTGAACCAGAAAAGCGTCGTTCTGAAATTCCTGCGGGGCCCGGAAGAGCAGCAGACGGTTTTGTTGGATAATATTACGTTGGCTCTCGCCGAACACTTTTCACCTACAGGATAACGATCATGGCTTTAAGCCCTGAAGAACAACAACAACTTGAAGAATTCCGGGATTGGTGGAAAGCCAACCTCGTATGGGTATTGCTGGGCGCAGGACTGGCACTTGGAGGCGTCGGAGGCTACAAGGGCTGGAACTACTGGCAGGACCAGAGCATGATGGGCGCGGCCGCACTGTATCAGCAGTATCGAACCCATCTTGAAGACGAGCAGGCGCAGCAGGCTCATGAGATGGGAGAGCGCTTGCGGAATGAGTATGGTGGCACTTCGTACGCCTTGATGGCCAGCCTGATTTCCGCCCGGCTGCACCAGGAAGACCAGCAGGTGGAAGAGGCGATTCGCTTATTGGGATGGGCGCATGAGACTTCGGACGATCCGCTTTTTACGCCGGTAGCGGCGCTGCGCCTTGCCAGATTGCATGCGGCGCAACAGCAGTGGGAAAAAGGTCTGGCGGTTTTGGCCGATGTGTCGCTGGAGGGCTACGAAGGTTTGGTGCATGAAATCCGCGGCGACTTGTACCGACAATCCGGCCGGGCTCAAGAAGCCCGTCATGAATATGTTCAGGCACTTGAGAAAGGGAATGGAGGGGAGTTTCTCGAACTGAAGCTTGCCGAGCTCGGAGAGCAGAGTGAAGCCGATTGATTCGGCGGTCCTGCTGGCCGCTTGTGCGGCAGGATTGTCAGCCTGTAGCGGTATGTCTAACCCGCTCATCGGCCTTCAGGAACTTTGGGAGAAAGACCCGTCGCGTATCGCCGAACTGCAGCCGGTGGTTAACCGAATTGCGCTGACTCCGCTGTGGGACTATTCGGTTGGCTCGGAGTATAGCGATCCCGACAGCCATGTCGCTCCGTGGATTGATCGCGATCATGTGTTGCTGGCTGCCAATGATGGCGAGGTGGTGGCGCTGAATGCTTCGACGGGCGCAAGGATTTGGGAGGCGAGTGTCGAGGGGACGATTCTGGCTGGAGTCGCAGCCGACGAGCGTCAAGCCTATGTCGGGACTTGGGAGCAGGAAGTATTTGCCTTGAATCGGGAAACCGGTGCCCAGGTCTGGAAGCAGACCATGCCCAGCGAGGTTCTGAATCTGAAGGCGCTGCCGGATGGCCGGCTGGCTGTTCGAACCAATGACGGCCGCCTGAGCGTGTTGAATGCTGAGGATGGGGAGCAGTTGTGGAGCCATGTTCACGGCAGTCCTAGCCTGACTTTGCGTGGTGCGGGTGAGCCGGAAGCTCAGGACGACCGGGTGCTCTCCGGATTTGATGATGGGCGGCTGATTGCATTTGATGCCCAGAGTGGATTGCAGCATTGGGAAGTGCGGTTGGCGATCCCGACTGGACGAACCGAACTGGAACGAATCGTGGATGTAGACGGGCCGGTTCGATTGGCGGAAGGGGTGGCCTATGCTGCTGCACTAAGCAATCAGGTTGGTGCAGTGGAGACGGTGGAAGGCAACCTGCTGTGGTCGAAAGAGGTGCAGGCCATGCATGCTCCGGCTGTGGATGAAGTGGCCGTTTACGTGACCGACCTTCACAGTACCTTGTGGTCGCTGGACCGGAGGAATGGCGGTGTGTACTGGGAGCAGGATGAGCTCGCTTACCGGAATCTCGGCGCGCCCGCATCGACCGGCTTGCACGTGATCGCAGTGGATTTCGAGGGCTATCTGCACTGGTTACGGATCACCGATGGCGAGATTGTGGCGCGCCACAAGGTCGACGGTCCCTTGCAAGCGCCTCCTAAAGTACGGCTGGACCGAATCTATCTGCTGCACCTCAACGGCCGGTTTGCGGCCTATCAGTTTGTCCCGCTGCTGGGGACGGCCGCGGGCGACTCATGATCCAAGCTTCCGGCCATGATTCCCGTCGTCGCTTTGCTCGGCCGACCGAATGTCGGCAAGTCCACACTTTTTAATCGCCTGACCGGGAGCCGGGATGCTCTGGTTGCAGACATTCCCGGAGTCACCCGGGATCGACGCTACCGGTTGGCGAACCATAATGGCCGCACTTTTGTAGTAGTAGACACAGGCGGTATGACCGAAGCCCATACCGAGATGGAACAGGGGCTGATGCGGCAGACCGAACAGGCGATTGCAGAGGCCGACATACTGGTGCTGGTGCTGGATGCGCAGGAGGGATGCGTGGCCAGCGATCAAGAACTTCATGCGCGCTTGCGTACCTGCGGCAAGCCCCTCCTTGTTGCGGTCAACAAGGTGGACGGGCGCGACTCGCACGCGGTGTTGGCGGAGTTTGCCGAACTTGGCGCAGGCGCATTGTTTGGAATCAGCGCGAAACGGGGCTCGGGAGTTGCGGCATTACTGGAATCCGCGATTCCGGTTCAAGCTGAGTCAGCGGAGCCAGAGCCGGACCCAACCCGAATCCGGATTGCCGTGATCGGACGGCCCAACGCAGGCAAGTCGACTCTAATCAACCACCTTCTGAAAAGCGACCGGCTGGTTGTGTCCCCGGAGCCGGGAACGACTCGGGACAGCATTGACGTGCAACTAGAGTTCCGTGGCCGGGAAATGACCTTGGTCGATACGGCTGGGATCCGCCGCAAGAGTCGAATCGAATCAGATTCGCTCGAGGGTTTCAGCGTGGCGCAGGCACTACGTTCGGTGCAACGTGCCCAAGTGGCGATGGTGGTGATTGATTCCGAACAGGGAGCGGCGGAGCAGGATATGGCACTGGCCGGATTGGCACTGGATACGGGTCGTGCTGTCGTAGTGGCTCTCAACAAGTGCGATTTGCTGGATTCGGAACAACAGGCATGGGCCGCACAGCGTTTGGGACGCCGGTTTCAGTTTGCTTCCTACCTTCCGATCGTCCGTACATCCGGGGTTCGGGGTTCGGGGCTTGGCCGCTTATTGCGAGAAACGGTTTTACTGCATGATGCGGCAGAGCGAAGTTTTTCCACGCCGGAGATCAACAATTTTCTACGGCAGGCCGTGCAGCAAAACCCTCCCCCGAGGGTACGCGGAGGCCAAATCCAGATCCGGTACGGTCATCAGGGCGGGAATCACCCGTTGCGACTTGTCTTGCACGGTTCTCGCCTTGAACTGATGCCGCAGGCCTATCGCCGTTATCTGGCTAATCGATTTCGTAAAGCCTATCGCCTGCCAGGGGTTCCGATCGCGTTGACTTGCCGCAAGACGCAGGGGCGGAACTGACGTTTACTTTTTGATCTCAGTGTGGTGCCGGAGAGTCGAAAGGCTTTTCTTGGCAGAGCCGAGTGGCGGCAACGACTCCGGCCGGTACGGACATTAGATTCAGGACAGGGGTCAAAGAAAGCAGCAATTGCCCGGCTCCAAACCCCAAGGCCAAAGCTCCTTGCCGTTTTACCCGTTCCCGCAACTGCCGTAGGGGGGTTCCAGCCTCACTGAGCGGATAGTCCAGATACTCGACGGCGCACCAGTAAATCCCAAAGTAAAGAAGCACCACTTGGGCAAGGAAGCCGACGAAGGGGAGGAAGGACATGGCGAGCAGCGGGAGGAACCACGCGAGATAGACGGCAAGTTTCAGGACCTCGTGGCCGATTAACCGCAGATCGTTGCGCCAGGTCTGTTTCTCCGCGGCCTGCGTCAGAGGATCGTCCGGTCGCATTTGCATGAGTGCCCGGCAGAGCCGAGCATTGAATGGCGCGGCGATCAAATTGGCAAGACGAGCGAAACTGAACAGGGTGGCGGCCAGTGCGATCAGCATGAACAGTGGCCACAATAGCCATTCCAGCCATCCCAGCCACCCGGGCAAGAGATCGGAAATCCAAGCGTTGACCTGTACGACCAGAAAATAGAAGGCGACGGAGAACAGTACGGCGTTGATGATGATCGGCCACCATGCCAACGCGCGCAGGCGGGGCTGGAACAGAACGCCCAGCCCGCGCCAGGGGTATCCGAAACCGATTAGGAAGTCTTTCAATGCGCGGGGGGGAGGGCGACGGATTCAGGTCCCACCCAGCCTTCTTTTCGATGCTCGACGGTGACCGTCGTGGTGATACCGCCGCGTACCCGGAACGCCGCGGTCAGTCGCATGAAGCGAGGAGACAGAAGTGCCGTCAAATCATTGAGAATCTGGTTGCTGACGGCCTCGTGAAATGCGCCCTCGTCCCGGAACGACCAGAAATACAGTTTGAGGGATTTAAGTTCGACGCACAAGGCATCCGGGACATATTCCAGAGTCAATGCCGCGAAATCGGGCTGTCCGGTCAGCGGGCACAGGCAAGTGAACTCCGGAATTTCCAGGCGAATGGTATAATCCCGACCGGGTTCAGGATTATCAAAAGTCTCAAGTGCTTTGGATGGCTGGGCAGTCATGGGGTACCACTCTCAGGTCAGTTTTCTGCCCCGAATAATCACGCGGTCATTCTAATACAGAGCTAGTCTGAGATGCGCCT
The DNA here is from genome assembly GCA_965116525.1 of uncultured candidatus Poriferisulfidus sp. Lineage (GTDB taxonomy): Bacteria > Pseudomonadota > Gammaproteobacteria > Poriferisulfidales > Poriferisulfidaceae > Poriferisulfidus. The sequence goes on from OZ220694.1 coordinate 1,224,132, forward strand.
CTCCAGCATCCAGATGTCCGGGTTTAAGTCCTTTGTGGAACCGACCCGGGTCATTTTCGATTTACCGTTGACGGGTGTAGTCGGTCCTAACGGCTGCGGCAAATCCAACATTATCGATGCCGTCCGCTGGGTGCTGGGCGAGAGTGCGCGCAATATCCGCGGCGAGACTCTCGACGACATCATCTTCGACGGTTCGGAGTCCAGAAAACGCTTGGATCAGGCTTCAATCGAAGCCGTGATCGACAACAGCCTCGGGCGGATTGGCGGCGAATACGCGAACTTCAGCGAAATCAGGATTCGTCGCGAAGTCTCACGCGAAGCAGAGCACCAATCCCGTTACTACATCAATGGCACCCATGTTCGCCGCAAAGATGTCGCGGATCTGTTCCAGGGCACCGGACTTGGCCGGGGCAACTACGCCATCATTGCCCAAGGCATGGTGCAGGGACTGATTGAAGCCAAGCCCGAAGAGATGCGCAAATACATCGAGGAAGCCGCCGGGATTTCTTTGTACCGCGAACGTCGCCGGGAAACCGAAAACCGAATCCGCCGCACCGAGGAAAACCTCAGCCGGTTGCAGGACATACTGAAAGAGCATGAACAACGCCTGCGGCACCTGAAACAGCAAAAGGGGCAGGCGAGCAAACTCGAATCTTTGCAACAGGAACACCGTGCACGTGAAAACGAATGGGTAAGCTTGCAGCTTCGAGAGCAACGCAAGATCCTGGAAAACCGGGAAGAGGATTACTCGCGAATTGAAAAGAAGCGGATCGAGGAAGAGGACAGACTGAAGGCCTTGAACGAGGGCTTTGAGCGAAAACGTAAGGCGTGTGACCTGAACCGGCAATCCATGGATGAGGCGGTGGCCCTCCACCAGCAGCTTCTAGCGGACGCGGGTTCTCTGGATCAGCGAATCCGTATGCAACGCGAGCGACGAGAGCAAGCAACCCAGGAGATTGAGCGGCTGGATGCGGAAATCGAGGAACTGGAGGAGAGTGGAGAGAAAATTCGGAAGGATTTACAGCGGCTGGAACAGGAACATAGCCAAAATCGCCAGGAGCTGTCCAGAATCCAGGGTGACCGGGAGCAGGCGAAGACCCTGAGGGCAGAGCAGGCACAAGCCCTTCGCCTGTGTCAGGAGCAGTCTGACACGATACGAGACCGACTCGGTTCGATCCGTGAGGAACGAACCAGAGGACAGGCGCAACTGCAGCAATATGAGAATGAATTGCAGCACCTGCGGGAAGCCGGCGGGGCGACGGAGGGGAGCGGGGATCCACGTGTTGCATTGCAGGATCAGTGTGAGTCTGCGCGCGCTGCTTGGCAGCAATGCAAGGACCAGTTGGAACAGAATTGGGACCAGATTCAGCAGGCCCGACTGGAACTGAAGCAGCATGAGGAAGCCTTGGCGACGGCGCGAGGGAGCAAAACTCAGGCACAGGGGCGTCTGGCTTCGCTGGAGACGCTACAACAGGCTGGTTTAACAAGTGATTCAGAGGCGCATGCAAAGGCTTTGCAGGACATGAACCTGCAGGGGGAACGCCTTATGGATCAAATCGAAGTGGAAAGCGGCTGGGAGTTCGCGGTAGAGACTGTGCTCGCAGAGAATTTGGAGGCCTTTTGCGTGAGCGGATTGCCGGAAACGGTGTCCGAAACGCGGGTATCCGGTACAAGCCCGCTGATGCTGCTTGATCGCTTGTCGCCAGAGGCGCGCGAATCTGACCGCATGTCGCTGGCGAGCCGAATCAAAAGCCCGTTTTCGCTTGAATCCCAGTTGGGTGGCGTGCTGGCCGCCGAGACTCTGGAACAGGCTTATGCCGTACGCGATTCATTGCTGCCGCATCAGTCGGTCATCACTCAGAGCGGGGTTTGGCTGGGCCCGGATTGGATGCGCCTTCCGGCTGCGGAGGGTCAGGCGGAGGGGGCGTTGGAGCGGCGACGTGAAATTGATGCGCTGGGCGAGAAGCTGGAGCAACTGGAATCTGAATCCCGCGAGATGGGGCAGCGAAAACAGGCTGCAGAGCAGGAATTGCGGCAACGGGAGGAGCAGCGGTCCGCCCTACAGGCCGAGTACGACCAGGCATTTGAAGCATTTGCCTCGAGCAAGGCTCGCCTGCAGGGACTGGAAAACCAGACCCAGCGATTAGAGAAATTGCAGAAAAACATCCGGCAATCCCAAGGGAGGCTGCAGCAATGCGAGCGGCAGATCGGGCCTTTGGAGCAGGACCGTGCCCGTGCGGATGCGGCGCGTGCCGATGCGGAGGAGACTCTGCGGAAGAGCGACGAGAAGTTCCGACAACAGTCAGAGGAATTCAACCAATTCCAGCTTGAGATCAATACGGCGCAAATGAAACTCGAGACCCAGCAGCAGCAGTTGTCTCGCGAACAGAATATGCTGCAACGGCATCGTATGCGCCGAGATCAGTTGTCGCAGGGTCTGGAGCGGGTTCAGGAAGATGAGAACTTGGAACAGCAATTAAAAGACAAACGGGAGAAAGAGCAAGGGGCGAAGGAGAACATGCACAAGGAACGGACTGCCTCCGACCAATTGAATTCAGAATTGAGTGAACTGGACCGTAAGCGCTGGGAATCCAACCAAAAATCCACGGAACTCGGCAAGGAAATGCACGACAAGGATTTGAAGCGGCAAGAGCTCCAGAGTATTTGCGAACAGTTGCTGGGCCGGTTGCGCGAGCAGGAATGCGAGCCTGAGCAGATTCTGGAAGCTTTGCCGGAAGACGCTGGGGTCGAGCAATGGGAAGAGAAGGTGTCCAAGGTTTTGCGCAGGTTAGAGAGGATGCCGCCGGTCAACATGGCGGCGGCGCGGGAATACGACGAATTGCTGCAACAGAAAAATCAGGAAGAAGAGCGTATGAACGATGTGCAGAAGGCATTGGAAAAATTGAATCATGCCATGGCGCAGATCGATCGCGAGACGCGTGAACGTTTTCGCCGTACGTTCAGCCAAGTCAACGAAAACCTGAAACAGATGTTTCCGCGCATCATCGGCGAGGGCGGTGAAGCCAATCTAGTGATGACTGAGCAGAATCTTCTGAGTACAGGCATCGAAGTGCGTGCGCGGCCCCCCGGAAAGCGCTACCGCAATATGCATATGCTGTCCGGTGGTGAGCAAGCAATGGTGGCCGTGTCGCTGGTACTGTCCCTATTCATGCTGAACCCGGCACCGTTTTGCATCTTGGACGAGGTGGATGCTCCCCTGTCGGACGACAACTTGGCGCGTTTTTGCCAGATCCTCGGCGAGATGAGTGAACAGATCCAATTCATCATCGTCACACATAACAAGATAACCATGGAGCATGTTGACCAGTTGATTGGAGTGACCATGAACGAACCTGGCGTGTCTCGGCTGGTCAGCGTGAATGTGGCACAAGCCATGGAGATGGTCGAGCAGGTGGAGGCAGATCATGCTTGAGTCGTACGGCGTGCTCGTTTTGGCGGGCGGCTGCATACTCCTGATCATCTGGGTTCATGGCCAGCAAGCACGTCGGCCTTCCCAACCGATCTCAGGCGGGCGGGAAAGCGTGGCACCGGTTCAGTCTCTGTATGCCCATCGCACCGGAGACGAACCAGACTATGTGGAGCTTGAAAAAATGAGCCGGGAGTCCGGCTTCCAGACCTATCGAATCGAAGAACTCGACCTGCCATGCAATTCACTGACATTCAGTCGGCCGCAGCAAATGGAGATGTTGCTGCAAATGTCGGGAGAGAATCTGTTGCTGATCTTTCACATCGAGTTTTCCAAGCCCTGCTCGGGAGAGGCATTGCACGATCTTTTGAGTCGGGCGGGGCTGCAGCTTGCCGAGGATGGGTTGTACCGAAAAACACAGGAACGCTTCGGCAGCCTGGTCCCGATTTATTTTGTGGCGAGCCATAGTCCGACAGGCAGTTTTGCCATGCAGGGAAAGTTGCTTGAAGCCCTGCCCCGAATCACGCTCTTCACGCAGTTGCCGCTGCCGGTGGGTGGTCGGCATGTGTTCAATGGAATGTTACGGGTCGCCGAGGAAATCCGTGACAAGTTCGGAGGCACCCTCTTGGATGAGGAAGATGAGCCTCTGACAGGCGAACTTGTTGAGGGCATGGTGCAGAGAGTAGATGCTTTCGAGTCGAGTTATTCAAATCTGGATCAGGCTCTGACACATTGATGAGCACTCCACCGGCGGAGGTGACAGAGCGAGTCGAGGACTTACGTCATCAACTGCGGCACCACGCGCACCGCTACTATGTTTTGGATGCTCCGGAAATTGAGGACGAGGAATATGACCGCCTGTTCCGCGAACTGCAGGATCTGGAAGCGAAGTACGGCCTGACGTCACCAGATTCTCCGACTCAGCGGGTCGGAGCCCCGGTGGAAGGCGGTTTCCCGTCATCCCGGCATGAACGAGCGATGCTGTCGCTGGCCAACATCATGCCGCCGAAAGAAGACCCGAAGTCGGTGGAAGGAATCCCCCCGGAACTGGAAAAATTTTATGAGCGCTTGCTGAAGCGGGCAGGCTTGGAGGAAGATCCACGGTTGGATTTTCTAGTCGAACCGAAATTTGATGGGTTGGCCGTCAACCTGCGCTACGAAGAGGGTCTCTTAGTACGGGCGGCAACACGCGGAGACGGGGAAATTGGTGACGACGTGACGGAAAATGTCCGCACCATCCGCTCTGTTCCTTTGCGGCTGCTTGGCGAGAACTCACCCCGCCTTCTGGAAGTTCGGGGCGAGGTATACATATCCCGGGAGGGATTTAACCGACTCAACGAACAGGCGGAGAGGGCCTTGGCATCAGGGGGGTCGTCTTCAGGCCATCGGCGATTTGTCAATCCGCGCAACGCGGCGGCGGGAAGCCTGCGACAGAAGGATCCAAAGATCACCGCGGGGCGGGAGTTGGACATTTACTGCTATGCCTTGGGCACCGTAGAAGCAGGGCCGGACATGACATTGCAGAGTGACATTCTTGAACATTTGCAGAACTGGGGCTTCAGGGTATGTGATCGAGTGCAGGTGGTGACTGGAATGGATGGTTGCTGGGATTACTACCGGAAAATCCATGCCGAACGGGCTGGCCTCGCTTATGAGACTGACGGGGTCGTGTACAAGGTCAATAATCTAGAACTGCAAAAACAGTTAGGCCAAGACGCCCGGACACCGCATTGGGCGGTAGCGCATAAGTTTCCGGCCGAAAAGGCCACGGCCGTTTTGGAGGATGTCAGTTTCCAGGTCGGGCGCACCGGTGTTGTGACTCCAGTCGCTCATCTGTCCCCTGTGCGGGTGGGGGGAGTGACGGTACGGAGAGCGACCCTGCACAACCTTGGATTCATCAGGGATAAAGAGTTGAAGATCGGGGACACGATCGAAGTACGCCGTGCCGGTGATGTTATTCCAGAGATCGTTTCCGTTCGCGAGCCAGGCGCTGCCGGGAAATCGAAGGCTGTGGAGCCACCTCCCGTTTGTCCGGCCTGCGGTTCGGAAATCCTCCAGGAGGAAGACATCCTTTATTGCACCGGCGGGCTGGAATGCCTGGCACAGGTCCGGTCCACGTTGCTGCATTTCGTGTCCCGTGATGCCATGAACATCGAGGATCTGGGGGAAGAGCACATCACGATGTTCGTCGATGAAGGAAAATTGCGGCATGTGGACGACTTCTACAGGCTGAAAGAATCCGACATCAAGGACCTGTTCAGAAAAAAGACGAGAAAACAGCGCAGGGACTTAAATCGCACCAAAATCAAGGCTTGGCGCGATTCGTGGGAATCCCTGCAGCGCGGTGAGTTCCCGAATCTTCCCGTATTGCTTACGGCTCTGGAAATCACCCACATTTCCGGGGCGCAGATCAACAGATTGGTGACCGGGTTCCCTTCTTTTGACTCCCTTCGGAGGGCGACCCCCCAGGAATTGAATGCGGTAGGCCTGAACAAGGCGGCCCGGCAGTCGATTGAGGCATTTCTCGGAGGGCCTCTCAGCGCGGAATACTTCCAGCAGATCATCTTCGGGAACCTGATCAAGCGCATTCCGGGGGTCGGACCGAAAGCGGCGATGGCATTGGCAGAGAACTTTCCGACTCTCGACGCATTACGGGCGGTAGATCGGGAGGCCTTGTGTGCGGTGCCCGCCTGCAATCAAAAAACCGCCACTGCGATACAGGATTTTTTTGCTCGTATGCCTACGTCCCGGGCCCAGGTCAAGATGTTGTACAAGCGCTTGGATGAAGGTCAGAAGACGGAATTAGAGTTGCCGAGCAAGATCGTTGGCAATATCGACCGCAGCCGAAACGTGGAGTTGGGGCGTTTGATTTTTGCTTTGGGTATCCATGGCGTTGGGCGTGTGACGGCACTTAGCCTGGCCCGGCAATTCGGTAGCTTGGAGAGACTGATGGGCGCAGATTCCCAGAAACTGGTTGAGATCCCGGATATCGGGCCGGTGATCGCAGACAACATCGTGGAGTTCTTTGCCCAGTCTGCTAACCGCTTGGTTATCGACCGCCTGCTGAAGGAGTTGGAAGTGCGGGCACCTGACACAGTCGTGGCGGCCTTGCAAGGGAAGGTTTACGTGCTGACCGGAACTTTCTCGGAAATTGAACGGGCTCAAGCTAGGAAGGAACTGGAAGCACGTGGCGCGAAAGTCGGCACGACCGTCAGTGCCAACACGAGTGCCGTGATTGCAGGGAAGAAGCCGGGAAGCACAAAGATTGACCAGGCGACCGCCTTGGACATTCCGATTCTTGGAGAGGCTGACCTTGGGGAACTGCTGGATGAGTGACATTCACCCTACGGCAATCATCCATGCGGACGCCGAACTGGGTGCCGATGTTCAGGTCGGCCCCCATGCGGTAATCCACGAGCGCACCCGTATCGGGGATCGTTGCCGGATCGGCGCATTCAGCATGGTACATCCGGGGGTTTCGATGGGCGAGGGCAATCAGGTGTTCGAGCATGTAGTGCTGGGGGGAGAGCCGCAGGACCTGGAGTTTGATCCGGACTGTCCCAGTAGTGTCGAAATCGGGTCAAACAACCAATTCCGCGAATTCTCCACGGTGCACCGATCCACCCGAGAAGACGAGCCCACCCGGATCGGTTCTGATTGCTTTTTCATGCTCAGCGCACATGTTGCACATGACTGCGTGGTGGAAGACCGGGTGATCATGGCCAACTACACGGCACTGGCCGGCCACGTGCAAATCGGGGCGCGGGCTTTTCTCAGTGGGCATGTCTTGATCCACCAATTTACTCGCATTGGGAGACTTAGCATGATTGCGGGTTTGACGGCAGTGGTGAAGGATGTCCTGCCGTTTCATTTGCTGGGGCGCGATCCGGCCGTGCACTACGGCCTGAATCGGGTCGGCCTGAAACGAGCGGGGGTCGAGGGAGAGCGCTACCGCGAACTGGAAGCGGCTTGGCGCGTGTTGCGCAGTGGCGGCAAGGTAGAGGAGCTACAAGGGACCGGCGAAGAGGTGGCCTACCTCAAGGCTTGGCTGTCGGAGCCGAGCAAGCGCGGGCACTGCACGTTTTTGCGTCCCGGTATGCGCAGAGGGTCGGTATAAAGGCGCTTCGGACTTTCGTGTGGATCATCCGGGATCAAGCCTCGGAAGATTCCAAGACAAATGTCTTGACGGATCATTGGCGGTCTCCACTAGATGCCGCCATTCACACAGCAGCACCCCCGTTTCGTTGTCCCCTCCCCGTCCCGTCACCGGAGCGCCTCCGGCCAAGAGCTTGTTCAATCCCAAGCCCAGGATATTCCGCGCGGCATTGCAGTCCGCATGGTCCCGATGCCCGCAGGCGCGGCACGCAAAGCGCTCCGCCTTGCGGTTCGCTTCTTTCGTGTGCCCGCACCGCGCGCACTGCCGGCTCGTGTTCCGCGCCGGCACCTTCAGCACCTGCACCGCCTTGTATTCCAGAAAACGCCCCAGCTGGCCCATGCAGGACCGCAGCAGCTTCCGGTTCAGTGCCGACTTCGCGCCGACCTGCTTCCCCGGACACTCCCGCGTCCCCTTCGCCGACTTCGTCATCGCCTTCAGATTCAAGTCCTCCAGCACGATGAACTGGAACTGCCGGGCGATCCGGCAGGCGGTCTGATGGCTCCAGTCCAGCCGGATGGTCGCCGCCCGGCGCTTCGCCTTCGCCGCCCGGCGCTGCATCTTCTGCCGCCGCCCCGAGGCCACCTGTACCGGCCGGCCCGACTTCTTCAGCACCACCGCCCCGTCCGCACCCCGCAACGGCTTCATCTTCCGGCGGCTTGCCCGCCACTGGTAGTGCGCCGCCTTCTTCTCGTACCTTTCAATCCGCTCCAGCGGAATCTCGATCAGCCGGGTCTCGCCCTCCCAGCACAGCGCCACGTTCTCCGAGTTCCGGTCGATCCCCACCGCCCGGGCGTTCCACGGCCACGCCCCCAGCCCGATCTCGACCCGCCACAGCACCGCCGCGTACCACTTCCCCAACTCCTCGTACACCACCGCCGACACCGCCTCTCCCTCCGACCACGGGTCGGCCCCCCGGCTCCGCGACTGCGCCTTGCGGTTCAGCCGCACCCAGCCCACCTTCGGCACCTGCAGGCGCTTCGTCTCCAGCCGCACCTCCTCCGGAATGATGAACGACTCCCGGCTGAGGCCCTTGGCCTTGAAACGCGGAAAGCCCGGCTCGGCTTCGGCTTCCTTCACCCGCCGGAAGAAATGCCCGAACGCCGCGCCCAGGCGGAACGCCCCCGAGGCCCGCACCACCTGGCAGGACAGACGCTCAAGCCAGTCGTGCCCGTCCCGGTGGCGCAACCGGATGAACTGTCGGCCCAGGCCGTAGGCCGAGGCGTCGGGCTTCTCTCCTTCGCCCGCCCGGTAGCGTTCATAGCCCTGAATCTGTTCGTCGAGCAGCGTGTTGTAGACGTAGCGCGAGGCGCCGCACAGTTGCCGGAACTGTTCCGCCTGGGCCTGGTTCGGGTACAGACGATAGCGGGATGAGCGGAACTCGTACATGAGAATTCACTCTAGCAGATTCGAATCCAGGGAGCCCAAGCTTTCCACACACTTCCGTGAAGCCCCGGTATAATCAGGATTTCGGGACCGTCCATCATTCAGCCATGTTAGTTGTCCTTTCCCCTTCGAAAACGCTGAATCCTGAAGCTTGCGCGGATGCTGCGATCTGCACGCAGCCGGAGTACCTGAAGGAATCCCGTCAACTGGTCCGTTGCCTGCGTGAACTGTCGCCTGACGACATCGCGGAACTGATGCGTGTGAGCATGAAGATCGCCAACCTGAACTTCGACCGCTACCACCAGTGGAAGACCCCGTTTACCTCGGATAACGCTCGCCCGGCCGCGCTGACATTCAAGGGAGACGTGTACACGGGATTAGGAGCGGACGACTTCACTCGGCAGGACCTGAAGTTCGCACAGAAACATTTGCGCATTCTGTCCGGCCTGTACGGCCTGTTGCGCCCGCTTGATCTGATCCAGCCATATCGATTGGAAATGGGTACAAGGTTGGGCACGTCTCGTGGCGATAACCTGTACCAGTTCTGGGGCAATCGGATTACCGAGGGCATTCGTGAAGCACTGTCGGACCAGAAGGGTCCGGTGCTGGTCAATCTTGCCTCCCAAGAATATTTCAAGGCAGTCCGACCGGACGCCCTCGATGCACCGGTCATTACTCCGGTGTTCAAGGAACGCAAAGGCGGCCAGTATCGAGTCATTGGATTGTTCGCCAAAAAGGCGCGGGGCATGATGACCCGCTACATCATCAAGAACCGTCTGAGCACGGTTGACGCGATTACCGGATTCACCGATGGCGGTTACCGGTATTCTCCAGAGATGTCGACGGAAACGGAGTGGGTGTTCGCCAGATAAGCGGCGGAATCAAGTCGGCGTGCATCTTCACATTTTGGGCGTGGCCGGAAGTTTCATGGCCGGTATTGCCCGGATCGCTTCTGAGTGCGGGCACCGGGTCACCGGATCCGATGCGGCCCTGCATCCTCCCATGAGTACCCAACTGGAACAAGCTGGCGTGGAATGCCAAGTCGGTTACGAGTGGTCGCACTTGCAGCCATCCCCGGATTGCGTAGTCGTTGGCAACGTCATGAGCCGGGGTCATGCGATCATCGAACAACTGCTGAACAGTTCCATTCCGTATGTTTCGGGCCCCCAGTGGTTACGGGATCACCTGTTGCGTGAACGTTGGGTGTTGGCAGTGGCGGGCACACACGGAAAGACCACCACCAGCGCGATGCTGGCGCATATCCTGATTGAAGCGGACCGATCTCCAGGGTATCTGATTGGAGGGGTGGCCGCACGGACGCAGAAAAGTGCCCAGGCCGGGCAGTCGCCATACTTTGTGGTCGAGGCCGATGAATACGACACGGCGTTTTTTGACAAGAGATCGAAGTTTGTCCACTACCGTCCACGGACACTGGTTCTGACCAATCTGGAATACGACCATGCGGATATTTTCGAGGACCTCGATGCCATTCAGCGCCAGTTTCATCATCTGTTGCGCACGGTTCCGGGGGAAGGCCGCATCCTATGCCGTGCGGGCGATCCGAATCTGCAGAAAGTTCTGGAAATGGGGTGTTGGACTCCGGTGGAGACGTTTGGCCCCGAAGAAAACAGTGACTGGTGTTGCCAGTGGCAGCCCGGCCAGGAATTGACGATTCAATATGGCGGGGCTTCCTACGTGGCGCAAGGTTACCAGCCCCTGGGGATGCACAATGCGCTGAATGCCACGGCCGCCGTGGCGGCGGCGGTGCACGCCGGCATCCCGGTTCAAATGGCGGCCGATGCGCTGGCGTCTTTCGAAGGCGTGCTGCGTCGATTGACCCGGCGCCCAAGCCGGAACGAAGAAATCTACCTGTATGATGATTTTGCCCATCACCCAACCGAAATACGTGCGAGCATCGAGGCCGTGAGAGGACGACACCCGGATCAGCCAATTCTGGCAGTGGTCGAGCCAGCCTCGAACAGCATGCGGCTAGGAGTGCACCGCGACTCTTTGGCCGAAGCCTTGGAAGGGGCGGACCGGAATTGGTTGCATGTGTCGCAGGAGATGCAGTGGGATGCTGCAGCCTGGGGACAGGCTCACGGGCGGATCAGCATAACGACCGACCTAGCTGTCCTGGAAGCGCAAATTCGTGAGCAACTCGTATCCGGTGGTGTCATCCTGGTCATGAGCAATCGTGCGGGGTCAGACATTTGCCAACACCTGGAATCATGCCTGTGAGGGCACCTGGAGCATAGGGAAATAAAAAATGAGCGTAATTGAACTGACCAAGGACAACTTCAACGAGACCGTTGACAACAACGACATTGTGATAGTGGACTTTTGGGCTGAGTGGTGTGGGCCGTGCAAGAGTTTCGCGCCAATTTTCGAAAAGGTGGCGGAAAACCATCCGGAAATCGTTTTTGGCAAGATTGACACCGAAGAACAAACGGAACTGGCTCAGGCGTTTCAGATTCGTTCGATTCCTACTCTGATGTTGTTTCGCGAGCAGATTCAGTTGCTTGCACAGCCGGGAGCACTGTCTATCGCCCAGCTGGAAGATTTGGTGCAGAAGGTGAGCGAACTGGACATGCAACCGATTCACGAGCAGATCAGGCAACGTTCCGCTTCATGACTGCGGCGGCACATGTTGCCGAAAGCGGGCCGCCCGCAGAATACACTCTTAGCTATCTGATCTCCCTAGTCCGGCGCCATCGCCGGCAACTGACCTATGCGCACTTGGTGGCCATTGGCGCGACGGCTGCGAGCATCCCGCTGCCGTTGCTTATGCCCCTGCTGGTGGATGAGGTTCTGCTGGAGCAGCCGGAATTCTTGGTTCCCTTAATCCAGGCATGGTCGCCCGAGCCATGGCACGGCCCGATCCTGTACGTGGGCGCGGTTTTGCTCCTTACGATCTTGTTGCGGACCACGTCGATCCTGTTGCACGCGTTTCAGGTGCGGGAACTGGCGATTGTCTCCAAGGATATGGTGTATCGGTTGCGCCGCCAGTTGCTGCAGCGGCTTGAGCGGACCTCTTTGTCCGAATATGAAACTCTTGGTAGCGGCACGGTCTCGGCCCACTTGGTCACGGACCTGCAGACCATTGACGATTTCGTAGCCATTACCGTAGGGAAATTTGTGGTTGCCGGTCTCACCGTCGTGGGAACGGCGGCTGTACTGCTGTGGCTGCATTGGGGCTTGGCGCTGTTTATTCTGTGCATGAATCCACTGGTGATTTATTTCACGATCGTGCTGGGACGGCGAGTCAAGGAGTTGAAGAAGCGCGAAAACTCGGCGATCGAACATTTCCAGCAATCTCTGACCGAGACCTTGGACGGGATTCACCAGATCCGGGCGCACAACCGGGAACGCCACTATATTCTTCGCGTGATGGACGAGGCGCGGGGCGTGCGCGACTGGTCCACGGCCTACTTCTGGAAGAGCGAGATGGCGAGCCGCGCCTCGGGCACCGTGTTCCTGCTGGGTTTCGATGTTTTCCGTGCGGTCAGCATGCTGATGGTGGTGTTTTCCGATCTCAGCATAGGGGAAATGATGGCGGTGTTTGGCTACCTGTGGTTCATGATCGGACCCGTGCAGGAACTGCTCGGCGTGCAGTACGCTTACTACGCGGCTTCTGCCGCGGTGGGCCGGGTCAACCGAATTCTGAAATTTCAGGAAGAGCCTCAGCATCCCCACATTCACAATCCGTTTGATGGTGTTCCTACCACTTCCCTGGAGCTTGAAAACGTGCATTTTTCATTCATTCCCGAGCAGCCGGTGCTGAACGGCATCACCCTGCGAGTGGCGGCAGGAGAGAAAGTGGCATTTGTGGGGGCCAGCGGTGCCGGGAAATCGACCTTGATGCAGGTCCTGCTCGGCCTGTATCCGGCTGATTCGGGCGAGATCCGCTTTGGGAAACGGTCCGTCAGGGAAATCGGTTTCGATACGGTCCGGGACAATGTTGCGATCGTGCTTCAGCATCCGACCTTGTTCAACGATACGCTCCGGTCAAATCTGACACTGGGGGAATCTCTCCCAGATGACGCGCTGTGGGAAGCCCTGCGGGTGTCTCAGTTGCAGGAATGGGCGCAAGCGCTTCCTCAAAAACTTGAAACTCAGCTTGGAGTGGACGGAATTCGACTCTCGGGAGGTCAGCGTCAACGTCTTTCGATTGCCCGGACGGTGCTGATGGATCCGGAGATCCTGATTCTGGACGAGGCCACCTCCATGCTGGACACTCAGATTGAGGATCGCTTGCACCATGAACTGTTCGCCTGTTTCGAAGGCCGCACGACGCTAATTGTGGCGCACCGGCTAAGTGCCGTCAGGCACGCCGACCATGTGTATGTGATGGAAGACGGGAGGATTATTGAGCAGGGTGGGCCGCAACAGTTGATGGATCAGGATGGTTTATACGCCAAGTTGTACTCTGGGCAACATCACTGATTTTCTCGGCGCACTGCGTCGAATGCGATTCCTGCAGCTTCCACGGTTCGATCGATCTCCTGTTGCGTATGTGCACTCGACAGAAACCCTGCCTCGTAGCTGGAAGGTGCGAGATAAACTCCCTGCTTCAGCATATGGTGGAAAAAGAGCCGGTAGTCTTCAGCCCGGCAAGCTTGGACGTCGGCATAACACCGAACCGGGCCTCCTGACGTGAAGAAAATTCCGAACATACCGGTTGCTTCGACCGCTTCAAACGAAACGTCATGCGCACCTGCCTGTTCGCGCAGGCCTTGCACCAAGCGTGCCGCTCCATCGCCAAGCGCTTCGTAAAAGCCATCCTGTTCAATCAGATTCAGTGTCGCCAGGCCGGCCGCCATGGTGACGGGGTTCCCGGACAAGGTGCCGGCTTGGTACACCGGGCCGAGGGGAGCGAGCTGCTCCATTATTTCGGCGCGGCCCCCGAAGGCTCCAACCGGCAGACCGCCGCCGATGACCTTCCCCAGCACGGTCAGATCCGGTGTGATGCCGAAGCGTTGTTGTGCGCCGCCTGGCCCGACCCGGAACCCGGTCATGACCTCGTCGAAAATCAATAGGCTACCGTAGCGGTCGCAACAATCGCGCAGGGCCTCAAGGAATCCGGGTTCCGGAAGTACGCAGCCCATGTTTCCGGCAATCGGCTCGACGATGATTGCAGCGACCTGATCACCCCGATCCGCGAAAATTTCCTGTACTTCCTGGGCGTTGTTGTATTGGGCGATTTCGGTGTGTTCGACCGTGCCCGCGGGAACACCGGGCGAGGAAGGCACGCCATGCGTCAGGGCTCCGGAGCCAGCCTGCACCAGCAGGGCATCGGCATGGCCGTGGTAACAGCCTGCGAATTTGATGATTCGGTCGCGCGCAGTGACGCCGCGCGCAAGACGGATGGCGCTCATGGCCGCTTCCGTGCCGGAATTCACTAGACGCACCTTTTCCAGAGAAGGAACCAGTTGGCATAGCTTCTCTGCCATCTCGGTCTCCAACGGATGGGGGGTACCGAAGCAGATGCCCTGATCCACCGTATTCTTGATCCTTTCGAGCACAGAAGGGTGGGCATGCCCGGCAATCATCGGGCCCCAGGCACCGACATAATCGATGTAGGAGCGTCCTTCCACATCGTAGAGATAAGCGCCCTCGCCACGCTGCATGAACACCGGGGTTCCACCAACCGCGCCAAAGGCGCGGACTGGAGAGTTAACCCCACCGGGAATTCTGCGGCAGGCCGCGTCAAACCAATTGGAATCAACCATTTGCGTCGAACTTGGAGGCGATCGAACGGGCAGCTTCTGCGACATCCGGTTGAGCGAAAACCCCGTTGCAAACTGCCAGCAAGTCGGCTCCGGCTTGGATCATGGAAGCGGCGTTATCCGTGCGAATGCCCCCAATGGCGCAGACCGGGACGGATAATTCGCGACACGCGCGCATCAGGAGGTCGGGTTGGGCGGTTACAGCGTCGGGCCGCGTGGGGCTGGCGTAGAAACTTCCAAAGGCCACATAGGAAGCGCCCGAACGGATAGCAGTTTGAGCGCGCGTGAAATCATTGTAGCAAGAGGCGCCAATCAATCCATCAGGAAATCGATTCCGAGCCTCGTCGATGGAGACATCGTCCGCGCCCAAGTGCACGCCGTCCGCACCAAGAGCCAGAGCCAGATCAAGGTCGTCGTTAATGATCAGGGGGATGTGCCGTGACCGGCACAGGGCTAGCAGAGCTGTTGCGTGCTCTTTGCGTTCTGCAGCGGAAGCGGTTTTGTCTCGGTACTGGATCATGCAGGCCCCCCCCACGATGGCTTTTTCGACGGATTCCAGCAGGGAAGGGCAGCCGTTCGGGGTCAGCGCGTACAATCCCATCGGGTAGAAAGTCATAAGTTCTAGGCCTCCCGAGACGTTGATCCGGCGAATCTCGTGAGGATGAGCCAGGAATGGAGCATCGATAAAGACATGAAACCGTATTGTAGAAGCAGCCGGAGTAATCGAGGGTTATGAATTCGCTGGCATCGCTTCGAAGCCTCCTGCCGGCGCGGGACGATCACGTGCGCTTGTGGCGGATTGCCGGGCCGATGACGCTGACCGGCCTTGCCACCCCCTTGCTGGGGATGGTCGACACGTTCGTGATGGGGCATTTGGAAGCAGCTTACTACCTGGGTGCGGTGGCGGTCGGGTCGACATTGATCCAGTTGCTGTTCTGGGGTGTCGGGTTCCTGCGCATGAGTTCGACTGCGCTGGCTGCACAAGCATCGCACGACTCTGACAGGACCCGACTGGTGTTGTTGCGGAGCCTGTTGTCTGCTGTACTGATTTCTGCGGTGGTGTTGCTCCTGAGAGAACCACTCCAGCATTTCAGTTACACCCTTCTGGCCTTGGAGGAGGAAATCAACCTGCACTCCCGGCTGTACTTTGAAATCTGCATCTGGAGCATGCCGGCGGTGCTGCTGAATATGGTGATCTGGGGCTGGTGCCTCGGCATGCAGAATGCCCGGGCACCGTTATATCTAGCGCTTTGGATCAATGCGGTCAACATAGTGCTGGACATAGTGCTTGTGTTTCACTTCGGTCTTCAGACTCGAGGGGTGGCATACGCTTTCTTGGTGGCGAATTACAGCGGCATGCTTCTGGGGGCCTGGATTCTGTGGCGCATGCTCCGCCCAATGCCACGGATGACGCTGCGCGGACTGTGGGATGCGCGGGCATGGAAGAACCTGTTCGCAGTCAACCACCACCTGTTCGTACGGACGGTCCTGCTGCTGTTCTCATTCGCTTTCTTCATGGCACAAGGTGCGGATTTCGGAGCCGTTGTGTTGGCCGCCAATGCCGTGCTCATCAATTTCTTTTACATCACGGCCTATGGCATGGACGGTTTTGCCCACGGTTTGGAGGCATTGTGTGGTCGGGCGGTCGGAATGCGAGACCGGCGGTTGTTCGAGCGCGTAGTCGTTTCCGCGTTGTTCTGGTGCCTGTTGATCGGGATTTTTCTAATCAGCATTTTCGCGGGAGCCGGAATGACCGTGATCGGTTGGCTAACTTCACTGCCCGAGGTTCAAAGTGCGGCGTCGCTTTATCTTCCTTGGCTTGTTGTACTGCCTGTCTTCTGTCTTCTGCCTTTTCTATTGGACGGATTGTTCATCGGCACGACCCGAACCCGGGAAATGCGCAACAGCATGGTCCTGTCAATCCTGATTTACCTGTTGCTTTGGTTCGTGACGGAGGATTTGGGGAACCATGGCCTGTGGTTGGCGTTGACGGGTTTCATGATTGCGCGCGGCCTGACGCTTGGGTATTACAGTTGGAAGATCGAAGGTGCCGGGGGATTCGTGCCAAAGAGCCGATAGTTGTGTTTAGCTGGGAGATCTTGGGGTCGCAGGGAATGGCTTCTCTATAATTGCCGCTACGCCACCAGACTTCCAACCATTTCATGTCTGTCCTGATTTGCGGCTCTCTAGCCTACGACACCATCATGCGGTTCGATGGCCGCTTTAAGGAAAACATCCTTCCGGATGCGACCGACCACTTGAACGTTTCGTTCTTGGCCGCACACATGCGCCGGGAATTCGGGGGGTGCGCCGGGAATATCGCCTACAACCTGAGTTTATTGGGCGTGACCGGCTACCCGATGGCGACGGTGGGCCGGGACTTCCAGGACTACGCCACGTGGATGGATGGAAAGGGGGTTTCGCGGAGCCGGGTGAAGGAACTGGAAGGCATGTTCACGTCTCAGGCGTTCATTTCGACCGACCTGGACGACAACCAGATTACGCTGTTCCATCCGGGGGCGATGGATTTCTGCCACGAGCAGGAAGTGGATTCGACCGATGTTCGCCTGGGCTTGATTTCTCCCGAGGGTCGTACTGGCATGATCCAGCATGCGGAGCAGATGGCGGAAGCCGACATTCCCTTCCTTTTTGATCCGGGACAGGGGATGCCGATGTTCCAGAAAGAAGATTTCCTGCGTTTCGTGGAGCAGGCAACCTGGGCGGCATTCAACGGTTTTGAGGCGGAGATGATGCAGAAGAAGAGCGAGTTGACGATTGAGCAATTGGCGGAACGGCTCGAAGCCGTAATCGTGACACATTCCGAACGGGGCTCCTGCATCTATCGGAAAGGCCAGCCGATGCTGGAGATCCCAGTGGTGCCGGTGGCGGAGGACGTGGATCCGACAGGATGCGGCGACGCATACCGGGCCGGACTGTTGTACGGTGTCCTAAATGAGATGGACTGGGAGACCTGTGGGCGCCTTGGTTCGTTGATGGGGGCCTGCAAAGTGCAGCATCAGGGTGCGCAAAACCATACCCTGACCCTAGAGGAGATAACGGAGAGTTTCAGGGAGGAGTTTGGCTATTCTCCGGAATAGTCTCCGTTCAGGCTGATGATTTTCCAATCCTGTTCCTGTGCGTGGGCGCGCAGGGACGGGTCCGGGTTCACCGCTACCGGGTGGTCGACGAATTCCAGAAGCGGGATGTCGTTGAAGGAATCGGAGTATCCCCAGGTTTCTCCAAGTCGGATTCCTTCTTGTTCTGCCCAGGCTTGAATTCGTTTCGGCTTGTCGGCGGCGAAGCAGGGTGAATCAAGCAGTTCTCCGGTGTACTGTCCGGCCCGCATCTCAGGCCGGGGCGCGATCAGGGTCGGGATATCCAGTGTCTGCACGATCGGTTCCGCGATGAAGGCATTGGTCGAGGTGACGACTATTTGCCGCAGGCCGAGTTCGCGGTGCTCCGCAATCAACCGTTGAGCCCGGGGTCGCAGGGAGGGGTGGATTCGGGTTTCCATGAACTGTGTGCGAAGTTCTTCCAGCCGCTGCCCGTCAATTTGTCCGAGAGGAGCCAGAACGAACTTCAGATACGCAACCGGATCTAAGGTTCCACTATGGTAGTCGTTGTAGAAGGCTTGGTTGCGGGCGCGGTAGGCATCCCCGTCGATTTCCCCGGAGTCTGCCAGGAATTGTCCCCATTCGTAATCGCTGTCACAGCTGATCAGCGTATGATCCAGATCGTAGAGGGCGGTCGCGTTCATGCGGCGGACGGTGAGGTGCGATAGGATGGAAGACGAGAGGTTGCAGGGATGATGGCGAAGCAATTCCGCATTTGGGTCGCGAAGGCATTATGCCTGATTGCCACTGTGTTCTGGGTGGGCAGTCCGGCTGTGTCGTGGGATGGTGGAGGCGGGGGAGGAAGGAGCTATGAGTCGGGAGCTTTCTGGGGAACGGATCTGGATCGTAACGAATTTATTTCCGAAGAAGAAGCGCAAGCGCCCACGGCGAAAGGATTGCACCAGGTCTTTCACGCGGTCGACCAGAATGGCGATGGATTGGTCGGGTACTACGAGTTCTCCCATTTCCTCCGGAATCACCCGTACTACATGAAGCTTGCTGAAAAAGGCAAGGGTTGACGTAGCCTAAAACACTTCCGGGCGAAGCACTGCCAGGAGGATGACGGCAGCCAGGACGAGGACCGGCGCCTCATTAAACCACCGGTACCAGACATGCCCATACCGGTTGTCTCCTCGCGCGAACCGACGCTGCAGAACGATGCACCATGCGTGGTAGCCAACCAAGACACCGACCAAGGCCAATTTAAGTTGCATCCAGCCGACGAAGAGCAGGTCGGGCCGGTAGGCCAGGAGCCAGAACCCGAATATAAGGGTGAGTATGCCACCCGGGGTGGCGATGCCCCAGAGCAGTTTCCGCTCCATGACGCAAAAACGTTGGAGGCTGGTCTCATCGTCGCTCATCGCGTGATAGACGAACAGACGGGGCAGATAGAACAGGCCGGCGAACCAGGTCACCATGAAAATGAGGTGCAGCGCTTTGAGCCAGAGCATGTTTTCAGTATAGAACAGCGGTCAATCAGATAAGATGGACGCTTGCATTGTATAGGGCAGAGCAGATGATTCAGGCAGGCATCGTAGGGGCGACTGGCTATACCGGCGTGGAGTTGTTGCGATTGCTCAGTGGCCACCCCGAAGTCGAGGTGGTCGCGGTCAGTTCGGACTCCGAGGCCGGGCGGCCCGTGGCCGACGTGCACCCGCATTTGCGGGCTGGGGTGGATCTTGCCTACATTCCCCACCAGCAACTGTATGAAACCGAGTGTGCGGTGGTGTTCTTCGCGGCACCGAACGGTACCGCGATGCAGCAGGTCCCGATGCTCCTGGAGCAAGGTCGGCGAGTGATAGATCTTGCGGCTGATTTCCGGCTGAAAGACCCTCAGGTCTGGGAGTCACATTACCAAATGCCGCATGCTTGCCCAGAATTGCTGGAGGAAGCAGTTTACGGATTGCCGGAGCTGAATCGGGCGCAAGTGAGTGAGGCACGGCTTGTGGCGAATCCGGGCTGCTACCCGACGGCGGTGACCCTGGGGCTTCTGCCGCTACTGGAATCGGCTGCCGTGGATCTGAGCCATCTGATCGCGGACGCCAAGTCCGGCATCAGCGGGGCCGGGCGTCAAGCCAGCACGCCCTTGCTGATGAGCGAGGCGATGGAGAACTTCCGGGCTTACGGCGTTCATCAGCATCGGCATGGACCGGAAATAGCGCAGGCCTTGGGTCAGGTGGCTGGAGAAGCGGTGAAATTGACGTTCACGCCGCACGTGGCGCCGATGATCCGGGGAATCCTGGCGACCCTGTACGCATGGACCGAGTTGTCGGCGGAAGCGGTCCAAGAACTATACGAGCAACGTTACGATGCCGAGCCCTTTGTAGACGTGATGCCGCCGGGAAGCTTGCCGCAGACCAAGAACGTGCGTGGCTCGAATGTTTGCCGGATTGCCGTGCATCCTGGCGGAGGCGAGCCGCTGGTCGTCCTTTCCGCCATTGACAACCTGATCAAAGGAGCGGCGGGACAGGCGGTCCAGAACATGAACCTGATGTTCGGTCTTCCAGAGCAGACTGGCCTGTCGCAGATCGCGTTGCCGGCATGAGATTGCGCTTTCCTCCAGCGGAGGCCTGGCCGGTGATCGTCCTGCTGATGGTGTTATCTGGCGCTTTGGCTTATTTCATCGGCATTTATGCTCTGCGGGGATCGGTTCACGAATTGGAGATCATGGATGTCCGGCAGGGCGAACAGATTGAGGAGTTGATGCGGCGCAACGAGACTTTGATGGTGGACCGGACCATGGCGGAACGGCGCCTGGAGGTAAGCAATCAGACTCTCGAATACCTTCGGGAGATGCTGCAGACCAGTGAGGCTGAGTTGAGGAAGATCCGCGAGGAAATCGAATTGTTCCGAAAGATCACGGGACCGAATCGGGAGGAGAAACTCTCCATCCATACACTTAAAGTGTTTGTGACTGGCGAAAACGGACGCTGGGGTTACCGTCTGGTTCTATACCAAGGAGACTTTTCCAATATCGCGGAAGGTGGCTACGACCTCGTGTTGCATGGCCACGCGGAGGGTAGCCCGGGGCAGTACCGTCTTTCAGATCTCGCTGAAGACAGCCAGCAACAGTCTTTTTCATTTCGTCATTTCGTCGCGTTAAGCGGGGAATTCAAGTTGCCTGAGAGATTTGAGGTCGAACGGGTCGAAGCCGAGGTGTCTCCAAGCGACAAGAAGCTGGGAGCAATTAATAAGAGTTTCAGTTGGCGCCGGGCGATGTCGGATCCCGGGTGATAGGTGGGCAAAATTCCAAGGAAAGACAATTGGTTAACTTCATGTCGACTACATTGCGCCCAGTTCTTATGCTATATTAGTATGTCGAGAAACGAGCTCTTAGGATAGTTCATGAGCGAAGCGATGCCTGCCACTGAGATGGACTCGGCTGCACCCCTAATTTTCACCGATTCGGCTGCACATAAGGTGAAACAGCTGATCGAGGAAGAAAAAAACGAAGCGCTGAAGTTGCGTGTTTTCGTCAGCGGGGGCGGTTGTTCCGGGTTCCAGTACGGATTTACGTTTGACGAGGAAACTCAGGACGGCGATACCCAAGTCGAGAATGCTGGAGTTACCCTCCTGATCGACCCGATGAGCTTCCAGTACTTGGTGGGAGCCGAGATTGACTATACCGAAGGCCTGGAAGGCGCACAGTTCGTAATTCGGAATCCCAACGCCTCGACGACCTGTGGCTGCGGATCTTCATTCTCTCCGTAGAATCGACCCTCAAGCCGGCCAAGCCGCACCCAGTACGGTAGCCTTGCGGCTGCCCGTGATCTCCGTCAAATCCACAGCTTCCTTGTGATCGTGCAGGTAGGCAAGTAGCGCAAACAGAAAGCATTCCACCCACTCGGCGTCCAGGCCGTACTCATCGGTCGGTTCGACAGGCACTGATAGTTGGGCGGCGAGGCGTTCCCTGAGGTAGGCATTCCTCGCGCCGCCGCCGCAGAGCAACACTCTTTGAATTTCTGGCGAGGCGGCCAGTAGCGCAGCTCCGATACTGCGGGCAGTGAGTTCGGTCAGGGTTGCCTGTATGTCTTCAGGGCTGGCCGGGTGCTCCATGACCATACCTTCAACCCATGAGCGGTTGAAGTATTCGCGGCTCGTACTCTTGGGTGGTGATTGAGCGAAATAAGGGTCGCGCAGCATTGTCTCCAGCAGTTTTTCCTGCACCGTCCCGGTTCTTCCCCACCGGCCATCACGGTCGTAACCCTCCCCGAGGTGCAGTTGGCTCCATTCATCCAGCAGGCCGCCGCCCGGCCCACTGTCGTAACCCTGTACCGGCCCTTCGGTGGGCAGCCAAGTGACATTCGCAATGCCACCAATATTCACTACGGCCCGATTTTCGGTTGCTGAATGAAACAGGCGGTAGTGGGCGAGTGGTGCGAGTGGGGCACCTTCTCCGCCCTCTGCCAAGTCGCGCCGCCGAAAATCACTGATTACCGGTATTCCGCATTGGGCGCTGATTCGACTCGGATTGAGAAGTTGCAGTGTCAGCGGAGGCTCGTCGCCAGTTTGATGGAGGAGAGTTTGGCCATGGATTCCTGCCGCGGCGACCTGATCTGGGGTCACTTCGCTATTTTCGAGCAGAGTTTGAATGCATTGCACAAAGCTTTCGCTGAGCGCATGCTCGGCCAATGCGTATTCCCGCAGCGAGTGCGGGTTGAGGATCAGGTGCTGGAGCTTTTCCTGGAGGAGGTCGGGAAAAGGAGCAGCGTGATGGGCGAGGAGCTTTGGTTGCTTGGGAGTGAAGTCAAAGAGTGCGGCATCAATGGAATTCATGCTGGTGCCCGACAAGGCACCGAGATACAGCATGCTCATTGGACATCGGCGTAGGCCATGCGGAGATTGTAGGGCATTCTCAAAGCGATCAGCATGGGCCACGTTTGCTGACGAAAGTCAGCGAGTTCGGCATACCGAAGAGGATTGAGGGAAGGGAACCTGACCTTTACAGGGTTCCGGTGAACGCCGTCGATGCGAAATTCATAGTGCAGATGGGGACCGGTAGCCATGCCAGATCTTCCTATTCGACCGATGATTTGTCCTTGGGTGACTTTGCTGCCAACCTTGAGGCCCCGGGCGTATCTTGAGAGGTGTGCATAGACGGTGGTGTAGCGAGTGCCGTGCTGGATGAAAATCACCCGGCCATAGCCGCCTTTCCAGCCACGGCGTATGACGGTTCCGTCACCGGCCGCATAGACGGGGGTACCTGTCGGAGCGGCATAATCCACGCCCCGGTGCGGTCGGACCCGCTTGAGGACCGGATGCAGTCGGCGCGGATTGAAATGGGAACTAATGCGCGTGAAATCCACGGGAGTGCGCAGGAACTGCTTGCGCAGGTGCTGGCCGTCCGGTGTGTAGTAGTCGGCGCGTCCATCCTTTCCGATATAGCGCAATGCCTGATATGTCTGCCCTCGGTTGACGAATTCGGCAGCGAGGATCGGGCCGTCTTCGGCATGCTGGCCTTGAATCCACTGCTCGTCCCAAATTAGTTTGAATCGATCACCCTTACGGATTTCCAGGGCGAAGTCGATGTCCCAGCCGAAGATGCGTGCGAGTTCCAGAATCATAGAGGGGCTGAGACCCGCGTCATCCCCGGCCTCGAACAGCGTATGGTTGATCGTGCCGGTGACCGTCCGACGCCTGTGCTCTACCGGCAGGTCGGTATGGCCAATGGTGTAGGTCCCGCCGGGTATGCGCCAGTAGTGGGTTTCCCGGGAGCGAGTCGGCCGGAACATCAGATGGCGCAGTCCCTGGTCGTCCCGCTGGATGTGCAGGACTTGACCGGGATGCAGCCGGTGTAGCGGTTTGGTAGCAGCACCGAGCCGCAACAAGGCGGAGACGGAGCGGCTTAGGCCCAGCCGCTTGAAGATCACACTCAAAGAATCGCCGGAGCGGACTGTAACTTCCACATCCCACTTGCGCAGGTCAGGGAGAATATTTTGGCTTTTTGAGTCTTGTTGTAGGGAGGGGGAGGGGCGGGCGATTTGTTTGGTGGATGATACAGGTTGGGAGATTTCTGATTCGACCGAGTGCGGAGGCGGTTGTAGGGGCACAGGCGTGACGGATGCATAAGTGTCGCTGGGTTTCGGGATGAGAGACAGGACGCCTCCCAGCAGACAGAGAGAGACGAGCATCACCGACGCATGCCGCCAGTTTGACCTGGGGGAAAAATTGGCCGGAGAAAATGATCGTGAAAACATACCGAAACAGGCAAGAGCTAGGAAATATGACAGGAACTCTATCGAATTAATTGTAATTAGTCAACCTTATAAATCTAATATTTCAAAGGATGCCTGATTTCAATTAGTAACTGCAACGATTCCGGCAACCGGCGGGAATGGAGAATGAGTTGCGGTACCCTCTCATTGTCAAAAACCGCCTGGATGAGAGGCAATTATGAGCGGTTACACGCAACTCACCCCGAGACAACGATACCAGATTGAGCTGTATCGGAACGAATACCAACTGAGCCAAGCGGAGATCGCCCGGCGTCTGGGCATTCACCGAAGCACGGTCGGCCGCGAGCTGAGGCGCAACGGCAGTGGCCGGTCGGGAGGCTATCAGGCCGAACGGGCGCAACAGAAAGCCGAGCAGCGGCGCCGGCAGAAAACCCGACGGCGGGTTCCGCCGGCCCTGGTGCACCAGGTGGAGGCGCTGCTTCGGCAATACTGGAGCCCGCAGCAGATCAGCCAATGGCTGCGCAAGGAGAGGCGCCCGAGCGTCAGTCACGAGTGGATCTACCAATGGATCCTGAAAGACAAGCGCGGCGGCGGCGACCTGTACCGTTGCCTGCGCCATTGCCGGAAGCGGCGCAAGCGGTATGGCAGCGTGCCGCGAGGCTCGACGATTCCGGATCGCACGCCGATCGAACAACGCCCGGCGGTGGTCGAGACCCGGTCCCGCCTGGGGGACTGGGAAGCCGACACCGTGATCGGATGCCGCAGCAGCGGGGTTCTGGTGTCCCTGACCGAACGCCGCTCCCGGCTGGTGCGCCTGGCCCATCTCGCCCGGCGCAAGGCCGACGACGTGGCGGCGCAGGTGATCGACCGGCTCCAGCCGCTGGCAGCCTGGGTCCTCACCGTGACGTCGGACAACGGCACCGAGTTCGCCGGCCACCGCCGGATCGCCCGGCACCTGCAGGCGGCCTTTTACTTTGCCCGGCCCTATGCCGCCTGGCAGCGCGGCAGCAACGAGAACGCCAATGGTCTGATCCGGCAGTACTTCCCGAAGTCCCACCGCTTCGACACGATCACCGAAGAAGAACTACGCCGGGTTGAGGAGCAACTCAACAATCGACCGCGGCGCTGCCTTGGCTGGCGCACCCCGAACGAGGTGTTCTTCGGGCCGGATGCCCCCGTGGCGGAAGCCTGGCGGGAACAGTTGGAACGGCTTCTGTAAGCGTCTCTTCGTCCCCCACCAAAGCCCGTCTGGCAACGCCAGAACCGCCTCCCTTTGGACGGACGAGCCCGAAAGTGGCTTCGGAACGCTAGATACCCAGGCTGCCGCTGCCGAGAATCGAAAAAACTTTCCTTGGAGACAGCCGACTGACCGTCTCGCACTTCGTTTTACAATCTGTTGCAGTTACTAGTTGAAATCAGCATGGTTCAAGCTGAGACAGGCGGAACTGGCAGGAGTTCGACTCGCGGAATAAGTGGGCGGTTTTCTGAAGGGGCATTTATAATGAACAAGACTCAATTGTCGCACATGGGACTTTCCTCAGATAGGTTCGTGGGCGAGGCGAAATTCCTATGCGAGCGTTCCTTTCTCAGAATTATCCACCTGTTTTCCTGCATTTGTGAACACCCAACTCACCGCTCTTCTACGTGGAACTGAACAGGTTATCCACAAGGAGGATCTAGCCGAACGTTTGGAAGGCGGCAAGCCGCTGCGAGTCAAGGTCGGGTTCGACCCGACGGCGCCGGACCTGCATCTAGGCCACACGGTTTTGATGCATAAAATGCGGCAATTTCAGGATCTTGGGCATCAGGTGATTTTTTTGGTCGGGGATTTCACGGGGCGGATCGGAGATCCGTCTGGACGCAATGCCACTCGTCCGATTCTGACCGCCCAGGAACTACAAGACAATCAGAAGACCTATCTGGAACAGGCATTCAAGATCCTGGACCGGGAGAAGACCGAGGTGCGCTTCAACTCGGAGTGGATGGACCAGATGACGCCGGACGACCTGGTGCGCTTGGCTTCAGAACACACGGTGGCGCGCATGCTGGAGCGGGATGATTTCGCCAAGCGCTATGGCGAGAACCAGCCGATTTCGATACACGAGTTCCTGTACCCCCTGATTCAGGGCTACGATTCGGTCATGCTGGAGGCAGACGTGGAACTAGGCGGGACGGATCAGACGTTCAACCTCCTGGTTGGGCGGGAACTGCAGAAACGGCGTGGACAACCACCGCAGATCGTCATGACCCTGCCGCTGCTGGAGGGGACGGATGGCGTACGGAAAATGTCCAAATCCTACGACAATGCCATCGGGATTCAGGAAGATCCCGAACAGATGTTCGGAAAGTTGATGTCGCTGTCGGATCCCATGATGTGGCGGTATTTCGACCTGCTGAGCCTGCGGCCGGAGTCAGAGTTAGAGGATTTGCGCCAACGGATCGAGGACGGAGGAAATCCTCGCGATGCAAAACTGGAGTTGGCTCGGGAACTCGTCACTCGATTCCATGGCGAGCAGGCAGCTGAACAGGCTCAGGAAGATTTCACGGCACGCTTTCGCGACCACCAGTTGCCGGAAGACATGGAGGAGATCGCATTGACGGCAGGAGAAGCATTGCTGTTACCGAATGCTCTCCAGCAAGCAGGACTATGTTCGTCAACCTCAGAGGCACGGCGGATGATCGAAGCCGGTGCTGTCCGGATGGATGGCGAGAAAGTCGACAACCTGAAATGTGAACTGCCTCTCGACAATCCGGTCGTGCTGCAGGTTGGTCGCCGCCGCGTGGCGCGGGTGCACCTGACCAAGCACTAACCAAGCTACTGCTTTTCCCGAAATCCGCTAATCCAGCCGCACTGAATCCAGTCGTGCAGGCTCTCCGGACGGTGGTTTGAGAATCACCAGCGGGAAGATCTGCCAAACATTGATCTTCGCTGAGCGCTTCCAGCAGATTGGAGGATTGGGATCCGAATGCCGGATTTTCCTGTATTAGAAGCTGTGCCAGTAGCGAGGCCTCAAGACTTCCCGCGTGTCCAGAATTCGGCAATCCAATCGCCTCACGTATATAATTCCCGCAGCATATGTTTGGTCGAGTATGGAATTTCTCTGGGGGAAGTCACGGACGGTGGTAGATCGGAGCCACGTGTGAAGAAGACGCAGCCATGCCAAGAAAAATCGCGATTATCGGTGGGGGAGTTTCAGGACTGGGGGTGGCCTATGCGCTGAATCGGCATCCCGATCGATTCGACTTTCGACTGTTCGAAGCGCAATCTCAGGTCGGCGGCAACGCCATTACGGTCGATATGCCGCAGGACGACGGGACCTCAATCCCGTTCGATATTTCCGTCACTGCATGCATTCCCTCGGTCTATCACCATATTGTTCTGATCATGCAGCAACACGGTATCGAGCTGGTCGATACCCAGTTCAGCTACAGCGTGAAGTATCGTGGCGGCGTCTACGCTCACGATTTTGACTCCGACATCAGGAGGCAGCTGCAACCGGAAATCAAGAAATTCCAGAAGATCCTGAAACGTCTCAAATGGTTTGGCCGACTCGGCCATTCCAGGTCCAAACTGCTCAATGCTCTCAACCCGTTCAACTACGTCAGCATGGGTACGGTTCTGAATCTGGGTGGGATGTCCGGAGATTTCCGGTACAAGATCCTGAAGCCCATGTTCGTCAACTTCCTGATGGCCACGAACGTGTTCGACATGCCCGCAGCCTTGTTTTCCCGGTACCTGGAGTTCTTCGATATTGAAACCGCAACGCCGATGCAAACCTGGGACCAGGGCACACGGCGCATCTATCAAGAATTGTCGGCTGCCTTTCAGGACAAGATCTACCTAGACCGACCGGTTCGAAAAGTACATCGGAGCGCTTCCGATGTCGTCGTCGAGGACGAAAACGGACAGACGGAGACGTTTGATGAAGTGGTTTTCGCGTGCAACGCGAATCAAACGCTGATGATGCTGGACAAGCCGACCTTTCTCGAGAGATGGATTCTTTCCTCGATCCGTTACGAAAGCGAGTTGCACAACCATACGATCGTTCATTCGGACGCCTCGGTGCTTCCGGACAGCGAAATCAAGGAGCTCGACACCCGGAGCAATTACATCGAGCAATACGGGTCAGACCCGACAACTACGAAATCACCTACATCATGCACAACCAGCAGCCTTGGGCGAAGCGGTCGGACAAGCCCTGCCTGGTGACCTACAATCCGATCAGTCGCATTGACGAAGGCAAGATCATCAAGAAGTGGTGGTTTCAGCACATCGTGCACGATGTGCGTCACGTAGCCCTTTTCGTCAACATTTTTCGCTTCATTCAGGGAAAGAGGCGGACGCGGTACTGCGGCGCCCATACCCTGATCAACAGTCAGGAGACTTGTTTCGTGACCGGTCTTGTCACGGCGAGGCAGATGGGAGCGGACTATCCGTTCCAGGATACTGAAGCGAGGAAGTGGTTCAACTTTTACGGGCGGGTGATGTATGGTTGGCGCCTCAGGAAGGCGTGAATCAGGGTCAGTCAGAAGATTGGTAGAGAGCGGCTATTAGCCTCTTGAGTCTGCCCGATACCGGCGGCCATCTGATAAACTGCGCACGGCGGGGCATGGCGCAGTCTGGTAGCGCACCTGCTTTGGGAGCAGGGGGTCGTGGGTTCAAATCCCGCTGCCCCGACCAGCGCACAGTGCCCGGGATTTTTTACTCAGGGATGAATCGCGCCCGTAGCTCAGCGGATTAGAGCATCGGTCTTCTAAACCGAGGGTCGCAGGTTCGAGTCCTGCCGGGCGCGCCAGCCGGTCAATGGTGAGCGTAGCTCAGTCGGTAGAGCACAGGATTGTGGCTCCTGAGGTCGCGGGTTCAAATCCCGTCGCTCACCCCATCCCAGGATGGGCCATTAGCTCAATTGGTAGAGCAACTGACTCTTAATCAGCAGGTTCGGGGTTCGAGTCCCTGATGGCCCACCACCGGCCCCCTTGTTATATATAAGCTTAGGCAAGCCACGCAGCTTGCTATATAATATTTATTATAATCATCATCTGAGGGTTCACCATGCTTTCTTTCAAGGTCACCACAGTCGGCTCCTCTGCAGGCATCATCCTGACCAAGGAGGCGATGGCACGGCTTGGAGTGGAGAAAGGCGATACGCTTTATTTGACTGAGGCACCGGACGGTAGTTATCGGTTGACGCCTTACGATCCTGAATTCGAGCGTCAAATGGCACTCGCTGAAGAGGTCATGCATGATGACCGCGAGGTGCTGAGGGTCTTGGCGAAGTGAGCACGAGGCCGGCCGGCCCATGGCGTTGGGTTACCTTGCCTGCCGTTCTTGCAATTTATGATCGCCAGATCTCGGAACACGGCGGAGCGAGTGGCATTCGCGATTCGGGGGGAGTCGAATCCACTCTAGCGCGTCCGATGAATCTTGCAGCCCACGGCGATCCTGATGTAGCCGAACTGGCTGCGGCTTATGCGTTTGGTTTGGTTCGGAATCACGGCTTTGTCGATAGGAATAAGCGTACGGCTTGGGTTGCGGCACGAGTGTTTTTGGTGGACAACAATCAGAATCTTGAATTCGATCCTTTCGATGCCATCAGGATTATGGAAGGGGTCGCAGGAGGCAAGGTGAGTGAGGATGAATTCGCCGACTGGTTTCGTTCACGCCTTAGAGCTGGCAATTGAACTCCAGCAAGATGTTTTACGATAAACGCCGTAACAGGCACAGAAGGCAGCATCGTGACCATTGAAAACTTCTTCCAGACTCCCCGAATCATGGGGATCCTCAACGTTACGCCCGACAGTTTCTCCGACGGTGGGGCCTACCCTTCTTCCAGCCGGGCCTTGGCCCGGGCGCTGGAGATGGTGGAGGAGGGTGCGACGCTGATCGATATCGGGGGCGAGTCCACGCGTCCGGGAGCGGACCGGGTGGATGCGGGAGAGCAGAAGCGGCGCATTCTGGATGTGGTGGAGCAGGTCAGTAAGGCGGTTCCAGAAGGGGTGGTCGTCAGTGTAGACACCACGTTGAGCGAAGTCGCCCATTCGGCGTTGGACGCGGGGGCGGGCATGGTCAACGACATTTCTGCCGGACGCGACGATCCCGAGATCCTCTCCTTGGTGGCCGAGCGAGAAGTGCCGTATTGCCTGATGCACATGCAGGGGACACCCAAGACCATGCAGGATGACCCGCAGTATTCCGACGCGGTCAAAGAAGTGCGGGAGTTTCTAGAAGAACGTGCCGAGGCAGCGCAACGAGCGGGGGTGGAGTCTGGAAAGATCATCGTCGACCCAGGCATTGGCTTTGGCAAGCTAACAGAGCACAATTTGCAACTGATCGCACAGTTGGACAAGATTGTCGAGTTGGGGTATCCGGTGCTGCTCGGGACTTCGCGCAAACGATTCATGGGCGAGATTTCCGGTGCTTCCGACCCGGGTCAAAGAGTGCCGGCGACTGTCGTGACGACTGGTTGGGGCCTCTGTGCGGGGGCACGAATCTTCAGGGTGCACGACGTGTGGCAGAACCGGCAGGCTCTGGATTTGACGCAGGCTTTGCTGGAAAAGGAAGGCAGTTGACCTGCCAAGCAGATTTTTAGGTGGTGCTGGGCGTCAGTCGAGGGCCGCAGAGAAAAACTCTATCGCCTCCGGCGAATCCCATTCCCGCTCACCGATTGCCCAATAGCGGGCACGTCCCTCTGCATCAATCAGGAACGTCGCGGGCAGCATCGGGACGTTCCAGTCTGCAAGGGCCAACTCCGCATCAATCAGGATGGGAAAACCGACGGGGGTTTCTATCAGGAAGCCCTTGATTTCCGTGCTGGGGCCGACATGGATCCCGATGACTTGGAAGTTTTCATCGGCCATGGCCTCATGGAGGCGGGCGAGTGCGGGCATCTCGCGCCGGCATGGCTCGCACCAGGTGGCCCAGAAATTGATCAGCAGGACTTGGCCCCGGGCTTGACTCAACTGCCAAGGTTGGCCGTCCAGATCTGGAAGCACGAAGTCGGGAGCCGATTTTCCGGATGCCTCCTCCATCAATTCAGGCTCATCGCTGCAGCCAGCTGCACTCAAGGCGAGTGCACTGCCGAGCAGCAGAGCGAAAAATCGGTTCATGTCAATAACCCAGCGTCTCCTCGTGCGCCCAATTGGGATCTTCCAGGCTTAGGTCGCCGATCGGTGCGGCGAAGGCGTCGGCCACGATTTCCGGGATGGTGCTGCCGGTCAAAGAGAGCAGGAATGCTTCCAGATCCTGTTTTTCCTGTTCGCTGAGATTGAGAGGGAAAATCAGGGGAGATAGAAGTTCGTTCGGGATGCCGCCGCGGTCGTAGAAATCAATCACCTCCCGCAGGGTATCGAACTTGCCGTTGTGCATGTATGGCGCAGTCAGCTCAACGTTGCGCAGACTCTGGGTCCGGAACCGCCAGCGGTCGTTCGGATTTTCGGTCACCCGGTAGAGGCCGAGGTCGTTCGGAAGCTTCTGTTGGGAGACCGCTTTGATTTTTTCGTTCGAGACATCCACGAATACGCCGGGCGCGAGCTGCACGCGGGTGGTTTTGGAGGCTTCCTCGGAGTCCTTGTTGAACGAGACCAAGAATCCCAGGCCCGTGTTGTGAAATTTCTGGTCGGTGAACAGGGCGTGCTCCTTCTGCATGGTGTGGCATACGATGCACTGGCCTTTGCCGGAAAAGACCCCAAAGCCCCGCTTGACGGATTCGTCGACCGCCTTGGTCTGGTTTCCGAAGTACCAGCGATCGAACGGAGAATTAGCCGCCAGCAGGGTGCGTTGATAGCTGGCCAGTGCTTGACCGATAGTGAGAATGTTCGGTCCGACACCTTCAAAAGCTTTCTCGAACAGGCCGTCGTAGTCGCGCATGCGACGGATTTTGTTGATGACCCAGCCGATTGAGGGTGCAGCCATTTCGTTGTGCGAGGTCATCGGCTGCCAGACTTGATTTTCCAAGCTGATCTCGCGCCCGTCCAGAAACAGTCGCGCCAGGTAGGCGACGTTGTAGAGGGTAGGCGAATTGCGCAGCACCGAACGGCCTTCCACGCCGACCGCAGTACGCATCTCATTATTGGTGAGGCCTTGCTCCGGGATATGGCAAGTGGCGCAGGCGAAGGTGTCGTTGATCGACAGGCGACGGTCGAAGAATAGTTTTCGGCCGAGGTCGATCTTGCTCCGGGTCAGAGGATTTTCAGCCGGGATCGGCACGGGCGGCAGACCCAGCGGCGGATTTTGCGCGAAGCGGATCAGGTCCTTTTTGACGCCACGCCGCTTCAGCAGGCTGCGTGACCGGGTCTGGTAGTCCTTGCTTTCATAACCTTCCTTGACATCTCCGGGTCCCTGCGTGTGGCTGGCGTCGAAATCCTTTTGGGTATCAAGTTCGCCACTGGTCTGCGCGAAGACCGCTGCGCAGAAACTTGTGGAAACAAGGACTGCGGCAAAGGTGCGGAAATGCATCCGTGCCGAGCGGTGCATAGCGGGAGTCAGCTGGAGGGAGACTCCAGAAGGAGAGTTTCCAAATCGTTGATCAGGATGTCGGCATGCAGGAATGCGACACTGTAGATGTTGCGTATGCGCAATTCGCGATCGATCAGGAATACCCGCAACATATGGGCGAAATCCCCGGTGTATTCTCCGCTTTCATCGTACTCGCGGATGGTGTACTGGCCATAATCACCAAGGATCGGTTGCAGGGTATCGTAGTCTTGCGCGGTGAGGAATTGCCAGTCCACACCGTTGCCGCCAAGTCCCTGGCCAAATTCCTTCATGACCTCGGGGGTGTCACGCTCCGGGTCGAAAGACATCGACAGCAGCCGCGTGGCTTGGGCTATTTCCGGGCGTTCCTGAAGTTTCGCCTGGAGTTTATGGAAGACCGCATTCGCAAGAGGACAGCCGTTGATGTCGTTGCACCGGGTGTAGATGAAACTGAATAGCACGACACGGTCGCCCATCAGGTCGAACAAGTTCGATTCCGTGCCATCCTCAAGCAGCACGGTCCCGTCCGAGGCTTCGGTGATGGGGGGCAACTGGTAACTGCCTACGGCGGGGGGCGTATAACTCAGGTTTTTCCACCCGGGTGCGAGGATGTCATCTTGCGCCACGGCTTCATGTCCGGCCGAGACCAGACTCAGGGCGACAAGCCAAGCCAGGGAGGGGATGCGGTTTAAGTGTTTCATCACCAGTATTTTATAGGAGCGGCCCAAGTTTGCCGAGTTAGCTTCCTGCGGCCAAAAAAAGCCGCCCTGACAGGCAGGGCGGCTTTCAACGTGTGCTCGGCTTAGAGCCGCGACAGGTTATTCGGTCATGGAGACCTTGACTTCAGCATCCGGGTGTTTCCCGTACAGGGCATAGGCGCCGAAACGCATCTGGTGCGAACGACCCAACTGCTCAGCGTAGAAATCAACCGTCCACTGGTGCGCGAGCTGTTCGCCGTCCCAGTGGTAAAGCTTGACGTACTGCTCGTCCGCCTCGCCAGTCTTGTCCCAGTTGTTCAGCAGGGAGCTGGAGAAGTAAACGCGATCGCCGTCCCAGCTTTGGGAGACCATGTTGACCTGGCTTCCGATCACTTCCTCAAAAACCTGCTTGGGCGCATGCGGGTCGGAAATGTCGAACAAGCGGGTCTTGCCGTCCATGAAGGTGTTGATCCAAAGTCCCGTGTCGTCAGCCGTGATGGAGATGTCGACCGGCAGGGGAATCTCGGAAGGAACTCCGACATCGGCAACGGCCTTGCCGTGCCATTCACCGTCTTCACCCTCGTACAGGAGCCAGAGCTGAGAGGTCAGCGCTGTGGTGGTGAAGCAATAACGGTGATCCGGGTCCCAAGCGCAGCGGATCTCCAGGGGTGCGCCCGGAACGTCCAGCACCTTGAGCGGCGTGCGGGCATGCATGTCCCACACCACCATGGTGTTGCCGAAACGCTGCATGGCAGCACTGTCCTGCAGCATCTGGCCGAAGTCCATCATGTAGTTGGACCAGCCGGTGAAGGACGAGGTCAGCATCACGTTGCTTTCGGCTTTCACGCGGACGTCGTAGCCGTAGCCGTCTGCGTGCTGGCCGGTCTTGACCGCGCCGCGCAGATCTTCGTCCGTCGGCATCCAGTGGGATGCAACAAACTCGCCGTCGTTGTTGTATTCAGCCAAGCCGGTGCGTCCGCCGTGATCGGCATTGTTGGACAGCGCCGAAATCATCACCCGTCCGGGCAGGGCATAGAACGTATGCGGGCCAACCAGTCCGCCGGTCTTCTCGACGAAGTCGGTGATGACCTTGTGCAGCTTCGGTTGCCGTGGATTGGAATGGATGTCGAACACAAAGATCTTGTTCGTGTCCAGTCCGCCGGCCCACAGGTAATGGCGGTCGTCGCTCAGTCCGGAATGGTGTGCCTCATTGCGTCCGCCGACTGACAGTACGCTGACCACTTGGCCAAAGGTTTGAGATTCGGGGTTGGTGTCGATGGTGACCAGCTTGTCTTGCTCGTCCCCCATGCCTTCCACGCCCAAGGTCCAGACATAGACATAATCCTCTTGACCTTGGATCTTGGCAATGTACGGCGACATGCAGGTTTCATCCGCCAGTGTCGGAACGGTCCATGCCATCGCGGCTGCCACTGCCAGGCTCGTGCAAAAAGTTGTTTTTCTCATAAGTTTCCTCATGGGTATTTTTAATTATTTAGCTGGCCATCAGGACCATGCCGCCACACTAAACCAGCGGCCGCCTAAATTGCCTGCTCCAATTATGGCTGAATCCTGCCGTGCGTCAAGTTTGGGCAGGTCGATTTCCAAGATTAGCCACAGTCGTTCCGTGGATTAGAAGGCTACATGTGTCGCTCTACGTCCATGCGCTGGTGCAGAATGCGGATTACCTCCACCATCCTCCCTTGCATACGGTAGAAGATTACGTGTGAGCCGACGGCGGCCTTACGGTAGCCGGAGCGAATGTCATCAGCTGGTTGACCGACTCGTGAGCCATTACTCAAAGCCTCACATGCAGCCTGAATGTTCCGCGTATAGCGCTCGGCTTGTAGCTTGCTCCAATGCTTTTCAGTGTAATGCCAGATATTCTCAACATCGGCCTGAGCCGCTGGAGATAACGTGTAGCCCGACATGTCGGGCTAGGAAGATGTTTTGCTGGCGATGAATGCGTCAAAGTCAAAGGGCGTTGCAGGACCAGATTGCTCACCTTCGATCAGAGCGTTGCGCAGGGCCTCGACTTTAGATTCATGCTCCTCAAGTAGCCGCAATCCTGCCCGCAGCACCTCGCTGGCCGAGTTGTACCGCCCGGATTCAACTCGATTATCGATAAAATCCGAGAAGTGATCGCCGAGCGAAATTGAAGTGTTTTTGGCCATAGATCGATCCTCTTGCATCACTATACCAAAAATTGGTAATTCGGGTTGTGGCTCAAAAGTCAAAATAGAGAGAATCCTTCAGCTTGGAATAATCCGACCAAAATAAACTTTCGATCTTGAGTTCTTGGGTTGCATAGTGGACGGACAGACTATTCTCCTTGTATCATGGAGAATTCCTGTAGGTGCGGGAAAGACAAAGTGCCAGATTTTTTGACTTTAACGGAACAGGCAGCAACCCAAATCCAGGAGCAGTTGCCGGGAGACGAGGAGGGTATTGCCCTGCGCTTAGCCGTGCGCAAGCTCGAAGACGGCAATCTCCAGTACGCGATGGGGTTCGATGTGGAAAGTCGCGAAGGGGACCAAAAATTCATGCAGCACAAAATTTCTGTGGTGGTCGGAGCCGACAGCCTGGCTTTGGCGAGAGGCATGACCGTAGATTTCGTGGAACTTGAACCAGGCAAGAAGCAGTTCATTTTTCTCAACCCCAACGATCCCTCTTACGTGCCACCGAAAGAGTAATGCCCGGGTTGGACTCATTAGGATTTATCGCATTCGGGCTGCTTTTGGCGGCAACAGTCGCTTTCTTGGCTTGGGTGTACCGGCGCAGGATGGTTCCCTATGAAGCCATTCGACAATGGGTATTCCGGATGCGTGGGGGTGAGCTGTCGGCGCGGGTGCCGGTACCTCTGAAGGGGGATTTCGTGGAACTTGCAACTGATCTGAACGTCCTTGCCGAAATGGTTCAGACCCTGTCGCGGGATACCGAGGAGCAACTGCAGGAATTCAGCGACTATACCGCCATGAAGGAGCGCACCCGGTTGTCCGGGGAATTGCATGATTCCTTAGCGCAGACCTTGGCTGGGATCAAGATGCAGGTGCGAGTGCTGGACGAGACCCTGCATCGAGGTGACGAGGAGCGGACCTGGCAGGAACTTGAGAAAATCGAGGAGAGTCTGGAAGAAGCCAACATCGAGCTGCGTGAACTGATCGCACATTTCCGCGTTCCGATCAGCGAGGCTGGCTTGCTGCCAGCGATTGAGCGAACGGTGGAGCGTTTTCGTCGGGACTGTCCGGATGTCCGTGTGCTACTGCAGACTCAGTGGGGGGACCTGAAACTGTCGGCCGAACATGAGTTGCAGATCGTGCGCATTGTGCAGGAAGCCTTGGCCAATGCGCGAAAGCACGCCCAGGCAAGCACCGTGCGGGTCCTGATTTCAGGTGATGCGGAGACCGGGCGTTGCCGGGTGCTGGTGGAAGATGACGGAGTCGGGATTGCCAACCCACCGCGGGAAGGGGGAGGCGCCCACATCGGGATGAGCCTGTTGCAGGACCGGGCGATGCGCATCGGTGGCCGGCTTCGGGTGGAGAGCGAACCGGAGGAAGGCGTACGGGTAGCGTTGGAGTTCGACACGATGCCGCGGAAGGCGGAAGCAGCATGACGCTTACGGTCACGATCATCGATGATCACACCCTGTTCCGGGAAGGCCTGCAGGGCTTGCTGGAACGCCATGGATTGAAAGTGCTGGATTCGGTGGGGGATGCCGAGGCTGGATATGCGGTAATTTCCGAGCGCCGACCGGAGATTGTTCTGCTGGATTTGCGCCTGCCGCAGACCGGCGGGCTGGAAATACTCCGGAAGCTGAAGGAAGACGAGGAATGTCCGCCGGTGGTGATGTTGACCACAAGTGACGAGGAACAGGATCTGATCGAGGCGCTGCGTTCCGGAGCAAGCGGATACCTTTTAAAGGACATGGAGCCGGACACCTTGGTGATGGCACTACGCTCTATCGTCGCGGGCGAGACTGTCGTGGCGCCGAGTCTTACCCCGGCACTGGCACGGGTGGTGCAGGGACGCGAACCGGAGCCGCCAGAGGGAGAGGAAAGCCCGTTCGACGTTCTGACTCCTCGCGAGAGCGAAATTCTGGCTTTGCTCGCCGAAGGCTTGAGCAATCGTGGAATCGGAAACAACCTGGGCATTTCCGAAGGGACGGTCAAGGTTCATGTGAAAGCAATCCTGCGCAAACTTGGCGTGACTTCCCGGGTGGCGGCGGCGGTGCTCGCGGTCGAGCATGGCTGGGGAAGCCGCAAATCGGCCGAAGATCGGGAGGATTAATAGTTGATGTGAATCAATAAATATTTGATTGATCTTTATTTGTAGTGTAGTTCTTGAGTTGGTCTATCGGCGAGTTTAATATTGCGATCAAGGATAAGAACAAAGATCTGAACAGTAAGAAAGAAAACAACAGACTGTCGGTTTTTCCCCAATATTTTTGTCATATTTTTTACCTAAAGTACGCACCAGCGTAACCGCTAGGTTTTTCCCTTAACCTCTAAATATTTGAAGGAGGCTCCCACGATCATGTGGAAATCACGATTTGCAGTTCCTGCTGCACTAACGCTGGCCATGGCATTGCCGGCATCTGCTTTGGCATCAAGTGAGGAAATCAATCACCTCAAACGCGAAAATGCCGAAATGAAGCAGATGCTGATGCAGATGCAGGAACAGTTGCAGGAAGTCATGATGAAGACCAACGCCATGCAGCAGCAGGCCAAGAAGGCAGGCAAAGAAGGCGACAAGAAAGGCGGCATGGTCAAGTCCAAGAAGGAAGACATCACTATTTCCACGACCGGTGGGGGTATCAAGGTCAAATCCAGCAAGGGCAGCGAATTCAAGATTGGCGGACGGTTGATGTACGACTACGATTCTTATGACGAATTTTGGGCTGACGAAGACGCGGAAGAAAACGAGATTCGCCGGTCTCGCATTACCTTGAGCGGCAAGTCTGGCAAGAACTGGTCCTACAAGTTCACGACCAACATTGATCACGAGGATTCCGAGGCGAACGTCGATACCGGCTATCTGAAGTATTCCAGCAAGCCGATGTACGCGATGCTGGGTAAATACAAGCGCCCGGGTATGCTCGAAGAGCGCACCAGTTCCAAGTGGATCTCGACGATTGAGCGATC
The DNA here is from genome assembly GCA_965116525.1 of uncultured candidatus Poriferisulfidus sp. Taxonomy (GTDB): domain Bacteria; phylum Pseudomonadota; class Gammaproteobacteria; order Poriferisulfidales; family Poriferisulfidaceae; genus Poriferisulfidus. The sequence goes on from OZ220694.1 coordinate 1,262,422, forward strand.
CATCATCAATGAACTGTCGGGCGCCGTGATCGGCAAGCCTGATTTCGGCGGTCTCTCGGTCGGTTTTGCGACCAAGGGAGACATGCCGATGAGTGGTGTGATTGGTGTCTACGATGACGAGGTTGAGGAAGATGACGGCGGTGATGTCTACGGCATCGGTGCCCGTTTCTCCATCATGCCGAAATTTGGCGACAACTCCTTCCTGCATGCAGGTGCTTCGTTCTACACCGTGGACTACAAGGGCAACACTCACCGCATGCGTACCCGCATGGGTGTGCACACCACGGGACGGCCATTTGAAACCGACAGCCACGCGTCCGACGACATCGATCAGTTCGGTGTAGAGCTCGCGTATGTCAATGGCCCGTTCTCGCTGCAGGGCGAATTCATGAGCGTGGAGTCTGACGGTACCAACAATAACGCTTGTGGTTCCGGCACCTATACTTATACTCCGGAAGAAACTGAAACTGTAGAAATCTCTCCGGCAAGGGACAGGAAATATTTGGCGGTCCAGACAGCTGAAGCAGTCCTGGATCCAAATGATAATAGTGTTGTCACGCCAGCCCAATTTGCGGAAGTTGATTTGGGGATACCAGAGGAAGCTTTGGCTGATTTAGCGGAAGATGAGGTATATGGCAACCTAGGTGTTGATGGACAGGGGGATACTACACGTGACTTAGTAGTTAAAGTGGAAGAAGTTGCTGCAGTAACAGAAGACAGGATAACGCAGGAAGAAGTGGAAGAGATAGCTGGCTTCAGCAACACCTGCGACCTTGAGATGGATGGTTTCTACCTGCAGGCCGCATACACCCTCACGGGTGAGACCCGCGGCTACAAGGGAGGCTCCGGCGCGTTTGCCGCTATTAAGCCAAAGAACGAAGGCGGCGCTTGGGAAGTGGTTGCCCGTTATGAAGACGCGGACATCGACATTCCCGGCAGAAGCCTAAGTGCTGACCTGGAGCGTATGGTTCTGGGTGTGAACTGGTACGTCAACAAGAACGTCAAGTTCATGCTCAACTATGTGGATTCGGAAGTTGATGGCTGCACGACGTCCACGCGGAGCTATGCACTGGACGATGGTACGGCTAGCAGCGAAACCGAAGATCTTTCGATCAAGAAGTGCAACAATGACGATGGTCAGGCGTTCTCGCTGCGAGGCCAGTACGTGTTCTGATCAATTCCTGATGTCAGGACGATTTGAATCCTGACGGAACTCCTTGAAATCCGCCGCTTCGGGAAACCGGGCGGCGGATTTTTTTATGGGTTCTCCCTAATACTGGCCATGGCATCTAGCCCGACAGTCTCCCGGCTGTGTGTGCTAAACTCAAATACAGCCCAGAGAAACACCCGTCCGCACACGGGCGCCGGATTAGGAGGTGGATTCTGGACAAGTTGCGCTTTCCAGCCTCATCGGGTCTCCTGCCCGAGTCGGGGCACCTGTCCGGTTCTCTCATGCCACGCTTCGCATTTCAGTTTGCCTGTGTAAGCCTTGGCCTGCTGCTGGCCGCCCCGGTGCAGGCACTGTCGGAAAATGAAATCGACAGCCTGGTGGACGAAGGATCGCGCATGAAGGAATTGATGATGCGCATGCAGAGTCAGTTGAACCAATCTGCATTGCTTCGAAGCAGCGGAGCGGAAATTCCGGATCGAAACAGCAACATTGGCCTTGATCTGGCCGCCACTTCCCCATGGGCCTCGACATCCGCGATGCTGGACGGCTCATTGCGGGACCGCTGGTTCCGAATGATAGAGCAGGGGGTGTTGGGCCGCTTTGCCAGTCTTTCCAGTGGACAGGATCAGGACGTTCAGGCGCCTGCGGTCGTCGGATTCGTGCATGGCGAAGAGATTCCCTGGTATGGCTCGCTACAGGTCCATGGGTACGATGAAAGTTCAGGTGTGGCGGATTCCACGGAAGTACAGGCACGGCTGATGGTAGCGCCGCGCTTCGAAGATGGAAGCTTTCTGCATGTTGGGCTGTCATTCCAGTCCTTTAGCAATTGGGGAGAGAATGTGGCCTTCGACATGCTGGATGGCGGGGAGTTGGAATCGCAGGGGTCCGGTCGGCACCTGGCTTTTGATATCGGCTATTCACAGGAGTCCTACGCGATCCAGGCCCAGTACCTGAAATCCAAGGCGCGGGCAGAAGGATTGCCGTTCCGCAACCGGGCAAAAGAGAATGCGGACGGCTTCCATATTCGGGGTGCCTGGAGAATTACGGGCGAACATACGCAAAGCCGCTATGCGCCTGGCCTTCTGGCGCACATCGAGCCACGGGACGAGGAGGGCATCTGGGAGCTGGTGGTGCGCTATGCGAACCTTGCCGACAAGACGAAAAATCTGGAGGGAAGTTCCGATTCGATGCTGCTTGGAGTCCACTGGCGCGCAGACTCCACGCTGGCTCTGGAACTGGATTATGTCGAAGGCAATGGAGAGGACTTCCGGGCGCTCAATGACGGCGGTTTGACTCTTCGCGGCACTCTCTCGTTTTAATAGTGCTAGTAGTGCATCTATTCGAGAGCATAAAAAAGAAGCAATCGGCAAAATTGGTCTGAGTGCTGTTGGTGCCGGTATAGGCGCATACATTGGCGGCACGATAGAAATCGCTGCTTTTCTGTGAAAGGCATTTAGCGTAATTCATAATTCCTACAAAAAAGAACAATAAAGTCAGTTTGTCCCAACTATTCCTTTTTGTGTTTTCACTGTGACATCCCGAATTCTAATTCCAATTTTATGGCTTGCATTGTCGTCGGCTGCCCATGCGACGCAACCCCAACTGTCTTTGGTCGCGACGTGGGTCTCAAGCGAGCCGGAAGGTACCGAAATCCTTTCCTATCAACCCAAAACCCGCACACTCGCGGTGAGCAACAGCGAGGCTGGAAAGATCGATCTGGTGTCTCTGGCGAGACCGAACCTTCCCATGAGCATCCGTGCGCTGGATTTGGAGTTGCCGGACAGCCACACCATTAATTCAGTTGCTTTTCACCCGGATCAGGATGTTTTGGCGGCAGCCGTCGCCGGGCCGGTCGGCTCGGTGGGCGAAATCCAGCTGCTGAACCTGCATGGCAAGGTGCTGGCGCGATATGCGGCAGGCCATGGGCCGGATGACGTCCACTTCAGTCCTTCCGGGGAGTGGCTGGCGGTTGCGAACGAAGCCGAAGAATACTGGGCCGAAGGCGGGAAGTGGCACTCACACCCGGGAAGCGTGACGTTGATCGACTTGACGGAAGGATTGCTGGAAGGGGTTGTGAGGGAAGTTCGGTTTAAACCGCTCCCCCAGAGGCATGGCCTGACGGCTTTGGATGCGGGTCGGTTTCTGGAACGCGAGATAGATGGCGAAGAAGTGGAAATTCCATTCGATTCGGGTGATCCAGCCCACCTGGAGCCGGAATACACGGCTTTCGCTCCAGATGAAGCGACGGTTTACGTGAGCCTTCAGGAAAACAACGGGATAGCCGTGGTCGACACGGCAAGCGCAACCGTTCGCGGCATCATCGCTTTGGGAGTGACTGAACATATGGCGGATCTTGACGATGACGGGAGAGTTTCGTTCACGGAGACGCTGCGAGCCTTTCGGGAGCCGGACCAGATTGCGGTGACTCCAGACGGACGGTATTTGGTGACGGCGGACGAAGGAGACACTGACCCGAAAGCCTCCAAGACCCGACAAGGCCCGGCAGGTGGTGGGCGAACGCTTAGTGTCGTGGACTTGGCAGCCGCAGAAGTAATCGGTGACACCGGCAACCAGTTGGACGAGGCGGCGCATGCCGCGGGAATTTATCCAGACGGGCGAAGCGACAACAAAGGGTCGGAACCGGAGGGCGTGATCACGTTTGAAGCAGAGAGTAGGGCTTGGGCGATTGTGGCACTGGAGCGCGCGGATGCGCTGGTGCTGGTCGACCTCGAGGAGCCGAGTGCACCACAGGTGAGAGAGATATTGTCCCTGCGCGGCGAAGGAGACGGCAAGCTGGCTCCGGAAGGGATTGTTGCTTTCGAGCAGGACGGTGTGCGCTATGTGGCGACTGCCAACGAGAAAGCAGGCACCGTCAGCATTGTGGCGATTGAATTTTAAAAAAAGTCCCGACCATGAAGGGTTTCATGGCCGGGATAAAGTGAGAGCGGTCGACATCCGTGTCGACCTTTAACCGGACATCCCTGTCCGGTTTCAGCCTCACTGGAGGAAAGAGGTTTAGTCCAGGTAACCCAGGCGCATCACGGTGAAGACCGTCGCCCAGATAGCCACAGCGGCAAAAATGTCGATGACGATGATATCCATGAGTGTCTCCGGTAATGTTCGCGATGACCACCCCGCGCAGTCATCCAGTAATTCATAATATAAGGATATATTTATATATGTCAAGCCCTAGAATGGGGATTCATTTATATATTTGATAAATAAGGGAATATTTTTTGATATCTTATGACATCAAGACACAGTGGGCGACAACGGGACGACAATATCCCGTTTTCCTGTCTCATATGCTTCAGTCTTTCAGCCGTGGAGTAAGGTAGATTCCCTGGGCCAGCAGGAACAAAATGGGTAGCCCCAAGGCCAGGCCGAACAGCTTGAATTGCACCCAGAACTCTTCAGAGAATCCATATGCCACGTATAGGTTGAGAGCGCCGCAGACCAGGAAAAAACCGATCCAGGCGATATTCAGTTGACGCCACACCTGCGCATCGTCCAAGGAAAAGGCCTTGCTGAACATCCGCTCCACCAGGTTCCGGGAGCCGACATAGCTGGATGCGAAGAACGCTAGCGCCAACGCCCAGTAGAACACGGTCGGCTTCCATTTGATGAACAGGGGGTCTTTAAGGAGGAGGGTCAGCCCGCCGGCGACCACGACCACGACCAGTGCAGCGAGGTGCGTGCCCCCCAATTCTCGCATCATCCACAGGATCCCGCATTGGACCAGCATGGTCGCGATCAGCACGGATGTGGCAAAGTAGATTCGGTCCCCAGACTCTCCGGCAGTCAATTCCAGATGGGTTGCGTCGGAGAACGCATCAATCCATGCGGCAGGCAAGTCGGGATAGAAAAAATATGCCACCACGAAAATTGTGATGGGCAATAACTCAACGAACAACTTCATACTGCTACCATTATAAAGAGCCATGACCCAGCGTTTTTCGATCCATCCGGAAAATCCCCAGCCGCGCCTGATCCGCCAAGCCGCGGAAATGCTGAGTGCTGGGGGCCTGCTCGTCTATCCGACCGATTCCTGTTATGCCTTCGGCTGCGCGGTCGGGGACAAGGCATCGATGGAAACGATACGGCGTCTGCGCGACCTGGATTCCAAGCACCCGTTCACGCTGGTGTGCCGGGATCTTCAGAACTTTCCCTGTACGCCCGGATCGACAATGCGGCGTACCGGATCCTGAAGGCTCATACCCCGGGACCGTACACGTTCCTCCTGGAAGCAACCCGCGAGGTGCCGCGGCGCCTGATGGAGCCGAAGCGCCGGACCATCGGCCTGCGCATTCCCGACCACCGGGTAGTTCAGGCTCTCTTGGAGATACACAACGCCCCTCTGATGAGTTGCACCCTGATGTTGCCGGATCTGGAGGACCCCCCGGTGGAAGCGAGCGCACTGTATGACCGCCTGAAAGGACGGGTGTCCTTGATTATTGACAGTGGGTTTTGCCCCAGCATACCGACCACCGTGGTCGACCTGATGGGTGAGGTGCCGGAAGTGGTTCGCCAAGGCGGCGGCAGCTTTCCCTTGCTATAATTTTCCTATCGTGTCCAACCTCCTGTTTTCCGCCGGTTGGCGCCTGTTTTGCCCGCCATGTCATTAGCGCAGACGCTGGCGATCTGGGCGGTGCCTGTCTTGCTGGGCATTACCGTGCACGAAGTTGCGCACGGCTGGGTGGCGTATCGTTTTGGTGATTCGACGGCAGCCGAAGCCGGCCGGCTGACGCTCAATCCGCTTCCGCATGTCGACTGGCTGGGGACGCTTGTGCTGCCCTTGGCCATGGTCGCGTCTCTCGGGGTGGCAATGGGTTGGGCCAAGCCCGTCCCGGTCAATGCTTCCCGGCTGCGCCGGCCTCGCGAGGACATGGCTTGGGTTGCGGTGGCCGGTCCCGCTTCTAATGCCCTGATGCTGATCGCTTGGGCTGGAATCGCCCGGTTGGGTCTGGCACTTGACTCTGAACTCGGCATCATTCTGTTTGCCATGGGACAGGCCGGAATCGTGATCAATTCGGTTTTGATGTTGCTCAACCTTCTTCCTATTCCGCCCTTGGATGGCTCGGTCGTGCTCGCCAGGTGGTTGCCGCCGGAGCTGGGGAGGAAATGGCTGGAATTCGGGCGTTACGGCCTAATACTGGTCTTGGGTCTGTTTCTGGCGGGTTCTTTGTACGGGTTTATCGGTAAGCCGCTGATCGCGTTCATCGGCGCGGCGCACCAACTCTTCGGACTTCCCTGGATGGGTTCCTGATGGAAAGAGACCTACCTGCTGGCCAGCGTGTCGTGTCCGGCATGCGCCCGACCGGGCGCTTGCACCTAGGGCACTACCACGGCGTCATCAAGAACTGGGTGAATCTCCAGCACAGCCAGGAATGCTTCTTTTTCGTAGCGGACTGGCACGCGCTGACCACGCATTATGGAGAGACGACCAAGTTGGAGGATCATGTTTGGGAGATGGTGGTGGACTGGCTGGCCTGCGGCGTCAGCCCGGGGGCTTCGACCCTGTTCGTGCAGTCGCAGGTTCCGGAGCATGCGGAATTGCACCTGTTGCTGTCCATGTTCACTCCGTTGAGTTGGCTTGAGCGGGTGCCGAGTTACAAGGAAATGCAGGAACAGACGGACCGCGACCTGGCGACGTACGGTTTTCTGGGGTACCCCCTGTTGCAGGCCGCTGATATCTTGATGTACAAGGCGCAACTGGTGCCGGTGGGCGAGGATCAGGCGGCACACGTGGAGTTTACGCGCGAGGTTGCCCGGCGCTTCAATCACCTGTACGGCCAGGAGCAGGGCTTTGCCAAGCGGGCGGAAGGCTTGATCGATCGCCTGGGGCGAAACGAAGCGCGCCTCTACCGGGAATACCGCCGCCGTTTTCAGGAGCAGGGTGATTCGCAGGCCTTGGAGGTGGCGCGTGAGATGCTGCGCGGGCAACAGAGCATGTCGCTTGGCGATTTGCAGTGTCTGGATGGTTACCTGGAGGGGGAATGGCGCATGATTCTCCCGGAACCGAAGGAATATCTGACGGCTGTTCCAAAAGTCCCTGGGGTGGATGGCCGCAAGATGTCCAAATCCTACAACAACACCCTGGGCTTGCGCGAGGAGCCGGAGGCCATCCAGAAAAAACTGATGGGCATGATGACGGACCCGGCGCGCCAGCGGCGCAGCGACCCGGGGGATCCGGAGAAATGCCCGGTCTGGGACCTGCACAAGATCTATTCCGACTCGAAGACCCTCGAATGGGTGGAGGAGGGTTGCCGGAGCGCCGGCATCGGCTGCACGGACTGCAAGCGCCGGCTTCTGGATGCCATGGTGGCGGAACTGGATCCAATCCGTGCCAATGCCAAGGAATACTTGTCGGATCGGGCGGGGGTAAACGCCCTGATTCACGAAGGTTGCGAAGCCGCGCGCGATGTCGCCCGCGACACGCTGGAAGACGTCAGTGAGGCAATAGGGCTTGACTATGCCTGATCCGAGGCGCGACAGTCCTCCGGTGCAGCGGGAAATGCCGCTGGCCACGTTGCACGGCGAGCCGGTGGTCGATCTGCCGGAAGATCTGTATATCCCTCCCGAGGCGCTGGAAGTCTATCTGGACGCTTTTGAAGGTCCCTTGGATCTCCTGCTGTACCTGATCCGCCGACAGAACCTCGATATCCTCGACCTCCCATTGGTGGAAATCACCGACCAGTATCTGCGCCACATCTCCCTGATGGAGGAGTTGCAGCTCGAGTTGGCTTCGGAATATCTGGTGATGGCGGCGATGCTGGCCGAGATCAAATCCCGCATGCTCCTGCCTGCCCCGGAAGTAGAGGGCGAAGAAGAAGATCCACGTGCCGAGCTGGTTCGGCGCTTGCAGGAGTACGAACGCTTCAAGGTTGCCGCGGAAAGCCTCAATAACCTGCCGAGGTTGGAGCGAGACGTGTTCGAATTCGCACTGGATACCCGGGATCTGTCAGTGCCCCGCCCGCTGCCCAAGGTTGGCATGCAGGATCTCCTGATGGCCTTGGAGGCCATGTTGTTGAGGGCCCAGTACAACGTGGCGCATCAGATCGAAACCGAATCGCTGTCCGTTCAGGACCGAATGTCGGAGATCCTGGACCGGGTTGGTTCCAACGAAAATTGCCTGTTTACCAGCCTGTTCACGGCGCAGGAAGGGCGCCAGGGCATGGCGGTTTCCTTGCTGGCGATCCTCGAGCTGCTCAAGCTTGGCATGGTCGACTGCCGTCAGGAGGAATACGGCGGCCCGATCATTATTTTCCGGTGTCTGCACGGGGCGAGCGAGGAGTCGGCTCATGCCTGAATCCACAATCCGGGATACGATCCAGGCCGCACTGATGGCAGCGGACGATCCACTGTCCGTGGACGCGTTGCTGAAACTGTTCGACAACCGCGACCGCCCATCGCGCAAGGAAGTGTCGGAAGCCCTGGAACAGCTTGAGCAAGAATGCGAGGGACGGAGTTTCTCGCTGGTCCGAATAGCCAGCGGCTGGCGCTATCAGATTGACCAGGACTACGCCGCGGTAATCGGGCGTCTTTGGGAGCAGCGTCCTCCGCGTTACTCTCAGGCTTTGTTGGAGACGTTGGCGCTGATTGTCTATCGGCAGCCGATGACGCGCGGCGAAATCGAACAGGTGCGCGGTGTTGCACCCAGCACCAACATCATGCAGACGCTGACCGAGCGCAATTGGGTGCGCGTGGTGGGTTACAAGCAGGTTCCGGGCCGTCCGGCGCTGTACGGGACGACACGGGAATTTCTGGATTATTTCGGGCTGAAAAGCCTGAAGGAATTGCCGCCGCTGCCTGAACCTCGTGCGCAAGAGGAAGTGGATCCGCAGTTGAAGATCCAAGGCATGCCCCAACCCGAATCGGACGCGGAGTCGGATGCGACGGACACGGTAGTCGCTGAATCCCCGGAAGAAGACTTGCCGCCGGATCTGCCGGAAGAAGCAGCCTGAAGTGGCGGGCGATACGCCGCAGCGCCTCCAAAAACTGATTGCCCAGGCAGGGCTTGCCTCACGCCGTCAGGCCGAGGCATGGATCGAGGCGGGACGGGTCCAGGTCAACGGCCAGCCAGCCAAGCTGGGAGACCGGGCGGCTTCGGATGACGCGGTGACAGTCGATGGCCGACCGCTTCCGGAAGGGGTGGAAACCTGCCAGGTACTGGCCTACCACAAGCCCGCAGGACAGATCACCAGCCGATCCGACGAGCAGGATCGCCCGACGGTTTTCGACAACCTGCCGGAACCCTCGCATGGACGCTGGATTGCAGTCGGGCGGCTGGATTTCCAGACTTCAGGCTTGTTGCTGTTGACAACCGATGGGCAATTGGCCAATCGCCTGATGCATCCGAGCGGGCAGGTGCAGCGCCGTTATCTGGCCCGGGTTCGTGGGACGCCAAGCCAAAAACAACTGGAACGCTTGACGGCAGGAGTGGAACTGGAAGACGGAATGGCGAAGTTCGAGTATGTGCGCGAGAAGCGAGGTCAAGGGAGTAATCGCTGGTACGAGGTTGCGTTGCGCGAAGGACGCAATCGCGCCGTGCGGAGAATGTGGGAAGCGGTTGGCTTAGAGGTTGGTCGCCTGATCCGGGTTGGATACGGGCCGGTTTTGTTGGCTCGGGATCACCCGGCGGGGGAAGCGCGCGGGTTATCCCGGAAGGAGATACAGGTCTTGAAGTACGCCTGCACGGCAAAATAATCGGCGTTTGGATTACCTCCAATCAGGAAGTTTCCGACACCCGCTCGTAACAGGGTCGGGGATCGTCATCGGTCTGATTCGGGTTCTGAATCAAGGATCGTAATCGCTCCATTGCTTCTTCGAAGTTATCGTTGATCACGCAGTGCTCAAAATCCTGGCAGTGCAGGATATCTGACCGGGCCTGAGCCAGGCGCTGTGAGATTACGCCATCGTCGTCCGTACCTCGATTGCGCAAGCGTGCCTCCAAGACAGAAAGAGAGGGCGGGAGAATGAAAATGCTGACGGCTTCGGGCATTTTCTGCCGCACCAGTTGCGCGCCCTGCCAGTCGATCTCAAGGATTACGTCGAGCCCTTCGCTTCGTAACCGTTCGACCTCCGTGCGCGAGGTCCCGTACAGATGGTCGAATACCTCCGCACGTTCGAGGAACCCATCCTGCCCGCTGATCCGTTCAAATTCTTCAGGCGAGACAAAGTAATAATCCACGCCGTCTTCTTCCCCCTTGCGCATCGGCCGGGTCGTGTGCGAGATGCTGACCGCAAGGCGCTCCTCTCGGCTCAGGAGCCCCCGGATCAGGGAAGTCTTGCCGGCTCCAGAGGGTGCCGTCACGATGAACAGCCGGCCTTCACTCATCGGTCTTCTTGTCGGGAGAGGCCGGCTCAGGAGTTTCGGTGGATTCCATGGCATCAAGTTCGGTGTCCATCTCTTCTTCGGTCATGGGGCGGAAGCGGGTCTCTTCTTCTGCCTCTGCCTCGTCCTGTTTCGGAGCCACCATTTTGGAGAAGAGGATGCCGATCTCGTACAGCAGCCAGACCGGGATGGCGAGCAGGGTCTGGGAGATGACGTCCGGAGGCGTCAGCAGCATGCCGATGACGAATGCCGCCACGATCACGTAAGGGCGAACTTCGCGCAGACGTTTGGGCGTGGTGATTCCCATGGCGACCATGGCGACCGTGATGATCGGGACCTCGAACGCGACTCCGAAAGCGAGGAAAAGCTTCACCACGAAGTCCAGGAAGCGGTTGATGTCGGTCATGACCGCGACGCCTTCCGGTGCCGTACTGACGAAGAACCCGAACACCAGCGGGAACACCACGAAATAGGCGAACACCATGCCGAGATAGAACAGGACGACGCTGGACAGAAGCACCGGGCCGGCCAGACGCTTTTCATGCCCGTACAGCCCCGGGGCAGCGAAGGCCCAGACTTGATAAAGGGTGTACGGCACAGTGACCGTCAACGCCAGCAGCAGGGTCAGCTTGAACGGAGCAAGGAAAGGCGAGGCCACGTCAATGGCGACCATCGTATGGCCTTCCGGGAGGCTGTTGAGCAGCGGTGTGGCCAGCAAGGTATACAGCGTGTTGGCAAACGGCAGCAGTGCCACCAGTACGATGCCGACGACCAGGAGAACCCGCAACAACCGGTCGCGCAGTTCGACCAAGTGGCTGAGAAAGGGCCGCTCCGGGTCAGTTTTCTTCACGTTTCTGGGCGGGCTCATGATCGGGGGTGTCCGACTCGGTGTCGGGACGCTCCTCAAGCTGTTTTTCGATTGCTTCGACAAGGGGGGCGTCGGGATCGGCCTGATTCTGGACGATATCCCGAAGCTCCTGAATCTCGTTTTGCTGCTGGCGCAGGACGTCCTTGAGTTCTTCGGCTTGAAGTTCCTGCTGGACGCTTTGGCGGAACTGGTGCACGAGGTGCCGCATGCGTCCCAGCCATTCGCCCACTTGGGCGGCGACTCGGGGTAGGCGTTTCGGTCCGATCACGATCAGACCGACGATCATGACCAGAATCAGTTCCCAGAATCCAAAATCGAACATGGCCGAGGGCCCGGAATTACGGAATCAGCGCCCTAGGATGCTCGTAGTACGCGATTTCTCCGGGGCGAAGATCTGCATTTTAGCGCAGGCCCGGCATTCAAACGGACCGCGACAAACCCTCAAATCGCCCGGATCAGTGCGCCAGGCGTCACTTATTCAGGGATCGCCCGCAACAATGCCTTGACGACCTCGGCCGCGTTGTCTGCCGCAAGGCCGAAGAAGATTTCAAGCTGGTTTTCCGCTTCATCGCCGCCCGCCAGGTCGGACAGGCTCCGGATGGCAATGAATGGGACATCGTTGGCATAGGCGACATGAGCTACGGCAGAGCTCTCCATGTCCAAGACATGCGCGCCAAAGGTCTTGAAGGTGTAATCACGAAAATCCGCATTATCGATGAACGCGCCTCCCGACACGCCGGAGCCGCCGACGACAATCTTGGGCATGTAGTCAAGGCATGTATTTTCTGCCGCGCAGCGGTTGAGCGTGACGTTCGCGACCGCTTGGCGGGCATAAGCGAGCAGCGATTCATCGACGGGGAACCAGAACCGGGTCTCCGGCGCATCGGCACCGGCCCGCTGCACGGTGACGGATCTCGGGAACATCATGCCGAAATTCGCATATGGGTATTCGAAGAATTCCGGTTTCTTCCATCCACCCTCGACCTTTCGGGCAAAAACTGACTCAAGGTATTGCCCCCAGCGGTCCGCGATCACCACATCGCCGATGTGCAGTGCGGGATCGATTCCGCCGGCAATGCCGGAGAAGACAACCTGCTTGATGTTGAAGTGGTCTAGGGCAAGTTGTACCGTCATCGCCGCATTGACGACACTGATACCACTCAAGAACAGCACGACATCTCGTCCCTGCAATCGCCCGGTGGAAAACTCCACACCGTTCAATGAATGTACGGTGGCATCGTCCAGCTCACTTTTCAGTATTACCATCTCCGGCGCGTAAGCAGAAACTACGGCAATGCGGGGGGCGTCGTCCTGAACAGCGAATGCCACCACCGGCAGGGTCATGCCGGCCGATGTCAGCATCAAGGCGATTAGGCCACCCGCCCAATCCCGTAACTTGAATGTTTTCACTGTTGGCGTTTGGCTTTTTCTTCCAGTCCCGAGGTTCCGAAACGACGCTGTAATTCCTCCAGAACGTCGCGGGCATCGAGATCGCGCATGGCCAGCAGGACCAGGCTGTGAAACCATAGGTCCGCGACTTCATGCACTAGATGTTCGGCGTCGCCTTCAGCTGCTTCCACCGTCTCGGCGGCTTCTTCGGTGATCTTGGCCGTGACGGCGGGTATCCCGTCGCGGCAAAGTGCGGCCACGTATGAACTGTCCGGATCGGCCTCGCGGCGCTGCCGGAGCACTTCCATCAATTGTTCCAAGATGCGAGTGGTTTCGTTCATGGGGATTTACAGGCGAACCTCAATACCGTTTTGGTACATGTACTGCTTGGCCTCGCCAATAGTATATTCCTGAAAATGGAAGATGCTGGCCGCAAGTACGGCATCGGCGCCGCCTTCAGTGACGCCGTCCACCAGATGCTGCAAGGTGCCGACTCCGCCCGACGCGATGATGGGAATGCCAACCGCATCGCTCATGGCCCGGGTCAACTCCAGGTCGAAGCCTTCGCGGGTCCCGTCCCGGTCCATGCTGGTCAGGAGGATCTCGCCAGCTCCGTACGTTTCCATTTTTTTCGCCCATTCCAGGGCATCGATCCCCGTGTCCTTGCGCCCGCCATGAGTGAAGATATCCCAGCGCGGCGGCGCATCGGCCGCATTGACCCGCTTGGCGTCAATGGCGACGACGATGCACTGGTTGCCAACCGTATCGCTGGCCTCCCGCACGAATTCCGGGTTGGTGACGGCGGCCGTGTTGATGCCGACCTTGTCGGCGCCAGCGCACAGCAGGGTCCGGATATTCTCAACAGTCCGGATGCCTCCCCCGACAGTCAGGGGAATGAAGACCTGTTCTGCCACGGCTTCCACCATGTGGACCGTAGTGTCGCGGTTGTGGTGACTCGCCGTGATGTCCAGAAACGTGATTTCGTCTGCCCCTTCCTGATCGTAGCGGCGGGCGATTTCGACCGGGTCGCCGGCATCCCGGATATCAACGAACTTCACGCCTTTGACAACCCGGCCATCGTCGACATCCAGGCACGGGATGATGCGTTTGGCAAGGCCCATCAGTCGGAAGTCAGTGCCAATGCCTGCTCGAGATCGATGCTGCCTTCATACAGGGCACGCCCAATGATGGCGCCACTGATGCCTTCGTCGGCAACGGCCTGAAGGGCCTTGATATCCTCCAGCGTACTGACGCCGCCGGAAGCGATAATGGGGATGGGGAGGGCCTGGGCCAGTTCAACGGTGGATGTCACGTTGACGCCCTGCATCATGCCGTCCCGGCTGATGTCGGTGAAGATGATGGAAGCGACTCCCTCTTGGACAAAGTGCTGGGCCAGATCAATGGCGTCGTGGTGGGACAACTTGGACCAGCCGTCAGTGGCCACCTTGCCGTCCTTGGCATCCAGGCCGACGATGATGTGGCCGGGAAACTCCAGGCACAGTTCTTCTACGAAATGCGGTTCGCGCACTGCGCGGGTGCCGATGACGGTGTAGCGCACGCCGATATCCAGGTAGGTCTGGATGGTTTCTTCGCTCCGGATGCCTCCGCCGACCTGGATCGGGATTTTCGGATGATTTTGCGCGATTTGTTTGATGATCGGAAGGTTGGCCGGCTGGCCTGTGCGGGCACCGTCCAGATCCACGATGTGCAATCGCTGAGCGCCTTGATCGACCCAGCGTTGCGCCATACTGACGGGGTCATCCGAAAAGACGGTTTTGTCGTCCATTCGGCCTTGGCGCAGGCGTACGCACTGCCCTTCCTTGATGTCGATGGCAGGAATGATCAGCATGATTTGGTGGGCTCCAGGTTCAGCACCGGCCGTCCCAGTGCAAGAAATTCCGTAACAGTGTCAGGCCGTGCTCCCCGCTTTTCTCGGGATGGCTCTGCATGGCGAACACCTGATCTCTCGCGATCACCGAAGCGAAAGGCAATACGTAATCAGTGCGCCCGGCGATGGCTTCCTTATCGCGCGGAGCCGTGTAGTAACTGTGCACGAAATAAAAACGGCTTTGGTCGGGGATATTCTCCCACAGCGGGTGTGTCACCTGTTCGATGCGGCTCCAGCCCATGTGCGGGATTTTGAATCCACTTCCGTGTTCGACATGCGGTGCGAAAGCTTCCACCTTTCCGGAGAACATCCCCAGGCAATCGACCCCGTCGTTCTCCTCGCTGTATTCCATCAGGACTTGCATGCCCATGCAGATTCCGAGAAAGGGCCGGTTCCGGGCTGCGCTCAAGACCGCATCGGCCAGGCCTTTCTGGCGCAGTGCAAGCATGCAGTGCCGCGCCGCGCCCTGACCTGGGAATACGACCCGGTCCGCTTGCTCTATGGCTGAGGGCTCGGTTGCGATCTGAATGTCAACCTCAGGCCCCGCCAAACTGCACAACGCGTTGTACACGGAACGCAGGTTGCCGAAACTGAAATCGACGATGGCGACGGTTTGCATCGCGAAACTGAACGAGTATTGGCTATAACACGCCTTTGGTTGAAGGGGTACCGGTCTCCCGCGGGTCCTGTTCCGCGGCCATGCGCAACGCACGGCCGAAGGCCTTGAACACTGTTTCGGCAATGTGGTGGGCGTTGTTCCCGCGCAGACCGTCTATGTGCAGCGTGGCCATGGCGTGGTTGATGAATCCCTGGAAGAATTCGTGCACCAGGTCCACGTCGAAGTCCTGTATCCGGGCACGCGGGTATTCGACCTGATAGTTTAGGCCGGGGCGGCCGGAGAAATCGATGACGACGCGCGACAGCGCCTCGTCCAGCGGGACGTAGGCGTGACCATAGCGGCGGATGGCCTGTTTGTCACCCAATGCCTGTCGTACGGCCTGGCCGAGCACGATGCCGATGTCTTCGACGGTATGGTGCGCGTCGACTGAAAGGTCGCCTTGGGCTTTCACCTTGAGGTCCAACATGCCGTGGCGGGCAACCTGGTCCAGCATGTGTTCCAGGAAGGGCAACCCGGTCTCAAGTTCCGCGCAGCCACTCCCGTCCAGATCGACTTCAACCTCGATCTGGGTCTCGCGGGTATTGCGCTGGATGCGGGCGGTGCGGGCGCTCATGGGGAGAAAAGAGATGGAGCCACTGCTGGCTTGGCCATTCTACTATGTTCCTCAAGGGTCTGAAGTGGCTGCGATATTGGGTCTGGCGCGCCCGGCAGGATTCGAACCTGCGACCCCTGGCTCCGGAGGCCAGTGCTCTATCCACTGAGCCACGGGCGCGTAAAAATGGATTATAGTGCTTTTGCCATTCTCCGGCCAAGCAAGCCGCTCATGATCGCCCTGCTCCAACGCACAATCGAGGCTCGAGTCGACATCGGCGGGCGCACCGTGGCGGCCATCGATTCCGGGGTTCTGGCCTTGGTTGGCTTTCACAAGGATGATTCGCCAGCGCAAATCGGACGTATGGCCGAACGGATCTTGGGTTACCGCCTGTTCGCAGACGAAGAAGGGAAAATGAATCGTTCCCTGGTTGATACGGGGGGCGCGTTGCTGCTGGTACCGCAATTCACCCTTGCGGCTGACACGGACCGGGGAATGCGCGCAAGTTTTAGTTCTGCCGCGCCGCCAGAGGCCGGGCGCATGCTTTTTGAGAGCCTGTGCGAGGAATGCCGAGAGCAACACGGCCAGGTAGAAACCGGAGAGTTCGGGGCGGATATGCAAGTCCGTCTAATCAACGACGGACCGGTTACTTTTGTCTTAACTCTTTGATACTCAATAAATTTTAGCGTTTGGCCGCAGGGCGAGCCTAAAGGCTCTACCCGTTTTTCCCCAGCATCTCCCGCATGATCGGTTCCAGATGGGTGGGGCAGGGAGCCGCCTCGGGGCACACGCTGTCGACTTGCAGGCTGTGGTAATTGTCCATGGTGAGAGGTTTCCCGGGCACGCGTCCCAGAATGCGCGCCTGCATCCGTGACATGAAAGGAGACAGGGGGACGACCTGGCGCTTCAAGCCGGCTGTCGCGGCGATCAGTTCGACCAGCTCTTGCAGCGTATAGATATCCGGGCCGCACAGGTTGATGGATTGCGAATAGGTTTGCCGGTCGTTCAAAGAGTCGCACATGCGCGCGACGACATCACCGACATAGACCGGGGTGAAGCGGGTGCCAGGACAGCCCAGAGGAAAGAAATACGGGGCAAGACGAAGCAACGAAGTGAAACGGCCGATGAGATGGTCGCCGGGACCGAAGATCAGGGAAGGCCGAAAGCTCGTGACCTTGGTGACCCCGCTGAACTGGAGCAGTGCGGCTTCCGCCTCGGCTTTGCTGCGCAGGTAGTGGCTGCGTGCGTTGCGGTCGGCACCGAGCGCACTCATCTGCAGTAGCCTGGGGATGTCGTGCGTGTGGCAGGCGGACACAAGCTTCTGTGCCAGCCTGACATGCGTTTTCTTGAAAGTCCTTTGGCGAAAGCGGGACTCGTTGAGGATGCCGACCAGGTTGATGATGACATCCATGCCTTCGGTATGACGGATAAGGGACCGTTCTTTATGAACGTTTACCTGCACCAAGTCCAAAGTGGGGAGCACCAGCAGGGAGCGGTGGCGAAACTGTTGCCGGGTTAAAACCCGCACGTGATGACCCTGTGCCACCAAACGGCTGACCAGCGCCTGGCCGACAAAGCCAGTGCCTCCCAAAACACATATCCGGGCCATCCTCTCATTATAATGAGGGGGATTGGACTTCCCACCATGTTGCTTCACCTTCCTGGAGTTCTGAGCCCCGAGGAACTGGAAAAAATCCGCGAAGGATTACGCCAGGGCGTCTTCGCGGACGGCCGTGCCAGCGCAGGCCGATTGGCAGGCGAGGTCAAGCAAAATGAAGAATTCCAGGCGCCCCGTTCCGAGCGAGAGCCTCTGGAGCTCTGCGTTGCGCAGGCGTTGCAACGCCACCCCATGGTGCAGAGCCATGCATTGCCGCTGCGGATCAGTCATCCGATTTTCTCCCGATACCAGCCCGGAATGCACTACGGTTGGCATACGGATGATGCCGTGATGGGTGAGGGCGGCTACCGGTCGGACCTCGCGGTCACTGTGTTTTTGAGCGACCCTTCGGAGTATGAAGGCGGCGCGCTGGTGGTGGAAACCCCTTATGGCGAGCAGGCCGCACGATATCCGGCCGGTGATGCGGTGCTGTATCCCGCAGGTCACCTGCACCGGGTCGATGAGGTGACTTCGGGCGAGCGGTGGGTCGCAGTGTTGTGGATTCAGAGCCAGGTTCGAGATGGGCAGCAGCGCGAAATCCTTCAGACCCTGGATGCTTTGCGATCACAGAGGATGGAGAAAGATCCGGCGGACGATGAGTTGGCAAGACTCGATTGGGTTTATTCCCGGCTGCTGCGGATGTGGGCGGATGTCTGAACCCAAGCTGATCAGCGAGAAGAGTTACGAGCAGGAACTGCAAGTCCTGCAAGTCGAACTGATTAAGCTCCAGTATTGGATCCAGTCCCAGGGCTTGCGCGCCGTTGTACTGTTCGAGGGTCGCGACGCGGCGGGAAAAGGTGGGGTGATTCGCCGTATTACGCAATACACCAATCCCCGTATTGTGCGTTTGGTGGCACTGCCGAAGCCGACTGAACGCGAACGGGGACAGTGGTATTTCCAGCGCTATGTCGCACATCTACCCCGGATCGGCGAGATGGTGCTGTTCGACCGCAGTTGGTACAACCGAGCCGGAGTGGAAACAGTGATGGGGTTCTGCTCCGAGATCGAAGCGCAGGAATTTTTCATCAGCTGCCCCCATTTCGAAGAGATGCTGGTCAACTCCGGCATCAAGTTGATCAAGTACTGGTTCACGATCAGCCACGAAGAACAGGAACGACGTTTTCAGGCACGCCGGGACGATCCGCTCAAGCGTTGGAAACTCAGTACGATGGATCTGGAGGCCCGGTTCCGCTGGGAGAATTACACGCGTGCACGAGACCAGATGTTTGCGCACTGTCATACCGAGCGGGCGCCTTGGACCGTGATCGACGGAAACAGCAAGAAGCTGGCGCGCCTGAACTGCATCCACCACCTGCTTTCAGAATTTGACTACAAGGACCTGACACCCCCTGCAGGAGAGTTGCCTCCCAAACCCGAGCCGAGCGATTACCAAGGCCCGCCCCTGCCACCGGGGCCGCCGCCAGCGTATCAGTTCAGAGACAAGAAAAAGAGAAAGAAGCCTTAATCGGCGTCAGGGGTTCAGTTTTTGGAACCTTTCTCTTCGTGCGCGAGCTTCACGACTTCCATGGCAGAGTCCATGTAGTCCTGCCGGTAATTGTTCAGGTCTGAACCTTCGTCCGGCAAAAAATACTCATCCATGCCGACGCCCTGTTCACGGTCAAGGGCGATGAAACGGCGCTGCATCTCCAGCATTTTCTCGATTTTTTCCTGTTTTGTGCTCATGGCATATGGGTGCGGTTTCGAGGCGTGCTATTGTAGCAACGATCCGGGGCAGGCGTACAGGCGGCGATGCAGAAGAATCATTGGTTGATGGTGCTGGTAGTGTTGGCACTGGCATGGTGTGCCACGATCGGGCTGTATCTGGCTGGAGTGTTTTCCTACCCGTGGGGATGGTTAGTACTACTGGCGCTGGCTGGCTGGACCTGGTTCAAGGTACGTGAAAGCAGTTGATGTTTTTTAGGCTGGCCTTCAGCCTTGGCTTGCGTCAAGAGGTTTAAGCTCTAGAACACGTTCCCAGACTTCATGTCCCAACCGTCGGCCGCGCTGTTCGAAATGCGTTTCCGGTCGATCCGGAAGGTCGGATCCAATGCGCCAGCATGCGGCTTTTCCCACAGCTTGCTCGATCTGCTTCGCGTAGTCCGACCAGTCGGTCGCCAGGTGGAGGAGGCCGCCGGGCACGAGGCACCGGGCGCATTCGGCAAGAAATGAGTCCTGGAGAAGGCGACGTTTCTGGTGTCGGCGTTTAGGCCAAGGATCTGGAAACAGGATTCGGATTTGCTGCAGGCAGTCGCCCGGAAACCGCGGTAGCAATAGGGCTGCATCGCCGGAGATCACCCGCAAATTGTCGATCTCAAGCTGATTGGCTTTTCGCAATACGGAAAACAACACAGGTCGATAGACTTCAATGCCCAGGACATTGTGCTGCGAACAGATCTGGGCTTCATTCAGCAACACTTCGCCATGCCCGAAACCGATCTCAAGAGTAATCGGGCCAGGCTGGTCAAATAAAGTCTCCGGCTGGAATCCCTGCTCCGGAATGGCCCGACCGTAGCGTTCCCACAGGGCTGAGAATTCTTTTTCCCGGGCCTTTGTAAGGCTGCGGGCACGATGGACGAATGATCGGATCGGACGCCGCAATTTGGCGACGACCCGGGTCACGTCAGGGTGCCTTTGGTTGGGCTGGAACTCGAGGCGAAGCGTCGCTCCGGCATGCGCCCGGAACGCCAGGCAAGTCGGCCCGCCTCGACGGCCAAGCGCATGGCCCGGGCCATCTGTACGGGATCTCCCGCTTCGGCAATCGCCGTATTCATCAATACACCGTCGCACCCGAGTTCCATCGCGATGGCGGCATCGGAAGCGATCCCGACGCCGGCATCCACCAGTATCGGTGTCGTGGCTTCTTCGAGAATGATCTTCAGGTTGTCCGGGTTGCGTATGCCCCGGCCCGATCCGATCGGCGCGGCCAGTGGCATCACCGCGACGCAGCCGATTTCCGCCAGGCGTTTTGCGGTAATCGGATCGTCGTTGGTGTACACCATTACCTCGAAATCTTCTGCAATCAGAGTCTCAGCTGCGGACAGGGTTTGCGCAACATCCGGGTAAAGGGTGCGTTTGTCGCCCAGAACTTCCAGCTTGACCAAGCGGTGCCCTCCCAACAGTTCGCGGGCCAGACGGCAGACCCGGATGGCGTCTTCGGCGCTGTAACAGCCCGCGGTGTTCGGCAGGATGGTGTAATCGTCCGGCGACAGCACATCCAGAAGGTTTGGCGCGTCCGGGTCTTGGCCGATGTTGGTGCGGCGCAGGGCTACGGTCACGATTTCCGCCCCCGATGCTGCGACCGCATCGCGGGTCTGCTCCAGATCCCGATATTTGCCGGTACCAACCAATAGGCGGGAAGTGTAGGACCGCCCGGCAACGACCAGCGGGTCACCGGCCATCTCAACCTCCTCCGATTGCCCGCACGATTTCAACGGCATCGCCCTCTTGCAGGGAATGAGCCGTCCAATGGGACCGCGGCACGACCTCGCGGTTGATTTCCAGCGCGATGCGGCCTTCTACGTGCAAATGCCGGGTCAGGTCCTCGACCGTGGTCTCATCGGGGAGGGTGTGGGTTTCTCCGTTGACGGTGACACGCATGAACCTAGGACAATTGCTCCATTAACTCCTGAAGGCTGAACGTGCCATACACGGTTTTCAGTTTGCCATCTTCTACCGCGATGTAGTCGCAACCCCGTATCGCCACGGATTTTCCGGTCGCTTCCATCTCTCCTAACGGTCCTTGGTGAGTGCCGAACAGCAACCACGGCACGGCTATCTGGCCGATGCTGGTTTCTGCCTGGGAGATCAGTTCCAGCTTCAGGTCGGGAAACGCGGCGAACAGCCCATCGGCATAGTCGCCGATCGCCTGCCCTGAAAGCGGACCTCCAGTGGCGGGATCCTGATAGGTGCCGTCTTCCGTGTACAGATCGATCACGGCCTGAGAATCATGCGCATCCCAGGCTGCGAAATACGCCTCAATGACTTCTTGCGGGTTCATTTCTATTCTCCGGCGCTGGCGTTCAAAGCCTGGTCCAGGTCGGCGATGATGTCGTCGACATCCTCGATTCCGACGGATAGACGGATGACTTCCGGACCTGCACTGGCAGCGGCCTTCTGTTTGTCGCTGAGCTGGCGGTGCGTGGTGGAGGCGGGGTGCACGATCAGCGAGCGAGTGTCGCCGATGTTGGCGAGATGCGAGAACAACTTTACGTTTTCGACTACCTTCACACCACTTTCGTAACCGCCGTGCACTCCAAAGGTGAAGACCGAACCTGCGCCTTTGGGGCAATAGCGCTGAGCCAATTCGTAGTAGGGGCTGGACGTCAGGCCCGCGTAGGACACCCATTCGACCTTCGGGTGCTGTTCCAGCCATTGGGCGACGGCCAGGGAGTTGTCGTTGTGCTGGCGCATTCGCAGCGGCAAGGTTTCAATCCCGGTCAGCGTCAGGTAGGCGTTCATCGGCGACATGGTGGGGCCGAGGTCGCGCAGGCTGACTGCGATGGAATAGATCGTATAGGCGAGCTCCCCGAATTTATCCACGAACGACATTCCATGATAGGCCGGATTGGGGTCCGTCAGGTGAGGGTAGTGATTGTTTGTGGACCAGTCGAACTTGCCGGAGTCAATGACCACACCGCCGATCGCATTGCCATGGCCAGACAGGAATTTGGTGGTGGAGTGAACCACCAGGTCGGCGCCGTGTTCAATCGGGTTGCACAGCACCGGCGTGGCCAGCGTGTTGTCGATTATCAGCGGAACTCCGTTTTCATGTGCCGCATCGGCGAGCCCCTGAACATCACACATCGTGCCGCCGGGGTTGGCCAGGCTTTCGCTGAAGACGGCACGGGTGCGCTCGTTGCAGGCCCGGCGGACATTGTCCGGGTCGTCCGGGTCGACGAAGACGACTTTCCAGCCGAAACGGGTGAAGGCATGCCCGAACTGGGTGATGGAACCGCCATACAACTTGTTGGAGGCGACGAATTCATCACCTGCTTTCATCAGGCCGAACAAGGCCAGCATCTGTGCGGCATGGCCGGACGCTGTGCAGACTGCGCCCACTCCGCCTTCCAGGTCGGCCATTCGATCCTGCAGGGCGTTGACCGTGGGGTTGGTCAGGCGTGAATAGATGAACCCAGCTTCATCCAGGTTGAACAGGTTGGCGGCATGTTCGACATCCCGAAAGACGAAGGCGACGGACTGGTGGATGGGAGTGATTCGGGCACCAGTGGTCGGATCCGGCGAAGTGCCGGCATGGATGGCTCGGGTTTGCAGGCCCTGAGGTTTGGTTTCGCTCATGTTTCGGATCCTTTCAGGAACAATCAGTTTTGTGACGGTTTTTGTTGCTTACGTAGTGAGCTGCGGAATACCGTAGGAACTCGAGTTCCTCGGGGCTCAACTCGCGAAGTTTTCGGGCGGGGCTGCCGATCCAGAGGCACCCCCCTTCAAGGCGTTTTCCGGGTGGCACCAGACAGCCGGCGCCAATCATGCTGTCCGGCTCGATGATTGCCCCGTCCAGGATGACGGAACCCATTCCGATCAGGCACCGGTCGCCAATCTCACAAGCGTGAACGACGACCCGGTGGCCCACCGTCACGTCATCCCCGATTGTGACAGCATACCCCCCGGGGGAGTATTCGCAATCATGCGTGACATGCACGACGCTGCCGTCCTGGATGTTGGTTCGCTCCCCGATGCGGATCGAATTGACGTCGCCACGAACGACTGTCATTGGCCAGATCGAACTGTCGTCACCTAAGTGCACGTCACCGATCACCAGGGCGTGTTCGTCCACGTAGGCAGAATCGGCGATGTGGGGCGTATGGCCCTCGAAAGTTCGGATGCTCATGAAAAGAAAGCGACGCGCGTGCAACGACCAGATTATACGGACGCGAACCTCTTTTCCACGTAGTCGCACAGCATTTCCTGAAATTCCTCGGCGATGCGCTCACCGCTCAAGGTGCAGACTCGTTCGCCGTCGACATAGACAGGGGCACTCGGGTTTTCATTGGAGCCGGGCAGGCTGATGCCGATATCGGCATGGCGACTTTCACCTGGGCCGTTGACGACACAACCCATCACCGCCACGTTGAGGTTTTCGACTCCCGGATACTGCTTCTTCCACACGGGCATCTGCTCGGTAATGTAGCATTCAATATCTTGCGCCAGCCGCTGGAAATAGTCGCTGCTGGTTCGACCACAGCCGGGGCAGGCTGTCACGACTGGCATGAAGTGGCGCAGGTTCAGGCTCTGCAACAGATCACAGGCGACCCGGACCTCCTCGGTTCTCTTTCCACCCGGCTCCGGCGTCAGTGAAACCCGCAACGTATCTCCGATTCCGCGCTGCAGGAGCATGGCTAGTGCCGCGCTGGTCGAGACAATGGCTCGAGTCCCCATGCCGGCTTCAGTCAGTCCCAGGTGCAGGGGATAGTCGCAACGTTGAGCCAATTCCGTGTACACCTGGACGACCAGGGGAACCCGGCTCATCTTGCAAGACAGCACGATGGAGTCGTGCGGCAGGCCGATTTCCTCGGCTTGAGCGGCACTTCGCAGCGCCGACTGAACCATCGCTTCCTGTTGGACCACGTCGGCATCCAAGGGGGAATCAAGTTTGGCATTTTCATCCATCAATTCGGTCAGCAATGCCGGATCAAGGCTTCCCCAATTGACGCCAATACGCACAGGCTTCTGGTAGCGGCAGGCGAGTTCGATGAATTGCGTGAAATGTGGATCGCGAGAACTGCCGCGCCCGACATTGCCCGGGTTGACACGGTACTTGTCTAACGCTTCGGCACATTCCGGGAACTCCGCCAGGAGTTTGTGCCCGTTGTAGTGGAAGTCCCCGATCAAGGGTACGGTGAGGTTGCGTCTCTCCAGCTGTTCGCGGACCTGAGGGACGGCTGCGGCCGCATCGCGGTCATTGACGGTCAGCCGGACCAGTTCGGAGCCTGCACGCGTCAGGGCCTCGACCTGCGCAACCGTTGCCGCGATCTCAGCGGTTGGGGTGTCGGTCATGGATTGCACGGCAACGGGATGGCCGGCGCCAAGCGTGACCGAACCGATTCGCACTGCGACAGATTTGCGGCGGGGAGAGAGAACGGGATTCGAGCCGTTCATGAGATGCGCGTAAAATTTTACGTGGTTATACGGGTCAACTTAAAATTATATGTGATGTTGTTCGATCTACGTGGCATTTTTGTTACGGGAACCGATACCGAAGTCGGCAAGACTTGGGTGGCGGCCCACTTGATCCGCGATTTGCGTGGGCAGGGATCGGATGTGTATCCCTTGAAACCAGTCGAGTCAGGGTGCGTGGAAACCAAAGGGATTTTGCGGGCGCAGGACGCGGAGACTCTGCGCGAGGCGGCGCAGTTGGCCGAGTCAGAACCGGTTGTGCGATACAAACTACGCACTCCGATTGCACCGATGCTGGCGGCGAGGCAGGAAGGAGTGGAGTTCCGGTTGCAGGACTTGGTCGATTTCTGTCGTCGGGAAGAAATGCTGGTTGTCGAAGGTGCGGGGGGATGGAGAACACCTCTGGCCGGAGATGGGGATGTCCAGGCACTCGCCGCGGAATTGGGGTTGCCGGTCTTGGTGGTGGCCGAGGATCGGTTGGGCGCAATCAACCAGGTTCTGCTGACCTGTGAAGCCGTGCAAAGGTCACATTGCCATTTGGCCGGCGTCATCCTCAACCAACTGAAGCCGGGAACTGAAGACTTCGGAAATCTTCCTGTCCTTGAACACCGTCTCGGCGACGTGCCGGTTTGGCAGACTCGGCACGAGGCATGGCTCAATAAAAAACAGGCCCATCACCTAATGTCGACTTTCATGACGATTCCGGTGGGTTGCTGATGCCCGAGCTGCCGGAAGTCGAGACGGTGCGTCGCGGGATTGCGCCGCATCTGGTCGGGGAGAAGATCGACCGGATGATCATTCGGCAGCGACAATTGCGTTGGCCGGTCAGCCGGACACTTCCGGGTGCTGTGGCGAATCAGTGCGTCCATACGGTCGGTCGCCGAGCCAAGTATTTGCTGATCGAGTTGGACGACGGACATTTGATTTGGCATTTGGGGATGTCGGGCTCGCTGCGGGTACTTCAGAATCTCCCAACTCCGGGCACGCACGACCATGTCGATGTCTGCCTGAAGAGAGGCACGACGCTGCGATTCCGAGATCCGCGGCGGTTTGGCAGCCTACACTGGACCTGTGTTGACCCGCTGCGGCACCGGTTGTTGAAGAACCTTGGCCCAGAACCCTTGGGGGAAGAATTCAGCGGGGAATGGCTGTATGCTCGGTCACGGGGACGCTCCGGTGCCGTCAAGAATTTTCTGATGGACTCAAAAATAGTGGTGGGCTTAGGCAATATCTATGCCAGCGAAGCATTGTTTGAGGCTGGAATCTCGCCGATTCGCGCCGCAGGACGAATTGGCTTGGACCGTTATCGGCGATTGGTCGAGGCTGCAAAAACGATTCTAGGTCAGGCGATAGAGGCGGGAGGGACGACGTTGAGGGATTTTACGAAAGTGGAGGGGGAGCCAGGTTATTTTGCACAGGAACTTCAGGTGTACGGGCGCGCGGGCGAGGCATGCTGCCGATGCGGCGAGCCGGTTCGTAGTCGAGTGATTGGGCAGCGTTCAAGCTTTTACTGCCCGCAGTGTCAGAACTAAAAGAAATTCTTTGTCTATCCCGCTTCGGAACGCACTGCTTTCCGGGCATTGTCGACTCTTTCCTTGGCTACCTTTTGCAAGGAAGAAGGAAGGCCGAAATGTACGTTTTCCTCGACCCCTTCCATTGTGGAAATTTCCAGTTCGGCGTATTTCCTCAGTGTCTCGATTAGCTCCTGCACTAATTCCTCGGGAGTCGAGGCACCGGCAGTAATCCCGACAGTCTCTTTTCCGCGCAACCACTCAGGATCGATATTTGCAGGGTCTTCAACCAAATAGCTCGGCGTTCCGCTATCGTTTCCGACTTCGCACAAGCGATTGGAATTAGAACTATTTTTCGCTCCCACCACAAGCATCAGGTCTACTTGGGTAGCAAGAGCACGCACTGCAGCCTGGCGGTTCTGGGTGGCGTAGCAGATGTCCTTGATGTCAGGCCCAGCGATATTTGGAAAACGCTCTCGCAAGGCTTCGATAATATCCCGGGTATCGTCGACTGACAAAGTGGTCTGGGTGATGTAGGCAACTTTTTGGGCATCCCGGACCTTCAGTGCTTTGACACCCTCCACATCACTGACCAGATGAACCGGTCCCGAAATCTGGCCGAGAGTCCCCTCAACCTCGGGGTGATTCTCATGCCCGATCAGGATGACATCGTAACCTTTAGCGGAGTAGCGCTGCCCTTCTTTATGTACTTTTGAAACCAGGGGGCAAGTGGCATCAATGGATTGCAGGCCACGCTGTGAAGCGTCTTTTTCGACCTCCTGAGAGACGCCATGAGCACTGAACACGGCGATTGCTCCGTCCGGGATCTGCTCAATCTCTTCCACGAACATTACGCCTTGCGCTTCCAGGTTTTCTACAACCCGCCGGTTATGGACGATTTCGTGCCGTACGTAGACCGGAGGACTATAGAAGTCCAGCGCCTTTTCGACGATCGTGATAGCACGGTCAACCCCGGCGCAAAATCCGCGCGGTTGAGCCAAGATAACTTTCATCATTTCTCTTGTGAACTGCCTATTGTCGAGGCAAGTCCACAACAATATCTTACACCAAACACAGTTCGAAGAACAACCCTAACATCAATAACTTATTAGCTAAGGCTATGAAAGGCCAAAAAATTTTGTCCCTGTAAATGCCAATAGAACTCATAAAATCAATCAAGACCGGGCTTGTGCGAGGAAGCCCATTTTGGCTCGAGGGAGGCCGAAGGTCAGCGTTCCGAAAAGCAGCCTCAGGGCCAGGTTTGAGCGAACCAAAACACCAGTGACGACAACAACGGCCCGAACGCTGCGGCGCGAGATTTTTACTTCCTGCCCGTTCCGGAAGGCGGGTGTCGCGTGAATGCGGCGCAGGGTCAGGACGGCCATCCCCAGTGCCCACAGGCAGTGCAAGCGAATGCCGGTCTCGTGGCGCGGGATGAGAGTGATGAACCGCAACGCATTCGCGAGGTGATGCCGGGCAATCGCCACGAGTTCGAATAGTCCCTTGACGAAAGCGGGGTCGGGTTCCCCTGTGGACAAGGCACCCAGATCGTAACCTGCCGCATGGAAAACATCACGGGGTAGCCAACATGCTCCACGACGCTGATCATCCCACATGTCCTTGAGGATATTGGTCATCTGCAGCCCTTGCCCGAAGGAGACCGATAGTGTGAGCAAATCCTCGCGCCGTTTGTTAATTTCCGCGGAATAATCACAGAAAAGTTCAGTCAACATCTCGCCGACTACGCCCGCGACGTAATAACAATAACGATTGAGGCCGGGGAGGTCGTTCAAGCCGTCGGGTGTCGCGTTCTGCTGAAATTCAGACATTCCTTGCGCCATGATTTTCACGCAACGTTCAAGGAAATTTCGTTGGGCGGGGCGAAATCCGTGGGTGATTCGAATGACCCGATCGGTATTGGCGATTAGATCGTATTCGTCTTCCGTGGTCGAGGATGACAACAATGCACCGAGTTCGGATGCAAAAGGCTTTGTGTCTTCCTGGCCAGCCACGACTTTAATAAAGCGTTCCGAGAACATTTTCTTTTGTTCTGCGGACAGGTTAGGTTCATCTTCAATGGTGTCCGTAATGCGGCATAGGAGATAAGCATTGCCGACCACGTCGCGCAATGGGTCAGGGAGCCGTGGAATGGTGAGCGCGAAGGTGCGGGAGACGCCTTGCAAAATCTTTTCTTGGTATGCGATATCACTATCACCGCCTTTAGATTCCCTTGGGGTTGAAGTCGACATCTGATTCAGGACTCTGCTTGGTGATACGCGGCCTTGTTTAGCAATTTATGTGTTTTTGGCATTTTAGGCTGCGTGGAACTCTGAACTTGCGCCTCAAGCCGCATTCCCATTCCCAGAGTCTGCGGTGAGCCATTGACAGAGTGAACGCAACAGGTCGGCTTGGTCCCCGAACATATCGAGAGATCCCAGTGCTTCTGTTCCCAAGTCGGAAAGCCGTTCACGGCTTTCTTCGACGCCGAGAAGGACAGGGTAGGTCGGCCGCATACCGTTGCCTGCAAGCAAAGCATCCTGTTCCATATCTTCCAAGTCGTCTCGTATCTGGAAGGCCAAGCCGATTTTCCTCCCATATGTGTCCAACGCCTCTCTTTGCTCTTGCGTGACTTGCATCAGTTCTGTCGGCAGCATGACTGCAACGTGAAACAAACATCCGGTCTTGAGTCGATAGACTTCATTCAGCAGGTCGATTTGGCATTCCGTGGTGTTTTCCAATTCAATATCCATTTGCTGTCCTCCCACCATACCGAAAGACCCTGCTGCTTTGCACAATCGCTCAACTCCTGCGCTACGCTGAGTCTCCGACGATTTTCCATCACCCGTCACCTCCATGATGGCGCACAGCAGCAGGGCATTGCCAGCCAGCAGGGCCGTTGCTTCTCCGTAAGCCGCATGACAGGAAGGACGTCCTCTCCGGATATCGTCGTCGTCCATGCACGGCAGGTCGTCGTGCACCAGGGAGTAGGCATGCACCAGTTCCATCGCGCAGGCCAGACGGTCGAGGCGCTCTACGTCAATCCCCAAGGCTTGTCCGGAGGCATACACGAGGCATCCCCGGACACATTTGCCGGGGACCAGCGCCCCGTGCCGCATGGCTGCATGCAGATTTTCGGGGGGGGCCTCTGATTCCGGCAAGACTTTCTCTAACCGATCAACAATCCGTTGCCTCAATGGGGCGAGTTCCGCGGCCAGATTCATTTTGATGATTAACTCCTGAAAATTGACTAGAAATTGTAGTTTAGGCGCAACTCAATGAAACTGTCGCGTCTTAGCGGATATATCAGCGCATCTTTTTCGTCCGTATTAAGTGGATGGAATCCTTCCATATTCATGGACCACTGATCGGAAAGCCTTCGGTCGAATTCAAGAAAGAGAACGTTTGTCGAATGCTCCCTGTCTTGCATTATGCTGAGGAAGAAGGTTGTATCCTGAATGTCATTGAGAGCATAGCGTATCGCAAAGAATAAATCATCATCGAATATGTTGGTCGCATCTTCGCCACGTTCGTCGTAATTCCATTCGCCGACCACGCTGAAATCCGCTGGGGAGTCGAATACGGAATAAAACGTATATTCCGTGCCTACGACGAAAGCGGCATAGTCGTCTTCCTCAAGACTAAGGTTTTTTGCGCCGGAGCGACGGATGGCCTCCAACTTGAAGATCCAAGTGTCCAGCGTCATTTGTGCATCTAGTCCGAATTGGCGAATTTTTTCGTAGTGTGGCACAAGAATGAAACCGTCTGGCTCAAGGCGCGGAATATAGGCGGGTTCCCGGCTGGTACCGTCGAACACACTGATGCCGATGTCAAAGGGCCCGAAGTTATGGCTGTAACGAAGCGCGAAATCTATATGCCATTGCTCGGCTGAACTCTCGTAAGTCGGGTGGTCCTCGTCCACGACAAACTCGCTCCGCAGGCGGCCGTCACGGCTAGGAAATGTGCGCTCCCGGTGATGCGGCAGGATGAACAATTCCGCCACACCCCATCCTCCTGACCAGGTGGCATGTGCCATTAGCTGGCCCAACTCGACTTCCAGGTCTATGTGTTCGATGGCGTCGACTTGGTTGATGATATCAACCAAATGATTCGATTCGATGACGCCCCAGAATATCCGGTCGACGCCGATGCGTAACTCCCATTCGTCGTCACCGAGTTCACCAAAAAGCAGGAAGTAAGCTTCCCGGATGTCCGCGTGGGTGCGGCGTGAATCGGCGCTGTCGTATCGCAGGAACGGAACGAAGTTGAAACTCCAGCCTTCGGCGTTTTCAAAATAGAATTCCGGCTCAAAGACAAACCCGCTTGCATGGTGTGATTGATGCTTGTAGAGGTTTGTTTGGGGGAACCATCTGTTTTCAATGCTGATCTTTCCGGAAAAATCAAAATAAAGATCGGATTCTGCGTATACGTCGCTGCCGAAAACTGCACCCGAAATCAGGACGACAACAGGCGCGATACGGGAAAGCGCTTTGCGGTGCAGCATCAACGCACTCGTTTTAGTCCTGTTTTCGTGAAATCGCGATCGCTCAAATTCGTTTGGAATTCAAAATCTGCCCATGTAATAGTCGTACTTTTACCAGTAACGTGATTGATCATTGTCATCGAGCTGGCGCGCCAGTACTGGTCTAGATATTGAGCGTAATCCTCGAAAGTGAGAGTCTTCGAGTGTGTGTCTTTGCGGTCGTAAAAATGTATTTTTTGGACACGCAGTTCGTCATGGTCGAACCAAACCAGTTGGCGTCGATAACCAGATTCCTTGTCGGTGGGGATGCGTTCTACGACAAAGCACGTCATCTCGCCACAAGGTTCGTCGCGAAGGTATCGATAGGTGAACTTTTCGACTTCTTGAGCCGTGATGTCTTCGTAGGCGAATTCACTGCCCATGAAGGAGCCGGAGCGATTCGACGAACTAATACGTTTGACACGCTTCAGGGCAGGTAGATAGAGCCATTGATCATCCGAAGCTTCCTTATGGGCATGAACCAGAAAAGCAGTCCCTTGGACGTCCCGCGGGTTGTCGAACACGAACAGGCTCTTGTCGCCGTCTTCGGGCACTTCAAGGATCTTCACCCGGAGTTTGCGGTGGCTTTCCTGTCCTTTCTTGTTACGCAGCACCATGGTTTGCTGAGCCGTATAGTTGCCAAAGCCGTCATCCTTTGCGTGCGCGTCACGTGCAATCTTCAAGCCTTTTTCTTCAGCAGAACCGCTTTCCGAATAGGCAGGCATAGAGATGCCCGCACAAATCAGCAGGGCTAGACAAAGTGCAAATGGCGACGAAGATGCATGCCGCGTGAAGGAGAGGTCAATCGTATTCATAGAAAATTCGGGTTGATGACGGTTCAACGCGTCAAAATCAGTGATCAAGCGGCTGATAAAAGAGATTTTACAGCCTCAAAGCCCCGTGGCAATGAGTGTCCAGGAAAGTATGCTGTTGATCTTCCGCTCTATCCTTTCAGATCGGTGGGCATTCAACGCAGGCATCGTACCATGGGGAGGCTTTGGCTCATGGCCACAGATACAGTCTACGTGAATGGCGACCACGAGGGCATCACATGCTGTTGAATTCCAGCCAAATTTGTAATTTCAGCCGCTGGCCGGGATCCTAATTTCTTTCCTTTTTACAATTGTTTGGCAAACTGTTCGCAATTGTTATAATAGCGCCCTGTCCGTTTTTGGAGAACGATCATTTCCGACCATCAGTTTGAGCTACAGACTGAAGAGCTTCAGGGGGCACTTGTGATCAGCGTCGCGGGCCGTATTGACGGCGTCAACGCGCAGGAATTTCAAGAAAACCTAGATCAAAAGTCAGAAAGTTCTAGCGACAGTCAAGCCATCGTTCTGGACCTTGAAAACCTGTCCTACATCAGTAGTGCGGGGTTGCGTTCCATTTTGCTTATTGCAAAGACGCTCAAGAGCAAACAAATCAAATTCGCAATGTGCTCACTGCCTGATCCCATTATGGAGATCATTCAGATTACCGGTTTCGACAAGATCATCGATATACACGAGTCTCGCTCCGTGGCAGTCACGGCGACGACCGGCTAGAAAGATTCTGAGAGTTTTGTTGCCCGGCCGGCCATCGGGCCGTTCGAGCATTTGGTGTACTATATTTTCAGACCCTATCCTTCTATTGGCGTATGGCGATTTCAGAGACCCAGTTCGAGCTAAGCACTGAAGAGCACGAGCGCACACTCGTGATCAGTGTGGCGGGTCGTGTCGACGGCATGAACACGCGTGAATTTCGGGGCGGCCTAGAGCAAACAACCCAGGAATACGGTGGTTCTGCCATCATTCTGGATCTTGAGGACCTGTCCTACATCAGCAGTGCAGGATTGCGCTCGATTCTGCTTGTTGCCGAGGCATTGAGTCGGCGGAGCAAAAGGTTTGCGCTCTGCTCTTTGCCCAGTTCTATCTTGGACATCATCCAGACGACCGGATTTGACAACATTATCGATGTTTACATGTCCCGTTCTTCGGCCATTGACGCAGTGGCGCAGTGAGCGTTGCACAGCGAATTCTGGCTCCTCGCCCGATTCATAATCCTCCCTGTGCTTTCGGGAGCCGTATGCTATGATTCAAAATAAGCTTTTGCGAGGAGCGGCACCATTTCTGAGCATCAATTTGAGCTTCAGGTCAACGAGACTGAAAGCGCACTCATGATCAACGTGGCGGGTCACATTGATGGCCTGAATGCGGAAGAGTTCCAAGCCGGACTTAACCAAAACGTCAAGGCTTACGATGGAGGCGCTGTAATCTTGGACCTAAAGACTCTGACCTATATCAGTAGCGCCGGATTACGCGCAATTCTTATCGTTGCAAAAATCCTTCATGCCAGAGGCAGAAAATTTTCGATCTGCTCTTTGTCGGAAACAGTGAGCTCTATGGTTAGGACTGCCGGTTTCGACAAAGTTATCGATGTCTACGAGTCTCCTTCTGAGGCAGTCTCTGCAGTGACAGGCTAGGCGCTTTCCTGAGAAGCGTCTTCTTCCGGGGTGCTCGCCGAAGCTGCGGGTGCGCTTTCCTCAGTTCCCTCTGGAGTTTCTGCTGTCAGACTTTCCGGGGTTTTGAGTGGCAGGCAGACAATCATATCGGTATATTCACCCTCTTTCGTATCCACGCGGAACTCGCCGCCATGTTCTCGAACAATGTCGCCGGACAATGACAATCCGAGGCCTGTACCCTTGTCTGGTGGCTTCGTGGTGAAGAACGGGTTGAAAATTTCCTTCAACGCGGATTCGGGGATGCCATTTCCATTGTCGCGGACGTGAACTTCGAGAATGTCTCCGACTAACTGTGTGCTTAGGTGGAGTGCCGGTTGATAAGTTCCTGCATCACCACCTTCTGCTACCAGGGCTTTCCGCTTTTCATCCGTTGCGTAGCACGCGTTAGTCACCAGATTCAGGAATACCCGGCCAAGGTCTTGGGGTTTCACCAGGATCTTGTCAACATCTGGTGCGTAGTCTTCCTGGATGTCTAACTGGAAGTCTTGATCGGTGGCACGGGCGCTGTGGAACGCAAGCATGGCATGCTGGTTTAGTAATATCCCGATATCGGCCTCCTGCCAGTCCCCGGAATCGTGCCGACCCATCTTCAGCATGTCCATCACGATTCGATTGGCGCGTGTGCCGTGTTCGTGAATGCGTTCCAGATTCCCGGTCAGGTCTCCGGCGATTTCGTCGACCAACTCCGCATCGTATTCCTCTTCGACCTCCGCGCCCGGCTTGTTTTTGGCGACTTCTTCCAACAATTCCTCCAGCAGGTCTTTCGAGACCTGGGCGAAGTTCATGATGAAATTCATGGGATTCTTGATTTCGTGCGCGACTCCCGCGGTCAACTGACCGAGTGCGGCGAGTTTTTCCTGCATCACGATCTGGTCTTGCGCGCTCTTCAGTTTTTCGTTTGCCTGCTCCAGATCTTGGTACATCTCTTTCAGTTCATCGGCAAGCTGCTCGACGAGGCTAAGGCGCTGCACTTCCAGCGCGTTTTGCCGAAACACTTCAAGCGCCTTGGCCAATTCTCCAATCTCGTCATTGCCGGACACTTCAATGGGAACTTCCAGATTGCCACCGGCGATGCGCTGTATCTGTTGGGAAACCACGCCCAGGCGCCGGATCAGGCGTCGTTCTACGAAGAGCCATCCGATCAGGATCGCACCGGTGATACTGACAATGTTGATGATGAGCAACAGCGTTGAGCTTGTCTTGGTAATGTCGGTGGCTCTTTCGGCCATCTCCAGTGCAGCCAGGCTGTATTCGCCCACAATTTCCTCTACCATTGCCACGATCTCTATTCCCAAGGTCTGGCTGTCGTGGAGTAGGTAGGACAATTCGTCCTCAAGGGCAAGCTCTCGACCGTGGAGATCAAAGCCGTTGCCTTCCCGGCGGCCGATCGAGAGCAGGTCCAGAAAAGACTCGGACAACTCGCGATGCGCAGGATGTTTTGAGAGGGAGTCAAGGGAGCGGCTGGCAAGACCGACCGTTGCATCGAATTCTTCTCGCAGTGGTTGCAGCAGTGCGGCGTCGCTGACCGTGAATACTGTCGCAAGCAGCTGGGTGGTCACCGTCGCTGCTTCGCGAAGTTCGACCAAGTGGCGATAAGTCTGGAATTCCACTTCGGAGAAATGTTCAGAACGAGGCACTTGTCTGCTATCAAGGGACCAGTAACCTGTCATCGTGTAAAACATCTGATTATCGATTTCGCTGGTCAGAATCACCATTAATGCGTCGTGCACCGAGCGTAGTTCCTCTTTGAGCTTGACAGTATGCTGACGGAGGTCGAATCGCTCCCGGATAAGCACCTTGATTTTTTCGACATCCAGAATAATGCCGGCACCATCGGCTTGGATTCGTCGAGTAAGTTCACTTTCCTCTTGTTTCTCCAACATCTCCGCCAGTCCAGCCTCGAAGGACTCTTCTTGCGCACCCACCGATACGACAACATCCTCAAACTGCTCTAACGTGGTCGCGGTCGCGAGCTGAGGGGCAGCAGCGACGAGCGTGGCCGTCTGCTGGGCGACGGAGAATGCCGCCTGCATTTCTGGCATGCTCTTTTCGCTGATGTTGTATTGAATGGCCCTAATGTGGTCGAGAACAAATATGGTGAGGACACTAATGGCAACGATCAGCACGACGGCGCCTCCAAAACTGGTATGGAGCTGCGTCGAGATCTGGTTCCAGATTTTGGGGAATCCGCCGAACATTTGTAGCCTTACAGGTGGTGCCGAAATCCGGTTTTATTGCCGAGGGGGCAAGGTGGCGAGTGGCATATATTGGCCATCGGGGCCGATAGCCGTCAGAAACACTCTGTCCGAACCTTGGTTGTCGTGTCTGCTGAATCGCAGGGTGAATCCATCCAGATCAATGTTGTCGCCACTTCGTAGCGCCGAATGAATGCAATCGCGGTCTACCCGCTTGCCGCACTGTTGCAGGGCATAGATGGAGAGACGGCCTGCCAAATAGCCCTCAAACGAAATAAATCCAGGGACTATCGAGGGATCGTACGCCTTCAGCGCAGCGCGATACGCTGCAGAGACTGGGATCGTGTCGCCTGTCGGAAAGGGCACCACTTGTGTGACCAGGACTCCGGCACCTTCGGTCCCCAGCTCCTTCGCCAAGGCATTACTGCCGACAAAGGACAGTGTCATAAAGACGGGATCCATGCCGAGGCGGTGCGCCCATTTGATGAACATCGCAGTAGGCTTGTAGGGGCCGATGATAATTACAGCCTCCGGGTCAGCCACCTGCAGATCCAGAAGCGCCGTCTTGACCGCAACGGTGTTGCGGGAGAACACCGCAGTGCCGACCGCGAAAAGTTTGCGTTTCTCAAGGGCGCGGAGAACGCCCCGCAAACCGGCGCGGCCAAATGAATCGTCCTGATAAAGAACGGCGATACGGTTGATTCCCCGGTCGGTTATGAGTCGCTGCACCATCTCTTCGGTTTCCTGATAGTACGAAGCCCGAAGGTTGATGACGGTGTGGTGTGCGCTGTCCCGCAAGAATTCGGCACCGGTCATGGAACCCATGTAGGGGATGTGGTGCTCTTTTGTGACCGGCACTACCGCCTTGGAAGTCGGGGTGCCGACTGCGCCGATCAGCGCAAAGACGCCTTCCTCGATTAATTGCCGGGTATTGGCGATCGCCATGCCCGGTTCGTAGGAATCATTCAGGGATTTCAGATCAAGGCGACGCCCGTGGACACCCCCTTGGTCATTGATTTCCTTGAATGCGGCCAGGATGCCGGCCTGCATGCTTCTGCCGAGTTCCTTGGCCGGGCCTTCAAAGGCAGCGGACTGCCCGAACAGGATTCGGTTCTCGAATACGCCTGGTGTGGCAGGTGATTCCTGTCCGTTCTCGCCGAATGCCGTATTGGCCAGCATCGCAGCTCCGAGAACTACGAGCATGTGTTTGGAAAAGAGCCCACGCAAGGTCAGCACGTCGCTAGACATCCTTGATCATGATCAGATGAT
The DNA here is from genome assembly GCA_965116525.1 of uncultured candidatus Poriferisulfidus sp. GTDB lineage: Bacteria > Pseudomonadota > Gammaproteobacteria > Poriferisulfidales > Poriferisulfidaceae > Poriferisulfidus. The sequence continues at coordinate 1,299,065 of OZ220694.1, forward strand.
TTCGGCCATCGTCCCGGTGGTAGCGCAGGTCCGTCATCATGGTTTTTGCCAATGCGATTCCTGCGCCGCCGATCCTGCGTTCTTCGAGCGCGCTTTGCGCATCCATTTCCGGTGCGTCCTGCAAAGGATCGAAGGGGCGGCCGTCATCTGCAATCTCGACCGTGACGGTTTCTGCATTTTTGGAAAGCACAATCTCGATCTTGTGTTCCGTGTCGTCATCGTATCCGTAGCTGACGACATTGGTGAAGATTTCCTCCAGTGAGAGTTGGATTTGAAACAGTGCTTCGGGGGGGAAATCGTGTTGTTCGGAGAATTCGGCCAAAAAACCCTCGATCGTCCGGATTTCCTCAATACGGTTGGAGACGGTCAGAGTACGGGAGGCTTCCATTTTCTCGACTTCGCCCATCATTCCGGGATCTTTAGAACGAGGCAGGTGATGTCATCGGATTGCGGGCTGTCCCCGACGAAATCCTTGACGCCATCGAAGACTGCTTCCGTGGCCTGCTCGGCGCTCTCGAAGGAATTTTCTTTGAAAATCTGGCAGAATCGATCCATCTCGTACATTTCGCCATCTTCCTTTTCCGCCTCTGACACCCCGTCGGTATACATCACGATCATAGAGCCCGGCTCAAGGGTAGTGGTTTCTTCCTGAAACGGGAACTCTCCTTCGATGCCGAGCGCAATCCCGCCGGTAGATTCCAGCAGTTCCACCGAGGGTCCCGGGCGGACGACAATGGGGAAGTTGTGACCGGCGTTCGAATAGGTGAAATCCCTCGTTTCGGGGTCGTAAATGCCGTACAGCAGGGTCACGAAGGTCATGGCGTCGTTGTTCTCGGACAACATTTGGTTCACCTGTCCCAGAACCTGGGAGGGGGAGGTGGAGCAAAACGCACAAGCCTTCAATAGCGTACGGCTGGCCATCATGAACATGGCCGCAGGGACTCCCTTGTCCGACACGTCGGCGATGACGACACCCAGCCGGCCATTGCCAAGGTCGTAAACATCGTAAAAATCGCCGCCTACGGAGCGGGCCGCGACCATGTGGGCGTAGACGTCGAAATTCTCGGTGTGCGGAAAGGTTTGCGGAAGAATGTTCTGTTGCATCGATTGCGCCACGCCCAACTCGTGCTGGACTGCGACGAGCTTGTCGCGCGAACTCAGTGCCTCGCGCCACAGCAACAGGTTTTCGACGGTACGCTCCACCGTCACCTTCAGGTCTCCGAAGTCAATCGGCTTGGTGACGAAGTCGAACGCGCCGCGGTTCATCGCGGTTCGGATGTTGTCCATGTCGCCATAGGCGGAAACCATCACGGCGCGGATGTTGGGGTTGACGTCCGGAATTTGCTCCAGCATCGTCAGCCCGTCCATCACCGGCATGTTGATGTCGGACAGTACGATGTCGAAATCGTTGTCTTCGCGCAGACGTTCCAAGGCTTCCGCGCCGTTGTGCGCGAATTCGAAGGTATAGCGCCCGTGCCGGATCTCTCGGCGCATCTGTTGCAACATGAGTTGCTCCAGATCCACCTCGTCATCGACGACCAGGATTCTGACTTTGGCGTCTTTGAGAGTGTTTTCGTCCATTCAGCACCTCATCTCGAAGCCACATTCCATATGAGAGAGGAAATCCTAGGAGTTGCCCGCGTCAGGACCGGCCAGTTTTGGAAGAATGCCTAGTATAACCTGCCCTTGAGCCCCTGAAAGACAGTTGCAATGGCATTTTAGTCGCCGACATGCAGAGCTTCTACTCTCGCAGATCCCATGCCCCGGGGGTCGGATGCGGCTTCCAGCCGGGCTTCATGGATGTCCCACACCACCACCTGCATATTGCCCCATGGTTCTACGACCTCAAAAACGTGCCCCCTGGCTTCGAGTCGCTCTCGATCAACCACCATATCGGGCTCGGTGAAAACCTTGTCCGGCAGAGCCTGATGATGCATCCGTGGGTCGGTGACGAGGGATTCAGCACTAGCGCCCTGTAGAAATTGCAGGATTCCCTGCATCACCATCGTGGTGATCCGACTGCCGCCGGGAGTCCCGAGCAGGGCCAGTGTATTGGCGTGGTACACGGCGGTCGGCGCCATGGAGGACAGCATGCGTTTTCCAGGCGCGATGGCGTTGGCCTCGCTGCCAACGAGGCCGTACAGATTCGAGACACCGGGCTTGGCGGAGAAATCGTCCATCTCGTTGTTCAGAAGGACCCCGGTGCCGGGCACGACAAATCCGGAGCCGAACAGGCCGTTGATGGACAGGGTGGCGCTGACCCAGTTGCCGTCCCGGTCCAGAATGCTGAAGTGCGTGGTGTGTCCGGCTTCGGGTTCAGTCGCGTAGAGGCTTTTTGAATGCGTGGCGTGTTCGGGGTCGAAATCCGCCATCAATTTCCGGGTATATTCCACGCTGGTCAACTGCTGTACCGGCACGTCCACATGGTCGGGGTCGCCCAGGTGCCTGGCGCGTTCCAGGTAGGCCCGGCGCAAGGCTTCGATCAGGCGATGAATGCGGACGTCATGATCACCTCCGTCGAGCCAATCCTCACCCAGCATATGGAAGACCTGCGCCAGCATGACGCCGGTGGCGGAGGGCGGCGCCACGGTGACGATTTCAGCACCTCGCCAATGAATCGTAATCGGTTCCCGTTCGACTACCTGATACTGTTCGAGATCCTGGCGCGACCATATGCCGCCGTTGTCTTGGACTTCCGCCACCAGGGTTTCCGCCAGCGGGCCGCGATAGAAAGCCTGTGCGCCCTGTTCGGCCAGCAGGCCCAGGGTCGAGGCCAGGTCGGTTTGGACAATCCGTGTGCCGGACGACAGGGCAGGAGAGCCCGGCGCGAAGATCGAGGAAGCCGGGTAGCGCAGAAGAACCTCTGCCCGGGCGGTCATGGCCCGTTCCAGTTGTGGGTTGAGCGGCACTCCGTCTTGGGCATGATGGATGGCAGGTTCGAGTGTACGCGCCAACGGCAGTTGCCCGTAATGCTCCGCAAGGTGCCCCCACGCAGCGGCGATTCCGGGAATGCCTGCGGCCAGGGGGCCGTTGAGTGCCCGGTCGCGGTCCACGTTTCCATCCGCATCGAGGTACAGATCGCGATGCGCCGCCAACGGCGCCCGTTCGCGGGCGTCCAGCATCGTGGTGTGGTTGCGGGCGTTGTCGTGGAGCAGGAAGAATCCGCCTCCACCAAGCCCCGAGCCGTAGGGTTCCACAACCCCGAGGACCGCCGAGACCGCGATCGCTGCATCAAATGCATTGCCACCGGCATTGAGAACCTCAAGGCCGGCTTCGGTCGCGGCGGGATGTGCGGAGGCAAGGGCGTGCCCCGGAGGGCTGGCATGAGCCGTTGCGGAGCTACCGAACAGGCAAAGCAGGCAGAACAGCAAAGCAGGCCGCTTCATGGGAACAGATTCGTGTCGAGGCGGGGTTTTTCGCGGGCCGGCTTATGCCTGGCGGAGTTTCAAAATCAGCATTTGCTCGATTTCTTTGGGCACGAAATGCGCGACGTCCCCGCCCAGCATGGCCACTTCCTTGACCAGCGACGACGAAACAAACGCATATTCCTTGGCGGGCGTCAGGAAAATGGATTCCAGGTCCGGCGCTAGCTGCCGGTTCATGGTGGCAAGCTGGAACTCGTATTCAAAATCCGACACGGCACGCAGCCCTCGAATGATGGCCTGAGCTCCCATACTGCGAGCAAAATCGACCAGCAGGCCGTCAAAAGGAGCGACTTCTATCTTGTCGCCCGAGTCGACAAAGGCCAACTGCGCCATCCTGACGCGTTCTTCCACTGTGAACGTCGGTTGTTTGGCGGAATCGGTCCCGATGGCGACGATCAGCCGGTCGAACAGGCGCAACGCGCGTTGGGCCAGGTCGATGTGACCAAACGTGATGGGATCGAAGGTCCCGGGGTAGATCGCGGAATGAGCCATGGGTCTACAAGTTGTACATGACCATTGTAGAACTATGCAGGGAGAATCGGCGGGTCAGAAGAGACGTAGGGGCGCGCCGCGAACAAGTGGTAACCGACCTGCCCGGCCTGCTTGGACTTGAGCGGGGTCCAGCGGGCGGGGACTCGCGCCACCCAATTGGCGGGGGATTCGACGTAGACGAGGCTGGATTCCTTCAGGGCCCGCGATGAGGCAAGGCGGGCGCAGGTTTTTTCGAGCAATTCGGTGCCCCGCGTGAATGGCGGGTCGAGGAACAGGATATCGACGGGACTGCGCAGGCAATCGATGTAGCTCAGTGCCCGGGCGTTCACGACTTCGATCTGCACAGCAGAGAGTTTTTCCGTTTCCTGGCGCAGGCACTTCACGACGCCGTGCTCGCGGTCGACCAGCGTCACCTGCCGGGCTCCGCGTGAGGCGGCTTCAAAGCCCAGTGCGCCGCTGCCGGCGAAGAGATCGATGCATTCAGCGCCTTCAATGCTTCCGGCCAGCCAGTTGAACACCGTCTCGCGCACCCGGGCCGGGGTCGGCCTCACCGAAGGGTAGGGAGGAACCTGGAGATAACGGCCGCGCCAGATGCCGGCGATGATGCGGACTCGTTGTGGCGGCTGGCCCTTAGGGCTGGCTTTGGCCACCGACAATCACCGTAATCATTTGATCGGGGTTCAGCCTGCTTTGGAATGCCGTGACAATCTGTTCGTGGCTGATGGCGCCGATCCGGTCTGCCCAGGTATCCAGGTAGTCCAGAGGCAGGCGGTAGTAGCCGATCATCGATAGATAGTCGATCATGCTGGCGTTGTCCGCAATCCGCAGGGGGAACCCCAGTACCATGCTGTTTTGGCTGTGCTCAAGTTCCTCCTCGGTCGGTCCGTCGGCCAGGAAACGCCGGAGTTCCGCATAGGCGGCCTCCAAGGCCTGGTCGACCTGGGTCTTCTGCGTCTGGAATCCCAGCCGGAAAGGCCCGAGGTGCCGCAGCGGAAAGAAATAACTGTAGACGGAATAGGCGAGGCCCCGGTTATTGCGGATTTCCTGCATCAGGCGCGAAGAGAATCCTCCGCCGCCGAGGGTGTAGTTGCCGAGGTACAGGGGGAAATGAAATTTCTCGCCGCGCGCGACGCCCTGCTGGCCGATCAATACATGAGCCTGTTCGGACGGGTGGGGAATGGCCACGGTTTTGGCTTCGGTCACCGCCGTGGGCGGTGGCAGCGGGCTCGGTGCCGGGCCTTGGGGCAGTACCTGGGTGATGCGGTTTGCGATGGCTTCGGCCTCGGCGCGGTCGATCGCGCCCACCATCGCCACGATGGCGCCGCCCGAGGCAAAGAAAGTCCGATAGAACCCTTCGACATCGTCCCGGGTGATGGCGGTGAGGGAATCTTCGGTTCCCGCTATGGGCGAGGAGTAGGGGTGGCCCGGGTAAACGGCCTGGTAGAAGGCCTGCTGCGCAATTGCGCCCGGGCTTTCTTCGAGTTTCTTGAGCGCGACCTGCATCTGTTGACGACGGCGCTCCAGTTGCGATTCCGGAAACTTGGGTTGTCCGAGCACCGTAGTGAACGTGGCCAGGGCCTGCTCCCGCCATTCGGGATCCACCAAGGTTCGCAGGGACACCTTGGATCGGTCCAGCAGGACTTCAGCACCGTAGGCGGCGCCGACATCCTCGAACTGCTGGGCAATGGCATCCGCATCCAGGTCTCCCGCACCGGTGTTGAGCAGGGAATGGCTGATCTGAGACAGGCCCGGAAGTGCGCCGTCTCGGCTGTTGCCGGCATCCAGAACGACCTGGATGTCCAGCATGGGAATCTGCGGGGCGGCGATGAAAAACACCGGAGTCCCGCTGTCGCTGAGCCAGTGCTCGATGCGCGGATCGGTCTGTGCCTGCGCGCTGGTGGCGAAGGCCAGGAGGCTGGCAGCCAGAATTCGGATCATTGTCAGGAGCCCGGGGGGACCTTGGCTATATTGAGGGGGTGCACGGTGACCGTGGTGCGGGCGTAATCGGTCAGGTAGCGCTGGGCGACCTCCTGCACCTGTGCGGCGGTGACCGCCTGATAGCCGGCGACCAGCTGTTGTTCGACCTCCCAGCCGAGGCCGTTGGTTTCAAGCATGCCGATCATGTAGGCGCGATGGCGCAGGGAGTCCTGGGCGTAGACCATATGCGCGATGACCTGTGCGCGGGCGCGCTGCAGTTCGGTTTCGCTGACAGGCTGCTCCTGAAGTTCGGCGATTTCCGCAAGCAATGCCTGCTCCATTTCTTCTGCCGTGTGCCCCGGGTTTGGCGTGGCATCAAGGACAAACAGGCTGTTGAGGGCGCTGTACAGGGAGTAGGAGGCGCTGGCGCTGGCCGCGATCTTCTGATCTCGGACCAGCCGCTTGGGAAGTCGCGAGGCATTGCCGCCGTCCAGGATGGAGGTCAGCATGGACAGCGCGTAGGCTTCCCAGCGCTGCTCCCGGGGCAGTTGTGCCATGACGGGGGTCTTGTAGCCGATGAGCAGGTATTCGGTCTGGGCGGGAATGTGCAGGGAGACGTTGCGTGTGCCCTTCTGCACCGGCTCCTGGCGTCTCGGCGCCGGCGTGGTCTCATGGCGGGGGATGGCACCGAAGTGCTCCTCGGCCATTTCGAAGATTTGCTCCGGGTCCACGTCGCCGACCACTACCAGGTTCGCGTTGTTGGGTGCGTACCAGCGTCGATGCCAATCGCGCAGCTGTTTCTGGTCCATTTGTGAGATATCGCTCATCCAACCGATCACCGGCTGACCGTAGGGATGGTTATGGAACGCGGTCGCTTGCAACTGCTCGAAGGCAGAGGCCTCGGGTCGATCCTCGGTGCGCAGGCGGCGCTCCTCTTTGACGACTTCCAGTTCTTTCTGGAGATCGGCCTCGGCCAGGAGCAGGTTCTGCATGCGGTCCGCTTCCATTTCCATTGCGATGGCGAGTTGGTCGCGGCCGAGGATCTGGTAGTACGCCGTATAGTCGCGGCCGGTGAAGGCGTTGTCGCGCCCGCCGAGAGAGGAGATGGTGTGACTGAACGCTTCCCCGGGGAAGCGCTCGGTTCCCCGGAACATCATGTGTTCCAGCACGTGGCTGATGCCGGTCTGGCCGGGGGGTTCGTGGGCCGCGCCCACGCCGTACCAGAGCTGCTGGACGGCTACCGGGGCCCGCGTGTCAGGCTGCACCAACACCTTCAGCCCGTTGTCCAGGGTTCGGGTGAAGACCTCGGACGGTTCCGCCAGCGCCGCATCGGGCAGGGCGAAAGCCAACAGGGGGAGGAAAAAGAAAGACAGCCGGAGAATCATGCGGGCATTATAAAGAGTCGGGAAATTCGGGATTCGACCCAAAAATGGTGGTCGGAGCCTTGATCCAGACGGAATTTTCAATAAATTAACTTGTCAAATCAAGCGGCGCTGATTTCAACTAGTAACTGCAACAGATTGTAAAACGAAGTGCGAGACGGTCAGTCGGCTGTCTCCAAGGAAAGTTTTTTCGATTCTCGGCAGCGGCAGCCTGGGTATCTAGCGTTCCGAAGCCACTTTCGGGCTCGTCCGTCCAAAGGGAGGCGGTTCTGGCGTTGCCAGACGGGCTTTGGTGGGGGACGAAGAGACGCTTACAGAAGCCGTTCCAACTGTTCCCGCCAGGCTTCCGCCACGGGGGCATCCGGCCCGAAGAACACCTCGTTCGGGGTGCGCCAGCCAAGGCAGCGCCGCGGTCGATTGTTGAGTTGCTCCTCAACCCGGCGTAGTTCTTCTTCGGTGATCGTGTCGAAGCGGTGGGACTTCGGGAAGTACTGCCGGATCAGACCATTGGCGTTCTCGTTGCTGCCGCGCTGCCAGGCGGCATAGGGCCGGGCAAAGTAAAAGGCCGCCTGCAGGTGCCGGGCGATCCGGCGGTGGCCGGCGAACTCGGTGCCGTTGTCCGACGTCACGGTGAGGACCCAGGCTGCCAGCGGCTGGAGCCGGTCGATCACCTGCGCCGCCACGTCGTCGGCCTTGCGCCGGGCGAGATGGGCCAGGCGCACCAGCCGGGAGCGGCGTTCGGTCAGGGACACCAGAACCCCGCTGCTGCGGCATCCGATCACGGTGTCGGCTTCCCAGTCCCCCAGGCGGGACCGGGTCTCGACCACCGCCGGGCGTTGTTCGATCGGCGTGCGATCCGGAATCGTCGAGCCTCGCGGCACGCTGCCATACCGCTTGCGCCGCTTCCGGCAATGGCGCAGGCAACGGTACAGGTCGCCGCCGCCGCGCTTGTCTTTCAGGATCCATTGGTAGATCCACTCGTGACTGACGCTCGGGCGCCTCTCCTTGCGCAGCCATTGGCTGATCTGCTGCGGGCTCCAGTATTGCCGAAGCAGCGCCTCCACCTGGTGCACCAGGGCCGGCGGAACCCGCCGTCGGGTTTTCTGCCGGCGCCGCTGCTCGGCTTTCTGTTGCGCCCGTTCGGCCTGATAGCCTCCCGACCGGCCACTGCCGTTGCGCCTCAGCTCGCGGCCGACCGTGCTTCGGTGAATGCCCAGACGCCGGGCGATCTCCGCTTGGCTCAGTTGGTATTCGTTCCGATACAGCTCAATCTGGTATCGTTGTCTCGGGGTGAGTTGCGTGTAACCGCTCATAATTGCCTCTCATCCAGGCGGTTTTTGACAATGAGAGGGTACCGCAACTCATTCTCCATTCCCGCCGGTTGCCGGAATCGTTGCAGTTACTAATTGAAATCAGGGGCTCCAGAGAACTCGGAGACTTGAGACGTGGACAAAAACACCCCATTTTGCTAAAATGACCGGTTGCGGACAGGGAAAAATTCCCCTTTCCGGGAGTAAATTGATGGCACAAACGACTTCGGAGTATGCCCACAATCTGCCGGTTGCGGCGGGCAGTCTGGATCAGTATATCCAGCTGGCCTACAGTCTGCCGGTACTGAGCGTCGAAGAGGAGCGCGAGCTGGCATTACGCCTGCGCGAGCAGGGCGATGTGGAAGCGGCGCGCAAACTGGTGCTGCACAATCTCCGTTTTGTGATCCACGTGGCCCGCGGTTATTCCGGCTATGGCCTGCCGTTGGCGGACCTGATCCAGGAAGGCAGTATCGGCTTGATGAAGGCGGTGAAGCGCTTCGATCCCGCGGTCGGGGTGCGGCTGGTGTCTTTCGCCGTGCACTGGATCCGCGCCGAAATCCACGAATACGTCCTGCGCAACTGGCGCATCGTCAAGATGGCCACGACCAAGGCGCAGCGCAAGCTGTTCTTCAACCTGCGAAAGGCCAAGAAACGGCTGGGCTGGATGAACGAGGAGGAGGTCAACGCGGTGGCGGAGGACCTGGGCGTGACCGCCCATGAAGTCCGGGATATGGAATCCCGTCTCAATCAACCGGACATGCCGCTTGAGATTGATTCCGACGACGAGGAAGCGCCTCGTTCCCCGATGTCGTACCTGCCGGCCCCCGGCGCCGATCCGGCCCCGCAAGTGGAAGCGCAGGATCACGCACAGATTCGTGGCGAACGGTTGCAGGAAGCCTTGGCCGAGTTGGACGAACGTAGCCGGTCGATCGTGAAGCAGCGTTGGCTCGCCGAGCCGAAGCGGACCTTGCAGGAACTGGCGGAAGAGTTTGGTGTTTCAGGTGAGCGGATTCGGCAGATTGAAGTCGCCGCAATGAAGAAGCTGCGCGGCGCGCTGGCTTAACTTTTTTCTCTGGGGTCCGAAAGGGCTGTCAACTCCTTCTAGAGAATCCGGTTCTAGAAGATTTTTGATTCTATAGTAGTTCTGACACGCCAGATTGAATGGTGCCGGTCAGTCGTATCAATTCCGGCTCTTGGATGACTAAAGGCGGCATCAAATACACGTAATTCTGAAATGGTCGCAGCCAGACCTCGTGCTGCAAGGCCAATGCTTGCCAAGCTTCAACGTCCACTGGTTCAGAAGTTTCGACGACGGCAAACGCACCGAACGCACGGACTTCTGCCACGCCTTTTGCCGACTGAAGAGGTAGCAATTCCCGCTGCAGGATTCCCTCGATTGCCGCCACTTCATTTTTCCAATTCCGGGATTCCAAGAGATCTAGGCTGGCCAGCGCCGCCCGGCAGGCTGTCGGGTTCGCCATGAACGTGGGGCCGTGCAGGAACGGTCCGGCTTCGCTGACGACACTGGCGATTTCCTCGCGGGTCAACGTGGCAGCCAGGCTTAGCATGCCGCCCGTCAGTGCCTTGCCGAGGCACATGATATCCGGAGCGACATCGGCGTGTTCACAGGCAAACATGGCTCCGGTCCTTCCGAATCCAGTGGCGATTTCATCGGCGATGAGGAGCACCTCATGCCGGGCGCACAAGGAGGCGACCTGCGCCAGGAACGCGGGCGGATAGTGGTGGAATCCCCCGGCCCCTTGGAGCACTGGCTCCAGCACGACTCCGGCAAGTTCAAACTGGTGGGCGACTAGGTCGGCCTCGAATCGCGCGCAGGCGTCCTCCAGTTCGGATGCACTGCAATGCGCGTCGGGAGGGCGGGGCGTGAAATATTGCTGCGGCAGCAAGTTGCGGAACCGGTCATGCAGGCTGTTGTCCGGGTCGCTGACCGACATGGCGGCAAAGGTATCGCCGTGATAGCCCCCGCGCAGGGCAAGGAAGCGGCATTTTTCCGGGATTCCGCGCGCCTGCCAGTATTGCGTGGCCAGTTTCAGGGCGACCTCGACCGAGACAGAGCCGGAATCGCAGAAGAAGACTCGGCTGAGATCGCCGGGAGAGATTTGAGCCAGCCGTTCGGCTAGGCGTGCTGCGGGTTCGTGGGTCAATCCACCGAACATGACATGCGGCAGGATATCAACCTGTTCGTGTAGGGCTTGCACCATCTTTGGGTGCCGATAGCCGTGTATGGCGCACCACCAGGAGGCCATGCCGTCGACCAGCCGGCGTCCGTCGGCCAGTATCAGGTGGACGCCTTCACTGCCGACGACCGGATGTGCCGGGAGAGAATCAGGGGCGGATGCGTACGGATGCCACAGGTGGCGCGGATCCAGGGCGGGCCATTCGGGCGGAGTGCCCATCAGTTTTCGATCAGTTCCAAGTCGTAGGTGATTTCGGCAGTTTCTCCGAGCATCAGGGAGGCAGAGCAGTACTTGGTGACCGAGAGATCGATAGCCCGGCGTACCTGCGCTTCCGACAGGCCGTTGCCGAACGCCCGGTAGAGCACGTGGATGCGGGTGAAGACTTGTGGAATATCCTCGGCGCGGTCGGCCTCGATTTCCAGCTCCAGCCGATCCAGCGGCTGACGGGCGCGTTCCAGCATGCCGACGATATCGAATGCACTGCATCCGCCCATGCCGAGCAACAGCATTTCCATCGGGCGTGCGGCGAGGTTGCGTCCGCCATGTTCCGGCGCGCCGTCCATTACGATCGTGTGGCCGCTGCCGGACTCACCGATGAACGTGCGGTGTTCCTGCCAGGTAACGCGCGCTTTCATGCGTCCTGCAGCAGTTCAGCCAAGCGAGCGCCGGGATCGTCTGCCCGCATCAGGCTTTCGCCGATCAGGAAGGCCTGCACGCCGCAGGCGCGAATCTTGGCGATGTCCTGCGATGAGTGGATGCCGCTTTCCGAAACCACGACGGCGCTTTCAGGCGCTTGAGGAGCCAACTGAACGGTTGTATCCAGGCTCACGTCGAAAGTTTGCAGGTCACGGTTGTTGATGCCGATCAGATCCGCGCCTGCCGCCGCCGCGCGGTCCAGTTCTTCACCGTCGTGCACTTCCACCAGCACATCCAGCCCGAAAGTCCGGGCCAGTTGCTGGAGTTCCTTGAGCTCGTCGTCGGATAAAGCCGCGACGATCAACAAGATAGCTGCCGCCCCCATGACACAGCTCTCGTAGACTTGATAGGGATCGAGTATGAAGTCCTTGCGCAGAATGGGCAGGGCGGAGCCCCGCCTGGCCAGTTCCAGGATCACCCCGGAGCCCTTGAAGTAATGCGCATCGGTCAGCACCGACAGGGCAGTGGCTCCGCCGCGCTGGTAGCTACCGGCGATGGCGGTTGGATCGAAGTCTTCCCGGATTACTCCGCGGCTCGGGGAGGCCCTTTTGAGTTCGGCGATGACTGCCGGGCGGCCCTGCTCGATAGAGTCCTGGAGAGCGTCACGGAAACCGCCGGGTGACGGATTCTCATGCGCCATTTCCCGGAATCCTGCTTCCGAGACCTTGCGCTTTCGCTTTACGATCTCGTCGCGCTTGTGTGCCAGGATCTCATCCAGCATCTGCATTGGCTTCCTCCTGCTTCAGGCGTTGGGTGACTTGTGCGAGTTGATCCAGTTTTGTGGCGGCGGAGCCGTCTTCGAGGGTGATGCGGGCCTGATGGATGCCGCCGGCGATGTCCCCGACGTGTCCAGCCGTATGCAGCGCCGCACCGGCGTTCAGGCAGATCAGGTCGGCCGCTGGCGAAGGCTTTCCAGAGAAAGCTTCGCGGATCATGGCAAGGCTGTCTTCGGCAGAGCCAGCCTGCAGCGACTCGGGGTCTACGGGATCAAACCCGTATGCCTGGGGGTCCAGCGTGCCGGTGGAGACTTCCCCTTCATCCAGTAGGGCGTAGTCGGTCGGTGCGTTCAGCGAAAGTTCGTCCATGCCATCCCGCGAGTGCACCGCCATGGCGCGCGTGCTGCCCAGCTCTGCCAGAGTCTCGGCATAAGGGGTCAGCCAGCGGGCATCGAACAGCCCGATCAGCTGATGGGTGGCACCGGCCGGGTTGGTCAGCGGGCCCAGCAGGTTGAACAGCGTGCGGGTCCCGATTTCCTTGCGGACTGGCGCGGCATGCCGCATGGCCGGATGGTGGGAGGGCGCGAACAGGAAACCAATGCCCGCCTCTTCGATGCAACGGCGCACCGAATCCGGTTGCAGATCGATCGCAAGACCGGCTGTGGCGAGCACATCGGCACTGCCGCTGTTGGAACTGACCGCGCGGTTGCCGTGCTTGGCTACCGTGATGCCTGCCGCTGCGGCGACAATCGCCACGGCAGTGGAGACATTGAAGGTTCCCAATCCATCGCCGCCGGTGCCGCAGGTGTCGAGAATCTGCGGGGCATCGACTTGGATGCGCACGGAACAGGCCCGCATGGCCCTCGCGGCGCCGACGATTTCCGAGACCGCCTCCCCCTTGTCGCGCCAGGCGATCAGCAGGGACTTGAGCGTCGCGGGTTCCACGTCGCCCGCCATGATCGAGCGCATCAGCGCCTCCATCTGTTCGGCGTCGAGATCGGAGCCAGCCTGGGCGGCGGCGAGGGCGCGTTCTGGAGTCATGCTTGGTCGAGGAAGTTCTGCAGTAGTTGGTGGCCGCTTTCGGTCAGGATCGATTCCGGATGGAACTGGACGCCGAACACCGGATCGGTTTCATGTTGCAGCCCCATGATCTCGTTGTCCTCGTCGTCGGTCCAGGCGGTAATTTTGAGGCACGAGGGCAGGTCGTCCCGGCGGACCACCAGCGAATGATAGCGGGTTGCCGTCAGCGGTTGCGGCAGATCCCCGAACAACGCTTCTCCCTGGTGCTGGATATCCGAAGTCTTCCCGTGCATGATGTGGGCCGCACGGACAATCGTGCCGCCGAATGCCTGCGCGATGCTCTGGTGCCCGAGGCAGACGCCGAGCAGGGGAATCTGGCCCGCGAATTCGCGGACGGCCGCGACCGAGATGCCGGCCTCGTTCGGGGTGCAGGGACCGGGCGAGATCACCAGTTGCTGGGGCGCCATGGCGCGAATGGTCTCCAGACTGATCTGGTCGTTGCGCGCCACCTTGACCTCGACGCCGAGCTCGCCGAAATACTGCACCAGGTTGTAGGTGAACGAGTCGTAGTTGTCGATCAACAGCAACATGATGGCGGTACGTCAGCAGTAGCGGTCAGCGACCTGAAGCAGGGCTTGTGCCTTGTGCATGGTTTCGTGCCATTCCCGTTCCGGGATTGAATCGTAAACGATTCCGGCTCCGGCCTGCACGTGAATCTGCCCATTGTGAACGATTGCGGTGCGAATGGCGATAGCGGTGTCGAGGTTCCCATCCCATCCGAAATAGCCGACGGCCCCGGAATAGATGCCGCGGCTAGCCGGTTCCAGTTCGTCGATGATCTCCATCGCCCTTATTTTTGGGGCTCCGCTGACCGTGCCGGCCGGGAAGGTCGCCCGCAGCACATCCTGGGTCGAAGTGCCCGGGGTCAGCTTGCCTTCTACGTTCGAGACGATATGCATCACATGAGAGTAACGTTCGACCTCCATCTGCTCGGTCAACCGGACCGTGCCTGGCTGGCAGACCCGGCCGATATCGTTGCGTCCCAGGTCGATCAGCATCAGGTGTTCGGCGCGTTCCTTCGGGTCGGCGAGAAGCTCTGCCTCCAACTTCAGGTCTTCCTCCTCGGTCGTACCGCGCCAGCGGGTGCCGGCGATCGGGCGAACCGTGACGGTGTCGCCCTCGCGGCGCACCAGGATCTCCGGACTGGAACCGATCACCTGGACCGGGCCGAGGTTCAGGAAGTACATGTAGGGGGAAGGGTTGAGCGCGTGTAGGCCCCGGTACATGTGGAACGGATCGCTCTCGAAGGGCCGGCTGAGCCGCTGCGAGAGCACGACCTGCATCAGGTCTCCCGCAATGATGTATTCGCGGGCCGTCCGTACCGCTTCGCAGAACCCGGCTTCGGTAAATTCCGATGTGAACGAGGATTCCCGGTCGGGGGTTTCCGTCAGCGGTTCCGGTTCCGGGGTCTCCTCGATCTGGTCGCGCAGTTCCTCCAATCGCCGGCAGCCTGCTGCATAGGCATCCGGGACATCAACCGGCTGGTTGACGATCAGCAGTATCTTCCCGGTCTGGTTGTCCAGCATGATCAATTCGGTTGATTGCAGCAACCACATGTCAGGCAGGCCGAGCTGGTCCTCCGGTCGGCTTCCGGCCAGAACCGGCTCGATGGTCCGGATCAGGTCGTAGCCGAAGTACCCGACCAGGCCGCCTCCGAAGCGCAGGTCCTCCGAGAGGGGGGCGACCTTGTGGCCGTGCAGGTAGTCTTCCACGCAAGGAAGCGGGTCGGAGGTCTCCAGGGAGCTTTTGGTTTCGCCTCCTTCCACGACACGGAACAGGCCGTCCTGGTAAATCAGTTCCACCGCCGTGGGTAGGCCAATAATTGAGTATCGCCCGGCGTGCGTATCGGTTTCCCCGGATTCCAGCAGGTAGCTGCCCGGCTGGTCCGCGATCGGTGCATACAGGGCCGAGGCCGAGTGCTGGCCTGCCGGTAGCGCGGTTACCAGCGGGATATGTGTGTAGCCTTCGGAGCGGTAGCGCTCAAACCGAGCCTGACTCAGGGTAGGGTGATCGTCCATGCCAGTTTCCAGAAACTGAAATCAACGCGGCGCGATGCCGCCGAGCCGGGAAATCAGCTGTCCGACGGGTTTTTCTTGGATTCGGCGGAATCGTCAGTCTCGGACTTGTCCGTCTGTGAGGCAGACTGCATGGATTGCTTGAAACCCTTGATAGCCTCGCCGAGATCACCGCCGATATTGCGCAGGCGCTTGGTGCCGAACAGCAATAGCACGATGGCCAGAATGATAAGAATCTGCCAGATGCTGATGCCGCCCATAAGCCTATTTCGTCAGCCAACGTGAATGTCGGCATTGTACCTTATTTTGCAGGGGAACCGCCTTTAGTCAGGTCTTTTTTAACAGCTTTCAGGCTCGGGCAAGTTCTGCACGCAGTGCAGCCATCGTGGCCGAGTAATCGTCGCTGCCGAAGACGGCGGAGCCGCAGACGAACGTATCCGCGCCAGCCGCTTTCACGCTGGCAATGTTGTCCACTTTGATGCCACCATCCACCTCTAGGCGTATCGGTTGATCGCAGGTATCGAGCCGAGCCCGGACCTGGCGAATCTTTTCCAGCGTTTGCGGAATGAAGGACTGTCCCCCGAATCCGGGGTTGACGGACATCAGCAGCACCATGTCGATCTTGTCCAGGACATGATCCAAGGCGCTCAAAGGCGTGGCCGGGTTGAGCACCAGCCCGTTCTTACAGCCAAGGTCGCGGGTCAATTGCAGGCTGCGATCCACGTGCTGGGTCGCTTCCGGGTGGAACGTGATGGAACTGGCGCCTGCCTTGGCAAAGTCGTTAATCAGCCCGTCCACCGGGGTCACCATCAAGTGAACGTCGATGGGCACGGTGACGCCATGCTTGCGCAGGGCTTCGCAGACCAGTGGGCCGATGGTGAGGTTGGGAACATAGTGGTAATCCATTACGTCAAAATGGATCATGTCGGCTCCAGCTTCCACGACTGCGTCTACTTCTGCGCCAAGGCGTGCGAAGTTAGCGGACAGAATGGACGGGGCGATCTGGTCGGGTAGAGGCATGACGAACCCTCGGGCGCGCATACTACCATTTATGCGGCATTCGCGCCTAGGATACCGGGGTGGATGGGTACAATGAGCCGTAATTTTGGTGCCGAGAGCGAATCAAGTGTTCTTCCCATCCACCGGGGATTTCCATGTCGTGGAATCGACGGAATTTCCCAGGCTCGTGCGCATGTTTCTGACTGCCTCTCTGAGTCAGTAGGGCTTTTGCTGTGGCCTTTCGCAAGTCTGAAGAGCATCCCTGCTGGGGTTATCACGGGAGCGAAGGTCCGGACCACTGGGGACGCCTTCATCCAGATTGGAGAACTTGTGCCGAGGGCTTGGAGCAATCCCCGATCGCTCTGGCGGGCGAAGAAGTAAAGCCAACAACCGAGCGCTTCGCGCTTCACTATCAGCCGACGGTCGCTCGGCTGAGCGATAACGTGCACACCGTCCGGATAGATATGGAGCCGGGTTCCCAGTTGCTCCTCGGGGATCGGGCCTTTTCCTTGAGGCAATTCCACTTCCATACTCCGAGTGAACATTTGTGGTCGGATACCGCAGACTTGGGAGAACTCCATCTTGTGCATGTGGCCGATTCGAGGGAGATTGCCGTGCTGGGGGTCGCGTTGCGCCCTGATGCGGCGCAGGCCTTTCCGGATTCTTTCTGGAATTGGTTGCAAGCGGCCGAGGCTGGCGAGTCCCTGACCCTTGATCCGGCTGGACTGGTTCCCCGGCAGGGTCGCCTTGTCGGCTACCGAGGCTCGTTTACGACTCCGCCGTGTACCGAAGGAGTGAATTGGCTGTTGGCGATGGAGCCGATGGCCTTGGGCTCGGAGGAGCAGCGTTGGCTGGAGCAGCGAATGGGGCGGAATGCCCGGCCCGTGCAGCCGCTCGGCAGCCGAACCGTGCACACGGTCCTGCGGGAGGGGTCATGAGCACACGGACCCTTGGTCTCGACGACGTGCTCCATCAGTACCTGCTGGATGTTTCGGTGGATGAGGATCCAGTGGCTCGTGCCTTGCGCGCCCGTACGGCGACGCTGGAAGAGCACTACATGCAGATCAGCCCCGAACAGGGGCAATTCTTCAAGCTGTTGCTGAGAATGATGAATGCGCAGCAGGTGATCGAGGTCGGCACCTATACCGGCTACAGCGCCCTGTGCATGGCTCAGACAGTTGGTGTTCGCGGGCGGGTGGTGTGCTGTGACATCAGTGAGGAATGGACGGCGATTGGAAGGGAATTCTGGCAGCAGGCCGGAGTCGCGGAGCGAATCGACCTACGCTTGGCCCCGGCACTCGAAACCTTGGAGCAGATGCGTCAAGCCGGGGAGGCCGGGAGTTTCGATTTTGCCTTCATCGATGCGGACAAAGGGAACTATCAGGCGTATTACGAGCATCTTCTGGACCTGATACGGCCCGGGGGAGTGATTGCAGTGGACAACACCCTGTGGTCCGGGCGGGTGGCGGATCCTTCCGAGCAGGAATCCGACACGGTTGCCATTCGGGAATTCAACCGAATGCTGTCGAGCGATTCGCGGGTCATGGTCAGTTTGGTGCCGATCGGCGACGGCCTGACTTTGGCACGCAAGCATTGAGTCTAAAATGAGCGGACGAGACCCCCAGTAATGAAAGCGTCTGACTTGTTCGTCCGTTGCCTTGAGGTCGAGGGCATCGAGTACGTATTCGGCGTTCCCGGAGAAGAGAACGCGGACTTCGTCATGTCCCTGTCGAAGTCGAAAAAGATCCAGTTCATTCTGACCCGGCACGAACAGGGGGCGGCCTTCATG
The DNA here is from genome assembly GCA_965116525.1 of uncultured candidatus Poriferisulfidus sp. Lineage (GTDB taxonomy): Bacteria > Pseudomonadota > Gammaproteobacteria > Poriferisulfidales > Poriferisulfidaceae > Poriferisulfidus. The sequence goes on from OZ220694.1 coordinate 1,317,084, forward strand.
GCCGATGTGTACGGCCGGCTCACCGGGCAGCCTGCGGGTTGCCTGGGGACATTGGGTCCGGGCGCGACCAACTTGGTGACGGGTGTGGCCAACGCCAACATGGACCGATCGCCGCTGCTGGTGCTGACCGGCCAGGGTTCTACCGCCCGCCAGCACAAGGAATCCCACCAGATCATGGATGCCGTGAGCATGTTCCGTGCGGTGACGAAATGGTCCACCAGCATCATCCAGGCGGACAGCCTCCCGGAAATCGTGCGCAAGGCGGTTCGCATCGCGCGCAGTGAAAAACCTGGCGCCGTCCACCTCGAACTGCCGGAGGATGTCGCGAAACACGAGACAGACGCGGAGCCGATTTCACCAATCCGCTTCCGACGGCCGATTCCGGCCGGGGAGCAGGTTGACCGAGCTTTTGAAATGCTGTGCCGGGCACGAAATCCGGTGATCCTTGCCGGAAACGGTTGCATCCGGACTCGGGCCAGCCAGCAATTGCGCATGTTCTGCGAGCAGAACAACATCGGTGTCATCAGCACATTCATGGCGAAAGGCTGTGTCGATATGGAGGAAGACTACTGTCTGTTCACCATTGGCCTTGGGGCCAAGGACAGGGTGGCATGCGCGATCGACGCGGCGGATGTGGTGCTGGCGCTGGGCTACGACATGGTCGAGTATCACCCGCATCTGTGGAATCCGGACGGGCTCAAAACCATCATCCATGCAGATTTCCTGCCAGCGGAGATCGATGTGCACTACCACCCCGAAGTGGAGCTGGTCGGTGATTTGGCTCAGACCCTGGCCATGCTCAACGAGCGGGCACGGGCGCATGGAAAGATGGACTGGGACCTGAGCCGGGAAAAAAGGGTCCGGGAGGAGATGCAGGGTGATTTCGCGGCCTACAAGGACGACGACACGGAAGGCAGGCTGCGCCCGCAGAAGGTGCTTTGGGACGTGCGCGAGGTCATGGGCCCGTCAGATATCCTGCTGTCCGACGTGGGCGCGCACAAGATGTGGATCGCTCGCCATTATCACTGCCATGAACCAAATACATGCTTGATTCCAAACGGGTTTTGCTCAATGGGGTTTGCACTGCCCGGTGCGATCTCGGCCAGTCTCGTGCATCCGACCCGCCGGATCCTGGCGATCTGCGGCGATGGCGGATTCCTGATGAATGTACAGGAGATGGAGACTGCCAGCCGCTTGGGGGTATCGATCGTCGTGATGGTCTGGGAGGATGGCGGTTACGGGCTGATTTCCTGGAAGCAGGAGCAGCAGTTCAACAGCCACACGGAGTTGGAGTTCACGAATCCGGACTGGCTGGACCTGGCCCGGGCGTTTGGTTGGCACGGGCATGTCGTGACGGCCAGCCGGGACCTCGAGGCGACGCTGGAGACTGCGTTCGAGGAAAAGGGGCCGTCTCTGGTGGTCGTGCCGATCGACTACGAGGAGAACATGCGCCTCATCAAGCACCTCGGCGAGATCGTCTGCCCGATCTGAGGGGTGGTGCCCCCAGGTGGATTCGAACCACCAGTCCGGGATTAGGAATCCCGTGGTTTATCCGCTTAACCGATGGGGGCGGAATTCACCCAAATTCTAACAGGCAAAGCATGGCTCGATTGCCGAACCAAGGGATACTGCGGGAGTGGTGGGCGATGCTGGGATCGAACCAGCGACCTCTGCCGTGTGAAGGCAGCGCTCTCCCCCTGAGCTAATCGCCCATCCGGAAAACAGTCTACCAGCAGCGACGATTTTCTCCAAGATTCAACGGGAATTTTCGCCAAATCTGTAACATTTCCCCCCTTCCGTTGTGTACAATACCTCGGTCAAACAGATTGTTGCAGGAACCCCGAGTGAAAGGCTTTCGGCTGTTGTTCGTGACCGTATGCGTGGGCTTCGTGCCGCTGGCGCAAGCGGATGATCAGATGATCGAAGAAGGGCGACAAATCGCCTTCGACGTCAAGAAGGGAAATTGCCTTTCCTGCCACAACATTCCGGGGGGCCAAGCGTCGGGCAACATTTCCGTGCCGTTGGTCGCCATGCAGACGCGTTTTCCCGACAAGGAAGTTTTACGGCAGAATGTCTGGAATCAGCCACAATTTCGCCCTCATGCCATGATGCCGCCGTTCGGCAAGCACCAAATTCTGACGGAAGGAGAAATCGACAAGATTGTCGAGTTTCTTTACACCCTATAACTGGGAGAGAATGAGACCATGGATCGAAGAACTTTTCTAACCGCGGGCGTGGGTCTCGGGACACTGTTCGTTGCAGGTTCCGTGCATGCCGCCTGGCCCAAGGACGCATTCGAGGCGCAAGAGCCTGGCGCGCTGATTGACATGCTGGCAGGCAGTAAGCCGGCACCCAGCGATGCCATCACCATTACCGCACCGGACATTGCGGAAAACGGCGCGGTGGTCCCGATTGCAGTTTCCACGACGCTTGAAGATGTAACCCGGATCAGCATCGTGGTCGAACAGAACCCTCTGCCGCTGACGTCGACATACGATCTAACCCCCGATTCGGTCCCGTATGTTTCGACCCGGGTGAAGATGCAAAAAACATCCAATGTCGTGGCATTGGTGGAAGCGGGCGGCAAATCATATTCCGGTGTACGGGAAGTCAAAGTAACCATTGGCGGCTGCGGCGGCTAAACAAGGAGACAAAATCATGGCGGGAAGCATGCGCGTGCGGGCCAAGGAAAAAGACGGTGTCGTGACCGTGAAGGCCCTAATCACTCATCCGATGGAGACAGGACTGCGTAAAGACGGTGACGGCAACGTCATTCCAGCGCATTTCATACAGGAAGTGACGGCGACGGTCGACGGAGAGGTCGTCTTCACGGCAAACTGGGGGACCGGCGTCGCCAAGAACCCGTACCTGTCGTTCAAGTACAAAGGATCCAAGGGCAATCTCCTGACTCTGGCCTGGACCGACAATCAGGGTCACTCCGATGCACTGGAGGTGGAAGTCAAGTGATTTCCCGGAAGGCTTTGGCCTGCTCAGTTTGCCTGCTGTTTGCAGGACTGGTGGCCAATGCCGATGTGGGCGCAGAAGGCGAGGTGGATCCTAAGAAAGACTTGGAGATGATCCACCAGTTCTTCAAGGACAAGTTCCCTGATCTGGCTTGGGAGGAATTCGCCAACGGCTCGTACGCCCTGGACCCGGCGTGGCGCGCGAACTGGGAACTGATTGAAGAATTCCCCCCGTATGAGGTGGCGATCGCCAACGGGGAAGAGATGTGGGACACCCCGTTTGCCAATGGGAAATCCTATGCGGACTGCTTTGGGGAGCCGGGGGTGCAACATCACTATCCGCGGTGGGACAGGGATCAGGGACAGGTGGTGACTCTGGTGCTGGCGATCAATCAGTGCCGTGAGGCCAACGGCGAGGAGCCGCTGGCGTACAAGAAAGGCGCGATCGTGGACATCTTGGCCTACATGGCGTATGAGTCGCGAGGCCAGATCGTCAATGTGGTGGTGCCCGAAGACGATCCTCGCGCGTTGGAAGCATACAAGAAGGGGCGCGAGTTCTATTTCACGCGCCGAGGGCAACTCAACTTTGCCTGCGCACACTGCCATTTCAGCATGGCAGGGCGCAAGCTGCGCACCGAATCCTTGAGTCCGGCGCTGGGCCAGGCAACTGGCTGGCCGGTCTACCGGTCGAAGTGGGGCGCGATTGGAACCCTGCACCGCCGCTATACCGGTTGCAACAAGCAGGTGCGGGCCAAGCCGTTCAAGGCCCAGGGAGAGGAATACCGGAACCTGGAATATTTCCACACGCACATGAGCAACGGCTTGCCTCTGAACGGGCCCGCCGCACGGAAATGAGGACATCGTGAAATCTCGGATGCCCGTTTTTGCGATTTTGGCCTTGTGTGGAGTCGCCACGGCTGCGTTGGCGGCCGATCAGTCGGACTTCGATCAAGCATATGAAGCTGCGGTCGCCGCACAGGAGAAGGCGGCTTCGGTCAGTGGCGAATGGCGGGACACCGGAAAGTTTCTGAAGGAAGCCAGGAAGCTCGCTGAGGCGGGTGATTTCGAAGCGGCCGTAAAGCTGGCGAAGAAGGCCGAACAGCAAGGGCACCGGGGTTATGAGCAAATGACCTCGCAGGCCGGCAAAGTCGGGCTCGAACCCTTTTTGCAATAAGTTTTGCCATGCACCTGAGCCGGCGCGAATTCTTGTCGGTGATGGTGGCGGCCTCAGCGGCAGGGATGCTGCCGCATCGTGGCGCGCAAGCCGCGAATGCTCTGTACGACCTTCCCCCATTCGGCAATGTCCGGATTCTGCATTTCACCGACTGCCACGCGCAGCTGTTGCCGGTCTACTTTCGCGAACCGGATACGAATCTGGGGCTCGGCACGGCGCTCGGGCGGCCGCCTCATTTGGTGGGGCAGGCTTTTCTGGATCATTTTGGTTTGGCTGCAGGCAGCCCGGAAGCGCATGCGCTGACCTATTTGAATTTTCCGTCCTTGGCCGAGACCTACGGCAAGGTCGGGGGCTTTGCACACCTGTCGACGCTGATCGCGCGCTTGCGGGATGCCGCAGGCGTGGAGCAGACTTTGTTGCTGGACGGCGGAGATACCTGGCAAGGATCAGGCACGGCCCTGTGGAGCCGAGGCACGGACATGGTGGAGGCATGCAACCGTCTTGGAGTCGACGTGATGACCGGACACTGGGAATTCACGTATGGGGAAGAAGTATTACGCGCCAATCTGGCGCAGTCAAACGCCGAATTCGTGGCTCAGAACATCTACCTGACGGAGGAAGCGATATTCGATGAATTGCCAGCCTTCGACGAGGACACCGGGCACGCGTTCCGGCCTTATACCCTGCGCGAAGTCGGAGGTGTTCAGGTGGCCGTGATCGGACAGGCGTTTCCGTACACGCCGGTCGCGAACCCCAAGCGGTTCGTTCCCAACTGGAGTTACGGCATTCAGGAGGCTCCCTTGCAGGCACTGGTGGAAGAGATTCGGTCACGTCACAATCCGGGCTTGGTTCTGCTGCTGTCGCACAACGGCATGGACGTGGATCTCAAACTGGCTTCCCGAGTGTCGGGGCTGGATGCCATCTTCGGAGGGCATACCCACGATGGAGTGCCGGCGGCCATCGAGGTGCAGAATCCCGGCGGGATGACGCTGGTGACCAATGCCGGGTCGAATGGGAAGTTTCTGGGGGTGATGGATTTCCAGGTGAAACAGGGTCGCCTGGCTGGATTCCGCTATCGCTTGCTTCCGGTTTTCTCTTCCATGTTGCCGCCGGACCCCGAAATGCAGGCCTGGATCGAGCGGATGCGAGAGCCGCATCTGGAAGCCTTGAGTCAGCCGCTGGCCGTGGCTGGCCAGACCTTGTATCGCCGGGGCAATTTCAACGGGACTTTCGATCAAGTGATTTGCGAGGCACTCCTGGAGCATTACGATGCCGAGATTGCCCTGTCGCCGGGTTTTCGGTGGGGGACGACCGTTCTGCCGGGAGAAACCCTGACCATGGAACACGTGCTGGATCAGACCGCGATTACGTATCCGGAAACGTACATGAACGAAATGACCGGGGAGCAGATCAAGTTGATTCTGGAGGATGTGGCCGACAATCTCTTCAATCTGGATCCCTATCAGCAGCAGGGCGGGGATATGGTGCGCGTGGCCGGAATCGAATACAGTCTTGATCCTACGGCGCCGGTCGGAGACAGGATCCGTGACTTACGTACCCGCGACGGTGCGGCACTGGATCCGAAGCGTGGCTACAAGGTGACCGGCTGGGGAGTGGTCGGTTCGGTGGCGCCGGGGCCGCCGGTCTGGGATATAGTACGGGAATGGCTGCTCTCGAAGAAGGAAGTCAATCTTCCGGTGCTGAACAAGCCTAATTTATTGAATATCAAGGACAATCCTGGGCTTGGAGCTTGAGCAGGGAGGGACTCATGAAGCGAACAATTACAAGTCTGTTTCTGTTGTGCCTGACGGCACCGGCCGTTGCAGGCAATACGGTCACGGTCAAGTTGATCACCGTGGACATTGCCCAGCGGATCGTGAATGCCGCCTTGCAGCATTGTTCCGAGACAGGTTATCAGGTCACGGCCGTAGTCGTGGCGCGCGATGGCCGGGTTCAGGCGTTGTTGCGTCATGCACTGGCCTCGCCGGTCACACTCAAGATCGCCATGAAAAAGGCGAAGACTTCGGCGAACATGCGACAGCCGAGTGCAGATCTTTCAGAAACCTTGGCCCAAACAAGCAGGAAGCTGACTCGCATGCGTGGTGGATTGCCGATCGAGGCGGGAGGCCAGTTTTACGGAGGCGTCGGAGTTTCCGGTGCGACCGGAGAAATTGATGAAGCCTGCGCGCAGGCGGGTCTTGATGCGGTAGCGGACGACTTGGAATTTGAAGAATAACCGGGTTATGCGTGGGTTGTCTGCCGCTTTCCTGATCTGGGCGCTGGCATGGCCTGCGGCTTGGGCCGAGTCCGACCCTGCGTTGGATTCGGACATGACCAACCCGGGTTATGTGCCTCATCCGGAGTGGTTCAAGCAGTCGTTCTTGGACTTGAATGAAGATATCGAGGAGGCCTCTGCGGAAGGCCGCCATCTGATGTTGTATTTCTATCAGGACGGTTGTCCGTACTGCAAGATGTTCATCGAGAACGACCTGGGTCAGTACGATATCGCCGAGTATGCCCAACAACACTTCGATATTGTCGCGCTCAATATTTTCGGCGCCTTGGAAGTGACCGATGTGGACGGGGAAGCTTTGCCCGAAGGGAAATATGCGATGAAGGCCAAGGTAATGTTTACCCCGACACTGCTGGTCTTTGGAGAGGATGGTTCGGTCGTGTTCCGCATGAACGGCTACTATCCACCGCCCCGGTTCCGCGCGGTGATGCGCTTTATCGCGGAACGGCGCTATGCGAATGAACGGTTTGTCGAGTACTACGGGAGCCAGGATAAGCAGGCCGGAAACGGTGTCCTGCATGTCGAGTCTTCAACCCTGCTTGGACCCCCATTCGATTTGACGAAGCGTGATCGCGACAAGCCTCTGCTAGTCATGTTCGAGCAGAAAGAATGTTTGGGTTGCGATGAACTGCACCAAGACATTTTCCGCCGGTTGGAAACGCGGGACATCCTCGAACAGTTCGAGGTCGCGGTGGTGGATATCCGTGCGCGGGAGACGCTGACGACTCCGTCAGGGAAAGAGACGGATTCCTTGAACTGGGCCATGCGCCTGGGAGTCAAGACGGTTCCCACGCAGGTGATGTTCGATGCAGAAGGCAAAGAGGTGTTCCGCAATGAAGGCTACGTCAAGGCCTTTCACGTGCAGTCCATCTTGGACTACGTGGCCTCGGGCGCGTATACGGAGTACGAAGATTTCCAGCGCTATATTCAGGCGCGCGCAGACCGGTTACGCGAAGAGGGCGTGGCGGTCAAGTTGATGGAATAGAGAGTAGACGCTTATTCCTCGCATGCTCCTTCTGCAATAGCACGGTCCATGTCTTTCAGTGTTGCTGGCGGCCCGCTATAGTGGGACTTAAGTGTGCCAAACAACGTTTTGAGGGATCTCAGAGGCAAGATTCGAATGCCGTTATCAAGAATGACGTAGCGTACGCGGTCTCCTGAAGAAACCCCGAGTGCCTCCCGCACAGGTTTGGGTAGAGTTGTCCGACCTCTTGATGTTATCGTAGATTCAATCATTGTTTTTTTAAACGAGATGATTACTAATACGATTTTACTTTACGCTCATATGAGGCAAAAGGGGAATAAGAAAGATTAGGGGCTTAAGATAACTAATGCTTAAAAATGTTCCCCATTTGTAATACCCTTTTTAGAAAAGGGAGGTGCTCTATGGCTAAGACTGAAACAATTCGAGCTCGTATGGAGCCTGAGACCAAGCACACTGCCGAAGAGATTTTTGCGGCTCTCGGGTTGTCTGTGACCGAAGCGATAACACTGTTCTATAAACAGGTCACTCTGTGCCAAGGTCTACCTTTTTCGGTGAAAATCCCCAATGCGGAAACTCGTGAAGCTATTCGTCAGGCTCAGACGGGTGAAGGACTTATTCATTACCGTAGTGTCGATGATTTGATGTCTGAGTTTGATAGTGCGTGAACTGTACACGACCAAACTCTTCAAACAAGACATCAAAAGGGCAAAACGCCGCGGCAAAGATCGGGAAAAACTCCAGCAAATCATAGACAGATTGGCTTCTCATTTGGTGCGAGGATGAGGGTTCGGTTACTCTCATGAGAACCGGCACGCATGCGGACCTGTTTGGGTGATCGGACCACAGAGACGAAAGATGTTCTTTCAGGTGGTGAGCATCCGTTACTGTCCGGTGCATTCCCGCACGAATCCAAGAAAATACCGGATCCATTCAAAACGCTTTGTGTGACGCAAGTGGCAATAGTTGGCAAACAGATTGCCTAAAATCAATCCGTCCATTTCCCCGGTCGTGCCGGTCCCGCGTCGAACCTGCCAACCCCATTGAAGATCATCTTTCAGGTTTTCCAGGCGTGAGTAGTGAAATTCATGTGCAGGCACCTGCAGCCCCGAGGGCACCTCGGGCCATGGGAAGTCACCCGTGGCCTCCAGTTCCACCAACCCTCGCCCCTGCGGGCGCGAGTCCATGACGCAATCACCGGGGACGACGCCCACCATCTCATGAGTCTGACCTTCCCAGGAGATTTGCCTGGACAGGTACATGAGACCGCCGCACTCGGCATAGGTAGGCAGCCCGGCCGCAATGCGGTCGTGCATGGCCTCCTTCATCGAGGCATTGGCGGACAGAGCTTCGGCCTGAGTTTCTGGAAACCCGCCGCCGAGCCACAAGCCGTCCATCTCGGGAAGATCGGTGTCGTGCAGCGCATCAAACGGTACTAACTCCGCACCTAACCGGGCGAACTGTTCCAGGTCATCCGCATAGTAAAACCCGAATGCGGCGTCCCGGGCATAGCCGATGCGAAGGTCCGGCGCAGGTGCGGATGTTGGAGCTTCTGTCTTCAGGTCTGCAACCGGACTACCCGCGAGACTGAGCAGTCTTTCGACATCGACACTCTCGGCCACGACCCGACCGATTTTTTCGATGCGCTGGTCCGCATCGGCCTGCTCGGCATGGGTGATGAGCCCGAGGTGGCGTTCCGCGAGTTGCATGTCCGGGGATCTCCCGACGGCACCCAGCACAGGCAGGTCGGTGTGCTGCTCCACGGCATGGATGAGCTTGGATTCGTGTCGACTGCCGGCAGTCCGATTGAGAATCACGCCAGCCCATTGCAGATCGGAATCGAACTGCTGATAGCCGAGAACCAGCGGCGCGATGCCACGAGCCATTCCCTCGGAATCCAGTATGAGCGCGATGGGTGCCTGCAGAAGCTTGGCCAAGGCGGCGTTGCTGTCGGAGCCGTCGGCCGCCATGCCGTCAAACAACCCGAGGTTGCCCTCGATCAAGGAGTAATCGGCTGCGGAACCCCGGGCGGCAGTCTCAAGGACCTCCTGGCTGGTTTGCGTGTTGTAGTCCAGGTTGTAGCAGGGTCGCCCGGCGGCGCGGGACAACCACATCGGATCAATGTAGTCGGGCCCTTTCTTGAAAGGCTGGGTCTTTACGCCTTGCCGGGCGAGCGTATGCAGGAGGCCGATGGAGAGGCAGGTCTTGCCGCTGGACTTCCGGCTTGCCGACAGATAGATCCGGCGGAGCTGGCCGGTCATGATTAAGACTTAGCTGGCCGGCTCGGGATCCGACAGGTCCTCGGGGAGGATATCCAGTGCACCCAGGCCCGCGACGGTCAGAATCAGGCCGATGCCGACTCCGGTGATGCCCAGCAGGAATTCCCAGATGCTTGGCACGTAGGACGCAACCACACCGTCAAAGAACGAACTGCTTTCTTCCATGCCGGGGAACAGGATCAGCGGATACGCTTGCCCGCCGATGATGATGACGTACATCTGGATCAGGCCGCCGATGATGACCAGGCTCGCGCCGACAAGCGTGCTGACGCGACAGTTCCGGGTCTTTGGCGAATAGAACAGGGCGAGCGGCAAGAGAGAGCCGAGGCCAACCTGCCCGAGCCAGAAGAGTTTCGAATACAGGCTCTCGAAATTCAGGATGAATGCCTCGAAGCCATGGTGCTCGGTGGCGTAGAGGTTGGTGAGGTGGTAGGCCAGGACGAAATAAAGCACCGCGGAGACAAACACGGCGAGCAGGTTCTTCAGGCGGAACAGCAGGGCATCGCCAAGCACCCTCCCGGAGCCCCGGCAAGCCGCGGCCAGGACCAGCAGGAATACGGCCGTGCCGAACGAGAACGACATGATGATGAACAGGGGCGCCATGATGGCCGCGTCGTATCCTTGGCGGGCGACCAGAAAACCGAAGATGGCGCCGGTGCCGGTGGTCAGGATGAGGCGCCACAGCAGGGCCATGATGCCGGCGGCCCGGGTCCAGCGGGCCAGTGCGGGCTGGAACAGCACGAACAGGTAGACGGCGATCACCGCCAGCAGCCCGGTGTACAGGAAGATATTCCAGGCGAAGATGGACTTGAAGTTGTAGTAGGTCATGGCCACGATCAGCCGATCCGGCCGACCGAGGTCCAGTACCAGGATGGCCAAACCGCCGGACAGTAAGGCGGCGGCCAGAAGCCCGGACAGGCGGGCCAGCGGCTTGTAGGCAGCTTGGCCGAACACGGAAGCGATGGAGGCGACATTCAGCGCGCCGGAAGCCGCGACGATCAGGAACACGGCGAAGACATGCGGGATGCCCCACACGACCTGGTTGTTCATCCCGGTGATCCAATGGCCCTCGTGCTCCAGGTGGAGGAATACGGCGAATCCGGCCAGTATCACGCCCGCCAGGACGGCGAGCAGGCCCCAGTAGTTGCGGCCGGCGTCCAGCGTGGCGTAGCGGGTCGAGGCGATGCTCATAGGTTCTGGTAGCGTACGCCGGTGTTGAGCCCGAGGTCGGCCCGGATCTGGGTGGCGCCGAATTCCCGGATCCGCTTGGAGATCTCGCTGTCCGGATCGTTCAGGTCTCCGAACAAAATGGCCTGGTGCCCGTCCTTGTGACAGGCTTCCGCACAGGCGGTCGTGTTTTCCCCGGCATCGACCTTGTGGACGCACATGGTGCAGCTCTCGACGCAGCCTTTGCCGCGCGGCGCGTCGGGCAACTGCTCGGTCAGGTTCTCATGGATGAATGAACGCGCCTTGTAGGGGCAGGCCATCATGCAGTAGCGGCAGCCGATGCAGGTATGTTTGTCGACGAGCACGATGCCGTCTTCGCGGCGGAACGAGGCACCCGTCGGGCAGACGTCCACGCAAGGGGGATTCTCACAGTGCTGGCACATCATCGGCAGCGAGATGGTCCTCCCGCCAAGCGGGTCGCGCACGTTCAATTTCCGAATCCACTGTGCATCGGTTTCGGGACGGCCGAGATCCTGCAGGTTGTGCTCTTCATTGCAGGCGTCCACGCAGGCATTGCAGTCTTCCTGGCACACCCGGGTGTCCACCAGCAGTCCCCAGCGTACGGCGTCGGTCACCGGGGCTTCCGGGTCCTTGGCGTACAGGAACACGCCGGGTGCAAGGCTCAGGGCACCGGCCGCACCGGCACCTTGCAGGAACTCGCGGCGGGTGAGGTCCAGGCTCATCGGACAGGCCTCTTGCGGAACATGTCGTTCAGGCTCAGCCGGGAGTGGCGGGGGATTGCGCCGTAGGCCTCATGCGGGCGGTCGGCGTGGCATTCGAAGCAGTCGATGCGGATGCCGGCGAAAACGTGGCAGTTGGTGCAGAAATGGGTCGGCTCGGAACTCCGCGGGAATCGCCCTTCCTCGTCCGGCTGCACGTGGCACTCCAGGCAGTTCTTCAGGGAATGGCGGGTGGTGCGGATGCCCTTGTGCACGGTCTCGTCGCGCTGGTGCAGGATGAATTCCCAGTGCCGCTCGCGCATCACCTGGGTCGGCTCCACGCATTGCTCGCCCTTGGCTTCGGGAATAAACGGCCCCAACCCCTCGGCAGAGGCATTCGAGAGCGCTGTCAGCGTGACGACTGACAGCATGAGAAAAGTTGCCCGCATAGCGCGCAGATCACCCCGAAATCAATGCTCTCCCAGAGCCATGTCAATGTAGCCGGTCGGGCAGACGTCGGCGCAGATATGGCAGCCGATGCACCGGTCGTAGTCGGTGTCGACGTAGCGTCCGGTCGTATGCTCGTCTTTCTTGACCCGGAACACGGCGTCCTGCGGACAGAACACGACGCAGTTGTCGCATTCGAAGCACATGCCGCAGCTCATGCAGCGCCCGGCCTCGGAAACCGCCTCCTCTTCACTCAGGCCCACCACGCGTTCCTCGAAGTGGCCCAGCACCGCCTCGCTGTCGGGTCCGGACTCGCCACGCAGGACACGGGACTGAAAGGGGAAGTGGGCAAGGAACAGTTTTTCGTGGGTGATGATTTCTTGGCTGGAGCGATCCTCGTAGTTGTGCACCGAGAAATCGCTGCCGTCGGTGCCCCGGGTCTCGCCGATCTCGTAAGGCTTGGGATCCAGCCCGGCCTCGCTCAGCTTCGCCAGCAGGTCGAAGTGATGGACATCCACTTTCGGGCGCTTGCGGAGTTCGGCATCTTTCAGGTACTGGTCGATGCCCTCGGCGGCGATGGACGCCTGCCCGATGGCGGTGGTCAGCAGATGCGGGCGGATGATGTCGCCGGCCACGAAGTGCCCGGGTCGTCCGTCGACCTCGAAGAACTTGCTAGCATCGATCAGGCCGCGGCCGTTGTCGAGTTCCGCCAGGCCGCCGCTGAGGTCGCCGCCCTGACCGATGGCGGACACGATCAGGTCCGCCTCGACTTCGAACTCCGTGCCTTCCACGGGGCTCGGACGGCCTTCTTCTATGGTGCATTCCGCCATTTTCAGGGCGCGGGCCCGGCCGGTATCGTCCAGCAGCACCTCGACCGGCATGACACCGTCGCGAATATCGACACCTTCCCGCATGGCATCGTGCACTTCGTGCTCGGCCGCGGTCATTTCCTCCTTGGGGAACAGGGAGGTCAGCGTCACGTTCGCTCCTTCACGGGCTGCGGCCATTGCGGCATCGTGTGCCACGTAGCCGCCGACGACATGCTCGGGACGCAGTTTCTCTTCCATGCTCGGGATCTTGCCGAGACGCCGGGCGACGGAGACCACGTCGATGGAGGTGTCGCCGCCACCGACGCAGATGACGCGGTCGGCGGTCACCTGCAGGTGGCCCTTGTTGAACGCTTCCAGGAAGGCCACGCCGGAGATGCAGTTCGGGGCATCACTGTTGGGGACCGGAAGCTTGCGCCCGGTCTGGCAGCCGATCGCCCAGAGGATGGCGTCGAATTCCTTCTCGATTTCCTCGATGGTGACATCGGTTCCGGCCTTGGTGTTGTTGCGCACCTCGATGTCGCCCATTTCCAGGATACGCTCGATTTCGCGGTCCAGGTAGGAGCGGGGCGTGCGGTAGCCGGGGATGCCGTAGCGCATCATGCCGCCGAGTTCCTCTTGGCCTTCGAAGATGGTGCAGGCATGGCCGCGGCGGCGCAACTGGTAGGCGCCCGCCAGGCCGGCTGGCCCGCCGCCGATGACGGCGACCCGCTTGCCGCTGGTCTTCTCGGGGGACTCGAACTTGAAGCCCTCGTTGTAGGCTTCGTCGCCGATGTACTGTTCGACCGAATTGATGCCGACGAAGTCCTCGACATGATTCCGGTTGCAGCCGTCCTGGCACGGGGCCGGACAGACCCGGCCCATCATGGACGGGAACGGGTTGGCGTCGGTCGAGCGGCGGAAGGCGTATTCCTGCATGCTCATGCCTTCCGGCGGGGTTTCGATGCCGCGCACGATGTCGAGCCAGCCGCGGATATCCTCGCCGGACGGGCAGCTGCCCTGGCACGGCGGGGTACGGTGCACGTAAGTCGGACACTTGTGGGAATGATCCGCCTCGAAGATCGAATCTCCGGGCTTGGTCCACTGGTAGTCGTCGTCTTCGAAGCGACGAAACGTGAGTTTCTGGTCTGATGGGGATTCGTTTGAGGTACTCATAGGGTTCTCCTGGGAGTGGTCTTCAGGCGGCCTCGCTCAGCGAGGCCTCTTTCTCTTGTTCGCTTCCGGTCAGGACGATGGCATTGCTCACCAACTGGTGAACGCTGACGATCTGATCCATCTGGAATCCATAGTAGGTCAGGACCTTGGCGAACTGGCTCTTGCAGATCGCGCAGATGGCGGCCATATGGGTGACGCCATGGTCATCGACAACCTGCTTGAGGGCCTCCATGCGAGGCAGGGCGCCCTTGACGCGTAGCTCGATCAGGTCGTCGGTCAAAAGCCCGCCGCCGCCGCCGCAACAGTAAGTCGCTTCGCGCACGGTGTCGGCCGGCATGTCGTAGAAGTGGTTGCAGCTGGCGCGGATGATGTCGCGCGGGATGGTGAACTGTCCACCCGGGACGTCTCCCATGCGCGAGGCGCGGGCGACGTTGCAGGAGTCGTGATAGGTCATCACCATGTCGTCGTTCTGCGACTTGTCCAGGCGCAACTTCCCTTCCTGGATCAGTCCGTGGGTGACCTCGCAGATGTGCTGGGGAACCGGGTAGTTCGGGTCCAGGAAGTCGAAGGGGCCGGCCAGCGTATTGAGGAAGCTGTAGGCGACCCGCCAGGCATGCCCACATTCGCCGAACACGATGCGCTTCACGCCGAGATCCAGCGCCGCCTCCCGGATGCGCAGCGCGACCTTGCGCATGTTTTCGTAGCTGCCGATGAACATGCCGAAATTCGCCGCCTCGGAGGCGTGCGAACTCAGGGTCCACGACAGTCCTGCCTCGTGCAGGACCTTGGCGTATCCGATCAGGCCGTCAACATGGGGCTCGGCGAAGAAATCAGCGGAAGGGGTGACCAGCAGGATGTCGGCCCCTTTCTGGTCCACCGGGAACTTGACCGCGACGCCGGTGTCTTCCTCAATCTCTTCTTCCAGGCCTTCCAACGTATCCACGAGGGCTGGCTCCGGCAGGCCCAGGTTGTTGCCAATGGTATGGACCTTGCCGATGATCTCGTTGCAGTATTTCTGGCCTTTTCCGATCGAATCCATGACCTCGCGCGCCGCCATTGAGATTTCCGCGGTGTCGATGCCGTAGGGGCAGTACACCGAGCAGCGGCGGCACTGCGAGCACTGGTGGAAGTACTTGTACCAGTCGTCGAGCACTTCTTCGGTCAGGTCTTCGGCGCCGACCAGCCACGGGAGATACTTTCCGGCGAATGTGTAGTGGCGCCGGTACACCTTGCGGAACAGGTCCTGGCGGGCCACCGGCATGTTCTTGGGGTCGGTGGTGCCGAGATAGTAGTGGCACTTGTCGGTGCAGGCGCCGCATTTGACGCAGGAATCAAGGAATACCTGCAGCGAGCGGTAACGGTCGGTCAACTCGCCCATCTTCTTCACCGCGACGTCCTGCCAGTCGTCCACTAGTTCGCCCGGGAAGCCCAGCGGACCTTGGAAATCGGACTTGGCGACGAACGGCTGGCTGTGCGCCATGGCACCCTCGACCAGTTTCGGGATGACCGGATAGGGCTTGAGCTCCGGGATGTCGAATGTGGGTTGCTCAGCCATTGCCTTTCTCAAGTTTCAGTGCCCAGGCGGAAACATGGCGGCGTTCCCTGGGATTGTCGGCCTGATTGCGGGTGGGGCTGAAGAACATGCCCGGGGCATGCAACAGTTTGCTGAACGGGAAGATCAGCATCAGCA
This sequence comes from uncultured candidatus Poriferisulfidus sp., assembly GCA_965116525.1. Lineage (GTDB taxonomy): Bacteria > Pseudomonadota > Gammaproteobacteria > Poriferisulfidales > Poriferisulfidaceae > Poriferisulfidus. The sequence continues at coordinate 1,332,780 of OZ220694.1, forward strand.
ATGCGACCAGGACGAGGTGTCCATACAGCAGCGGGTCGGACGGCAGCGGCTGCCAGTCGAACCACATGAGCCCCAGGAAGAATGCCTTGACGGCCACCACGTCCGTGCCGACGGCAAAGCTCATGGCAATGCCGGTCACGCCGATGGCGATCAGCAGGGCCAGCATCAGGTGGTCGGACAGCGCGGAGATATAGCGCACCCGGTCCACCGCCACGCGCCGGAACCAGAGGCCCAGCAGCCCGAGGACCATCATCAGGGAGGCATATTTCCCGTACGGTTGCAGGAACGCCACCCAGCCCCAGACGGGATCGGTGAAATAGCGCAGATGGCGCAGGAGCACCAGCAGCAGGCCGAAGTGGAACATCCAGCCGAACAGCCAGATCCATTTGTTCGACTTGAACAGGCTCTCGAACAGGGTCAGTTCCCGAATCATGCGCAGGACGACGCCGATGCGATTGGTCGGAGCCGGCGTGGTCGGGATTTTCAGTGGGGCAGGGACCGCGGCGTACCGGCGGATGCGCAAGGCAAGCCCGAGCGCCAGCACCAAGGCGGCGCCGTAGTAGAGGAAGGTCAGAGCCAGGCTTGCTGCATCCATGTCAGCTCACGCCGGAACCGCCGGCAGGCGGTCGGGCGCAGGTCAGACGCAACCGGTCGGTTTCGGCAGACCCGCGTATTTGCAGGCCTGTTTGGCCGGGCCGTAGGGGAAGAGCTCGTACAGATACTTGCTGTTGCCCTTGTCTTTGCCTAGCTTTTTGCCGATTGCCTTGGTCAGGACGCGGACTGCCGGGGCGATCTGGTATTCCTCGTAGTACTCGCGAAGGAAATTGATCACTTCCCAGTGGTTCTCGCCCAGAGCGGCGCCGTCAGCTTCGGCCATGGCATTCGCCAGATCAGGTTCCCATTCCTGGATGTTGGCCAGATAGCCTTCCTCGTCAGTTTCGTAATTTTTTCCGTTGACTTCAAGGGGCATGATTGTTACTCCCGTCTCATTGAGACTGTTTTGGTTATAACCATGATTGGACGCTGTCGTGCTCGCACGTGAGCGCCACAAATCGGTCGTAATCGACGACTTCGATGCCGTCGATGATGCGATCCTTCGGGAGTCCGCGCGCGTCCAGGTCGGGGCCCAGCACGTACACGGACAGACGTTGCGTTGAATTCTTGATGGTCTCGGCATGCTCGGTCCCGTCCAGGGCCGCCACGACGGCGTCCTCGATCAGCAGGACTGCATGGCCGTCTTCCGCGAGCCGCAGGCAGGACTGCAGGGCGTTGCGCTCGAACGGAGACTTGTTGACGGTGTGCAGCAGGCTCATGGTCAGAAGCTCAGCACAATGTCTTGCTCGCCCATCAGCGCAGCCAGTTCCTTGCTGTCGACGACCCGGAGCGACTCTTTCTCCGCCCAGTCGTCGTCCTCGTCCTCGTAGGTGAGCGGCATCAGGTCCTCGAGGGTCAGCCCGCGCGCTTCCAGCGATTCGCGTTCCACATAGATGTCGCGAACGTCGTAGTCGCCGAGTGCCGCGTAGGTGGGGGAGAAGTTCTTCATGCCGATGCCGTCGGTGCTTTGGTTGCGAGCCAACTGGTACACGCCGTCATCGACGAAGGCCAGGCTGACCTGCTGGTCGAACGCCGCGCCGATCAGGACCACTTCCAGCGACTCCAGCGCATAGATGGTGCCGTACGGCGCCTTGCGGTTGACGTACATGAGTTTCTTGATGACGCCTTCTTCACTCATCCTCAATCTCCGAAAGTCACCAGCCGGTCCGACTGGATGGCGGCTTCGATCAATTGCCCCAGTCCCGAGATGCGGAACCCCGGGGCGATGTTGTCGGCGTCCTTTTTGTGGCGTTTGGCCTCGTCGGCGTCGAGGAGCCCGCGGCGTTGTGCCGCGGCCACGCAAAGGACCAGGTCCAGGTTCTGTTCTTGAGCCAACTCCGACCAGCGATCCACGACGTTGCGGTCGTCCTGCGGCGGCACGGTCAGGCGGGTGCCGTTGTTGACCCCGTCGTGGTAGAAGAAGATCCGAAACACCTCGTGCCCGGCAGCCAGCGCCGCACGGGTGAATTGATAGGCGCTATCAGAGGCTTGGTGCTGGTAAGGACCCTCGTTGACCAGGATTCCGAATTTCACAGCGACACTTCCCAGGAATCAAGGCTCAGAAGCGGATATGCGCCGAGGCATTGAGGCTGGCCCGGGAGCCGCGCCAGTTGTTGATATGGAACTTGGTGAACGGCAGGCCGGCGCGTTCGAAGAACTGAGGCCAACCGATCCGCTCGATCCAGTCGTTCATGCGTTCCCAATCCCGGGCGTCGTCGCGGTAGGCGCGCAGGATGCGCTTGACCACGGCGGTGGCTTCCGGCCATCGCGGCGGATTGTTCGGGATGCCGGCCGCAACCAGTTTCTGGAACGTGGGCTTGCCGCGGGCATTGGAGTGGTTGCCACCGACCCAGATGGCCAGCTTGGTGTGTTCCGGATCGTTGATCTGCATGGGCGGGCAGGGCGGATAGCAGGCTCCGCAGCAGATGCACTTCTTCTCGTCGACCTCAAGCGAGGGCTTGTTGTTGACCAGGGCCGGGCGAATCGCCGCGACCGGGCAGCGGGCCACCACCGACGGGCGCTCGCAGACGTTGGAGACGAGGTCGTGATTGATCTTGGGCGGCTTGGTGTGCTGGACATTGATTGCGATGTCGCCCTGGCCGCCGCAGTTGATCTGGCAGCAGGACGTGGTCATGTGCACCCGGTTGGGCATGTTCCAGCCGCGGAACTCGTCGATCAGCTCGTCCATCATCGCCTTGACCACGCCGGAGGCGTCGGTGCCGGGGATGTCGCAGTGCAGCCAGCCCTGGGTGTGCGAGATCATCGCCACCGAGTTCTTGGTGCCGCCGACGATGAAGCCGGAATCTTCCAGCGCGTCGATCAGTGGTTCGACCTTGTCCTCGTCGGACACCATGTATTCGATGTTGCTGCGGATGGTGAAACGCACGTAGCCGTCGCCGAATTCATCCCCGATGTCGCACAGCTTGCGCAGGGTGAACACGTCCAGGATGCGCTGGGTGCCAGCGCGAACGGTCCAGATGGCTTCTCCGTTGTGCGCGACGTGGCGCAGCACGCCGGGGCGGGGGTCTTCGTGATAGGCCCAGTTCCCGTAATGCTTGCGCATCAGCGGGTGCAGGTACTGGAAGCCGTCCGGGCAACCGGATTCGACCGGCGAGCGATGTTCAGTGGCCATGAATCAATCCCTCCGCGTTCAGGCCGCAGCCTGGGATTGTTCGGCCTTGCGCTGGAACCACTTCTCGGCCTCTTCCTCCCAGTCGTCCATGCGGACGTAGGAACTGGTGCGCGGCTCGTTGATCATGTTGGGATCCACCTCCACGCCGATGCCTTCCAGGAAGTTGACCAGGCCGATGCGTTCGATCATCTCGCCGCAACGCTCGTGCTCCAGGCCGTTCTCGGCCCAGAAGTCGATGGTTTCCTCGGCGAGTTCGACCAGCTGCTCGTAGTCTTCCTCGGTATCGAGTTTCATGAACGGCACGATCATGGTGCCCATCAGGTCACCGATCTTCAACGTGCGCTTGCCACCGATCAGGATCGAGACGCCTTTGTCGTCTCCCGGCGACAGGGCCTTGGGCAGTACGTTCAGGCAGTGCATGCACCGCACGCAGTTGCGGTTGTCGACTTCCAACTGATCGTCGTCCGACAGGGACAGGGCATTCGTCGGACAGCGCGCGATCACGTTGTCGATCAGGTACTGGCGGCCCTTGGTCTCAAGGTAGCCGGCGATGGCTTCCTGATCTACCTTCATGTCGTCACGCCAGGTGCCGATGATGGAGAAGTCGGAACGCTCGATCGAATTCATGCAGTCGTTGCCGCAGCCGGACACCTTGAACTTGAACTTGTACGGCAGCGCCGGGCGATGCACGTCGTCGGTGAAGTTGTTGAGCAGGGTTCGGTGGACCCGCATCTCGTCAGTGCTGGACTGTTCGCAGCGGGCCGCGCCGACGCAGGACATGCCGGTGCGTACGCAAGGACCGGCACCGCCGAGGTCGAACCCGTAGTCGTTGATCTCGTCGAAGAAATGCTGGGTGTTTTCCGTGCTGGCGCCGATGAACATGATGTTGCCGGTCTGACCGTGGAAGGTCACCAGGCCGGAGCCCCAGCGTTCCCAGCTGTCGCCGAGCTGGCGGAGAACGTCGGTGGTGTAGTAGTTGCCTGCGGGCGGTTGCACGCGCAGGGTGTGGAATTCCCTGGAGGCGGGGAAGGCGGCGCCGACTTCGGAGAATCGCGGGATGATGCCGCTGCCGTAACCGTAGACACTGACCGTGCCTCCTTTCCAGTAGCCCTTGCGGGTTTCGTAGGAATGTTCTAATTGACCGAGAAGGTCGTTTGCGACACCGTTGATCCGTTCGTCGGAATGCTGGTCGCGAAGCCGTTTAATACCGGAGATGAAGCTCGGCCAGGGGCCTTGCTCCAGCTCGTCCAGCATCGGCGTTTTATGCTGTTCGTCTGTCATGGTTCACGGTCCTCCTGTCAAACACGTGGCCAGTGCATAGGATAAATGATTTTGAAGCAGATATAAATTTCACTATGGGGTAAGCCGGGAACTAACTATTATATCCCCTAAGGGGTAGGATAGGTTGGCTTGGGAGACCGGATTTGTACGGCAAAGACAGGGCTGAATTTTCCAGGAAGCTTAAGACACGTAATATATAGGCATTCAGAACGCTGGAATGACAATCATGACCCTAACTCCCACGCAACGCATTGCCGTACATCCCGGAGCGCTATTACTCGAACAGATCGAGGGAATGGGATTGACTGTACATGGTGTCGCTCAAGCTGTTGGGTTGCCGACAACCCGTCTGCATGAAATCGTGCATGAACGCCAGGGCGTCAGTGCGGAAACTGCAATCGCGCTAGCTACATTTTTCGGACAGACTCCGGAATTTTGGCTGAATGCTCAAAAGGTGCATGAACTGTCGAAGGAGTTGATTGAACATGGTGGAGCCATCCGCATGCAGGTGCGGCGTCGTGCAAAAGACATGGCGACGATATAGCGTTTAGCATGCGGCGGCTTGCCGAGACCGAAACCCGATCAACTCGGACAGATACTATAATTTGGACACCATTTTTGATCTTTTCTTCGAAAATTCACGGAGGACTGCATGAGCATTGAACTTGACGGAAAGACGATAGAGACCACGCCGACCGGCTACCTGGTCAATGCGGACGATTGGAGCGAGGGCTTGGCCGAGCACATCGCACAATCCGAAGACTTGGAACTGACGTCGCGCCACTGGGATGTCATCAAGCACCTGCGCGAGGAATTTTTCCAGAATGCTGGGAACCAGCCGAACACCCGCAACCTGGTCAAGCACTTTGGGAAACTCTGGAATGAGAGAATCAACGCCAAGACCCTCTACGATCTGTTCCCTGGTGACCCGAGCAAGCAGGGAGGGCGCATCGCCGGATTGCCCGAGAGCCGCCGCAAGGGAGGCTATTGAGTTTCGGGTACAGGTTTGCGCCTTGGTCGGACCGGGGAATAGAAGGTATTAGAAAGGAGCGGCTGATTGAAAGTTTGACTTCGGCCAATTTAAAGTCAAGTGCCGACTAATTGAAAGTTGAATGCTGGTTTTTTTAGATTAGACTAAGCTGGGAAATCGGTAGTTGTAACGTTTTTCCCGAGTGCCGTAGCGCAACGGAAGGGTAGGGTAGAGAGGATCAGTCTGGCATGTCGGTGACGGCACCTTCTGAAGCAGACCGCACACTGCGCGAATATTTTGCAAGCACGCCGGTACGGTAACGCGGGCGGCGCGGCTTCAGGGCCTTGCGTCGGCGATTTAGTTCTCTCTTCGGAACCTGCAAGGTGATCTCCCGGCGGGTGGCGTCGATGGCGATACGGTCACCGTTTTTCACCAAGGCCAGCGGGCCGCCGACGGCAGCCTCCGGGGTGATGTGCCCGATCACGAATCCGTGCGAGCCGCCGGAGAAGCGTCCGTCCGTAATCAGGGCCACGTCACTGCCGAGACCCCGGCCCATGATGGCGGAAGTCGGGGCGAGCATTTCGCGCATGCCGGGCCCGCCGCGGGGACCTTCGTAGCGGATTACCACCACGTCGCCGGCTCGGATGGAGCCGTCCAGAATTGAGCGCAGAGCCCGCTCCTCGGAATCGAACACGCGGGCGCGTCCGGCAAAAGTAGAACCTTCCTTGCCGGTGATCTTGGCCACGGCCCCCTCGGGTGCCAGGTTGCCACGCAGGATAACCAAATGGCTGTCCGGTTTGATCGGGTCGGAGAACGGGCGGATGATTTCCTGTTTTTCCGGGTAGTCGGGTGCCTCGATGAGATCCTCGGCCATGGTGCGTCCGGTGACCGTCCGGCATTCTCCGTGCAGAAGTCCGGCATCCAGCAAGCGTTTCATCAGAGGACGGATCCCTCCGATCCGTACCAGTTCCGACATCATGTAATGTCCGGATGGGCGCAGATCCGCGACCACGGGCACCTTGCGGCCGACTCTCGTGAAGTCATCCAGCGAAAGGCGCACGCCCATGGATCGGGCCATGGCCAACAGGTGCAGGACGACATTGGTGGAGCCGCCCAGGGCGGTCGCCACGGCGATGGCATTGAGGAAAGCCTTGCGCGTCATGATGTCGCGGGGGGTGATGCCGAGCTTCAGCAACTGGACCGCCATCTCGCCGGCTTGGCGGCAGTCTTCGCGTTTGGCCTTGGAGGTTGCCATCTGCGCCGAACTGCCGGGCAGGCTCATGCCCAGCGCTTCAATTGCCGAGGCCATGGTGTTGGCGGTGTACATGCCGCCGCACGACCCGGCTCCGGGGATGGCGCAAGACTCGATCGCAGATAATTCCCGCGCGGAGATCCGGCCCTTGGCCCGCTCTCCGACGGCTTCGAATACCGAGACCACGTCGATGTTCTTTCCGCGGTGTCGGCCGGGAGCGATGGTGCCGCCGTAGACGAAGACGGCCGGGCGATTGAGCCGCGCGATCGCCATCAGGCATCCCGGCATATTCTTGTCGCAGCCGCCGATCGCCACCAGCGCGTCGAAACCTTCTCCCGCCGTCACTGCCTCGATGCTGTCGGCGATCAGTTCTCGCGACACCAGGGAGTATTTCATGCCTTCCGTACCCATGGAGATGCCGTCGGACACGGTGATGGTGTTGAAGGTGACGGATTTTCCACCGGCCTGGTTGGCGCCTGTGGCCGCCTGGCGGGCCAGCCGGTCGATGTGCATGTTGCAGGGCGTCACTTCGCTCCAGGTGGAGGCGATGCCGACCTGAGGCCGGCGGAAGTCATCGTCGCCGAAACCGACGGCGCGCAGCATGGAGCGGGCGGGTGCTCGTTCCAAGCCGTCGACGATCACGCTGGAGTGCGGGCGCGGCAGGCGAGGCATGTTGAGTCTGGGGGTTGCGGCTTTGTTGCGGTGCTAATTATAAAGACTAGAGTTTTCGTTGACTTCTTTCTACCCTGCAATCTACTTTCATCCAGAAATTTTTAGAAGCACCCACGTATGTCCTGAAATTAGTTTTGAGCGACAATATGGCTCATCTAACGGTTGAAAAGGGTCATATCATGTCCGCAAATGCTGTCGTCCGTGCTCGTATCAACGAGGAAATCAAGAAAGAGGCCGTCATCGTGCTGGCCAGCATGGGTCTGACGGTTTCCGATGCCTTTCGAATGATGTTGACTCGCGTGGCCGTCGAGAAAGCGTTGCCTTTCGAGCCTTTGGTGCCAAACGAAAAAACTCTTGCCGCCATGCGCGACTCTCGACTTGGCTGAGGCTTGGTCTATTCCCCGATGTCTGGCGGACAACGTAGGCCGCGAGAGGGTTACGCGGCTTTCGCCGTAGTATGGGCCTGCTGATGCAGCTCAAGCAGTACGCCCTCCCGGATCGCACCCCGGGCTGGCTTCAAGTCGTGGACATCCAGCAGTTCGAACAGGGCGTGTAGGATCGCGAGTCCGCCCAGAAAAACCTGTACCCGGTAGCGGTCCAGATGTTTGAAGTGGGATCCGATGCGGATATTCAGCAGTCTCTGAACCAATTCTTCCACCGCTTCGGCATCGATGATTCCGGTGTCGTTGATGCCCAGTTTGATCATGGTGTTGCTGATGGCGCGGATGGCTCCGGAGGCACCGTACATGGTCTGGATGCCGGGCAGGTTAATGCGGCCTTTGCCGGCCAGCGTGATGGTCTCGTCCGCATAATCGACCGCAGCCTGCCAGTTGGCGGGCCGCAACATGCGGGTGTCGAAGAAGCGTTCGGTCAAGACGGCGCTGCCGAGTTGCCAGCTCAGGATGCAACTGGCGCGGGCGCCGCTGCCGAGGATGAATTCGGTGCTGCTGCCGCCGATGTCGAGGATGCAGTGGTCCTGGCCGGACAGGGGCGTGGTCTGCACCACGCCCCGGTAGATGTAGTCGCCTTCCTCCTCGCTGCTCAGGACGCGGATCGGGCGGCCCAGCGCGCGCTCGCACAAGTTCTTGAAATAGTCGTCCTTCTGGCAGCGGAAGGCATTGGTGGCGACTGCGGAGAAATAGGCCGGATTCTGCTTGCGGATGACCCGGGAGGCTTCCCGGAGGCAGTTGATGGCGGCATGCTGGTAGCTTTCCCGGATTTCCCCATTCTTCTTCAGGCCGGCCCCGAGCGAGACGTACTGCTTGAATTTGTCGAGCACGGCGATGCGCCCGTCCTCCTCCACGCGGGCGTAGATCATGTGAAAGCTGTTGGACCCGAGATCCAGAACGCTATAGGTGGGTCGCATCGATTTCTCCATGCATTGCCATCAGTGCTTCCTGTGCGGAGAAGCGCTTGTGCCCGCGGCCGATGGCGGCCTTGGTGTAGGTGCCGTCGGGTTCCATCTGCCAGCTCTGGCAGTTGTCCGCAGAGTAAGTCTCGAAAATCTCCCGCATGATTCGTTTCTTGATGCTCTTGTCCAGCACCGGGAACATGGTTTCCACGCGGCGGTGAATGTTCCGGGTCATCCAGTCGGCGCTTGAAAGGTACATCTCCTCGTCCTCGCCGGTGCGGAAATAGAATACCCGGGTGTGCTCCAGAAAGCGTCCGACGATGGAACGGACGCGGATGTTGTCTGAGAGGCCCTTGACGCCGGGACGCAGGCGACATTCGCCGCGAATCAACAGATCGATGGTGACGCCGGCCTGGGAGGCCTCGTAGAGGGCGTCGACAATCCCGTATTCGGTCAACGCGTTCATCTTGCTGTAGATGACCGCTTTTTCTCCTTTTCGGGCCCGCTCGGCGGCCGCCTGGATCTTCTTGATGATTCCCTGGCCCAGGGTCAGCGGCGACTGGTACATCAGGCTGAGCCTGGGAGCCCGACCGAGGCTGGCCACCTGGAGGAAGATCTTGTGAGCGTCCTCACCCAGGTCCTGGTTGGCCGTCAGCAGGGCGTAGTCGGTATACAGGCGGGTCGTGACCGGATGGTAGTTGCCGGTGCCGAGGTGCGTGTAGCGGCGCAGGCCGTCCTCGCCGCGGCGGACCACCAGCATCATCTTGGCGTGGGTCTTGTGGCCGACCACGCCGTACAGCACCTGGGCGCCGGCCTGCTCCAGCCGTTGGGCCAGCTGGATGTTGGCCTCTTCGTCGAAGCGCGCGCTCAGTTCGATGATCACGGTGACTTCCTTGCCCGACCGGGCCGCCGATTCCAGGATGTCGGTCAGGTCGGATTCGAGTCCGGTCCGGTAGATCGTCTGCTTGATGGCGACCACCTTGGGATCCGCGGCGGCCTCGCGCAGGAAGCGGATGGTCCACTCGAAGGAATTGAACGGGTGGTGCAGCAGGACGTCCTGCCGGTCGAGCAGGTCGAACAGGCTTCCCGAGGCCGGCAGGTTCCGAAACGCCTTGGGCGTCTTCGGGCGGTAGGGCGGATAGCGCAGATCCGGCCGGTCGATCAGTTCCGGGAAGTTCATCAGGCGGTACAGGTTGACCGGCCCGTTGACCTCGTAGACGCTGCCGGCGTCGAGCTGGTACTGCTCGCGCAGGAAGCGGATGATGTCGCGCGGGCAGTCGTTGACCACCTCCAGGCGCACCGCTTCGCCGTACTGGCGCTCCGGCAGCACGCCAGCCAGCACGTCGCGCAGGCTTTCCACCTCTTCCTCGTCGTAGAACAGGTTGCTGTCCATGGTGACGCGGAACTGGTGGCAGCCCTTGATCTTGAGCCCGGGGAACAGGTCCCCGAGGTTGTCGTGGATGATCGAGGACAGGAAGACGTAGCTGTCGCGCCTGTTGCCGACCTCGTCCGGCAGGCGCACGATGCGGGGCAGGGAGCGCGGCGCGGTGACGACGGCATACTCGGTGCTGCGGCCGTAGGCGTCCTTGCCGGCGAGCTTGACCATAAAGTTGAGGCTCTTGTTCTGCACGCGCGGGAACGGATGGCGGCTGTCGAGTCCGAGTGGGGAGAGGATGGGCAGGATGTTGCGGCGGAAGTACTGGCGGACCCACTGCCGCTGGGCCTTGTCCCACTCGTGGCGGCGCAGGAAAGAGATGTCGCGCGTGCGCAGCGCGGTCAGCACGCTTCTCTGCAGCAGCCGGTACTGGATCTTGACGATGGAATGGGCCTGCTTGGAGATTTCCGCGAGGATCTCCTGGGCGGTCAGGCCTTCGCCGCTCTGGGCTTCGGTGCCGTACTTGACCAGCTGGCGCAGGGCGGCGACCCGCACCTCGAAGAACTCGTCGAGGTTGCGGCTGGCGATGCACAGAAAGCGCAGGCGCTCCAGCACCGGGGTGCTCTTGTCCGCTCCCTGCATGACGACCCGCAGGTTGAACTGCAATTGCGAGATTTCGCGACAGTTATAGCGCTGGATTAAGTCTTTTTTATCAGCCATACTGCTTACTTTAACAGCGAATCAGTATCTTGCCCGAATATAGAGAAATTGTGAAATGTGATAGCCACGGAATGCCTGGAGTGGGGATATTAAGGAGAGGTGCGAGTGAAAGCGGAATCCTCCTGTTTGAAAATTTGCACTGCTATAAACATATGTTTGTACGCTGGAGTGATGGTTTTGGTGCAAATTCAACATTCAATGTGGAATTTGCACCATGATTGAAAGACAATGAAGGATATGGAAATCAGAGCTATGGCACTAAGCCGAAAAAATAGGGTTTTGTAGAATACCGCGGCGATGATTAAGCCACTGGTCCCACCGGAATCGGAGGAGTGAATGCAATGACTACACCGAAGTCGGAAGCAAAACGGAGAGAGGGCTTCCTAGATGGACAAATCGAGGTTCCAGATGACTTCGACCGCATGTATGCTGATGAGATTGTCGCCCTATTCGAGGATGAAGACGTGGTGACGGTCGCTGAAACCGAGGCGCCCGGCGAAGGCGATATTGAGTTCGGTTAATACCTTCGGGAGACTGAAAACTCGGTTACTTGATCCAGGGCATCCCGCCATGGAGAGGCATCTATGGCATCCAAGTGCTTTTGGGCTCGTTGCGCAAAGTCCCGGGCCCGTTCCCAGGCGTAGTCGATGGCTCCGGACCGGTGCATGATCGCGCAGACCTCCCCGATGTGTTCGCGCTGGCCGGACTGGATTGCGCGGCAGAGGAACTTCTGGTCTTCTTTCTCGGCTTCGCGCAGGGCGTAGATGTACGGCAGGGTCAGACGCCCGCCCGCCAGATCGTCACCCACGCTTTTGTCCGCTTCCGGGTTGTCCTCCAGATAGTCGATCGCGTCGTCCGCGATCTGGAATGCCGCGCCCAGCAGCCGGCCGAAGTCGATCAACTCCCGGGTGCGGTCGTCGCTCGCCCCCTCGATGCGGGCGGCGGCTTCGCAGGATGCTTCGAACAGCTTGGCCGTCTTGCCTTCGATGATGGTCAGGTACTGATCCTCGCCCAGTTCTACATGGCCGGCATGCATCAGCTCCAGCAGTTCGCCTTCCGCGATCGCGTTGGAGGCGTCGGCCAGGATGCGGGTCACCTCAGGCTGGTTGATCTTGGCAATCATGCCGAAGGCGCGGGAGTAGAAGAAATCCCCGCTGAGCACGCTGGCCTCGTTGCCCCAGATCTTGTTCGCGGTCTTCCGGCCGCGCCGGATCTCCGAATCGTCCACCACGTCGTCGTGCAGCAGGGTGGCGGTATGGATGAACTCGATGACTGCCGCCAGCATGAAAGAGGCGTCTGGATTCTTCAATCCTCCCAGAGCCCGCCCGCACAGGAGCACGAGGACGGCTCGAAGACGCTTGCCTCCGGCTTCAACGATGTAACGGGCGACTTGGTCCGCCAGGCCGACCTCGGAGCGCGACTGCTCGCGCAGCAGGCGGTCTACTGCGGCGAGGTCGTCAGCGACCAGCGCACGAATCTGTTCCAGGGTCACGCGGGGCAGGGCCGGTCGGGTTGCGGCCGGGCAGGGGGATAGAGTCGAAAGAAAGTCACAATAACAAGTCAAATTATAAGGTATGGGGCGGGAGGAACCCCGGTGGTTGGCCCCGGTTTCCCTCGAATTTTTGAGTAGAGAACCGGGATTCTTGTCCTGTTTTAGGGAGGATCTCTACCTTCCGTCTCTCTCGTTACGGGTTACGGCTTCGTCTCCGGTGTTTTCACCCGTACATAAGGAAATATCGACAGTGGGAGTGAGGCTGCAGGTTCTGCAGCCTCATCCTCGGGGGTCTCTTACCCGTTTCGGGTCTTCGAATCCGGCTTATTGGCTCTGACGGGCGGCACCGAATGCGCCGATCACCCGATTTCGCTCGAACGTGCCACCCACTTCCTCGTGGTTCGGCCCGTAGAACTGACCCTTGATTTGGTGTGTGCCTGAGCCGGAGCGGAAGGCACCATTGGTCAGACTAAGGTTCTGCCAGGTCCAATTCATGTTGTTCAAGGCGCTATTGCGATTGGCGTCATTCAGGTCCACCAGGTTCGAGAAAGTCACGTCCATGTCAGAGTTGGCAAAATCGACCGTTGCCTCCGCCTCGCCATGGATGAAGTTTTCCCGGTTGGCCGAACTCATATCCACACCGGCCATCACGCCGCTCCAAGTGGCGGTCATGCCGGCAATGTCGGAGGGATTCGATCTGGTGCCGTCCCCATAGCTTAGAGCTAGGGCTAGAGAAACCTCTGACCCCGTGAAACTTGGCGAAGCAGCCACTCCAATCTCGAAAGCGCTGTACGTGAGCCAGCCGCCATATGAGAGAAGTTCGTACTGATTAGCTGTGCCTTTGTGATTTCTGAGGCGGGATTGCGCCAAGGACACGCCGTTGTGCCTCATGACTAGCTGACCCTCGTCCGTGCCCGTATCGGAGTCGGGCTCACCGAGATCAATGACATCCGTGTCTCCGTCAGGGTAGCGGATCGTGCAAATCAAGCCGGAGCCGCAGTTGGTAGTAGCACGAATCAGGGGGCCGGTACCTGCATACGCCAGTACATCACTGGCAGTGACGGTGTCTGCACTGTTTTCTATGGCTGTGAGCGCTTGACTTGCTTGAGCGGGTGTGATCGTCAGCGCTTCGCTGCCTGCTACCGCTTGGCGCGCTGCTGCTGCATCAAGTTTCCAGGCGATGTCGGACAGGTCGTCCGGAACGACACTGCTGCCGCTGCCGCTACCGCTACTGTCGGAAGCGGTTGAACTGCTACTGCCGCCACCGCCGCCGCAAGCGGCAAGTGCCACAGCAAAGAAAACGTGAAGGGTCAGTAATTTTGGGCTATCTCCATTGTCCAATCGTAAAAAAATCATCAAGCAGGGTGGGCTGCTTGCTTTCAGTTGGCTCCCGTATGCGAGCCTCGCAAGGCCAAAACATACTATACAGATTTTGTGGCATTAAAAAAACAGGCGCCCCGAAGGGCGCCTGCTTTGTGTGGTGTGCCTTAGCTGACTGAATTAGTCAAACCAGTGCACGATACCGACTGCAAACATCTCGATTTCCGTTCCAGGCGAACCCAGTCCGGTACCGGAGATGCCCTGGCCATACGTACCGTTGTCGTCGTTGTCGACTTCGGAGTAGGTCAGACGCAGTTCCGTGCCAGCCGGCATGGTGTAGAAGATACCTACGTTCCATGCTTCGGCTGCGGTGTCGTCCCAGTCACCCGAGCAAGAGCCACAGGAGACCTCAAGGTCATCCGCATCCATATAGGAGAAGCGGAAGTCCACGGGACCACCGAACTTGATCTTGCCGGACACCATCCAGGCGTCACGCTCGATCTTGACGTTCTGGCCTGCACTCATCGCAGCTCTGTTGTCAGCTGCACTGACTGCTGGTGTACCCGCTACGGGTTCCGTCATCCCAGCGTCAGCCTCAGCAGCGGTTGTAGCTGCAGCGACCAGTGCCTGATACGCGACCTCGGCGTTTCTCTGGTCCTGCGTACCGCCAGTAGGCGTGTCGACATCGGCCGTCAGGTCTGGTGCCTGGACGCCTTCGTCCTCTGTCGTGGCAGCATCACCATCATCTGCAACCGTGTCGCGGGCATCATTCAGAGCCATCACTGAAGCCATTAGGGTCGTGCCAGTAGCACCTTCAGTATTGACATTTGTGCCCCCGTTGCCTGCAACCGGATTGCCGTCCGCGTCCACGCTCTCATCCGCTTCGGTAGCAGGATTGTCGGCGGTCGGTGCGACATAGGCAGGCAGGCTCGTGAGACCAGCAGGACAGCCGTTGGTGTCATCACCTGATACAGCGGAACCATCGGCATTCCAACAACTCGGGAATAATCCCCTGAGCAGGTTGATGGTCTTCTGATTCTTGATGTCGTCCTCGTCGACCGGGATCTGCATAGCTGGAGTGCCATCCGTTGCCGCAGTGGCTCCGATGATATCGCCAGCGCTGTCTAGCAGACTGTAGGTGCCGAAGTTGGAGTACCCAAATGCAGACATGGCTGCATCGACGTTGGTCACGCCGTTGAACTCGTACTCGAGGTCTTCAAACATGGCCGAGATCTGAACGCTCATGCCGTCGCCCATATCCATGATATAGCGACCAGCGAGACGGAAGCTCTCCGCATCCGAACTCTGCATTTGACCAACAGAGACTGCAGTCCAGTCTTCATGGTCCTGCCAGGTCACCGCCAGCCACAGGGGGCCATTGGTGTATGCCAGGCTGGAAGAACGGATGACCGGATCGACTTCGTTGCCGTGCAGAACGGTCTCGTCACGATTGCCAGCGGTCCATGCGAAGCGGAACACGAAACCGTTCCAGTTCGGGGACCAGTACTGAATGATGTTTTCCTGACGACGGTTGAAGCCAGTGTCGTAGCCTCCACCCGCGTAGTTGAACTCAGCACCGCTGAAACCAGTGCCCGGACCCGAGGCAGATGCCTGGAAGTCGAAGTCACCGGTGTTGTAGAAGATGGTGTGTGCACCGACCGAACCCATGATGCTGGTATGCGAATCCGCACCGGCATCGTAGAACGGGTCGACCCACTGTGCTACGCCCTCGTTGTAGGGCAGCAGCCAGGTGGCAAACATAATCTCACCCATCTGGGGATGAGACAAACCAATCTTAGAGTTACGGTTACACCAACCGGTGCCGCCCGCGAAGTGGTTGAAATAGGTGAACTGCTCGCACCGGACATTGACTGAAATGTCATTCATGCCGGTGGGAACGCTCGCCGCGAATCCGATATTGCCCGCATTGGACTGGATCCGGTCGAAGCTACGTCCGCCGTCGATATCCACAAACTCCCAAGAATGATTCTGCCATCCGTAAATATTCCATGTCTCTGCCTGGGCCGCGAACGGCGCAACGGTCAGAGCCAATGCAATTAGAAATGGTTTTTTCATTTTTTAGGACTCCTAAAAATATTAAGTATTACCGCAGGGTGATCATTCCCCACGAAGATGTGGCAAAACTGCCATATCCACTTGCGAATTGTCCCTGTCCTCAACAAATTGTCAAATTTTCTGTGTGTTGTTTTTTTACAACTTGAGAAAATCAGCGAGAAATCAGTAGTTCCAATCCCCTCGTTATTAAAAAACAACGGCGCGTCATATCTGCTTCACAATTTTCCCATGATTAATAAGATATTGATAAATATAGAAATATTTATGCCTCGTTTTTGGTTGCAACCGAGTCATCTTGGATAAATTTCTTCTGGCCTCATTGACTCCGACCGTTTCCATCATTTCTCCACTGTGAAAATTGGGCGTGAGCATACGACTAAACCAATTGATCACAATCCACCCTTTCTAGCGACAAACCTGAAAAATCAGTCGAACCTCAACTCAGCATCCCGTTCTGAACTGACCCCCCCGGAAAAAGTCTAATTGATTGTGTTGGACATAAACCGGTGACAATATTCACGTTCCGTGAGAATCGGTTCCCATCATAGCCCGCACCACCCACTCGGATTAGTCCGCAGTGTTTCGTTCATGTCAATCTTGACTTTAAAGGGGGAAATAACAAGTGAAACAAAAATCTTCCGAAGCAACCCAGGATGCACCTGCCGATGATTCGATTCAACCTAAGCCATACGCGGGCTATGTAGGACTTGATGTCCATAAGGACAGCATTGCTGTTGCCGTTGCCCACGCCGGCCGGGAAGCCCCGGAATTCTGGGGCACCATTCCAAACACAAAAAAAGCGGTCGCCAAACTCGTGGATCGACTGTATTCAGAAAAGAAAACTTTCCTGATTTGCTACGAGGCCGGACCCTGTGGGTACACCTTGTACCAGAATCTGACCGCTATGGGAATGGATTGCCAGGTTGTGGCCCCGCCGCGCAACGAAAAGATTAAAACGGACCTCAGGGATGCCTTGCGGTTGGCGCGGCTATTGCGTGCCGGGGAACTGGTCGAGGTCTGGGTGCCGGATCAGGAGCAGGAGGCGGTGCGCGACTTGTGCCGCTGTCGAGCCGATTTCAAGGCACAGCAGCAGAAACTACGCCAACAACTCAACGCCTTCGTACTGCGGCATGGACACCATTGGCCGACCAACCGAAAGCGCTGGACCCAGAAACATCTCGAATGGCTGGAAAGCCTTGATTTTCCTTATGAGTATCAAGCCGAAGTCCGAGACGAATACATCGCGGCCGTGCGCCTGTCGTCTTCACGGATGACCGACTTGAACCAAAAACTAAATCAAGTGTTGCAAGGCTGGTCCTGGGCGCCGCTGGCCAACAGCCTGATGGCATTGCGTGGATTCGACCAGTTGTCCGCGGTCACGCTGCTGTCCGAACTGGGCGACGTCAGCCGGTTCGGATCCCCCAATCAACTGATGGGTTATCTAGGGCTGGTGCCTTGCGTCTACAGCTCCGGAGCTCATCGCCGCACTGGGGGGGTCACGCAGGCGGGGAACCGACATGCTCGGCAGGTACTAGTCGAGTCGGCTTGGTGCTACCGCTTCCCGGCCCGCCAGACCGCTTACATGAACCGCAAGGCGGAGGGTGCTTCCGCTTATGCCCAGGCCACTGCCTGGAAGGCACAGAAACGGTTGTGTGGGCGGTACCGGAAACTGATCGCGGCGGGCAAGAACCAAAAGGTAGTTTGCGTAGCGATTGCCCGCGAATTGACCGGGTTCGTCTGGGACATCGTCTGCCACGAGAAATCCCGCATCAGCCGCGTGACGCAGGAGGCATAGCCTTTGGTCGGAAGTCCGGTCGCAGAGACCAGGATGCTTCAGTCTGTCGGAGAACCCTTGGCATTTCTACATCGGCACGAAGTCGTCCATGCCCGAGTTGGCATGTTTGGCATCGTGATCCATGCAATTAGACAAAGGCTCAACTCCGCGACCCCACAGACCGTATCGGTAACCAATCCGAGACTTCTGATGGTCTGCTGTTGCAAAAGGTTGGGGTATCCTGATTTCTGCGTTCGGCTGCCGGCATGAGGCGGCTACATCATGCTTGTGTACCAGTGTGCCTCGGAGATGATCCGAATAGGCAGCCCTCCGGCACGCAACTCCACGGCTTTCTCGACCTTGCGCCCATACGCGGACTGTATCCAGGTTCCCTCCGCATAGGACCCGATAACCAGGTAATCCGTCGTTTTGCCGGGGGACGACTGGCAGATTCCCCCGCGGGCTCGAACCTCATCCTCGCATCGGGCACGTTTGCCGTAGGAGAACTTGCCGGTCAGGCAGAATTTTCGGTCTTTGAAAATGACCTCCGGCAGAGGCTCATCCAGCCACAAGGTTGTTGCTCGAAGGCATTCCCCGACCTCCGTTCTCCCGCCGATCAATCCATTCAGAAATTTCAACAAATGCACGCTATTGTCAGTATTTTTAGGCTTCTCCCCAAGAAAAGGTTTCAATTTTTCTTCAAATGTTTTCATTACCGGGTTGTCAATCGTTTCTTTATGAGCCTTTAACCACGTGTGAAGCGAGTCTGCTTCGTTCCGGTCGATTTTTCCGTCCGCGATCAAACCTCGGCACAATCCAAGCAGTGCAGAAATCTGATAATCATCCAGATTGTTGGTCGGCACGCCATCGCGGCGTAAAGGAACCTCCTCATCCGGGCGGTTGTCGATCAGACCGCACACCAGCCGCATCAATTCCGCGCTTTCGCTGGCGTCCAGGACTCCATCCTCAAGCATTTGTCCGACTTGTGCCCGCAGGGTTTCTACGAGAGGGTGTCCCGTTCCCTCCTGATCTATCAGCCAGGCGTAAAGCGACTCCGCTTCGCTTTGGACGATCTTCCCATCGGCAATCAGGCCTTTGCACAACCCCAGCAATTCCGAGATCTGGCGTCCGCTCAGCCGGGCACGACTGAACTTTAAAAGATGAGTAGAATCAGACATAATGCGACAGCAGGCCATCCCGGCTGGAGCCTCAGTTTACGGGATCGGCAGGGCCTTGCAAAAGAGTTTTCAAGGCTGCTTAAAGTAGAAAACACCATTTCTAATTGCATTGGCTCTGACCGTTGCGCCGTTCGCGGCCCAGGCAGAGACATGGAATATTTACGGATGGCAGAATCATTCTTGGGAGTTTGTGGATATCGACGGCGGACGTAGCTTCGACCGGATCCAGTCCAATGCGGGCAATATCGGATTCGCGGCGAGCGTTCCCACCGGCATGAATGACATTTCAGTCAATGTCCGGTGCGAGCAGTTCACCTATTTCAACCACTTCGCGGGCGGCACCGGTTGGTGTAACCGTAACTCTAAGATTGGTTTGTCTCATCCCCAGATGGGTGAGATTATGTTTGCCACCTGGCTGCTGCCCTACAACGAGGGCGTAGCACAGTGGGTCGACCCGTTCTACGATGCCGGTGCGGATTCGCATACCAGCATCATGGGTTCGGTCGGTGCACACACCATCTTCTACAACACCGGTGACTTCGACTTCCAGGCATCTGCCTCGGGTCCGGGCACTGGTTTCAGCGGTGCTGAGTTCAACTACGCGGGTGGAGGCTACGACACTGGCTTCAACCGTCGTCAGGAAAACATCATTCAGTACTGGTCCCCGAACTGGAACGGTTTCGTGTTCCGCTTCGCATGGACCGCTGGCAATCGTGACGAGACCGTTCTGCACGGCAACGAAGTCGATCCGGTCATCCGTTCTTCCAGCCTGGCATACACCAATGGCCCCCTGTGGCTGGCGGTGACCTGGCAGGACCATGAAGACTGGACTGCAGTCTCTGTTGGTCAAATGCAGAGTTCGGATGCGGAGAGCTTCCGTCTCGCTGGTCGCTATATCATGGATATGGGCGACGGCATGAGCGTTCAGATCTCGGCCATGTGGGAAGATCTGGAGTATGAATTCAACGACGTGACCAGTGTTGATGCTGCGATGAAGGCGTTTGGTTTTGGCGATTCTTTTGCTGCAACCGGCAACCTGGTGGCCGATGAGGCTGGCGATCCTTTCATGAGAGCGGCTTTCACAGGCACTGACTTCTCGTTCATGCCGGGCGACAATGCCGACGGCACTCCCAACGCCCAAAAGACGTTGGTTCTAACTGAGAAGACGATGGAACTCTTGAATGAGTTGTTCCGTGCAGACGCCGATACTGCTTTGGCGGATAGTGATTTGCCGACCATCTACCAGAATGATACTGATATGACTTTTGGCTTCGACGCTACCGGTGCTACTGAAGTCGACAAGCCTACGTACAGAGCTACGACTGGAGTAGTGGAAGACGATCCTTTCACGTTGGCTGACGAGACTAATGCAGGCACGCCGGGCAATGAAGATACAAATATCTTCTCGGTAGACGATAATGGTGATGCTACGGGAGATGCAACAACCCTGAAAGCCTACCTGGAAGCTTGGGGTGCTGCGGTAGCTAATGCAGATCTAACCAATGCTGATCAGTACATGGCCAATGCTAAATACGAGGCATTGGTGGCTGCGGCTCAGACTGCTGCCATGCCGGGTGCCGAAATGGCACATGACACGGCACAGGCTGCTGCCATGGCTACGCATGACACGGCACAGGATACAGCTGAAGCTGCGCATAACGCTGCAGAAGACGCCAAGACTCTCCGCAGTGAAGTTGGCGGAAACGTCAAGATCGAACGTGACGCTTGGATGGTGTCCGGTAAGATCAAGTTCGGTGGTCCCGTGGACTTCCGCTTCTCCTACATGGATGCGGATGACCTGGAAGTTTCCTGTGCATCCTGCTCGGGTGACTGGAGCGACACCGCAGCCGAAGCATGGAACGTAGGTATCTTCTACACCATGCCGGCTGGCACGGAACTGCGCCTGACCTACTCCGAAGTCGACAACGACGACAACGGTACGTATGGCCAGGGCATCTCCGGTACCGGACTGGGTTCGCCTGGTGCGGAGATCGAGATGTTTGCAGTCGGTATCGTGCACTGGTTTGACTAATTCAGTCTAGCTAAGGCACACCACACAAAGCAGGCGCCCTTCGGGGCGCCTGTTTTTTTAACTACAGAAGGAATATCAATTCAAGAACCCTCTTTGCAAATTAACTCCGGCCAGCACCCCATCGGGTAAAATGGTTTTATGGCAGACATTCTCTTGTCCGGCATAAACCTGAATTGCATTACCGTAATGGGCTCTGTCCATTCCCGATTCCATTTCCTATGACTTCCCATATCTCCGGCGAATCTATCCGTCCAAATAAACTGGTTGAATTCACCTACCGCATCATGGATGAAAGCGGTCAGGTCCTGGAACAAATCGATCTTCCCGTCTCCTATGTCCACGGCAGCGAATGCGGCCTTTGGCAGCGGATTGAATCTGCGATGGAAAATCGGCGTGCGGGCGATACCGTCGAAGTCTTGGTGCACCCCGAGGATGCCTTTGGCGACCTGGACCCGGACCTGCGACTGACGCAGGATTTATCTGATGTCCCTGAGCAATTCCGCCATATCGGCGCTGAAGCGGATTTCGAGAACGAAATGGGGGATGTCCATCGATTTCGCGTCATTTCCATTGATGGCGACAAACTCACCATGGACGGCAACCATCCTCTAGCGGGTAAAACTCTCAAGTTTTTCCTCAGTATCCTGAAAGTGCGGGACGCGACCGAGGAAGAGATTCATAATCCGGAAGAATTGAACTCTCCCGCCTTGCATTGATGGGGATACGAAAGCGGCTGCGCGTGGCATTGTGGGCTGCGCTGGCTGCTGTAATCGTTCTTGTATTGGTATTTGCGGCGGCCCTCTATGCCAGCCGCCCACAGATTTCCGGCACTGCGGCGCTCTCTGGCCTACATTCTTCGGTCACCGTATCCCGCGACTCCATAGGCCACACCACGGTTGAAGCTGGATCCCGGCTGGACCTCGCCCGGGCAACGGGATTCGTCCATGCCCAGGAACGCTTCCTCTCCATGGATGCTCGCCGTCGGTTCGCTGCCGGCGAATTGGCTGCTTTGCTAGGACCCTTTGTCCTGGAACAGGATCGTAAAATCCGACCTCATCGCTTTCGCGAGCAGGCTCGGAAAATCGTCGCCGGGCTTTCCGAAACCGAACATGCCATCCTGCATGCCTACACTGAAGGGGTCAATCAGGGACTGGAGTCACTTCCCATTCTGCCTTTCCCTTACGTCCTGTTTCTGACCCGGCCTGAGCCGTGGAAGCCGGAAGACAGCATCCTGTCTCTCTTTGCTATGCATCTGGTTCTTCAGGGCGGGCACTGGAAATACGACTCCGTGGTGGGATTTCTTCATGAAACCTTCGGGGCCGATGCCGCGAACTTCCTAGCACCGATCGGCAGTCACTACGATGCTCCCCTGGATGACACTCCGATCCCGCTCTATGCCCCGCGTGTGCCCGAGGCACAGGAAATAGACTTGCGTGAGACCCCCCTGGATCCGCAGAATCTCAAGGATGTGCGAATGTCCTGGGAAAACCCCGGCAGCAATGCCTTCGCCGTCGGCAGCGAACTGACTTCTCACGGCGGCGCCCTGCTTGCCAACGACATGCACCTGGTTCTGCTGGTGCCGAATATCTGGTACCGGATGCATTGGCAATGGGCCGATGCTGGGAAGAATCGCATGGCCAGTGGACTGACTCTCCCGGGGCTCCCTTGGCTAATCGCCGGCAGCAACGGGCAAATCGCTTGGGGGTTTACCAACAGCAATGTCGACACCCAGGATCTGGTTGTGCTGGATTCTGAAGAGCCTTCGCTATCTATGGTCGAGGAAGTGCTGGAAGTCCGTTTGGGAGCGGACGAGAAGTTTGCCTATGAAGTCTCTGCCTGGGGGCCTGTCGTCGGCAAAGACTCCCAAAACCGGAAACGGGCGCTGCGCTGGGCTTCTTATTGGCTGACGGGAGCTCATGTCAATTTCAGCCAATTGGAGACAGCCGAAGATATACGTTCCGCAATGACCTTGTTCCAGCAATCCGCGATCCCGTGGCAGAACGTGCTTATCGCCGACCGCGAAGGCAATGTCGGCTGGACCATTGCCGGGTCTTTGCCCAGGCGCGAAGGCCACGACGGCCGGATTCCGATCAAGAGTTCCATGCTTGAGAGCCACGCTCCCCGGTGGCTGTCTCCAACTGAATACCCCGTGGTTCTCAATCCTCCCGGCCACCGCCTCTGGTCCGCCAACAGCCGCCATGTCGGTGGCGAACAGTACGCACTATTGGGTGACGGCCGCTACACCGCCGGGACGCGTGCCCGGCAGATCCGAAACCGCCTGAGAGAAAAAACCGCGTTCAACGAATCCGACCTATTGGCTTTGCAGCTCGACAACCGGGCCGACTACTTGAATGAATGGCGGCCCCGGCTGGAGCGGGCTATGAATGAGGCTGGCATCGCCCCCCTGGTGGAGCGTCACCGTATCCGCGAATGGCTTGCCGAATGGGATGGATACAGCAATGCCGACAGTGTCGGTTACCGGATCATCCGGACTTTCCGGAAGCGGGCTCATGAACTCTTCCTGCTAGCACTCCAGACCCGATTGGGTCTTTCTCCGGACCGGCATACCCGGCATCTCCGGTGGCAGCTGGACGGCCCCTTGGCTCGCATTCTGGACAGCGAAGCTCAGAATTTCCTGCCCAAGGGCATGCAGAACTGGGATGAGTTTCTAGCGCTTGCGCTGAAACTGACCATCGAAGACATGACCATGGGAGGACGAGACGTGGCGGAAGCGACTTGGGGAGCGTACAACTATGCCCGGATACGCCACCCGCTGTCCCATGCCTTGCCGTTTCTTGGGGGATTGCTGGACGTGCCGCCATCCCCCTTGTCCGGCGACATGAACCTGCCCCGTGTCGAGCACCGGGCGTTCGGAGCCTCGCATCGCACGGTTGTTTCCCCTGGCCGAGAAGAAAGCGGAATCATGAACATGCCTACTGGGCAGTCGGGCCACCCCTTGTCGCCGTTTTACAACGCGGGACACAATGACTGGCTGGAAGGGAAACCGACCCCGTTTCTGCCGGGACCTGCTTTGACCACAATGACGCTTGCGCCGTCAGAACACTGACGATCCCAGTTCGTTGATGGCCTGGAGCATCTCCGGGTCATCCGTCAGTGCTTGCGACACCGCACTGGTGCAGGCCGCTACCGGATCCACTCCCGACTGAATGAGTTTTCCCGCGTGAACCAGAAGGCGGGTACTGGCTCCTTCGTCTAGTCCGTTACCTTTCAGGTTGCGGGTCATTTCGGCAAATTTGACCAAGAGCCTGGCGGTCTCAGCATCCACCGACGTCTCCCGGATCACGATCTTCTGTTCGATTTCCGCCTGGGGATAATCGAACTCCAGTGCCACGAACCGCTGGCGCGTGCTCTGCTTTAGATCCTTGAGGACGCTCTGGTAGCCCGGGTTGTAGGAAATCGCCATGCAGAACTCGTCCGGGGCTTCCAGTAGTTCTCCGTGTTTCTCCATCGGGAGGACCCGACGGTCATCGCACAGGGGATGAATGACGACCGTGGTGTCCTTGCGTGCCTCCACCACCTCGTCGAGGTAGCAGATGCTGCCGGAGCGCACGGCCCGGGCCAGCGGCCCGTCCACCCAGACCGTCTCGCCACCCGAGATCAGGTAGCGTCCGACCAGGTCCGAGGAAGTCAGGTCGTCGTGGCATGACACCGTAATCAGCGGACGCTTGAGCCGCCACGCCATGTACTCCATGAAGCGGGTTTTCCCGCAGCCGGTCGGCCCTTTGAGGAGGACCGGCAACTGGTTTCTCCACGCGGCCTCGAATACCTCGATTTCCGAGCCGATCGGCTCGTAGTAGGGTTCTTTTTCGACCGTATATTCTTCCGGTTTCAGGGTGCGGGCCTGAGTCATTGTGAATTCGCGCCAGGTGATGCGTCCATTCTGAGAGTGGCGGCGCATCCTGTCAACTAGAACCCGCCTGCAATTTCATGAGCGATTCAATAAAAACAGGCGCCCCGAAAGCCGCCTGCTTGTCTGTCGCGCTAGTTGATCGGATCAATCAACTTTAGCCGTATGTCAGCGCTTGCCGCCAAAACCGGCGAGCAAGTTGACCGTCGAAGCCGGGTCGTAGAGGACTCCGGCCATTTCCTGGTGGGTGGGCCCATAGAACGACCCAATGACACGGTCACTTGCATCCGAGAAGGAGTTCCCGTCAACGTTAATGGAATACTGCAATTGGGAAGCCCGGAAGTTTAGGGGCGTACCTTCAACGATTACGGTAAGGTTGTTGAATTCTGCAGATCCAGTAAGGGTCGCGGGGTTTACGCTGAGTTCCGCGTTACCGAAAACGGGAGGCAGTCTCGTGTCCCCCACGTCGACGCCATGCAGAGATCCTGACCATGTGAGGTCTCCCTGGGCAGACGAGTGGGTTGCGCCAAAGTCTGTATTCGGGGCGTTGCCGAACGCATCGGCACTGGCACGCAAGGTGTCGTGTACGGCGATATCCGCGCCTTGGTCGACGTACCGGAGGATGCGTTCTACTCCGGCTCCCCAGGCGCTGTATTCTCCCCAAGCCCCGTATCCGTAAACCTCCGGTGCAGAAGCCGTTGCTGCGTCAAGCGGGATATACCCAATGTCGTCGAAAAATGCGATATCGAGCTCGGTGGGTTGGTACGTCTGCCTCGGATCGGAGCAATACGACGTGACGGAATTGCAAGGCCCCAAGTGGGCGTAATCGACAGTAGCCCCCGGAGTGCCTGGTGGTACCGAGTTCCGACCTCCGCTGGTCCACTGAAATGGTACAGGGTTTCCTCCGTTGGCACTTTGCGCTTGAGGCCCTGTAAACCTGTGGTTCTGTCGGTCGACATAGCGCTCATAGGATGGAACATTCCAACTATTCGTGAAATCCACCATGCCCAAGGCGTGCCCGAGTTCGTGCACAAGGACGAAGGTCCGCCAGTAATTGCCGATGGATTGAAAATCATTAAGATTATTCTGAGCCAATAGCAATGTTGCATGCCATGGCTCGAAATCATTTGCAGTGATCCTTGCCTGCCATGGGGCTGCGGAGGACTCCGGGTCAGTAGCGGAGTACAGAACGGTGACAAGCATGCCATCCGTTGTCACGCTGCTTTGGTAGGTTGCGGTAACCGGGGAAGAACCCGGGAGAGTCGCTGCATGGCGGACAGTGGTTCCGCTCCTCACCGTGTTGGTTCCGAAGTTATCCCGGAACCGCCGAGACCACAACTTTCCGGCTCGTTCCACTTCTGCACGCGTGGTTGCGTCGATGTTCGAAGCGAATTGCCAATCGAATTCAATGTTGAGTGTGCCCGCCGGACCGCCTTTCCACATCCCGTAAGTGATTCCGTCCCGCTCTCCGATTATCTGAATCGCACCGGGCTGGACGTTGCGAAATCGGGTGGAACTTCTGTTCGAGTCTTTTTCGGCGGCTCCGAGCAATCTGCTGATGGCACTTCTTCTGCTGGCAGCGTCTGACGCGGAAACTTGCGACAAACCCATTGCTGCCCGTAACGGCTGCGGCTGATTCCAGTGGTCGAGCAGATCCTCGGCAGAGGTATTGGTTCGCCATTCCGTCGTGTGCCCAGGTCCCGAGGCCAGGCTTAGACCGCCACTTGCAAATGAACCGACTCCGCTGGTTGTCCCTGTATTGCCCGTCCCCGTATTGCTCGACCCTGTATCGCTCGATCCAACACTTCCACTGCCGCCGCCACCGCCGCCGCAAGCGGCAAGTGTCACAGCAAAGAAAACGTGAAGAGTTAGTAGTTTTAGGTTGGATTTCATCTGGGCAACCTCCGTTGTTCAGCTGCAAAAAAATCTTCAAGCAGGCGGGCTGCTTGTTTCCAGTTGGCTCCCGTATCCGAGCCTCGTGAGATCGGGACATACTATACAGACCTCGCGACATTAAAAAAAACAGGCGCCCCGAAAGGCACCTGTCTTATTTTGGGTGCTCAGTCAGACTGGATCAGTCGAGCCCGTGATAAGGCTGATCGCGAACACTTCAATCTCTGAGCTAGCCTCCCCCGATTCGATGCCGGAATTGTAGAGGAGGCTTCACTAAAACCTATGCTCTCACAAAACTCACGGAGACAGCACGCCCTGAAAAGTCCCCACGAGTGAGCCATTCTCGCCTCCGTCATGGGTGTACGCCCCACCGTTTGTCCCTGCCACACCCTCGGGGTTGCCGCTGGCATCAGGAACATTGGAGAAGATTCCCCCCATGCTTCCCTCAAAACTAGTCACCGGCTTGTCCGGATTGGTCAGAGTGACCTGCTGGCTGCGGAAAGTACCATCGGAGTTCACGGTCGCCGTTCCCTCAAGGCGGTAGGCGGTCGGGACTGCGTCGAAACGGTAATACGTCCCATCCGTTTTTCTCCCATCCCCCCAGAGGCCGAAATATTCTGATGGGGTGCCACAGTTGCCGCAGACGTTGACCGAAGATTGATCGAAATCGACCGTTACTTCGTACGGAATCACGTACTGTCCGATTTCAATCGCCCCGGCGTACTCCCCATATTCCGGACCGGGCCCGTACTGATGGTAGTAAATGCCCTGACCCTCGCCGGTATAGGTCGCGGTGCCGCTATCCGGCAGCGTGGGTGGATTGGATGGATCCAATGTCGGCCCATCATTAAACGCTCCGATCTCGAATTCCACACCGGGCTCGAAAAAAGGTCCATCCGAACGCAACCAATAGCCCCAAACCGCATACTCGCTAGCATCGGTGCTGTTCCAGGAGACTCCGATATAGTCTGCGTGGTAAGAACCGTCGTCCAAGGTTCGGGAATGGTAGGACCTGCGCCCGGAGTCATGCGACCGTACCGCCCACTTCCGCAAATAAGCTTGCGTAAAGTCGCGGGGTCCCCAGTATGCTTGGAATGCCTCGCCAAAACTGAAACTGTTGCCGTCGGCCCGAGTCACCGTGATGGTGGCGGTGTTGCCGTCGAAAGACCCAGCGGCATGATCAGTCGTAAGTCCTTGGGCATCCACGTTCGACGACTGCGTAGTGCTGCCAAACCTGGGAAGTGCAGTCGCCGCCCCCTGAATTGCGTCTTCATACATATTCGAGGCCGTCGGGTTGCTGAGCGAGGGACTGACCTCGTCTGAGTCGAGATCAGGTGTGTCCGGAGTGGCGCCAAAATTCGTGCGGGCCACCGTTGGAGTCTCCGGAATGTTGCTCGCAGTATTGCTACTGCCACCACCGCCGCCACCGCATGCGGCAATGAACAAGGTAAGACAACCCAAACCCAATAAGTACATTTGCTTTTTCATTTTCCCCTCCTTAAATGCAGATAGGGGCATGAATTCATGCCCCTATCCACGACAAGGTTATTCGTTTTATCGGTTAGTCAAACCAGTGCACGATACCAATTGCAAACATCTCAACTTCGTTGCCTGGGACGCCAAGTCCAGTCGTAGAAATGCCCTGACCATACGTGCCGTTGTCGTCGTTGTCGACTTCGGAGTAGGTCAGACGCAGTTCCGTGCCGGCTGGCATGGTGTAGAACAGACCAATGTTCCAAGCGTCAGCTGCAGTTTCGTCCCAGTCGCCTGTGCAGGAGCCGCAGGAGACTTCGAGGTCATCCGCATCCATGTAGGAGAAGCGGAAGTCCACGGGACCGCCGAACTTGATCTTGCCGGAAACCATCCAGGCTTCACGCTCGACCTTGACGTTCTGGCCTGCAGTAGCTGCAGCCCGGTTGTCAGCTGCGCTGACTGCCGGTACTGCTGGCGTACCCGCTACAGCGTCCGTCATCCCAGCTTCTGCTTCAGCAGCAGCTGTAGCCGCAGCGACCAGCATCTGGTATTGCACCTCGGCGTTTCTCTGCTCCGCGTTGCCAGACATTGGGTCGGACAGATCCGGTGCCTGTATGCCTACTGTAGCAGGATCATTCACGTCATCAGTAACCGTGTCACGGGCATCATTCAGAGCCATTACCGCAGCCTCGAGAGTAGCGTCCGTCAGAACACTGTCGCCGAGATTACACATTGAATCGGCCTGCGTGGCAGCCGCGCAACCGGTTGTCATGCTTTCGTCAACCTCTGTCAAGGGATTATCTGCCGCAGGCGCTCTACGGGCAGTAGGAGCGGTAGAGGTTAAAGCAGCGACGTCGGAGTCGATCTGAAAGCCGTCCTGAGTTGGGTCGTCAAACAAATCCCAGATAAGCTCGACGGTCTTCTGAGCCTTGATATCGTCCTCGTCAACCGGGACCTGCATAGCTGGAGTTCCTTCAGTCGCCGGGACCTCCGGAGTCTCTCCGATTACACCACCTGCATCATGCAGAGCGTAACTGGAAGCAAAACCGCCATACCCGAATGCAGCCATGGCCGAATCCACATCGACCACGCCGTTGAACTCGTATTCCAAGTCTTCGTACATCGCCGAGATCTGAACGCTCATGCCGTCGCCCAGGTCCATGATGTAACGACCGGCCAGACGGATGCTCTCCGCATCTGAAGACTCCATGCAGTGGCCACTGCTACTGCAATCTGTGCTACCAACAGCATCAGCAGTCCAATCTTCATGATCCTGCCAGGTCACCGCTAGCCACAGCGGACCGTTGGTGTAGGCCAAACTGCTGGAGCGGATCACCGGGTCGACTTCGTGGCCGTTCAGACCCACGGTCTCATCACGCTGTCCCATCGTCCATGCGAAGCGGAACACGAAGCCGTTCCAGTTCGGCGACCAGTATTGGATGATCTGTTCTTGACGACGATTGAAACCGGTATCGTAACCTGCCCCAGACCAACTAAATTGTCCGGCACTGAAATCGGTTAAAGGCCCGGAATCGGTAGCATTATCCTCGAATTGTCCAGGGTTATAGAACGCGGTATTCGCACCGACCGAACCCATGATGCTGGTATGCGAATCCGATCCGGCATCGTAGAACGGGTCGACCCACTGTGCCACGCCTTCGTTGTAGGGCAGCAACCAAGTGGCGAACATAATCTCGCCCATCTGGGGATGGGACAGACCAATCTTAGAGTTTCGATTACACCAGCCAGAACCACCTGCATATTCATTGAGCATAGTAAATTGCTCACATTGCACATTGACCATGATGCCGTTCATGCCGGTGTCCACACTGGCGTTGAAGCCAATGTTTCCAGCATTTCCAGCGATTCGGTCGAAGTTCTTGCCGTTGAGATCTACAAACTCCCAAGAATGATTCTGCCATCCGTAAATATTCCATGTCTCTGCCTGAGCCGCGAACGGCGCAACGGTCAGAGCCAATGCAATTAGAAATAATATTAAGAGGGGAGGAGGGGGCCCTGAAGTGGCGATTCTCTAGGACAGCTGTTTACAACTATCATCTAGTTGACCCGGTTTAAAACCAAAAAGCCTAGCAAGCGCTGTTCGTTTTGTGCGTCTTTTATCTCCGAAACGGCGACCATTGCCTAGATGCATGCAAGATGCGAAGTACACGAATTGAATTCCCAGTTATGTCATAGATCAGGATGTAATTTTGATGTACAACCAACTCTCGAGTTCCCTTAACTCGCCCATGCCACCCGAGGTGAGGATGACTGCTTAAATGGCGAGCCGATTCGAAAAACTTTTCATCAAGAGCCAGTGCTGCGGAAGGATTGTCAGCCTGAATGTATTCGTAAATATTGCCACGGTCGCTGATCGCTTCCGGGGTCCAATGTAGCTTCGCTACGGTTGGTCAATCCGGCGGTGTGTTTCGGCCCGACGGGCCGCAAACCTTTCTTCGACAGTATCAGCAGATATGAGATGGCCTGCCTTTGCAGAGTCCAATCCGATTTGCACTTCACGCCGAAACCAATCGTCGTACTCATCAGCTTCTTGTTGCCGGCTCACTATGTCCCTCATGTAATCGCGTAGCATCTGGGCGCCAGTACGGTCAAGGGACTTTGCCACTGAAACGAAAGTGTTTTTCAGGTCTTCATCGACCCGGAAAGTAAAAGTTGTCTGGCTCATGAATCCAAAATTGTGTTACACAATAAGTGCAAAATAACACAATCTGTTCTATTGTGGGAGGGTTGTCTCCGGCATAATTTCCCGCGACCCAGAGGAAATTACTTTGGAAACCACCCCTAAACCGACAGTTCGAACAGACATTGGCTCTGGATCTGCCCGGAAGCCTTGGCTGATGTTGAATGATGAAAGTGAGCCGGTCGATGACGCTTTCCTGGTCGACCGTCTCGACATCTTTGCCTTTGGCGAAGGCCGGGAGAAATTGGATAGCCCGGGTGCTTGATCTCAACATGAACATCCAACCCTTCCTCCAGCATGTGATGCCGATAACTGCTGAAGGCAGGCAGTCTGCCATGTGGGGTAGGGCAGGGATTTGTCAGTATCTCCAATTATGTACAATGGCGAGACAATAACGGCATGAGGGCCGATAACAATGGGCGTACCCACGGATTCCGTTCTCAAACGCCACTACGAACAAATGATGAGTCGCAGTGGCGGAGACAGCGCACCTGCTGCATCCAGTTCCAGTTGCGATTCGAGCAGCCAAAGTAGCGGCGGCTTCTGCAGCTGGCTGAAAAAACTGTTCGGCGGCTAAGAGCCGCGGCAAAACTTGCTGATATGGTGCCTGCCCGGGCCGGGCAGGTTTATTCTTCTATTTCGTAGGCGTCGGTGATCGCGCCGTCGTTCACTTCGAACTCACGCTGGTCCAGATACGCATTGCGCACCAGTATGTATTCGTCCTCGACAATTCCTTCCACGGCTTCTTCGGTGTCCAGCAGGCTGGCCCGGTAATCGATGACTTGAACCCCCAAGGCGGTCGCCCTGACGGTGCTGTCATCCGCCCAGGTGAAAGGATTCATGGCGAGGTCGAACGGTCGGGCGATCGTGTCGCGCAGCGTGCTCGGGCCTAAAAATGGCAGCACGAAATAAGGGCCGGGCTCGGCTCCTCCAGCTCCCCAGGTCTGACCGAAGTCCTCTTCCGACTTGTGGATCCCGATTTCTGTCGCCACGTCGATGAATCCGAGCAGTCCCACCGTGCTGTTGATCAGCAGGCGGGCGAGTGAATTGACTCCTTCGTCCGGTTTGCCCTGCAGGAAATTGTTGAGCGAATTCCGGATGTCGCCGATGTTGGAGAAGAAGTTGGTAATGCCTTGGTCCACCGCTTCCGGAGTCATTGTGTCGTAGGCTTCGGCCATAGGCTTCAGAAATATCGAATCGAAGCCCTTGTTGAATCCATACACTGCACGGTTGTAGCCTTCCCAAGGATCGCGCGGGTCGCCCGCCGAATGGTTGTCGGCCAATGCGGAACCGGAGAAAGCCAGCAGGCAGATTAGGGCAAGAGAAGAGCGGGATTGGAAAGGCATGAATTCCTGCGACATGGAACATGTCATAAACGTGTCCATTATACCTATTCGCCGAAGAGGGCTTTTCCTGCCCAAGCGCCGCCAGGCATCAGGAAAAGCCCGTGACCGGAAGCATGCTTATTTCTTCTCTTTCGGCTTGAGCCGCAGGCCGGACAGCCGGATGAATCCGGTCGCGTCGGCCTGGTTGAACTGGCCTTGGTCGTCCTCGAAAGTCGCCTGGGCCGGATCGTACCGGCTGTTCGGGGACTGCCGGCCCTCCACGGTGACCGAGCCCTTGTACAGGCGTAGCCGGGCCTCTCCGCAGACCTCTTTCTGGGAGTGATCAATCACCTGCTGCAGGGCCTCGCGCTCCGGGCTGAACCAGTAACCGTTGTAGACCAGCGTCGCGTACTGCGGCATCAGCGATTCCTTGAGGTGCGCAACCTCGCGGTCCAGGGTCAGCGACTCGACGGCCCGGTGTGCGGCCATCAGCACGGTGCCGCCCGGGGTCTCGTAGCATCCCCGCGACTTGAGTCCCAGGTACCGGTTCTCGACCATATCGACCCGGCCGATGCCATGGCGGGCCGCCGCCGCATTGACCGCTTCCATCAACGCAGCAGGTCCCAACGCCTCGCCGTCGACGGCAACCGGGTCGCCGTTCTCGAACGCGACGCGCAGGGTCTGAGGCTCGTCCGGCGCTTCCTGCGGATCCGTGGTCCAGCGCCACATGCTGGCGGGCGGGGCGGCATCCGGGTCTTCCAGCACGCCTCCCTCGTAGGAGATGTGCAGTAGGTTGGCGTCCATCGAATAGAGGCTGCTGCCGTCCGGATTCTGCTCCACCTCGATGCCGTGCTGCTCGGCGTAGGCGAGCAGGTCGGCCCGGGAATTCAGATCCCATTCCCGCCAAGGGGCGATCACCGCCAGCTCCGGATCCAGTGCCCGGGCAGCCAGTTCGAAGCGCACCTGGTCGTTTCCTTTCCCGGTCGCGCCGTGGGCGATCGCATCCGCGCCCGACTCCTGCGCCGCCTGCACCATACCTGCCGAGATCAGCGGCCGGGCAATGGCGGTGCCGAGCAGGTACTGTCCCTCGTACAAGGGATTGGCACGCAGCATCGGGAAGATATAGTCGCGGGCGAACGTCTCGCGCAGATCCGCAATGCGAATATCTTGGACACCCAGGGCCTGCGCCCGCTGCCGGGCCGGCTCAAGGTCTTCCTGCTGGCCGAGATCGGCGGTGTAGGTCACGACCTCGCAGCTGTAGCGGTCCTGGAGCCATTTCAGGATGATCGAGGTATCCAAGCCGCCCGAATAGGCGAGCACAACTTTGCTGTATTGAGGCATAGCGGGGGGGATCTGGCTGGGTGCCTGTAAAACCCCTGTATTATAAAGGGCAGCGCTTTGGTGCGGGGGAATCTAAATGTCTGGAATCAGCCTGGAGAACCGGTTTCGCGGATTCCTTCCGGTCGCGGTGGACGTGGAGACGGGCGGTTTGATCCCGGAGACCGATGCCTTGCTGGAGATCTCGGCGGTGCTGTTGCGCATGGATGCCGAAGGCAACCTGTCCCCGGGAGACTCTCTCACCTTGGCGGTCCGTCCGTTCGAAGGGGCGCGCATCGACCCGGCCTCGCTCAAGTTGATCGGCATCGACCCGCACGACCCGGAACGCGAGGCGGTGTCCGAGAAGGAGGCGCTGGAAACCGTGTTCAAGGCGATCCGCCAGGCGGTTCGCGAACACCACTGCCAACGGGCCGTCCTGCTCGGTCACAATGCGGCGTTCGATCTGGCCGTCGTGAACGCGGCCTGTGAACGTTGCCGGGTCAAGCGGAACCCGTTTCATCCGTTCAGCACGCTGGACACGGTCAGCCTGGGGGCCGTGGCGTTCGGTCAGACGGTGCTGTCGCGGATTGCGGAACAGGCCGGCTTAGGCTGGGATGAGGACCAGGCGCACAGCGCCTGCTACGACGCGACCATGACGGCACGCGTGTTCTGCGGCATCGTCAATCGCTGGCAGGACGAGTACCGGAAGCTGGCCGAGGAGGCCCGCCTCCTGAAAGCGGAGAAAGAATCCGCAGTTTGACTATGCGCTGCCGCCGCCGTGCGCCTGGCGCACCATCTGCTGAAGCTCGCCTTTCTGGTGCAACTCCATCGTGATGTCGCAGCCGCCGATCAATTCGCCGTTGATGTACAGCTGGGGAAAAGTCGGCCAGTCGGCGAATTTCGGCAGGTCCTGGAAGACCTCCGGGTCCATCAGGATGTTGACGTAGGCGAATTCCTCGCCGCATTCCATCAGCGCCTGCGCGGCGCGGCTGGAGAAGCCGCACTGCGGCATCTGCGGCGTGCCCTTCATGTACAGGATCACCGGGTTGCCGGTGACCTGCTCCCGAATCCGGTCTAGTGAGCTCATCTTCGGTCCGGTGCCTATTCGCCGGTCGTCGGGTCGATCACCGCCCGCACCTCGGAGATGCGGTTGGCCGGGAATCCGCCCTGTTCGGCGTGTTCGCGGATGGCGGCCTCGTTGGGGGCGATGTAGGTGCAGTAGACTTTGTCGTCAGTCACGTAACTCTCGACCCACTGGATCTGCGGCCCCATGGAGTTGAGGATGCTGCAGGATTTCTGGGAGATGCCGTGCAGGTCTTCGGCCGACAGGTTGCCGGCTCCGGGGATTTCGCGTTCGATGATGTATTTAGGCATGGTGTCTAACCTGATTATTTTTGTCGGAAGCCCGCCAAGCGGGCTGGAGAAGCAATTTTGCCATAGTCGCGGGCTCTGCCGCAAGTTCTCTGTGCTCCACTGTCCCTGACTTGTTTAACATTAACTCGACTTTACTCATGAGTAATTTCTCATTGGGGTAATTTTTCTAACGCGACTTAATGCGCCGGACTCATTCTCTGCAGGCGGGACTTGAAAACTCCGAGGCAACCCCAATTTGGTAAACTGAACCTTAACTTTCCAAAGAGGATTTTCGAATGAGCCAGCCTCGCACGATCTCTGCCACGGCACCGGCGATCGCCACCAACCGAGTCCTGCGCAATACCTATGCGCTGCTTTCCCTCACGCTGCTGTTCAGCGCGTTGATGGCAGGGCTTTCCATGGTATTCAACTGGCCGCATCCCGGCCTGATTCTGACCCTGGTCGGCTATTTCGGCCTGCTGTTCCTGACCTCCCGGTTCCGCAACAGCGGCTGGGGCCTGCTGTGCGTGTTCGCCCTGACCGGATTCATGGGGATCACGCTGGGCCCGATCATCAACTACTACCTGTCGGCCACACAGAACGGCCCGCAGCTGGTGGCCACGGCCCTCGGCATGACCGGCGGCATCTTCCTGGTGCTGTCCGGCTACGTGCTGACCACGCGCCGCGACTTCAGTTTCATGGGCGGCATGCTGATGGTCGGCATCCTGGTCGCTTTCCTGTCCGCGCTGGGCCTGGTCGTCGCCTCGATGTTCGGCATGGAGGTGTCCGGCGCCATGCTCGGGATCTCGGCCCTGTTCGTCCTGCTGATGTGCGGCTTGATCCTGTATCAGACCAGCGCCATCATCCACGGCGGCGAGACCAACTACATCATGGCGACCGTGACCCTGTACGTGGCGCTGTACAACCTGTTCACCAGCCTGCTGCATTTGCTCGGCGCGTTCGGGAACGACTGATCTCCGCGGACTCCGCCAGATTCGTCGCGCACGCGGATGGTCCATGACCCTGGCGGGACTGCGATAGTTTCGATACGCCCGGCTTCGGCCGGGCGAATCTTTTCCCTTTTATTCCAATGAGTCTCTCTTCCTCCGACGCTTCACAGCACGGGCTCTGGTCGAAACGCACTGCGTTCATGTTCGCCGCCATCGGCTCCGCGGTGGGCTTGGGCAACATCTGGAAGTTCCCTTACATGACGGGGGAGAACGGCGGGGCCGCATTCGTCCTGGTGTATCTCGCCTGCGTGGTTCTGATCGGCCTGCCGATCATGATGGCGGAAATCGTGCTGGGCCGGCGCGGCCGCCACAGCCCGGTGCATACCATGCGCCGCCTGGCCGAACACGACGGCCACTCGGCGAACTGGCAGGTGATCGGCTGGCTCGGCATGCTGGCCGGGATCATGATCCTGTCGTTCTACGTCGTGATCTCGGGCTGGACCGCGGCCTACCTGATGGACAGCCTGTTCAACACGTTCCAGGGATTCGACCAAGCGTCCGCAGAGGGCCACTTCAAGCATCTGGTCGACAGCCCCTGGCGACTGCTCGGCTGGCACACCCTGATGGTGATACTGGTCGCCTGGGTGATCCTGCGCGGCGTCAACCGGGGAATCGAGCAGGCCACGACCGTCCTCATCCCCTCTCTCTTCGCTCTGCTTATGCTGCTGGTCGGCTACGCGGCGATGTATGGAGACTTTGGTAAAGGAATCAACTACTTGTTTGCGTTCGACTATACGCAAATCTCGCCGGAGGTCGTGCTCAAGGCGATGGGCCAGGCATTCTTCTCGCTGAGCATCGGCATGGGCGCGATCATGGTTTACGGCGCCTACCTGCCGCGCCAGTTCTCCATCCCGGAGGCGGCCGGCGTCGTTGTCGCGGCGGATGTGCTGGTGGCGATACTGATGGGCGTCGCCCTGTTTCCGATCGTCTTCGCAAGCAGCATGGAGCCGGGCGCCGGGCCGGGGTTGATCTTCCAGACCCTCGTAATCGCATTCGGGCAGATGCCCGGAGGCTGGCTGATCGGCATCCTGTTCTTCGCATTGACCCTGATCGCGGCCTGGACCTCGGCAATCTCACTGCTGGAACCAACCGTCTCCTGGTTGGTGGATTCGCGTGGCATGCGCCGGCGTACCGCGACCCTGGGCAGTTCGGTGGTGATCTGGATTGCCGGGTTGGGCACGGTGGTCTCGTTCAATGTCGGCAGCGACTGGACGATATACGGCCGAAACTTCTTCGAGTGGATGGATCACCTGACTTCGAACGTCATGCTGCCGATCGGCGGCATCCTGATCGCCATCTACGCCGGCTGGATGGTCAAGCGCTCCGTGCTCGAGGACCAGGCGGACCTGGGGAATGGCTTGCTGTTCAAGAGCTGGCTGTGGCTGGTGCGCCTGGTCGTCCCGGCAGCAGTCTTCCTGATCCTGCTGCACGGCTTCGGGTGGGTCTGACCGGCTGACATCGTGCGCATCCACCGCGAGGCTCGGGTGCCGTATCCAGCGTCCCGGATGTACGAGCTGGTCAACGACGTCGAATCCTATCCGAAATTCCTTCCATGGTGCCCTCGGGCGGATGTGTTGAGCCGCGGCGACGCCGAGGTGACGGCGCAGTTGACGCTCGCCCGCAGCGGCCTGCATACGTCGTTCACCACGCGCAACATGCTGATTCCGAACGAGCGCATCGACATGCATCTGCAGGATGGCCCGTTCCAGCATCTGCACGGGGTCTGGACCTTCACCGAGCAGCCGCACGGCTGCCGGGTTGCGCTCGACATGGAGTTCGAGGTCAAGGGGTCGTTCCGCTTTCTGCTGCTGCCGGTCGTCTTCGCTGAAGTATGCAGCCGTCTGGTGCAGTCGTTTGTCGCGGAAGCCCACCGGCGTGCGCGGAGCGAAGGTGAAAATTGAGGTGGTCGATGCCAGTGCGCCGCGTCCGGCGGCGCAGACTCTGACGCTGCCGGAAGGGGCCCGCGTGTCCGAGGTGCTGGCCCGCTGCGGCTGGACGATGCCGGCGCAAGGGGAGGGCGAATGGGGGTTTGGTGTGTTCGGTCGTGAAGTCTCCGCCGAGTATGTATTGCAGGAAGGTGACCGGCTTGAGATTTGCCCGCCGCTGGAGATGTCTCCTCAGGAAGCGCGTCGCCGCCGAGCGGCAGCGGAGAAAAGGTGAACATCTACGTGTGAAATCAACTGCGCTCGGAAGAAACAGAGCGCGAACGGATTTTCCCTTATTTTGGCGGGATTCGTCCGGCGGCCTCGGCGCATCCCGCGCCTACCGCTGGCCGCCGTGCTCAAATGCCGAGGCCATGCGTTCGATTTCCACTTGAGTCAAGCTCAGGCGGGAGGCTTCTTGGCGCCAGGTTGACGTGGCGCGCGTCACCTCGGACACAATGGCTTGTGCTTCTTTTTGTGTCAGATCGAAATAGCTTGCAACGCTCATCGCTAACTCCAGCGAAGCCGTGCCATCATCCAAATCTATATTGGTAGCCAACACGCGAGGCTTGATGTCCGCAGGCGTCGGGTTGAGGTCGTAGGCGGGGGCCAACTGCCAGCCGTTTGATCCCCCCAGAAGAAAGCCATGATTGCGCAGGTGATCATCCGTGTTGGAGATGAGGATGTTGAAGATGATGCGTCGCCAGAGTGCCTGCATGTCGTCTTTCGTGTCAGCGCCATGTAATCGCAGTACGTCGACGAATTCCAGATAACTTCGGGTTTCGTTGTCCCGGGCCTGGAGCATGCTCATTGCCGAGAGAAAAGGGATGCGTACTTGACCTCGACGGTCGAATCGACGCAACAGTAGCACGGGTTCACCCATCGCAGCCTCAAGCCGCCAATCGGGTACGGCAAGACCGGCATGCTTGGCAAGGTGTAAGGCGACTGCTTCCCATCGGACGGTGTCTATGTCATCGCCCCGATGTGCGAACTTGGCAATCAAAAGGTGGCCGTCGCGGTCGCGAACTGAAGCCTTGGGTCGAGCGCCTCCTAGCGAGGACCCCGGCGCCATCAGCAGGCGGAGATCCTCATTGGTGTCGACTTCCGCAATGACGTGTTCGGTTGCGGCCAGCAACCGGGGCAATTCGACCAGCGGAGGGATGCGGGTCGATTCGGAGCCGGAGGCAAGAAACGGACCACCTTCAGTGCGCGCAAAGCGGAGAGCGCCTTGGCGGGCTTCATCATTGACCCGGAGTAGGTAATCGATTTCCATCAGAGAACGGGGAGATCGGCCTTCGTACTCGGCTCGCCGACGTTCCGTACGCCGCATCAATTCCCGTCCCCAGCGGTCTGGTGCCGAATCATCGAATGCTCCGAACAGGGGTCTGCCTCCGGACGTGTGGAATGGTCCCGGAGTGAGCATCAGCGTAGGTTCGATGGCGAAGCGGATTTTGGTGCGAAGCCAGTCGGCATCGTATTCGAAAGAAGCGCTTTCCCGGCCATTCCGG
Organism: uncultured candidatus Poriferisulfidus sp.; assembly: GCA_965116525.1. Taxonomy (GTDB): domain Bacteria; phylum Pseudomonadota; class Gammaproteobacteria; order Poriferisulfidales; family Poriferisulfidaceae; genus Poriferisulfidus. The sequence goes on from OZ220694.1 coordinate 1,371,869, forward strand.
GTGTGAGCCCACAGGCGTCCCACGAGATAAGTGGTTCCCGCGAGATCCACGTACACTTGTACCTGCTCGTCCATCACATACTCTTCATTCAGTTTCGGGAAGTCTGCTACGACTGCGGACTTCGAATACGTTGCGGCAGGGAGTCTTCTGCAAGATCCAATCCCAACTGGTCATTCCTGATGTCGGCGAGATCAGCCAAGTGCTCGATCATGCCAAGGACGAACAAGACAGTCGCGTAATGCCCGAGGGCGACTCCAAGATTGCCCTTTTCTATCTTGTGCAGCGTCGTCCGGCTGATGGATGACCGCTCGGCCATGATGGCAGTTGGAATACGCCGCCTGAGCCGAGCGCTCCGAATGTTCTGGCCCAGTTTCCGCAAGGCTCGACGAACCGGGATCGGCGCAGATTCCTCAAGTTTTACTTTTCTCATAATGCTTATTATACAATATTATATGAATTATATTGTACATTATTATGTGCAATAAATGGATCTTCCTTCAACTATTCTTATTGATAAGTTTATCCTTGGATGTGCGTATATCTCCTTCAAATAGGGTTTGCCAGCATACTGCTGCGAGCCTTTCTAGGATTGCTTGGCTGATGGAGGTCCGCTCTGACATGGCGGCAGGCAAATTTATGGATACGACCGCATTTCTGTAAGCGGTCCGAAGGGCCACGAAATGGAGCTAGTTGCGCTGGGCAGGATGAGAACGCGAATGCCGCTCTTTCTTATGCTCGGGAGGGAGCCTCTTAGTACGCCCTGATTTGACTAATTCTTCCAACTGCCGCGACACTTCCCGCAACTGTTCTGCCGCATTTGGAGTCTTCGATTTACTCATAGCAGCCTCATTGATCTTAGGCTTTACCCGCCAGTTATTCTTAGTTCCGGGGGGTCTGTTCGGGTTCCGCGACCGCCTCATCCTCGACCATCTCGGGGGCTGGCGCATCAGGAGTCGGAACCTCGGTTCCGGAAGTCTCCTCCACGGCCAAGGCATCGCCAGGTTCGAACCATTCGGCCTCTGCGTCAAGTTCGCCGCCGGGCTCGATCTTCGCCACCTCCGGATCAATCCGCACCAGCCTGCGGACCTCCTTGAGTCTGCCATCCTTGAAGTACAGGCTGACTACGTCCAGTCGGGATTTCTCTCCGCTCTCCACTGCTTCCACGTAAAGCGGATAGTCCCAGCGGTTGGGGTGGAACGGATCCATGACCATGGGCGTTCCCAGCAGGAACAGTACCTGCCTGAGGTCCATGTCGGTGCGCAGGTTGCGGACCGATTCCTCCGTCAGCGTATTGCCCTGCTGCACGGCGACCCGGTGCTGACCCAGCTCAAAGCCTTCCGGCAGCATGTATTCGCAACCTGCCGCCATCACGCAGCCGCACAGCAACGTCAGGCGGGCAAGGCCCGACCGGGCTGAAAAAATTCTCATGGCTCCAATTCTATCAGTGAGGCATTACCGCGGCTGCGCCCGCAGCAACGCTTCGGCATGCTCGCGCGCCGTGCGGGTTTTCTCGACTCCCGAGAGCATGCGGGCGAGTTCTTCCACCCGGCCGTCCTCGTCGAGCAGCGCGACCTCGGTGCGTACGCCGCCGTGCTTGCGCACGCAATACTGGTGGTGAGCCTGCGCCGCCACCTGCGGGAGGTGGGTGACGCACAGCACTTGCAGGCGATCGGCGAGCTGGGCCAGCAGTTGCCCGACGATCTCTGCGGCACCCCCTCCGATGCCCGCATCCACCTCGTCGAAGATCATGACCGGTGGTTCGTCGTCACCGGTCAGCGATTGCTGGATGGCAAGCGACAGGCGCGACAGTTCGCCGCCCGAGGCGATCTCGCTGATCGGGCCGGGGTTCTGCCCGGGCCCGGTGGCGAGGCGGTAGTCGATGTCGTCCAGCCCGTGCGGGCCGAACGCGCGCTGCGGGTCGTGACCCACCTCGATCCGGAACTCGCTGTGCGGCATGCCGAGCCGATGCAGGACTTCGGTGACCTGCCCGGAAATTCGCTCGGCCGCCTTGGCTCGGGCTTGATGCACCTTTTTGGCCAGGGCGAGATAATCCTGTTCCAACCGGGCCACCTCTTCGGCCAGTGCTTCGGCATCGTACTCCGGCGATTGCCACTGCTCCAGTTTTTCGTTCAGGTCTTGGGCATGCCGCCACAACTCTTTCGGGGTGACCTGATGTTTGCGGGCGAGATCGTGAACAGTGCCTAAGCGTTGTTCCACCTCGGCCAGGCTCTCGGGGTCCAGGTCCACCCGGTCCAGTGCTGCGCGCAGCAGCCCGACCGTCTCTTCCACGCAGTTCATCGCCTGCGGCAGTAATTCCCGGGCGGATTCCAGCTTCGGGTCGATTTGCGCCGCCTGCTCCAACCGGTCCGCAGCCGCGGTCAGCCGGGCATATTCGGCATGTTCGTCATTTTCGTACAGGGTGTCGATCAGTTCCTGGCAAAGCGCCCGCAATTCGTCCGCCCCGGCGAGCGTGTGCTGTCGCGCATCCAGGTCCTCGTAGGTCCCGTCTTCGAGACCGAGGGCGTTGAGTTCCTCAACCTGGAACTTCAACAGGGACAGGGCCTGGGCATGCCGCTCGGCATCCCCGCTGAGCGCGGCCAGCCGCGCCTGCGTCTCGTTCCAGCGCTGGTAGCAGTCGTCCAGCGCGGCCAGTGCCTCGCCATGCCCGCAGGCGGCATCCAGGATGGTTCGCTGCTGGTCCCGGCGCAACAGGCGCTGGTGTTCCTGCTGGCCGTGGATCTCGATCAGTTGCTGGCCGATCGTGCGCAGGGTGCCGACCGAGGCGGGCGTATCGTTGATATAGGCGCGGGATGAGCCGCCTCGGGAGATGACGCGCCGCAGCAGCAAGCCGTCGCTGAAGTCGAATTCATGCTGCTCAAGCCATGCGCAGGCTTCGGGACGCGCGGTGGGATCGCATTCCAGAGTCACTTCCGCCCGTTCGGCATCGCGGCGAATCAGGTTCTGGGTCGCACGATTGCCGAGCACGAGACCGATCGCGCCGACCAGGATGGATTTGCCGGCCCCGGTTTCCCCGCTGAAGACGCTCAAGCCCGGATGAAACTCCAGGTCCAGCTTTTCGATGACGGCCAGACCGCGAATCGTCAGGGCGCGCAGCATCGACGGCTAGAGGTTCCAGGATAGCTTGCGCCGCAGAATTTCGTAGTAGTCGTGACCCGCGGGCTGGACCAGGGTCAGCGGGTAATCCTGCCGGCGGATGCGGATGCGGTCGCCGATCGTCAACTCCTGGTTGGCGGCACCATCGAAAGAGACCACCCCGCGGCTTTCCGGGCGGCCGATCACTTCCAGTTCGATTTCGCTGTCCAGGTCGATCACGATGGGGCGGCTGCTCAGCATGTGCGGGCAGATGGGCACCATCACCAGCACTTGCAGCGACGGATGCAGGATCGGGCCGCCGCCGGACAGGGCGTAGGCCGTGGAGCCGGTCGGCGTGGAAATAATCAGTCCGTCCGCGCGCAGCGCACTCAGCGGGCGCCCGCTGATCAGGGTCTGCAGCTCGATCATGTGCAGGTCCCGGTAGCTGTGTATCACCACATCGTTGAGCGCATCCGAGACGCAGAGCTGCTCTTCGCCGCGCAGCACCTCGCCGACCAGGATCGAACGCTGGTCGGTTTCGTATTCTCCGTCCAGAATGGCGCCTAGGACGCTCGGGATTTGTTCCGGATAGATGTCCGCCAGGAAGCCCAGCCGACCGCGGTTGACGCCGCAGACCGGAACCCCCCGCGGGGCCATGTGGCGGACCGCGCGCAGCAGCGTGCCGTCTCCTCCGACGACCACGCCGAGGTCAGCTTGTTCAGCCAGCTCGGGCAGCTCCAGCCATTCCGGCATTTCGAGCACCCGGGCGGTCTGTTCGTCCACCAGCAACTCGCATCCTTTTTTCTCGACCAGCCGGGCCACCCGGCGGATGGATTCCGCGGTGGTTTTGCGGCTGGGGCGGGAGACGACCCCGATGTGCCTGAATTCGGCCATCAGAAGATTATGTCCGGTTCTCGGTGAGAACGGTATTGTACGCCTTGAGGGTGAGATATTTGCTGGGAGAAAGGAGAGGAATAACGGAGACTGAAAAGCCTGCATCGGCGGCAGGCAGAAGATTGGATCGGGCATGGAGCCGATTGAGGTGCGACAGGATTTCTGGTAAAGTGCGCTGCCAAATCGAGGTACTTTTTACACCGCAGACCTTCTGAAAAGGGTGCGGACCGTCAACCAAGAAGGCCAGGGGACAATGCAGGACGCAATCGACGGCTGCAGTACATCGCGATTTTCGAAATCTCCAAACGGTCGGCACCGCTCAGGCTGCCGCTCCGAACCGAGCCCGAATACTCTTCGAATCGTACTCGTCTGGGCGAGCGTGGCTCTGTTTGCCGCGGCCTGCGGGGGCGGCGGCGGGGGCGGCGGCATCACTGCCAGCGGCAGCGAAAGTGGTGTCATTGTCGATGGAGTCTCTAAGGGTGGCAGTGGGGGTGGCAATGAGGACAATTTCGGCATCACCAGCCAGAGTAGCTATACAGAGAACTCTAACGAAAAGTCGCCGCGATCAGTGTCTACCCCGTCGCTGCGCCTGTACGCGAGTCGATACGACCCGATTGCAATCCTGACATGGTCCCTGTCCCGGAACGGCAATTCGGCTTCGGTCGTCCGCTACGAGTACCAAGTCGACAGCGCGAATTCCTTGGATGAAAACGATCCTTGGCTGGTGACCAACGCGACCAGGAGTAGCCATGTGGAGGATGATCTCGACGACAGCCTCGCTTATTATTTCCGAGTGCGGGCGGTCCTCGACGATGGGCAGGCCGTGACCTCAAAGGTAGCTACGGCTCATCCGCATCCCCCGTCGACACGAGACCCCCAACCCGACAAGCCGGTCAACCTCCAGGCCCGCGGAGGACCCGGAAGGGTGCTTCTGACTTGGGAGACTCCAATTCCCAAGAAGATTGTGGAGACCCCCGAGGGACGGGAAGCGATAACTGCCTACCTGTATAAGGAGACTAACGGCATCTGGCGAAAAACGGACTCGGATCACGCCCAGGTCATCGAAGGTCTTCAGCAAAACCGTTCCTACACCTTTTGGCTGAAGGCCGTGAGCAATCACGGCATCGGCGATGTGGACAGCGTGAGCGTGACGACGACCGCGACGCTTGAAATGCCGGCCGCCCCGACGGGCCTGGCGGCAAGGAAAAGCGGTCCTTGGACGGATTTGCAGTGGGATGCCCCGCTGTGGAACGGCGGAGCGGAGATCACGTCGTATGAATATCGCGTCAATACCGGGAATTGGACCGCCCTCGCGCACCGTTCGCATTTGGTCATCGACTGCCCGTACCGATGCACGTATTCCGGATCAATCCAGGGGGCGAGCCTCGGAGACAGCATCCAGGTCCGGGCGAGAAACAGTGTCGGCCCCGGAACAGGGTCGACCGCGGCGGAGGTCTTTGATACGCCGGGACTGTCGGTCTTTGGCGCCACGGTGCACGAAAACCATGAAAATGCCGTCACCTTCAGGGTTCAGCTCGATGCCACCACGAGCAACACCGTGACAGTGAACTACGCCACACGGGACGGCACCGCCGAGGCCGGGACGGACTACGTGGCGGTCTCGGACACGTTGACCTTCGCGCCGGGTGACAGAACGGAGTTCGTGTCCGTCGAAATTGTCCAGGATTCGCACGACGAGGATCGGGAAACCTTCACCCTGGTTCTCTCGAGCCCGACGAACGCCCATATCGTCCAGGCTGAGGCGACCGCGACGATCGGCAACAGCGACCCGATGCCGCGGGCGTGGCTGGCGCGGTTCGGACGAACCGCGGCAGAACATGTGCTGGAGGCGGTGGCCGGGCGCATCGCGGCCCCCCGCGTGCCGGGTCTCGAGGGTAGCCTCGCTGACCAGCAATTGAGGCCGGGCGGTGGCACTGGAGACGAGGGAACACGACGCAATCATGAAGAGCTGGCGGCATGGGTCCGCAAGGTGGACCAAAGAGACGGTGACGGATTCGGGCACGGGGCATATCGCCCGAGCGGTTCCGAGTTGCTTGCAGGATCTTCTTTCTCATTCACGAGCGGTTCGGCCGACGGCGGATCCAGTTCAATCTGGGCTCGGGGGGCATATTCCGATTTCGACGGGCGCGACGGGGATCTTTCACTCGACGGTGAAGTGCGCACGATGATGCTGGGCGCCGACTATGCACGCGAAGACTGGCTCGCAGGCCTCGTGATTTCGCGAAGCCGAGGCAAGGGCGACTACCGCGGCACAGGCGCGGGTACGGTCGAGAGCAGGCTGACCGGCCTCTATCCCTATGCCGCGCGTGAAGTGTCGGATCGGCTGTCTGTTTGGGCCACCGCCGGCTATGGAGAGGGGAACCTCACGCTGACGCCGGAAGGCCAGGGTCCGGTCGAGACGGACATGGACCTGGCGATGCTGGCGGTCGGCGGCCGCGGCCAGATCGTGGGTCGCGAGGGATACGTATTGGCACTCAAGGCCGACGGCCTGCTGCTTCGGACGACATCGGATTCCGTGACCGGCCTCGCGTCGGCGACCGCCAACGTCAACCGGCTCCGGCTCGGGCTTGAGGGCGTATGGACGGTCTGGCTGGAGGATGGTTCCGTACTGACACCGGTGCTGGAGGTCGGGCTCCGCCATGACGGCGGTGATGCCGAGACCGGCTTCGGCGCTGACCTGGGGGGTGGTTTCGTGCTTGAGAATCCGGTACAGGGTTTTTCGGCCGAACTCCGCGCCCGGGGACTCCTCACCCACGAGGAATCAAGATTCGAGGACTGGGGCATCTCGGGCTCGCTGAACTATGATCCGGACCCTGCTTCTAATCTCGGCCTTTCGGTCTCGGTCGTGCCGGCTTGGGGCGCGCCGTCCACCGGCGGCATGAACCGGCTCTGGAACTTGCAGGGAACGACATCGCTACAGCAGGCCGGATCTTCGTCGCAGGACGGACGCATCAATGCCGAGATCGGCTATGGTTTCGCGGTTGCAGGCGGACGGTTCATCGGAACGCCGTCGCTTCAATTCGAGCAGTCGGAAGGAGGGCAGCACTACCGCTTCGGCTACCGCCTGGTGCCTCCACGCGGAGGCGGGCTTGATTTCGGCCTCGAAGCATTCCAGCACCAACTGTATGAAGACGGAATCGAGTATCGGGCCGGATTCACTCTGGCGACTCCCTGGTAGAACCGGGCGTTCGGGCGCCCGTCCCTTGAATCCGCGCGAATGCGTGCCCATAATTAACGGCAATTCGCCGTTTCCGACCCATGACACCTCCCAAATCAAAGAAAGCCTCGCCTGAAACAGCGGCCGAGCCCGATCAGCCGAAATCCGAGGACGTCTCGCTGGATCAGCCCGAGGAGGAGGAGACGGAGGTCGAGCGCCTGCGCGAGGAAGTGCAGGATCTCCAGGACGGACTGGCGCGAGCGCAGGCAGAGTTGGTGAACCTGCAGAGGCGACACGATCGTGAGCGCGAGACGGCGGCGCGCTACCGGGTCGAGCCACTGGCACGAGAGCTCCTGGAAATCCTCGATGCGATGGAAGAGGCCCGGAACGCGATGACGCAGGAGGAGAATGTCCCGGATGCCGTGAGCGAGGGACAGGCGCTGACCTTGCGGAACATGGTGCAGGTCTTCGACCGATTTTCGATAGAAACTATTGATCCAAAAGGAAAAGTTTTCGACCCGCAACTGCATGAAGCAGTGGCGATGCAGCCCACCGAGGAATTTCCTCCCGGAAGCGTGATGGAAGTGTTTCGGAAGGGCTACCAGATGCATGATCGACTGCTGCGCCCGGCCCGGGTCGTGGTGGCGTCCGAACCGGCGTCCGAGACCCCGGACGGCGGGGACGAACAAGGCGATTCCGGACCTGCGGGCGAATCCGCGGATCCGGCTTGATTTTTCACCTATTAATCCGCATTTATGAGTAAACCGGCCGATGGCGGCCGATCTTAGGAGAGTCAGACCCCATGGGAAAAATTATCGGTATTGATCTAGGGACCACGAATTCCTGCGTCGCGGTGATGGAAGGTTCCGGCGCGCGCGTCATCGAGAACAGCGAAGGCGACCGGACCACGCCGTCGGTCGTGGCGTTCACCGAGGATGGCGGCGAGGTGTTGGTCGGACAGACCGCCAAGCGCCAATCGGTGACCAACCCGAGGCACACGGTATTCGCCGTCAAGCGGCTGATCGGCCGGCGTTTCGACGAGGGCGAGGTGCAGAAGGACATCAAGCTGGTGCCGTTCGGCATCGTCAAGGCCGACAACGGCGACGCCTGGGTCGAGGCGCACGGAAAGAAGATGGCACCGCCGGAGGTTTCGGCGCGGGTGCTTGGCAAGATGAAACAGACGGCCGAGGAGTACCTCGGTGAAGAGGTGACCGAGGCGGTCATCACGGTGCCGGCGTATTTCAACGACTCGCAGCGCCAGGCGACCAAGGACGCCGGGCGCATCGCCGGGCTTGAGGTCAAGCGCATCATCAACGAGCCGACTGCGGCGGCGTTGGCCTACGGCATGGACAAGAAGCACGGCGACACCAAGATCGCGGTGTACGACCTCGGTGGCGGAACCTTCGACGTCTCGATCATCGAGATCGCCGAAGTCGACGGCGAGCACCAGTTCGAGGTGTTGGCCACCAACGGCGATACCTTCCTGGGCGGCGAGGATTTCGACCTGCGCCTGATCGATCACCTGGCGGATGGCTTCCAGAAGGAGCACGGGGTGGACCTGCACAATGACCCGATCGCCCTTCAGCGCTTGAAAGAGGCGGCCGAGAAGGCCAAGGTGGAGTTGTCCAGCGCGCAGCAGACCGAGGTGAACCTGCCGTACATCACGGCCGACTCCAGTGGGCCGAAACACTTGAACGCGAAGATCACGCGCGCCAAGCTCGAATCCCTGGTCGAAGACCTGATCGAGCGCACCATGGAGCCGTGCCGGACCGCAATGCGGGATGCCGGCATGTCGGCCGGGGAGATCTCCGGCGTCATCCTGGTCGGCGGCCAGACCCGGATGCCGAAGGTCCAGGAGGCGGTCGAAGGCCTGTTCGGCAAGGCGCCGCGCAAGGACGTCAACCCCGACGAGGCGGTGGCGATTGGTGCGGCCATCCAAGGCGGTGTGCTCGGCGGCGACGTCACAGACGTCCTGCTGTTGGACGTGACCCCGCTGTCGCTCGGCATCGAGACCCTGGGCGGCGTGATGACCAAGCTGATCGAGAAGAACACCACCATTCCGACCACCCAGACCCAGGTGTTCTCGACGGCGGCGGACAACCAGCCTGCCGTTACGGTACACGTGCTGCAGGGCGAGCGGGAACGTGCCGACGGCAACAAGTCGCTGGGTCGTTTCGACCTGACGGACCTGCCGCCGGCCCCGCGCGGCGTGCCGCAGATCGAGGTGTCTTTCGATATCGACGCCAACGGCATCCTCAGCGTGTCGGCCAAGGACAAGGCCACCGGCAAGGAGCAGTCGATCGTGATCAAGGCTTCCAGCGGATTGTCGGAGGACGAGATCGACCAAATGGTCAAGGATGCCGAGGCGCATGCCGAAGAGGACCGCAAGTTTCAGGAATTGGTGCAGGCACGCAACACTGCGGATGCTCTCGTTCACGCCACCACCAAGGCGATGGAAGATCTTGGCGACAAGGTCTCGGGCGAGGAGCGCGCGCAGGTGGAAGGCGCGGTGAACGACCTGAAGGAGGCACTGGAAGGAGACGACTTGGCAGTCATCGAAGCCAAGACGAAGGCCCTGGCCGATGCCAGTGGCGACATCGCCCAGCGCGCCTACCAGGAAGCGCAGCAGGAAGAGAATACCAGCGAACAGGCCTCGACCGGTTCCGGAGACGATGCGGACGTGGTGGACGCCGATTTCGACGAGGTCGACGACTCGGACAAGGGGAACGGCAAGTCCACCTAATGAACAGGGGGGCTCACTGCCGCATGTCCGATGGCCAAGCGTGACTACTACGAGGTATTAGGCGTCGACCGCCAGGTCAGCGAGGCGGATCTTAAAAAGGCCTACCGCCGGCTGGCCATGAAGCACCACCCGGATCGCAACACGGACGATTCCGACTCCGACGGCAAGTTCCGCGAGATTCAGGAAGCCTACGGCGTCCTGTCCGACCCTCAAAAACGTTCCCTCTACGACCGCTTCGGCCATGATGCGGTCGGCGCGTCGTCGGGCGCGTCCGGTGCCGCAGGGGCGGCCGGCGGGTTCGAGGATGTGTTCGGCGACATGTTCGGCGATCTCTTCGGCGGCCGGACGGGTCGGGGCCGCACGGAATCGCGCGGCACGGACCTGGCCTACCGGCTCGATCTGGATCTGGAAGAGGCGGTGTTCGGGGTGACCCGCGAGATCGGCGTCGACATGGCGACGCAGTGTTCCACCTGCGACGGTTCCGGCTGTGCGCCGGGCACCCAGCCGGAGACCTGCTCGAGCTGCCAAGGCCGGGGCGAGGTGGTGATCCAGCAGGGCTTTTTCACCTTGCGCCAGGCCTGCCCGAGCTGCCACGGAGAGGGTCGGACTATCCGCGTGCCCTGCCATGACTGCCATGGTGCGGGACGCGTGCGCAAGACCCGGACGTTGCGGGTCAAGATTCCGCCGGGCGTGGATCAGGGAGACCGGGTTCGCCTGGCCGGAGAGGGCGAAGCCGGCATGCGTGGCGGTGCGCCGGGCGACCTGTATGTCGAAGTGAGAGTGCGCCCGCACCGCCTGTTCCGGCGCAAGGGCGATGACCTGCATTGCGACGTGCCGATCAGTTTCGCCACGGCAGCGTTGGGCGGAACCCTCGAGGTGCCGACGTTGGATGGCCACGTAAACCTGAAAATTCCGTCGGAGACCCAGACGGGCGCGTCGTTGCGTTTGCGCGGAAAGGGCGTGCGTTCGGTCCGCAGCCGTAGCGAAGGCGACATGATCTGCACCATGGTCGTCGAGACCCCGGTGAACCTGGATGCGGAGCAGCGCAGGATTCTGGAGGAACTGGAAGAGTCCCTGACCGGAAATGAGGTACACTCCCCCCGTGCCGATTCGTGGCTGAAGCGCGGGCGGCACTTCGTAGATAACCTGAAATCCTGGCTGCACTGAGATGGAGAAAGTTCGCGTAGGAATCGCCGGCATCACCGGCCGCATGGGAAGCACTCTGGTGCGGGTGGCACTGGAGACCCCCGGCATTGCGCTGGGCGCGGCCAGTTCGCACAACAAGGATGAACTGGTGGTCGGGCGAGACGCCGGGCTGTTCTCGGGAGGGGAAGAGTCGGGCGTGGCGATTTCCGGATCGCTGGAATATTGTCACGAGGACTTCGACGTCGCCATCGACTTCACCTGCCCCGAATACACGGTGGAACTGGCCCGGTACTGCGCGGAGCAAGGCAAAGGTCTGGTGATCGGCACGACCGCGCACGACGAGGAGCAGTTGGAAGCTATCGCCGGGGCGGCAGAGAAGACCTCGATCGTGATAGCGCCGAACATGAGCATTGGCGTCAACCTGATGCTGAATCTGGTCACTGAGGCCGCGAAGGCGCTCGGCGACGAGACGGATACGGACATCGTGGAACTGCACCACCGCAAGAAGCACGACGCCCCGTCCGGCACGGCACTGGCCTTGGGCAAGGCCGTGGCGAAGGGAAGGGGGCAGGCATTCCCGGATTGTGCCTCGTTCAAGGCCTTGTCGACCGGCGACGAACGGGATGCGGACAAGATCCAATATCACATCATGCGGATGGCGAACGTCGTCGGCGAGCACCGGGTGGTTTTCGCCTGGAACAACGAACAGATGGAACTGGTGCACCGGGCCGGAAGCCGGGAGATTTTCGCCAGCGGCGCCATGCGCGCGGCGGCCTGGGTCGCCGGACGATCACCCGGACTGTATTCGATGCAGGATGTGCTGGCGGTGCTAGACTAGATTGAGACGGCTGCTGGCCGCCGGAACGTCATGCGGAGAGGTGGCAGAGTGGTCGAATGCGGCGGTCTTGAAAACCGTTGAACCGAAAGGTTCCGGGGGTTCGAATCCCTCCCTCTCCGCCAGACGCACGTTGATGGAATACTCTTATGGGGTTTTGGGATCTCGTCGGCGGTCTGTCGGAAAACATGTTCTACGGCTGGGGCTGGCCTTGGCTCGGCCTTCCAAGCGGAATCCTTCTGGTCTTTGGCCTGCTGCGGGCACCGCGGGCGCTCGGATTGCTGATGTTGATGCTGTCCGTGCTGGCCGTTCTTGTGATTCTGGCGCCGCATGTGGCGGGAACCAGCCGCCCAAGCTGGCATGTCCCGCTGTTTATTGGGGAGTTCCTGATCGGGGTGGTGGTGGCCGCGTTCGCGGCACGCAGAACTTCCAGCCTGTTTGAGCGTTGGCGTGGGCGCTGGATGCAGCGCAGCCCGTTGGCCCGCGATACACGGACCGACATCCGCACGGTCGGCGATGTCCTGCCGAAAGCCCGTGACGTCTACGATCCGTTGCCCCTCTGCGAGTCGGAGGACCGGCTCTTCCTGGGCATGGACCCGGACGGCAACGCCGTTCATATCGATCAAGCCCTGTGGCGAAGATCCCACGTCGATATCGTCGGCATGACCGGCAGCGGAAAGGGGGTCCTGGCCGGGGTGCTGTTGACTCAGGCCGTGCGGCAGGGCGAAGCGGTGGTGGTGGTCGACCCCAAGGACGACGAGTATGCGCCGCGCGTGATGGCCCGTGCCGCCCGCGAGGCGGGTGTGCCGTTCTACCGCTTGGATCTCATGGCCGAGACGGCGCAGTGGAATCCTCTTCAAGGCAAGACGGCAGACGAGATCGAGGAACTTCTGGTGGCGAGCCTGGGTTTGGGAGAGCGGGGCACCGAGGCGGATTTCTACCGTCTCAACGACCGTCGCGCCGCACGGGAATTCGCGCAGCTGTACGACGACGAACCTCTGCCGATCCTGCTGGAGACGTTTCGCGGCCAGCCCGCTGCGCGCAAGGCGACGAAGTTCGTCGACGACATGGAAGAAATTTCGGCGACCCCTTCAGTCCGCGCCGAAGAAGGGCTGGACATCGCTCAGGCGATTTCTGAAGGCGCAGTAGTCTACGTGCGCGGTTCCCTGCGCCATTCCCGGATCCTCAAGCTGCAGAAGATGTTCGTGTTGTCGGTAATCCAGCACTGCGAACGACGCGCTCGCGAGGAGGCCCGTCAGGTCTGCCTGTTCCTGGATGAATTCCGCTATCTGGTCAGCGCGCCCGTGCTGGAGGCACTTGCCTCCATCCGCGATAAGCGGGCGCACTTGGTGTTGGCGCACCAGACGGTCAACGACCTGCGGAATGTGCCCGGCGATCTGGACCCGGAGCAGGTGGTGTCTTCGGTGACCGAGAATTGCGGCCTGAAATTCTCCTACCAAGTCAATGATCCGGACACAGCACTGTGGCTAGCCCGCATGAGCGGGAACATTCTGGTCGACGACGAGGTACGCAGCCTTGAGACGAACACGGTTCTCGCCGAGCGCGAGCGGGATATCCGCAGCCTGCGCCAATCGGAACGCTACTTGGTGGACACCAATATGCTGCAATCCCTGCCGCCGCGTTGTGCGGTCAATTATGGGAACGGATTGGCCCGGTTCGTGTTTACATCCCCGGTGCCGGTTGAGTAGGATGCTGCGGCGAAAACCTAATCCTTTTCATACTTGAGATTCCGCAAACGGGCAGGAGAATGGACAATGGCCAGATACCGCAAGCCACTCACCCCTGAACAGATCGCGGAGATTGAAGACGGGGATATCGACTTCAGTGATATTCCCGAACTGGATGAATCCTTTTGGGCAGAAGCAGAAATCGTTATGCCGGATCTAGTCGAATAGACTCTCTTTGTTTAACATTTTTAGAAAGTGAGGAGAAGCGCTCTCATGGCCACATCAAACGATGAAATGCTGAGAAAGCGAAAGTCTTTCCGGAAATTGTCGGCGAGGCTAAGGCGTCTCACTGCTGGACGCAAGCAAACGCCCTCCGAAATTTTGATTCGGGAAGACCGCAAAAACGGACATCGGAAAATTTAATGCATTCGACAACGGCAGGCTCAAGGTTCTTCATACTCTCTTGAGGCGAAGTTTTCGCCCATTCGACCCTCTGCTGTAAAATAGTCTCCCGGCATAATTTTCAAGGCTCGCCAAGCCCAAAGCCGGACCTTCAGGAGACATTCTTGGCCAAACGCGCGTTGCTCGCTCTCGAAAACGGCGCGTTGTTTTTCGGAGATTCTATTGGGGCGGATGCCACTGCCGTCGGCGAAGTCGTTTTCAACACCGCCATCACCGGCTACCAGGAGATCCTGACCGACCCGTCCTACTGCCGCCAGCTGATCACGCTGACGCACCCGCACATCGGGAACGTCGGCACCAATGACGAGGACAACGAATCAAGCCCCCGGGTGCATGCCGCCGGCCTGATCGTGCGCGACGTGCCCGCGCGCATGAGCAATTGGCGTGGCGAACGGCCTTTGGGCGATTTTCTCGAAGGCCACGGGCTTCCCGGCATTGCCGGTATCGATACCCGCCGTCTCACGCGGATCCTGCGGGATCAGGGCGCCCAGTCGGGTTGCCTCACGACGGAAGCCTCTGATCCGGACCGAGCGGTTGAGCAGGCCCGCGCGTTCGCTGGGCTCGCCGGGATGGATTTGGCGCGGGAGGTCACCGCGGAGGCGGCCTACGACTGGGACGAAGGGACCTGGAAGATGGTGCCGGGCGAATTACCGCCCGTGCAGTACCGGGTGGTGGCCTACGATTACGGGATCAAGCAGAACATCCTGCGCCTGCTGCGTGAGCGGGGCTGCGCGGTCACGGTGGTGCCGGCCACGACCCCGGCCTCCGAGGTGCTCGCCCAGGACCCGGACGGCGTCTTCCTGTCCAACGGTCCGGGAGACCCCGAACCCTGCGCCTACGCCCAAGAGGCGATTCAGGAACTGCTTGAGGCCAAAATTCCGATGTTCGGCATCTGCCTGGGTTGCCAGCTGCTCGGCCTGGCCAGCGGCGCGCGCACGGTCAAGATGAAGACCGGCCATCACGGCGCCAATCACCCAGTGCTGGAACTGGACACGGGACGGGTCCTGATCAGCAGCCAGAACCACGGCTTCGCGGTGGACGAGGAGTCGCTGCCGGACCACTTGCGCCTTACCCACCGCTCATTGTTCGACGGTACCGTGCAGGGGATCAGCCACACCGAAGCCCCGGCGTTTGCTTTCCAAGGGCATCCGGAGGCCAGCCCCGGCCCGCACGACGTGGCCAGCTTGTTCGATCACTTCACCGACCTGATGCAGCAGCATCGTGCCGGACAGTCTGGCTGATCGCCATGCCCAAGCGGACCGACATCAAAAGTATCCTCGTGATCGGGGCCGGACCGATCGTGATCGGTCAGGCGTGCGAATTCGACTATTCCGGTGCGCAGGCTTGCAAGGCGCTGCGCGAGGAAGGTTACCGGGTCATCCTGGTCAACTCTAATCCCGCTACCATCATGACCGACCCGCAGATGGCGCAGTCCATCTACATCGAGCCGGTCGAATGGCAGACCCTGTCGCGCATCATCGAGCGTGAAAAACCGGATGTACTGCTGCCGACCATGGGCGGGCAGACCGCGTTGAATTGCACGTTGGATCTGCACCGCGAAGGCGTGCTTCAAAAACATGGCGTGGAATTGATTGGCGCTTCTCTGGAAGCGATCGCCATGGCCGAGGACCGGAAACTGTTCCGGGAGGCCATGGAGGAGATCGGGCTGGAACAGGCACGGTCCCAGGTGGTGCGCAGCGTGGAAGAAGCGTTGGACTTCCAGCCTCAAATCGGCTACCCCGTCATCGTGCGGCCTTCGTTCACCCTGGGGGGAACCGGGGGAGGCATAGCCGAGAACGAAGAGGAGTTGCGTCGCGTCGTCACACATGGCCTGGATTTGTCGCCGTCCCATGAGGTCTTGCTGGAAGAATCGCTGTTGGGCTGGAAGGAATTCGAGATGGAGGTGGTGCGCGACGCGAACGACAACTGCATCATCGTCTGTTCAATCGAGAACCTCGATCCGATGGGAGTGCATACCGGGGATTCGATTACGGTCGCGCCGGCGCAGACCCTGACCGACAAGGAATACCAGCGGATGCGCGATGCCTCCATCGCGGTGCTGCGCAAGATCGGCGTGGACACCGGGGGATCCAACGTACAGTTCGCGGTTCACCCGGAAAACGGGCGGCTGGTGATCATCGAGATGAACCCGCGCGTCTCGCGCTCTTCGGCGCTTGCCTCCAAGGCCACCGGGTTCCCGATTGCCAAGGTGGCGGCCCGCCTGGCCATCGGCTACACGCTGGACGAGCTCCGCAACGACATCACGGACGGCGCGACGCCGTGCTCGTTCGAGCCGACCCTGGATTACATCGTGACCAAGATACCCCGCTTCACGTTCGAGAAATTCCCGCAGGCCGAAACGCTCCTGACCACCCAGATGAAATCGGTCGGCGAGGTGATGGCGATCGGGCGCACCTTCCAGGAATCCCTGCAGAAGGCGTTGCGGAGCCTGGAGACCGGGCAGTGCGGGTTGGATCCGTTCGGTCCGATGGATCGCGAAGAACGAAGGCGCCGATTGAGCTACCCGGATCCGCACCGGCTGAGGTATGCCGCCGACGCCCTGCGCGAGGGCTGGGATCTGGACGAAGTCTGCGAGCTGACCGGCATCGACCCGTGGTTTGTCGCGGAGATCGAGGATCTGGTGGCGCAGGAGCAGGCGCTGTCGGGCCGGGCTCTGGACGATTTATCGAAAGACGAGATGTTTGCTCTCAAGCGTTCGGGCTTCTCGGACCAGCGTCTGGCGCAGTTGCTTGAGGCGGACGAGGAAGCCGTACGCGCACACCGCCACGCGCAAGGACTGCGCCCGGTGTACAAGCGGGTCGATACCTGTGCGGCGGAATTCCCGACCTCCACGGCCTATCTCTATTCGACCTACGAAGAGGAATGCGAGGCCCGGCCGACGCAGGCCCGAAAGGTGGTGGTGCTCGGAGGTGGCCCGAACCGGATCGGGCAGGGCATCGAATTCGACTACTGCTGCGTGCATGCCGCGCAGGGCGCGAGCGAGCTGGGTTTCGAGACCCTCATGGTCAACTGCAATCCGGAGACGGTTTCCACCGACTACGACACCTCCGACCGCCTGTATTTCGAGCCGCTGGTATTGGAGGATGTACTGGAAATCCTGCATGTCGAGCAACCGTATGGCGTGATTGTCCAGTTCGGGGGGCAGACGCCCCTGAAACTCGCCCAAGGGCTGGCTCGGGCGGGCATCCCGATCCTGGGCACCTCGCCGGACGCGATCGACGCGGCCGAGGACCGAGAACGCTTCACCGAAGTGCTGAAACGCCTGGGATTGCGTCAACCGCCGGGCGGCACGGCCCGGGACCGTGAAGGGGCACTGAACCTAGCGCGCGGATTGGGCTACCCTCTGGTCGTACGACCCTCCTACGTGCTGGGCGGGCGGGCGATGGAGATCGTGTTCGACGAGGCGGAGCTCGAACAGTACATCGAGGACGCGGTCCAGGTGTCCGACCAGACCCCGGTGCTGCTCGACCGCTACCTGGAGGATGCGGTAGAGGTGGATGTCGACGTGGTGTGCGACGGCGTGGACGTGCTGATCGGCGGCATCATGCAACACATCGAACAGGCCGGGATTCATTCCGGGGATTCGGCCTGCTCGTTGCCGGCCTACTCGATCGAGGAGCCGGTGCTCGATGCCCTGCGCGGCCAGGCGGAAGCGTTGGCGCGCGAACTTGGGGTGGTGGGTCTGATGAATGTCCAGTTCGCGGTGCAAGGGGAGTCGATCTACGTGATCGAGGCCAACCCCCGCGCTTCGCGCACGGTGCCGTTCGTCTCCAAGGTGACCGGGCGCTCGCTGGCGCGGATTGCGACTGCCTGCATGCTGGGCCGATCCTTGCGCGACCAGGGCTGTCGTGAAGAAGTGCAGCTGGATTACTTCTCGGTCAAGGAAGCGGTGTTTCCCTTCATCAAGTTCCCGGGCGTCGATCCGATCCTCGGCCCGGAGATGAAGTCGACCGGCGAGGTAATGGGGGTGGGGGAACGCTTCGAGGAGGCCTTCGCCAAGGCGCAGCGTGCGGCCGGAGTGAATATCCCGACCAGCGGACGAGTCCTGATCAGCGTACGGGATCCGGACAAGTCCAGGAGCATCGAGCTGGCACGCGATCTGGTCGAGGCAGGCTTCGAACTGGTGGCGACCCATGGCACGGCGGAATACCTGCGCCAGGCGGGCTTGGTCTGCACTGGAATCAACAAGGTGGCGCAGGGCTCCCCCCATGTGGTCGACATGATCCGGGACGGGAAAATCGACCTGATCATCAACACGACCCAAGACAAGCAGGCGATCCGGGATTCGCTGACCATCCGTCGGGAAGCGCTGCAGCGCCAGGTCTGCTATACGACGACCTTGACGGGCGCCAGCGCACTGGTGCGCGTGTTAAAATACGGTGCGCCTGAAGAGGTGTATCAACTACAGACATTACACAGCGAACGTGTGCGTTGAGCATGCGCGCGGAGCGTGTTTTCCGACTAGACCGAGAGACTGATGAGCAAGGTGCCGATGACCGTACGGGGGGCTTCCCTGCTGCGCGAAGAGCTCGAGCGGCTCAAGCGGGTGGAACGCCCGGCCGTTATCCAGGCGATCGCTGAGGCGCGTGCGCACGGGGACCTGCGCGAGAATTTCGAGTACAAGGCGGCACGGGACCAGCAGGGGTTCGTGGAAGGGCGCATCAAGGAGATCGAGGCCAAGCTGTCGCAGGCGCAGGTCATTGATATCTCCGAGCTGCAGATCAACGGCAAGGTGGTATTTGGCACCACGGTTGCACTGATCGATATGGAGTCTGGCGAGCAGGTGTGTTACCAGATCGTCGGTGAAGACGAGGCGGATATCGATGCAGACCAGATTTCGGTCCATTCGCCCATTGCCCGAGCGCTGATCGGCCGTCTGGAGGGCGATGAGGTGTCGGTTGAAACCCCGGGTGGAAAGCGGATGTTCGAGATCGTGACAGTGCGCTGCGAATAGCGGATTTAAGTACAAAATAAATTCACGGTGCCGTCTGGCGCCAAAGTCCGCATTCGGCTGGCCGAGAATGAGGATGTGGGCTAGGGCCTAATCTTTTTATAATGTTTGACAGCATCGAATCTGTCAGAATGCTGTCGTGACCATGTCTCGAAAATTTTCCGCCCCGGTTTTCTACACCCCCTGGTTCGGGCGCTTGTTCCTTGCCGCGTTGGCGCTGGCCTTGGCGGCTTCCGGAGTGCTGGCCGAAGAGATTCCGGAATCGTCCGAGGAGCTCGAGCAAGTGACGGTGACCGGCTCCCGCATCAAGCGGACGCAGCAGCAGGACGTCGCCACGCCGCTGACCAGTTATGACCTTGAAGAATTGCGGAACTTGGGCGTCAGCGACCCCCGGGATCTGATGCAGTTGTTGACCAGTAATGCCGGTGCCCAGAACAACGCCGATTCCCTGTCGCAGAACTTCACGGTTGGTACCTCCAATATCAATCTTCGCGGGCTGGGCGTCTCCTCGACCTTGGTCTTGCTTAACGGCCGTCGGCAGGCAGTCTCGGCTCTTCCGACCAACGACGGCTCCAGTTTCGTGGACTTGTCGGCGCTGGTGCCGACGCTCGCGCTGGAGCAGGTCGAGATCCTGGAAGACGGCGCGGCCGCGGTCTACGGTTCAGACGCCATCGCTGGCGTGGCCAATTTCGTCACCCGCTCCGACTACCAAGGCTTCGAGGTGTCCGTCGAACATCGCGAGCGCACCAGTGATGGCGCCCTGTCGGACGACCGCGTAGAGCTCGTATACGGCCGTGACTTTCTGGAGTCCGGCAACTTGCTGTTTGCGCTGAGCTATCTGGATCGGACCCAGTTGATTATGGACGAGGTCGACTGGAGAACCCCGTCATGGAGCTCCGCGGCCAACCCCGGCAATTTCATTGTGCTGGCCGACACGGTGCTGGCGGACGGCGCCGAACTGTCCCCCGGTACGATAACAGCTGCGCCTCATTGCACCCAATACGTCCCGCCTGCTAGCTACATCCCGCCGCAGGTTCTTGCCGGCCTCCCCGGCACGCACAGCGTCTGCCGCTTCGATTTCGGCCCGCAGATCACGGTCGGTCCGGAAGAAGAACGCCTCCAGGCCTTCGCCCAGCTTGGCTTCGACCTTGGCGAGCAGACTCGCCTGACGGCAGAACTGGGCTACGCGCATAACAATATCAGCCGTACCATCTCTCCCAGCCTTCCGGCCATTAGTCCCAAGTTGGCCTATATTCCGGCCGCGCATCCAGGCAACCCATTCCGGGACAGCAACGACGATCCGGTGGCGCTGCGCTACATCGGCCGCATCTATGGCGTCGATGAACCATTCGAAACCAACTACTTTGATAACGAAACGAGACGCATGGCACTGATTGCCGAAGGCGACGCAACCGATCACCTGTCTTGGGAAATGTCGTTCCTTCACGCCCGCAGCGAGATTGACTCGCGAGTTCCCGATACCCTGTATCGCCATCTGCAGAATGCCATGGGTGCCGACGAGGGCGATGCCGGTCTGCTCGGTGTCGGCCCGGACTGCCCGGGCCGCCGCGACGACCTTCAGGACGGCGATGTCTGCCTGTTCTACAACCCGTTCAGTGTTGCCAACAAGGTGCTGGCCATGACTTGGGACGGCAGTGCATTCGACGGCACACGCTCCGGTACGGCTGCCGAACAGGCCTTCATGCGCAACTATCTGCTTGCGAATTCCATTGCCTCGACCGAATCTGAACTGGACGTTTTCGAAGCGGTCTTGACGGGCGACGGCCTGTCCTTGCCGGATGGCAGTCCGATCGGCTATGCGCTTGGCGTCCAGTACCGTGACGAATCCATCCGCGGCGACTTCAACCAGCTGTCCAACGATTTCGAGTTCTCATTCATCGGCGGCAACCCCGATTATTCCGGCTCGCGGGATGCGATCGCCGTTTTCGGCGAAGTGTTGCTGCCCCTGGGCCTGGACTTTGAGGCGACGCTTGGTGTGCGCCACGAGGATTATGGCGGTGCCATCGGCAGCACCACCGACCCGAAACTGTCCTTGCTCTGGACGCCGACGGATCTCCTTTCGCTACGCGCCTCGGCAAGCAGTTCATTCCGCGCTCCCTCGCTGCACCAGACGCAGGGCGTGCAGGCGAGCTACTCCGACGTCCGGGAAGACGAACGCCAATTCTTTGTGCCCAACTTGACTTACGGCAACAGAAATCTGAAACCGGAGACCGCCACTTCGCTGAACCTGGGCGGCTCCATAGCCCTGGAAAATTTGGAATTCAATCTGGATTATTGGAGCTTCCGTTTCGAGGATGCCCTCGCCCGTGAGAACCCCCAGGAAGTTGTCGATACTGATGCACAGCATGTTGCGGCCGGCGGCGAAAGCCGCGTGGACCGCACGGACGATGGCACCATCGCCCGCGTCAACACCCGCTACATCAACACCGACGAGATCCGAACCTCCGGCCTCGATTTCTCGGTCCGTGGACAATTTCAAACGGCCGTGGGTCGTTTCCTCTCCAGCCTGCAAGCGACGCACATCCTCGAATACGACATCACCCGCCTGGACGGACAGAAGATCGATGGCGCCGGCTACCTGAATTTTGCCAACATCGGCAGCCCCATGCCGGAATGGCGTGGCACTTTGAACCTGACTTGGCAGCGCGGCAACCATCAGGCCGTCCTGCTGCTCAACCACACGGACGACTACCGGCACCGCCGCACGGCCACGATCACCGACCGCATTGATTCCTTCACCACTGTTGATCTGCAGTACCGCTTGGAGCTCGCCGGGCTTATCGGTCCGGATGCCGATACTTCCCTGACGGCCGGAATCCTCAACATTACGGATGAAGATCCGCCCTACGTCAATATAGGCGGCGGCTACGACCCGCGCACCGCCGACCCGCGCGGGCGCCGGGCATACGTGTTGCTCGGTTCCCGCTTTGAGTAAGACTGCAACCCGCTGAGAGCCTCTCCAAAACGGCTTTAATAACAACTCAAGAATACGCCGAATTTTAGGGTTCAATGACGGGCGAACGCACCAAAGCCGTGTATAATTGATGCAGGAGACAAACCGGGTTCCAGATCGAAGCCCCCGAAAGGGGGTTTCTGTTAGGTCCGGGAGGATGTTGATGAGGGCCGACGGCACAACTCAGACATTGAAGTCCCTGATCGCTCCCCAAATTGAAAAAATGGGCTACGAGCTGTGGGGGCTGGTATGCCACTTGGGAGTACGCCAAGGCCGGGTGTGCGTGTACATCGATCATCCCGACGGTATCAGCCATGCCGATTGTGCGGCCGTGAGCGACCAAGTAAGCGGGCTACTGGACGTGGCGGATCCGATCAACACCGGCTACCGGCTGGAGGTATCCTCGCCGGGCCTGGATCGTCTTCTGCTCTGCCCGGAGCATTTCCAGCGCTACCGGGATTCGCAGGTGTCTTTGCGTCTGCGCTGGCCGCTGGAAGGACGCCGCCGCCTGTTCGGGAAGATCGAGGCGGCCAACGGCAATGCCGTGGAAATCCGGGAAGACGAGCAGACGTTCGTGATTCCCTACAACGTGATCGCCCAGGCGCGATTGCACTATGAGGAGGAATGACTGGCGATGAGTGATGCCGGTATAGACATTCTGGCTGTGGTTGATGCCGTCTCTACGGAGAAGGGCATTGAGCGCGAGATTATTTTCGATGCGCTGGAGGTGGCTCTGGCGGCCGCGACCCGCAAGAACCTGGGGGGCGAGTCCGACGTGCGCATTTCCATCGACCGGGAGACGGGGGCCTACGAGACGTTCCAGCGCTGGTTGGTGATGGCGGACGATGATCCCGAGTTCCAGTCGCCCGACGGGCAGATTCTGGTGAGCACCGCGCAGCAGCGGGATTCGAAACTTGAGATCGGCGACTACATCGAGAAGCCGATCGATTCCGTGGACATCGGGCGGATTTCCGCCCACACCGCCAAGCAGGTCATCGTGCAGAAAGTGCGCGAGGCAGAACGGACACAGATTGCAGAAGCCTACGAGGACAAGATCGGCGACCTGCTGATCGGCATCGTCAAGCGGGTCGAGCATGCCGGTGCCTACATCGATTTGGGCGGCAACACGGAAGGGTTCATTCCGCGCGAGGACACGATCCAGCGCGAGATCATCCGCACCGGCGACCGGTTGCGCGCCTACCTGCGCGAAGTGCGCCAGGAAACCCGCGGCCCGCAGTTGATCCTGTCCCGGACGGTGCCGGAGTTCCTGGTTCAACTGTTCCACCTGGAAGTCCCGGAGATCGAGCAGGGGCTGATCGAGATTGTGGGCGCAGCGCGGGATCCGGGCATCCGTGCCAAGATCGCGGTGCGCACCAACGATTCCCGGATGGACCCGGTGGGGGCCTGCGTGGGAATGCGCGGTTCCCGGGTACAGGCGGTTTCCAACGAGTTGTCGGGCGAACGCATCGACATCATCACCTGGCACGAGAACGCGGCGCAATACGTCATTAACGCCATGTCGCTTCCCTCGGTCGATGAGATCATCCAGGACGAGGAAGGCAAGATCATGGACATTGCGGTCGAAGAGGACCGCCTGTCGCAGGCGATCGGCCGGAACGGACAGAACGTCCGTCTGGCAAGCCAACTGACCGGCTGGACGTTGAATGTCATGACCGCGTCGGAGCTGCGCGAGAAGAGCGATCAGGAGCAGCGAGAGCTCGAAGAGCGCTTCCAGGAAGAACTGGATGTCGACGAGCATATCGCGGGCATCCTGGTGGAGAACGGCTTCCGTGAAGTCCAGGAGCTCGCGTATGTTCCGGATGAGGACCTGCTCCAGATCGACGAATTCAACGAGCAGGTGGTGGCCGAACTGAAGGAACGGGCGCAGGACAGCCTGGCGCAGAGTGCGGAGATGGCGGAGGATGAGGACATCCTCAACGTGGAGGGAATGGATCCCGACCTTGCGATGCAGTTGGCTCTGCACGGCATCACCACGCGTCGGCAACTGGCGGAATTGGCCCTGGATGAACTGCCCGAGATCGAGTCGCTGGATGAAGAGCGGGCGGGCGCCTTGATTATGAAGGCGCGGGAAAACCTGGTGCTGGTGCTGCAGTTGCCGGAGGCCTGAGGACGAATCAAGATGCCGACGATCGCTGAATACGCTCCTTCCCTGCGCATGTCACCCGAGCAGTTGCTCGCGATGTGTCAGCGCGCCGGACTGCCCAAGCAGGACGAGCAGGACACGCTCAGCGACGACGATAAGAAACAACTGGTGCGCTACATGCGCAACGGTGGGCCCACGGGAGCGACCTTGGTGCAGTCCCGGCCGTCGGTCGGCCAGGTGGAGATTCCGCGAACTGGCGGGCCCGGCCGCAACCGGGTCAAGGTCAAGGTCAAGGGCAAATACCGCTTGGTGCAGCCCAAGGCCGAGGTGCCGGAGAAGGCGCCGGAGCCGATTGCCGAACCTGTGCCCGAGGCACCAGCCGAGACTCCACCCGAGGTGAAGCAGGCGGAGCCGGAGGAGAAACGGGAGAAACAGGAACAACAGGCGAAACCCGAGGCGAAGGCCGAAGAAGGGAAGAAAAAACCTGCCGCCAGCGCGGCACCGCGTGCCGGGCGAAAAGCCAAGCCGCGTGCCAAGCCCCGGGAAGCCCGGGAGCCCCGCGGTAAACCAGGTCCGGGCCGGGAACGGAATCGCGGCCAGTTGCACATTGACGACCAGCGCCGGACGCGCAAGCCGCGGGCAAAGAAGC
This sequence comes from uncultured candidatus Poriferisulfidus sp., assembly GCA_965116525.1. Lineage (GTDB taxonomy): Bacteria > Pseudomonadota > Gammaproteobacteria > Poriferisulfidales > Poriferisulfidaceae > Poriferisulfidus. Next base: position 1,396,607 of record OZ220694.1, read on the forward strand.
ATGCCCGGGTGGTGGTTGACAACAAACACCAGTTCACCGAGCCGACCGCCCAGATCGTGCGCGAAGTCGCCTTGAGCGGGCCGATGACGGTGGCGGAGTTGGCGATGGCGATGGCAGTCAAGGCCTCGGAAGTGATCAAGACGCTGATGGATCTGGGCGAGACGGCGACCATCAACGACGTGCTGGACCCCGATACCTCGGAGCTGGTGGTCGAGAACATGGGGCACAAGGTGCAGCGGGTACGCGTCGAGGATGTGGAAGCCGGATTGCTGCTGGATTGCGTGCCGACTGGCGATCCCGTGACGCGGCCGCCCGTGGTGACCGTCATGGGGCATGTCGATCACGGCAAGACTTCGTTGCTGGACTACCTGAGGAAAACCCGGGTCGCCGCCGGCGAAGCCGGGGGGATTACCCAGCATATCGGCGCCTATCAGTTGGAGACGCCGCGCGGCAAGATTACGTTTCTGGATACGCCCGGCCACGCCGCATTTACCGCGATGCGTGGGCGTGGGGCACGGTGCACCGACATCATCGTGCTGGTGGTTGCCGCCGATGATGGCGCGAAGCCGCAGACCGAAGAGGCGATTCAGCACGCTCGCGATGCGGAAGTGCCGATGATCGTGGCGATCAACAAGATCGATCGCGACAACGCGGACATCGAGAAGGTTCGTACCGGACTCGCGGCGCTTGGCGTGCAGCCCGAGGACTGGGGCGGCGATACGATTTTCGTGCCGGTCTCGGCCAAGACGGGGGAAGGAATGGATGCACTGCTGGAGGCGATTGCCCTGCAGGCGGAACTACTGGACCTGAAGGCGCCCGCCGAGGGGATGGCCCGGGGCGTGGTGATCGAATCCAGCCTGGACCGCGGCCGGGGCGCGACGGTGACGGTATTGGTTCAGGAAGGCAACCTGCGCCAGCGCGACTTGCTGCTGTGCGGACAGGAATATGGGCGCGTCAAGAGCATGTTCGACGACAGCGGGCAGAAGGTTGATCAGGCGGGACCGGCATTCCCGGTGCTGGTGCTGGGCCTGTCGGGTGTCCCTCAGGCCGGTGATCCGATGCACGTGGTGGCGGACGAGCAGAAAGCGCGGGAAATTGTCGATCATCGCAAGGAATCGGTGCGACACCAGCAGACGGATGAGCCTCGCGAGGCGGGCCTGGCTTGGGCGGCACAGCTGGGCGAGGAACAGAAGGCAGCCCTCAACCTGATTATCAAGACGGATGTGCGGGGCAGCGGCGAGGCCTTGCGCGAGTCGCTGGAAAAACTTTCCACTGATGAGGCGGCGATCAAGATCGTCCTCTCGGGAATCGGCGGCATCAACGAATCGGACGCGTTGCTGGCGGATGCCTCGAAGTCCATCCTGCTGGGCTTCAATGTACGTGCCGATAGCGCGGCGCGGCGCACCATCACGGACCGGAACCTGGACTTGCGCTACTACAACGTGATTTACGAACTGGTTGACGATGTCAAGTTGCTGCTGGAGAAGCAGCTGGCGCCGGAGATCCGGGAGGAGATCATGGGCTTGGCGGAAGTGCTCGAAGTCTTCCGCTCCAGCAAGATGGGAGCGGTTGCCGGTTGCCGGGTGGCCGAAGGCATGGTTCAGCGCGGTTATCCGATCCGGGTGCTGCGCGACAACGTGGTCATCTACGAGGGAGAACTCGAATCCCTGCGCCGCCACAAGGAAGATGTGGGGGAAGTGCAGGTCGGAACCGAATGCGGGATCGCGGTGGCAAATTACAACGACGTTCAGGTGGGCGACCAGATCGAGGTCTACCGGCGCGTGGAGACCGCCCGCACTCTCTAGGAGAACGCGGTGATTCCCGGACAGCGCCCGGTCGCAGTGGGCGAACAGGTTCGCAGGCTTCTCGGTCCGGCCCTGCTGCATGAGGTCAACGACCCGCGCCTGAAGCGATTGACGGTTTCCGAAGTCGTCATGAGCCGAGACCTGAAACACGCGACTGTCTATGTGATTAGTGCCGAAACCCCGGATGCGCGCCGACGCGCGGAAATCGACGCCGGGTTTGAACGCAGCATTCCATTCTTCCGCCGGCTGATCGGCAACCGTGGCGGTCTGCGCTATGTGCCGAAATTGCGCTTTGTGCTGGACGACACCGAGGATCGGGCAGAGCGGATCGAAAGCCTCTTGGGGGAATCCACCCGCACCAAGACGGCTTCGTGACTCGGCCTGCACCCTGCGGCTGGTTATTGCTGGACAAACCGGTCGGACTGAGTTCGGCCCGCGCCGTATCCCGCGTCAAGCGGCTCTTTCAAGTGAAGCGCGCCGGGCATGCCGGCACCCTTGACCCTCTGGCAAGCGGACTCCTGGCGATCGCGCTCGGCCCGGCGACCCGTTGGTGCGCCTACCTGCTGGATGCGCCGAAATCCTACCGGTTCACGATCCGACTGGGCCAGGAGACGGACAGCCATGATGCGGAGAGCCTGGAACAGGCGGCTCCGCCTTGCGCCGAAATTCCCTCGCTGGAACAGGCCGAGATCGAAGCCCTGCTGTCTCGCTTCACCGGGACGATTCAGCAGACCCCGCCCATGTATTCCGCCCTCCACAGCGAAGGGCGCCGCCTGTACGAACTGGCTCGCGAAGGCAAGGAGGTCGATCGACCTGCCCGCGAGGTTCGGATCGATCAACTGGGTCTGATCGCTGCCCGCCGGGAAGAGTGGGATCTTGAGGTGCGTTGCGGCAAGGGCACGTATGTGCGCACGTTGGGCCATGACATCGGCCGGGCTTTGGGCTGCGGGGCCTACGTCAGCCAGTTGCGCCGAACGGGACTCGGCACCTTTGACGAGTCGCAGGCAGTCAGCCTCGAGAAGGTCGAGGCCGATTCGGAAGAGACGCGCCTGACGCGCCTGTTGCCTGCGGATGCAGTGCTGCCCGAGTGGCCGGTTCACGCCTGCACGGCGAGCGAGGAGGAAGCCTTGCGCCATGGAAAGCAGATTTTGCACGAGGGGACTGCGGGATTTTGGAAGCTGGAGGATTCGCAAGGCCGATTCTTCGGGGTGGCCGAATTGCTGGACACGGGGCGGCTTCAGCCGCGACGCCTGATGTCCGGGCCCGAAGGTTCAGTACAATCGCAATCCTAGAGAGAAGCCGTCATGGATGAAAAAGAATCCGCCCTGGTCGTCGCGGTCCGCGAACTGACCGCCGAAACCCGCCGGGCCCGGCGGTGGCGGACGGCGTTTGCCGCCGTGCCGTTCCTGATCCTGCTGCTGGTCCTGCTGGCGGTACTCGGGGGAGAGTCTTCATTGCCCAGGCAGGACCCGCATACCGCCCGAATCGACGTGTTCGGCCCGATCGTGCCTCAGGCTCCGGCGAGCGCGGAGTTCGTCAACCAGTCGCTGCGCGCGGCGTTCGAGGAAGAACAGGCGAAAGGAGTGGTGTTGCGCATCAACAGTCCTGGCGGGTCTCCTGTACAGGCAGATCGGATCAACGCGGAAATCCAGAGGCTGAGGGCGGAATATCCGGACAAGAAGGTCTATGCGGTGGTCGAGGACTTATGTGCGTCCGCCGCGTATTACATTGCCGTCGCGTCGGACGAAATCTACGTCAACGGTTCCAGCCTGGTTGGCTCCATCGGCGTGATTGCCAGCGGATTCGGCCTGGTCGAGCTGATTCAAGAGTGGGGGATCGAACGGCGCGTGACCGTCTCCGGGCGCCACAAGGCGATGCTCGATCCGTTCCTGCCGGTGGATCCGGAGGCAGAAGCGCATTTTCAGGGAATGGTGGATCGAATCCACCAGCAGTTCGAGGATGTCGTGAAGGAGGCGCGGGGGGATCGCCTGACGGCCGCGGACGAGGAGCTGTTTGATGGACGGTTCTGGACGGGCGACCAGGCGCAGAAGATGGGCTTGGTGGACGGTTTTTCCGATGTTGCGCAGGTCGCACGCGACCTGGTGGGTGCCGAAGAAGTGGTGAACTACACCTATGAGCCGGATCTTCTGGAGCGTGTGGCGGACCGGGTCGGGACCCGGCTCGGCCAGGTGCTGGAATCCTGGCTGCGTACTCCGGTCAAGTTCTAGTCTGCGCCCGGGATCTCGAGTCCCGCATCCCGCAGCAGTTCAATCAGGTGGATCATCGGCAGCCCGATCAGGGCCGTCGGGTCGTCGCCGCTGATGTGGTCCACCAAGGTGATGCCGAGACCTTCTGATTTGAAGCTGGCGGTGCAGTTGTAGGGCTGCTCGCTCTGCAGGTAGTGCTCGATCATGTCCCCGCTCAATTCCTTGTAGTACACCGTGTGGCGGGATTCGAAATAGCGGCATGTACCGCTTGCGGTGTCCAGCAGGCACAGCCCGGTCAGAAAAGCCGCCTCCTGTCCGCTCAATCGACGAAGTTGCTCCACGGCCACATCATGCGTGCCGGGCTTGCCGAGCAGTTGTCCATTAAGTTCTGCGCATTGGTCGCTGCTGATGACCAAGGCATCCGAGTGCCGGGCTCCGACTTCCTCGGCCTTCTCATGTGCGAGCCGCTTCACGTAATTCGGCGCGATTTCACCGGGTCGGGGGGTTTCATCGATGTCGGGGGAGTCCACCTCGAAGTCCAGGTGCAGACGTTCAAGGAGTTCCCGGCGGTATGGGGAACTGCTGCCAAGGATGAGGGGACGCATTGAGTCGGAGTGCCGGAAAGGCTTGAATTAAGAGATACGGGTAACGATGCTCAGGATTGTCTAAATCATTATATAAACACCCATGGGCGCTCGCCCACCCCGCAGCATGAGAAGTAGGAGTAACATGGTATTCATGAAGATAACGTTGGACATTCACGACGAATTGCTCATCCGAGCCAAGCACCATGCGGAAGAAGTTGGGAAGCCCTTGCGTGCCGTAGTGGAGGAGGGGCTTCGCAGTATGTTGCCGCCTTCAGCTTGCCGAAGTAAATACACTCTTCCCGACCTTAGAGTCGGAGACCCGGACGCGAACGACCCCCTTGAGCAATATTCCTGGCTCAAGTTGCGGGGCTCCATCTATGGCGATTCGAATCCCTGATGCCCATCGCGACCGTTTGGCGGCCATGGCGGCGCAACGAGGCCTGAGCGTTAACAAATTGATGGAGGAGCTCTCCGTGCGGGCACTGACCGAACACGATACCGAAATGCGCTTTCGGCTTCGTGCATCACGTGGAGGCAGAGAGCTTGGGCTGAAATTACTCGACAAACTGGATCGCCTGCACATGCAGACTACAGAACCTGAGGATTCGTAACATTTTCAGTTTGATTCGGACGATTGCGGAGGCATGAAGCTCCGATTGCTATAATTCACAAATTAACCGCTGTGAAACTGATAATGACGAACATTGCATCGCTGCGTTTGTCCGGGGGCGCGTTTGCGCTTGCCGCCCTATTGCTTTGGGCGGGTGCCGGGGCCACCGCGGACTCTCCGCAAGTTCGCCTGCAAGGCGTCAGCGATGAATTGCTGCAACAAGTCCGCTTGCGCTCGGAAGAGTTCGAACGCAATGACGAAGCGCTGTTCGGCTTCGTGAATGACACGCTCGGGGGCGTGCTGGACTACGACCAGATCCTGAAGATCATCCTGGGCAAGAAGGTCTACCAAGGGGCCTCGCCCGAGCAACGCAACGCATTCGCCGAGTCGCTCAAGTGGCAGCTGATTCGGCTGTACGCGAAAATCATCCTCAAATATTCGGACGGTGAAATTCACTACCTGCCGTTCGAACTCCAGCCGGGCAAACCCTATCAGGTGGTTCAAACGGAATTCCTGATGTCCGGCAAGGCTCCGGTCGATCTGACCTACCTGATGCGCGAGATCGAAGGCGAATGGTACGTGTTCGAGATTCGCGCCGACGGAATTTTCCTGATCAAGAGCCTGAAGGACAGTCTGCGTCCCGAAATCAAACAGAATGGCTTGGATGCCGTGATTCAGCGTCTGCGTGGCGAAACGTCCGGGAAGACTTCCCGGCGATTTACGCCGCATGCGCACGGCTGAGCCGCGTCCACTTTTCCGATGGACAGGCTGCTGATCGAAGGCGGGATGCCGCTGTGTGGCGAGGTGTCAATCTCCGGCGCCAAGAACTCCGTGTTGCCCGTGCTAGGCGCCTCGCTGATGAGCGAGGAGCCCCTGATAATCCAGAACGTCCCGCATCTGCATGACGTGTCCTCGACCATGCGGCTCTTGGGCAGCATGGGGGCCACGGTGACGCTGGGCGAAGACAACAGCCTGCGCGTCGACACCTGCGGGGTCAACCGTTGCTACGCCTCGTACGACATCGTGCGGACCATGCGGGCATCCATTCTGGTGCTGGGGCCGCTGTTGGCGCGCTACGGCCAGGCGGAAGTCTCGCTGCCGGGAGGCTGCGCGATCGGGACCCGGCCGATCGACCTGCACCTGCGTGGATTGGCGGCGATGGGCGCCTCCATCGACGTGAGCAACGGCTACATCCGGGCCCGGGCCAAGCGCCTTCAGGGTGCTGTCTTGGCCTTGGACCAGATTACGGTGACCGGGACGGAGAACCTGATGATGGCCGCGGCATTGGCTGAGGGCACAACCGTGATCGAGAACGCCGCCCGCGAGCCGGAGGTCGGGGATCTGGCGCGCTGCCTGGTGGCGATGGGCGCGTGCATCCGCGGTGCCGGAACCAGCCGGATCGAGATCGAAGGCGTCCGTGAATTGCACGGCGCGACGCACCAGGTGCTGCCCGACCGGATCGAGGCGGCGACCTACCTGGCCGCAGGATGCGTCACCGGTGGAAAAGTCCGGGTCAGCCAGGTGCGGCCGGACACCATGGAAGCCGTGCTCAGCAAATTCGGCGAGTGTGGCGCGGACATTGAACTGGGGGAGGATTACGTGGAACTCGACATGCAGGATCGCCGACCCCGGGCTTCTGATATCTACACGGCGGCCTACCCGGGCTTCCCGACCGACATGCAGGCGCAGATGGCGGCGGTCAGCACGGTGGCGGAAGGCACCAGCACCATTACCGAAACGATTTTCGAGAATCGCTTCATGCACATCCAGGAGCTGGTCCGGATGGGGGCGAACATCGAGGTGCACGGCAGCGCTGCCGTGATCCAGGGCGTGGATCGGTTGTCCGGTGCGCCGGTGATGGCCACGGACCTGCGGGCCTCGGCCAGTTTGATTCTGGCCGGCCTGGCAGCGGAAGGAGAGTCGGTCGTGGACCGGGTCTATCACATTGATCGGGGCTACGAGTGCGTGGAGGAGAAATTCCGACGCCTTGGCGCCAACATTCAGCGCCTGAGTTGAGGAGGATTCCGATGAGGATCGCTGTTTCCAAAGGACGCATCATGCGCGAGGCGCTCGAAGTGTTCGCGTGCGCCGGGATTGCGCCGAAAGAAGACCCTTCAAAGAGCCGGCAATTGATCCTGCCGTGCACCGAGGAGGACATCGAACTGGTGGTGCTGCGGGCGGCGGACGTGCCGACCTACGTGGCACTGGGCGCGGCGGAGTTAGGCGTGACCGGGCGGGACGTGTTGATGGAAAACCCCGTCCCCGGCCTGTATGAACCACTGGATCTGGGAATCGCGCGCTGCCGGTTGATAGTGGCCGGGCTGAAAGGGGGCGAGGCCTGCCTGGAACAGCCCCGGGTGCGGGTGGCGACCAAGTATGTACGCCTGGCTCGAGAGTTCTTTGCCGCGCGGGGCCGGCAGGCCGTTACGATAAAATTGTATGGCTCAATGGAGCTGGCGCCGCTGGCGGGGCTGTCGGATTGCATCGTGGATTTGGTGGAGACCGGTCGGACCTTGGCCGCCAATGGATTGGAACCGTATGCCACGCTTGCCGAGATCAGTGCGCGCGTGGTAGTCAACAAGGGTGCGTGGAAGATGCGGCATGACCAGATTATGCCGATATTGGCACGCTTGCAGGAAGCCGTGGAAACGGCAGGGATAGAAGCATGAAATACCCAACAGACGACTTGCGAATCGCGAGTATGGACCACGTCATTCCGCCGGAAGAGGTTCTGGGAGAATCTCCGTTGACGGAAGCGGGGCAGCGCACGGTGTTCGATGCGCGGGCGCAGATTCGTGAGATTCTGCAGCAATCGGATGATCGCCTGCTGGCGATCGTGGGCCCGTGTTCCATTCACGACGTGGAGGCGGCGCATGAGTATGCGCAACGCCTGCAGTCCGTCCGGGATCGGCTGGCGGAAGACCTCATGATCGTGATGCGGGTGTATTTCGAGAAGCCGCGCACCACGGTCGGCTGGAAGGGCCTGATTAACGATCCGGACCTGGACGACAGTTTCCAGATCAACCGCGGACTGCGCCTGGCCCGGGGACTGCTGATCTGGTTGAGCGAACAGGGGATTCCGACCGGCACCGAATTCCTTGACCTGATTACGCCGCAGTACGTCGCCGACAGCGTCAGCTGGGGGGCGATCGGTGCCCGCACCACCGAAAGCCAGTGTCACCGGGAGCTTGCTTCCGGGCTGTCCTGCCCGGTGGGCTTCAAGAACGGGACCAGCGGCGACATCCAGGTGGCAGTGGACGCATTGCGTTCGGCCACTCAGCCGCATCGTTTCCTATCGTTGACCAAGGAAGGGCGAAGCGCGATTTTTCACACGACCGGCAACCAGGACACGCACGTCATCATGCGCGGTGGCAAGCAACCGAACTTCGAGGCCAATGCGGTCGAGGAGGTCTGTGCGCGCCTGGAGCAGGCCAAACTACCGGTCCGCGTGATGATCGATTGCAGCCATGCGAACAGCCGGAAGATCCCCGAGCAGCAGGCCCGGGTCGCCGACAGCATCGGCGAGCAGATGCGTGCGGGAGACCGGCGCGTCGTCGGGGTCATGGTGGAGAGCCACTTGGAGGGGGGCAACCAGAAGCTGGTTCCCGGCGAGCCGCTGCAGTATGGCCAGAGCATCACCGATGCGTGTCTCGGGTTTGAACAGACGGAACAGTTGCTCGAAGGTTTGGCCGAAGCGGTTCGGGCGCGGCGGCAGTGTGCCAGTCGGGCTGCATGAGCACGCCATTTCCTCGCATTCTGTCGGCTGGAGCGCCGGGCTTTGAAGAGGAATTTCAAGCACTGATTGACGGCCGGGCACAAGGCTCGCGTCCGGAACAGGCCGAAGCGGTCGCGGCCATCATCGAAGAAATCCGTACGCGCGGCGATCGCGCCCTGCTCGAATACACGCGGCAATTCGACGCTCATGAGGCCGATTCGGTTGCGTCCCTGCTTTGGGAGCCTGCCGATTTTCAGGCCGCATTCGAGGCACTGGAAGAACCCCTGCGTGATGCCTTGCGGGCCGCGGCCGACCGGATTCGGGATTATGCGCAGCGGCAGAAACTGGAATCGTTCGAGTTTGAAGATGATCAGGGTTCGCGGCTGGGCCAGCGGGTCAACGCCCTAGAGCGCGTCGGTGTCTACGTTCCCGGAGGAACCGCGGCGTATCCGTCCTCGGTATTGATGAATGCGATTCCGGCTCGGGTCGCCGGGGTGGAAAAGATCCTGATGGTCAGCCCGACTCCAGACGGACAGGTCAATCCGGTCGTATTGGCGGCGGCGCATGTGGCCGGCATCGACCGCGGCTGGGCGCTCGGGGGCGCGCAGGCCATTGCCGCGCTGGCGCTGGGGACGGAAACTGTCCCGGCGGTCGACAAGATCGTCGGCCCCGGAAACCTCTGGGTGGCCGAGGCCAAGCGGCAGGTTTTCGGTACGGTCGGAATCGACATGGTGGCCGGACCTTCGGAGGTCGTGGTCGTGAGTGACGGCAGTGCGGATCCGCAGTGGCTGGCAACCGACCTGATGGCGCAGGCGGAGCATGACGAGCAGGCGCAGGCGATCCTCCTGAGCCCGGACCCGGAGCACATCAACGCGGTTGCGGACGCGCTCGCCGCACAATTGGAGGAAATGCCGCGCGCGGACATCATCCGTGCCTCTTTGGCGGCCAACGGTGCGCTGGTACAGACCGACGACCTGGGGCAGGCGGTGGAACTGGTCAACCGACTGGCGCCTGAGCACTTGCAGTTGGCCCTGGCGGAGCCGGACGCGATTCTGGATCAGATCCGCCATGCCGGCGCGATCTTCCTCGGGGCGAACAGCCCGGAGGTGATGGGAGACTACTGCGCCGGGCCCAACCACGTGCTGCCGACGATGCGGGCTTCCCGCTTCGCATCGCCGCTTGGCGTCTACGACTTCCAGAAACGCAGCAGCACCATCCGGCTATCTCAGTCCGGCGCTGCGGACCTCGCGGGCCTGGCCGAGTGTTTGGCGAAGGCGGAGGGTCTGGGCGCGCACGCCGCTTCGGCGCGCTGGCGCAGCGGCTCGAAATAATGGTCGAACGCGCGGAGCTTTCCGCCTATCTGGACGAACTGCTCCAGCCTTCGGAGTTTTCGGACTATTGCCCCAACGGGCTCCAGGTCGAAGGGCGAGACCGGATTGAATTCCTGATTTCGGGCGTCACCGCAAGCCAGCCGCTGATCGAGGTGGCTCGCGAGCAGAATGCCGACGCATTGCTCGTGCATCACGGATACTTCTGGCGCAACGAGGACTCGGCGGTGACCGGGATGAAGGCGCGGCGGCTTCGTGCGCTGCTGACCTCGGACATCAACCTGTTCGCCTACCATCTGCCCCTGGATGCGCACGAGGAGTTCGGGAACAACATGCAGTTGGCGAAGCGTCTGGAATTGAATGTCACCGGCTTGCTGGAACCAGATTCCCCGGAAACCGGAAGAACCGGCCGCTTGAAGGAGCCGCGATCGGCGGAGGAATTTTCAGATTGGCTGGAGGCGCGGCTGGAGCATCCGGTGGTTTGGGCCGGCCCTGAGACGGGAGATCCGATCACCACGGTCGGGTGGTGCACCGGTGCGGGCCAGCAGTTCATCGAGCAGGCGGCCCGTCTGGGGCTGGATGCTTTCATCAGCGGGGAGATCTCCGAACAGACCGTGCATACGGCCCGGGAATGCGGAGTGCACTACTTCGCCTGCGGCCACCATGCGACCGAACGCTACGGTGTACAGGCCGTTGGCCGGCACCTTGAGGAGAAGTTCGGACTCCGGCACCAGTTTGTCGACATACCGAACCCGGCTTGAGGAGGAGTGGCGCGTTTCACCCGTTTCAGGGCGGAAGGCCTCATATGTTAAAATTCTTCGCCGCAAATGAAGCAGACATGGCCGACCCGTGGAATGGGTAGCGGCTATGTTTTTTTTGATCGCCTAGAGATTCCCGACACATGTCAGACGACACAGTTGATGTGAGCCGCCGCCGGTTTTTAACCGGCAGCACGGCCTTGGTGGGCGGAACCGGTGCCGTGGTGGCCATGTGGCCGTTCGTCGCGTCCATGTCGCCCAGCGCCCGCGCCCGCACCGCAGGTGCCCCGATCGAAGTGGATATCGGGCAGATGGACTGGGGCCAGAAGATCGACCTGATCTGGCGCAAGCAGCCGATCTGGATTATTCGCCGCACGCCCGAGATGGTGGCGATGCTTGAGTCCGAACCCAGTTATCTTCGCGACCCGAATTCCGCTCAAAGCCAGCAGCCGGAATTCGCGCGGAACTCGCACCGCTCGCTGAATCCGGAGTTCCTGGTTCTGGTGGGTGTGTGTACGCACCTGGGTTGCAACCCGACTTACCGTCCCGATGCGGCTCCGGAGGATCTGGGCTCCGACTGGCCCGGTGGATTTTTCTGCGCCTGCCATGGCTCCCGGTTCGACTTGTCGGGCCGCGTGTATGACCATGTGCCGGCCAACGCCAACCTGCGAGTGCCCCCATACCGTTTCGTCAGCGACACGCGGATCCTGATCGGCGAGATGCCGGAGGACGCCCCCGCATGAAGGCCTATTTCGATGGCCTGATCGGTTGGATCGATGCCCGTTTCCCGCTGATGCGGCTGTGGAACGAGCATTTTGCGCACTACTACGCGCCCAAGAACTTCAACTTCTGGTACTTCTTCGGTTCGCTGGCGTTGCTGGTACTGATCATCCAGATCGCCACCGGCATTTTCCTGACCATGCACTACAAGCCGGACGCGGAACTCGCGTTCGCTTCCCTTGAATACATCCGCCGCGACGTCCCCCTCGGCTGGCTGATTCAATACATGCACTCCACGGGTGCGTCGTTCTTCTTCATCGTGGTGTACCTGCACATGTTCCGGGGCATCATGTACGGCTCCTTCAAGGCACCGCGCGAGTTGATCTGGCTCCTCGGCATGTTCCTGTACATGGCGCTGATGGCGGAAGCCTTCATGGGCTACCTGTTGCCCTGGGGCAACATGTCGTACTGGGGGGCGCAGGTCATCGTCAACCTCTTCAGCACCATTCCCTGGGTGGGGCCGGACATCGCGATCTGGCTGCGCGGGGACTTCGCGGTGTCCGATGCGACCCTGACCCGATTCTTTGCGCTTCACGTGTCGGCCATCCCGCTGGCGATTCTGGCGCTGGTGATGTTGCACATCATGGCGCTGCACGAAGTCGGCTCCAACAACCCTGACGGCGTGGAAATCAAAAAGCACAAGGATGCCGATGGCAAGCCGCTCGACGGCGTTCCGTTCCATCCGTACTACACCGTCAAGGACATCTGGGGATCGGTCGCATTCCTGTTCCTGTTTGCTGTGGTGGTGTTTTTCGCCCCCGAGATGGGCGGATACTTCCTGGAGCCGGACAACTTCACGCCCGCCAATCCGCTGCTGACTCCAGAACATATTGTTCCGGTGTGGTACTTCACGCCGTTCTATTCGATCCTCCGCGCGATCCCGGACCCGCAGTTCGGCGCGCTGGCCATGCTGCTGTCCATCCTGATCCTTTTCTTCCTGCCGTGGATCGACCGCAACCCGGTGCGGTCCGTGCGCTACCGCAGCCCGTTGTACAAGCTCAACCTGCTCTTGTTCGTGGTCACTTTCGCGGTGCTGGGCTATCTGGGCTTCAATGCGCCGACCGCGCTGTACAGCGAACTCGCGCTGCGCTTCGGCGAGTGGTACTTCCTGTTCTTCATCGCGCTGTGGTTCTTCAGCCGCCCGCGCCGCAACATCGAACGCCTGGTGAGCCTCGCGGTGGTTCTGGGCCTGATCAGTCTCTACGACGTCGTCAGGATGGAACCCGGCCACGAGATGCTGGTATTCCTGGGCTGGCTGATGCCGGCCGCGTTCGTGGCCGTCATGTTCCTTGGCAGCGGAGTCGAGAAACTGGGCCGCGACCTCCCGGTGCCGGACCGGGTGACCGAATGAAACGCGCCCTTTTCCTGACCGCCCTGTGCCTGGGTCTGGCCGGACCCGCATTCGCTGCAGGCGGAGCCGAACTGCCCGGATATCAGATGGTGGTCGACCTCACCAACCGGGCTTCCCTGCAGCGGGGCGCCAAGTACTTCATGAATTACTGCCTGGGCTGCCACTCGGTGAAATACAGCCGCTACAGCCGGGTCGGAGAGGACTTGGGGCTGGACATGGAAATGGTGAAGGACAACCTGATCTTCACCGGTCAGCGCGTCAGCGAAAGGATGGAAATCGCCATGAGCTCGGACGAGGCCGAGAGATGGTTCGGGGCGTCGCCGCCGGACCTGAGCATGATCGCCCGGCAGAAAGGCGCCACCTACATCTACCAGTACCTGATGACGTTCTACGCCGACGAAGACCGCCCGTGGGGGGTCAACAACTGGCGTTTCCCGTATACGACGATGCCGCATGTGCTGTGGCGCGAGCAAGGCCTGCAACAGGCGGAATGGAAGGAAGCCGAGAATGGGAACGGAGGAAAGAAGAAGGTCATCGCGGACTTGACGCTGGGGAGCCCGGGGCTGAAGACCCCCGAGGAGTACCAACAGCTCGTCGTCGATATCACTTCATTTCTGGTGTACGTTTCGGAACCGGCGCGGTTGACGCGCGAAAGGGTAGGGACATGGGTGCTGTTCTTCCTGCTGGTGCTGGGAGGCTTCGCCTATTTCCTCAAGCGCGAGTATTGGCAGGACATTCACTAGCCCGCCATGCTCCTATTTTCTTCCCCTCAGTGCCCCCAGTGCCACCGTGTCCGCATGGTCCTGGCCGAAAAGGAAACACAAGCCCGCTACGCATTTACGGATGATCCGCAACACCGCGAGGATCTGGCGGTCATCAATCCCGAAGGCACGACGCCGACGTTTACCGACCGGGGAATGACGTTGCTGGAACCCCGGATCATCATGGAGTACCTGGACGACCGCTTCCCGCATCCCCCCTTGATGCCGGTCGATCCGGTCGGCAAGGCGCGGGCGCGGGTCTGGCTGCTTGAAATCGAGCGACGCCTGTACGGCCAACTGGACGACCTGCACTCGCCGGGTGCGAAAAAATCCGCCAGGGCCCGGGAAACCATGCGGAATTTCCTGATCCGGGTGACGGCGGAACTGAAGCAGCGGGAAAACAAGAAATTCTTCACGAGCGACAGTTTCACCTTGCTGGATGCCTCGCTGGCGCCGATTCTATGGCGCCTGAAAAGCTACAAGATCGAGATGCCGCGCAGTTCCGGGCCGCTGTGGAAATATGCCCGGGAAGTCTATGCACGCCCGTGCTTCCAGCGCAGTTTGACTGAAGTCGAGCGAGACCTGCATCTATCCTGACAGGTTGATTCCTGCACCGGTTCGTCGGTGACCTCCAATCGTCCCTATCTGATTCGCGCCATCTACGAGTGGGTGGTCGACAACGACATGACTCCGATGCTGGTGGTCCGCGACGGAGGCTCCGATGCAGGGACGGCACTGGAGGAAGATCAGTTCACCGTCTACAACATTGCGCCCCGGGCGGTTCGCGACCTCGTGATCGACGAGGACAGCATTCGTTTCCATACACGCTTCCAGGGCGTCTCGAAACACGTGGTCTTGGACGTGCAGACGGTGGCCCGAATCTTCTGCCAGGAAAACAACGAGGGGCTGGTGTTTCCGTGGGGTGGCGAAGGGTCTCCATCGCCCTCGGACGAGGATCCGACGTCGCCGAAGGGGCGACCCCATCTTAAAGTCGTCAAGTGAAACCGGGGCGAAACCAAAAGTGATCGAAGTCGTCGTCGGGGACATCACCGAGTTGGACGTCGATGCGATTGTCAACGCCGCTAACGCCAGCTTGATGCCGGGCGGAGGGGTGGACGGCGCCATCCACCGTGCGGCAGGCCTGGAACTGGCTCAATACACTGTCACTCTGGGTGGCTGCGAGACCGGGGAGGCGAAGATCGCGCCCGGCTTCAACCTCAAGGCGCGCCACGTCCTTCTCACGGTCGGGCCGATCTGGAGAGGGGGCGAAGAAAACGAAGAGGCACTACTCGCATCCTGCTACGACAGTTGTTGCCGACTGGCGAAACAGGAGGGAATCCGGTCGCTGGCGTTCCCGGCGATCAGCACCGGGGTGTACGGCTACCCGAAGATCGAGGCGGCGCGGGTGGCGCTGGAGGCGCTGCGCCGGCACGAGGCTGATTTCGACCGCCTGGTGTGCTGCTGTTTTTCTGAACAGGACGCGGAACCGTACCGGAAGCGGCTTACCGGAGCAGGCGTCTAGGGCGGAGGCTTACCCTTCGGAGGTTGTGGTTGCGTCTTCTCCCGGGTCCGGCAGGTTTTTCCCGGGATTGAGAATGCCGTCCGGATCGAAATCACGCTTGATCGCGTGCATCATCTTCAGCGAAGTGGGATCCAGTTCACGGGCGATGTGTTCCCGCTTCGCCATGCCCACGCCGTGTTCGCCCGACAAGGTGCCGCCGAGGCGCAGGACCGCATCGAAGACCTCGTTCAGGCAGCCATAGGCGATTTGCCGTTGTTCTTCCGAGCCGTCCGGCATGAGGTTGACGTGGATGTTTCCGGACCCCGCGTGGCCGAAGCAGACGATGGGGATGGCATGACGCGTGCGGATCCGGTCCAGTTCCTGCAATAGTTCCGCCAGCCGGGTCACCGGCACCACGACATCCTCGTTGATTTTTTCCGGGGCGATGCGGCGCAATGCGGGTGAGAGCGTGCGTCGTGCCTGCCACAAAGTCTCGCGTTCCTCCTCTCCGAAGGCAATCTGGAAGTCGAGGCATTGTTCGGTGGAGGCTGCCTGGGCGATGGGTGCGGAGATCTGCGGCAACTGGTCGGCGTCGCCGTCGATGTCGATCAGCAGGAGGGCCTGTGCGTTCTCCGGGAGATCCACCTGTCCGTCATCGCGAATCAGGTCCAGGCAGGCGGCATCCATGAATTCCAGCGCGCACGGCAGATTGGGCTGGGCGAGGATGGCTTCGATGGCTGCCATCGCGTGCTGGGGGTCGGCATAGACGGCCCGGGCGGTGGCGAGCGCCTGTGGGCGCGGGCGCAGCAGCAGGGTCGCCTCGGTGAATACCGCGAGCGTTCCTTCCGAACCGATCAGCAGACGCATCAGGTCGAACCCGACCACGCCCTTGCGGGTCAGGGTGCCGGCGCTCAAAGGCTCTCCGGCCCCGGTGATGGCCCGGACTTGAAGGGTGTTGTCCCGGGTGGTGCCGTACTTCAGCGCGCGCGGTCCGGCCGCATTGCAGGCCAGGTTCCCCCCGATGGTGCAAAACGGCGCGCTGGACGGGTCCGGCGCCCAGAACAGCTGGTGTTCGCCTGCCGCGTCCTGAAGGTGCTGGTTGATGAGCCCCGGTTCGACTCGCGCAGTCTGCTCGCGCGGATCAATGTCCAGAATCCGGTTCATGCGCTCGGTGGAGAGAACGATGCCGTGCTGCAGGGGCACGGCGGCACCGGTGGTGTTGGTGCCGAGGCCCCGCGTGGTCAGGGCAGTGCGATGGGCGCGGCAGAACCGGATCAGGTCTTGGATCTGGCCTGCCTCGCGGGCGAACACCACGGCCTGTGGGGCGCTGTGTTGCCGGCTGTTGTCGTAGCCGTAGGTCCAGCAGTCGGCCGGGTCGTCAAGCAGGTCTTCGGGATCAACCAGGTCGCGCAGTGCGGCCAGCCAACCAGGCTCACTCATGCGCGAGATTGTCGGTCAGGTCGCACAGGCAGTGCAGGATCAGGATATGGACTTCTTGGATCCGGGCCGTGGAATCGGACGGGACGCGTAATTCGATGTCGTTTTCACTCATTTGGCCGTGCATGGCGCCGCCGTCGCGCCCGGTCAGAGCGATCACCCGCATTTTCCTGGACTGTGCTGCCTCGATGGCCTGCACGACGTTGGGGGAGTTGCCGCTGGTGCTGATCGCCAGCAGGATATCGCCTTCCTGCCCCAGCCCTTCGACCTGGCGGCTGAATACCCGGTCGAATCCATAGTCGTTCCCGATGGCGGTCAGTGCCGAAGTGTCGGTGGAGAGGGCGACGGCGGGCAGTGCCTCGCGCTCCTTCTCGAAGCGGCCGATCAATTCGGCCGCGAAATGCTGTGCGTCTGCTGCCGAGCCGCCATTGCCGCAGCTCAACACCCGGCGGCCGTCCGACAAGGCCTGCGCCAGTAGGGCTCCAGCCCGGGCGATGGATTCGGCCATCCGGTCCCGGGAATCCTGATGGGTCGCGAGGTTGTCCTCGAACAGTTGACGGACCCGTTGCTCGTTGGTCGAACTCATGTGGCACCTTGGAGATGGAGGGATAACAGCCAGATGCCCGAACCGGCCAGCAACAACCCGGTGACCGTCCGGAACAGCCGCGCCGGGTTCGACAGGGCCTTCTCGACGATCACGAACAGCATGATGGCGGCAACCCACAGCATGTTCATCATGCCGACAGAGAACAGGACCAGCATGAGCGCCCAGCAGCATCCGATGCAGTAAAGACCGTGTTCGAAAGACATCTGCAAGGCCCCGGATCGGCCGTCTTTCCAACGGGCGAGCAGGAACTGCATAGGTGTCCGGCATTGGGTCAGGCAGGCGTCTTTCCACGGTGTCCATTGGTACAGGCCGGCCACGATCAGCAGGATGCCGCTGAAAAGCTGGCTTCGGCTGTTCATCATGGGATCGAGCAGTCCCCACTCGTGGAGGGGCCACTGAATCACCGAAATTATCGCGGAGAAAACGGTCCAGGCAGCAAGGTAGCCGAAGAGGAAAATCGTCCAGGAGACGGATTGCAGGGTTTGCCGGCTCCGGTTCCGTTGCATGGTCCGATACATTCGGAGCATCGGGATGGCGCTGGGCGCCATCATCGCGACCATCATGATCGCCCACATGGCGAACAGCATCCAGAAATCGTATCCGCTCCAGCCGCCAGCCCCGGCAGGTGGAGGCATCCATGCAGTGGAAGGTCCACCCTGCATCATGTCGCGCATGGCCCAGTCCATATACAGCATCCAAGCCCACCCGCTGGCGGCGACGGCGGTGACGGCGCCGATCAGAGCCCAGCGTTCCGCCGTCGGCAGGGGCGCGAATTCGGGGGTGGAGGCGGCGGCAGGCATAAGCAAGGCTTCCGCGGCCATTTTAACAGGTGGTTCAGAGGCTCGGCAAAGCCCGGCGAAAGCCGCTTGAGCCGTGCTATACTCCCCACCCGACAACGACGCAGCCATCCATAATAAGGAGGGAAAGCCATGGCATCAGACAACTGGAGCATCAAAGGCAATTACTTTGAATCCTGCACGTGTGACCTTATCTGCCCGTGCATAGTGCTGAAACCCCCAACCACCGGTACCTGTACAGCATTGCTGGGATGGCATATCGACGAAGGCCATCTGGACGACCTGGAAATCAACGATCTCAACGTCTCCATGTTTCTTGAAGCCCCAGGCCTCCTGACTGAAGGCGGCTTCAAGGTGGCTCTGTACGTGGACGAGCGTGCCAGCGAGGCGCAGTTCGACGCCATCACCCAGATGTACTCTGGCCAGCTCGGCGGCCATTTAGCGGTCGTGTGCAGCTTAGTTGGCGAGGTGGTCAGCGTCAAGCAGGCACCGATCGAGTACTCCGTGGATGGCAAGACCCGCCGCCTGAAAGTCGGCGATGGCATCGGTGAGAGCGAAGTCGTGGAAGTCGAGGGCGCTGACGGCGGTCCGGTGATCGTCTCCAACCCGCCTCTGGCTATTGCCCCGGGCAATGACATCACGATCAGTGATACCGTCAAGGTGTCGTACAACGACAACGGAATCACCCATGAGCACTCGGGCAGCGTAAGCCTTGCTTCAAACTTCACCTATGGCCCGGATTGATAAGATTCCGAGCGGTCAGGGTTCCCAGACAATAATAATAACTATTACCTCCAAAACTCAGGCCGCCGCAAGGCGGCCTTGTTTTGTGTGGAGGGTGCCATGACGGATGTCGGCGCAGTGACAGAGACGCGGGAGTTGCACCTGTTTACGCGCAACCCTCTGGTTCCGCCGTATCCGGTGGGCCTGTGCGTCGCGGAGTTTGCGCTGGGATGCTTCTGGGGGGCGGAACAACGCTTCTGGCAGTTGAACGGCGTCTGGACCACCGCCGTGGGTTATACCGCGGGCGAGACTCAAGATCCCACTTATGAGGAAGTGTGCTCCGGCCAGACCGGGCATGCCGAGGCGGTCCGCGTCGTGTACGACCCGAACCTGATCACCTATCCGGAGCTGCTGGCCTGTTTCTGGGAGGGCCACGACCCGACCCAGGGAATGCGCCAGGGGAACGACATCGGGACCCAGTACCGCTCCGGCGTGTACTTTGCCGACTCCGAGCAGGAGGCCCTGGCCAACAAAAGCCGCGAGCTTTACCAGGCGGCGCTTTCCGCGAAAAGCGGCGGCGCCATCACGACCGAAATCGTCCCGGCCGAGACGTTCTACTTCGCCGAGTCCTACCATCAGCAGTACTTGGGCAAGAACCCGGGTGGTTACTGCGGCCACGGCGGCACCGGCGTGCCGTTCCCGCTGCGGGCGTTGCGCCAAGCATGATGGCGGCGGGAATCGTCCCGGTTTCGCGACAGGAGAAAGGCCGGTGGATCGTTGGAGGGCTGGCCGGAATCCTGGCCTGCGCTTTGGTGATGCCGTTGCACGCGCGCGACCTGAACCAGCAGTACAAGGTCCAGGGCCTGGGGCTGGACACCTGCGCGAGTTTCCTGGATGTTCCGATTGACAAGCGTGGGCTGTACTACAGTTGGCTGGCGGGCTATCTGACCGCGTACAACTACCTGGTACGCGACACGTACAGCATCGCGGAATACACTGGGCTGACCCGCACCAATGAGTGGTTCGAAAAATACTGTGACAAGAATCCCGGCAACATGCTGCACGAGGCGGCCCGGGAGTTCGTGACGGAACGCTACCGGATCCGGCTCAAGCAGAAGCCCGAGCGCGAGGACATGCTACGATTTCAGCAGCGGATTCCCCGTGAACCGGCCCAAAACCGGCCGCGCTGACCTTGCGAGAGAAGATGGACAAGATTGCTGCCGTGCAAATGGCCTCCGGGCCGAATCTGGACGCCAACCTTCTGGAGGCCGGGCGCCTGATCGAAACTGCGGTCAAGAGCGATGCGCGGCTGGTGGTCCTGCCCGAGAACTTCGCCATGATGGGCCTGCAGGATGAGGATGTTCTGCAGTACCGGGAGCAGGAGGGAGAGGGGCCCATCCAGCAATTCATCCGCAAGCAGTGCCGCCGTCACCAAATCTGGATCGTGGCGGGCACCATCCCGATGCATTGCGAAGTTGAGGACAAATCGGCCGCCGCCTGCATGCTGTTCGACGACCAGGGCGAAATCCGGGCGCGCTACGACAAGATTCACCTGTTCGACGTGACGCTGGTCGCCAGTGGGGAAAGCTACAACGAGTCCGCCACCATTCGCAGCGGGCACGAATTGGTGGTTGCCGACTCCCCGTTCGGCCGCATCGGGCTGACCGTCTGCTACGACCTTCGCTTCCCGGAGTTGTTTCGTGCGCTTCTGGATCAGGGGGCGGAGATCATCACGCTGCCTGCCGCGTTCACGGCGCTGACCGGCAAGGCGCACTGGGAGAGCCTGCTGCGTGCGCGCGCGATCGAAAACCTGGTGTATCTGGTTGCCAGCGCCCAGGGGGGCTACCACCTGAACGGGCGCGAGACCCATGGTCATTCCATGATTCTTGACCCTTGGGGCACGATCAAGGGGCAACGCGCTCACGGAGCGGGCGTGGTGGTTGCAGACCTGGATCGCCCCCAGCTTGAGAAAATCCGGAAGAATTTCCCCTGCATCGACAATCGGCGGTTGACATGCCAAATGAACCCGTAACCGACGGCGCGGTCCGGCGCTATCTCCTGGACCCGGGGGAATTGACGCCGCAGACGCTGGAACAGACCCTCTCGCACGCCTGGTCGCGCGCCTGCGATTATGCGGATGTGTACCTGCAGCATTCGCAGCATGAGTCGCTGATGATCGAGGATAGGGTGGTCAAGGATGCGGCGTTTACGCTGGAGCAGGGGGCGGGTGTTCGCGCGGCCCTCGGCGAGAAAACAGGATTCGCGTATTCCGAGGAGCTGAGTCCCGGGCAGTTGCTGGAAGCGGCCCGGGCCGCGCGCTCCATCGCACACGGCGACCGGCAGGCCCGCCTGCCGCAATCATCCTCGACCCCGCCTCCCGCGGTTTGCGCCTACGACAATCCGCTGCAGGAACTGGACATGGAGCGGAAGATCGCGCTGCTGCGCGAAGTGGATGAGACCGCCCGCAGCCTGTCGGGCGAGGTCAAGAAAGTGACGGCCACCCTGGCCTCCACCTACGAGGTGGTCCTGGTCGCCTCGACGGAAGGCGTGTACCAGACCGATATCCGCCCGCTGGTGCGTCTCAGCGTCAGCGTCATCGCCGAGCGAGACGGGCGGCGCGAAGTCGGGAGCTATGGCGGCGGCGGGCGTTATGGTTACAGTCGCCTGCTGGAGGCCGGCGCCCCGGTCCGCTTCGCGGAGGAAGCGGTGCGCGTGGCGCTGCTCAACCTGGATTCCCAGGAAGCGCCGGCCGGCGCCATGACCGTAGTGCTCGGCTCTGGCTGGCCCGGCGTGCTGTTGCACGAGGCCATCGGGCACGGGCTTGAAGGCGATGCGATTCGCAAGGGCACTTCGGCGTTCACCCACCTGATGGGCCAGCGCGTGGCCAGCCCCGAGGTCACCGTGGTGGACAACGGCACCCTGCCGGATCGCCGCGGCTCCTTGCGCATGGATGACGAAGGCACTCCGACCCAGAACACGGTACTGATCGAGGACGGGATCCTGCGCGGCTTCCTCTACGACCGGCTCAACGCGCGGTTGAGCAAGACCGAGTCGACCGGGAACGGCCGCCGAGAGTCCTATGCGCACCAGCCGATGCCGCGCATGACCAACACCTACATGCAGGCGGGCACCCACTCGCCGGAAGAGATCCTGGCGTCGGTCGACCATGGACTGTATGCGGTCGGGTTCAATGGCGGGCAAGTCGACATCACGTCCGGCAAGTTCGTGTTCTCCGCCTCGGAAGCCTACCTGATCAAGAATGGAAAGATTGCCCATCCGGTGAAGGGGGCGACCCTGATCGGGGATGGCCCCAGCGTACTGCGGCGCGTCAGCATGGTGGGTGACGACCTGGAGCTCGACGAAGGAGTGGGCACGTGCGGCAAGGACGGCCAGCAGGTGCCGGTAGGCGTGGGCCAGCCGACGTTGCGGGTCGACGAACTGACGGTCGGGGGGACCCGGATGGATGGTGGCTGAATCCGCCCCGGCGCAGGCCCTGCGCGCGTGCGTTCAGCAAGCATTGGACCAGGCCCGGCAACAAGGCGCCACTGCTGCAGCGGCTTCGCTGGAACGCGGCGAAGGGCTGACGGTCTCAGTGCGGTTGGGCGAACTGGAGACCGTAGAGCGCGAGCAGGACCAGGGCCTGTCGATCACCGCCTACTTTGGACAACGACGCGGTACCGCTTCCAGTACGGATTTGCGCGAGGATTCGATTGCCCGCACGGTCGAGGCCGCCTGCCAGATCGCCCGCAGCACCGAAGAAGACCCCTGTAACGGCTTGCCGGACGAGGAACGGCTGGCCTTCGAGTATCCGGAACTGGAACTCCACCATCCCTGGGATCTCGACAGCGATGAAGCCACCCGGCTGGCGCTTGAGTGCGAGGATGCCGCCCGCACCGATTCCCGGATCGTTAATTCGGAAGGCGCGGAAGTCCGCCGCTACGACGGAGTCCGGGTGCTCGGCAACAGTTTGGGCTTCATGGGTGCCTACAGGCGCAGCAGCCACGATCTCAGTTGCTGCGTGGTGGCATCAGATGGGAATGAGGCTCAGGAACGGGACTATTGGCACAGCACCCACTGCGACTGGCGCAAGATTCAGGATCCTGAAACGGTGGGGCGCATTGCGGCGGAACGGACGGTGCGCCGCTTGGGCGCCCGCTCGCTTTCGAGCTGCGTCGCCCCGGTGCTGTTCGAAGCGACCGTCGCCCGCTCGCTGCTCGGGCACTTCGTCGGCGCGGCCAGCGGCCGGGCGCTATACCACGAGGCGTCTTTCCTGCTCGGCCGAAAGGACGAACAGGTCTGGGCTGAAGACATCCGCCTGATCGAACGCCCGCGCGAAGTCGGGGGTGTGGCCAGCGCGCCGTTCGATGCAGAGGGAGTGGAAACGCAGGAACGGGTCGTGGTGGACGGCGGCGTCCTGCGCGGGTGGTTCCTGGGCAGTTATTCCGCCCGCAGGCTCGGCCTGACCTCCACCGGCAACGCCGGGGGAGTCCGGAACCTTTCTCTGGAGACCCAGACGCCGGCGCTGTCGTGGGAAGAACTGCTCCAGCGGCTCGGCCGGGGGCTGGTGGTGACGGAACTGATGGGGCAGGGAGTCAACCAGGTGACCGGCGATTATTCCCGGGGCGCGGCGGGGTTCTGGGTCGAAGACGGCGCGGTGGCGCATCCCGTCCACGAGATCACCATTGCCGGGTCCTTGCCGGACATGTACCGCGGCATCGTCGCGGTGGGAGCGGAGCAGGACTGCCGCGGCTCTCTCCAGACCGGAGCGTTACTGGTCGACCGAATGCAAATCGCCGGCGTCTGACCGGTTCAGACCGGTCAGTTCGAGCCGGATCTTCTCTTTGCCACCCTCCATGCGCACGGTGCGGACCATCCATTGGTCGCGCTTGGGGTCGTGCCAGGTGACGATACGCGAGTCTTCGGCATTGCCGCGGATGCGGACCACTTTCCAGACCAGCCGCTTTTGACCCAGCACTTCGAGAGGCTCCAGCAGCGGGATCTCGAAGCGATACACTTTCAGCAGTCCTTTGGACAGCACGCTGTAGTTGGGAGAAGGGTCGGGCAGGTCGCGGAGCAGACGCACGGCCATGGCCGCCGGGTCCAGTGTCCCGTCTCCGAGCGGTTCCGTGGACTCGCCTTCGTGGGTCGTGACGAGCACCTGGTCATGGGACCAGTCGTAGACGTATTTGTAGTGGCGATCACGGCCGGAGTCGTGATAAAAATATTCCTGGGGCCGCAGGTTCTGGCTGGTCATGGTGCCACGCTCGATGATGGTGCCCTGCCCGAACAGGCGGGCCAGCCAGTTCGGCTTCGCGACGGCCTTGTAGTAGGTGTGGACGGCTTCTCGGGTGACGGTGACGGCGACGGTTCCCGTCTGCGCGCCTTTGTAGTACAGGTCGTAGGTGGCTTGGGTGGTGTCCGCGGCAGCGGAGGAAAAGCCAAAGAGTAGAAAGCCGAAAAGGCTAAGGACCTGCCTCATAAATTAACGGTTTGTCGAGCCGTTCCCCGCGAAGGTAGGCGACGCCGTCTTCCATGTGCAGGAGGCCATCGCAGTACCACTGGACTGCCAGAGGCAAAATCAGGTGTTCCTGTTCCAGCACGCGGAGGGCCAGGGCCCTTTCGGTATCGTCCAGATGGACGGGCACGCTCGCCTGAATGATCAGAGGGCCCTCGTCCAGTTCCACGGTCACGAAGTGTACGCTGCACCCGTGGTGTTTTTCGCCGGCTTCCAGTACTCGGCGATGGGTATTTGCGCCGCGATAGTCCGGGAGAAGGGAGGGGTGGATGTTGAGGATGCGCCCGTGATAGGGGTCAACCATGATTTCGGATAGGATGCGCATGTAGCCGGCCAGGCAGACCAGTTCGATGCCGCGCTCCTGCAGGGCCGCGAGCGTTTTCTCTTCCCGGGCGACCCGGTCGGCATCGCCGATGACCAGTGTCTCGATTCCGGCCGCCCGGGCGCGGTCCAGCCCGTGAGCCTGCGGCTTGTTGCTGATGACGCAACGAATTTCGGCGTAGATGCGGCGCTGATGCACGGCATCGATCAAGGCCTGTAAGTTTGTTCCCTCTCCCGAGAACAGGATCGCCATCGGAATCATGGGCAGTTAGTATATCTCGTTTTGGGGGTGCCTTCCCGGGAGACAATTTCCCCGATAATCCGGGTGTCCAAACCAGTCGATTGGATTCCTTGGACGAGGGCTTCCGCGTCTTCCGCGCGGGCCAGTGCGACCATGCCGATTCCGCAGTTGAAGACACATCGCATCTCTTCCTCGTCGACGTTTCCTTGTGACTGGATCCAGTCGAACAGTTCCGGGCGCTCCCAGCTTTCGGGGTCGATTTGTGCAGACAGGCCTTCCGGCAGGATGCGCGGGACGTTTTCGGTCAGGCCGCCGCCCGTGATGTGGGCCAGCGCCAGCACCTTGCCGGAATCGATGGCTTCCCTCAGGTGCGGCTCGTAGATCGTGGTGGGTTGCAGCAGCGCATCCATCCGTGTTGGATCTTCCGGGGCCGCATCCAGTAGGCTGTTGATGAGGGAGAAGCCGTTGGCGTGCACGCCGCTTGAGTTCATGCCGATCAAAACATCTCCCGCCTGGATGTCCGACCGGGGGAGCAGCCGGTCGCGGTCCACGAGGCCGACGCAGAACCCGGCGAGGTCGTAATCACCCGTCTGGTAGAGTCCGGGCATCTCGGCCGTCTCTCCGCCGAGCAGCACGCAACCGGCCTGCTGGCACCCTGCCGCAATTCCGCGGACCACCTCTTCCGCCGCCTCCACGCTCAGCGTTCCGCAGGCGTAGTAGTCCAGAAACAACAAGGCGCGCGCGCCGTGCGTCAGGATGTCGTTGGCGCACATGGCCACCAGGTCGATGCCGATGGTCTCGTGCCGCTGGAGCCTTTGGGCCAGGCGCAGTTTGGTGCCGACTCCGTCCGTTCCGCAAACGAGAACGGGTTGCGCGCAGTCCTGCGGCAGCTGGTAGAGCCCGCCGAACCCGCCGAGATCGGCTAGGACCTGTTCGTTGAAAGTCTGCCGCGCGAGCGGCGCGAGGCGCTTCACCAGGCGGTTGCCGGCGTCGATGTCGACTCCGGCCTTTCGGTAAGCAGAAGCGGAAGACTCTTTTTGTGGCACGGGATCGCTCAAGATGCGCCGTCATTTTACTCTCTGCATATAAAATATGACCGGAAAACTTCATGGTTCAACATATTCCCAACCTGATCAGCGTCCTGCGCCTGCTTCTGGTGCCGGCGTTCGCCATGTTGTTGCTGGAACAGCAGTTTGGTTTGGCACTGATCCTGTTCATCGTGATGGGCATCTCAGATGCCATGGATGGCTTTCTGGCTCGCCGCTTGAATGCCATGAGCGCATTGGGGGCCGGACTCGATCCGCTCGCGGACAAGGTGATGCTGATCGCCGCCTTCGTGATGCTGGGGCACCTGGAACTGCTGCCGCTTTGGTTGGTGATGCTGGTGGTGGGGCGCGACGTCCTCGTCGTCGGGGGGACCCTGCTGAATTACCTGCTCCATCCCGGGCGGAAAACCGCGGTTCTTAAAGTCGGAAAGATTAACACCTTTATACAAATCGTCACGGTATTCGCTTTCATGGGGAACCAGCTGGTAATGCTGCCGCCCCTGATGCTGGACACGCTGCTGTGGGCGACCGTGATCGCCACGCTCATCAGTGCAATCGGATACATGCTGGTCTGGGGCGGATTGCTGGCAGACCCCGGAGACGCTTCGCGATGAGCCAACTGATTCTGCCTCTCGGTAGCAATCCGCGGCATACCTTCGCCAATTTCTGCACGGACGGCAACCCGGGAATTCTGGAAGCGCTGGAATCCCTGCCGCAACAGGGCGGGTCCCTGTGGCTGCACGGTCCGGAGGACAGCGGAAAGACACACCTGCTGCAGGCGGTCTGCCACCAGGCGAAGACCCGGGACCAGTCCGCGGCCTACCTGCCGCTGAAGCAGATGCGGGAATTGGGCCCGGAAGCCCTGGACGGCCTGGAGCAATGCACGTGGATCTGCCTGGACGAGGTCGATGCCGTGCTGGAACAAGAAGATTGGGAACAGCGTCTGTTTGGTTTGGTCAACCAGACGGTGGATCATGGGGCCAGCCTACTGATGGCGGCGCGCCGACCCGCATCCAGTGTCCCAGTGCAACTGCCCGACTTGCAATCCCGGCTTCGCGGTGCCGTATCGTTTCCGCTGCAGCCCCTGGACGATGACCAACAGACCGAGGCGTTGCGCCGCCGTGCGCGCAGCCAGGGCTATGACCTGCCCGAGGACGCGGTGCGCTACATGCAGCGTCACGTGGTACGCGGCCTGGGTCAGTTGTGTCGGGTGCTGGATCGGCTGGAGCAGGCATCGCTCAGCCAGCAACGCCGGATTACCGTGCCGTTCGTGCGCGAGGTCCTGGATCAGCCTCCGGCTTCGGAGGGCAGGGTCTAGTTTTAGTCGGACGCCGACCTGATTTGCTGGGCGAGCAGGGCAAGGCGCCGGCCCAACGTCCGGCAGACGGCGATTTCATGCTCGGTCAGGGCCGCGGATTCCTCGCGGCCGGCCCAGTGGCTGGGCCCGTAAGGCGTGCCGCCGCTCTGCGTGGCGTTCAGCGCCGGATCCTCATAGGGCACCCCGACGATGACTGCGCCGTGGTGCAGCAGGGGCATCATCATGCTGATCAGAGTGGTTTCCTGGCCGCCGTGCAGGCTGTTGGTCGAGGTGAACACGCCGGCCGGTTTGCCGGTCAGCGCACCTGAGTGCCACTGGCTCCCGGTCTGGTCCCAAAAGTATTTCATTGGCGCGGCCATGTTGCCGAAGCGGGTGGGTGAGCCTAGCGCCAGCCCGTCGCAGCGCTCCAGGTCTTCGGGTTGGGCGTAGGGCGGGCCGTCTTCGGGGATGTCCGACTCGGTCTTCTCGCAATTCGCCGAAATCGGCGGAACGGTGCGGATTTTCGCGCTTGCGCCCTCCACCTCCTCGATTCCGTGCGCCACCCGGTTCGCCATGTCGGCGGTGGCGCCGTAGCGGCTGTAATACAGCACCAGGATCTCGACGTCGCTCACAGCAGTTTCAGGACGTTTTCGGGGGGGCGCCCGATCGCCGCGGCCTGCGGCGTCACCACGATCGGCCGTTCGATCAGTTTTGGATTCTCGACCAGCACGCGAAGCATCTGCGCGTCACCGGGGGGATTCTGGTCCAGCCCCAGTTCCTTGTACAAGGATTCGCCGGTGCGGGTCAGTTCGTGTGCAGAGAGCCCGAGTTGTTCCAGGATGCGGGCCAGCGTCGCCTCGTCCGGTGGCGTCCTCAGGTATTCGATGATCTCGGGCTCGATGCCCTGTTCGCGGAGCAGCTGCAGCGTTTGTCTGGATTTACTGCACCGCGGGTTGTGATAGATCGTGACGTTTGCGTCCATGCGCCGGGGGTTCAGGGGATGGGCAGCATGATGATCGCGCCCATCGTGCGCACGGCGGCCTGGTGGGCACGGTCCCGCCACCCGTGCGTGATGCTCACCAGCACCCGCTGGTGCCCGACCAGTTGGTCCAGGATCTGTTCGGCGGTGGGTTCGGGCAGGCCCGATTCCTGAAGTCGCACCTCGCCCTCGTGGTGCAGCAACGGTGTGCCGTCCGGCGCGGTTCGGCGCTTGAGGCTTGTGCGGACGATTTCCAGGTTATTGGCAAAATTCTCGAGATTCTCGGAGTCCAGCCGGTTCAGGGCGAAAAACTCCAGCTTGTCGTTGTATGCGATCCGCATCTGGCTGACGATGCCGACCATCAGGGCGAACACCCGGTCCCCGATGAAGCGGGGCTCGAACGCCAGCTGCATCGCCTCGGTGCCGCGGTGGCTGTTCAGTTCCCCGAAGCGCAGCTCGTCGTAGGTGCGGTCCGGCAGTAGCTGGGCGACCCGTTCGTCGACTGTGGCATCCGGCATTTTCGCCAGTTCCCCGGGATTCAGCCGGTACAACTCCCGCATTAATGCCTCAAGCCCCCCGGTCGTGGCATTTAGGTGCGCATCCAAGGCGTAGTCCACGCTGGTCTTGGCGATTCCCTTGACCTCTTTGGGGATGTCCTGGGTGGTGAAGAGATCGTTCTTGCAGCCGACCAGCGCCAACGCCAGCGTCAGCGCCAGGCCAATGCGGATTCCATAAGGGTGAATAGTGTTCATAGAGTGATGCGGCGGTAGATGTCGGATACCTTGGTCGGAAGTTTTTCGATTTGACTGACCACGGCGAAGTTGGAGGCCCCGTACATGTGCGGAAGGTACTCCATGCCTTCCTTGTCTATGGTAATGCAATACGGATGTATTCCCAAATGTCGGGCCTCGTTCAGCGCCTGGCGCGTGTCCTCGATGCCGTAGGTGCCCCGGTAGCCGTCCTGGTCGTCCGGCTTGCCGTCGGACAGCGTGATCAGCAGGCGGGTGCGGGCCTCCGTGTCTTTCAGCAGTTGCGTGAGGTGGCGGATCATGACGCCCATGCGGGTGTAGTTCCGGGGCGTGATGCCGCTGATGCGGCAGCGCACGTCGCCGCCGTAAGGTTCGTCCAGGCCCTTGATCGGGTACAGCTCGCAGTTGCGGTGGGTGCGCCCGGAGAACCCGTAGATCGCGTACCGGTCGCCCAGGGCTTCCAATGCGCCGCACAACAGGACCAGCGCTTCGCGCATCAGGTCGTTGATCCAGCCGGAGGTGGAACTGCTCATGTCGACCAAAAACATCACGGCGATGTCGCGGTCCAGTTTCTTCATCCGGGTGAACAGCCGCTCGTCCAGTTCCGAGCCGCCGACATAGTCGCTGTAGGCGTTGATGAAGCTGTCCAGATCCACTTCGTCGCCGTGCAACTCCCGGCGGACGCGCTTCTCCTCGTCGCGCAGGGCCTCGAACGTGCGCCGGAGCCCGGCGAGCAGGCGGCGGTACCGATCCAGCGTATCCAGTGCGAATTGTTCGCTGGAGCCCGTGATCGGGCGCTCGTACAGCTGGCACCAGTCGGGCCGGTATTTCTGGCGGGAGTGGTCCCATTCCGGGTAGACGTAATCGGCATCTCCTGTTTCAGGCTGGGTGTCTTCCTGTTCTTCCGAGGCCGGGGGATAGGCGCCCGCGTCGGCCGGCTCGAGGTATTCGTCGGGAATCTCCCCGAGATCCTGGATGATGGACTCCAGCAGTTGCTGGACATCCTCCGGCGGGGTGACGGCTTCGTCGCCGAACTCCAGGGAGAACGCGAATTCGTCGGCTACCTGATCCGTCTCCCTGCGTACGGTGAAGCGTTCGCTCTGTTCTTTCTCGGACTGGAAGGGAGACAGTTCCTTTTTCATGCTGAGCAGGGCGTTCGCCAGTTGATGTCGTTCCTCGTCAACCCGTTTGACCAGAATGTCGGCCGCGAGTTCGGGGCGCAGCACGCCCTGGTACGAGACTTCGGGAAGCGTCGCCGTCGTGGGATACAGCGTTTCGAGCAGGCGCAGGGAGTCTTCTACCGTGGCCTGCGGATCCGAGATCTCCTCGATGGCGGCTGTCCATTCGTCGGGCAAGCCCTGCCATGCGTCGGGCGGATTATGGCGTTTGAGGATGCGGCCGATGCCGGGCATGTCGTGCCGGAGCCGGGCATCCAGGCGAAGCATTTCCAGTGCGTGGAAATATCGGCGGGCGCGAGCACGATCCGAATAGCCGGAGAAGGCGTCGGCGGGTGCCCGGTACGTTCCGTAGCGGGCCTGCGCCCACAAGTGTGCAGCGGTGGCCTTGAGCAGGTCGAAATTCTCTTCGCGGGTGTCGCAGGTGTCGAGCAGGTCGGGCAGGTAGACGGTCTCCGTGTCGGTGTACGGTTCGGCCGCGGATTCGACGTTAAGGGTGCGTCCGCCGAAGCCGACCAGCAGGGACTCGATGAGCCGGTCCACATCGTTCAACCGGACGCTGCGGGCACCGCCGAGCACTTTCTGCAGATAACTTTCCACCTGCTGCATGGCTTCTACGGCACCGGTGACGCCGACGCGGTCGTAGCAGGTGCCAAGGTGGGCGAGCCAGCCGTCCCACTGTTCTTCGTCGATCATGCGAAGCGAGGGGATTCCGAAATGGAAGAATTGGTACGCTAGTTCGACGTCTCTCTCGGCCAGGGCCTGTCCCGATTCCAGGAAGCGTCGTTGCTCGAAATGATTGAAGGCGACCAGTTGCTTCGCGGGTTCGTGCACGCGGCGCCGGTTGGAAAGGATGCGCTCGATGACCTGCTCCATGCGCAACTCCAGTTCGCGTTCGCCCATCCCGCCGTATTGAGCGCTGGCCCGGATGCGGGGGCCTTGCTCGATGAGTTCTTCCGGCAGCCGGGCCGAGCCCTGGCGGAGGTTCCGGTACAACTGCACCCACGGTGCGGCGAGTTTTCCGAGAACCGAGTCCAGGAGCGACCGGATCCGCATCGCGATCTATCCGACGCTGGCGCTGAACCGGGAAGGGTCAGTCGTCATCGGGAGGGTCCAGCTTTTGCAGTTCATAGATCAGATCCAAGGCCTCCTTCGGCGACAGCTGATCGGGTTTAACTTGCCGGAGACGTTCCAATGCTGCCGGGACGGATGGAGGTTTGGGAGGGGCGACGAACAGGTCTTTCTGCGGGTTGCTGCGCGCCCAGCGCTGGGTGCTGTCGTCCTCGAGTTCCAGTAAATACGCCTGCGCCCGTTCGAGCACCTCTGGGGGGATGCCTGCCAGACGTGCGACCTGCAGGCCGTAGCTTTGGCTGGCAGGGCCGTCCTTGACGGCATGCAGGAAGATGATTTGCTGGCCATGCATCGTGGCGTCCAGATGCAGGTTGATAATTCCGGGATGAATCTCGGCCAATTGGGTCAGTTCGAAGTAGTGCGTGGAGAACAGGGTGAAAGCCCGGTTTCGGGTCGCCAGGTGTTCGGCGCAGCCCAGTGCCAGCGCCATGCCGTCGAAGGTGCTGGTGCCGCGGCCGATCTCGTCCATCAGTACCAGGCTGCACTCGGAGGCATGATGCAGGATGTTGGCCGCCTCGGTCATCTCGACCATGAAGGTGGAGCGGCCGGAAGTCAGGTCGTCGGAGGCCCCGATGCGGGTGAAGATGCGGTCGATGGGGCCGATCCGGGCGCGCTGGGCCGGTACGTGGCTGCCGATGCAGGCCATCAGAACGATCAGCGCGGTTTGTCTCATGTAGGTGGATTTGCCGCCCATGTTCGGACCGGTGATGAGCAGCAGGCGCCGCTGCTCGGACATCAACGTATCGTTCGGAACGAACGGTTCGTTCCAGGTCAGTTCGATGACCGGGTGGCGACCGGCTTCGATCTCGATGCCGGGCTCGTCGACCAGCTCGGGGCAGCAGTAGCGATGCGCCTTGGCCTGTTCGGCGAAACAGCAGAGTACATCCAGTTCGGCCAGTGCTGCGGCGCATAGCTTGAAGTGGTCCAGGTGCGGAACCAAGCCTTCCAGCAGGTTCTGATACACCTGTTTCTCGCGTTCCAGTGCCCGGCTTCGCGCACTCAGGATTCGATCCTCGAATTCTTTCAGTTCCGGTATCAGGTAGCGTTCGTAATTCTTGAGTGTCTGCCGCCGCCGGTAGTGGTCGGGCACCCGCTCAGCCTGGCTGCGTGGGACCTCGATGTAATAACCGTGGACCCGGTTGTAGGCAACTTTAAGCTGCGTGATGCCGGTGCGTTCCCGCTCGGCCATCTCCATCTCCAGCAAAAAGGAGTCGGCCCCCCGCGACAGTTCTCTCAATTCGTCCAGTTCAGCGTCGAAGCCCGGCGCGATGGCGCCGCCGTCGCGGATCGTCGGAGGAGGGTTTTCCGAAAGCGCCGAGATCAGATGGGCGGCCAGTTCGGGATCTGATTGCAGGTTGTTGCGATAGGAATCGAATTCTTCGGCGTTGACGTCCTCCAGCAAGCGGCGCAGGCTTGGCAGTTGCTGCAGGGTCTGGGCCAGTCCGCATAAATCCCGAGGGGAGGCGGTGTGCAGGGCGATGCGGGCGACCACGCGTTCGATGTCGGAAGTCTTCCTCAATTGCTCACGGATCGGACTCCGGTGGGTGCCATCCAGCAGATGGGAGACGATCTGGTGACGTGTCGCCAAGGTTTGTCGGTCGCGAAGGGGAGACTGGATCCACCGGCTGAGGCAACGGCGGCCCATGGCGGTGACGGTTTTGTCCAGTACGCCAAGCAGGCTGTGTCGGGAGTCTCCGGAAAGGGCCTGTTCCAGTTCGAGGTTGCGCCGGGTGGTGGCGTCCAGATACACATGGGTGTCGCGCCGCTCACGTTGCAGGCTCGTGATGTGTGGCAATGCCGCCTGCTGGGTTTCTTGGGTGTAATACAGCAGAGCCCCGGCGGCTCCGATGACGGAAGGTGCATCTTGACAGTCGAAAGCAGACAGGTCGTGGACTCCCAATTGCTGGCACAAGAGCCGCGTGGCGGTCTCGGTGTCGAAGTGCCAGTCCGAAAGGGGCTGCCAATGCGTGTCCTCCCACTCCGGCGGCACGTACGATTCCGGATACAGGATTTCCGCCGGACGTAGCCGCTCAAGTTCTGCGTACAGGTCTTCGACGGACGGAAGCTCCATGACGTTGAAACGGCCTGAACTCAGGTTCAGGCTGGCCAGCCCGATCGGGGCGTCCAGCCACAACGCGAGCAGCAGCGTATCGCGCCCCGCATCCAGTAGTTCATCTTCGATCAAGGTGCCGGGCGTGACAATGCGCGAGACTTGGCGCTCCATCGGCCCCCGGCCGGACGGGCTTTCCCCCACTTGCTCGCAGATCACGGCGGACTCCCCGAGCTGGACAAGCTTGGCGAGGTAGGAGTCGAGCGAGACCACTGGAATACCTGCCATCGGGATGGGCTGTCCTTTGGAACGTCCGCGCTCGGTCAGCACGATGTCCAACAACTCGGAGCCGCGCTTGGCATCCTCGAAGAACAGCTCGTAGAAGTCACCCATCCGGTAGAGCAACAGGTACTGGGGATATTGCGCCTTGAACTCAAGGTACTGGCGCATGCTGGGAGTATGCTGGTTCTGCGGAGCGGGGGAGGTCAATAGCGGAGCCGGTTGCAATGCCATGATGCGGCTATTTTGGCAAATTTTTTATGGCCTCAAGAAAAGCCGTCGGCAAGAGCCCGCGGTAGGCCTAAAAGAGGCTTATTCTGCTGGGAGCCAGCCATGCATTTCGCTGTGGAGCCTTTTGATTCGCTTAATCAATGTCTTGACATTCCGCGGCGTCGGAGATGCTTGAGTCGCCTCTGTCCTGTCGACCCATAGGGTATCGGTGGCCTTGGACGACAGGTGGGCCAAGCAGAGCAGGTTGGTCTTGAAAAGGTTTGAATCCGGGAGCCGTTCAGCGATTCGTGCGACATCATGGACGTTGATGTCCGGGACCTCCTCTAATGCACACATGGCGCGTGCAAGTGTTTCCGTCGCCTGGTACGCCCAGAAAGCTGCATGGTTCGGAGAGGTCGATAAGAGACGCTCCGCGGCACCGGCATCCTGTTCGGCAGCCTCAAGCAGCTTTAGAACAAGTTGGGATGCCATGATGACGGGAACATGTCACGGTAACGTTTCCAGAAAGGGCCACCGATGCGCGCATGGAGCAGCCTTCCTTCCCGGTCGACGACGTAAGGGAGCATGCCGGGTATCTTCCGGTGTTTCGAAAACGTGAAGTATTTACAGGGAACCACATCCACCGGGACGCCGCATCCGACGACGGGCTTGCGGGCAGACAAGTAGTTAACAGATCGATTGCTCTGCGTGACGACCATCAAGTTGAAGTTGCTGTCCGGTCGTGCTGTGCCGTTTGCGCGGCTGCCGAACAGAAAGATCGCGTCGGGGTCGAAAGCGACCGACAGGTTGGTGACGAGAGCGGACAACGCGACTTCCGCATTTCGGAAAGGACCGATGCTTTCTGTTGCCTCCTGGCTTCCCGATTCGGATTTTTTTTGAATGAATTCCAGGACTGAAGCGACCAGATCGGGATTGTTTTTCGTCGCATTGACCATTTTACGGATCGCGGCTCGCTGATCCGAAGGCACCCGGAAACTGATGATGGGGGTACTCATACACGCCTCCTGTAATACAGAAGTGTATCACACTGCTTTCCGAGGTAAACAATAGAGCTCGAACAATGCTTCCTTATTGGAGAATATGTCGTACAATTGAAGATAGAACCTCCTTCCGGTACATTGCTGAGGTGCGCGTTGTGCCATGACTTTTCCAAGTCAAACACATTAATTCCCAATTTTTCCCGAAGCTCTGCCCGTGAAACTCCTCGACAACTTCCTATCCAGAAACCGCGGGCTCTTCATCGCCGGTTTTGCGGTTCCTGCCAGCTTCGTCTACCGCAATGCCGAGAACCTTCGGAAACGGATCTATCGGATGTTGGGGAACCCCAGCGTCAAACACGACAATGCTGTCCAGGCAATCCAAGCTCATGTACAGGCTTGCCATGCCGCTGGCAAATCCATGTGTACCGCGCGCAAGCCATGGCAAACGATGTCGGTGCGCGCCGCCGAATTCAAGAAAGACATGCAGCAGATTTCCATCAACCTTTGCGATGTCCTTGAGGTTGACGAGAAGCGTCTGATCGTTCGTGTAGAGCCGATGGTCACCGTGGGAGACATTACTTCCTTTCTTGTCCCCAGGGGGTTTGCGCTAGCTGTCCAGCCCGAGATGGAGGACCTCACCCTTGGGGGCTTATGCATGGGCATCGGCATTGCAACAAGCAGCCACCGAGAGGGCTGCCTGTTCGAGTCGGTCGAGGCCTTCGAGATCGTTACCGCCCCCGGAGAGCTTGTCCGCGCCACGCGTGACCAGAATGCCGACCTTTTCCACGCTCTGCCCTGTTCCCACGGTACCCTCGGCTTCCTCGTGAGTGTCGAGCTCCGCATTGTCCCGATTCAGTCGCACGTCAGACTCGACTACGAACCATTCCATTCGCTCGACGCTTTCTGTGCGCGCCTTGAGGAGCTTACTGCCTCCCCTGATGCCCCGCGTTTCATAGAAGGACTCGTCTTCTCCAAGGAATCCGGCGTGATACTCGTTGGCGACTACGCGACGCCCCCGCACGGCGCACGCGTCAATCGTATCAATGATTACTACAAGCCATGGTTTTACAGCCATGTTGGTCAGTGTCTGAAGACTGGGGCGACTAGAGAGTACATTCCTGCCCGCCATTATTTCCACCGCCACACGCCTTCGGTGTACTTCCAGCTTAGGGACCTTATTCCTTTTGCCAATACCTCTTTGTATCGCTATTTGTGGGCTTGGATGGGTGCGCCGAGGGTTTCTCTGTTGAAACTGACGACAACCCGGGAACTCCGGCGGCAAGCTTTCGAAAATCGTGTCGTGCAAGACATCACGGTGCCGATTGAATCCCTTGCTGAGTCTGTCCGCCTGAGCGACGAACTGTTCGACATTTACCCACTCTGGGTCGGACCGGTGCGCCTGTTTGACCATGGTGCTAACGAGGGTTTTTTGCGGAATCCGGCCAACGGCGGCGACAGCCAGATGTACGTCGACCTTGGCATTTTTGGCATCCCGCCGAAGGCCAAAGCCGGCGACTACGACCAGGTGCCGACCATGCGCCGCCTGGAGAAGTTTGTCCGTGAACGTGGTGGTTATCAGATGCTCTACACTGATATATATATGACTCGTACCGAATTCGAGCACATGTTTGAGCACCGGCTCTACCGGGACGTGCGTAGCAAGTACGCTGTCGAAAACTCCTTCCCCGAGGTCTACGACAAAGTGGTACCGGAGAGTTGGCTTATTGATCTGCGAAGTTCATCGCCGTGATCCAGATCTTCAGGCACGTCTAATTATGTACACTGTCCTTGATGTAGACATGCCATAACGGAGCTGCACATTGAACTCGGTTTCCCTGCATCCTCTTCCGCTCAACTTTCACGTGCGCCTGCTCGTTGCGCTGCGAAGGTTTCTTGGCATGCTGCTGACGCTGAATTTTGCGGTGCTGTGGGCCATACCCATTTTTGTTCAGGGCCGATTGTTCCACGCCGGGTTGCACCGGTTTCTGCAGCCCATCCACCGCTTCCTTGACCGTTCGGTTCGGTTGCGACGCATTGCCACAAAATATGTCTACCGGCGATCTGTGCATGCGGACTACTTCGCATCTGCAATATTCCTCACGGTCGGCATTGCACTCTCCCTCGCTGTAGTTTTTGCCTGGCAAATCTCGTTCGGAGAGCTGCCATGGTGGCTCTTGGCCGCATACTATTTTGTATGGGTGGGATTCGGCGGCCGTGGCATGGGTACGGCATACACCTTGGCCCATCGCGAGGGCCATGCAGCAGGCCGCATGTACCGACCATGGATCGCCAAACACATTGGCAATATTTTTGAAACCCGCATGGGTTTGTGCTACGGCCTCGTACCGCACACTTTTTCGACCTCGCATATTCTTCTTCATCACCGGTTAAATGCCGGCAAGTCAGATCCGCTTTACGTGTGGGATCTCGACCGTACCAAGTTTAGCGATATGCTTTTGTACCAATGGCGGACATTCGTGTACATGACCGGCCTTGGCAGTCTTCGGGAATTCCGCAGGCAACAAAGCGTACACCCATCGATTCAAAAGGCGCACGCGACGCTGTCGAAAGGTATGCGGATTTATTGGGTGTATGTGCCGGTGACAATCGTGGCGCTGCTGGTGGCCACGGGTTCAAGCGTTTTATCGTCAATCCTGTTTCTGTTCTTTGTCTACATCCAACCGCTTTTTGCGATGACGACGTTTATCGCACTTGTGACCCTGGCCCAACATGGGTTCCTTGAACACGACGAAGAAGGACGCAACCTGAAACACGTGGCTGCGATCACCATCTTGGGTGGCCGTGACGATTCCTTCGGGGAAGACGATCATTTCTCACACCATTATTCTCCCGCTGTTACGCACGATAAATTGGCGACGGCGCAACCCCTTCAAGAAAGTGAATGGGCTCGTTGTCACGGCTCCGTCTTCAAAGGCACTTCCATTATCGAGATTGCAGTGTTACTGCAGCTGGGGCGGATTGACCGGTTGATTGACCGCTACTACGTAGATTACTCAGGGGCACTGGGGAGAGATCAAATCGTCAAGCTGTTTACCCGCCGGGCACAACGTAAGGAAATGAGCTATGAGGAATATGAATTTGGGTATCTTCCGGCACTGAGGGACAGGGTTCGTGACCACGTGAAGCAAGGCATCTTCAAGAACGAAAACCATGCGTATGTTTTCCAGGCCCAACACGAGATGGGTCCTGAGTTCAGGATGAGTCAGGCATAAACAAGCGGTAACTGTTCGCCCCTCATGCCTCGGGTTTGCGGCCCAAGAAGAAAAACACCGGGGTAAAGAGACCGGATTCGCCCCCTTCGACCAATGCGTCCGCTCCCCGGTTCAGCAGCGTGCTGACCATGGTGGTGCCTTCCGGAAACATTCGCAGTTTCTCCCCGACCCTTAACGTCAAGTTGGTCAAGGCGCGCCCGACGGGGGTGCGCGGAATACTAGCGAGACTGAGATCGCGGCCCTGCAAGGCCCGGTACCAAGGCATTTCCGGATCCGCTTCGGGGGCGAGGTCGCGGGCTTCCAGAAGTTCAAACCCGGCCGCGCGCAATGCGGGGCCGATCTCTGACGCGGCGGCGATATCCGGCAACCCGTTTCCTTTCTCAATATCCTTCTTGATCCGAAGGTGTTCGGTATTCTCCGGATCGAAGCTCTCGGTGAGACACCACTCGTAGCCCGCAAAACAAGCACCCGGGCGCAGGATACGGAAGATCTCCCGGAACGCCGCGGTCTTGTCCGGTGCGTGGGGCATGGACTCGATGGCGAAGGCCGCATCGTAGGAGTTGTCGCCCTCGGGGATCTGCATGAAGTCACCGTGGATGAAGCGACACAGAGACTGGGTGTCCTGGTTGTGTGCTTCCGCGCGCTTGATTTGGTAGGCGTTATTGTTGAGGCCGACGAAGTTGGCCTTGGAGTAACGGGCCATGGTGCGCATCGGCCCGCCGATTCCGCATCCCGCATCGAGTACCTGCATCCCCGGTTTCAGGGACAGCTGATCGGCGAGGAAATGCTCATGCCTGAGCAGCGATTCCTTGAAGCTTTCGCCGCGCTGCCGGGGTGCAAAGTGAAAGGACTGGCCCCAGCCGAACTCGTAAAAATCAGTCGCCAGGTCGTAGTAGTGATTGACAAGCGCTTGGTAATCCTCCTTTCTGCCCTCCAAATCCGCATCGTGGAGTCCGGCGTAGTGGTTGACCACTTGCAACACCTCATCCGGAGTGAGATCCGAGAGGGAATGAGAATCTGATCGTTTGGCAGGTGTAAGTCTCATTCGATTATTCTCTAGTTTCAAACTTCTTCTTCAAGAAGGGGCGTGCGCGCCGCGCGGTTCTTCTAATGCAGCGGCGGTCAAAGGCATCGTATCGTCTGCCGTTGCGTTGGTGGCGAGGGAGTCGGCGGCCGCCAGTTCCAGGCGGGTCCGGCGACGCTGCTCGTAGAGGCCGAGTGCGCGCAGGGGAAAATACTGCCGATACAGGACGTAGTCCAGCAGCGCCGTGCGGAAAAAGACCCCGGCCATGTCTTGCTTGGGCCAGGCTCCATCCGCGTCCTGGGTGTCGAGCAGGAACCGGGCGCCTCGCGAAATCGCGGCCCAGTGTGGATCGTCTGCTTCAAGAAGAGCAATTAATGCCCACGCGGTTTGGATGACCTGGCTTTCCTCATGTGCGACGTATCGGCCGGTGAAGCAACCGCTGTAGTGCTCACCCCATCCGCCATCTTCCCGCTGACGATCCAACAACCACCGGCAGGCCAGGCGCAGTGCCGGGTCACCGGGCCGGGCTCCGGCGGCAAGCAGGCCTCTGATTCCGAAGGAAGTGCCGTAGATGAATTGAACGCCCCAGACCCCGCGCCACGCCCCGTCACTTGCCTGGGTCCGGCGGAGCCAGGCGCCGGCTCGTGACATGGCATCCGTCACGGTCTGATCTGTGATGTCTGGGAAGTGTTCCTTGCAGGCAGCGAGTGCCGCGAGGCAGGATGCAGTGCACTCGACATAGGAATGCTCGGTCATCGACTCGCCGAACATCTCGGCCGGATTCAGCCATTCGAGTCCGATTGCGGAGCGCTGTGCCTCATAGCTGCCAAAGCCGCCATCGCGGTTCTGGCCCCGCAGCATGAACTGAATCGCGTCCTTGAGCATGATCGTATTCGTGGCCTTGCGGTGGGCGGCGGAAATCCCGAGCACTGCTTCCGCGGTGCAGTCGGTCACTGGCCAGCCATGCCATTGTCCGGCAAAGCACCAGCCGCCCTTGGGGTCGTTTCGATAAGCTTCACGGAATCCTTCGAAGCTGGTCTTGATTTGCTGTGTTTCCAGGAAGTCGGCTCCGCGTTGGAGGGCGTTTCGAACTTCCGGGGCCAGGCCGAGCCCGGATATCGTCTCCAGTGCCTGAAGGGCGAAGCCGGTATCCCACGAGATGCTCCTCGCTCCGGTGACTCGCGCGCCACGTTCCTCGTCCTCCCAGATCCAGTCGTCCAGTTTCGCGAGTGCCTGTCGGCTGTCGGCATCGCTCGGGTCACGCAGCCATAAGGCCAGGATGTTGAGGAGCCCGCTGACCGGGGAGATGTTCGTATGGTTGGTGGTTTGCAGTTCCCATCTGATGCGCTCGGCGATCGTGTCCGTGCATCGAGTACGCAGGTGCTTGTTGTGGAATCGCTCGAATAGTCGTGCAAACTCGTATCCAATCCGGAGCCACACGCTGGGTCGTGCATAGAGATCGGCTTCTCGCAAGCGGTTGCGACCCGCGGAAAAGTCAACGTTAGCAAAGCCTTGGGGGAACAATTCCTCTCGCAGCGACTCGATCAGCGGTGTGACGGGCGTCTGGAACCGACGCGAGTAGACGGTCGCCATCGCCATGTAGATGAGCCGGGTATGGCAGTACCAATTGGAAGGATGCAAGGGAATCCAGCGCGGCAGGCTCCACAGCTCCGGCAGGATGGCATTGACTCCGCGCCAGTCGTAGAGGTTGAGGAGCGCCAGCCAAAACTTCCCCCAGCTCGGGATGCTCAGGACTCCCTCGGTTTGCAGAAATTGCCGGGCCGGCTTGATCAGAGGATCGTCTCGCTCGACACCAAGTACTCTCGCCGCGACGTAAACCAGCGTGGTGACAAACAGGTTGGGGGGCGGGTGCTCGTGCAGACTCCATGAGCCTCCGTCGAGACGGGTCTGCTCGAAGGAACGCAGCACGCGCCGGCGTCGGTCGGGCTCGAGCGGCTGCCCCATGATGTGGTGCAGCAGCACATATTGCGCGGTGAGCATGGGACACCAAACCATCTCGCCTTCCCAGGCGCCATCCTTGTCCTGGAGATCCAACAAGCGTGTGCTCGCGTTCTTCAATGCCGGGCCGGCATCGGGCGACTCGACCGTCCATGGGCGGGCGGGTTGAGAGTCGCCGGCTTTTGAGGGTATGGAGACTAAAAAGGTGCGGGACCAGGTCTCCCGAATCTGCTCGTCTTTTCCTTCGCCCGTGCGTCTCGCCCGGTGCAACTTCCGAGCGCCGAGCAGCAGCCATTTGAAACGACCTGCGAGCGAGTGAAAGGTGTCGCAGGTCCGGCGCCAGGCGAGTCGGTCGAAGGACCGGGGTATCTCTCCGACAATGGCCCGAACCACCGTCGTGAAAAACGCGCGACTCAGCTGGGCCACCGATGTGTCTTCGCAGGCGAGCAAGCGCATGGTCCGGTCGCGCATCGCGGAACTGGCCCGCCAACTCTGGTAGACCGCGCGTCTGAGCGCCGCCGCCTCGGTTCGGTGATCGGCGAAGACCTCGTAGAGCCCCATGGCGAGGAACTCTG
This sequence comes from uncultured candidatus Poriferisulfidus sp., assembly GCA_965116525.1. Classification (GTDB taxonomy): domain Bacteria; phylum Pseudomonadota; class Gammaproteobacteria; order Poriferisulfidales; family Poriferisulfidaceae; genus Poriferisulfidus. Next base: position 1,438,359 of record OZ220694.1, read on the forward strand.
GGGCGCGGATCGCTTGGAAACGCTTCTTGGTGAAGTCGTGAAAGTCCTCGTTCTCGGCGAGCGTCAGTGCATCGCCGAAACCCAAGGTGATTCCGACGGCCGACATGGGGTGGTAGTGTCCGGCTGCATCGCCGATCAGCACCCGATGTGGGCTCCCGTAGCTGACACGCGGCCTCAGTTTGTTACTGGCAGTACGGAACTGTCCCGCCCGCAGCGCTTCAACAAACGCGGGCCTGACCGATTCCGGCAACCAACGGGCGTACGAGTCCAGCAGGAATCCAATCCGGTCCCGGGGTGTCCAGCGGTCCGCCGGGACATCAACGACGATGCGTACGCCGCGCTCTCCTAAGCGGTACATGAGGATCGGCCCCGGTCCGCCCCCCAGCACGTATCCATAGCCCTCCAGCGGCAACGTCACGTCGTCGACCAGGACTCCGACCATCCATGAGCAGGTTTTATGGTTCGTCGACAGGCCCAGTGATCGACGCACGACCGAACCCCGGCCGTCGGCGCCGACAATCCGCGTGGTTGCTACGGACTCATCGGTGCCGTTGCGGGTAAAAGTGATTCGTCCGTCTTCGATCTCGCGGACCTGCGCATTGAAAATAAAATCGATGCTCGATTCTTTCTCGATCGCTTCGTGCAGATGCGAGACGAGCACCGCATGTTCGCATGCCAATCCGTGAGCGCCGTCCGGATAGGGAAGGATGATCGGTTCCGAGTCGTCTTCCGGGTACACCACGAATCCGTTACCCGCGCCGGTGGGAGGCTGTGTGTCGAGCGCGATGCCGATCTCGCGCAAGAGCCGAACGGCGGGAGGGTGCAGCCATTCTCCCGCCAGTCGCTTGGACGCTTCGGGGTTGGCTTCGAGCAGGGCGACCCGGGCGCCTTTTCGCGCGTGGGCGAGCGCACACAAACTGCCGACCGGTCCTCCGCCGACGATTGCGACGTCGTAGCGCCGGGGGGAGGCGCCGCTCACTGGAATAGGCTGGCCTGCGGGCGGCGGCGGTAACGGACCCGGCAGGGTTCCTTCGGACCCGTCACCCAACTGCCGTAATTCGGTTCGGGAAGCTCAGCGTTGGAAGAGAAATCGAAGCGATCAAGCAGCACGGTCCAGATCGCCTTCATCTGCATGTAAGCGAAATGTTCCCCGATACACCGGTGTTTGCCGCCGCCAAAACTGATCAAGGCATAGTGATGCTGTTTGCCCTCGGAGGCGGGTGGGGCGAACCGGTCCGGATTGAAACGGTCCGGGTCGGCAAACAGGTGGGGCAGCCGTTGAGATACCGACGGCGACACCATGGCCAGGGCGCCGGCCGGCACGACATGATCCTTGTAGTGCAGGGGCTTGAGCACCTTGCGGATCAGCATGATCAACGGGGGGTGCATCCGCTCGCATTCTCGGATGGCGTGCTCCAGCGTCGTTTGGTGCCTGAGGCTCTCGAAGCTCACCGTTCCCTCCTCGCGGTAGACGTCTTGCGCCTCGTCTTTTATCCGTGCCAGATATGACGGTGCCTTCAGGAGTTCCAGGAGGGTCCAGGTCGCGAGCACGGCGCTGGTGTGTTGGCCGGCGAACAATACGGTCAGCAGGATTCCGGTAATCTCGTCGTCGCTCAGGGCGCGGCCATCCTTGTAACGGGCATCCATGAGGCTCTGCATGAAATCGTCAGGTTGGGCTTCGGTGCGCCGACGTTCCGCCATGATCTGGCTGAAGAGCTTGGCCACTTTTCGCCGGGCCCGGTCGCGGCTCCGATGTGCCGGAATCGGCAAATAGGGGAAAAAGAATCCCAGGGTGTTGATGCCGTTTTGCAACTCGTGATAAGCCTCGGCAAAGCCCGCGTCCAGTTGCGCCCGAACCTCTTCTCCGATGAGGCAGCGACTGGCGATCTTGACGGTGAGTTCGTTCATCGCGTGGGGTAGATCGACTTCCCCACTCTCGCCGAGGTCCTCGGCAAACTGCCAGGTCTCCTCGAACATGATGCGGGCGAACCTGCGCATCGCGGATTCGTTGAGCGCCGGATACAAAAATCCCAATTGCTCGGCCATCAGCTCGGGGGAGGTGTCGTAAGCCACGCCGCGCCCGAAGATGGGCACCGTGAACTGGTAGACCTCCTTGGCGCTGAGCTGGTCTTCGGGGGCGTGGAAGTAGAAATCGTGGGCCTCGGGCCCGGTGAAGAGGAAAAACTCGCGGGGGCCGAGCCGGAACCGGATGAGTTCGCCCTGTTCGCGCCAGCCGCGCTGCAGCATCGCGATCGGGTCTTTCTGGAAATCCAGCAGATGGCCGAGCAGCGGCCACCCGCCCGCGACCTCAGGAATGGCTCTGGCCTCCTGAGGCGAAAGTGGAGTGGAACGTACGGTAGTCATGTCGTGGGATCGGCTTGCCGCCCGTGCCTCAATAGACGAACGGCAGCATCGCGAAACGCACCCGCTTCGTGTACCGCTCCCACAGTTCGCCGTACTTGGCGCGGCAGCGGCGATCGTCGCGTCTCGAACGATGCCACAACAGGCTCGCCAGCCATGCGGGCAACAGGAAGGGGATCCAGGATGCGAACCCGGTGGTCAGGACGAACGAAAGGTAGATGCAGATCTCGCCGGTATAGTTGAGATGCCGCCCGATTCCCCAGAAGCCGGAAACCAGCAGGCGCCCGTCCAGGGATTCGGCGGGTTTCCCCCAGATCGTGACGCCGGGGTCGCGCTTGAAGCGGTGCTTCTGCCCGTTGGCGCCGCGGAAGACCCAGAAACCGAAGACGAACAGCGAGGCAATCGCGGCGGCGGCGATGGGAGACAGGGGCTCCGGCGCGTGGACCAGCCACCAGCCGGCGAGGCAGTAGAAGAACGGCACCAGCACGTAGTCTCCCCACACCAGCATCCACCCGAAGCGCTCGCTGACGATGTCCCAGGTGTGGACCATCCCGTATTCGAAGTGGAAGTAGTTGAACACGTACAGGAAAGTGAAGGCTTGGTAGAGCATCATCGCCAGGGTCAGTTCGCCGTAGGTTTCGTACTGCACGACGGCAAACGACACGTTGAACAGTGCCAGGCCGATGAGGGAAGGGCGGTAGCTGAAGAACTTCAGGTCCACCCCGAACCAGGTCGGGTGGCCTTCCACGCCGTAGAAGAAGCCTGCCAAGCCTCTCGGGGATTCGTTCTGAGATCGGATTCCCTGGTAGTACAGCAAGGCGGAAAAAGCAAACGCGAAGATGTTTGTCACCACGAACAGGGCGAGGAAGTGGGTATACAGCACCGAAAGGGAGAACCAGCCCAAGACCTGGGCGATCCCTCCCACCATCAGGGTCAGCAGGAACAGGGCGAGGCCGTTGCTTCTATAGACCCTTGATTTCCCATCAAAATCCGGCCCTGTAATCCGACGGCCGGGCAGGATCATCGAACCGAGGAACAAAAGGCCGAAAAACGCCAGCATCATGGCTGTGGCGTCGAGCAGGGTGCTGCCGGACAGCGCGACCCATGGGAGTGATTCAGACATAGGCGCTGCCGTTCTGCGCCTTGCGCGTCAGGTATTCCCTCCACTTGCGCACGGTCACGTCCTGGAAGGCCTCCACCACCGGGTTGAACTCGACGGAAGGGGCGTCCCAGTGTTTCTCGTAACCCTCCTGTTCCCCTTCGAGCGCATATTGATCCTGGCTGAGCAGGGGGCCGATGAGGAAGCGGTTCGAGACTTTCAGGACCAGGGTCATGGCGAAACGTGGAATGTGTACCGGCAGCATGGGGATCTTCAGCGATTTGAAGTAGAACAAGAAGAAGGTCCGGCTGGTCCGCTCGTCGATCGGAAGAACAAAAAGCCAGTGCTTGATCGCGTCGTCAGTGTTCGACCACTGGTAGGGGTACTGGTAACAGAGGTCCATGTGGTTGGTGTCCAGCTTCTTGTGGTCGACGAATCTCCCGGAGATGCGCCCGCGTCCCACCCGCGTGTCGTAGGAGAGATGCACGTCGTCACCGACCGTCTCGCAGCGGGTGAGGGTGGCGCCGACGAAGGGACGGTACTTGCGGTGCAGGTGGGCGTGGGTGAAGTCGCTCACGTTGTCGATCACCATCGAGTGGTGGGCCGACCAGGTGAAAGTGAGCGGAACGCAGGCCCATCGGTCGGGTCCCTCAAGCTCGGGGATGTCCGGGACCTGCCGCGACTCCGCTTTCTCCGGGTCTCCGGGGAACAACCAGACCAGGCCGTAGCGGACCTTCACGGGGTAGGACCGGATCGAGACGTTCTCGCAGTTTTCCCCGAGGTGCTCGCGAGGCCCTCCGGCACGCTGCCCATCGCCGGTATATTGCCAGCCATGGTAGGCGCACACGAGCCGGCAGTCCTGCACTTCGCCCAGGGAGAGTTTCAGTTGGCGGTGGGCGCAGCGGTCCTCGACCGCGTGGAACGAGCCGTCTTTCGCCCGGAACAGTGCGATGGAGTGTTTCCAGAAAACGACCTCGGCCACGGTTCCCGGCTTGACGCGGCGGACTTCTTCAACCGCGTACCAGTAGTCCGGGTCCATGCCCGCGGCGCGTGCTTGCTGGCGCAGGTTGTTGGCCTCCTCGAAACCGGGAGGGCCGCCGTTCGTCGCTGGATTCATTTCAGGCCTCCGTCGGGTGCGATGGATGCAGTTGGATCCGGCATGAGTTCTTCTGCTTGTTTCGGGTCGTCCATGCTCGGGGGTTTCGCGTCCGGGTTGGTGATCGCGTTGCGTTGATGATAGTGGAAAGCGTAGGCTTCATGGACTGCGGCGCGGATGCTGGTGGGCCGATAGCCGAGTTCCTTCTTCGCTTTGCTGGTGTCGGCGTGACGGCATTTCTGCAGCAGGCGTATGGCGCCGGGGGTGAATCGCTGGGGGAAGTTCGGATGGAACCGGCTCAGATAGAAGCTCGCCACTTCCGAGAAGGCGAGCATCGTGCGGACCGGAATCCGCCGGTGCGGGCGCGGGATGCCAGAGACTTCCTCGTACAGGTCGATGATGTCGGAGATGGTTTTGTACTCGGTGCTGAAGATGTACTTCTCGCCCGAGCGCCCGCGATCCATGCACAACCGGTGTCCCTCGACGATGTCCCTCGCCGCGACAAACTCGAAGCCGCCATCGACGTAGGCACGCAGCTTGCCGTTGGTGTAGTCGCACATGGTCCGGCCCAATCGTGAGGGGAAGAAATCGCTGCCTCCTACAACCGCGCAACACGTGGCGACGATGACATCCTGCCCGGTCGCCGCAGCGCGCCAGCACTCGTGTTCGACGAGCGTCTTGCTGCGTTCGTAGGGCATCGTACGCTCCATGGGGTAGAACCCCATCGTCTCGTCGCTGGGAGCGGAGGGGTCATCCAGGCTGTATCCGACCGCGCTGAAGGAGCCCGTCACTACCACCCGTCCGGCTTCCGCCTCTCGCGCTGCCTGCAGCATGTTGCGGGTGCCGAGGACATTGCACTCGTACACCTCTCGGCGATGGGCGCGGTTGCCTTCGATGGTCGAAACCTTGGCTGCGACGTGATAAACGCCTTGGCAGCCCTCGACGGCACGCCTGACGCCATCCAAATCCCGAAGGTCGCCGAACACGCGTTCGACCCCGAGGCCTTCCAGCGCTTCGTTGTTCTCCTCTTGTCTCAGCAGCACCCGGACCCGGGTGCCTTCGCTGAGCAGCCGGCGTACGAGATTGGCGCCCACATGCCCGGCCGCGCCGGTGACGAAGACGGGCGTTGCCGATGAATTGGCGGGGGGTGTTGATTCTGGAGTCATCTGGGCCCTGATTCCGAAACTTATTCTTCCATATGTCTGCGGTACCGAGGGTACGCAGGCAGAAACCTTGATGGTGGCGAGAACGCTGTCGGCATCCTGCCGCTCAATGCCCGCCTTGTTTCAAGCCCATCGGCTGATCGCAATCATCGATCTGCCCGCCAGTCATCCCTCGCAATGTGACTGGTCAAACACAATTCTAACAAAGATATGAAGGATTGCTTGTTGGCTTCCGCTGGTTGGTTGTCGGCAATCGGTCTGCGGGCTTTTGGAGGGGGTTATGAAGCTGAGAGCCAGCCATGGATTTCGGCCTGAATGCCTTTGATCTGCTCAAGGGCGGCCTGAATTTCATGAGGCTCGGGAGGCTTCGGGAATCCGCCTTCGGCATCCGGGTAACGCCAGGCAGTTGCCGCCCCGGTGAGACTGTCGAGCTTGGCGAGGCTTTTGCCAAGGGGATGCTTCTGGGTTAGTTGTTCGGCGATTCGGGCGATGTCGTGGGTGCGAAGATCCGGGAGTCCTTCGTGCAGGCACACGGCGCGCGCGAGTTTTTCCACGGCCTGCTGGGCGTGGAATGCTGCCAGGTCCGGGAAATCCGGGAGGAGATGCTCAATGCCGGCGATGTCCCGTTCGACAGCCTTCAGGAATCCTAGGACGAGCGGAGAGATCATCGCAGAGGGAACATCTCGCGGTAGCGTTTCCAGAACGGACCATCAACGCGCGCATCAAGCAATTTTCCCTCCCGGTCGACCGAGTAGGGGAGCATGCCGGGCACTTTCCGGTTTTTCTCGAACGCGGAATACCGGCAAGGGACCACGTCCACCGGCACACCACACCCGGAAACGGGTTTCCGGGCCGACAGATAATCGAGAGGCTGATCGTCAGGAGTGACCACCATCAGATCGAAGTCGCTGTCCGGGCGCCCGGTGCCACATGCGCGGCTGCCGAACAGGAAAATGGCATCCGGATTGAATGCGATGGCCAGATTCGTGGTCAGGACGGAAAGGGCAGCTTCCGCATTGCGAAACGGGCCGACGCTTTCATCTGCCGTTGCGGTCTCGTGCCCTGGCCGGAGTTCATCGCGAACGTATTCCAGCACTAGGCCGAGCAGTTCCGGGTCGTCTTTCACCGAGTTGACTAATTCGCGGACATCGGTCTGCCGGTCCTGACGCACGCGGAAAGTGATCGTTGGCGTGTTCATGAGCCCTCCAGTGTGTGTTACATAGTGTGACACACTACCGGATGAGTGTGGCACAGATATAACTGCCCGTCAAACAGGTATGATTGGGGCATGAATGACGCATCGCTGCTGGAAGCGGCAAAAGTGCTGGCGGACAGCAGCCGGGCGCAAGGTTTGCGTGTGGCGGTGGCCGAATCCTGCACCGGTGGCTGGCTGGCCAAGTGCTGCACCGACCTGCCGGGCAGTTCCGACTGGTTCGAGTGCGGCTGGGTGACTTACAGCAACGTGGCGAAAAGCCGGTTGCTCGGCGTGGACCCCGAGTTGATCCAGCGCGAAGGCGCGGTCTCCAGGGCCGTGGTCGAAGCGATGGCGGCTGGAGTCCTGGAACGTGCGCAGTGTGATCTGGTCTGCGCGATCAGTGGGGTGGCCGGGCCGTCCGGCGGGACGGAGCACGCGCCGGTCGGCTGCGTCTGGTTCGCGTTCCTGCGTTCAGGCGGGGAGATGTGCAGCGAACGGCAAGATTTCTCCGGGGATCGCGATGCGGTCCGGCGGGAGTCCGTGCTGCATGCGCTGCGTCGGCTGGCGGAGGAGATTTCCCCGTAGTTTCAGTGCCGATCACCTCCCAATTAATCCGGGGGTGTCCCTGTGGAATAATACGCTTGCGAAACCGGAACCGCCCTTTAACAGGGAGGTTAATCTACTCATGGACAAAGATCGGAAAAAGGCACTGGAGGCAGCGCTCGGACAAATCGAACGTCAGTTCGGCAAGGGCGCGGTCATGCGCTTCGGCGAAGGCGTTGCGGTGCCCGAGGTCGAAGTCATTCCGACCGGCTCGCTGGCACTGGACGCGGCACTGGGCATCGGCGGCTTGCCGCGCGGCCGGGTGGTCGAGATCTACGGCTCGGAAGCGTCCGGCAAGACCACTTTGGCGTTGCATGTCGTAGCCAATTGCCAGAAGCAAGGCGGCGTGGCCGCTTTCATCGATGCCGAGCACGCACTGGACCCGGGTTATGCCGGCAACCTGGGCGTGCAGGTGGACGACCTGCTGCTTTCGCAGCCGGACCACGGCGAGCAGGCGATGGAAATTGCCGACACGCTGGTCTCGTCCGGCGCGGTCGACCTGATCGTGGTGGATTCGGTCGCGGCGCTGACGCCGCGGGCCGAGCTGGAAGGCGGCATGGGAGACAGCCACATGGGCCTGCATGCACGGCTCATGTCGCAGGCGTTGCGCAAGCTTGCTGGCAATATCAAGCGTTCCAATGCGCTGGTGGTGTTCATCAACCAGTTGCGCATGAAGATCGGGGTCATGTTCGGCAATCCCGAGACCACGACCGGCGGCAATGCGCTGAAGTTCTACTCGTCGGTACGGCTGGACATCCGCCGCATTGGGGCCACCAAGAAAGGCGACGAGGTGATGGGGCACGAGACCCGGGTGAAGGTGGTGAAGAACAAGATGGCGCCGCCGTTCAAGAAGGCGGAATTCGAAATCCGGTACGGCGAAGGAATTAGCCGCCTGTCCGAGCTGCTGACGCTGGGGGCCGAGAACGGCTTGATCCAGAAGTCCGGTGCCTGGTACAGCTATGAGGGCGACCGCATTGGCCAGGGCAAGGACAATGCGCGCCTTTACCTGATCGAACACCCGGAAATCGCCGACGCGTTGGAGAGCAGCCTGCGCGAAGTGCTGCTGCCGAGTCGCGAGGCGCCGACGGAACCTGAATCCGCTGAACCGGAGCATGCCGCAACCGAGGCGTGACGCGGTGCAGCAGGCGGTCAGTCTTCTGGCGCGACGCGAACATTCGAGCCGGGAGTTGCGCGACAAGCTGCGGGCGCGAAGTTTTTCTGCCGAGGCGGTGGATGCGGCACTGGCGACGTTGCGCGAGCAGGATCTGCAGAGCGACTACCGTTTTGCGGAAGCCTGCACTCGTTCGCTGATGGAACGCGGTTACGGCAGCCTTCGGGTTGCGGGCGAATTACGCGAACGGGGCGTGTCGGGCGACATTGCTCAGGAGTTCGAGTCCTCGGCGAGGGAGGGAGATTTGAAGCGCGCGTGCGAGGCACTGCGTCAGAAGACAAGGGCACGGACGCTGGAGCGGACGCAAATGCTGCGGTTCCTGAGCCAGCGCGGGTATCCGGGCGAGGTCGCGAGACGGGCGGTCGATGCGGCGCTTCAGGAGAATCAGGATGATTAATCAGAGCGACGAGATCCGCCAGGCCTTTCTGGACTATTTCGCGGATCACGATCATCAGGTCGTGCCTTCTAGTCCGTTGGTTCCGGCGAACGACCCGAGCCTGCTGTTTACCAATGCAGGCATGGTGCAGTTCAAGGACGTGTTCCTCGGCCACGAAACCCGGACGCCGCCGCGGGCGGTCAGCGCGCAGCGCTGCGTTCGTGCCGGCGGCAAGCACAACGACCTGGAGAACGTCGGCTACACCGCCCGGCATCACACGTTTTTCGAGATGCTCGGGAATTTCAGCTTCGGCGATTACTTCAAGGAAGAAGCGATCCAATACTGCTGGGAGTTCCTGACCGGCACGCTCGCGTTGCCGCCGGACCGGCTCTGGGTCTCGGTGTACCAGGACGATGACGAGGCGGAGCGAATCTGGCTCAAAGACATCGGGATCGATCCGAAGCGACTGGCCCGGCTGGGTGCGGAAGAGAACTTCTGGTCGATGGGCGACACCGGGCCGTGCGGACCCTGCACCGAGGTGTACTACGACCACGGAGAGGGGATTCCCGGCAAGCCGCCGGGACAGGGGGACGACAGCGACCGTTACGTGGAAATCTGGAACCTGGTCTTCATGCAGTACCGGCGCGAGGCGGACGGAAGCATGGAGCCGCTGCCACGTCCGTCGGTGGACACCGGCATGGGGCTTGAGCGTATCGCGGCGGTCATGCAGGGCGTGCACGACAACTACCAGACGGATCTGTTCATGCCGCTGCGGCAGGCCGTGTCCAAGATGGTGGAGACGACTGATGCGCCACATTCGGCATCGCTCAATGTCATCGCGGACCATATCCGCACCAGTGGATTTCTCATCATGGATGGCATGCTGCCGTCCAACGAAGGGCGCGGCTACGTGTTGCGCCGAATCATCCGCCGTGCCTTGCGCCATGGCAACAAGATCGGCTTGACCGAGCCTTTCTTCCACCGCCTGGTAGGGCCGCTGGTCAAAGTGATGGGGGACGCCCATCCGGACCTGGCGGAGGCTCGCGACCGGATCGAGGATGCCTTGCTGCAGGAAGAGGAACGCTTCGCGCAGACGCTCCAGACGGGCTTGAAGGTTCTGGACGACGGGCTGGCCCAGCTTAAGGACGACACGATCTCCGGAGAGCTCGCATTCCTGCTTTACGACACCTATGGCTTTCCGATCGACCTGACCCAGGACATTGCCCGGGAGCGCAGCCTGACGGTGGATGTGGAAGACTACGAACGCCGGATGGACGAGCAGCGCGACCGTGCCCGGGAGACCGCGCAGTTTTCGGTGGACTACTCTCAGCTCAAGGATGTCGCCCAGGACGGCCGCTTCAGCGGGTACGAACAGGTCGCCCAGGACAGTTCGGTGGTCGCGCTTTACGCCGATGGCCGAAGCGTGCAGGAGGTGGAGGCGGGCACCGATGCGGTGGCAGTGCTGGAGGAGACCCCGTTCTACGCCGAGTCGGGCGGGCAGGTTGGCGATACCGGTTGGTTGCGGGGTACGGACAGCCGGTTCGAGGTTCGCGACACGCAGAAGCATGGGCAGGCTCATTTGCACTTGGGCCGACTGCGGGAAGGAAGCCTGAAGGTCGGCGATTCGGTGACCGCGGAAGTGGATGCGGAACGCCGCCAGTCGATCGTGCTCAACCATTCCGCCACGCATTTGATGCATGCGGCCCTGCGCGAGGTTCTCGGTGATCATGTCATGCAGAAAGGCTCGTTGGTCGCCCCGGATCGGCTGCGCTTCGATTTCTCGCACCCTCAGCCCGTCACGATGGAGGAACTGCACAGGATCGAGGAGATGGTCAACGCCGCGATCCGGCAAAACTACGAGGCGGAACCGACGGTCATGCCGTTCCGGGAGGCGCTGGATGCTGGCGCGCTTGCGTTTTTTGGCGACAAGTACGGCGATGAAGTCCGGGTGTTGAGGATGGGCGACTTCTCGATGGAGTTGTGCGGAGGCACGCATGTTTCGCGTACCGGGGATATTGGATTTTTCTGCATCGTCGGCGAGTCGGGCATCGCTTCCGGCGTACGGCGGATCGAGGCCCTGACCGGGGCGGTGGCGCACCGCTGGGTCTGGGAGCAGAAAGAGCTGTTGCGCAACACAGCCGAGTTGATCCGTGCCGTGCCGGACAATTTCCGAGAGAAACTTGAGCGTCTGGTCGACCAGAACCAAAATCTCGAGAAGGAGCTGGAACGAATCAAGAGCCGGCAAGCGCACCAGGCCGGTGGGGATCTGGCGCAGCAGGCGGTGGAGATCGACGGCATCAAGGTATTGAGCGCCCAGGTGGATGCCGACATCAAATCGATGCGTAGCATGCTGGACCAACTCAAGGACAAGCTTGGCAGCGCGGTGATCGTGCTGGCATCGGTCGAAGGAGAAAAAGTCTCGTTGGTGGCTGGGGTAACCCCGGATCAGACCGAGCGTATCAAGGCTGGGGACCTGGTCAATTCTGTGGCCGTGCAGGTCGGCGGGAAGGGCGGTGGCCGTGCAGACATGGCACAGGCCGGAGGGAACTCCCCTCAGGCTCTGAAGGAGGCACTGGAGTCGATTCCGCAATGGGTTCGCGAGAGGCTGAACTGACATGAGCCTCTGGGTGCAGAAGTACGGCGGGACCTCGGTGGCCAGCACCGAGAAACTCTTGTCCATCGCCGAACGGCTTCAGGAGCAGCATAGCCAGGGGCATCGCCTGGTGGTGGTGCTGTCCGCAATGGGCGGGGAGACCGACCATCTAATGTCGCTTGCGCGCCAGGTAAGTTCGCAGCCTGCGGGTCCTGCGCTAGACCTGTTGCTGTCGTCCGGCGAACGGGTCAGCATTGCGCTGCTGTCGCTGGCACTACAGGCGCTCGGGTGCCCGGCCGTGGCTCTGACCGGACGGCAGGCGGGCATCCTGACGGAGGGGCAGGCCAACAAGGCCCGGATCAAGAACATCGACAGCGACCGTCTGAACGGTCTGCTGGACGAAAAGCAGATAGTGGTGGTAGCCGGATTCCAGGGCATGGACGAGTCGGGTCGGGTCACGACTCTGGGCCGGGGCGGGTCGGACACGACCGCGGTTGCGCTGGCGGCCTCGCTGGGCGCGGACGAATGCCACATCTACACCGATGTTGAGGGGGTGTACACGGCGGACCCCAGGCTCGTGCCGGAAGCGCGCAGGCTGGAACATCTCACCTACGAAGAAATGCTGGAGATGTCCGGGCTTGGGTCCAAGGTGCTGCAGCTGCGTTCGGTGCTGTTCGCGGAAAAGTACAATGTTCCTCTCCGGGTTCTTTCCACATTCGGAGCTGGTTACGGAACGCTGATCTCAGAGGAGGCTGAAAACATGGAGCAGGCCACCATCGCTGGCATCGCGCACAATCGCGACGAGGCGCAGTTGACCATCACCGGCGTGCCGGATACGCCGGGCGTTGCCGCCCGCATCCTGGGGCCGATCGCCGATGCGCACATCGAGGTGGACATGATCGTGCAGAACGTCGGGCAGGACAGCACGGCCGACTTCACCTTCACGGTGCACCGCAACGACTACGCCAAGGCGCTGGAGATCCTGGAGCGGGTTGGCGGCGAACTCGGCGCGCGCGAGACCCGCGGCAACCGGGACATCGTCAAGGTGTCGCTGGTTGGGGTCGGGATGCGCTCGCATGCGGGAATCGCGAGCCGCATGTTCGAGGTGCTGGCCGAGGCAGGCGTGAACATTTCCATGATCTCTACTTCGGAGATCAAGATTTCGGTGGTGGTCGAGGAAGCGTTGCTTGAGACCTGCGTCCAGGTGCTGCATAAGGCGTTTGATTTGGCAGAGAATAATTAGTGATACACTGATTATCTATTTTTTTCCTGGGCCGGACGCCCGGGGTGCGAAAGAATGCTGATTCTGACGCGAAAAATCGGAGAATCCCTAATCATCGATGACCGGGTGACGGTCACGGTTATGGGCATGAAGGGGAATCAGGTGCGGCTTGGCATTGACGCGCCAAAGAATATTCGTATATACCGTGAGGAGATTTTTCCGCGCGACGCAAGTGATAAGACGCGGGAATCCGAGAAAGAGTAGATTGTTATCGGAGAGGTGGCTGAGTGGCTGAAAGCGCTCCCCTGCTAAGGGAGTATGGGCTGATACCCCATCGAGGGTTCGAATCCCTCCCTCTCCGCCAGATTTCTATAAGTGTGGTTGACTCCCGACAGGAGGTGGAAAGATATGAGTGAAATACTGAACAAAATTTCTTCTTACAACATATTCAACTACTTATTCTCCGGCACTATATTTGCTGTGGCTGCGGATGCTTTCACATCATATTCACTTATCCAAGAAGACATTCTCATCGCCATTTTTTTGTACTATTTTTTAGGGATGGTGATTAGCCGTGTGGGTTCACTGGCGGTAGAACCGCTATTGAAGAAGACAGGATTTATACGGTTTTCTGACTACAGCAAGTTTGTAATAGCATCGCAAACTGACCCAAAGATCGAAGTTCTTTCTGAGGTGAACAATGTATATCGGACGCTATGTGCGCTATTTGTTACTCTTCTAATTTTTTCTACATACGATGCATGTACCTCGTCATGGCCATTTTTGACAGTGGCAGGGCCGTATGTTGCAGCGTCAGGCCTTTTAGTAATGTTCCTTTTTTCTTATCGGAAGCAGACGAATTACATTGTCAAACGAATCAATATTGCAGGTGATGAATAATGAGCACTGTGTTCTCCTACGCCGTCGGAAATGGCGATATGTTCTCGATTAGACACAACGTTGACAGTTTCACGATCATTGATTGCAGCCTACCACAGGACGATCAGAAATGGGTTCTCGACGCACTGAAAGATCAATCGAAGGATAAGAACATCTCCCGTTTTATCTCTACCCATCCTGATCAAGATCATTTGAAAGGGCTTGTTTTTTTAGATGAAAATATGCCGATTTGCAATTTCTATTGTGTGGCCAATGAGGCTACTAAAGACGATGAGACAGAAGACTTCAAGCGATATTGCAAGCTCAGAGATGGAGACAAAGCTTTCTATCTTTATAAAGACCGTAAGCGTAAATGGTTAAATGTTAATGATGATGAGCGCGGTAGCGCAGGGCTTCATATTCTTTGGCCGGATACCGCTAATGCGGATTTCAAAGCAGAACTGAAAAATGTAGAAAAAGGAGAAAGTCCCAACAATATTTCTCCTATTATTAAATACAGAGTCACAGATAGTGGCAGTTTCCTATGGATGGGTGACCTTGAGACGGACTTTATGGGAAAAATAGAATCAAGTGTGAATTGGCCAAAAGTGGAAATTCTGTTTGCGCCACATCACGGCAGAGCAAGCGGAAAAATCCCTGAAACCATACTCTCGGCCATGGACCCCAGCATAATCATTATTGGGGAGGCCCCATCCAAGCATCTAAATTACTATGGAGAGTACAACACAATCACCCAAAATTCAGCGGGTACCATGCGCTTTGAGTGTAAATCTGGCTATGTTGACATATATGTTTCTAACGAAAATTATTCTGTAGATTTCCTCAAACATGATGGTTCGATTAACAAATATTATCTTGGTACGCTTGAAGTTTAGATTTCTTACTAATCACTGCACCCGGAATGCTCTTCAATTCCTCACGGTTAGAAAAATTTAAGATTACCCCTTTTTCAGGGAGCGTTGGCGTACCATCTCCGCTAGAGCGACGGAATCTAGACCCCCGTCGCCCTGCGCGACTAACTGTTCCATCAGGTGCAGCGCGTCTTTCGCGCCAGACAGGAAAAGGCCGGTCTCTCGGGCCTCCCGATCCACGATGCGGAGATCCTTGAGATGAAGTTCGGCTTTGAATCCAGGCTGGTAGTCGCCGGTCAGCATGCGCTGTCCATGGACTTCGAGGATGCGGCTGTAGGCGAATCCTCCGAGTAGGGCATCGCGCACCTGCTCGCGGCTTACGCCGCTTGATTCCGCCAGCAAATAAGCTTCCGCCACCGCTGCCATCGTTTGCGCCACGAGCAGTTGGTTGCAGGCCTTGGCCACTTGTCCAGCTCCGGCATCGCCGATTCGGCGCACCTGTCCCCCGAGTACCTCGAACACCGGGCGGACGCGCTCGAAGATTTCTTCCGGTCCACCGACCATGATCGAGAGGGTGCCGTCGATGGCCCCGGCTTCGCCGCCGGATACCGGAGCATCCAGCATGGCGATGCCCCTGGCCTCCAATTGTTGGGCCACGGCCCGCGTCTCGGTCGGCGAGACGGTGCTCATGTCGACCACGATATGACCGGGCCGGGCACCTTTGTCGACGCCGTTCTCTCCCGTCACGACTTCCAGCATGTCCGGGGTGTCTGCCACCATGACGATGGTCAGGTCGGTCGCTGCGCTGACTTCGGCCGGGCTGTCTGCGGTCGTCGCTCCAGCCTCGACCAGAGGTTCCAACTGCTCGGGACGGCGCGCGAACGCCTTGACCGGGTAGCCTGCCCGCAGCAGGTTGAGGGCCATTGGGCGGCCCATGATGCCGGGGCCGACCCAGCCGATGGAAAGCTCACTCATGGGTGTCTGTTTTTTATACAATACGGAAAGCATCATACCTGTGTCGTGAAAGTCTATTTTCGAAAACTCCGCGAGGCCCTGAACGGGCCGCTCCTGCCGGTGTACCTGATCACCGGGGACGAACCGGTGCAGATGCGGGATGCGGCACGGATGATTCGCCGCCGGGCAAAGCAGGAAGGCTTCGATCGCCGCGAACTGCGGATCATTGAAAGAGGGTTTGCCTGGGAGGAACTGCCGACGCTGTGCAGCCCGTCTTTGTTCGGAGATCAAGCCATGCTCGATATGCGGGTGCTAAGTGGCAAGCCGGATGCGACGGCGAAAGCCCGGCTCAAGGAATGGTGCGGGCAGGCCCCGGAAGGCAGCCTGATTACCTTGCAGGTACCCCGACTGGACAACCGGGCGCTGAACGAGGCATGGGTGCGCGCTATCGACAAGATCGGCC
The DNA here is from genome assembly GCA_965116525.1 of uncultured candidatus Poriferisulfidus sp. Taxonomy (GTDB): domain Bacteria; phylum Pseudomonadota; class Gammaproteobacteria; order Poriferisulfidales; family Poriferisulfidaceae; genus Poriferisulfidus. Next base: position 1,454,406 of record OZ220694.1, read on the forward strand.
TGATCGTGCGGATCATGCCGTTGGATGAGAGAGAGACGCAGCAGTGGCTGCAGGGTGCCCTGCGGCGGTTTGAGCTGGAGATGGGCACCTGCGAGGTGGAGTATTTCCTGTCGTGCGTGGAAGGCAACCTGCTGGCGGCCGAGCAGGAGTTGCAGAAACTGCACATCCTGAACGGACCGGGGCCGGTCTCGCTGGAATCCCTGCAGCAGTTCCTAGGGCAGGATGCCCGCTACGAGGCGATGGATCTCGCCATGGCCATGTTGCAGGGCCGGGGTCGCCGCATCATCGGCGTGGCGCGGAACCTGGAGAGTGAAGGCCACGATCCGGTCGCGACGCACGCCATGCTGATGCGCGAGGTCCGCCAGTTGCTCGCCCTGAGTCAGCAGCCGTCCGGGCTGGATTCGGTTTTCCCTTTCACCCGCCGCGATGCGCTGAAAAGGGCCTTGAGCCAGCATTCCAAGGAGCATTTTCGCGCTATACTGGAACGTTTCATCCACCTGGAACGGGTGGTCAAGGGGCGGGGGCCGGAGAGCCCGTGGCCCGCCATCCAGAACGCCTGCCTGGCTTTTTCAGGAAAGGATCGACTGCTACCCGTACAAGGAGTTTCCGACCATGTCCACTGAGAACCTGGATACCCGGATGACTGAATTGGGCCAAGCCGCGCGCGCGGCCGGGCGGGTGATTGCGGCCTCCAGCACGGAGGCGCGCAACCAGGTTTTGCGGACCACGGCCAGCCTGATCCAGGAACGTGCCGACGCGATTCTTGAAGCCAACATGGAAGATGTGGAAGCGGCGAAGGAGCACCGGAACGACGCATTCATCGACCGCCTGGCGCTGGACGGCTCAAGGCTCGAAGCGTTGGCGGTGGAACTCGAGCACATTGCCGAACTGCCGGACCTTTTGGGGCAGACATCGGACGTGCGGGACCAACCGAATGGCCTGAAGATCGGCCGGATGCGGGTGCCGATCGGAGTCATCGGCATGATTTACGAAGCCCGTCCCGGGGTGACGGTAGAAGCGGGCGGATTGTGCATCAAGTCCGGCAATGCGGTGATCCTGCGCGGTGGTACCGAGTCGTACCGTTCCAACCAGGCACTCGTGGAATGCCTGCAGGAAGGCCTGCGTCAGGCTTCGCTGCCCCCGGAGGGCGCGCAGTTGCTGCCGACCACGGACCGGGCCGCGATCGACGCGTTGCTCAAGATGGACGAATGGGTGGACCTGATCATCCCTCGGGGCGGGACGGAGCTGATCAAGAGGGTTCACGATCAGACCCATATCCCGATCCTCAAGCACCTGCATGGCGTATGCCACGTGTACATCGACGATACGGCCGACCGGGACCAGGCGATCCAGATTGCCGTCAATGCCAAGACCCAGCGCTACGGGGTGTGCAATGCGATGGAGACCCTGCTGGTCGCGGAGTCCCGTGCGGAAGAACTGTTGCCGGTTCTAGGCGACGTTTATGCCGAGCATGGCGTGGAGATACGAGGCTGCCCTCGGACCTGCGATCTGCTAGAGCAGGCCGTACCCGCGGCTGAGGGTGACTGGAGTGAGGAATACCTCTCGCCGGTCCTGTCGGTGCGGGTGGTCGCGGATCTCGACGAGGCGATTGACCACATTGAAAAATACGGATCACACCATACGGACGCCATCGTCACCACGGACGAGGAGCGGGCGAAGCGGTTCATGCGCGAAGTGGACTCCAGTTCGGTGATACTGAATGCCTCGACTCGATTCGCGGACGGCTTCGAATACGGGTTGGGCGCGGAGATTGGAATCAGCACGGACAAGCTGCATGCCCGAGGGCCGGTGGGCCTGGAAGGGTTGACCAGCCAGAAGTTCGTGGTCTATGGCGACGGTCAAGTCCGCGTATAATTCGCCGCCTGCGAGGCCCCGATCATGGAAGAACTCTCACTGCCGGAACAGTTGCGCGACCTGACACAGCGGGTGGACGCGCTTAGGGGGTATCTTTGACCTCGACGCCAAGCGCCGCCAGCTGGACGAGATAAAACAGCAGCTGGAAAACCCCGAAATCTGGAAGGATCAGGACCAGGCGCGTGAACTGGGCCAGACGCGTGCCCGCCTGGAAGCCATCGTCGAGACGCTTGACGATCTCGGCAGTTCCCTGAGTGATGCCGGCGAACTGCTGGACATCGCCCAGGAAGAGCAGGACGAGGACACGATGGGAGCCTTGGCGGTGGATATCCGGAACTGCGCGAAGCAGGTGCATGGCCTGGAGTTCCAGCGCATGTTCTCCGGGCGTTTCGATTCAGGTGACGCCTTCCTCGACATTCAGGCCGGTTCCGGTGGAACCGAGGCGCAGGACTGGGCCGAGATGCTGCTGCGCATGTACCTGCGCTGGGGGGAGAAGCGCGGCTACGGAACCGAACTGATCGCCGCCTCGGCCGGTGAAGTGGCGGGCATCAAGAGCGCGACCATCAAGTACACCGGCGACTACAGTTTTGGCTGGCTGCGCACGGAAACCGGCGTGCATCGCCTGGTGCGCAAGTCGCCGTTCGATTCCGGCAATCGGCGGCACACCTCGTTCGCCGCGGTGGTGGTCTCGCCGGTGGTCAACGACGAGATTGAAATCGAGCTCGATCCGAGCGATCTGAGAATCGACGTGTACCGGGCCAGCGGGGCCGGAGGTCAGCACGTCAACAAGACCGAATCGGCGGTGCGGCTCACGCATCTTCCGACCGGCGTGGTCACACAATGTCAGAATAGTCGTTCCCAGCACAAGAACAAGGAAATGGCGATGCGGCAGTTGCGGGCAAAGCTCTACCAGTTGGAAGAGCAGAAGCGGCGCGAGGCCGAACAGCAGAGCGGGGACAAGGCGGACATTGGCTGGGGCAGCCAGATCCGCTCCTACGTGCTGGACCAGTCGCGGATCAAGGATCTGCGCACCCAAGTCGAGACGGGCACGCCGCAGACCGTGCTGGATGGCGATCTCGACGCTTTTCTTGAAGCCAGTCTGAAAGCGGGGTTGTAATGGCAAAGGCGAAAACCGGCGAAGAGCGTCTGCTTGCGCAGCGTCAGGAGAAACTGCAGGAACTGCGGGCGTCCGGCTGGACGTATCCGAACGATTTCCGGCCCACGCACACGGCGCTTGAACTGAACGAGGCGCATGCGGAGCAGTCGGCGGAGGAGTTGGCCGACGGCCAGGTGCGCGTCGCCTTGGGCGGACGGCTGATGAGCCGCCGTGTCATGGGCAAGTCCGCGTTTGCGCACGTGCAGGACCGGACCGGGCGGATTCAGTTGCTGGTGCGTCGCGACGGGCTGGGCGAGGAGGCCTACGCCGACTTCAAGACCTGGGACATCGGCGACATCATCGGTGCGCAGGGTGTCCTGATGAAGACCAAGACGGGGGAATTGTCGGTGGACGTGCAGGAAGTGCGGTTGCTGAGCAAGTCCCTGCGGCCGCTCCCCGAGAAGTACCACGGGCTGACCGACATCGAGCAGCGCTACCGGCAGCGTCACGTGGACCTGATCATGAACAGCGATGCCCGGGGCGTGTTCCAGCGGCGCAGTCGATTGCTCAACTGCCTGCGGCGGCAACTGGAGGAACGAGGCTTCCTGGAGGTCGAGACGCCCATGATGCATCCGATCGCAGGCGGCGCGACGGCACGTCCTTTCGTGACGCATCACAACGTGCTGCACCAGGACTTGTTTCTGCGCGTCGCTCCCGAACTGTATCTCAAGCGCTTGGTGGTCGGCGGGTTCGAAAAAGTGTTCGAGATCAACCGCAGCTTCCGCAACGAGGGGGTGTCGTCACGGCACAACCCGGAATTCACCATGATGGAGCTGTATCAGGCGTTTGCCGATTACCAGGACCTGATGAACCTTTCGGAGGAGCTGATACGGGAGATGGCGCAGGCCGTGCTGGGAGGCACGACCGTGTCTTACCAGGACCAGGAATACGACCTGCAGAAGCCGTTCAAGCGTATGACGCTGACCGATGCGGTGCTGGCGCATCATCCGAGCCTGGAGCCCGCCGACCTGTCCAACCGGGAACTGCTGGCGGGGTTATGCCGGGACAACGGGGTGGATGTCGACGAGAAGCGGGGTTTGGGGGGACTGCTTTTCGACCTGTTCGAGGCATCGGTGGAAGAGAAGCTGGAACAGCCGACCTTCGTGACCGAATACCCGCTCGAAGTCTCGCCGCTGGCGCGGCGCTGCGATCATAACCCCGACTTTGTCGACCGCTTTGAGCTGTTCATAGCCGGGCGGGAGATCGCAAACGGCTTCTCCGAGCTGAACGATCCGCAGGATCAGGCGGAACGCTTCAAGGCACAGGTGGAGAAGCGGGATGCCGGCGATCAGGAAGCCATGCACTACGACGCCGACTATATCCGTGCCTTGGAATACGGCATGCCGCCGACGGCTGGTATCGGGATCGGTATCGACCGGCTGGTGATGTTCCTCTGCGACGCACCGTCGATCCGGGACGTACTGCTGTTCCCGCATATGCGCCCGGAAGCGGGCTGAACCGAATCAGATAACGTCCAGAAAACCGATGACCGCCAGCCCGGCGGCAATCGCCCCCAGAATGTAGAGAAGCATGCCTATGTCGCGCTGGCGGTTGAACAGGATATAGCCGCCGATCAGCAATAGGATCGCCGCGTACAGAATCAGCACCATTCGGGACATGTCAGTCTCCCTCGGTCAGTTCGTAGGGGAGCGGGAGCTGTTCGAGGGACGGGCCGTCCGGACGTTGCGCACGCAGTGGTTGGCTGGCATCCGCCGCACGGACGGAGGCCAATATCTGGCAGGGACCGCCGCCAGGCGGAATGCGGGCGTCGACCACCCGCCCGCAGGGACGGGCGTCGGGATCCTCGCTCAGATGAATCGGGTCGCCCGGGACAGGGGCCTCGTCGCAGTCGCCGCTCAAGCGGTAGGTGCGGAACTTGATCTGGCCGCGGTACTTCATTCGCGCGACCACCTCTTGGCCGGGGTAGCATCCCTTGCTGAAACTGATGGCGTCGACCAGGTCCAGGTTCAGGTGCTGCGGGACGAACTGCTCGCGGTTCTCGGCACGCACGAACGGGATGCCGTCCTCGATGTCCCAGAGTCGCCATAGATCAGAGCCCGAGCTTGGAGCTTCGCTGCCTTCCCACAAGGCGGCCGCCGCATCCGGGGGGCAGGCCACCAGCCACCGAGGCCGTGATCCCGGCCAGGCGATGGCGGTGTACGGGCCGGTTTCCGTTTTGCCGAGCGGGGATTGGGGCAACTCGACCGGCGATGCGGGGTGTTCTTCCAAGTAGGATTCCGTGATGCCGAAGAGGGAGAGGGATTCTGCCAGCGATTCGATTTCAACGTCGGAGCGCAGCTTGAACATTTGCAGCCGTTGCGCCACGGCTTGGGCGAGATCCGAAGGGAGAGTCAGTCGGTACTGGCCCTCGGCGGTACGCCAGACCAGGAAATTGGCGATCATCTGCCCCTTGGGCATGCAATAGGCAGCCAACTGGGCCTGGTCTTCGGGCAGTGCCAGGAGATCATTGGTGAACTGGCCGTGCAGGAAATCAGGGGCGTCGGCTCCGCCGATACCGAGGATAGTCCAGTCGTCGAGGGCGTAGAGGCTTGAGTGGGATTTAGCAGGCATGGTTGGCATTTGATTTCTAATTTCCCATTGTAACGGGCGCAAGTCCGGTGATAAACTAACCGCAACCCAATTTTTCGGTGGCGAGGTATGGCAGATCAACCGGAAGAAGCCCAAGTTTTTCCTTTTGAAGATTCTCTGAAGCAGTTGGAGGACCTGGTTGAACGGCTGGAAAGTGGTGAGATCTCGCTGGAGGAATCCCTGCAGGATTTCGAGCAGGGTGTCGCCTTGGTACGCACGTTGCGCGAGCGCCTAGATCAGGCGCAACAGAGGGTCGACAAGATCGTGGAGCAGGAGGGTGGGGAGACCACCACCCAGTCCATGGATCTCATGGACGATGACGACAAAGACATGGATGACTAGTCGTGGATGACTTTCTTTTTCTATCGAAGATCGAGAGCCCGGCTGATTTACGCGCGTTGGATCGCGAGAATCTTCCGGCGGTTGCCAACGAGCTTCGCGAGTTCCTGATTCAGGGTGTGGCCCGCTGTGGCGGGCATTTCGGGGCTAGCCTCGGTGCGGTCGAACTGACCGTGGCCTTGCACTACGCGTTTAACACGCCAGATGACTATCTGGTTTGGGATGTGGGGCACCAGAGCTACGGCCACAAGGTTCTGACGGGGCGCCGCGACCAATTGGAGACGATTCGCCGCTGGGGCGGCCTGGCGCCGTTCCCGGAACGGCATGAAAGCCCTTACGACAGTTTCGGAGTGGGGCACTCCAGCACTTCGATCAGCGCGGCCTTGGGCATGGCGCTGGCCAGCCGCAACGCAGGGAAACCATGCAAATCGATTGCGGTGATTGGTGACGGTGGATTGAGCGCTGGCCTGGCTTACGAAGCACTCAATCATCTGGGGGTCTCCGATGCGGACGTGCTGGTGATCCTCAACGACAACGAAATGTCGATTTCGCCGAATGTGGGCGCCATGTCCCGTTACCTGACCCGCCTGCTGGCAGGGAGCCTGTACACCTCGGTGCGTGAAACGGGCCAACGCATGCTGAGTTCGGTGCCGCGGGTTAAAAAATTCGCAATGAAAATGGAAGAACATCTCAAGGGGATGATCTTGCCAGGCACGCTGTTCGAAGAACTGGGGGTGCAGTACTTCGGGCCGATCGGCGGTCATGACATGTTGGGGCTGCTGAAAATAGTGGAGCAGATGCGCGACCAGACCGGCCCACGCCTGCTGCACGTCATCACCCAGAAAGGGATGGGCTACGAGCCGGCCGAAGGAGATCCCGTGGGTTATCACGCGGTGCCGATCTTCGATCCGGAAATCGGTGTGCAGAAGAAAGGATCGGATGGGAAGCCGACCTATACGCAGGTCTTTGGAAGCTGGTTGTGTGACCAGGCTGCCGCGGATTCAAGGTTGATGGCGATTACTCCGGCGATGAGAGAGGGCAGCGGCCTTGTCCGCTTTGAAAAAGAGTATCCGGACCGTTATTTTGATGTTGGCATCGCGGAACAGCATTCGGTTGCAGTGGCTGCGGGCATGGCCTGTGCAGGCGCGAAGCCGGTGGTGGCCATCTATTCGACTTTCCTGCAACGCGGTTACGATCAGTTGGTTCACGACATCGTGGTGCAGGAATTGGATGTGTTGCTCGCAATTGATCGGGCGGGGCAGGTCGGAAACGACGGAAAAACCCATGTCGGCGCGTTTGATCTGTCCTATTTGCGTTGTTTGCCGGGCATGGTGATCATGGCGCCGTCTGATGAAAACGAGTGCCGGAAGATGCTGACGACCGGGTATCTCCACGAGGGTCCGGCGGCGGTGCGCTATCCGCGTGGCAAGGGGCCGGGGGCCGAAATCGAAGAAACCCTGGAGCCAATCCCAATCGGCAAGGCGCGGAAAGTTCGCGAGGGGAACGAGATCGCGTTTCTGGTATTCGGCAGCCTATTGGACCAAGTGAGCCCGATTGCGGAGGAGCTGGACGCGACGCTGATTGATATGCGCTTCGTCAAACCTTTGGATGTAGAGTGCCTGAACGAGGTAGCTGGGGCTCATAACCTGCTGGTGACGGTCGAAGACAACGTGGTGGCAGGCGGGGCAGGCAGCGCGGTGGCCGAGGAGTTGGAGTTGGATGGTTCTACCCGACTGCTTCAATTAGGTCTTCCGGATCACTATGTAGAACACGGGGCCCGCGAAGAGCAGTTGGCTTCGATTGGTTTGGATACCGAGGGAATCAGAAAGTCAGTAGCTGAATATCAGGCGAGCATCTGATTTTGTGGGCTCCCCAATGAGCATAGTGCATTCCTATTCCGTGGGTAATGGAGACATGTTCTCGATTCGACATGGCTCAGATAATTGCACAATCATTGACTGTAATATTTCAGAAGCTGATAGAAGCTGGCTATTGGGGGAAATCGACAAACAACGAAAAGGAAAAGGAATTACGCGCTTCATCTCGACGCATCCTGACCAAGACCATCTCATGGGGCTAGTGGCCTTGGATGATCATATTAATATTTTAAATTTCTATGTCGTGGAAAATAGCGCGATTAAGGAAGAAGAAACTGACGATTTTATACGCTATAAAAACCTGCGTGGCAGTGACAAGGCATTCTACATATATAAAGGATGCGAGAGGAAATGGATGAATCAGAGCGATGAAGAACGCGGTTGTTCCGGCATCAACATCCATTGGCCCATCACCTCAAATGAGCACTTCAAGAAGGCGTTAGAAGATGCTGGCGAAGGAAAAAGCCCGAACAATATCTCGCCAGTGATTACGTATTCGCTTAATAATGGTGTCGAGATGGCTTGGTTTGGTGATCTTGAAGCGGACTTCATGGAAGAGGTTAAAAATGAGATTACGTGGCCGAATGTGGACATTCTTTTTGCGCCACACCATGGGAGGTCGAGTGGACAGATTCCTAAGCCAATTCTGGAAGAGATGGATCCGCAAATTGTAGTAATTGGCGAAGCCCCGTCTGAAGATCTGAGTTACTACACGGACTACAACACGATTACTCAGAACTCCGCAGGTTCTGTTTATTTCGAATGCATCACAAATTGGGTTCATATTTACGTAGGCAGTTCGACCTACAGTGTAGACTTCCTAGAAGACAAATCGGCTAGTACCTACACCAACTATATCGGTTCGTTGTCGGTATGATGATTGGAGGTCGTCATAGATCTGGAAGGTAGTAGGAAATGAGAAATCTCGTCAGAAGTTCCCCGCGAAGTGTTAGACAGTCTATATCTTCTGCTGACATGGCGGCAAAATCGGTTGGGTAGTCCTTGACCTCATCCCGTTTAGGGAGTCCCGCCGGAATCCGGGGCAAGGCCCTGTCCTGTTGCCCAAGGTAGCATAGCGCGAAGCCTGATATCTTTTCGTCATCAGCGAGAGAGTGTAGCCGTTTCCGCGAGGCATCTTGCACCTTTCGAAAGACCGTGAGAAATGATCTGTACATTCGAGTGGGCCAGCGTGTTGGATGGCTGTCATCATCAAATAGACCAGCACCCGCATCGCAGCAGATGATGTAGTCTGGGTCGAAAACGTTAGTGCTGACTGAAGGTGTCCTACCGGGCTCCATCGGACTTACGCCGAGATTTTCGAAGATCCCGCCATCAGTGAGCACAACACGCTTCGATTCTCCAGAGTGCCCATTTTTTGTGAAGCGATACTTGCGGTCAAGTGCTGGGAGCCAGACCGGGTAAGCTGCAGAGGCGGCCACAGCATCGGCAAGCAATGCATCTTCAGGAGCAATTGTTCCGAATCTCCAGCAGCCACTTTCCCTGCTTCCAAACCGAAATGCTGAGCCAGTTCTCAGCTCAGTGGCATTGATAATTGTATGAAGCGAATCTCGTGCAATGTCGCGAACAAGGGTGTCGCCAAATAGGGATTTCGCAATGACATTACGGAATGCCTCTGTGCGACTGAATGTACGCATTGGAGGAGGGCCAAGGCGACCGGCCAAATCCGACCGCACTACAGCATCAATCAAGTGATAGAGCATGCGTATAAGAAGGCACGTGTTTGCGCTGACACGAACTTTTAGAGCTTTCCAGATCGAGTCTGGTTTTAATACTTGGAGGAATATGTCACGATGGAATCCTCGACGTAGAAGTTGCATTACACGCGCGTCAAACTCTTGGAATGATTCGCTGGAGTAGGCATACATTGCCGAAATGATTGATCCCCCAGAAACGCTTGAGATTACTTGCACACGGTCGAGAAGATCAAGGTCAGACAGGGCTCGTAGGCACCCGAGATGGAAAGCGATAGCACGAGAACCTCCACCGGATAGGGCCAGTCCAACATTTCGTGTTTTTTGGGGCTGTGGCCCGAGGTGCATTGTCGTTCTGGCATCCTGCTGGATGCGAAGGTGATTCTCTTCACGTGATTTTGTTCGAAAAATATGCGCCCCAAGGGTTGGGTTATTAGGATTCCCCGAGAGGATAAGGATAAGACAGGTTTTCCGAGTGGAGTCAGGATCACCAAGAAGTTGAGCAACGGCGTTAATGTCAAGATCACTCGGATGCGGTGCTGACGTAGGATGGGTATGCCAACTGCCAACACAAACGACAGATTCACGGAATCTAACACGCTTCTCTTTGGCAACCTCCTCCATGCCCTCGGTCCCGCAGGTGAATTGATCTTCAGCCGCACGGCTGTCTGGTGGAGGGCCTTCCATTTCTGTTACCCAGAGAACACCTGCGGCTTCATTCAACTCGCCGAAGGCGAGGCCACCGGTCTCAATCTTTCCCCCGGCCGTACGTGCAGAACGTTTGGCCCATCCACGCATTTCTCGCGCGGCATGTGGGCATATTCGGATAGAGTAGCCTTGCTTCTCGTCCTGAAGTACGTAGTCCTGGGGCCACGTGAAGGCATAAACCGGTCCCAATTCTTCGAACAGCCAACCTGCACCCGAGTGATGGCTGCTGGGTGTTGCAATGGCGCGAGCGATAGAATTAATCATTCGTGCGGAGAGACCAGCAAGATCCGCGTTGGATCCAATAAACGTTGGCTCTGAGCAGCCCGGTTCTGGCTGAAAGCGCTCGCTTGGAATGGTTTTTGGCCAGAACGCCTCAAGAATCTTCGAGAGCCTTGGCTCTCGACATGCTTCCAGTTTCAGTCGCCGGATAAGATCCAGAGGTCCGCCGCTGTGGTTTGGACTCGAAAGCGTAGCGATAGCCGTTGTCGCTTGGCTATTGATGGCCATGGAGGCAATCGCAGGTCGTGAGCTGATATCTCGGAGCGCATGTTCGAGGGCCGTTCGGACGGCTAGTGAAGCTGTACAGTCGATGATCAAATCCACCTCTGAAATAGCGTCTGAATTTGTAATGCGAAAAACAAGGTCATCAGTTAAAGCCGTAACCTCAAGATCAGGCTCGATTCGTTTGAGCCGGGCTTTGAGTGCTTCGGCTTTGCTTGTTCCTATATCATCATCTTCAAAGTTTTGCCGCACAAGAAGGCCTGGGGTAACCCTCTTGTTGTCAACAAGTTCAACTGCTTTTGCGCCAGCCCGCACGATAGATTCCGCTACATGGCTTCCTACAGCGCCACACCCCCAAATGGCGATACTTTTGCCGCGAAACCAAGCCATTGGAGATGAGTGATCTCGTCTGCTAGTGACTTCAGGGCGCATCTCGTGGACAATGCACCAACAAACTATGGCTGAGGCGCGCCATTCATCGACCGTCTTTTTCGCCAGATCGTGCTGCTGCATACCGTCAATTTGTGTAGAGACGTAGAGTGCACGCAATCTATCTGCATCGGCCGCAGAAATTTCCCATGCGGCAAGATGTTGAAGGGGAGGTCCATCCGAGGCTACACGACGCATTGGAGTCCCGAAAACCACCATTAGCGATGTCCCCATGCTGCTGTGTTGCGCGTACGAGACAAGTTGGGAAACAAACAAGGCATAATCAACATCGTGGGATTCGAGTTCTTTCAATAGAGCATCGACAGTATCAGGGTATTCGAAAGGAAATTCTTCGTGCAGAAGAATTGCAAGTGCGCAATAATCGGGTTGTTCTTGGCTACATTCTTTCCAGCCGATGATTTCGGTTCGATGGTGCCGATCTCGGAGTTCGGCAAACCCAAGCCATGGCGAATTTGCAACCGCGGGTGTGTCTGCCCGGGGCACTATTAGGCGGTAGGTGGCCGGATACGCGACTGGTGGATGGAGCGGCTCATCGTGTGGGTCAAGGTTGTTGCGTGCGGCATCGCGTATCCAAGAATCAAGCCGCCTGATGAAACCATACATCCCCTCCTCTGGGTGCCAACTTTCGGAACTACTGTATAGGCAGAGATGCTTCTGCCGCTGGACATGGCGGAAACCGGAAAAGCGAGTGTGTTCCGTCTCAGCGGTGGGCGGGTGGAATGGAAAAGTTCGCGGAACAGAAACGAAAAATGCCTCGCGGGCTCGTACACAAAGCCCTTCCTCCTTCCGCTCCAAGCCGTCGAAGCGAATACTTATCTTGAGGAGGAGGTAACCATCCGACGGAATTGTCTCATCATCTATCGCAACAGTTCCGCCTGACGAGTCCGCGATTTCTCTGATTTGCTCCCTAGCGAGTTCGAAAGCATCAATCATCAGCCTCAACCGTAAGTGTGTGCGCCAGTAGGAGGTTTGCTCGATCCTTGTGCATTATCTGCAGCTTGCGATGCGGACATGGTGGCGGTTGCAACTCCGGCGAAAACAACATTCCCGTTGTTAAGTTCAGCCACAATTGGTTCCTTCTGATCCATCGTGCATAGGAAAGACTCGGTGATCTCCTCGTATTGTGTTTTCGCCTTGGCGTGTGGTGGATTATCTCCAGGTTTGTTGGATGACGGCACCGGATTGGAACTGGAGACGATACGATTTGGCTCTAATGATGCCTCACCCATTTCTCCAACGATGTGTTTCTTGAGTTCCTCCTCCTCGTCATCCTCGTCCTTCCAGTACATTGCGGCCTTCGAGCAGTGGTGCGGAGCGAGAAGCACATTCCAAGCTAGATCGTCTGCCTCGCTAATATCGAAGATACGCTGGAGGACTGGGTAAGAAAGGTCGCCAAGGAGCAAGGCTCGGAGTTTTTGGCTTTCATCGTATAGGGTAATCTGCATGCCGAGGCTTGTGTCATTACGGTCGCCGGCATCATCGCCCTCGAATGGCGCGTGGATAAAGGCGCGAAACTTGTCGGATACGTCTTCCTCGTCAATTACAGCAATCTCGTTGCCTGGGACAATCAATCGATCTTCGGGGAAATCATCGAAGTCATCCTCTTCCAGTAGATCCGAATAACCGAAGACACGAATACGGTTGCCTTCGCCTGGATCACCCTTGGCTTTAATTGTCTCTTTGACACGACGTTCCGCTTCCTTTTTGAAGTCCTCTGCATCATCGCAGAGATCCTTGCTGTATTCGCGGAAGACTCTCGGTGTAAACCACAGTTCACCGATGTCGACTTCTTCACGTAATTTAGCGAAGCCCCGGCAGTGATCCTGATCGGGGTGTGTCAAAGCAAAAGCGGCCAAATACGGGCGCCCGTTAACCTTGGGCAATCGTTCTACAAGTTCATCAACAACAGCCCAACTGGCATCGTCGTCATTATCAGATTTCTCCAAGTGGTTCAGGTCTACCTGCAGACAGGTCTCAGAATCAATGACGATAGTTGTGCTATCACCGTTTCCGACGGGCCAGAAAACCAACCCGCGCTTTGGTAAATCAAAGGACATTTTTCGTTCCTCCTATAAAAATGGGGGCTATATTTTCTGCAACCAACTAGGCCGCACTTACACTATATATGGGATCTATCGTTCGATTTCAATAGCTGATATTGTGGAAAAGGTGAGGAGAAAGTTTGGAATTTGTGGGGATATTGGGGGGCGTGTATGTTGCCCCGATTAGACGGGCTGATTCAGAATTATTTCCAGTACCAGTTTGGTGCCAAGAAAACCAAGAATAAGAAAGACGAGGCCTGCCAGTGTCATGCCTGCAGCCAGCCGTCCCCGCCAGCCGAACTGCCAGTGTCCCCAAAGGAGCGCGACGAGCGTGACCCACGCTAGGGCGGAAAATGCCATTTTGTGCATCATGCCGGGACTGAATGGTTCGGTCAGTGCGCTGCCGCCGACAGCAAGCCCGACTGAAAGCAGGATCAGGCCCAGTGCGATGATTTTGATGAGCAAGGACTCCATACGGTCCAACGGTGGGAGCAAGCCGGAAATTTGATCCCCCAGGTGGCGAGAGCTGAGTTGATGTTCCTTCAGCAACAGCATCAAAGCTTGGACCCCGGCCAGCATCAATGTGCCGTAGGCCAGAAGAGAAATCATGATGTGCGTACCGACACTCCACGGAAGGGTTGTGGCCTGTGGACCCGCAGCAGGCTCGATCCAGATGGCGGCCAGCGCGCAGGGCAGGGTGATAAGGCCAAGATGCCAGGTTGGCTGGAACACGGCCCAGGCCAACACCAATGCATTGATCAACAGGGCGGTCAATGCCATGGCATTGAAGAACGTGAACACGAAACTTCCCCCAGACCCGGTAGGATCGAACAGGATCCAGGCATGCAACAAGCAGCCTGCCGTCCAGGCCGCGGCCGTAGCGGTACGGCTTAATTTGTCCGACAGGATGCCTGCCAGGGCAACCAGGTACAGGACGAACGGGGCAACAGGTAGCAAGGACATGAGAAGCTCGAAAACTTGCTTATTCTATATACTGATTAACCAAAGGACTGAACAAGCCTGGTGCGAACGGTGCCAGCATTGAGGATTAACACATGAAAATGGAAACCTTAGCCGTACATGGCGGCTACGAACCGGAAGCGACGACCAAGGCGGTGGCCGTCCCGGTTTACCAGACTACGTCGTACGCTTTCGACGACACGCAGCATGGGGCGGACCTGTTCGACCTCAAGGTCGAGGGCAACATCTATACCCGCATCATGAACCCGACTACGGCGGTGCTGGAGAAGCGCGTTGCCGAAATGGAAGGAGGCGTCGGGGCGCTGGGGCAGTCCTCTGGCATGGCAGCCATCACCAATGCAATCTTCACCATTGCGGGCAGTGGCGATAACATCATTTCCGCGCATACCTTGTATGGCGGCACCTACAACCTGTTCGAGCATGCCCTGCCGCGGCTGGGTATCGAGGTGCGTTTCGTGGACCCGGATGACCTGGAAGCTCTGGAGTCAAATATCGACGACCGTACGCGGCTGGTTTTCTGCGAGACGATCGGGAATCCGCTCGGCAACATCGCGGATCTGACAGCGCTGGCCGATTTGGCGCATGCGCACGGATTGCCGCTGGTGGTGGACAACACCGTCCCGACCCCGGTGCTGTGCCGGCCATTCGAGTTCGGGGCCGATATCGTGATTCATTCCCTGACCAAGTACATGGGTGGGCATGGCACGTCGATCGGCGGCGTCGTCGTGGACTCCGGAAAGTTTCCGTGGCTCGACCATGCGGACCGTTTCCCCATGATGAGCGAGCCGGACGCGTCCTATCACGGCGTGGTCTACACTGATCTTGGCGCGGCAGCCTATATCACGCGGGTTCGGTTGATTCCGTTGCGCAACATGGGCGCGGCACTGTCGCCGTTCAACAGTTTCCTGGTTTTGCAGGGTCTTGAGACCTTGCCGCTGCGCATGGAGCGGCATTGCGAAAACGCTCAAAAGGTGGCGAAATTCCTGCAGGGGCACGACCAGGTGACCTGGGTGAAGTTCGCCGGACTCGAGGATCATCCGCACCACGACCGGGTGCAGCGTTACATGGATGGGAAAGCCTCGTCCATCATGAGCTTCGGGATCAAGGGCGGTGCGGAAGCGGGGGGGCGGTTCATCGACGCCTTGAACCTGATCGTCCGGCTGGTCAACATCGGAGATGCCAAGTCACTGGCCTGCCACCCGGCCACCACCACCCACCGCCAGTTGGACGAAGCGTCCATGAAGGCGGCCGGAGTGAGTCCGGACATGGTGCGTCTGTCGATCGGCATCGAGCACATCGACGACATTCTCGAAGATCTCGACCAGGCCTTGCAGGCAGCAAAAGCCTGATCGCAGCCCGCGTGCGGGCAGTCAGGGACGGATTGGCTGGATCTGCGGCCAGATCGGCGAGGTTTTCCGACCGGCCTGCCATTGATAAATGGCAGCGTATTCCAATACGATTCGGACGTATTTCCGGGTCTCCTCAAACGGGATGGTGTCGATCCAGATGTCCGCATCCGTCTCGAAATCAGGACGCCAGCGGTCGACGGATCCGGGGCCGGCGTTGTAGGCGGCCAAGGCCATGGCGGGATTGCCGTCGTAGCGCTTGAGCATGTCGGCAATGTAACGGCTGCCCAGACGGATATTCAGCGAGGGCCTTTTGAGGGACTGGGTCCGGGGGCGCTTGAGCTTGAGGGATCGGGCGACCTGCCGCGCGGTTCCCGGCATCAACTGCATCAGGCCGACGGCTCCGGCCCGGGAGCGTGTATCAGCCGCGAAAGCACTCTCGCGTCGCGAGATGGCGAATAGCAGGGAAGAGCCAACCTTGTTGCGGCGTGCCTCTTTCTCGAACAGGTCGGCGTGAGCCCGCGGAAAGCGGCGCTTTAGATCATCGAAGTTGCGGTTTTTCCCGAAGGCGCGGATGGTGCCTTCATGCCAACCCCACTGGTTGGCGGCGATGGCCGCGCGATTGAGTTGTTCCTCGCTGCCTTGACCCATCAGGTCGTACCATTCCTCACGCGCGTTCATGATGCTCCCTTGGTGGAGGAACTCGCGGGCGCGCTTCAGCGCGGGCGGTTCTTCCGTGGAGACTTTGTCCAGCGGGGTGGGGGCGTTGTTCAGGGAATGCGGCCGGTTGAGTCGTTCGGCTGCCAGAAATCCGTAATAGCCGCGGTGGTGGGCGATTTTCTCGAACAACTTGGCACTTTCGGCGGCACGACCGAGTTGTTTCAGTGCGCGGGCCTGCCAGTACGGGCCCATCTGCTTGTATGGATAGGCATCCGGCAGTTCCTGGGAGGCTTCCAGGATCTTCTGCCAGTCCCTTTCGTGCAGGGCTAGGCGCAGGCGCATGTGTCGGAACGTGCCATCGCGCAGGTAAGGGGGCGTGGCTTCCATCAATGAATGGGCCAGAGGCAATCCGTCGCTGGCGGCTTCCAGGGCGATGTGATAACGCAGGTCTTGGACCTGCTTGAGACTGAGCACCTTGGCCTTGCGGAATCCTTCGTACCATTCGTGGGCGGCTTCGGGGCTTTTACGTGCGCGGCGCTTGATGCCGTGCGCGACGATCCGGCTTGCGTGGGGGCTGGAGGATTTAAGACGAGGGTCTCTCAGGTAGCGCTTGGGATTTCGGTGAACCCGGATCAGGAGATCGACCCAGGCGCGCTCCTTTTTCGGCAGGAAGCGTTTGAGGTAGCGGGCCAGTCGGGTGTTGCGCTTGTCCATGCTCAGCTGGATGCGCTGCCAGACCAAGTCATTGGTCATTCCATTGCTCTGGAACCACTTGAGCAGGGGGTCGCAGATCTTGGGCCGGGATTTGCCATGCAGCCAGATAGAGTGGATCAACGGTTCAAGCTCCTTGGCGGATCTTCTGAGGCGGATGTGGGAGCGGACGTATAGGCACTGGAGGCTGACATCGCCGTATTCCTGGTAGGCATTGATCAGCTTGGTGTATTGGCGGCGCTTGAACAGGGAGCGCAGCCAGGCGTTGCTCAGCCGGCGGCTCAGGTGGGAGCCTTTGTGGTTGACGATGAACTCGGCAATCTGCTTGTCGTGCGATCCGCCTCGACGTGCAACCAGGTAATGGTAATCAAGGTAGGAAACCAGCGGATAATCGCCGAGTTGCTTGTACAGTTGGCGGAAACGCTTGGTCTGGCCTTTGCGTAAGGCTTTCAGGGCTTGGCTGTAGACCGTGCGCTGAGCCGCCAGTTCGCGGTCGTTGGATTTGGCTTCCGCGGTGGGGGCAAACAAGGCAGCCAGAAAGGCAAGCACCAGCAGCCAGCCCGTATACTGTCGATGCGAGCGGGATGAGTGGGACAATCGAATGGAATGGGACTGGAACTGGATCATCAATCTGCCACACTACCGTTACGGGTTGACACTGTTTGGCGTGCTGGCGATCCTTCCGGCGCTGGTCAGCGGGAACATGCTGATCCATGAGGTTGGACGGCTACGGCAGGGGAAGAGGGATGCGGGCTGGAAGCCTGTATTGTTCAATGCAGTAGCCCTGATCGTCAGTGTGGCGTTCATCGCGGGAGCGGTCTGGCAGTGGCTCTAGGCCTTGCGTAAAACCGTGAAGGCGCCTTGGCGCGATTCAGTTTGCTGATCGATTTCCTCTTCGATCCGTTCGGAATAGTGGTAGATCGGAACGCTGCGATGAAGGCGTTGCGCGACCATATCCGAATAAAACTCCGGTTCGCTGAATCCTGAGCCGAATTCCGGATTCGATCCAGTGCATTCGGGTGCCAGGATGAGTGTGCCGCCCGCAGAAAGTTGGCGTGAGGCCAAGTCTAGGTCCAAGGTGCCCGGGTCGGTGACGCATAGCACATCGCAGGAGTTTTCGGTGTCGGTCGGGTCGGGACATTCCAGTGGGCCGTGCTCCTTAGCTGAACAGGCTTGATCCAGGGCTTGCAGAGCGTCGGGAGATTCCATGGAGCCGAAGACAAAGGCCCGAGTAACGCGAGTATAAGGGCTGTAGAGGCATTCGAGCGCAAGAATGCCGGCATCTGCGCCGGTTGCCGCTAGGCGCACCGAACGGCGTGGGCCATATTGGTTGCGGATGATTTGCTCGATCACGGCGTGATGGCGGCCGAGACGCCAGAAGCGTCGAATTTCAGACTCCCAGAACCCTCGGACTATTTCGGCTCTTCCTTCGAGCCCCAAGGCCATTGCACATCGCGGAGACTGTTCAAAGAGCCACCGGGCCGTGCTCGGAATGACCGGCGGCCAGCGTCGACCGACCCGCATTGACATGACGCCGTCGTTTTCCGCCCAGATATTGCTGATTCCGATATACCGTGAGCGGCTGCGGAAAATGTTCTCCAAGGAACTGCGACACCACAGGCCTTGGTCGCGCGCTTGGACTTCCGGGTAGACCGGGAGGATGACCGCACCGTCGGGTTTTATCAGGCTCAGCAGGTGGCGCAGGAACGCCGCGCCCCAATTGTTGGAGAACAAAGGAAAACTGATTCCGATGAAGATCCGGTCCAGTGAGAATGGCGCGAATGGATAGAACACATTGCCGGTCTCACCCTTGCCGGGGTTTCCCGTGAAATTGGGAGAATCCGTGGTGAAACTCCGGATGTCGTCCGATGGGCGGATCTGGTTGTGTTTGTCGCGCTGTTCGCTGAAGTAATACTCCAGGTCTTCCTCAATGTCGGAAGCTGAGCGATGTAGGGCAATGTCCATGAATTAGAGGTTCAGAGTACCAGGATGTCGGGGCGTTCGTAGTTGTTCTGGATGTAGTCGTTCAGGTCGCTCACCCAGCTTGGATCTGGGGTCTCCAGTTGCGGTTCACCGATGTTGGCACGGGCACGGGATAGTTCGGACTGAGGGTCTTCCAGAAGTTCGTCGCACTGCGTCAGAACGGCAGTTGCCTCGCGGCGGTAGATTTCCTCGAACACAGAGGCGAGCACACGCTGGATGAGGATCGGTCGGGCAATCTTGAAATGGGCGCAGATGCGTTCAGTCAGGCCGATCAAGGTGCCGTTCACGTAGGGGTCCTGCTGCATCGAGACTGGGACATTTCCGAGGTCATCCTGGACGGGTGAAAGGCAGGGCAGGAGCAGGGCAAGGGTTTTCTGGCGAGCCTTGAGGGTGCGGGGTTTTAGGAACTCCATGGGGGTGTAGTGGCTGGATGCCGCATTTTAGCAAGGCTGAGAAGCCAAATTTGGAAAGGATTGTTTTTGGTAACTGTAGTAGACTTGCGGAAAAGGTTTGCAATTCATCATATGGTTTGGTTGGGGGAGGAAGTTTATCTAATAGACTTTATACCGTATAAGCGATTTGCTAGGAATTCTACAAATAAATCCAAGAGCATTTATCAATAAGTGCTATGACTAATCTTTTTGACAATGCCATTCAGTCAATTCGGCTCGGAGTCGAGGATTATCAATCTAAAGACCCTGCTCGCGCTATTTCCGCTATTAGAAATTTTCATGCAGGCGTTCTTTTGCTCGCTAAGGAGGCTTTGATCCAGAAAGCACCGAGAGCTAATCCTAAAGACATGGTAAGTGCGAGGTACAGGCCTATGCCCGATGGGAGTGGAGGAGTTACTTTCAATGCAGACTCCTCAAGAACCATAAATTTGGAGAATATCAAAAAAAGATTTCGGGATTTTGGGATCGAAATCGAACATGATAGGTTGACCAAACTTAGCCAAATCAGGAATGAAATCGAACATCGTGATAGCCATCAGTCGCATGAGGCCGTGCGTGGGGCTATTGCGAAAGTTTTTCCGGTTGTAGTACAACTCTTTGCAATACTTAAACGAGAACCATCTAAGAGCCTAGATAGTAGCTGGAAAGCTATGCTTGACGTACACAACGTTTACGTGGCCGAACTTGCTTTCTGCCTGAATTCGTTCGGTGAACTGAAATGGAAGTTCGACACATTGTCAAGAGTCGAGTTTGTCTGTCCAACATGCGAATCGGAATTGGTCAAACAAGTTGATCCAAAGAATAGGAATGTAGAAGATATCGTGTGTTGTTGCCGGGCATGTGGTTATGAGTTTGAATCTGAAGAAGCGGTGAAAAAAGCACTGGAGTCTCTTTTTGAATATGAAACCTATATGGCCATGTACGCGGGAGTGGCGTGTCCAATTCATACTACCTATACTTGTCCTGAATGCGGACGTGGAGAATATTTGGTGACTGAGCAAGAAGAAGGATGCGTTTGGTGTGGCTTTACGCTGGGGGAATGTATGGGTTGTGGGGAAAATCTTAACCCCGAGAATGTTTCGTTCGATTCCGAAGAATGGTGTGTTTCATGTGGTTATACGTTATCAGGTGACTGACGGGTGGTGGGCAAGTCTACGTGAATTGCAGGAAGAGTTGCGTCAGGTGGAGGAGCGACTTGACAACTGACCTCGGCGTTGCCTCGGTTGGCACCTCCAAGTTTGCAACTTTGCCCTGGAGGCGGCTGGCTGACCACTGAGAAATTTCCAGATGAGGACGTTGAGTGGGTCGTGGAGGAGTGAAAAATTGATCTGAAGCCATAGGTATTCCATTGTCACCGTAAAATGCCATTTGCCGAAGCAACTAGCAAACAAATGATTCGGTCCGACCCCGACAAAACCCAAAAGCGAATTCGCCGCCTTGAAAAATATATACAAGGTCATTTGCTTTCAGAAGATGGCTCCTTTATTTGCGAGCATTTCACGCAGTGCCGCGAGAGCCGGAGCGGGTGGCCATTCCACGAAGGACAAATGAGCCATATCGGCAAGCACTACGATTTAGAAATAGATGGGTACCCTACACGCATCGTATTGGTCGGGCAGGAATATGGTCAGACACAGGAATGCGTAAGCCTCTCGAAACGATCTGAAAGGATCTCGCTTTCGGCCGAAAAAGGATTCCAAGGCCGCAATCTCCACATGAAAGGGACGAGCTCCATATTGCGGTTACTCCTTGGACGTGAACCTGGTAATGATGAGGAAAGCGAGGGCTTGCTGGACGGTCACATATTCGATGGTTTTGCCTTGGTCAACTATCTACTTTGTACAGCACTCAAGAAGCGCAGAAACAAAGGGCAAGATTCTCGTGGGGCAGGGCAGGGGAATTCAAGCCGGATTATGCAGCAGAATTGCGGTCTTCACTTTCGAACCACCTTGGAAATTCTTGAGCCAACCGTGATTGTCGCTCAAGGCATCGATGTACGGAAGTGGATGTCAAATGCCCTGCCGATACCGCCA
This sequence comes from uncultured candidatus Poriferisulfidus sp., assembly GCA_965116525.1. Taxonomy (GTDB): domain Bacteria; phylum Pseudomonadota; class Gammaproteobacteria; order Poriferisulfidales; family Poriferisulfidaceae; genus Poriferisulfidus. The sequence goes on from OZ220694.1 coordinate 1,475,821, forward strand.
ACACCGGAAGCGGAAACCAGAAATGAGGTAGTCTCTATCGCCGGACGGTCTGTAAACTTGTTCACTTTCAGCCACCCGTCGGCGGGTGGCGTGTTTAAGTTTTGGGGGAATAGCCCGCAATCATCCTATCTGATGGGGACTGTTGCTCCTGCCATCAGGGAATTTCTTTCTCAAAGACCGTAGATATGGCACCCTCCGATGCCTGCCGTGAGTCTAACCGCCTGAAGTGACTCTTATGAACAGTCCTGCTGTTGGGCTGATGGGTTCAGCGCAGGTGGGATTTCTACTCTACAATCCCTTTTGCTTGACCGGTTTATAGTCTGCATGGGCAAAAATATCAGCATGTCTTTTCAATCTGGACAATATTAATGAAAACCGAGGACACCATGAACGATCAAACACTCGGACGCTTGGAATCGGTCTCCCTCCGTGCAATCTGGAACAATGAGGCAACAGACTTCACTCCGTGGCTTGCCGACCCCGAAAGCATCGAACTGCTGGGAAACACGTTGGGCCTTGAGTTGGAGATTGAAGCCCAAGAGAAAATGGTTGGCCCTTTCCGGGCAGACATACTGTGCAAAGACATTGGCACTGACACTTGGGTGTTGATTGAAAACCAACTGGAACGGACCGACCACAGGCACCTCGGGCAGTTGCTCACCTACGCCGCCGGACTCCAGGCAGTTACCGTCGTCTGGGTTGCCGCGAATTTTACGGACGAGCATCGGGCGACCCTCGACTGGCTTAATAAAATTACCGACGAGAACTTCCGCTTCTTTGGACTGGAGGTTGAATTGTGGCGGATTGGCGACTCATCTGCCGCACCCAAATTCAACATCGTGTCGAAGCCCAACGACTGGTCCAAGTCAGTCGCCCGAGCGACGCGTGAAATCAGTGATTCCGAACTGTCGGAAGCGAAAGCGCTGTCAAAAGAATACTGGACTGCACTGCATTTGGTCCTTGACGATAAAAGAGGTCCGGTTGCTGGCAATAGAAAGCCACGCCCTCAAGCTTGGATGTCCTATCCGGTAGGGCGTACCGGCTTCAATTTGGCTGCAACGATTACACGACGGATAGGTAAAATTTCAGCTCAACTCTATATTTCCGGAACCAAGGCAAAGGCATTTTTTCGTCTTCTGGAGCAGCAGAAAGACGACATCGAGCAGGAGTTCGGTGAACCGCTAGAGTGGGAATTTCTGCCGCAAGGTCAGGATTGCCGCATCGCATCCTATCGCAATGGCGTGGATCCGGACAATAAATCTGACTGGTCGCGACAACACGAATGGTTGGCGAGTCGCCTAAATAGGATGTACGACATCCTTTCACCGCGTATCAAAGAACTGGATGCGGGTGATTGGCAGTCCGAGGATGATTGATTGATAGTTTGGGCAGGATTATTTATTTATTTTTAAATTGTTAATATTGAGGCATACACTTAGTCATTCCCATATTCTGGTTCATATTCAGCTTCCCGCTCTTCCATCTCGGTATGTTCAGCTGTTAGCTTTGCAGCTTCAATTTCTGCCTCACTCCGTAGGTGAAGTTTACAAACGGGGCAATGGAATTCTTCAGCATAAAAAGATTTTTCAACAATTTCCCACAAACCATCTAGGTCCGATGCTGTTTCAACAATCTCTTCTTCATACTGCATTCCCGTCATAAATGCTTTTCCGTTACAGGCCGGACACTTTGTTGCCCAATCAGCATCTCCCGAGCAAGAGAACAAGCCTTGGTATTGATATGCATTTTTGCCCTCTGCTTCAGCAAGCATTTTTCCACGAATCGCCTTTTTCCATTTTCCAAAATTCTCGGCTGCATACTGAATTTTTGCCTGTACTGCGGCATGGGTTGCTTCTTTCGCTTGCCTGACAATTGCTTTAGGTGCCTTGGCTCGATCGGCACCCAACCACGCGTCCAGTGACGTACCCGATATTTTTAATATCAACTGGGCAGCGTGCCAATATTGACACTCCCAAGCATCCAACTTCATCACTTGGAAGGGAGCTTCACCCGAATGTAATTCTGCATTTCTTCTTTGAGAAATTGCAGAGCAAAACTTTTTTACATTTTCATCAAATTCTGGGGACAAGTGACCAAGTCGCTCAAACAATGTGTTAGCTCCAATCGTTTTTATGTCGCAACTAATGTTGATACCTGCTGCAACGAAAAGTGATTTGTAGTGGCCAGGGTCTACGATTAGACTAGGGTGAATGGTGGCCAACGCCGCCTTACCTTGCAATTCAAGTGCTAGTGATGCCCAAAGTTGATACTGATCCAAATCTCCTTCATCTTTACAACGAAGAGCTCGTTGTATATAGGCCTTAGATTTACCTTCTAAGGCTTCACTATTGATGGCTAGCCCTAGGCTTTTATTCTTCATCGCACATATACTCTAAGAAGTGACCGGTTGCTGGCGACATCTGGACATTCTCCCCTTCCATGGAGCATGCGCCAATTGTCGATAACAAGCACATCGCCAACACTCAAAGTGATTCTTTGGATTAGACTTTGGTGTACAGGATGATCGTACAGTTTTATTGCTTCACTGCCTTTCTCATCAATTGCCGCCATGCAGGCTGGGTCATAGCGAATAAAGTTTCGACGAGAAGATAAGATGGTCGAGTAAAAGGACTTTCTTCCATTTCTAATCAAAAACACAGACGATGTAGCCAATCTCCGTTCTGTTGGTGACAATGAAACCTTTGTCCTATCCAGCAGGAATGTGGGGGTAGATTGTGAACCAGAATGCACACATCCTAGTATGATAAAACGACAGGGAATTGGCCACTGGCTAGTATCGCAGTGTAAGGGAAATGGAGCTAATCCGTATTTGCCACTAAGGGAATTAGGGTTTGCCTCTTCGGCCTTACGTGGAGTGATTCTCTCGACCACACCTGATTTTTGACCAATAGGCTTTCCAATCTGGTGCGCGGCTGTCATTAGGAATAGCGAGAAAGACCTTGGGTCGTCTATCCTATGCTTTGTTTTTACCCATCCTCTTTGTTGTAACCCTTGCAATAGGTTTAGTGCCATAGAGTCACCTAAATGGTGAGAGAATTTGTGTGATCTTCAAAATCCACCATCGCGAGCAATTATAGTACCTATAATCAGGCCACCATATGAAAGGATCACTATTTCTCTACATGATCAATTTTTTCCTTCTATGCCTAAGCAGATACCAGATTTCATAGTTTTGCGCGGGCGTGCAATCAGTGGGCGTGGTACTGCTTCCCAATCCAAAGTTGGCAGTTCTCCAATATCAGACTTTTTCGGTGAACTGCAGGCGCCGGGTTCGTTAAATGTCGCGCTAGAGCAGCCCATGCGTTTTGATCCAGAGAAAGTAGCTTTTCCTGGAGGCCATCGCGCTTACTATTGGGCCGCAGAAATCAACGGAAGTCGTTGTCTGCTTACAAGGGCAAAAGGACACCCACTGCATGTCGTTGAGGTTCTCTCCCCCTACCGGCTTAGGGATAAATTTCAATTAAAAAACGGGGATTCTGTAGAGATAAAAGTTTCTTCTGATCTGATCCTTGATTTGTTATGGGGGATCAAAGCAATCTGGAACATCTTCTGGAAGTTCCGGGGCAGCTGGTATGCGTCAAGGGCATACCGCACGCTGATTGGTCCTTTCTGGCTGATTCGCCGACTAGCCACACAATCTCCGCAGTACCGCGCCAAATTATGGAATAAGGAGAAGCTCCAAAGCAAAGTTTCAATTTGCCATATCAACCTGGCCCGTAACCCAAAACTACGCGGGGGTGAGCGACAGACCGAGATACTAGTCAAGGCGCTTGCGGCCGAGGGCGTATCCAGACAGCGTGTCGTCGTGCTGCGGCACGGTCCTTTAGCAAATCATTTCCAAAGCAGTCCAGACTTGGAAGTCTGCCGGGTGAGGAACCGATTGTCGGCAGTATTCGCTTGTCGGGGTGCATCCTTGCTGCATGCGCATGAAGCGCATGCGGCGCAGGCAGCGTATGCCACCAGTTTGTTTGGCAAGCAATACCTGATTACGCGCCGGTTGACTAAACCTGTTCGCTCCAATTCCTACAGTTCTGCCGTGTACCGGAATGCACTGACTGTAGTTGCTTTGACGGAAGCGGTGGAAAACAGTCTACGGGAGCGTTTTCCGGAGATTTCGATCGTTCGTATTCCTGATGCTTGGAATCCGGAGTACCCCGACCCGGGTGAGACGCGGAAGATCGGAGAGAAATTTTCGGGCAAATTCATTGTCGGGCATGCTGCTGCAATGGATGGCCTGGAGAAAGGGCATTCCATATTGCTTCAGGCGGCACAGGTACTGCAGCAGGCTGCGCCGGAGATCCAATTTGTCCTGCTGGGAAGTGGCCGCTTAGAGGAAGAATTCAGTAAACAGGCTGAAGGTTTAACCAATGTGTATTTTGCGGGTTGGGTTGAAGACCCCATCACGTGGATTGCCGCTTTTGATCTTTTCGCATTTCCTTCTCTGGTCGAACCGCTGGGATCCACGCTTCTGGATGTAATGCGTGCGGGCGTGCCCATCGTGGCGAGCCGGGTGGACGGGATTCCGGAAATAATCACTGAAGGGTGCGGAATTTTGGTTCCTCCTGGAGATGCGGAGGCATTGGCAGAGCAGTTGCTTCGTCTGTATCGATCAGAGGGGTTGAGGCGAAGTTTGTCGGAGAAGGGGATTGAGAGAGCGAAAGAGTACAGCCCAGAACTAATAGCGAGGGAACATATAAAGCTTTATCAGGACCGTGGGTTGGTTTTAGACTGAAGTTGTCTAGTAGCTAGGCGAATCCAAGTGGTAAGTTTTTTTCATTTGGACAGTTCTCCTGATCGAGAGAGTGCGGGATTGAGGGCTGGGGAGCGATTTCGACGGGGGATGCCGAGAAAGTCACTTCGAGTGTAATTGGATCTCCACCAGAATCGACCAATTGGCCGCAATTGTTGCTATGAATGTGGACCAGGGTTAGTGGGAATTCTTTCATAAAGTCCAAAATCCTCTCTTGGTGTAAATCGACATCATGAAACTCCGCGACCAAACCGCTAATGTCTGGTGAATGTTTCAGGAGATCGTCAAGCACTCGGTATTCAGAACCTTCAATGTCCATCTTGATGAAAATCGGAGTTTTTGATTGTTCTTTCAGCAAAATGGAGGATAGGGAAGTTGATTTTCCAGAATCGTATCCGACATTGATATGATGATGCACACGAGGGTGCCTAAAGAACAAATAGTAGTCCACAAGTGTATAGATTGAGAAGAATAGTTTTCGTAATCTGATTTGCAGAAGATTTCTGACGATACGCCGAAATAAATGTTTTGTCGCAATGGTACCGTCATATGCCAATAATGGAACATCGCTCTTGGCTAAAAAATCTTTCTCAAATGACCAATCAGTAGAAAGTCCGAAGGAAATCAGCGTTTTTGCTTTAACCACCGATGTTGGATCCACAAGGTATCCTCCATCATGGTTCCTGCCCAGACGGATCAGGTCATAAGTCGCGGCTGGTTGGAATTGTTTAGGAAGCATGATTATTTTCAGTGTTCAATAGTTAGTACTGGGTTTATTGTTTCTGGGCGATCACTTGTATCTGAGCCAACGCCGGCCCCAGTGTTTGATCTATGGGAATTTTTCGGAATCGGGCAAATTTGTCGACCCACTTGCGACAAGTAGGTTTTATATTCGCGGGCATTTGGCGTGCAATTCGATACAAATACTTAACAAAAAAAGTCTTAGGTCTCCACGCTTCTCCCGGCTTGGCCATAAGGTGGTAGTCATAATGCATGTCGTGCCTTTCTACGGAGATCACCGTGGCTCCTGGCAGTGAGCAAACTAAAGAACGTATATCATGCGAAACCGGCGACCATGAAGAGGCAGAATCCATGCGGAAAGTTGCTTTGTGGTCTGTATTGAAGATGCTTGGCCAAATTCCCTGTTCATACAGATCTTCATCCGGTACGACGAGCACAAGATATCCACCGGGTTTAACCAATTCCCACCATTGCCGTAGTGCTTGAGGTGGATCGAACATATGCTCAAGACAGTGGCTGGAATAAGCTGTGTCATAGGATTCTCTTTCTAGGAAGTCCAATATTTGGTTGGCATCTCCGTCATCAGTGTCAAACCCATCAGCACTGATACAAACCCGGTCTTTACCGGCGCCGATGTCCAAGACTTTTCCCTGCAGGTACTTCTCGTCGAAATCTTCACCTCGTACAAGACGTGTCTTTGATGTTTCGTCGGTCATCAGGTATTGGAGACGTTTGGGTTGGAGCGCGTGCCGTATTGTATTAGGGCGGGGCGTATCTTTAAAATGAGTTATCAAAGATAATTCACATAAGCATGCTCAACCCTTTGTCAGTTACATGGTTGGCAGAAAACCCTATGCCCTAAGATGACCGAATCCCCTCGCCGCATTCTAGTCGTCTTGGATTTCAGTGTGGGCGACATCGTGATGAACCACACGTTGCTTTGTTTGCTGAAGCAGCATGAGCCGGATCTAGAAATCGATGTAATTGCCCCTCCGATGGCTCAAGGATTGGTTGAGCGGATGCCGGAAGTGCGCAAGCACCTCTCCTTGGACGTCCGATCGATTCGGTTGTTGTCCCGCGAGTGGCTGAATGCTTGTTCGGATTTGCGCGGAGAAGGTTACAAGCAAGCGATCTTGATTCCACGCTCCACAAGCGCTGCCTGGTTAATCCTTTTTTCCAAGATCAAGGTCCGCACTGGCTTCAAGCAGGTGCGGCCCGGTCTAATTAATGATCAGCGAGGGGGTCGCCCAGGCAATTTCCATCAAAAAACAACCGGACTGCTTCCAAAGGAAATGCCTGTTCCGGATCATTTGCCTTATCCGGATCTGCAGACCAATGAAAGAGAAATTGCTGAGACAGTTGGCCGTTTCGAAATGGACATCTCCGATAAACCCTTGATCGTACTAGCCCCTGGGGCTTCAAGGTGGAGTACTAAAAAATGGCCCATCGAATATTTTGTGCGACTTTCCAGGATGTTGATCGAGAAATACCATGTATGCGTTATGGGGGGAGATCAGGAATTTGCTTTGGGCCAAGCGATTTCCATAGAACATCCTCAGGACATTACGAACTTGTGTGGAAAATCTTCCATGAGTGAGGCGGTGGATGTGATTGCTGCGGCAAAGTGCGTAGTTTCCAATGATTCCGGGCTCATGCACGTGGCCGCTGCCGTGCGCACTCCGATTGTTGGCATCTATGGGTCGACGAGCCCCGAGGCATACCCACCGTTATCGGATTCCAAGGAAATATGTTGGAAAAACACCTTGTGTAGCCCTTGCTATATGAATCAATGCCCATATGGACACCATGCCTGTATGAAAGAGATTACTCCACGGGAGATTTTTGAGAAACTCTCCAACATAATCAAACTAAATGTCTAGTAGATGAGCCGAAAAACCCCATATGCTAAAGTAATCTCACACTTTTTGGCGGATTGATTTAACGACGGAATCACCCACATGAGGAAATTCTGGGTCAAAAACGCCAAAAAAATCCCGAGATACTTAAAAACCCGGTTCCTGCCATTCCTCGAATGGTTGCCGGAACTGCGCGCTTCTTCCGTCCTGAAGGCGGACCTCATTGCCGGCACCACCGTTGCCTTGGTAATCGTGCCGCAATCCATGGCCTACGCTCAGTTGGCGGGCCTGCCGACCTATTACGGCTTGTATGCCTCGTTTCTGCCGGTAATCGTTTCGGCTTTGTTCGGGTCGTCCCGCCAGTTGGCGACCGGTCCGGTGGCCGTGATTTCGCTGCTGACCGCATCGGCTCTGGAGCCGATCGCGTCGTCGGGGTCGGAAGGCTACATTGCCTACGCGATCATGCTGGCGCTGATGGTCGGCGTGTTCCAGATTGCCTTGGGACTTCTGCGCTTGGGAGTGCTGGTGGACTTCCTGTCGCATCCGGTGGTCCTTGGCTTCACCAATGCCGCGGCTCTGATTATCGCCACGTCCCAGTTGGGCAAGTTGCTGGGGGTGGTGGCCGAGAAAAGCGACCATCATTACGAGACGGTCTGGAATATTTTCGTTGCGGCCTCCGAATTCACGCATTGGCCGACAGTCGCCATGAGCGTCATGGCCATCGGCCTGATGTATCTGTTGCCCAGGTTCTGGCAAAAAATACCCGCTATTCTGATTGCGGCAGTCCTGACCACGGTGGTTTCCTGGGCCATCGGCTTCAAAGAAAATTTTGGCGGGGCCATTGTCGGCTCGATCCCGGAGGGCCTGCCGAGTTTCGTCCTGCCAACCGTTGACTTTAGCTATTTGCTGGATCTGGCAGGCGTCGCGATCGCCATCTCGCTGATCGGCTTCATGGAGGCATTCTCCGTTGCCAAATCCATGTCGATGAGAAAAACGCGCCAGCATCTGGACGCCAATCAGGAATTGCTGGGCCAAGGCTTGGGCAATTTGGCGGCCAGCATGTTCCAGGGCTATGCGGTTTCCGGCTCGTTTTCCCGCTCGGCGGTGAATCTGAGTGCCGGGGCGGCCACCGGCTTTTCTTCCGTCGTAACCGGCCTGCTCGTGGCCGCAACCCTGTTGTTCTTGACGCCGATGCTGTATCACATGCCGCAGGCCATGCTGGCTTCGGTCATCATCATGGCCGTAATCGGCCTGATCCGGGTCAAGCCGATTATCGACGCCTGGAAAGTACAGAAGCACGATGCGGTCGTGGCGGTGATCACGTTCGTGTTGACGCTGGCCTTCGCTCCGCACCTGGAAAACGGAATCATCATCGGGGTTCTCTTGGCGCTCGGGCTGTTCGTCTACCGCATCATGCGCCCGAATATCAGCTTGATTTCGCGCGATCATTCCGGCAAGTTCGCCGACGCCCGGCGGAGAATTCTGGAAACCTGCTGCAGCATCGCGATGCTGCGCTTCGACGGCCCGCTGTTTTTCGCCAATACCGGTTATTTCAGTGACCAGGTCCTGCGGGCGGCGGCCTCGGCCGAGGGCCTGCGCTATATCATCGTGGATGCGAGCAGCATCACGGAGATCGATTCCACCGGGGAGCATATGCTGCACAGCCTCGCGCGGGAACTGGTGGACTCCAACATCACCTTCATCGTGACTCGCGCCAAGCCCGAAATCATGGAGATTTTCGAGCGCACGGGATTTGCCAGCCCGGAATGGAGCGAGTATTTCACGGCAACCCGGGAAGAGGCGCTTGATTATGCGATGAAGCAGATGAGGATCTGCGGGGACAAGCCATGCGGCTGCACGCGGGACAAGTGCCCGTTGATGCATAAGCCCAAGCCCGGAACGATATAACGATTGGAATTGCGGTTTCCAGCCCACTTTTTAGGCATCCATTTGTGCGGTTTGGTGAAGAGCGCGGTGTATAATGGCAGCCAGACGAGCGATTCTTCGCACATATCTTTTCGGAATTCATAAACGTCATGCACGGACGCGGATTTTTTCTAGCGATTGCTCTCGTATTGGGATCGACTCCCATCCTCGCATCCGCCGACGAAGCAGCCATTGAGCGCGGCCGCACGCTTGCGGGAACCTGCCTGGGTTGCCATGGCGTACCCAGTTACACCAACGTCTATCCGAGCTACCATGTGCCCAAGCTGGGCGGCCAGCACGCGGATTACATCGTGGCGGCCCTGAAAGCCTACAAGTCCGGCGAGCGTGCCCACAGCACCATGCAAGCTCATTCGGTACGGCTCTCGGAAGAGCAGATCCAAGACATTGCCGCCTATTTCTCGTCCCTCAAATGAACCGCCCGTCTCGCTCTTCCCTGATTTCAGCCTTGGCCGTACTGAGCCTCGGGCTTTCCGGCCCGGTGCTGGCAGGCGACCCGGACCGCGGTCAGGAAAAATCCTTGAGTTGCCAGGCGTGCCATGGCCCGGACGGCAACAGCCCGGTGACCATGTTCCCGATCATTGCGGGGCAGCATCAGGACTATCTGCTGCACAGCATGCGCAGTTACAAGACGGGTGAACGCACTAACCCGATCATGACCGCCATCGTGGCGCCATTGTCGGATCAGGACTTGGAAGATCTGGCGGCGTACTACGCGCGCCAAGAAGGTCTGTATAAGATCGACGCCGGTCGCGGCGTCGAGACTCCCTGAATCAGTTGGGTTTCTCGTGTTCGTCCGGCGTGAACGGCCGGATTGTCAAAGCATGCAGTGATCCGTCCGCGATCTGTTCCCGGACGGTAGCGTAGACCAACTGGTGGCGTTTGACGGGCATCAGGCCCTCGAACGCATTGCTGACTACAGTCGCTTCAAACTTCCCCTCGCCACCACTGACGGTGACTTCGGCATCGGGGATGCCGGCCTGAATCAGGTTTTCGATCTGTTGCGTGTCCACTGGGGCGTTCTCCGGGAGAAGTGCGCATTGTACTTCTTCGCGCCATGCGCATACGCTAAAATGCCCGCACCGTAAATTGAGGAATTCTTTTCGAGGCATTTCCCTCTAAGATAAAGCCCGAAGAAGTTCACACAGGGAACGGATTCATCATGATTTTCAGGCAACTGTTCGAACCGGAGTCGTTCACGTACACCTATCTGCTCGGCTGTCCGCAGACCGGCGAGACGGTGCTCATCGATCCGGTGGTGGAGACGGTGAACCGAGACATCGAAGTCATGCATGAGATGGGTCTGAAACTTACCTATACCCTGGAGACACATGTCCACGCCGATCACGTGAGCGGGGCTTTCAAGCTCAAGGCGATCACCGACAGCAAGATCGCGGGGGCTGCAATGGACGACCTGCCGTGCCGGGACATTGGGGTTCGTGAAGGCGAAGCGTTCCGTGTCGGGACCTTGGAGATTCATCCGCTGTTTACGCCGGGGCACACCGACACCCATCACGCCTTCCTGCTCCATTCCCCGAGCGGAGCTTGGCTGTTCACCGGCGATGCGCTGCTGATCGACGCCTGCGGGCGGACCGACTTCCAGATGGGGGACGCCGCCACCCTGTACCGCTCGATTCACGACAAGTTCTTCTCCCTCCCCAACGAGACCCTGGTCTATCCGGCGCACGACTACGAAGGACGCTTCGTGTCCACCGTGGGCCAGGAGAAGGCGCGAAATCCCCGCCTCAAGGACAACCGCAGCGAGGAAGACTTCGTGGAGCTGATGAACAAGCTGGATTTGCCGTACCCGAAGAAACTCGATTTCTCGGTCCCGGCCAATGAATTATGCGGCCGCTGCCCCGAAACCCTGCCGCCGGGGGTTCAGGCCCTGTGCAACGTGCACGACCAGGGCTGAGCCAGCTTACCAGCGGAATTTGTTCCAGCGCTGGGGATTGGCCCAGAAGCGGCTGTTCAGCCAACTGGGCGTTTTCTTGTAGGTCTTCAGGCTGAAGTGATTCAGCCCCCAGGGCTGCCCATCCGCATCAAAAGTCTCCAGGCAACGCAGCCCCAGCGCACCCATCTGCCGGCTCTGCTCCATGGCATCGCCGGGATGCAGGACGTATAGCTCCAGCGACAGGAAATCGCGCAGGTGCGCGATGACCGCATCCACCTGTTCCGGTTCCACCCACGGAGTCAGGATCAGCCCGCAGGCGCGGCGCGACTCCAGACGCGGCATCGCCAGCGTCTCGGTGCTCGACAGCGTCATGGAGACCCATTCCGGCACGGGGGAGGGCGGACGGTCGGAGATCAGCAGCACGTCCCGGTCCGGGACGGCTTCTCGAACCTTCTCCAAAAGGGAAACCGGAGTGCTCGCTGCCGGCTCAGAGGGCATTGAGGGCTTCGGTCAGGGCTGGGCCGACCGTCTCGCCGCGCCAGCCCTGCAGCACGATTGGATCCGGACTCTGGCGCACCAGTTCCTCCAGCATGACGCGGGGAGCGAGCAGTTCCGGTGACACCTCGATCTCCTCGGCGACCTTGCGGGCGACGCCGGCCAGGATTCGCACCTTCCTGCGCTCTTCGCCACGTTCATCCCGGTTCATGGGCTTCAGTGTGATGGGGGGATCCTCCTCGGCCCACTTCAAGGCCTTCCACAGCCTGTTGCGGAGCTTCCAGGAGGCCCTTCCGCCCAACACATGATCAAAATGCTCCTGGTCGTGCAGCGGGGTGGAGGCGAGATCGACCAGGATCTCATCAGACGCGACTCGGACGCGGGCCCGGTTCTCGCGCCGGGCAAGCAATTCGCGCCAGCACGCCAGTCCTCGCAATATATGCAGCCGATTACCGGGCACATTGCCGTTGGGGATGCGAATTCGCTTCCATACGTGGTTCGGGTCGGGAATCCAGGTGGACGGCGTCAGCATCCGTTCCATTTCCTCCTGCATCCAGCCCAGGCGTCCCTTGGCTTCCAGTTCTTCCGACAGCTGCTGGTAGACCGGGCCAAGGTAAACGACGTCGTATAGGGCGTACAGAAGCTGCGCGGGCTTGAGCGGTCGGCGGTCCCACCAACTGCGAACTTGGGATTTGTCGAGCGTGACCCCCAGCCGCTTTTCCACCATGCCGGCATAGCTGACCTGGAAGCCATCTCCGAGCAGAGCCCAGGCGATCTGGGTATCGAACACACTGCCGGGGATCATGTCGAAGTCATGATGCATGATCTCGATATCCTGAAGGCAGGCGTGCAGGACGCTGATCCGGTCGGATCTGCGCAGCTGCTCCACCAAGACAGAGATGTCAAGCCCGGCCTGCATATCAATCACGGCATGCTCGGTGCCGTCCGAGATCTGGATCAGGCAGAGTTTCGGATAGTAGGTATGGATGCGCAGGAACTCGGTGTCCAGCGCGAGCCAGGGCGCGTCCGCAATACGATCGAGATACTCCAGCAGGACCTCCTGCCGGGCAATCCACGTCCAACTGGGGACCAGTACCTCACCCATGGGGGGACAGTATAATGCGCTTCCGTTTCCAGACATCTCCCGGTATTCGATAAATGCCTATTCTTCGGGCTTTTTTCCTGTTTCTCCTGCTTGTCGGCCTGCACGGCCCGGGACAGGTTCGGGCACAGGATCAGGCAGCGGAGGCTCCGGCTCAGCCCGCCTCGCACGACACCCCAGCGCCTGCCGAAGGGGGGATTTCAGCTGAAGCACCGGCCTTGCCGGAAGGAAAGCCCCTCGCGCCGCCTGCCGACGCCTTGAGCCTGTACTCTCCGGACGCCCTGATCGACATGCCGTATGTCTACCCCTTGCTGCGCATGCGTCTCACCCCGGAGATGCGACAGGAGACGCCATGAAGATTCGCTGGAACTCCCGCCTTGCCAGCCATCTGGCGGTTGTCATCATCGTGATCACGCTGCTGTTCCTCGGGTGGCGGATGAGCCCGAATGTCACCTGGTTCCCGGACTTGGAGACGGAGCCGCTGTTCGAGGCCGATCAACTGCCGTCTCTTCGGGATGTGATCGACCAGCCGGAGGCGGAAGACCCGGCAAAACCCTCCTTGGTCTCCCCCGAGGAAGAGCAACCTGAAGCCGCTGCCGAGCCTGCGCCGGCGTCGGAACCCGCGGCATCGCAGCCGGAGGCTGTCTCGTCGCAACCCCAGCCGAAACCCCGCGATCTGGAGGCGGAAGCGCTCTACGAATCGTGGACCCGGGCGCGGCAGTTGCTGCGGCAGCGGGATCTGGCCGGGGCCGAGAAGGCCTATCTGGATCTGACGAACCGCTGGCCGAAACATCCGGATCTGGTCGGCGAACTTGGCAACGTCTATGTGCTGTTGGGAGAGAAGAGTTCCGCCCGAATCGCTTTCAGGCGGGCGCGGAAGTTGCTGGAGCCGATGGGCCCGTCGCTGCAACTGGAATCGGTGACGCGCTGGCTGGAACGCCACCCGTAGCCGGAACTCCCCCGGCTACGCCATCAGATCATCGGGGTTTCCCCGACCGGGATCTTCCTCATCAGGTGATACAGGATCGGCCAGACCAACAGGCTGGCTGGCAGACTGGCCCAGTAAAGCAGGCCGGGGTCGATGTTGGAGAGAAAGATCGAGAACAGGTGCAGGTAGCCCATGTGCAGCACCAGCAGAAACCCGACCGGAAAGGTCATCTGCAGGGTGCTGGAGAGTTGCAGGACCCGGTAGAACCGGAGGCACAAAAACACGATAAGGCAGTAGCTGAGGACATGGATGCCGATCCAACTCCCGGTCACAAGGTCGCTGAGCAGGCCGGCCGCCCAAGCCATCCCGAAGCCGACCTTCTCAGGCCGGACGGACATCCAGAAAATCAGGATCATCGCGACCCACTGCGGCTGCCACGGAGCATACAACTCCGGGAGCGGCCAGGCCAAGAGGGCGAGGGCCGCGATCAGGCTCAGCGCCTGGTAGATTCGCCACGCTTCAATCCGCATCGCCGGCCTCCTCCGCGGGTTTCCGGTGCCAGACCAGGAGAACTTCCCGGTTCCGGTGCAGCTGCGCCTCGGCCTGGACGTCTGCTTCCAGGAAATCCCGGCCGGGCTGGGCGGTGACCTGCGTGATCCGGCCGACCAGGTGCTGCTCGGGATAGGTATCGTCGAGGCCCGAGGTCAGCAGGACATCGTCAGGCTCAAGGTCGTTGTGACGCGGGACGAACCGAAGGGTCAACCCCTGTCCGTTCCCGTGTGCTAGGTAGCGGTCGTCGGTCCGCGCGTTGCGCACCAGCAGGGCATGGCTGACGTCGGTGACCAGCAGGACCGTGGACTGGAACAGGCTCGTGCTGGAGATCTGGCCGACGACGCCGCGCTCGTCCAGCACCGGCTGGCCCACGTAGGTGCCGTCGCGGGTGCCGCGGTTGATGGTGATGGTCTGGCGGAACGCGCTGGTATTGATTTTCGTGACTTCCGCGACCAGCACCCGTTGCGAATGCGCCGGAACGTCCAGTTGCGCCAGAGTCCGCAGGCGGCGGTTTTCTGCTTCCAGCGCCCCGATGGATTGCGCCCAGAAGACATCCTCCAGCAACTGTTGCCTGAGCACCCGGTTCTCCTCGATCAATTCCTCGACCCCGCGGTAGTGGGTGTAGATCCAGTCGAAAAACTGCTGGGGCAGGCTCGAGGCCGTGACGATCGGCTGGACGACCAGGTCGACCAAGGGGGCCGCGCGGTCGACCACGGCATAGCGGTAGTCGACGCTGACCAGCACGATGGCCAGTATCAGGCTGCTAATCAATTTTCGCCAGAGCATACCGAGATTGGGCTAAGGGGCTCGGTCGAACCGTTAGGTGGATTTCCGGATCACCGCGCGAAAGCGTGCGAGTCCTGCTGAAGCTCGATGTTCTCCTCTAGAACTTTGCCGCCGCCGCGTGCCACGCAGTACAGGGGCTCGTTGGCAATGATGACGGAAACCTTGACTTCCTGCATCAGTAATTCGTCGATGCCGGTCAGCATCGCGCCGCCGCCGGTGACCACGATGCCGCGGGCCATGATGTCCGAAGCCAGGTCCGGCGGGGTCTGCTCCAGCACGGAATGGACCTTGTTCAGGATGATCTGCAGCGGTTCCTGCAAGGCATCGTTGATCTCGTTGCTGTTGACGGTAATGCTGCGCGGGGTGCCGTCGGACAAGTCGCGGCCCCGCACCTCCATCTCTTCGATCGTCTGCGGGCGGTAGGCGCTGCCGATGGTGTGCTTGATCAGCTCTGCGGTGCTCTCGCCGATCAGCAGTCCGCACTGGCGCCGCACGTGGTCGATGATGCTCTGGTTGAAGTGGTCCCCGCCGGTGCGCGAGGAGTCGGAGTAAACGATGTCGTTGAGCGACAGAACCGCGACCTCCGAGGTGCCGCCGCCGATGTCCAGGATGAAGTTGCCGCAGGGCTCCTCGATGCTCAGGCCTGCCCCCAGCGC
Source organism: uncultured candidatus Poriferisulfidus sp. (assembly GCA_965116525.1). Taxonomy (GTDB): domain Bacteria; phylum Pseudomonadota; class Gammaproteobacteria; order Poriferisulfidales; family Poriferisulfidaceae; genus Poriferisulfidus. Next base: position 1,491,546 of record OZ220694.1, read on the forward strand.
GGCCAGCAGTGGTTCCTCGTACAGGTAGACCTTGCGCGCGCCGGCCGCCTCCGCGGCGGCCCGGATCGCCCGGCGCTCCACCTGGGTGGCGCCGCAGGGCACGCAGATCAGGACTCGCGGCCCAAGGGTGAACAGCCGTCGTTGGCTGGCCTTGCGGATGAAGTACTGCAGCATCTTCTCGGCGGTCGCGAAATCGGCCACCACGCCGTCGCGCAGGGGCCGCACCACCTCGATGTTGGCGGGGGTCCGGCCGATCATGCGTTTGGCCTCGACGCCGACGGCCTCGACCTGGGGTTTGTTCAGGTCCGAATACTTGCGGATGGCCACCACCGAAGGCTCGTCCAGCACGATGCCTTCGCCGGGCACGTAGACCAGGGTATTTGCCGTGCCCAAGTCAATGGACATGTCGTCGCTGAAGAGACGCCGGAACATTAAGAACTTCCTAGGAATTGAAGCAGTCAATTTAGCATAAACTCATGTTCGGCGGCTATACTAAAGAGCGTTTTTTGATCGTTTTGGTTCCGAAAACCCTACTCCGTCCATGGATCTGACCGCCGAGACCGTACGCGGGATCGCGCAGCTTGCGCGGCTTCGCCCCAGCCCCTCGGAAGAGGAGCGCCTGATTCAGGATCTGGGCGCGGTCCTGGAGTTTTTCGCCCAGCTCAGCGAGGCAGAGGTCGAAGGCATCGAACCGATGGCGCACCCGCTCGAGGTCGACCAGCGCATGCGCGAGGACGAGGTTACCGAACCCGACCGGCGGGAAGACTACCAGGCGATTGCCCCGGATGCGCGCGAGGGCCTGTACCGGGTCCCCGCAGTACTGGACTCCGACTGATGCACGAACGGACCCTGCTGGAGCAGGCCCAGGCACTGCAGGCCGGAGAAGTGTCCAGCGTCGAACTGACGCGGTCCTACCTTGAGCGCATCAAGGCCCATGACGGGTCGATCAACAGTTTCATCACGGTGACGGAAGAGCAGGCCCTGGCACAGGCCGAGGCGGCGGACCGCGCGCATTCCGCCGGCGAAGCCGGGCCGCTGACCGGCGTCCCCCTGGCACACAAGGACATCTTCTGCACGCGCGGCGTGAAGACCAGCTGCGGCTCCCGCATGCTGGACAACTTCGTCTCGCCGTACGACGCCACGGTCGTGGAACGGCTGGAGGCGGCCGGCATGGTGATGCTGGGCAAGACCAACATGGACGAGTTTGCAATGGGCTCGTCCAACGAGACCAGCCACTACGGTCCGGTCCGCAACCCCTGGGATCTGGAGCGGGTCCCGGGTGGCTCCAGCGGCGGTTCGGCCGCGGCTGTGGCGGCACGTCTGGCCCCGGCGGCCACGGCGACGGACACCGGCGGTTCCATCCGGCAGCCGGCCACGTTCTGCGGTGTGACCGGCCTGAAGCCGACCTACGGGCGGGTGTCGCGCTTCGGCATGGTGGCCTACGCCTCCAGCCTGGACCAGGGCGGCATGCTGGGCGTGAGCGCCGAGGACTGCGCGGCGCTGCTCGGCGCGATGGCGGGCTTCGATTCCCGCGACTCGACCAGCGTGGATCACCCCGTGCCGGACTACTCCAAGGAATTGGCACAACCGATCGACGGCCTGCGCCTGGGTCTGCCGAAAGAATTCTTCGACGAACGGCTGGATGCGCGGATCCGGGCCTCCGTGGAAGAAGCGGTCGCGGCCTGGGAGGGGCAGGGCGCCAAACCGGTCGAAATCTCGTTGCCGAACCTGGAGCTCGCCACGCCGGCCTACTACGTGATCGCCTCGGCCGAATGCTCGTCCAACCTGGCCCGCTACGACGGGGTGCGCTACGGGCACCGCTGCCAGGATCCGGAAGACCTGGAGGACCTGTTCTGCCGTTCGCGCGAGGAAGGGTTCGGGGCGGAAGTGCGCCGACGCATCATGCTCGGGACGTACGCCCTGTCCGCCGGCTACCGCGACGCGTACTACGGCCGCGCGCAACGCGTACGGCAGTTGATCCGGCGGGACTTCCAGCAGGCGTTCGAAAAAGTCGACGCGATCGCGGCGCCGGTCTCGCCGGTGCTGCCGTTCAAGCTCGGCGAGAAGATGCAGGACCCGGTGGCGATGTACCTGATCGACTGCTACACCATCCCGATCAACCTGGCCGGCCTGCCGGGGCTGTCATTGCCGGCGCGGCCGGTGGACGGGCTGCCGACCGGCATGCAGCTGATTGGCAACTATTTCGACGAGGCGCGGCTGCTCGGCCTCGGCGCCGCTTGGCAACGGGAGACGGACTGGCACCGGCAGGTGCCGCCGGAGTTCGCATGAGCGAGTGGGAGACGGTCATCGGGCTGGAAGTCCACACCCAGCTGTCGACCCGAAGCAAGCTGTTCTCCGCCGCCTCGACGCAGTTTGGCGCGGAACCGAACCGCCAGGCTTGCGGCATCGATCTGGCTCTGCCGGGGGTGCTGCCGGTGGTCAACCGCGAGGCCATCCGCATGGCGGTCCTGTTCGGGCTTTCGGTGGGCGCGAAGATCCGTACGCCCTGCGTGTTCGCGCGCAAGAACTACTTCTACCCGGACCTGCCGCGCGGCTACCAGATCAGCCAGTACGAACTGCCGATCGTCGAGGGCGGCATGATCGAGATCGAACTCCAGGATGGCAGCCGAAGGCAGATTGACCTGACCCGGGCGCACCTGGAGGAAGACGCGGGCAAGCTGCTGCACGAGGGCTACGCCGGAGAAAGCGCGGTGGATCTCAACCGCGCCGGCGTGCCGCTGATGGAAATCGTCTCGGAGCCGCAGATGCGCAGTCCCGAGGAGGCCTCCGCCTACATGCGCGCCGTGCACGGCATCGTCACCTTCCTGGAGATCTGCGACGGCAACATGGAACAGGGCTCGTTTCGCTGCGACGCGAATATTTCCATGCGGCGCAAGGGCGAGACGGAACTGGGCGTCAAGGTCGAACTGAAGAACATCAACTCGTTCCGCTTCGTCGAGCGCGCCCTGCGCTACGAGCAGCAGCGCCAGGTCGAAGCATTGGAGTCCGGCGAGCCGATCATCCAGGAGACCCGGCAGTACGACCCGGCGGCCGACCGTACCCGCCCGATGCGGGTCAAGGAATATGCGGACGACTATCGGTATTTTCCGGATCCCGACCTGCTGCCGGTCGTCGTCGACGAGGCGATGCAGGCGGAACTGGCCGAATCGCTTCCGGAACTTCCTCAGGCACGCAAGGCCCGGCTGGTCGAGCAATACGCACTGGCCGCGGATCTCGCCGCCGTGCTGGTGCAGAGCCGGCAGTGGGCCGATTACTTCGAGGCGACCATCGGGGCTGGCGCAAGCGCCACCACCGCGGCCCGCTGGATTACCGGCGAGGTATTCGCCCATATGCACAAGCATTCGACTGAAGAAGTCGAGCCTCCAGTGTCTGCGGATTCGCTGGCGCAACTGCTGAAGTGCATCGATTCCGGCGTCGTGTCCAACAGCGCGGCGAAAGAAGTACTGGCCGCGATGTGGCAGGGCGAAGGCGAAGCCGAGACGATCATCGAGGCGCGAGGTCTGCGCCAGGTCGGCGCCGGGGCCGATCTGGACCAGTGGGTCGATCAAGCCATCGAAGCGCACCCGGACGAGGCAGCGCAGTACCGCGGTGGCAAGGACCGGCTGCTCGGCTTCTTCGTTGGGCAGGTGATGAAGGCGTCGGGTGGCAAGGCGGACCCGAAGCAGGTCAGCGAACAACTGCGTGCGAAGCTTCAGGCCGATTGAGATGGGGGGAGACTGATGAAGATTGCTTTTTCATCGCTATTGCTGCTGGCTTGCGGTTCGGTGGCGGCCGAAATCGTCGAGGAGCCGGTCGATTTTGAGCACAATGGTGCTCAGCACACAGGCTACATCTACTACGACAACAGCGATTCCGCCAAGCGCCCCGGCATTCTGGTGGTGCATGAGTGGTGGGGCTTGAATGCTTACGCCCGTGAGCGTGCGAGGCAAATGGCCGCCGATGGCTATGTGGCTTTCGCCATGGACATGTACGGTGCGGACAAGGTGACCGAACATCCCGAACAGGCCAAGGAATGGATGACGCAGACCACCGGCAATGTCGCGGACTGGCAGAAGCGCGCGCAACTGGGGGTCGAATTGCTGCGCAACCACGAAATGACCGACAGGAAAAACATTGCCGCGATCGGCTACTGCTTCGGAGGCTCCACCGTCATGCAACTCGCCTACAGCGGCGCGGACGTCAAAGGCGTGGTCACTCTGCACGGCTCATTGCCGCCGGCTTCCGCCGATCAGGCAGAGGCAATCAAGGCCGCGATACTGGTCGAACATGGGAACGCTGATCCCTTTATTCCGGAGGAAAGAGTCCACCAATTCCGTGCGGCACTGGATGCGGCCGAGGTCGACTACACGTTCAACGGTTACGACGGCGTGCTCCACGGGTTCACCAACCCGGAGGCATCGAAGTACGGCATCGAGGCTCTGAAATACGACGCCGATGCCGATCAGCAGTCGACCGAGAGTATGCGGGCGTTCTTCAAACGGATCTTTCAGTAGGCAGAGAACGAATTCGGGATCTGAATCTGTCCCGATGAATTCTTCAGTGCGACGCCAGGCAGGCCCGAGGCAGGCCAGCCAAATCAACCAAGGTCTTCGACCGTCCCCATCCCGCCCGCTCGACGATCTTCCGGCAGACGTCGCCCTGATCCGCACCGTGTTCCAGCAGCAGCCGGGTACGCCGATGCGCGTGCTGGCGCGCCTGTACAGCCAGGATCCGGATCGCTTGGGTTCCCCGGGCCGGGGCGACCAGCGCATGGCGGGGCTCTCGGCAGACACCGGGAGATTGCAGGTGCGAGTCGTGGAGCCTGACGTAGGGTGGATTTCCGAGGATCAGATCGAAAGTGCCGCCGGGCCACGGGTGACGCCAGTCTCCCTGTGTAAAAAGGATATTCTTCAGCCGCAGCCGCAGGGCGTTGCTCTGGGCCAGCTTGATTGCGGTGCGCGACTGATCCAAGGCTAGGACTTGGCAATCAGGACGGGCGCGGGCGAGAGCCAGGGCGAGCACGCCGCTGCCGGTGCCCCATTCGAGGATGCGCGCGCGGCGCGGCAGTCCGTGCAGGGCTTGTTCTGCAAGCAGTTCGGTTTCCGGGCGGGGCGCCAGTACCTGGGGAGTCAGCCGTAGCGCAAAATCCAGGAATTCGCACTCGCCGCACAGATGCGCGACCGAATGGCCTTCCTGTCGGCGGCGAATCAAAGATTCGCCTCGTGCCTGTTCCGCAGGGGTCAGTTCCCACTCCGGATGCGCCATGAGCCAGGCGCGGGAGCGGCGCAGGGCGTGGCTCCACAGCCAATCGGCATCGATGGCTGGGCTGTCGCTGCAGGAACTGAGTCGGGTCCGGGATTCGAGCAGCGCCTGACGGAGGGTGGGCGGCTCAGCCGTCACCGGCCTGCTCGGCCAGTTGCATGGCCTGGTGTTCCTGCCGCAGGGGGTCGATGACCGGGTTGAGGTCGCCTTCGAGCATCTCGTGCAGGGAGTGCAAGGTCAACCCGATCCGGTGGTCGGTGACGCGGCTCTGCGGGAAGTTGTAGGTCCGGATCCGCTCCGAACGGTCGCCGCTGCCGATCAGGTCGCGGCGGAGGCTGGCTTCCTCTTCGGCACGTCGCCGCCGTTCCATGTCCAGCAGCCGTGCCCGCAGCAGGGACATGGCCTGCTCCCGGTTGCGGTGCTGCGAGCGTTCGTCCTGACACTCGATCACGATCCCGGTGGGCAGGTGGGTGATGCGGACCGCGGAATCGGTCTTGTTCAGGTGCTGTCCCCCGGCCCCGGAGGCGCGGAACCGGTCGACGCGCAGGTCTTCCGTTGAAAGTTCGATTTCCCCGACTTCGTCGGTTTCCGGGAACACCGCGACGGTGGCGGCCGAGGTGTGGATCCGGCCTTGAGACTCCGTTTGCGGGACGCGCTGCACCCGGTGTACGCCGGACTCGAACTTGAGCCGGGCATAGGCGTCCCGGCCGCGCACGCGCGCCACCACTTCGCGGTAGCCGCCTTGCTCGCCCTCGTTGTGGTTCAGTGACTCGATCTGCCAGCCGTTTTGCTCGGCGTATCGGCTGTACATCCGGAACAGGTCTCCGGCGAACAGGGCCGCTTCGTTCCCGCCGGTCCCGGCACGAATCTCCAGGAATGCGTTGCACTGGTCGTTCGGGTCGACCGGGACCAGAAGCTCTTCGATCTCTTTCTCGATCTCGCCCATCCGCTGCCGCAGGCGCACATGCTCCTCATCGGCCAGGGCGCGCAATGCGGCGTCCGGTTCGTCCTTCAGTTCGGCAATCGAGACCAGTTCCCGTTGGCAGGCTTGGTGATCCTGGTACCGGCCCACCAGTGGCGCGAGGCGGGCAAATTCGCTGGACAGGTCGCGGTGGAGCGTGCGGTCGGACAGCACCTCGGGGTCGGCGAGCTGCTGCTGGACCCAGGCATGGCGTTCGACCGAACGGTCGAGCCGCGCCTGAAGGGACTCCCTCATGAGTCCGGGGAACGGGTCTTGAGCAGGGTGCGTGCCGCGTCGAGCAGGGAGTGGTCGTTGTCCTGGCCAGCCTCGTTCAGGGCTTGCGTCGGGTTGTGCGTCAGGCGGTTGCACAGCGTATGGGCGAGCCATTCCAGGGTCTCGTCGGGTCCGCGTCCGCGCTTCAGCCGCTGTTGCGCCTGCTCCAGTGTCTCGTCGCGCAGTTGCTGCGCCTGGTCGCGGTAGTCGCGGATCAGGGCGAATGCGGATTCGCTCTGCGCGCGCCGCGCAAACTCCTCCACCTGCTGGTCGATGATGGCGCTTGCCTCCCGGCGGGCGTTCTCGCGGGATTGCAGGTTCTTCTCGACGACCTGGCGCAGGTCTTCCTGGGTGTACAGGTAGACATCGGAGAGATGTGCGATCTGCGGCTCGATGTCGCGCGGCACGGCCAGGTCCACCATGTAGATCGGCCGGTGCTTGCGCCGCCGGACGGCATCCTCGACGATTCCCTTGCCGAGCACCGGCACCGGGCTCCCGGTGCTGCTGATGACGATGTCCGCGTCTTCCAGCGCATGGCCGATATGGGACATCGGGATGGCATGCGCCAGCAGTTCCCGGGCAAGCTTCTGCGCGCGGTTCAGGTTGCGGTTGGCGATGGTGAGGTGACCGATCCCGGCGTCGTGCAGGTAGCGCGCCACCAGTCGTGCGGCTTCGCCCGCCCCGACCACCAGCGCCCGCCGTTCCTGCAGCTGGTCGAAGAACTGCTTGGTGAGGGCGACGGCGACATGGGCAATGGAGACCGGGTTGCGGCTGATCTCGGTCAGCGTACGGACTTTTTTCGCCGCCGAGAAGGTGTGCTGAATCAGGCGGTGGAGTTCGCCGCCCAGGGTGCCGGCCTGTTCCGCATTGCGCGAGGCCTGCTTGAACTGCCCGAGGATCTCCGGTTCGCCGGGCACCATGGAGTCCAGCCCGCTGGCGACTTCGATGGCGTGCCGCACCGCGGCCTCGTCGGCATGCCAGTACAGCGCGTCCCGCAGGGATCCTTGGTCAACCTGGTGCCAGTGGCAGAGCCAATCGCGGGCCTGGGCGATGTCCTCCGCGGTGTCGTGGCTGAGGTACAGCTCGGTGCGGTTGCAGGTGGACAGGATCATCGCCTCGCTGATATTTGGCAGCGAGGCCAGTTCCTTGAGGGCGGCATCCAGCGAATCCTGGGTGAATGCGATTTGCTCGCGTAAGTCCAGGCTGGCGGTCTGGTGATTGATGCCAAGAGTAGCCAATGCCATAATAGTTTGAGGTTCCCGAGCCCTACTGCTGCGACGGCTGTCTTGTTCATTTTACGCCAAAAATCCCTTTCACTATGGCTATTTCCGGCCATGGGCCGGAATCGTTCCAGGATCGCGGGGCTGGCGTTGCTGGTCGGACTGGCGTCCGGCTGCCAGTCTCTGCCGGAGCCGGTCGAGACGGCCGAGACCCCGGTCGCGGACCTGATGTACGAACTGCTGCAGGCCGAAATGAGCGGCTTTCGCGGGGACCTGCCGGGTGCGTTCGACCACTACTACCTGGCGTCCCAACTGACGGACGACCCCCAAGTGGCCTCGCGCGCCACCGAAATCGCCTTGTGGATGAACGACCCCGAACGTATCGTGAAGGCCGCCTTGCGCTGGCGGGACCTGGTGCCCGAAAATCCGCACCCGCTGCGCGTCCTGGGCTCCATCCATGCAACCCAGGGGGATTTGCCAGCCGCGCTTGAAGCGTACGAGAAGTCCATCGAGGTGTCGCCGATCAGCCTGGAGATGGACCTGGTTGCGATCTCGAATTCCCTTTCCACCGAGACGGCCCAGCCGGTCCGGCTCGACATCCTGCGGGCGCTCGCGGAAAGCCATCCGAAAAGCGCGCACGCGCATCTCCATGTGGCCGGCATCTCGCGCGTGGAGGGGAAAATGGACGACGCCCTGGCGGCGGTGCGCCGTGCCTCCGAATTGCTTCCCGGATGGCCGGACGCGATCGTCCTGCATGCCGACATCCTGCGCGATCTGGAGCGTGCCGAGGAAGCGGTCGTACTGTTGCGCAGAGCCTTGGAGAAGCCGATCCAGAAAGCATCGCGCCTGCGCCAGATGCTGGCGGATCTCCTCAACAGCCTGGGACGCCAGGCCGAGGCGCGGGCGGAATTCGTCCGCCTGCTGGAATCCGACCCGAGCAACCCGCACTGGCAGATGACCCTTGGCTCCCTGGCGCTCCTGGCCGGCGACTGGGAGGAGTCCGAAGGCCATTTCCTCTCGCTCAGCCTCAACTCCCGCCCGTTGGTGGGCGGCCAGCCGCCGGCGTTCAACCGCTCGGTCAGCGCGTACTTCCTCGGCCTGGTGGCCGAAGAGACCGGGGACGCGACGAAGGCCATGGATCACTACTACCAGGTCGAGGAGCGGGACTATTTCGGGGTCGACGAGTATTACCAGAAGGCGCGGGTGCGGATCGCGCACCTGCTCCTGGACGCGGGACACCCGGATCAGGCGCGCATGCATCTGGAGGTGTCGCGCGGGCGCAGCCAGCGTGAAGAGAGCGTGGTGCAGCTGTACGTCGCAGAGGGCGACCTGCTGTACGGGCTGAAGCAGTACGATGCCGGGTTCTCTCTTTTGAGCCAGGCGCTGAAGAAGTACCCCGGCCGCGCGTCGCTGCTGTACAGCCGCGCGCTGCTGGCCGAGCGATTGGGCCGGGTCGATTGGCTGGAGCAGGACCTGCAGGCGGTGCTCGCGGAGGATCCGGAGAACCCGCAGGCGCTGAATGCGCTCGGCTACACCTGGGCGGATCACAACCTCAACCTTGATCTCGCGCTGGAATATATCGAGCGGGCGCATGCACAGATGCCGGACGATGCGGCGATCATCGACAGCCTGGGCTGGGCCCACTACCGGCTCGGCAATCTCGAGAAGGCGGAGGCATTGCTGCGGCAGGCATTTTCGCTGCAGCCCCAGGGAGAGATCGTGGCGCACCTGGTCGAGGTGCTCTGGGTGCAGGGACGGCACGAGGAGGCACGCAAGATCTACCGCGAGGCGGTCGACCGGTTTCCAGACGATGAATTCCTGAACCGGGTCGCCCAGCGCTTCTCCTTATGAGGGGTGCAGGGCTGGGTCCGTTGGCGGCGCTTCTGCTGTCGGGCTGCGCATTGCTGGAAATGCCGGGAGAAGCCGGGGTCGGGGACTCGGGGCAGGTGCGGCTCTGGGAGGAACACCGCCGCAACGTGGCGGATCTCGACGATTGGGGGCTGCAGGGCCGCTTCGGCCTGCAGTGGGACGACGGCCAGGTCCAGGGCCGCCTGCAGTGGCGCCAGACGGGCGCCGATTTCGAACTGCGGCTGAGCGGGCCGTTCGGGTTGAACCCGGTGCATGTGAACGGCAACCTGCAGACCGGCGAGGCCACTCTGCACGACGGGGAGGAGAACATCCAGGGGCAGATCGAAGAGGTCATGCGGGAACGCTTGGGCTTTGCGCTGCCGCTGGCGGAACTGGTGAACCTCGTGCGCGGCATCCCGGTCTCCGACGCCGGCGAGGTGATGCTCGACGGGCAGGCCCGGGCCCTGCGCATCCTCCAGGGTGGGTGGGAGATCAATTACCGCGACTACAGCTGCTGCGAGGAACCGACCTTGCCCGGCCGGGTACGTTTCGCCCAAGAGGCGATGCGCGGCGTGCTGGTGGTCCGCGAATGGAGCCGGAATTAGCCGATGCGCCTGTACGCCCCGGCCAAGCTCAACCTGTTCCTGCACGTGACCGGCCGTCGCGAGGATGGCTATCACGACTTGCAGACCCTGTTCCAACTGATCGACTACACGGACTGCCTGACGATCGAGCCGCGCGAGGACGGCCGTTTCGAGTATGCGGACGATGTGGATGGGGGTTTCGGAGAGTCCAACCTGTGCCTGCGGGCCGCCGAACTGGCGCGCGAGCGCCACCCCGGAGGTTGCGGCGCCTCGATCTTCCTCAACAAGAAGATTGCGATCGGCGCGGGCCTGGGCGGGGGCAGTTCAGATGCGGCCGCCGTGTTGCACGGGCTCAACCGGCTGTGGGGCCGGCCGTGGAGTATCGAGGAGTTGGCCGCGATGGGATTGGAGCTGGGAGCGGACGTGCCGCTGTTCGTGTACGGGCGCACCGCATGGGCGGAAGGGGTGGGCGAGAAGCTGACGCCGGTGGACCGCCCGGAGGGTTTCGCGCTGGTTTTACCGACCCCCTCGGCGGTGAGTACGGCCGAGGTGTACCAGTCCCTGCAATTGACACAATGGAGCGCCCCCATCAAAATGGGCGAGATGGACGCGTATTGGGGGAGCAACGTGTTCGAGGAATTGCTCCGGTCGCGGTTGCCGGAGGTGGGGACACGCCTGGATTGGTTGCGCCGCTATGCGTCGGCAGCAATGACGGGTTCGGGCGGTTCGGTCTTCGCGTGGTTCGACGACCGCGGCGAGGCCGAGTCCGTGCTGGCGCTCTGTCCGCCGGAATGGAATGGACGGGTTGCTGCGAGCCTCGCGTGCTCGCCCCTGTTGGCGCAGGAGGGGGCGTGAAGGATGTTGGGCCGTCGCCAAGTCAGGTTAAGGCACGGGGTTTTGATCCCCGCATTCGCAGGTTCGAATCCTGCCGGCCCAGCCATTTTCCCAATTCATGGACGGGAACCTAAATGAGTGATTACGACGACTTGGTGGTGTTCAGCGGAAACGCCAACCCGGCGCTTGCGCGAAAGATCGCCCAATACCTCAGTATCCCGCTGGGCAAGGCCGACATCGGTCGCTTCAGCGATGATGAGGTGCGCGTGGAGATCAACGAAAACGTCCGCGGCAAGGACGTGTTCATCGTGCAACCGACCTGTCGGCCGACCAACGAGAACCTGATGGAGCTGGTGATCATCGTGGACGCGCTGCGCCGTTCCTCGGCCAACCGCATCACCTCGGTGGTGTCGTACTTCGGCTATTCGCGGCAGGATCGCCGGGCCCGCTCGGGCCGCGTGCCGATCTCGGCCAAGCTGGCGGCAAACATCATCACCGCGGCCGGGGTCGACCGGGTGCTGACCATCGACCTGCACGCCGACCAGGAGCAGGGGTTCTTCGACATTCCGGTCGACAATATCTACGCTTCGCCGATCCTGATCAAGGACATCTGGCATCAGGACGGGGGAAACAACCTGGTGACCGTGTCGCCGGACATCGGTGGGGTGGTACGCGCCCGAGCATTCGCCAAGCAACTTGGCAGCGAACTCGCCATCATCGACAAACGACGCCCGAGCCCCAACGAGTCGGAAGTCATGAACATCATCGGCGAGGTCGAGGGCATGTCCTGCGTGATGGTCGACGACATGGTGGACACGGCGGGAACGTTGTGCCATGCGGCCGCGGCCCTGAAGGAGCGGGGAGCCACGCGGGTGGTGGCCTATGTCACGCACCCGGTGCTGTCGGGCCGGGCAATCGAGAACTTGGCGGATTCGACACTGGACGAACTGGTCGTCACGGACACCATCCCGTTGAGCGAGGAGGCCGGGGGCTGCGACCGGATCCGGGTGCTCAGCGTGTCCGAACTGCTGGCGGAGTCGATTTCCCGCATTCACAGGAACGAGTCGATCAGTACGCTGTTCATCGAATGAGACAGTGTTGGACCGGGCCCGCCGGAGAGAGAGCGGGGGAAGGGACGGTTGCACGGATGGGAGGGTGGAAGTCGGGTTAAAAAAGTTTTGTATAATGCGCCCCTCGACCCCCATCAAAATAACTCAGGATCCAAAATATGTTAACCAGCAATCCCTTTGCTGAGCTTTCGGCGTACATCCCTAGCGTCGTGACAGAGACTTTCATAGTCGTCATGTTTGCTCTGGTCGTGGTGGGAACGTTATTCGACGTTATACATAAAAAAAGTGCCAAGTACTTCTTTGAAGATTGGAAGAAATCCAAGAGTAAGGGAACCAATGAAGTCGGGGGCGGACAAGTCATGTCCATGGCGGTTAAGACCTTGGCAAGCGAGGTATTGACGTCCTCGGAATTTTGCTCCGCACGGAGGCGAATCGCCCACCTGCTGACGATGTACGGCTTTGTCGGATATGTCGCCGCCACGGCCGTCATGGTATTTTGCTATCCGACCTCGGATGGCCCCGCTGTCTGGCCGATGATGTGGCACATCGGAGCGCTGATGGTCTGCGTCGGCGGCTACTGGTTCTGGTTCTTTATTCGTGTCGATGTTGCGGCCGAAGGCAATCCGATACTTAGCGTTTCACAAGCTGACCTGTTCATTCTTTCGCTGCTCGCGAGTACGACATGGGCCCTGGTGTGGTCCTGGTTGGGGATGTCGATAGCTGGATGGGTGGCTTTCGGACTATACGTGTTTTCGACCACGGTACTGTTCGGGTCCATCCCCTGGTCCAAGTTTGCACACATGTTTTTCAAGCCCTCTGCCGCCTTGCAGAAGAGGGTGTCGGAAGCGGCCGGCTCGAGAAGCAATTTGCCGGCACCGGCGGACAAGCCTAAAACATTTGGTTCGGCGCGCGAAATGCCGACGAATTATTAACTCGCCTAGTCTGTTTTTGATTAGGCCACACTAACCTTCAAGAAGAAACAATTGTTCACTCAACAATAGGAGAGGACGGAACAGCATGCCTACTTTCGTTTATATGACCCGCTGTGATGGTTGCGGTCACTGCGTCGATATCTGTCCCTCGGACATCATGCATATCGATAAGACCTATCGACGTGCCTACAACATTGAACCCAATATGTGCTGGGAGTGTTACTCCTGCGTGAAGGCGTGTCCGCAGAACGCGATCGATGCGCGTGGCTATGCCGACTTTGCACCGCTCGGTCACAGCGTCAGAGCGCTTCGCGAAGAAGAAAAGGGAACGATTTCCTGGAAGATTAAGTTCCAAGATGGCCGGGAAAAGAATTTCGAGTCGCCAATTCGGACTACCGAATGGGGCACCATTCCGTCTCCGGCCGACCTGGACGTGCCGAACGAAGAAGCGCTCAAGTCTCAAGAACTCGCACACGAACCGGATGCGCTCAACATCGACGGCGGGCTACCCACATTGAAGCCGGCCACTTAAGCAAGGAGCAGACTAATGGGATTGTTTAATCGAAGAAAAACTGTTGTCGTCGACTCCGACATTCTTGTCGTCGGCGGTGGCATGGCCGGTTGTGGCGCCACGTATGAATCAAGGTACTGGGGGCGCGACCTGAAAGTGGTTTGCGTCGAGAAGGCCAATATCGAGCGCAGCGGCGCGGTCGCGCAGGGCCTCTACGCGATCAACTGCTACATGGGCATGCAGTGGGGCGAGAACGAGCCGGAAGATCATGTCCGCTATGCGCGCAACGACCTCATGGGTCTGGTGCGAGAGGATCTGGGCTACGACATCGCCCGGCACGTCGATGCCACCGTGCACAAGTTTGAAGAGTGGGGCCTCCCCATGATGCGGGATCCGGAAACGGGGCGCTACCAGCGCGAAGGCAAGTGGCAGATCATGATTCACGGCGAAAGCTACAAGCCGATCGTCGCCGAAGCCGCTCGCAAGGCCGCGAACGAGGTCTACAACCGGATCATGGTGACTCACCTGCTGATGGACGAGTCGAAACCCAACCGAGTGGCCGGAGCCGTCGGGTTCAATGTCCGCACCGGGGATTTCTATGTATTCCGGGCCAAGGCCGTGATCGTTTGTGCCGGTGGCGCATCGCATATCTACAAGCCCCGCTCCGTGGGAGAAGGCATGGGACGCACTTGGTACGCTCCGTGGAGTAGTGCCTCGGCTTATGCGCTGCCGATTCTCGCCGGCGCCAAGATGACACAGATGGAGAACCGGATTGTCCTTGCCCGGTTCAAGGATGGTTATGGCCCGGTCGGCGCCTACTTCCTGCACCTCAAGACTTACACCCAGAATGGGTATGGTGAAGAGTACGAGTCCAAATGGTATGAGCACACGAAGGAGATGGTCGGAGAGTACATCGATCACCATCCGACCCCGACCTGTTTGCGCAACCACGCTTTCCTCGAAGAGGTGAAAGCAGGCCGTGGTCCCATTCGCATGGTGACCAAGGAGGCCTTCCAGGATCCGCACAAGGAAACCGTGGGCTGGGAGAACTTCCTCGGCATGACCATCGGCCAGGCGGTTGTTTGGGCAGCTCAAAACATTGACCCCAAACATATCAACCCGGAACTGACGACCTCCGAACCCTACGTCATGGGGTCTCATGCCACCTGCTCGGGAGCCTGGGCAAGCGGGCCCGAGGATGTGGCGCCTTCTGATTACCAGTGGGGCTACAACCGAATGATGACCGTTGACGGACTGTTCGGTGCCGGCGATACGATCGGCGGCAGCGCGCACAAGTTCTCATCGGGATCCTACACTGAAGGCCGAATCGCAGCCAAGGCGGCGGTCAATTACATCAACGACCTGAAAAATGAAAAGCTTCAAGTCAGCGAAAAGCAGTGTCAGGAGCTGAAAGAGACCATCTACAAGCCCATGGAAAACTACGAGGTGGGTCGCAACGAGATTGTGGCGGGGACCGTCTCACCGAGTTATATCCTGCCGATCCATGGCCTTCAGCGTCTTGAAAAAATCATGGACGAATATGTCGGTGGAATCGGCACGAACTACATGACGAACGAGCCCTTGCTCACCCGTGGACTGGAGCTGCTGGATATGCTGAAGACGGACCTTGACAATATCGGGGCCGAAGACTTTCACCAGCTGCAAAGAACATGGGAGCTTCATCACCGGTTCCTGGCCTCGCAGTCGGTTACGCACCACACGCTGTTCCGCAAGGAAACGCGTTGGCCCGGCTACTACTACCGTGGCGATTTTCCGAAACTCGACGATCAGGACTGGCATTGCCTCACCCTGTCCCGCTATGATCGGGAATCCGATGAGTGGGAAATGGAGAAGGCTCCGGTTCACCACATCATCGACTAAGCACACCAGTCAAGCCCGACAGGGTGTACCCCTGCTCGGGCTGTGGCCGGACCGGCCACGATAACCATTCATTTAATAGAAAGGGAGGTCGAGGAATCGGCGGTCTCCGACCCTGCTCAATGACAGGAATATTAACCCGCTGAAACAGGCCTCCGAGTTTTCCCTTGTGTTATAATTCGCCGCCAGATTTGGTGGGCCAGCCTCCGACCACGGATGCTGGCCTGTTTTTATAAATGAACGCCAATTCATTGATGAGACTATGGCAACAATCAACCAGTTGGTGCGCAAGCCGCGCAAACGTCCTACGAGCAAAAGCAACGTGCCGGCGCTCGCCCGTTGCCCGCAACGACGCGGGGTCTGTACTCGTGTCTATACCACTACTCCAAAGAAGCCTAATTCCGCACTCCGCAAGGTCGCCCGCGTCCGCCTGACCAACGGTTTCGAAGTCACCAGCTACATCGGTGGCGAAGGGCACAACCTCCAAGAACATTCCGTCGTCCTGATCCGGGGTGGCCGCGTCAAGGATCTGCCGGGCGTGCGCTACCACACGGTGCGCGGCAGCCTCGACACCCAAGGGGTGGCGGACCGTCGGCAAGGCCGTTCCAAGTACGGAACCAAGCGGCCCAAAGTCGGCGGCTAATCAAAAGCCTGCAGGAGATCCGTCATGCCACGCCGCCGCGACGTCCCGGTACGCCCGATTGACCCGGATCCCAAATACGGCAAGAAACTGCTGACCCGCTTCGTCAACGCCCTGATGCGTGACGGAAAGAAATCGGTCGCCGAACGAATCCTCTACAACGCCCTGGACGAGATCGCCCGGGTGCGCGGCGGTGAATCGGTCGAAGTGCTGGAGCAGGCCCTGGAGAACGTCCGCCCGCCGGTCGAGGTCAAGTCCCGCCGGGTCGGCGGCGCAACCTACCAGGTTCCGGTGGAAGTGCGCCCGCAACGCCAGGAAGCGCTGGCGATCCGCTGGATCATCGAATCCTCGCGCAAGCGCTCCGAAACCTCCATGATGCGCCGGCTGGCCGGCGAACTGATGGACGCTGCCGACCAGAAGGGCATCGCCATCAAGAAACGCGAAGACACCCTGAGCATGGCCGAATCCAATCGCGCCTTCTCGCACTACCGCTGGTAAGACCATGGCCCGCCAGACTCCCCTGCAGCGGTACCGGAACATCGGCATCATGGCGCACATCGATGCCGGCAAGACCACGACGACCGAGCGCATCCTGTACTACACCGGCATCTCGCACAAGATCGGCGAGGTGCACGACGGGGCGGCCGTGATGGATTGGATGGAACAGGAACAGGAGCGGGGCATCACCATCACGTCGGCCGCGACCACCTGCTTCTGGAGCGGCATGGCGCGCGACATGGACACGCACCGCATCAACATCATCGACACGCCGGGCCACGTGGACTTCACGATCGAGGTCGAGCGTTCGCTGCGAGTGCTGGACGGCACCTGCGCGGTGTTCTGCGCGGTCGGCGGCGTTGAGCCGCAGTCCGAGACAGTCTGGCGGCAGGCGAATCGCTATGGCGTGCCGCGCCTGGCATTCGTCAACAAGATGGATCGTGCCGGCGCGGACTTCGAGCGCGTGGTGGACCAGATCAAAGATCGGCTACGGGCGGCTCCGGTCCCGGTACAGCTGCCGATCGGGGCTTCGGAGGATTTTGTCGGGGTGGTCGACCTGATCGAGCAGAAGGCGATCTACTGGAGCGAAGGCGACATGGGCGCGAACTTCGAACTTAAGGACATCCCGGAAGAGATGACCGCAGCGTGCCACGAAGCGCGCGAGCACATGATCGAGGCAGCCGGCGAAGGCGACGACGAACTGATGGAGAAGTACCTGGAGGCGAGCGAGCTGTCTCCGGATGAGATCCGCAAGGGGCTGCGCCTGCGTACGCTGCGCAACGAAATCGTTCCGGTGCTGTGTGGCTCCGCTTTCAAGAACAAGGGCGTCCAGGCGATGCTGGACGCGGTGGTGCACTACCTGCCGTCGCCGCTGGAAGTCCCGCCGATCAAGGGGCACTTGGACAATGGCGAAGAAGGCAACCGAACATCGGATGACGAGGCGCCGTTTTCCGCATTGGCGTTCAAGGTGGCCACGGATCCGTTCGTCGGTACATTGACGTTCTTCCGCGTGTATTCCGGTGTCCTGAACTCCGGCGATGCCCTCTACAATCCGCGCAAGCACGGCAAGGACCGCATCGGGCGCATCCTGCAGATGCATTCCAACCACCGCGAAGAAATCAAGGAAGTGCGGGCGGGCGACATTGCGGCGGCCGTGGGCCTCAAGAACGTGGTCACCGGCGACACGCTGTGCGCGGTCAACTCCCCGATTACGCTGGAACGCATGGAATTCCCGGAGCCGGTGATTTCCGTGGCGGTGGAACCCAAGACCAAGGTCGACCAGGAGAAGATGGGCGTGGCGCTGCAGAAGCTGGCGCAGGAAGACCCGTCGTTCCGGGTGGCGACCGACGAGGAATCCGGGCAGACCATCATCTCGGGGATGGGGGAACTGCACCTTGAGATCATCGTCGACCGGATGCGCCGGGAATTCAGCGTCGAGGCCAACGTGGGCGCGCCGCAAGTCAACTATCGCGAAACCATTCGCAGGCCGATCCAACAGGAAGGCCGGTTCGTCCGCCAGACCGGCGGCCGCGGCCAGTACGGCCATGTCTGGCTGAAGATCGAGCCGCAGGAACCGGGCGCAGGCTATGTCTTCGAAAGCAAGATCGTCGGCGGCGTGGTGCCCAAGGAATACATCCCGGCGGTCGGCAAGGGCGTCAAGGAACAGATGCAGAACGGCGTCGTCGCCGGCTACCCGGTGGTGGATGTCCGGGTCACCCTGTACGACGGGTCCTACCATGAAGTGGATTCTTCCGAGACCGCCTTCAAGGTGGCGGGCTCGATGGCATTCCGCGAAGGTGCCCAGAATGCCGACCCGGTGCTGCTTGAGCCGATGATGAAGGTTGAAGTGGTGACGCCGGAAGATTACATGGGCGACGTAGTCGGCGACCTCAATCGCCGTCGCGGCATTGTCGGCGGCATGGAAGATTCGCCCAGCGGCAAGGTGATTCGCGCCGAAGTGCCGCTCAAAGAGATGTTCGGTTATGCGACCGACTTGCGCGGCGCGACCCAGGGTCGGGCCACCTACACCATGGAATTTGCGAAATACGCTGAAGTCCCCGGCAGCCTCGCCGAGGACGTGATTTCGCGCAGCCAAGCTTAACGACTAGGAGACGAAAAGATGGCCAAGGAGAAATTCGAACGAACGAAGCCGCACGTGAACGTGGGGACGATCGGGCACGTGGACCATGGCAAGACGACGCTGACGGCGGCGCTGACGAAAGTGATGTCGGAGACGCACGGCGGCGAGGTACGGGATTATTCGCAGATCGACAACGCGCCGGAAGAACGGGAGCGGGGGATCACGATCGCGACGGCGCACGTGGAGTACGAGTCTCAGAACCGTCACTACGCGCACGTGGACTGCCCGGGCCACGCGGACTACGTGAAGAACATGATCACGGGCGCGGCGCAGATGGACGGGGCGATCCTGGTGGTGAGCGCGGCGGACGGCCCGATGCCGCAGACGCGGGAGCACATTCTGCTGGCGCGGCAGGTGGGGGTGCCGCACATTCTGGTGTACCTGAACAAGGCGGACCAGGTGGACGACGCGGAGCTGCTGGAACTGGTGGAGATGGAAGTGCGCGAGGAGCTGAGCAAGTACGAGTTCCCAGGCGACGACACGCCGATCATCACCGGCTCGGCGCTGAAGGCGCTGGAAGGGGATTCCGGGGAGCACGGGGTGGAGTCGATCGTGAAGCTGATCGACGCGATGGACGCGTACATTCCGGAGCCGGAGCGCGCGGTGGACGGAGACTTCCTGATGCCGGTGGAAGACGTGTTCACGATTTCGGGCCGGGGCACGGTGGTGACGGGCCGGGTGGACCGCGGCATCGTGCAGGTGAACGACGAGGTGGAGATCGTGGGGATCAAGGAGACGCAGACGACGATCTGCACGGGGGTGGAGATGTTCCGCAAGCTTTTGGACGAAGGTCGTGCGGGGGACAACATCGGGGCGCTGCTTCGGGGCACGAAGCGCGAGGATGTGGAGCGTGGCCAGGTGCTGTGCAAGCCGGGATCGATCACGCCGCACACGGAGTTTTCGGCGGAGGTGTACATCCTGTCGAAGGACGAGGGCGGGCGCCACACGCCGTTCTTCACGGGCTACCGCCCGCAGTTCTACTTCCGGACGACGGACGTGACGGGGGCGGTGACGCTTCCGGAGGGGACGGAGATGGTGATGCCGGGAGACAACGTGTCGATGGATGTGGCCCTGGGGGCCCCGATCGCGATGGAGGAAGGTCTCCGTTTCGCCATCCGCGAGGGCGGCCGCACGGTCGGCGCCGGCGTGGTCACTAAGATTTCCAAGTAACGCCGATCTATTCTAAATAACCGCAGACCGAATCAAATCATGGCCGCACCAAAGAAAAAAGCCCGCCAACCGAAACCGGAGACTGCGGTATCCGAAGCGGTCGCGGCTGTACCGAAGAAGGGCAAAGGCCGCTACAGCAGCCTGCGGCTTCGACTGAAAGCGTTCGATCATCGGCTGGTGGACCAGTCGGCGCGCGAGATCGTCGAGACGGCACGGCGCACCGGTGCCCAGGTGCACGGCCCCATTCCACTGCCGACCCGCCGGGAACTGTTCACCGTACTGATTTCCCCGCACGTCGACAAGGATGCGCGCGACCAGTACGAGATCCGCACCCACAAGCGCATGATCGACATCATCAACCCTTCCGAGAAGACGGTGGACGCGTTGATGAAGCTGGATCTTCCCGCAGGCATCAACGTCCAGCTCAAGTAAGGGGACGACGTCATGAGTCTCGGCATCATCGGAACCAAGATCGGCATGACGCGGCTCTTCCGCGACAGCGGCGAGTCCGTGCCGGTGACGCTGGTGGCAGTCGACTCCAACCGGGTGGTGCGCATCAAGAACGGAGAGTCGGACGGCTACTCGGCCGTGCAACTGAGTTACGGCACCCGGCAGGCAAAGCGCATGCGTCGCCCGTTGGCAGGCGAACTCAAGAAGATTGGGCTGGAGACCGCCCGCGGCCTCAAGGAATTTAGGGTCGACGCGGACACGGAGCTCCCGGAGGTCGGCGCCGAGGTGGGCGCGGATCTGTTCGAGGCCGGTCAGAAAGTCAACGTCAGCGGCACCAGCATCGGCAAGGGCTTTGCCGGTACGATCAAGCGCCACAATTTCCACGGCCAGGACAATACACACGGCAATTCGCTGTCGCACCGGGTCATGGGCGCGACCGGGCAGTGCCAGTTCCCGGGGCGCGTATTCAAGGGCAAGAAGATGCCCGGGCGCATGGGCGGCAAGCAGGTCACCCAGCGCAACCTTGAAGTCGTCCAGGTCAGCAGCGAAGAACAACTGCTGTGGATTCGCGGCGCCGTTCCAGGTGCCACCGGCGGGCGGGTCGTCGTCCGTCCGGCGCGGTGAGGGCATGGACATGGAACTGAAGACCCGCGATACTCAAGCTGCCGTGACCGTTGCGGACGAATGCTTCGACGTGGCGTTTCACGAGGCGCTGGTCCACCAGGCGGTGGTGACCTATGCCCAACGCGGCCGCCAAGGGACCTCTGCGCAGAAGAACCGTGCCGCCGTGCGCGGCGGCGGAGCCAAGCCCTGGCGACAGAAAGGCACCGGACGAGCGCGGGCCGGGAGTATTCGCTCACCGATCTGGCGCAGTGGGGGCGTGGTGCATCCAGCCAGCAACCGCACGTACAACGCCAAACTGAACAAGAAGATGTATCGCCATGCGATGCGTTCGATCTTCTCCGAACTTTTGCGTCAGGAACGCCTGCATGTCGTGGAGTCGTTCGAGCTGCCGGAGCCGAAGACCCGCTTGGCGCGCGAAAAGCTTGACGGGCTCGGTCTGACCAGCGTGCTGATCCTGATCGAGAGCATGGAGCCGAACGTGTACCTGGCCGTGCGCAACCTGCCGAACTACGACGCCTGCGAGGTGAATGCGGTGGATCCGGTCTCGCTGTTGCGCTATGAGCATGTGCTGATCACCCGGTCGGCGCTGAGCCTTCTGCAGCAACGTCTGGGAGGTGCGGCATCATGAGCATGTTCGGAAAGATCAAGGGCCTCCTGAAGGGCAAGCCGAAGGACGCACCGGTCGAGGAAGTCAAGAAGGTCGAGAAACCGGAAGCCGAAGCCAAGCCGGTTGCGGCGAAGAAGGCAGCAGCAGCTCCGGCCACGCCCAAACCGGCCCCGGTCGAAGTCAAGAAGCCCGGCGAGGAACGCCTGAGCCAAGTGATCCTGAGCACGCGGATGTCCGAGAAGTCGGTCCGTCTGGCGGAAGAGGAACAGTACGTCTTTGAGGTGCTGAAAGACGCGACCCGCAACGAGGTCAAGTACGCGGTGGAGAAGATGTTCGACGTGAAAGTCGATGCCGTGCGGATGACCAACGTCCGCGGCAAGGTCAAACGCCAGGGTCGCCGCAATGACTGGAGCAAGGCCTATGTACGGCTTGCCCCCGGCCAGAACCTAGAAGGCACGGAGATTAGCGCATGACCGTCGTCAAGGCTCGCCCGACCTCTCCCGGCCGCCGCTTCCGCGCCAGCGTTCGCACGCCGGACCTGCACCGCGGACGGCCGCATCGTGCCCTGGTCCAGGGCCAGTCGAAGACGGGAGGGCGCAACAACCAGGGGCGCATCACCACCCGGCACATCGGCGGGGGCCACAAGCAGCTTTACCGGACTATCGACTTCCGCCGGAACAAGGATGACATCCCGGCCCGGGTGGAACGAATCGAATACGACCCGAACCGCAGCGCGCACATCGCCCTGCTGCTGTATGCGGACGGGGAACGGCGCTACATCGTTGCCGCCGAGGGCCTGAAGGCGGGGATGGAAGTGATCTCCGGCGACAAGGCGCCGATCTCACCGGGCAACTGCCTGCCCCTGCGGAACATGCCGGTCGGTATCGTGGTGCACGGCGTGGAACTGCGTCCCGGAGGCGGTGCGCGCCTGGCGCGCAGCGCGGGTGCCTACGTGCAACTGCTGGCCCGCGAGGGCTCCTACGCCACGCTGCGGCTGCGCTCCGGCGAGGTGCGCAAGGTGCTGAGCGAGTGCCGCGCGGTGATCGGCGAAGTAGGCAATTCTGAACATTCCCTGGCCAAGCTCGGCAAGGCCGGCGCAAAGCGCTGGCGCGGAGTGCGCCCGACGGTGCGTGGCGTGGCCATGAACCCGGTCGACCACCCGCACGGCGGGGGCGAGGGCAAGACTTCCGGCGGTCGCCATCCGGTCACGCCCTGGGGCGTGCCGACCAAGGGGCACAAGACCCGCCACAACAAGCGGACCAGCTACCTGATTGTCCGCCGCAGACGCAAGAAGCAACGGTAACCCCATGTCACGTTCACTGAAGAAAGGCCCGTTCGTTGACCATCACCTGATGGCCAAGGTGCTCGAGGCCACCAAGAACAACGACCGCCGCCAGATTAAGACCTGGTCGCGGCGCTCCATGATCGTGCCGGAGATGGTCGGGCTCACGCTGGCCGTGTACGACGGCCGCCGGCATGTCCCAGTGCTGGTCAACGAGAACATGGTGGGACACAAGCTCGGCGAGTTCGCTCTGACGCGCACGTTCCGGCAGCATGCAGGCGACCGCAAGGCGAAAGTATGATGGAAACGCGCTGCATCTCCCGCTACCAGCGCATCAGCCCGCGTAAATGCCGGCTGGTGGCCAATCAGGTGCGCAGCCTGCCGGTCGGAGAGGCACTGGAGGTTTTGCGTTTTTCACCGCACAAGGCGGCGCAGTTGTTGCGTAAGACCATGGAATCGGCGCTGGCCAACGCGGAACACAATCACGGCGCAGACATCGACCTGTTGCGGGTACGCCGCGTGATGGTCGACGAGGGGCCAGTGTTCAAGCGCTTCCGCCCGCGCGCACGGGGCCGGGTCGGAAGGATCCTCAAGCGCACCAGCCACATCACGGTCGTGCTGAGCGACGTGGAGGAGTAACCTCATGGGACAGAAAGTCAATCCGATCGGATTCCGTCTCGGCATCATGACCGACTGGAACTCGAACTGGTACGCGGAGCGTGGCGAGTATCGGGATCAACTCAACAACGATCTCATCATCCGCGACTTCCTGCGCCGCAAGCTGGCGCAGGCGTCGGTCAGCCGTATCCGGATCGAGCGGCGCAACGACACGGCCGAGATCACCATCCACACGGCTCGCCCCGGCATCGTGATCGGCAAGAAGGGCAGCGACATCGAAAACCTGCGCCGCGAAGTCGCGCAGATGATGGACCTGGCCCTCGGTGCGGTCAAGATCAATATCGACGAGATCCACAACCCGGAAGTGGACGCACACCTGGTGGCCGAAAGCGTCGCCCAGCAACTGGAAGGGCGCATCATGTACCGGCGCGCCATGAAGCGGGCCGTGCAGAATGCCATGCGGCTCGGTGTCCAAGGGATCAAGCTGAACGTGGCCGGGCGCCTCAACGGCGCCGAGATCGCGCGTAGCGAATGGTGCCGCGAGGGCCGGGTTCCGCTGCATACCCTGCGGGCGGACATTGACTACGGATTCGCCGAGGCGCACACCACCTACGGCACCATTGGCGTCAAGGCCTGGATCTTCAATGGCGAGATCGGCGGGCCGGATGGCTCGACCGGCAAGTAACCGAGACCGCTGTCATGATGCAACCCAAGCGCACCCGCTACCGCAAGCAGCAGAAAGGCCGCAACCGAGGCCTGTCACTGCGCGGGCACAAGGTCAGCTTCGGTGAGTACGGCCTGAAGGCGACCACCGGCGGACGCCTGACCGCTCGCCAGATCGAGGCCGCGCGGCGCGCCATGACCCGCCACATCCGACGCGGCGGCAAAATCTGGATTCGCGTGTTCCCGGACGTTCCGGTGACCAAGAAGCCGCTGGAGTCTCGCCAGGGCAAAGGCAAGGGCAATGTCGAATACTGGGTGGCCAAGATCCAGCCGGGCCGCATGCTCTACGAAATTGAAGGCGTCCAGGAGGAGATGGCGCGCGAGGCATTTCGCCGCGCTGCCGCCAAGCTGCCGGTCCAGACGACCTTCGCGCACCGGACACTTGCCTGATGGACATGCCGGCCCTGCGCACGAAAGACGACGCGGAACTGCGTGACGAACTGCTGCGGCTACGGCGCAGCGAGTTCGAGATGCGGATGCAACTACGCTCCGGCCAGCTGGCGCGCAACCACACCCTCCGGGAAACGCGCCGCGACATCGCCCGGGTCAAGACATTGTTGACGGAACGTCGGCAGGGAGAAAAGGAATGAGCGAGAAGATCCGCTCCGCAATCGGCCAAGTGGTCAGCGACCGCATGGACAAGACTGCCTCCGTCAAGGTGGTGCGCCAGATCCGCCACCCCTTGTACGGCAAGTACATTCGTCGGTCGACCAAGGTCCTGGTGCACGACGAGGAGAACCAGGCTCATATTGGCGACCAGGTGCGGATTCGCGAATGCCGCCCGCACTCCCGGCACAAGGCCTGGGAGTTGGTCGAAGTCCTCAAGGTGGCGACGGAGGGAAGTTCGTGATCCAGGTCGAGACCATGCTGGACGCGGCCGACAACAGCGGCGCGCGCAAGGTGCAGTGCATCAAGGTGCTCGGCGGGTCCCGCCGACGCTATGCACGCATCGGCGACGTGATCAAGGTCAGCGTCAAGGACGCGATCCCGCGCGGCAAGGTGCGCAAGGGCGAGGTGCTCAACGCGGTGGTGGTGCGCACGGCGCACGGCGTTCGCCGTGGCGACGGTTCGCTGATCCGCTTCGACCGCAATGCGGCCGTGCTGCTCAATGCCCAGATGCAGCCGATCGGCACGCGCGTGTTCGGTCCGGTGACCCGGGAATTGCGCTCGGAGAAATTCATGAAGATCATCTCTTTGGCACCGGAGGTGCTGTGAGGCGGCCATGAACAAGATCCGCAAAGGCGACACGGTGGTGATTACAGCCGGCAAGGACCGCGGCCGGCAGGGCACGGTGCTGCGCATGCTGCCGGACAGGCGGGTGGTCGTGGAAGGGCTGAACCTGGTGAAGAAGCACACCAAGCCGAACCCGCAGGCTGGCCTGCAGGGCGGCATCGTCGAACGCGAGGCGCCGCTGGACCTTTCCAACGTGCAGATCTACAACCCGACGACCCAGCGCCCGGACCGGGTCGGCTTCCGCACTCTGGAGGACGGCCGCAAGGTTCGCTTCTTCAAGTCCAATCAAGAAGTCATCGACATCTGAGGTTGCCATGGCTCGTCTGAAACAACAGTACCAGGAAGAGATCCTGCCCCAGCTGCAGAAGGAGCTCAAGGTGAGCAGTCCGATGGCTGTGCCTCGGCTTGAGAAGATCACGCTGAACATGGGACTTGGCGCGAGCGCGCGCGACAAGAAGATTATCCAGAACGCACTGGACGACCTCGAGCGCATCACCAGCCAGAAGCCGGTGGTGACCCGGGCACGCAAGTCGGTGGCCGGATTCGCCATTCGCGATGGCTGGCCGGTCGGTTGCCGGGTGACCCTGCGCCGGACCCTGATGTACGAGTTCCTGGATCGGCTGATCAACATCGTGATCCCCCGGATGCGCGATTTTCGCGGATTGTCGCTGCGCTCCTTCGACGGACGCGGGAACTACAGCATGGGCATCCCCGAACAGATCGTCTTCCCTGAGATCGACTACGACAACATTGACCAGATGCGAGGTCTGGATGTGACCATTACCACCAATGCCCGCGACGACGCTCACGCTGAGGCGCTGCTGCGCGCGTTCAAATTTCCCCTTCGGAGTTGAAGCATGGCCAAAGTCAGCATGGTTCAGAGAGATCGTAAGCGTCAGCGCCTGGTTCGCTGCTACGCCAAGCGCCGCGCCGCTGCGCGCGCCATCATCAAGGATCCGGGCAGCACGCTGGAGCAGCGTATGACAGCCCAGGAGACGCTGCAGAAGATGCCGCGCGACGCCTCGCCGATGCGTCTGCGCAACCGATGCAGCATCACCGGTCGTCCGCGCGGGTATTACCGTCGCTTCGGCCTGGGCCGCAACAAGCTGCGCGAAGCGGCTATGCGCGGCGATATTCCGGGACTGACCAAGTCCAGCTGGTGAGGACAAAGCCATGAGTATGCAAGACCCGATCGCCGATATGCTGACCCGCATCCGCAATGCCCAGCAGGCGCGGCACGAGACGGTGAAAATGAACTATTCGAAGCAGCGCGAGTCGGTCGCCCGGGTGTTGCGCGACGAAGGTTATCTCATCGGCTACGAAGTCGAGGAAGACCAGCCCTGCGACCAGCTGGAGATCGCCCTGAAGTATCACCAAGACAAGCCGGTGATTAACAGCCTGCGCCGGGTGAGTCGGCCTGGGCTTCGCGTCTACCGCGCTGCAGACGACTTGCCGTGGGTTCGGGGAGGCCTGGGCATCGCGGTCGTGTCGACTTCGCACGGCGTCATGACCGACCATGCGGCCCGGAAGGGCGGTCATGGCGGCGAGATTCTCTGTATCGTGGAGTAAACGATGTCGCGAATCGCAAGCCGCCCCATCCCGCTGCCGGACAAGGTCGAGTTTTCCCTCGACGGCCGACAGATGACGGTCAAGGGGCCCAAGGGTGAATTGTCGCTGCAACTGGCGGAGTCGGTCAGTGTGCGCGAAGAGGATCGCGTGGTGTACTTCAATGCGCCGCCGCAGGCGTCTGCGTTGGCGGGAACGATGAATTCCCTGCTTGTGAACAATATCAAGGGAGTTCAGGACGGCTACTCGAAGAAGCTGGAACTGATTGGTGTCGGCTACCGGGCGCAGATGCGCGGCAAGGCCCTGAACCTGAGCCTCGGCTTTTCGCACCCGATCGACTATACCGCGCCTGAGGGCGTGACCCTGGAGACCCCCAGCCAGACCGAGGTGGTGGTGTCCGGGATTGATAAACAGCAAGTTGGCCAGGTGGCGGCGGAGATCCGCTCGTACCGGCCACCGGAGCCGTACAAGGGCAAGGGCGTGCGCTACAGCGACGAGCGGGTGCTACGCAAGGAGGCGAAGAAGAAATGAGCCAGACTGATCCGACCCGCCGCCGGCGCATCCGCCGGGTCCGCACCCGACTGCAGGACTCCGATCGGTGTCGGCTGACCGTGCATCGCACGCAGCAGCACGTGTATGCTCAGGTGCTCAGCCCGGATGGCGCACAAGTGATCGCCCAGGCCTCGACCCTGACTCCGGACCTGCGCAAGGAAATCAAGACAACCGGCAATTGCACGGCAGCCGAACAGGTCGGGCGCGTATTGGCGGAACGGGCACTCGAAGCGAAAGTCGAAGAGGTCTGGTTCGACCGCGGGCGGTTCCGGTATCACGGTCGCGTGCGCGCGCTGGCGGAAGCCGCGCGGGAAGCGGGACTCAAGTTCTAAGGAGACGAAAATGGCGACGAATCTTGAAGTTCTGCAAGGCAGTGAAGAACTGGTCGAAAAGATGGTCGCGGTCAACCGCGTGGCCAAGGTCGTCAAGGGCGGCCGGCAATTCGGCTTTACCGCACTGACCGTGGTCGGCGACCGCAACGGCCGCGTCGGGGTCGGCTACGGCAAGGCGCGCGAGGTGCCGCTGGCTATCCAGAAGAGCATGGAAAAGGCGCGGCGGTCCATGATCACGGTGCCGCTTCGCGATGGCACCCTGTACTATCCGATCACGGGCATACATGGAGCGGCGCGGGTCTATATGCAACCCGCCTCCGAGGGAACCGGAATCATTGCCGGCGGACCCATGCGTGCCGTGTTCGAGGTGCTGGGCGTGCACAACGTGCTCGCCAAATGCATTGGTTCGCGCAATCCGATCAACACCGTCTACGCCACCCTCAAGGGGTTGCAGTCCATTCAGTCGCCGGAGCAGGTGGCCGAGAAGCTCGGCAAGCCCGCCTCCGAAATGAAGGAGCGCATGCAATGGCGAAAAGCCTGAAAGTCACCTTGGTGAAGAGCCTGATCGGGCGCTTGCCGAAGCACCGGGCCTGCGTACGCGGCCTGGGTCTGCGCCGTTTGCACCATACCGTCGAGGTGCAGGACACGCCGCAGAACCGCGGCATGGTGAACAAGGTGGACTACCTGCTTAAAGTGGAGGAAAACTGATGCGCCTCAACACTCTGACACCGCCGCCCGGCAGCCGTCGCTCGCGCAAGCGGGTAGGGCGTGGTATCGGCAGCGGGACCGGCAAGACTGCGGGCCGGGGCCACAAGGGCCAGAAGTCGCGCTCCGGGGGCTACCACAAGGTCGGCTTCGAAGGGGGGCAGATGCCCCTGCAGCGCCGGTTGCCGAAATCCGGTTTCCGCTCGCATCGTTCGCCGTGTGCCGAGGTCGGTTCCGGTCGCCTGGAGAGCCTGGAAGATCTGACCGTCACCTTGGATTCTCTGCGTGCCGCCAAGCTGGTACCAAACCATGCGACGCGTGCGAAGATCATGTTGCGCGGCGAGTTGACCCGGGCCTATACCGTGCAGGGGGTCGCCGTGACCCGTGGCGCACGCGCGGCTATCGAGGCCGCCGGCGGAGAGATCAAGGAGTAAACGATGGCACCGCCCAAGGCCTCGCCGTTCGCCGAGTTGCGCCAACGCCTCCTGTTCGTGGCGGGCGCGCTGATCGTGTACCGCATCGGCACCTACATCCCAGTGCCCGGAGTGGACCCCAACGCATTGGCTCGCTTCTTCGAACAGCAAAGCGGAACCATCATCGACCTGTTCAACATGTTCTCGGGCGGCGCGCTGGAGCGCCTCAGCATCCTGGCGCTCGGCATCATGCCGTACATCTCGTCCGCGATCATCATGCAGTTGATGACGGCCGTAATCCCCAGCCTCAAGGAACTGCGCAAGGAAGGAGAGCAGGGGCGGCGCCAGATTACCCAGTACACGCGCTACGGCACCCTGGCCCTGGCGACGTTCCAGGCCGGCGGCGTGTCAGTGGCGCTGCAAAGCCAAGGCATTGCGCTTTACACCGGCTACGGCTTCGTGATCACCGCCATCATCACCCTGGTGACTGGCACCATGTTCCTGATGTGGCTCGGTGAGCAGATTACGGAACGCGGCATCGGCAATGGAATCTCGCTGATCATCTTCACCAGCATCGTCGCCGGATTGCCAACCGCAGTCGGCGGCACCCTGGAGCTGGCCAGCACCGGCGAGCTGTCGTCCGCGCTGGTGGTGTTCCTGTTCGCCTTGGTGCTCGCCATCACCGCATTCGTCGTGTTCATCGAACGCGGGCAGCGTCGCATCACGGTCAACTACGCCCGGCAGCAGCAGGGCCGGAACGTCGCCATGCAGTCGACGCACCTGCCGTTCAAGCTCAACATGGCTGGCGTCATCCCCCCGATTTTTGCTTCCAGCATCATCCTGTTCCCGGCCACATTCGGACAGTGGGCGGGCTCGACCGAGGGCATGGGCTGGTTGCGCGACATTTCATCCACCTTGGCGCCGGGGCAGCCGCTGTACGTGCTGTTCTACGCGCTCGCCATCGCGTTCTTCTGTTTCTTCTATACCGCGCTGGTGTACGATTCCAAGGATACCGCCGACAACCTGAAACGCTCCGGCGCGTTCATCCCGGGCATCCGCCCGGGCGTGCAGACGGCCCGCTACATCGATACCGTGATGACTCGCCTGACCGCGGTCGGCGCGATGTACATCGTGTTTGTATGCTTGTTGCCCGAATTTCTGATTCTGGGCCTGAGCGTCCCGTTTTATTTCGGTGGGACTTCGCTGCTGATCATCGTGATAGTGGTGATGGATTTCATTGCCCAGTTGCAGACGCACCTGATGTCGCATCAGTACGAAGGACTGTTGAAGAAAGCCGAGGCGCGGGGCATGCGCTCCCGCAGTCTCCTGCGATAAGAGGAGGATCCCATGAAAGTTCAGGCTTCAGTCAAACGAATTTGCCGTCATTGCAAGATCGTACGGCGCAATGGCGTCGTCCGGGTGATTTGCAAGATTCCCCGCCACAAGCAGCGGCAGGGCTAATGCGGTAAAATAAATCCTTTTACGCACAAAAACAACCATGGCACGAATTGCAGGCGTTAATCTCCCCGATCACAAGCATACGGTGATCGCGCTGCAGTATATTTTTGGCGTTGGACGCAGCCGGGCAGTAGAGATCTGTGCGGCCTGTTCGGTGAACCCGGCAGAAAAGCTCGGCAGCCTCAGCGAGGCGGAACTGGGCACGTTGCGCGAGGCGGTCGGCAAGTACACCATCGAAGGTGACCTGCGCCGCGAGGGTGCCATGAGCATCAAGCGCCTGATGGACCTCGGCTGCTATCGGGGGGTGCGCCACCGGCGCGGCCTGCCGCTGCGCGGTCAACGAACCCGAACCAATGCGCGCACCCGCAAAGGGCCGCGTCGCCCAATCCGAAGGTAACCCATGGCTGCTCCCAAGTCCAAACCAAAAACCGCTACTCGAGCGCGTAAGAAGATCCGCCGGACCCTGACCGACGGGATCGCGCACATCCGCGCTTCGTTCAACAATACGATCGTGACCATCACCGACCTGCAGGGCAACACCCTGTGCTGGGCGACCTCCGGGGGCTCCGGCTTCAAGGGGTCCCGCAAGAGCACGCCGTTTGCCGCCCAGGTCGCGGCCTCACGAGTCGGCAAGGAAGCCCAGGAATTCGGCATCCGCAATCTGGAAGTCCGGGTGCGCGGGCCGGGACCGGGCCGCGAATCGGCCATGCGGGCGTTGAACGCCAGCGGATTCCGCATCACGAACATCCGGGACATCACCCCGATTCCGCACAACGGTTGCCGCCCCCCGAAGCGGCGCCGCGTCTGAGGCAGGGCCATGGCACGCTATCTCGGACCCCGATGCAAACTGATGCGGCGCGAGGGCACCAATCTGGAGCTCAAGTCGCCAGCGCGCGATCTGGACAAGAAGTGCAAGCTCGACGTGCCGCCAGGCAGCAAGGGTGGGCGCGGAGGCCGCCGCGGGCGTATCTCCGACTACGGCCTGCAGCTGCGCGAGAAGCAGAAGATGCGCCGCCTCTACGGCGTACTCGAGCGGCAGTTCCGCAACTACTACCAAAAAGCCTCGCAGGCCAAAGGCTCGACCGGCGACAACCTGCTGCGTCTGCTGGAGTGCCGGTTGGACAACGTGGTGTACCGAATGGGATTTGGCACGACCCGCGCGGAATGCCGCCAGATCGTCTCGCACAAAGGCATTGAGGTGAACGGGAAGGTGGTCAACATCGCATCGTATTCGGTCATGGCCGGCGACGTGATCGCGGTTCGCGAGAAGATGCGCGAGCAGGTACGGATCAAGGACGCGATCGGTATCGCCAAGCAGCAAGGTCTGCCGGACTGGGTGGACGTCGACTTCGACAAATTTGAAGGGACCTTCAAACAGCCCCCTGCGCGCGAAGAGATTTACAGGGAAATCAACGAATCTTTAGTCGTTGAGTTCTATTCGAAATAACCCTGAAGAGGACTGAAAGAATGCTGAGCAGCGAATTGATGGTGCCCCGCGTAGTGGAGGCCAAGTACACGGCCGGCCGCGAAGCGCGCGTGGTGTTGGAGCCGATGGAGCGAGGATTCGGGCATACGCTGGGGAATGCACTGCGCCGGGTCTTGCTGTCGTCCATTCCGGGCTCGGCCATCACCGAGGTCGAGATTGAGGGCGTGAAGCATGAATACGACACGCTCGACGGGGTGCAGGAGGATGTCGTGGACATCCTGCTCAACCTCAAGGGCGTCGCCATCCGCATGCACGAACGCGTGAAGGCGGAGTTGCATCTGAAGAAAAGCGGTCCAGGGGTCGTGTGTGCGAGCGACATTGAGCTTGGCCACGACATTGAGATTTCAAACCCGGATCATGTGATCGCACACCTGACCGATACGGGCTCCTTGGATATGCGGCTGAAGATCGAACGGGGCCGCGGGTACGTCCCGGTGCCGGCTCGCCAGCGCGACGAACAGGAACATTCCATCGGCACCTTGCTGTTGGACGCCAGCTTCAGCCCGATCCGCCGGGTGGCCTACCAGGTGGAGAACACCCGTGTGGAGCAGCGCACCGATCTGGACAAGCTGGTGCTGGACCTGGAGACGAACGGCACCGTTGAGCCGGAGGAAATCATCCGCCTGGCTGCGGTGATCCTCAGCGAGCAACTGTCGGTGCTGGTTGGCCTGGAAGGCGAAGTCATGCGCCCGGTGCCGACCCATACCACCGAGGTCGACCCGGTCTTCAAACTGCCGATCGACGAGTTGGAGCTGGGCGTGCGTTCAATCAACAGCCTCAAGCAGGAAAACATCTTCTTCGTGGGGGATCTCGTGCAAAAGGGCGAAGAGGAGTTGATGAAGCAAACGCCGAACATCGGAGTGAAGACCGTCGCGGAAATCAAGCAGGCCTTGGCCGCACGCGAGTTGACGCTGAGCATGGCGATCGAAAACTGGCCGCCCGCCGATCTGGTGCGCGGACGTACGCCGCTGTTCTGAGGGATTTGTCATGCGCCACCGCAAGGCCGGCCGCCGCCTGAACCGTACTTCGGCACATCGCCGTGCCATGTTCCGCAACATGGCGGTGTCGTTGCTGCAGCACGAGGGAATTCATACCACCCTGCCGAAAGCCAAGGAGTTGCGCCGTGTCGTCGAGCCGCTGATTACGCTGGCCGGGGAAGATACGGTGGCCCATCGTCGCCGTGCGTTTGACAAGTTGCGCGACCGTCAGATCGTCGGCAAGCTCTTCACGGAACTGGGTCCGAAATACAAGGACCGTCCCGGGGGCTATATGCGGGTTCTCAAGAATGGCTATCGCCCTGGGGACAAGGCCCCGATGGCGTATGTCGAGTTGGTGGACCGGGAGACGAGCGCGGAAGCGGAATTGCCTGCTCCCGAAACCACAGAAGTTGCCGAAGCGACGGAATAATTCCGGGCTTTAATTCACGGCCGGAAGGCCGTTCCTAACTCCTACTTCAATGCCGGGGCCAAGAACTGCCCGGTATAGGATCGCTTGTTGCGCGCGACTTTCTCCGGTGAGCCTTCAGCGACAATCCGACCTCCCGCTTGGCCGCCTTCCGGGCCGAGATCGATAATCCAGTCGGCCGTCTTGATGACGTCCAGGTTGTGCTCGATCACGATCACGGTGTTGCCGCGGTCCCGCAACTGGTGCAGGACGTGCAGTAGGAGCTTGATGTCGTGGAAGTGCAGCCCGGTGGTCGGCTCGTCCAAGATGTAGAGAGTTTGCCCGGTTCCGCGTTTGGACAGTTCGCGGGACAGCTTGATGCGCTGGGCTTCTCCCCCCGACAGGGTGGTGGCGCTTTGCCCTAAGTGCAGATAGGACAGGCCGACTTGGGCCAGGGTGTCGAGTTTGCGGCGTACCGGAGGGATGTTCTCGAAAAATTCGCGGGCCGTCTCGACCGTCATGTCAAGGACTTCCGCAATGTTCTTGTGCTTGTAGCGGATATCCAGGGTCTCCCGGTTGTAGCGCAGGCCTGCGCAGACGTCGCAGGGAACGTAGACGTCGGGCAGGAAGTGCATCTCGACCTTGATGACACCGTCACCTTGGCAGGCCTCGCAGCGGCCGCCGCGGACGTTGAAGCTGAATCGTCCGGGCTGGTAGCCCCGGGAGCGGGCTTCCTCGGTACCTGCAAACAACTCCCGCACCGGGCCGAACAGGCCGGTATAGGTGGCCGGGTTCGAACGAGGCGTGCGGCCGATCGGGCTCTGGTCGATTCGGATGACTTTGTCGATCTGATCCAGACCTTCCAAACTCTCGCAGGGGCCGGGAATCCAGTCTTTCGGTCGGATCAGCTGACCGTACAGGGTGTCGTTCACCAGCGTGGACTTTCCGGATCCGGAAACTCCGGTGACGCAGGTGAGAAGCCCGACCGGGATGGACACGTCCAGGTCGCGAAGGTTGTTTCCGGAAGCTTTGCGAATCACCAATTGTCGGTCCTTCTGTGCCCGCACCCGTTGCGGAGGGATTTCGATCTTTTGCTGGCCCGAGAGGTATTGGGCAGTCAGGGAGTCCTTATCCTGGACCACCTCTTCCGGTGAGCCTTGGGCAACTATGCGGCCGCCGTGGATTCCTGCGCCGGGTCCCAGGTCGACTAGATGGTCGGCACTCCGCATAGCACTTTCGTCGTGCTCGACGATGATCACCGTGTTCCCGAGATCGCGCAGGTGGGCAAG
The DNA here is from genome assembly GCA_965116525.1 of uncultured candidatus Poriferisulfidus sp. Lineage (GTDB taxonomy): Bacteria > Pseudomonadota > Gammaproteobacteria > Poriferisulfidales > Poriferisulfidaceae > Poriferisulfidus. Next base: position 1,526,088 of record OZ220694.1, read on the forward strand.
TGTCTTCAAGAGTCTGGCGTTGTCCCGCTGGTGCAGGCCGATGGACGGCTCGTCCAGGATATAGGTCACGCCGACCAGCCCAGCGCCAATCTGACTGGCCAGGCGGATGCGTTGCGCCTCGCCGCCGGACAGGGTTTCGGCCCGGCGTTCCAGACTCAGGTATTCAAGGCCGACATCCATCAGGAACCGGAGTCTCTGGCCGATCTCGGCAATGATTTTCGCAGCGATCTGTGCCCGGTACCCGGAAAGGTTGAGCTTTTCGAAAAATCCGGAAACCTCGGAAATAGGCCAGCGCAGCAATTGGGGCAGGGGGGCTCCGTCGATGAAGACGTTTCGGGCGGCTTCGCACAGGCGCTCGCCTTCGCAGGCCGGACAGGCGCGCTGGCTGCGGTAGCGTGATAACTCGTCGCGCACGGCAGAAGATTCCGTGTCGCGGAAGCGGCGTTCCATGTTCGGGATCACGCCTTCGAACGGATGCCGGGAACGCATTCGGCGACCATGGGTGTCGGTGTATCCGAAGGAAAGGGATTCGCCGTTGGAGCCGTACAGGATGATGTCGCGCGCTCGGCGCGGTAGCCGCTGGAAAGGCAAATCGACGGAAAATTCGTAGTGTTTCGCCAAGGTCTTGATCATCCGGAAATAGGCGACGTTCCGCTCGTCCCAGCCACGGATTGCGCCGTGGCGCAAGGATCGGTCGGAATGGATCACCTTACCCTCGTCGAAGAACGTCTGCACGCCCAGGCCGTCGCACTCACTACAGGCGCCGACCGGACTGTTGAAGGAGAACAGCCGGGGTTCCAGTTCGTTCAGGCTGTATCCGCATTCCGGGCAGGCGTACTGGCTGGAGAAGGTCTCGTCGATGGGGTCGCCATCCATGTTGACCACGCGTGCCACTCCTTGCCCGAGCCGTAGTGCGGTCTCGAAGGATTCGGCGATGCGGGTGCGGATTCCGTCGCGAACCTTGAGTCGGTCGATGATCACCTCGATCGTGTGCTTCCGGCGGAGGTCCAGGCGGATCGGCTCGTCAAGCTCGCGAGCCTCGCCGTCAATGCGCGCGCGCAGGAAACCTTGCGCCATCAGCCCTTGTAGGAGTTCCTGATGCTCTCCCTTACGGTCGCGCACCACCGGCGCGAGGATCATGATCCGCCGGCCCTCGGGCAGGGCCTGCACGTGATCCGTCATCTCGGTGATGGTCTGGGCTTGCAGGTCATGGCTGTGGCGAGGGCATCGGGGGGTCCCGACGCGGGCGTACATCAGGCGCAGGTAGTCGTGGATCTCGGTGATCGTGCCGACGGTGGAGCGGGGATTGTGCGAGGCGCTTTTCTGTTCGATCGAGATAGCGGGGGATAGCCCTTCGATGCTGTCTACATCGGGCTTTTCCATTCGTGCGAGAAACTGCCGGGCGTACGCCGACAGGGATTCGACGTAACGACGCTGCCCCTCCGCGAAGATGGTGTCGAAGGCGAGCGAGGACTTACCGGAGCCGGACAGGCCAGTCACCACGGTCAAACGGTCGCGCGGGATGTCCAGGTCAATGTTGTCAAGATTGTGCGTCCGTGCTCCGCGGATCCGGATTTGTTCCATGTCGGGGCTTCCTTACGGTTAGCCCCCTACTATACGACAGAATTGGATTTGCCCGCCACCCAACCTGTCGGCCACCGCCAGACCTTGGAAAGGGTCATGAGGATGGACAAAAGATCGAAAATAAAGAGAGGAAGGGTTTCAGGCAACGTCGAGACTTCACTTGATAAAATAGTTCGGCCGCCAAGTATCTGCCGCATCAGGTCCGCGGGCTGCACGAATTTTTTGATGGCCTGAATCCCTCCGTGACCGACTCTTCACTCAACGCGCTGGAACGCAGGGCGGTGGGCACCCTTGGCGGGGTGTATGCCCTGCGCATGCTGGGCCTGTTCATCATTCTCCCGGTCTTTGCCATCTACGCGGAGACTCTGCAAAACTCGACCCCGATGCTCGCCGGCATCGCGGTGGGCATCTACGGATTGACGCAGGCGGCCCTGCAGGTGCCGATGGGCTGGCTGTCGGACCGTTTCGGCCGTCGTGCCGTCGTGCTGCTGGGGCTGGCGGTGTTCATGGCGGGGAGTCTGGTGGCGGCGGACGCGACCAGTATCGAGCAGATGATCATCGGACGCGCATTGCAGGGGGCGGGCGCGATTTCCGCGGCCCTGACCGCATGGGTGGCCGACCTGAGCCGGGAACAGGTGCGAGCTCGGATGATGGGGATGGTCGGAATGCTGATCGGGACAACTTTCATTGTCTCCTTGATTGCCGGGCCTCTGTTGGCTGGCAAAATCGGGGTCGACGGAATTTTTGCTTTGGTGGCAAGTCTGGCTGTGTTGGCCATGGTCATGGTGCTGGTGCTGATTCCGGCAGGGCGGGAGTCCTCCCATCAGGCTGCAGGCACGTGGGGCGACATGGGGAAAGTATTGCAGGATTCCAGGCTATTGCGATTGAGCTTGGGCGCAGCCGTCATTCACATGTTGCTGACCGCGAATTTCATGTCGTTGCCGCTGGCAATGCGGGACATGGCTGGTCTTCAGGTCGAGGAGCACAGCATGTTTTATCTGGTCGTCCTGACCGGATCCGCATTGTTTCTCTTTCCGGTCCTCCGCTTGGCACAGTCCCGTGTCACAGGGTGGATGCGGGTTTTTGCACTGGTACTGGTGGGTTGCGAGGTTCTGTTGATTTTCGTGCGCCATGAAATCTTCTTATTGGGAAGTGTGCTGCTGCTGTTTTTCATTGCATTCAATTTCCTGGAGGCTCAATTGCCGACTCAGGTGTCCCGCCTGTGTCCGGTGGATCTCAAGGGCATGGCGCTGGGAGTTTTCTCCTCAGCTCAGTTCGGAGGGGCCTTTCTGGGAGGGCTTTTGGCGGGGGTGTTTCTGGAAGGGCAAAACGCGGAACTCCTGTACTTGACCCTGGCTGGTTTCACTGTGTTTTGGGCTCTGCTTCTGAATGGGCTAGAATTGTCGGAGGAACGGCGCATATAAGGCCACCGCGAGGAGAATAGTTTTTCTAGTAATATGCGGTAGTGCGTTGAATTATAATAAGAATATGCTTAAGTATTAACGCAAGGAAGCGAAAGCATGACAGTCCGGAGGATGAACAATGTCGAGAGGAGTCAATAAAGTGATTCTGGTGGGAACTTTGGGGGCTGACCCCGAACTTCGCCAGACCAACAGCGGATCCAGTGTTTGCAATATGCGAATCGCCACCAACGACTGGCGGCGGGATAGTGCGACGAATGAACGGGTGGAAACGACCGAATGGCACAACATCGTGCTATTCAAACGCTTGGCCGAAGTAGCGGAACGATACCTGAAGAAGGGGTCTCAGGTGTATATTGAAGGAAAGCTGCGGACCCGTAAATGGCAGGATCGGGACGGAAACAATCGCTATAGCACCGAAGTGATTGCCAACGATATGCAACTGCTGGGAGCGCGCGGCAGTGGTGGTGGCAGCTATGCATCGGAAAATCAAGGAGGCGGCAACTATATGCCGGAAAACTCGAAGCCGAGCGGCAACGGCCCGGGCTCGGGTGGGGCTCCGACGGGAGATGATGCCGACTTTGATGACGACATCCCGTTTTAAATCTCTGTGCAGGCACACCCTGCCGCGCTGGCGAAAAGGGTAATGGCAGGCAAGGTCTACATCGAGACCCACGGGTGTCAGATGAACGAGTACGATTCCGCCAGAATGCGGGACGTGCTGCGAGATCGATTGGGCATGACTCCGACTTCGGACGAAACCGAAGCCGATTTGTTCCTGCTCAATACCTGCTCGGTACGCGAGAAGGCCCAGGAAAAAGTATTCAGTCGCCTGGGCCGACTCGCCCGGTACAAGGAGTCCAAGCCCGATGTGCTGATCGGTGTTGGCGGATGCGTGGCCAGCCAGGAAGGCGAGGCTTTGCGCAGACGCGCCCCGCAAGTCGATCTTGTGTTCGGGCCTCAGACCCTGCATCGCCTGCCGGACCTGATCATGCAGGTGCGTCAGGGGAGCGAAGGGGCCGTGGACGTCAGCTTTCCGGAAATCGAGAAATTCGACAACCTGCCCGAGCCTTCAGTCCAAGGGGCATCGGCGTTCGTGTCGATTATGGAAGGATGCAGCAAATATTGTTCATTCTGCGTGGTGCCGTACACCCGTGGGGAGGAAGTCAGCCGACCCTTCGACGGAATCATCCAGGAAGTGGTGGGTTTGGCGGAACGCGGTGTTCGGGAAGTCACGCTTCTGGGACAGAACGTTAACGCTTGGCGAGACAATCTGCACAACGGGCAACCCGCCGACTTTGCTCTCCTGTTGCGTTACGTTTCGGCCGTCGACGGCATCGAGCGGGTTCGGTACACGACGTCGCACCCGAGGGAATTCACCGACTCGCTGATTCAGGTTCACGCGGAGGTCGAGGAACTGGCGGCGCATGTGCACCTGCCGGTTCAAAGCGGCTCGGACCGAGTGCTGGCCGCGATGAAGCGCGGCTACACGGCGCTGGAATACAAATCCATCATACGCAGACTCAAGGATTCACGCCCTGAAATTTCCATTTCTTCGGATTTCATTGTGGGATTCCCTGGAGAGACCGAGGAAGATTTTGATTGCACCTGCCGTTTGGCGGAAGAGGTCGGCTTCGACCAAAGCTTCAGTTTCCTCTACAGCCCGCGCCCCGGCACCCCGGCCGCGGAATTGGCTAACGACACGCCGCTGGAAGAAAGAAAAGCCCGCTTGGCACGGCTCCAGAAGCAATTGGAGGCACAAGGGACTGCGATTTCGGAAACCCGTCTCGATACCGTCCAGGAGGTTCTGGTGGAAGGCCCTTCACGCCGTGACCCGGAGGAATTGGCAGGCCGAGCCTCGGACAACCGGGTCATCAATTTCAGGGGCCCGAAAGACCTGATCGGGACGTTTCAACCGGTCCGCGTCACCGGGATGCGGGCTCATTCACTGCGTGGAGACTGGGCTTCAGCCCAACAGCATTGAGCACCCAGGCCAGTACCCTGAAACTGCTCCTGCAGCCCGCGGACAACCCCCGCTTGGCCAGCCTTTGTGGCCCGCTCAACACACACCTGCATCAATTGGAGGAACGGTTCGGCATTGAGATTCAGCACCGCGGCCATGACTTCCAGTTGCTTGGCGAGGAAGCAGCCGTGGCGGCGGCGGCGGGCGCATTGCAGGCGCTCTACCGCCAGACAGAACACGCGGAACTTTCAGAGGATAGCGTCAATCGGTTTCTGCTGACTTCCAGACAGGACGAGGGCACGGCGCCGGGACGGGTGAAGGAACTGGTCTTGCGTCACTCCCGCTTGCGCGCATATGGCGAGAATCAGGAGCGCTATCTGTCAACCTTGCAGGATCACGATCTGGTGTTCGGCGTGGGGCCTGCCGGCACAGGCAAGACCTACCTGGCCATCGCACAGGCAATCTATGCGCTGGAACAGGATCTGGTCCAAAAGATCGTCTTGGTGCGACCGGTGCTGGAAACCGGTGAGCGGCTGGGATTTCTTCCCGGTGATTTAGCGCAAAAAATCGATCCCTATCTGCGGCCGATGTACGACGCGCTGGACGAATTGATGGGGCACGACCGGGCGACGCGGCGGATGGAAAGCAATATCATCGAGATCGCGCCTCTGGCGTACATGCGCGGGCGGACCTTGAAGGATGCGTTCGTGATTCTGGACGAGGCGCAGAATGCGTCGCGCGGGCAGATGAAGATGTTCCTGACCCGGCTCGGTTTTGGTTCACGTACCGTGGTCACCGGCGACCTGACGCAGACCGATCTGCCGTCGGATGAATGCTCGGGGCTGGAAGAGGCTCTCAATCTCCTTGGCGACATGCCGGACATTGCGTGCGTGCATTTCACGGAGCACGATGTCGTGCGGCATCCATTGGTGCGACAGGTCATCAAGGCATATTCCCGGAAGAGCTGAGATGGCCATTCAGACGGAGGTCCAGCACGCCATCCAACCGTCCGGGGTGCCTTCGGCGGAGCGATTTCAGGATTGGGCCGAGGCGATCGACCACCCGCAGGAGGTCACCGCATGTATCCGGGTCGTCGATGAAGCGGAGATGGAAACACTTAACGAACGCTACCGTGGAAAGTCGGGGGCAACCAACGTCTTGGCCTTTGAAGCGAACCAGGCTGAACGCGATCAGGGTTGCTTGGGCGATGTCGTCATTTGCGCGCCGGAAGTGCTTCGGGAAGCACGCCAATATGGGCATGCGGCAGAGGCAAGATTCGCGCACATGACGATTCATGGGCTGCTGCATCTATTGGGATACGATCATGGAGATGCCGGGACGGCAGCTTGTATGGAAGGGATGGAACGTGCCGCAATGGAGCGGTTGGGCTATCCGGATCCCTACGTACTCGAATGAATATCAAGTTCTGGCATGCCTTGGACTCTCGTATCCGGCGGTGGGTGTGGCGGAGGGTTTGGTTGCAACCGAAGAATCAGGATGAGGCGAGAACCCTGATCCGGGAGCTCCACTGGAGGGATCTGCTGAGCGAGAGTTTGCGAAATATGCTCGAAGGGGCTTTCAATATTTCGCGGTTGCGGGCGTCGGACATCATGATTCCACGCTCGGAGATGAAGGTGATCCAGATCGACGCTTCGCACGAGGACGTAATCGAAAGTGTAATTCAGCATGGCCATTCCCGCTATCCGGTCATTGACGACGACCGCGGCGTGGTCGAGGGAATTTTATTGGCCAAGGATGTACTAACTCGGGTAGGTGCATCGGAAGATCGAGATTTCTCGATTAAGGAGATGATGCTGCCGCCACACACATTGCCGGAAAGCAAGCGGCTCAGTTCATTGTTGCGGGACTTTCAGCATAAACGCAGCCATATGGGCATCGTGATCAACGAATACGGGGAAGCGGCGGGCTTGGTGACAATCGAAGATGTTCTGGAAGAGATAGTTGGCGAAATTGAGGATGAACATGACCGGGAAATAGAGGAGCCGTCGATTCGCGTCGTCGGGGAAGGGCACCACGAAGTGAACGCGACCGTGTCGATTGCGGACTTCAACCGGCATTTCAAGTCTTCTCTGGATTCGGTGGGGCAGGAAACCATCGGAGGGCTCGTGCTGAAAAGGATCGGCCATCTCCCTGCAATCGAGGAACGGGTCGAGATCGAAAGGTTCGTGTTCACGGTGGTGAGGGTCTCGGATCGGAGAATCCGCCTGTTGGACGTGTCTCAGGCACCTTCCGGTAGATAACGTGGACGTCAACCTGTCCGGTCCGCTTAGGCTTTGGCGCGGACTTGGCCGGTTGCCGTGGGGTCACGCCAGTGCTCTGGCGGGCGGCATTATCGCCTCGTTTGGGTTTGCCCCATACGCTTTCCGTCCGGCACTCTGGGCCGGACTGGTTCTCTTCTTCTGCACTCTCCACTCGGGCACGACCGCAACGGCTGCGAAGCGAGGGGGATTATTCGGCCTTGGATATTTCGGATTCGGGGTCTATTGGGTCTACTACAGCCTCTACAACTATGCCGGCACGCCATTGTGGCTGGCCATCGCGCTCGCTGCGCTTCTGGTGTTGTATTTGTCCTTGTACCCGATGCTGGCGGCATCGATGGCCGCATGCCTGTTGCCAAAAGGAGTAAAACGTTTGACTGGCGCAGCTGTGTTGCTGGCGGCGGCGGAATGGTTGCGCGGAACGCTGTTAACCGGATTTCCCTGGGTACTGATCGGGCAGGGGAGCTTGGATAGCCCCTGGGCCAGCTATTTGCCGCTACTGGGAGTGCATGGGGCCGGATTGATGCTCCTGCTGGCGGCAGGGTGGACGGCGGCATGGTTGCGCCGGCCGTTTTCCATGCGGGCAGTCTGGCTGGGAGCCGTGGTGGTGATAGTCGCGGGTGGAGAACTCCTGCGTCCCATCGCATGGAGTATGTGGAGCACGCCGTTTGGGGAATCGATTGAAGTGGCCATGGTTCAGCCCAATCTGAATCAGGATGCACGCTGGCGGGCGAAAAACCGGGGGTTCATCAAGGAGACTTACTGGCATTTGACGCAACAGGTAGAGGAAACCCCTCTAATCATCTGGCCAGAAGCGGCAATTCCTCAATATTACAGTGAGATAGAAGATTTCTATAAAAATATTCAAGATAATGTTCTAGGCGACGACACTACGCTGCTTGCCGGTGTTTTCTACCGCGAGGGCGATGAGTCCGGCCCGCACAATGGGTTGATGAACATCAAAACAGGCCAGCGTTACGGAAAACGCCGGCTGGTGCCCTTCGGGGAATATTCCCCGCTGGAAGACTGGCTCGGCCCGCTGTATCGGAAGATTCATTTCAGGATGCGCGCGTTGCAGCCTGCCGAAGGCCGGCCCCTGCTTCAGGTGCGCGGCAGTCCGGTCGGGATAACCATCTGCTATGAATCGGTCTATCCGTCGATCACCCGCCTGTCTTTTCCGGAAGCAGCCTATCTGGTGAACGTGAGCAATGATGCATGGTTCGGGGCGACCCGGGCGCCATGGCAGCATCTGGAATCAAGCCGAGTGCGCGCTGCGGAGACGGCCCGGGAGCTCCTTCGGGTCGCAAGTACTGGCGTGACCGCGATTATCGACGCAGACGGGACTCTCCGGGCAACTGCCCCTCAGTTTTCAACGGCGATCTTGGAAGGTGAGGTGCAGCCCCGGGAAGGGGTTACGCCGTATGTTCGATTTGGAGAGTGGCTCTTTGCTACTCTGTCTCTGCTGGTTCTTACGTTTTGCTTCTACCAGCGTGAAAAACGAGCAGGTTTGGATTTTCCCAAAAGATTCCGATAGGATCGAACGGCCTCGTCGGGAAACTTATAGCGCATTGTCAGGAGCCAAGACAGGACGCATGTCGACCATAGGTGGCAGATCCGGCAATTCGGCACTGAATTCACGCAGAGTTTCGAGTAACCTGAGGGTCGTCTCCAGACAGATGGGTCCAGTCCTGATAGAACGGTTGCACAAGGCGCTTCGAAAACCTAGGTAATCCGGGCGGGCGGATAGAAAATATCGGGCGGATTCGGCATCCAAGCGGCCGGCCAGTCCACACAACAGCCCTGACTCCTTGGTGGCCCGCACCCAGTCTGCTGCCTGTGCCAAATCCATGTGCTGATCCAGCGGCCCGGAATGCTTGTCGGCGGTGTCCAGCATCAGACCGGCAAAGCCCGCCATGCGGGCTGGACCGACCCACTGCATGGGGTCGATTTCCGGGCTGTCCGCAAACAACACTGCAACGGCCTGGACGGGGGCGGTGATGGCTGCCCGGAATTCAGGCAGCAGGGTTTGTTGGGATAGGCGGGAAAATCCAATCTTGACAAAATCGATACCCTCTAGAGACAATCGACGGGCCTGCTCCAGTACATCCCCGTCATCCGCCGAACCGGCAGCTGCACTGACGTGACGCCGACCCTGGACTTGGTCTACGACCTGGCGGACCGCCAGAGGGTCTGCTGCCCCCAGTGCTCCTCGGGCAGGATCCTTCAAGTCCAGAATTGCAATCGAGGTTTGGAGGAGCAGCTCCGCCTCCTGGGAATTGCGCACACTTCCAAGGATACGGGTCATGATGCAGCCTCTTTGGGCGCAAAGTGCTCGTGGACGCGTTCCATAAGCCAATTCCATGCTTCCAGTTCGATTTCCCCAGCGGTTTTCTCGATCGAGATTTCGAGATATTCGATTTCGCCGCGGATTTTCTCATCCGGCAGCCGGCCCAGCCGGCTGACCAGGATGGCCAGTTCAATGACAGCTGCTTGCGCCCGGTTGTAGCCTTGGAACGGAGCATGAGCCGTCTCATGCACGATCTTGCAGGTAAAGGTCGGGCGGATAGGATCGTCGTCGAAACTTTCTACTTCCACTTCCGCATGTGACAGGCAATTCTCCAGTCGCTGGCAGGGTACGATTTCGGCGCTGGTCAGGGGCCACTCGTAGCGTCCGGTCAGGCACCCGGCGTAGACGCGGATATCGTCCGGGCGATTCACGACCGCGCAACCTTCCCGCTGGAGATTCTCCAAGGTTTGCGAGGGCCGGAATGGTTTGAGCAGTAGCCTTCGGTCAAGGCAATGCACGCCCATCGGAGCGATGTGCGTCTGATCGTCGGCACCGCGTGTCGTCACGATGCTTTCCAGGATTTTCGGCATTAGGATGACTTCCTGTGCTTGATCTTGTCCTTGTGTTTCTGGCGGGTAGGGCCGACTTCCCTGAAGGTCGACAGGTCCTTGGCGGATTCCGTCACGGCACAGCCCCACAGGAATTCCTCGTCCTGCTCATAACGCTTGCCAAGCTGCCATGCGATCTGGGCTCGTGTCAGTTCGATGCCTAAATAGAACAAGTGCCCGGGGTCGTCGTCCAGGTCCAGGTCCGGGTAGAAGTCGAGCGGGTCCGTATGAATCAATTCGCCGTCCCGATTGTACAGGTGAACGCCGTCTTCGGCGACCCGAATCCTGAAATTGGGGTCTTTTACTTGGGCTGCGAATTCGGCGATTTCTTCCGGGCTGTACGGGAAAGGGTGCCGTTCGTGCAACATCATCAACTGGTCGTCAATGCCTTTCGGAGGAATCCCGTGCGCGGCCGCGGCCCGCATGATTCTACGGGCGCGGTCGGCTTCGCGCAGCGAGGCCCGGCAGTGCTCGCTGACTTGGGTGGTCAGCGCGTACTGAATGTTCAGTTCGGAGATCAAGCCGAACAGCAAGGCATTCATGCCGGCCGTATCCGCATGGGTCAGCTCGGTCAGGTTGCCGATGCCCATCATGATCTGGATGTCCGGATAACGGCGTCGAAGCTCGACATAGCGAGCAATCGAGTCGGCGCAGCCGAAATGGATGGGATCGAGAATGGGGTCGGCGAGAAACGGCTGGTCTTTCTCCAGGCAGTGTTCGATGCAGGCGTACAGGGAGTCGAGATCCGTGTTGTTGTCGGCGATAAGCACAGGGATGGACTCAACCTCGTCGGCAACCCATAGCGTGTCCGATCTCAAACTCAGGAGGAAATCTGCCCCTGCCTGCCCTCCGGAGATCAGGTCCTGTGTCTCCAGCGAATCGACGCTCACCACGAAGCCTTCCTGTTTCAGCATCTGCACGGTTTCGACCAGATGCGGGAACTTTACTCCCGGCAGGCAACCGACATCGATAATGTCGGCACCGTCTTTCCGATAGCGGCGGGCCTCGGCCAGAATGGCGTCCAAGCTGAGATTGGGCGCTTCGGTGATCTCGGCGAAGATTCGGACGTCGTAGCGAGTCAGATCCTCCGCCATTGCGGCTCGGCCAAAGTAGGTCGGCAGGTCCTTGAGTTCATCGGGGCCGCGCTCGACCGGCACTCCGAATTGCGCTTCCAGTGGCTCCAGGTCTCCGCGCACCCGGCCGGGCAGGAGAATGCGGTCGATTCCCGGTGGAAGTTCAAGCCGTTTCTGGATCAGTTTCTGGGTCATCAGCGCGGCAACGCTTGCGCCGACTTGGCGGACCTCGTAGTCGAAATCCGTTGGCTGCATGGATTCCAGCACGCGATGCAGGCTCCGCTCGGCAAGCTTCCCAGTCAGAAACAGGATTTTTTTAGTCATGAATGTGAGCCTAGACCTGATTTTAGCAAGGAGACCAGTTTGAGTAAGAGAAAGAAGGAGGAAAAGGAGTCCTGTAAAATCCCACCATGCGGTCTGTCCTGTGGAAAGTACTCCGAGTCAGGACACGCGTGGAGCCGCACGAGTTTTTTTGAACACCAAGCCTCAGCCCAAAATCGTCCGCAGGAGCGCTTCTCCTGAGGCACTGGATGCACTCCGGGTTTTGCCGCCGTTGCAGAGGCGGGTCTTTGCCCAACGTGGGGTCACTGATCCGAGCGAACTCGAACTGTCATTGCGGCAATTGCATCCGGTCAACGAATTTCCGGCCTGCATCCAGGCGGCAGAAGTGCTGTATTCCGTGATGCGCGAGGACGGGCGAATCCTTCTGGTGGGGGATTACGATGCGGATGGCGCAACGGGCGTGGCCGTCGCGATACGCAGTTTGCATGCGATGGGCTACGAGCATGTGGATTATCTGGTGCCGGATCGCTTCCGGCATGGCTACGGATTTTGCCCGGAGCTGATGGAGGAAGTCGAGCAGCGAAGCCCTGCCTTGATCGTCACGGTCGACAATGGGATGTCGAGCCAGACGGCGGTTGCGGAGGCCCGCAAGCGCGGCATCCGAGTGCTGATCACCGACCACCACTTGCCGGGAGACGATCTGCCGGAGGCCGACTGCATCGTTAATCCGAATAGCCCGCCCGACAGCTTCGCAAGCACGGCTCTCGCTGGTGTTGGAGTGATGTTCTATGTGATGCTGGCTTTGCGCCAACACTTGGAGGAGGAAGGGTGGTTTGCCCGGCATGGCATTGAGATGCCGAACATGGCTCAGTTTCTGGACTTGGTGGCACTGGGCACGATCGCCGACGTAGTGCCGCTGGATCAAAACAACCGGATTCTGGTGGAGCACGGACTGCGGTGTATTCGGCAGGGCCGGGGTGCCCCCGGCATTATCTCGCTCCTTCGCTGCGGCAAGCGGGATCCTCGGCAGGTCGGCAGCACGGATCTGGCCTTCGCTGTGGCGCCGCGGATCAATGCGGCCGGGAGAATGGAAGACATCGCGATTGGAATCCGGTGCCTCCTCACGGAAGGACGTGTAGAAGCGCACGATCTTGCCCAGCAATTGGATCAAATCAATACCCGGCGGCGCGACGAGCAAGGGTCGATGCGTACTGAGGCATTGCGTGAGGTCGAGCAACTGTCTCTTGATGCTGAAAAAACAATGAGCCTGTGTCTGTATCGGTCCAACTGGCATGAAGGCGTGGTCGGGATAATTGCATCACAAATCAAAGAGCAGTACGGCTTGCCGACCATTGTCTTTGCCCGAAGTCAGGACAATCTTCTTAAAGGATCAGGGCGTTCGGTTCAGGGGCTGAACCTCAGGGATGTACTGGTCGATGTCGAACAGGCCGAACCGGAGATCATGCAACGCTATGGGGGGCACGCGATGGCAGTCGGGCTGACCCTCCGGGAAGACGGATTGGAGAGGTTTCAGGGACTGCTCGAAGAGGCGGTCTCGAAGGCGTTGGGTGGCAGCCGTCCGAGCCAGATCATCGAAACAGACGGCGAGTTGGCCAGCAAAGAATTGACGCTGGAGAATGCGGAGTTCGCCGTGCGGGGCCACCCTTGGGGTCGAGATTTCCTGCCGCCGCTGTTCGAAGGCGAATTCGAGATCCAGGAAAGAAAGATCTTCAAAGGCGCGCACACCCGGTTCCATCTCAACCCGGTCGGCCATCCGGAGTGCCGCATCAAGGCAATGGCGTTTTCTCACGATCGCTTCGACTGGGACCCGGAAAGCTCCCGGTTCAGGCTGGTGTACGAGCTGAGTGTGGACGAATATCAAGGGCATCGGTCGTGCATGCTGAATATCCAGCACATTGAGTCGCTCTGATCCGATGCGTGGCATTCTCGGCGGACTATTCGATCCTATCCATTTCGGGCACTACCGGCCTGCGCTGGAATTGATGCCGATTCTGGGCTTGACGGAGGTCCGCTTGATTCCATGCGGCCGCCCGGTGCACCGCGCCGCGCCACACGCTTCTGCGGAGCACCGCTGGAACATGGTGCGGCTGGTGGCGGACGGCGCGAAACTGGTGGCGGATGATCGGGAGCTCAAAAGCTCGGAACCCTCCTACACCTACGATACGCTGTGTTCCTTGAAGGACGAGGCCTCAACCCCTCTCTGTCTACTAGTCGGGGCAGACGCACTGGAGGGGCTACCGTCCTGGCACCGCGCAGAGGAATTGATCCAGTTGTGCCATGTGGCCGCCATCGCACGGTCGGGAGGCGAATTGGGAGCGTCACTGCCGGATTCGTGGGCTTCGCGCTGCACCTCGGACCCCGAGGCCCTGCAGCAATCGCCCTATGGTAGGATTTACCTACATCAAGGGACTTTGTACGATTTCTCGTCTACTCAGGTTCGCGACCTCATCCGTGCCGGAACGTCACCGCGTTATTGTGTCCCAGGCTCCGTGTGGGCCTATATCCGCCGTAATCGTCTGTACATTGACTGAGCCGGATGCTGCCGGAGACTGATTCCCGTATGGAGGCCGATGTGCTCAGGCAACTGGTGGTCGACACGTTGGACGACATGAAGGCCGAAGAAACGGTCGTGTTGGATGTTCGGGACAAAACGACGATTGCAATCTATATGGTTGTCGCGAGCGGACGTTCGGACCGGCATGTGCGCAGCATTGCGGACCGGGTGGTGGAGAGGGTGCGCGATGCCCGCATGGGCAGGGTGTCCGAAGAGTGCAGTCGCGACTGGGTGTTGCTGGACGCGGGGGACGTAGTGGTACATGTCATGTTGCCGGAAACCCGCCAGTTGTACGCTTTGGAGAAGCTTTGGTCGGTTCCATCCGCTGAAGTGCGCGCCAGTGCTGGCCAATGAATCGTCTGATTCTGGCTTCGGCTTCGCCGAGGCGAGCCGAACTGCTTCGCGTGGCCGGGCTGGATTTTGAACCACATCCGGTTTCGATAGACGAATCGCCTCGCTCGAGGGAAGAAGGCATTGCGTTGGCAAGGCGGCTGGCGCATGACAAGGCTGCGGCTTGCCTGCGAGAGCATCCAGAAACCGTAGTGCTAGCGGCGGATACCGTGGTTTTGTGCCGGGGCGAGCCTCGAGGCAAACCCAGGGGTCACGAGGATTACGTGGCGATGATGAAGGAATTCAGTGGTACTTCCCACGATGTGGTCAGCGGTGTTTGCGTCATGTCGGAAGATCAGGAGAAGATTTTTCATTGCGTGACGACGGTTGTGTTTGGGGATTTGTCGTCGGCATGGATTGAAGCGTATTGGATGAGTGGGGAACCGAAAGACAAGGCAGGGGGCTATGCGATCCAGGGCCGGGCGGGGAGCCAAGTGCGGGAGATCCAAGGCAGTTACACCAACGTGGTCGGGCTGCCTCTGAACGAAACCTGTGTGGTGTTGTCCGAATTCGGCATTCTTCCCAATTTTGAGGAAGCACCACCGTAATGACTACATTCTGTTTCTTGTGCCAATTCGACGTTCCCTCTTACAATATCCATTCCCGTTGACCGCCGTATATTCGTGCGCGCCATAGAACCGACCCACGCTCCGAATCACTCGACACCCTAGGCTGATGAAAAGACTCGGCGGCTACTTGGGCCTGGCGCTCGTGTCGATCCTGGCGGCACTGGCAATAATCTCGACCGGATTGCGTGTCGTCCTGCTGACGTTGGACGATGTCCACCCTCTTTTGAGCCGCTGGGCTTCCGAGGCCTTCGAGGTGCAAATGGAGATCGGGCAGGCCGTAAGCGAGTGGCGGGGAGTCTACCCTGGCATCATTCTGGACGACGTGACATTGAAATTCGATGATGCGGAGACCGTACATCGCTTCGGCCAAGTGGCGTTCAACCTCGATTTACTTAAAAGCCTGTTTTCCCTGTCTTTGATTCCGGAACGCATTTCCGTGACTGGCGGTACTATTCGGCTGCAGCGCCTGGAAGACGGAAGTTGGGGACTAGAGGGCATGCCCATGGGACAACTGGGGCCGAGTCTGGATCTGCCTGTCGACGATGTCCACTTACGAGGGGTGGCCACCGTACTGCACGACCAGAAAACCGGGAACCAGCTGGATCTTGGAGAAGTGGACGTGGACATGGCCACTGGCTTGTGGGGGATCGAGGTGCAGGCGCGCAATCAGACGGGGAAGCCAGGCGAATTCGATTTCGAGTTGCAGGCGGAACTCAATCCCATGGCTTCGGGGAACGGAATACTCCGGATCGAACGCGTGCGGCTGGCGCAGTTGATGCCTTGGCTTCCGGACAATGCCCGGTTATTGGCGCAGCGATTGCCGGCCAATCTGCGCATGCGGGCTGAAGCCCAGTTGGTCTGGGAGACTCAGGTGCCGCAGTTGGCGGGAGTATGGGTCGAGTTGGAGCAGCCGCGTTCAGAGGAAGCGGGTTGGGAAAAAATGGCAGCCGCGCTCAAATGGCGAACCTTGGAAGAAGGGCACGCGGTTGCGCTGGAGCAGCTGGAACTGGATCAGCATACGGTCGCGGACGGGGTGTACATCGAATACAGCGAGGAGTCGACCCGCGGCTATCTGACCTCGCTGGACATCACGCTCGCAAGGCGAGTCGCAGCGGTGGCCGGATACCGCATGGAGGATTTTCTTCCCGGCAGCGTCAAATCCGGGACGCTCTCCCGATTGAGCGGGGAGATCAATTGGCAGGGCCCACTGCACTACCGCATCCATGCAGGGATGGAGGGGCTTGAGGTTTCAATGCCGGAAGAAGATTTTCTTCTGACCGGTCTTGATGGCACGGTGAACGGGTCCGAACAGGGTATTCGCCTTAGCTTGGATTCGGAAAACCTGACAATTTCCTATGCGCCGTGGCACTTGGATGCATTCCGCCCCGGCTTGACGAAATTCCAGTTGGACTGGTGGCCAGCCGAAGATTGCTGTGCATTCAAGCTGGCGAACCTCCAGATATCGAATCCCGCGTTACGACTCCAGGGAGACGTCTCAATGGGCGCCGGCGAACCACGCTGGCTTCATGCGGACGTTGAGATTGAGCATGTGGATTTGCCCGCCGTGTCGCAATGGGTTCCCCCCGATCTTCTGCTGGAGGCGGATGATCGATGGGTTCGGTCGGCATTCAAGACCGGGAGCCTGAGTGGTGCGCGCTTGCGTGTGGGTGGGCCGCTGTCGGCCGAAATGCTTACGGCGGCCGGTTCGGAATTGACCTTGGATGGTCTGATGCATGAGGTTGACCTGGAGTATGAGCCGGGATTGCCGATGTTCGAGGACGTGAACGGAGAGGTGTTTCTCGACAAGGAATCACTGCATGTCATTGTTCGCGAGGCAAAAATCAAGGGATCGACCATGAACCATGGGGCGCTGCGGATAGGCGACTTGAGTCTGATGGATATGCATTCGAGCAGCGTGCTGAATGGCCCGGTAAGCGATGTGCCGGAGTTTCTCGAGACGGTCGAATGGATGGCCCCGACATTCAACCAGACACTCAAGTTCGGGGGGGATTCGACGCTTGATCTCCAACTGAATATTCCGCTTGATGGTCGTCTGGATCACGAAACCTCGGTGAAGGGCGTTCTGAACCTTCATGGCAACCGGCTGGACATCTTGGCCAACGATTCTTACTTGGATGCGATCCGCGGAGAGATGCGGTACAAGGCCGATGCATTGACGGGTTCGCTGGACGCTCAATTCATGGGTCGTCCTGCCCGCATTGGGCTGGCGACCGCCAAATCGGGAGATCTCCAGATCAAAATGCAGGCTTCCGCATCGTTGAAGGATTACATGCCACAGGAAATTCGCCCGACATTTTCCTGGCTTGAGGGGCATTCTGCCTGGAACCTCGTGCTGTTGCTCCCTGGGGTATCGCAAAAATCCCAGCGGAGCCACCTGACCGCATTCGGCAGCAGCGATCTTCGGGGGGTCGAGGTTGATTTGCCGAAGCCCTTGGACAAGGCAAAGAAGAAAGAGCAACCGCTGGAAGTGCAAGCGGACATTGAATTCGACGGAGAAGTGGACCTTGCTATCAAATATGCAGATCAAGCCCGCGCGCATATCAGGATAATCCCCGAAGGCACGGCGAGTGGCACGATTAATCTGGGTCCGGGAACACCGCCGGCCCCCTCGGATTCCAAATTAAGATTGACGGGAAGCTTGCCGGAGACCAGCTTGCAGGATTGGGTCGATTGGAGGGGGCGGCATGCAGGGCGAGGGGGGCTTTGGCCGGAAATATCAGGCCTGAAACTGGATCGCCTGAAGGTGTTCAGCTTGGAGGCGAGCGATGTGGAAGTGTCGGCGCGGTTCACCGAAGAAAGTAATCGATTTGCCATCGACGCGCCGGTCATCCGCGGCGTGATCGACCTGCCCAAAGAGGAAGGGAAACCGGCGAGGGGAATCTTCAAGTGGTTGCACGTTTCTACGGAGCAGTTGGAGACCGTAGCGGATGTGGAGGGAACGGACTTCGAGCCGCAGGACCTTCCGCCTCTGGATTTGAAGTTCGAACAGTTGCACATCGGGCCTTACGAGTTACACGATGCAACGCTCGCGACGTCTCCAGGTGACCGGCGGGCCAATATCGACGGGTTTCAGGCGAAATCCCATAAGTTCAATATGGACCTGAGCGGACACTGGTCGCTGGAGAAAGGCAAGCATCTCACCCTGTTGCGAGGCACGGCGCATACGGACGATCTGCACGAGACTCTAAATCACTGGTCAACCAAAAACCCCTTGCGCAAGGGAGTGATCGATATGGACATGGCCCTGCAATGGCCCGGGGCTCCCCATGACTACGAGTTCAAAAACCTTCAGGGGCACATCGACATAAAAGGAAAGGATGGACGCATTCGCAACGTGGCGCCAGAATTCGCCCGAATCCTGGCCTTGCTGAATCTTGAAATGATTTTCGAGCGTCTGTCGCTTGATTTCGACGATGTGGTGCGTGGCGGATTCACCTATCAGACCGCGGAAGGGCAATTCGATTTCCTGCAGGGTAACCTGAATACCAGTGAATTCCGTATCATCGGGCCGTCAGCGCAATTTCTGATAGTCGGCCGCATCGGGGTGGAAAACGAGGACTACGATTTGACGGTGGTGGCTACGCCCGAAACCAGTGTGTTGATTCCGGCGGTCGGTGCCGTTGGGGGGCCGATCGGAATCGGCGTGGCCTACATTGGCACCAAGGTGCTGGACTGGTTAGGGCTCGGCATCGACGAGGCGACGGCGGTCACCTACCGGGTGACCGGCTCTTGGTCGGATCCGATCATTGAAGAAGTTACAGCTTCCGAGTCAGAAACCAAGTAGCTGTCTATTCTCCTGCCGGGGGCGAGGCTGGGGCGGTGGCTTCGGCTTTAGGCTTCGGCTCGGACGCGGATGTCTCCCGGGCAGGTGTGCTGCCGTTGGACTGAGGGTTGCCCGACTCGGTGTCGGAAGCGCGTCTGCGGTTGCGTCCTCCCCTTCGGCCGCGCCGACGCCGACGTGGCCGGTTGCCGTCCTGTTCGGATTCGTCGCTGCTGGCTCGCTGTTCTCTTTGAGCCTGACGACCTTGACCCGTCCCTTGGCTGCGGGGGCGGGAACGGGAACGAGAGCGACGTCGCTGCTGCTCCGATCTGGATCTCTCCGACCTTTGCGGAGAATCGGATTCGGTTTTGGTTTCAACGGGAAGTGGATCGCTGGATCCGGAGAATAGGTTAAGAAATCGCCGAAGACCCCGCGTCAGACTTTTACCGTTCGGGGAGCTAGCGATATGTTCCGCCACATTGACGACCGGTTGTTCCCGACGTCCGCGACGAGTGGCGGCAGGCTTGGCCGTGCGGGGCTTCTCCTTCTCTACGCCCACCGGTTCTTGGATAACCGGAGATTGATAGTCGAAGCGGCGCGAGATTTCCGGGTCGTCTTCCCGGTAGCGGTGTACACGGTAGTGTGGTGTCTCCAGTCCCGGCATCGGCAGCAAACGGACATGGGAGCCATGTCGTTGAGTGATCTTCTCGATGCTGTCACGTTTTTCGTTGAGTAGATAGGCGGTGACGTCGATAGGGAGTTCCGTGATTACCATTCCCGTGTTCTGCTTCATCGCCTCTTCTTCGATCAGACGGAGAATGGCAAGGGACAGGGACTGGATCGTCCGGATCGTGCCATGCCCGTCACAACGGGGGCAAGTCATCTGGGTGAATTCCCCAAGCGCAGGGCGTAACCTCTGCCTGGATAACTCCAAAAGCCCGAAGCGGGAAATCCGTCCGATCTGCACACGTGCCCGGTCGAGTCGGGTACGTTCCCGAAATTCGTTTTCGACTTTCTTCTGGTTTGAGGTGCTGACCATGTCGATAAAATCGATCACGATGAGGCCGCCGAGGTCGCGTAGCCGTAGCTGGCGGGCGATTTCCCGGGCTGCTTCCATATTCGTGTTCAGGGCGGTCGTCTCGATGTCGCCGCTTTTGGTGGCGCGCGCCGAATTGATGTCGATGGAAACCAACGCTTCAGTGTGATCGATCGCGATCGTGCCGCCGGAGGGCAGGTTAATCATCCGGTCGTGCGCAGATTCGATTTGGCTTTCGATCTGGTAATGGCTGAATAGAGGGATGGTCTCTTGGTGCTGTTTGATGTTTTTACGGTATTGCGGGGCCATCCGCTCGACAAACTTGCACGCCTGCTCGTAAGTTTCGTCGTCATCGATCAGGACTTCGCCGATGTCATCGCGAAGGTTGTCCCGCAGGGCGCGGACGACTGCATCGTTGTCGCTGTAGATGAGAAAAGGCGCAGACTTCTTTCCCGCCTCCTGAATGGCTTTCCAGAGACGGACCTGGTTGTCGAGGTCCCACTGCAATTCTTCGATGCTATGCCCGATCCCTGCAGTTCGAATAATCACCCCGCCTCCCTCGACGGGGGTCAATTGGGAGACAAGTTTCTGCAGTTCGTCTCGGTCTTCGCCTTCGATCTGCCGTGAAATTCCGCTGGCCCGCGAATTGTTTGGCGTCAGTACTAGGAAACGGCCAGGCAAGCTGGGGTAGGTTGTGAGTGCGGCACCTTTGTTGCCTCGCTCATCCTGAGAAACCTGGACGATTAGTTCCTGACCGTTGCTTATGGCCTCACGGATAGTGGACGCATTTCGGTTCTGGAAATAACTTGGAGCAATCTCCCGGAAGGGGAGAAATCCGTGGCGCGGTGCGCCGTAATCCACAAAAGCTGCTTCGAGGCTAGGCTCGACGCGAACGATCTTGGCTTTGTAGATGTTGGATTTTTTTTGTTTGTTCCCGGTCAGTTCAATGTCGAGATCGTATAGCTCTTGGCCATCGACCATCGCCACGCGCAGTTCTTCCTGCTGCGTGGCATTCACAAGAATTCGTTTCATGATGATCCTTTAACGGTTGTAGAACACCCGTCATGCTTTCGATTGCATCAGGCCGTACGCCGTGCACGCCAAGGCGTGGATCGCAGATTTGTAGATTCATATCCGTGATGCGCGTATTGCGTTTATGCAGGACAGGTGGCAAAAAGTCTTTCGGCTGGGCCGATGCGCGATGAGAGTAATAAATAGTCGATCACGAAAACTTTTTGCTGTGACTCATTTGCGAGACTGGATTCCCAGAGCATCCGCGCCCTGATCCATGCCTCATGTCCTTACAGTATACATCAGATGATTTGCAATTAGTTCTGGTAGCATGGGGGAATCCTTTAAAGCAATCTTTCAATATTCAGTGCAACTAGCTAAAAAAACAGCGATTATTTACATATCCATTGCTCGGGATGCGGCGGGAAGGGAACTTGCGCTCCGTCGGAGGATTCATTCCCGAACACACATGGACCCAATACGGCCACGGGTCGAAAGGGCTGGAAGGCATGGAAATTTCTTGGTTTGCAATGCGCGGTTCTTCCCCCAAGGCAGCAGTCATACGATAAAATGTGAGCGATAGCCCTCATCCATACTATGAGTATCTCCGCGAAGCCCGCGCCACCCCCTCAGACTTCTCCCCTCTATCCAGTGGAGTTGACTCTCGACAGCGCGTTCCAGTTTCGCTGTCACAAGGATATTGCCTGTTTTAACGCCTGCTGCCGAAACATTGATCTGCAGCTTACTTCCTACGACATCCTGCGGCTGAAAAACCATCTGGGCCTGACGTCCAGTGAATTTGTCGGACGCTACACCGTGCCGTTTGAAATGGACGCCCATGGCATGCCGGGGCTGAAAATGGCGACCAAGCCCGGCACTTCCGAGTGCATTCACCTGACCGAAGAGGGGTGCAGTGTCTACGAAGATCGTCCGGCCGCCTGTCGCTACTACGCTTTGGGAAACATGGCGGTGCGAAAGAAAGATTCCAGCGAAGTCGAGGACGCCTATTTTGTTGTGCGTGAGGAGTACTGCTTGGGGCATGAAGAACCGCATGAGCAGACAGTGGCGGAGTATCGGGTTGAGCAGGGGCTGGACAAGTACGACGAGATGAACAGCCACTGGCGCCGATTGATCCTCAAAAAACGCTCGGCAGGTCCTGCCGTGGGCTCGCCATCCGAGCGGAGCCTGCAATTGTTCGACATGTGCAGCTATGATCTGGACAGCTTCCGTGAATTCATACAGAGTCCGAAGTTCAAGGAAGTGGTCGAACTTCCTTCGGAGCAGGAGCAGGAACTGATTGACGATGAAGAAAGCCTGCATGAGTTTGCCATGCGTTTTCTGGAGCAGGTGTTGTTTGGCGTCAATTCGGTGAAAGTGAGGCCCGACGCCCGGGAAAAACGCATCAGGGAACGTCAGGAAGTTTGGGACCAACGTCGCCAGCAACAGATTACGAAGCACCAGGAAGACCTGCAGAAGCAGCAGTATGGGGAATAAATCTCGGGTTGGACCCCGGTCCAAGCAAACCGTGTCGACAGCGGCAGCTTCTCGCCAGACAATCAAGATAGGGATCTTGTCGGACACGCACGGGTGGGTCG
Source organism: uncultured candidatus Poriferisulfidus sp. (assembly GCA_965116525.1). Lineage (GTDB taxonomy): Bacteria > Pseudomonadota > Gammaproteobacteria > Poriferisulfidales > Poriferisulfidaceae > Poriferisulfidus. The sequence goes on from OZ220694.1 coordinate 1,548,542, forward strand.
ACCCGAACGTCCGAGAAATTCTGGCTGATGCCGATTGGATCGTGCACGCGGGCGATGTGATGGGAACGTCGGTGCTAGAGACTCTTGGGGAGTTGGTGGGGCAAAGACGGGTTGTGGCTGTGGCAGGCAACAACGATGTCGGGGGCAGGGATGCCCATGGAGACAGTTTGCCGGTGACCGCCGAAATCCCGCTTCCGGGCGGAACGCTGGTGGTGACGCATGGCGATCAGTTCGGCGCATCCCCGGCCCACGAAAGTTTGAGAGAAGCATGGCCGAAAGCTAGGACCGTCGTCTATGGACACACGCACCGATTGGTCTGCGACCAAGAGGATCTTCCTTGGGTATTGAATCCTGGCGCGGCTGGCCGAATCCGGGTCCATGAAGGTCCTTCCTGCCTCATGTTGACGGTTGGCAGTGCCGGTTGGACAGTGGAGACCCATCAATTCGAATTGTCGAACGAGGGCTGAAAATGTCTGCTGCGAGGAAATGGGTATTGAAGATTCTGGCTTCTGCCGGGGTCGAAGAGGGCGGCTCTCGGCCTTGGGATATCCAGGTACACAACCCACGGCTTTATTGGCGAATTTTTACGCAGGGGTCGCTCGGTCTGGGCGAGTCCTACATGGATGGCTGGTGGGACTGCGAGGCACTGGATGAGTTCTTCGCGCGGGTGTTGGGTTTCGGGCTGGACCAACGGGTGACGGGTCTGAACCAGATCAAGGTTCGTGGGCTTTCGAGACTACTGAACATGCAGAACCGTACCCGTTCCAAGCGGGTCGCTCGGCAACACTACGACGTGGGGAACGATCTTTACAGCAAAATGCTGGATGAAAGGATGCTGTATTCCTGCGGCTATTGGCGTAGGGCTGAGACCCTGGAAGAGGCGCAGGAGGCCAAACTGGAACTGATCGCTTGCAAACTGGATCTCCAGCCGAACACCCGGATTCTTGATATCGGATGTGGATGGGGAGGGGCGTGCCGGTTTTTTGCCGAACGCTACGGAGTGGAGGTGGTCGGGGTGACCTTGTCGGGAGAGCAGGCCGAGCGTGCGCGAGAGCATTGCGCGGGCCATGCCGTACAAATTCTTCAACAGGATTATCGAGATCTGCCACCGGACAAAACATTCGATGCGGTCTATTCCATTGGGATGTTCGAGCATGTCGGGTACAAAAACTACCGGACCTTCATGCGCAAAGTACATGGATTGCTGCCGTCTGGCGGCCGGTTCCTCCTCCATACCATTGGCAGCAATACCACAGGAGTCAGCAGCGATCCCTGGATTAACCGGTATATCTTCCCGCACGGCATGATGCCTTCGATTCGGCAGATCGGGCAGTCCATCGAGGACCTTTTCGTGATGGAGGATTGGCACGGTTTCGGTCGGGACTACGATCGCACTCTCATGGCATGGAGGGCCAACTTCGAGGGTGCATGGGAATCCCTGCGCGGCCGCTACGATGAACGGTTTTTCCGAATGTGGCGGTACTACCTGGGCTGTTGTGCCGGTTCTTTCCGGGCACGCCAGAACCAGTTGTGGCAGGTTCTTCTGGTGAAAGACGGCCTGAAGGGCGAACCGCCTGTGTGTCGCTGAGGCGAACGACTTCTGGTTGGAGATCTCTTTGACTTGACGGGTACGAATGACTTGCCCGTCGAGTCCGGCGTCAGCCTAGCAAAGCACGATGCTGATAATAGCGGCGAGCCCTCCGCCGCAGAGTCCAGCAGTCATCATCATGAAGAACAGGTCGGTACGTGTGATTTCTATTTTCACAGGATTTCCCTCTAGGTGAGCAGGATTTATGGACGATATCTGGGCATGCGGGATTATAGCGAACCGAGAGGGCCGGGGCCGCCATTCCCTTCGTGGATGCCTAACAAAAATCAGGCTGTGCCCGTGTGCCCCAAGATGCCTGCCGCTTGCTGGTCTGCATGGTAGGAAGAACGCACCAATGGTCCGCTGGCTACTTCCAGAAATCCGAGCCGCCTCGCCTCGTCGCCCAACTCCTCGAATTCTTCCGGTCGCACGTAGCGGTGAACCGGAAGATGATGCCGGGTCGGCTGCAGGTATTGCCCCAGCGTCAGCATCCGGCAGCCATGGTCCAGAAGGTCTTGCATGACGGCGCGGACTTGCTGCGGGGTTTCGCCGAGGCCCAGCATCAATCCGGACTTGGTCGGGACGTCTGGATGGCTGCAGCCGAACTGACGCAATAGTTCCAGAGAGTGGTGGTAATCGGCTCCGGGGCGGGCGGCGCGATACAGTTGCGGGACGGTTTCGAGGTTATGGTTGAAAACGTCCGGGATTCCGTCTTCCAGCCCTTCCAGTGCCTTGCCGAGCCTGCCGCGGAAGTCCGGGACCAAGACTTCTATGCGGATGCCGGGGCTGTGCTCGCGCACCGCACGGACGCATTCCGCGAAATGGCGGGCGCCGCCGTCGTGTAGGTCGTCCCGGTCTACCGAGGTAATGACCACGTAGCGCAGGTCCAGCATCGCGACGGTTTCCGCCAAGCGCTTCGGTTCATCGGCATCCACCGGCAGCGGTCGCCCGTGGGCTACGTCGCAGAAGGGACAGCGGCGCGTGCAAAGGTCGCCGAGAATCATGAATGTGGCAGTGCCGCCGCCGAAGCACTCCGGTAGGTTCGGGCAGGACGCTTCTTCGCATACCGTATGCAGAGACCTTGAGCGAAGGAGTTCGCGCATCTGCCGCACCTGAGGGGCGTGCCGGAGACGGATGCGCAGCCAGGGCGGCTTGCGCAGAGCCGGGGTATTGGCGGCCGGCTTGATCGGGATGCGCGAGATCTTTTGCTCTGCAGTCTGTTTGATGCCGGGAGGGAGGCTCATGCGTGGGCCTCGCTTGGATACAGGGCCTGTAGCAGATGGGGCAGGAACTTGCGCGCAGTCTCGTCGACGCTCCATTCCACTCCGCACTCGCGCAGGCTGGTGGCTTCCAGTTCCGGATTGCCGCAGATGTTGATTTGTCGGAACAGGCTCAAGTTCGGATGGACGTTCAACGCAAGGCCGTGGGAACTTCTGGCGCGGCTGACCCGCAGGCCGATGGATGCGATTTTCTTGCCTTCCACATAAACGCCAGGCATGCCGTCCGCTCTATGGGCGGGAGTTTGGGTTTCCGCTAACAGGTCCAGCACCGCGCTTTCCAGCCGTTCGACCAATGCGCGAACCCCGAGGTGCAGCCGCCGCAAATCCAGCAAGGTGTAAACGACTAGCTGGCCGGGCGTGTGACAGGTCACTTGGCCGCCACGGTTGCTGCGCACCACGGGCAACGGGCACGGAGAATGGATATGGGACGGGTCGGCTCCGACCCCGAGAGTCAGGACGCTTGGGTGTTGCAGTAGCCAGATCTCATCAGCACTGGCCTCGTCCCTTGCCTCGGTTTGCTGGCGCATGGCCTCGGCGCAGGGCTCGTAGTCGTACAGGTTCCAGTGCCGGATGCGAGGTTCGGGAGTCATGGTGCATTGCAGAATTCGCGATACCAACTGCGGACACGTTGTGTGGTCGGTCCGATAATTCGGTTGTTTACCGGAGTGCCATCCAACTCGACGACTGGCATGACGCCGCGGGTGGAGCCGGTAACCCAAACCTCTTCGGCGTGCCGTAGTTCATTGACGCTCAATCGGCTTTCTTGGTACTCCATACCGTTCTCGCGCATCAGTCTCAGCACCAGTTTCCGGGTTACGCCGGGCAGGATCTGGGGGCTAAGCTTCGGGGTCCGGACCAAGCCGTCGATCACTGCAAAGACATTACTGGTGGCACCTTCCATAACTTCATCTCCCCGGTGCAGGATCGCTTCTCCCGCCTGCTGATCCACCGCGGCCTGCGTCGCGAGGACGGTTTCCAGCAGCATGATGGACTTGATGTGGCAGCGTCCCCAGCGCTCATCCTCGCGGGTAATGGCGTGGATTGAGTCGGGCCTTTTCGGCAGGGGCTGCGCCATGGCGAACACGGTGGGCGGGCCGTCCAGGAACTGCTTCCGGAAAGGATCCCCTTCGGGAATGACGCCGCGGGTGATCTGGAAATAAACAAAGCATTCATCCGGGCTCTGCTCGATCAGGCGGGCGCAGATCTCGCGCCAGATCGGTTCTTCCGGGGCACCCTCGAGATGGATGGCGGCGAGGCTGTTCTTCAGGCGCTCCAAGTGGTCGTCCAGGCAGCGCGGCCGCTTGCCATAAACCGGAATCAGTTCGTACACGCCGTCGGCGAACAGGAAACCGTGATCCATGATCGGGACCGTGAGTCCCTCGAGGGGACGGTATTCGCCGTTGTAATAAGCGGGAGTCGGCATGGTGGTCTCCGGTGCTAGCCTATTATGAGACCGATGGGCCGGATTTCACAAGAGAGGCCCGCCGAACCCCGGAGAGGGAACCGGTTTGCGGGTCGGTGTGATGTCAGTTCGACAGACGCTGCAAGTGGTGCCAGAGCCGGGTGAAGAAGCCGACCTGCGGCACGTCGGCCAGCACGACGGCCGATGCTTGAGCCAGGATCCGGTTTTCATGGCGTACGGTGATTCGCCCGACCGCCTGTCCCTTTGCGAGCGGGGCTTCCACTTCCGGTTCCAGGTGATAGGTGGTCTCCAGTTCTTTATACGCCGCGACCGGCAGGGTCATCACCAAGTCTTCGGCCAGCCCGACCGGCACCTGCTCTACCTCCGCGAACCATACCGGGATTTCCGCCAACGGGGTCATGCCGGCATGAATCTTCTGTGTGCGGAAAAAACGGAACCCCCAGTTCAGTAGCGCCCGGCTGTCGCGAATCCGGGCCCGGCCGTTTTTGGCGCCGAGGACGACCGAGACCAGCCGCATGTTGTCGAGTTCCGGGCGCATGGCACTTGCGGCCAAGCAATACTGGGCCGCATCAGTGAAGCCGGTCTTAATGCCGTCCGCCGTGGGGTCCAGTTTTAGAAGGCGGTTGCGGTTCGGCTGCGTGATGCCGTTCCAGGTGTATTCCTGCTCCCGGAACATCGCGTAATGATCCGGAAATTCGTTGATCATGGCGGTGGACAGGATGGCAATGTCGCGGGCCGACATGTAATGGTCGGATCCGCCCAGCCCAGAGGAGTCGATGAAGTGGCTTTTGCTCATTCCCAGACGCTCGGCTTCCGCGTTCATCATGCCGGCGAAGGCTTCCTCGCTGCCGGCGATATGTTCCGCGAGCGCGATGCTGGCGTCGTTGCCGGACTGCACGATGATGCCGCGCAGCAGGTCGATGACCGGAACCTGGCTGTTGACCTCCACGAACATTCGGGAACCGATTGCCTTGCGCGCCTTGCGGCTGATGGTCACCAGGTCCTGCTCCGCGATCAGGCCATCCCCCAGAGAGCGGAAGGCCAGGTAAGTGGTCATGATCTTGGTCAGGCTGGCGGGCTCGACGGCCTCGTCGGCGTTCGCCTCCGCGAGGACTTCGCCGGTTTGCGTGTCCATCAGGATGTAGCTGGGGGCACTCAATTCCGGGGGCGGCGGGGTCGGCAGTTCAGCCCAGGCCGGACTGGCCAACAGCAGTGCCAGAAAAATCAGACGGCTCATTTCTTCCTTATTGGTTTCCAATGGGGAATATTTACAGGTGTGTATTCGGTAATGCCCAGGGCTTCAAGTTTCGAGACGGCTTGGTCGAATTCGTTATGGTCCTTGAACGGGCCTTGCAGTACCCGGTGCAGTGTCGTGTCTCGCTGTCGGGTTCGAACGGAGAGCCGGACCAGTCCTTGGCGGCGCAATTTTTGCACAAAATCTTCCGCATTGCTCCGGATCGCGAAAGCGCCGAGCTGTAGAAACCAGTATTCCGCGGTCCGGGGTGCCGTTTCGGGACCACGGATGGTGCGCACTTCGACCGGGGCCAAGCCTTCGCCGGTGGTCCCGAGGCTCAGTGCGGCCTGGTAGGACAGGTCGATGATGCGCCCTTTGACGAAGGGGCCGCGGTCGTTCACGCGAACGGTGATGGAACGCCCGGTATCAAGGTGTGTCACCTTGACCCAGGTGGACAGGGGCAGGGTCTTGTGTGCAGCACTCATCTGGTGCATGTCGAAGACCTCGCCACTGGATGTTTTCCTTCCGTGGAACTTCGGCCCGTACCAGGAGGCCAGGCCACGCTCGACGTAGCCTTCGGCCGAGTCCATGACGTGATAGCGAACTCCCAGGGCGACGTAACTGGAGGGGCCGCTGCGGCGAGACCCGGAGGCCGAGTCGGAATCGTCGAAGGTCTCGGCAACATAGTCGTAGACGCTGCATCCGCTGCTGGCCAGAGCTAGAGCCAGGATCAGCAGCCCGGCGACGCGCTCAAAGCCCGGGTTCATTCTTCAGGGCCCGACTCAACTGATGGATCATCAGGGCGTAGAGAGCGCTGTGGTTGTAACGCGTAATCACGTAGAAGTTGTGGTAGCCGACCCAATATTCAGGTGAGGAGGCGTTCTCGAATCGGTGTACGGCCACCGGTTCGGCGGTCGGGTGCTGCAGCCTGATTCCGGATGCGGCCAGCCGTTCTGACTGGATGTCCGGGAGCAGTGCTTTGCTCAGTGGCAACTGCTCGGGATCCTTGGGGTGAATCAGTTCCGCGACCGGCTCGCCCAGACGCCAGTGGTGCTTCTGGAAATAATTCGCGATGCTGAAGATGATGTCGGCCGGGCTGTCCCATAGGTCGCGCCGGCCATCCTGGTCGCCGTCGACGGCAAAATCCCGGTAACTGCTGGGAATGAATTGGGCTTGCCCCAGTGCGCCGGCCCATGAGCCGCGCAGCTTCTTGATGTCCAGTCCGGCTTCGCGTTCGAGCAGAAAAAGCTGTCCCAGCTGCTTACGGAAGAATTCCCCACGCGGCGAGTAGTCGAATCCTAGGGTCACCAGAGTGTCGAGCACTGGATGCGCGCCGGTATTGCGCCCGAAATTCGATTCAGCTGCGATGATGGCGGTGATCACTTCGGTGGGCACCTGGTAGATGCGTTCCGCTTCTTCGAGCAAGCGGGCATGCTCCCTGAGATAGGTTCGGCCCCGGCGGATGCGGTCGTCGGTCAGGAAGATGTTCCGGTACCAGTGCCAGGGTTTCGATTCGGCAGGGCGGCTGGCGCTGGCAATGACCTTGGGTTGATGTTCGCAATCGGAGATCAGCTTGCGAACGCGCTCTGCTGGCAGGTCATGCTCGTCCACGAGGCGCTCGGTCCAGGCGTGGACCTCGGGGCGTTCGCCGTACGGGATGAACGTCTCGCTTGCCAGGGTGCAGGCGGGCAAAAGGCATAGCAGAAGCCAGCGATTTTTGAAAATCATTTACTTGAGATGTACGCGGGCGTAGTGTCGGGCGGCCATCATCATACCGAAAGCGGCCAAGGTGCTGATCATGGCGCTTCCGCCGTAGCTCAGCAAAGGCAGCGGTGAGCCGGTCACGGGGGCATAGCCGATGGTCATCGCGATGTTGACTAGGATGTGGATGAGCAAGGACAGGGCGAGGCCTCCGATCAGCAGTTGGCTGAAGCGGTCGGGTCCGGTTCGGCTCATGGCCACCACCCGCCACAGGATCGCCAGGTACAGGGCGACCAGCAGGGCTACTCCGACCAGTCCGAATTCTTCGGCGTAGACGGAAAAGATGAAATCGGTCGAATGCTCCGGCAGGAAATCGAACTGCGCCTGGGTACTGTGCGTCCAGCCTTTCCCGGAAATGCCGCCGGAGCCGACCGCAATCTTGGACTGAATCACGTTGTAGCCGCTGCCGAGCGGGTCGGCTTCCGGATTGAAGAAAATGCGGATGCGGTCTTTCTGGTATTCGCGCAGAGCGTACAGCCATACGAAAGGCAGGCTGATGCTGGTCAGTGCCCCCAAGCCCAGAACCCACCGCCTAGAGATTCCGGCTAGCAGGATTACCGACACTCCAACGGCAGAGATCAAAAGCGCCGTACCTAGATCCGGCTGGATCGCGACCAGCCAGGTGGCTCCGGCCACGAGCGCCAACGCCAGCATTACGCGGACAGGCGACAAGGGTGGCAGTGAGGGCCCGAGGACGCAAGCCACCACCAAGGGAATGGTGAGCTTGAGCAACTCGGACGGCTGCAGCACGACGGGGCCGAGTGCCAGCCAGCGCTGGGCGGTATCCCCGCTGCCGTAGAACACGACGGCCACCAGTAGCAGTAGGTTGAGCAGGAACAGGATCGGGGCCCACCGCTTCAGGTGGAGCGGGGTGATGTGCGCCATGGCCAGAAGCGCGAGCAGGCCGATTCCGATACGGATAGCATGCTGCTGAGTGGCTTGCAGGCTCATGTTGTTGGCGCTGAACTGGATCGCCAGGCTGAGGACAAGAACCGCGAGGATCAACAACATCAAGGTGCGATCCAGCGGAGCGACCAGCCTGGTTGCGGCGGAGAGGTAAGGGTTCTGCGCCATTAGAGCGACCTCAGGAGGTAGGCATCCAGGAGCCGGCGGGCAATGGGTGCCGCCTTCGTCGAGCCGTGTCCCCCGTGTTCGACGATGACCGCGAGGGCGATTTTCGGCGCCTCGGCAGGGGCGAAGGCAATGAACAGGGAATGATCGCGGATATTCTCGGGAAGGTCGTCGGAGTCGGGGCGCTTTTCACCGTAGTTGATTACCTGTGCGGTTCCGGTCTTGCCTGCGATGCGGTAGGCCGCATCCAGCCCGGAACGCCGAGCCGTGCCATTGGGGGCATGGACTACGTCCACCATGGCGTTGGTGACCAGATCCCACCAGGCCGGATTGGAAAGTGCCACGCGTCCGATTTCCTCCGGCGGACTTTTGATCACTTCTCCGTCTTGGTCGTAGGCGCGCAGCAGACGGGGCTTCATGCGGATGCCGCGGGTTGCCAAGGTCGCAGTCGCGGCGGCGAGTTGCAGTGGAGTGAGCAGTAGGTACCCTTGGCCAATGCCCATGATCACGGTTTCGCCCGGGTACCAAGGCTGGCTGTATGTCTTTCGCTTCCAGGCCTCGTTGGGAAGAAGTCCGGGGAGCTCTCCGGGCAAGTCGAGTTGCTGGGCCTGGCCTAAACCAAACCGTCCGAGAAAGGGCTCCAAGGCCTCGATTCCCATACGGTAGGCCAGCGAATAAAAGTAGACGTCACAGGACTGGGTGATTGAAGAACTGACCGTGACCCATCCGTGGCCTTCGTCCTTCCAATCGCGGAATGGGCGGCGATAATTCGGGATCTTGAACTGTGGGGCGGCGTAAAACTGCTTGTCAGGGATGGCATGGCCCGATTCCAGCCCGGCCAGCGCGACGAACGGCTTGATCGTCGAACCCGGCGCGTACTGCCCTTGAATGGCACGATTCAGCAAGGGGTTCTGTGGGTCTCGAATCAGGCCTTGGTAGTCGTCGGGGTTGATGCTGTGGCCGAACACTTCGGGGTCGAAACTCGGTGCGCTGACCAGCGCCAGAATGTCCCCAGTGAAAGGCTCTATGGCGACAATAGCGCCTTCCATCCCGGCCATGGCTTCGCTTGCCACCTTCTGCAGGCTGGCGTCCAGCGTGAGAACCAGGTTGCTGCCGGGAGTCGGTGCCTTGCGGTCGTGCAGCACCAAGGAACGACCCTGTGCGTTGACTTCGGCTTGCTGCAGGCCCGGGGTTCCAAGCAAGAGAGATTCGTACTGGTGTTCGATGCCGGCTCGACCGATCCTTCGGGTGCCGCGGTAGCGGTAGAGATCGATGCGCTCGCGGTCCTTTTTGCTGATGCTGGCCAGATGGCCGAGCACGTGGGCTGTCGACTTGCCATAGGTGTAGCGGCGTGCAGCGTAGGCTTCTAGGTAGACACTCGGGAGTTGATGTAGTTTCACGGCGACCTGCGCAATCGTTTCTTCCGACAGGTCGATCTTGAGCGGCGTGGTTTCGAATTTTCGGCTTTGCCCGCGTTGCTGAAACTGCTTCACTTCCCGGTCATGGATGTCGGCCAATTCCCGCAGTTGCGAAATCGTGGTGTCCAGATTGTCCACTTGGGAGGGAATCAGGCTCAGGCTGTATTGGACGCTGTTGTCCGCAAGCAAGACGCCATGGCGGTCGAAGATCAGGCCGCGGGAGGGGGCGACAGGAATCTGACGCAGGTGGTTGTCCGTCGACAGCGCAGTGAAGTGCTCGGTATGAATCGTCTGTATCCAGCCGATACGCACCAGCAACAGAACCAGCAGCAGGCTCCCCAGGCCGATCAACTGGCGCAGCCGCCGGTGCGTCTGGCGAACGCTGCGGCTCAATTCGCTTTGGTCGGGAGATGCCATGGTCAGGGAAGCATGAGGAAGTGGCTGCGCGCGCCGCGCTGGATCTGAAGCAGCACTTGCGCGGCGTCGCGGTTGACGATGGCGCGGATGTCTTCCACGTTCTTCACGGGACGACGGTTAACGGAGCGCAACCGGTCGCCGGCACGGATTCCGGCCTGTTCGCCAGGATGCCCGGGCTCGACCTTGACGATTTCCACGAACGTGGCGCCGGCATCTCGCTGGGTCGACAGCGTGAGCCCGGCCATGGCCGGGTGGAGGTTTGCGCCGTCGATGCGCAGGGTAGCGGTCGCTGCGCGGACGGTTATGGTTTCGCGACCGCGGAGCAATTCGATTTCCACCTCGCGGCCGGCACGCAACAGGCCCAGCACGTTGCGCATGTCCTTGACATCGTGAATGTCTTCTCCGTCTATGCGCACCAGAACATCTCCCGGGATAATGCCAGCCTGCTCGGCTGGCGACCCTTCGAGCACTTCAGTGATGACGACACCTTCAATTTGTTTGAGACCGAATGCTTCGGCTAGTTCCGGGGTCATGGCCTGCGCCTGAACGCCTAGCTGTCCGCGTTGCACTTGGCCGTGCTCGATCAACTGGTCGGCAACCTGGCGCACCATGTGGATCGGGATCGCGAAGCCAATGCCGATGTTGCCACCGGAGCGGCTCAGGATCGCGGTGTTGATGCCGATCAGTTCACCTCGCAGGTTCACCAAGGCACCGCCGGAATTGCCGGGGTTGATGGAGGCATCGGTCTGGATGAAGTCTTCGTAGCCATAATTGTCGAATACGCCGCTGCGCCCCAACGCGCTGATGATGCCGGAGGTCACGGTCTGTCCCAAGCCGAAGGGATTGCCGATCGCGACGACGAAATCTCCGACGCGCACCTGCTCGGAATCGGCGATCGGCAGGCTGGTCAGGTCGTCGGCCTGGATGCGCAGCATGGCCACATCGGTTTCGCTGTCGGAGCCGATCAGCTCGGCCTTGACTTCACGCCCATCACTCATGGTGACGGCGATGTCGTCCGCCCGTGCGATCAGGTGGTGGTTGGTGACGACATAACCCTTTTCTGCATCCAGTATGACGCCGGTGCCGAGACCCCGACGCACCCGCTTTTGGCTACGCTGCCCGGGCCGGCCGAAAAAATGCTGGAAAAAGGGATCGCGGAAGAGGGGCCCGGTGCGTACGACTTCTTCGTGAGCCGTGGAGATATTGACCACTGCCGGAACGGTCTTTTCAAGCATGGGCGCGAGCGAGGGGAGCGAGCCGTCGCTGTTTTCCCATGGGAATGCCGCCCAGGCGGGGAGGGCAAGAACAGCAGCCAGAAGAGAGAAGGCTGCGATGCGGGGCAAGGTAAGCATGGCTCCGGTTTTACGTGCCTTTGATGGCGGGAAAAGTATACCGTGCGTTGGTAATTTCCGCTCTGCCCGCCAGCCCGGAAACAAAAGCGGGCGGGTGATGAATCTGGCGGAGAGGGAGGGATTCGAACCCTCGGTACGGTATTACCGCACACACGCTTTCCAGGCGAGCCCGTTCGACCGCTCCGGCACCTCTCCGGAAATCCTCCGGCAGAAAACCCTCAGGCTTTCTGGATATCGCCCGTCCCCACCATCGGAGGCAGATATGTGACGTTTCCGTCGGCCTTGCGAATTTCACCGGTTCCTGCCTTCTCCACCTCGTCGATGCGCATGACCGAGTGCATGGGAATGTAGGTCCGGGGCACGGATTCGAACTCGGTTTTCAGCCGCTCTTCGCTCGGATCGACCACGACCTTTGCTTTCTCGCCGAAAATAATCCCCTCTATGACGATAAAACCGTACAAGTCGGACGAATAGACATGTTCCGCGTAGATCTCGTAGATTTCCCCGTTCGAGAAGAAGATCACCTTATAAATCGGTTCAGGTTCTTGCATGATGGCACCGTGATCTGGGGAGTTATGATTATAGCAAGACCGGGGTCACTGCATGTGCCGGATAACAGCGTCGGCGAACCCGGAGGTCGTCACCAGCGTGGCTCCGGGGATCAACTCCTGCATGTGCTTCTCTACCTGCTGACGGGTGGCGGCAGTGCCGAGGTGGCCGGCCGGTATGCCGGCCCGGACCCGGGCCAGGTCGTAAGTCAGATATTTGTTGGCGATCGCTCCGGAAATCCCCTTGAGAATCAGGTCGGCGGCTTCAGCCCACCCTAGATAGCGCAGCATCATTTCCGCGGACAGCAGAATGGAGCCGGGGTTGACGCGGTTCTTGCCGGCGTACTTGGGGGCCGAGCCGTGGGTGGCTTCGAATACCGCGACCGCATCCGCCATGTTGGCGCCCGGGGCAATGCCGATCCCCCCGACCTGGGCCGCGAGCGCATCCGAGATGTAGTCGCCGTTGAGGTTCAGGGTGGCGATGACATCGTAGTCCGCAGGCTTCAGGAGAATCTGCTGCAGGAAGTTGTCGGCGATGACGTCCTTGATCACGATGTCTTCCCCGTTGTTCGGGTTCTTGATCGTCCGCCACGGGCCGTCGCCGATCAGCTCGGCACCAAATTCCTCCGTCACCAGTTCATAACCCCAGCGGCAGAAGGCCCCCTCGGTGTACTTCATGATGTTGCCCTTGTGCACCAGCGTGACCGAGGTGCGGTTGTTCTCAATCGCGTAACGGACTGCTTTGCGGATCAGTCTGGAAGAACCTTCTTGGGAGACCGGCTTGATGCCGATGCCGGAACTCTCGGGGAATCGGATTTCCGTGACACCCATTTCCTGCTGCAGGAAATGGATCAGTTTTTGGACTTCGGGCGAGCCGTTGGGCCATTCGATGCCGGCATAGATATCTTCGGTATTTTCCCGGAACACGACCATGTCGGTCGTCGAGGAGGTCTTCAGCGGGGTCGGTGTACCGGGGAAGAAGCGGATCGGCCGCACACAGGCGTACAGGTCCATCTGCTGGCGGATGGCGACATTGAGAGAGCGGATGCCCTTGCCGACCGGAGTCGTCAAGGGTCCCTTGATCGATACGACGTAGTCCTGCATCGCCTGCAGGGTCTCGTCGGGCAGCCAGTTTCCCTCTTGGTACAGCTTGCAGGCTTTGTCACCCGCGTAGATCTCCATCCAGTAGATCTTCCGCTCGTCTTCATAGGCATGCCGTACCGCGTTCTTCACGACCTGCCGCATGACCGGCGTGACGTCGATACCAATCCCGTCCCCCTCGATGAAAGGGATGATCGGACGATCCGGGACATCGAGAGAGTGGTCCGACTGGACCGCTATCCGTTCGCCATCAGCCGGGACGTGGATATATTCGTACTTTTCCGCAGTCATGATGCCCTCGGCCGAGGGCCTTCAGAACTGCTCTTCTTCGGTGGACCCGGTCAATGCCGTGACAGAGGACTGCCCGCCCTGAATGACGGTCGTCACATCATCGAAGTAGCCAGCACCGACCTCCTGCTGGTGGCTGACGAACGTGTAGCCCCGGTCTGCCGATGCGAATTCCGGCTCCTGGACCTTCTCCACGTAGTGCTTCATGCCTTCCTCGCCCGCATAGTCGTAAGCGAGGTCGAACATGTTGTACCACATGCTGTGGATACCGGCCAAGGTGATGAACTGGTACTTGTAGCCCATCGCCGACAGCTCGCGCTGGAACTTCGCAATGGTTGCGTCGTCCAGGTTTTTCTTCCAGTTGAAGGAAGGGGAGCAGTTGTAGGCCAGTAGCTGGTTCGGGTACTCCTTGCGCAGGGCTTCCGCGAACGCTCTGGCGAATTCCAGATCCGGGGTCCCGGTTTCGCACCACACCAGGTCCGCATACGGAGCGTACGCCAGTCCGCGTGAAATGGCCTGATCCAAGCCATTGCGCACGCGGTAGAAACCCTCGGAGGTTCGCTCACCGGTCAGGAAGGGCTTGTCGTTCTCGTCGAAGTCGGAAGTCACGAGGTTCGCAGCTTCTGAATCGGTGCGTGCCAGCACCACGGTGGGGACGCCCATGACGTCGGCGGCCAGTCGTGCCGCGACGAGCTTCTGGACGGCTTCCTGGGTCGGGACCAGTACCTTTCCGCCCATATGGCCACACTTCTTGACGGCGGCCAGCTGATCCTCGTAGTGGACTCCGGAGGCCCCATTGTTGATCATGTTCTTCATCAACTCGAAAGCGTTGAGCACGCCGCCGAAACCGGCTTCGGCATCTGCCACGATCGGGGCGAAGTAGTCAACGAACCCCTCGTCGCCGGGATTGACTCCGCGGGACCACTGGATCTCGTCCGCGCGCTTGAACGCGTTGTTGATGCGGCGCACCACGGTCGGTACCGAATCGTAGGCGTACAGCGACTGGTCCGGGTACATGGTCTCAGACGTGTTGGCGTCTGCGGCAACCTGCCAGCCGGACAGGTAGATGGCCTCGATGCCGGCCTTGACCTGCTGGATTGCCTGTCCGCCGGTCAGGGCGCCGAGGCAGTTGACGTAGCCTTTGCGCGCGTCACCGTTGACCAGGCGCCAAAGTTTTTCGGCACCCTCCGTCGCGGTGGTGTTGGCAGGCACGCGTGAGCCGCGCAGGCGTACGACATCCTCTGCCGTGTAGCCGCGGCGTACATCGCTCCACCGAGGGTTGGTGTCCCAATCCTTCTGCAGAGCTTCAATCTGTTTTTCTCGATCCACTTGAGAAGTCCTCATCTCCATTGATTAGGGCAACCTCACCTGGCACGATGCGAAATCGTGCGCCGAAGAGAGGCTAATTGGGCAATTTTAACAGAAAAGGGATTTGCCGTTTTTCGAGATTGACGTTGAGGGCTTGCTGATTTCAACTAGTAACTGCAACAGATTGTAAAACGAAGTGCGAGACGGTCAGTCGGCTGTCTCCAAGGAAAGTTTTTTCGATTCTCGGCAGCGGCAGCCTGGGTATCTAGCGTTCCGAAGCCACTTTCGGGCTCGTCCGTCCAAAGGGAGGCGGTTCTGGCGTTGCCAGACGGGCTTTGGTGGGGGACGAAGAGACGCTTACAGAAGCCGTTCCAACTGTTCCCGCCAGGCTTCCGCCACGGGGGCATCCGGCCCGAAGAACACCTCGTTCGGGGTGCGCCAGCCAAGGCAGCGCCGCGGTCGATTGTTGAGTTGCTCCTCAACCCGGCGTAGTTCTTCTTCGGTGATCGTGTCGAAGCGGTGGGACTTCGGGAAGTACTGCCGGATCAGACCATTGGCGTTCTCGTTGCTGCCGCGCTGCCAGGCGGCATAGGGCCGGGCAAAGTAAAAGGCCGCCTGCAGGTGCCGGGCGATCCGGCGGTGGCCGGCGAACTCGGTGCCGTTGTCCGACGTCACGGTGAGGACCCAGGCTGCCAGCGGCTGGAGCCGGTCGATCACCTGCGCCGCCACGTCGTCGGCCTTGCGCCGGGCGAGATGGGCCAGGCGCACCAGCCGGGAGCGGCGTTCGGTCAGGGACACCAGAACCCCGCTGCTGCGGCATCCGATCACGGTGTCGGCTTCCCAGTCCCCCAGGCGGGACCGGGTCTCGACCACCGCCGGGCGTTGTTCGATCGGCGTGCGATCCGGAATCGTCGAGCCTCGCGGCACGCTGCCATACCGCTTGCGCCGCTTCCGGCAATGGCGCAGGCAACGGTACAGGTCGCCGCCGCCGCGCTTGTCTTTCAGGATCCATTGGTAGATCCACTCGTGACTGACGCTCGGGCGCCTCTCCTTGCGCAGCCATTGGCTGATCTGCTGCGGGCTCCAGTATTGCCGAAGCAGCGCCTCCACCTGGTGCACCAGGGCCGGCGGAACCCGCCGTCGGGTTTTCTGCCGGCGCCGCTGCTCGGCTTTCTGTTGCGCCCGTTCGGCCTGATAGCCTCCCGACCGGCCACTGCCGTTGCGCCTCAGCTCGCGGCCGACCGTGCTTCGGTGAATGCCCAGACGCCGGGCGATCTCCGCTTGGCTCAGTTGGTATTCGTTCCGATACAGCTCAATCTGGTATCGTTGTCTCGGGGTGAGTTGCGTGTAACCGCTCATAATTGCCTCTCATCCAGGCGGTTTTTGACAATGAGAGGGTACCGCAACTCATTCTCCATTCCCGCCGGTTGCCGGAATCGTTGCAGTTACTAATTGAAATCAGGCTTTTGTATAGTCCTCCTTGCCCATCAATTTGACAGCCTCGGGTGGGGGTGCGACAATTTTGCCCTCGCGGGGCGGGAATAGCTCAGTTGGTAGAGCGTAACCTTGCCAAGGTTAAGGTCGCCGGTTCGAACCCGGTTTCCCGCTCCAGTTCCTACCGCGGTCCGATTGCCGGGTCAGGGCAATAGGGGCTGAGTGGCAGAGTGGTTATGCAGCGGCCTGCAAAGCCGTGGACGCCGGTTCGATTCCGACCTCAGCCTCCACCTTCTTTCTCCCTTTACACTATGATAGGCGCACTGCGGGCGTGGCGGAACCGGTAGACGCTGCGGACTTGAGGCCATTGAGTGCTCTTCGGGAAACCGGGGATGCAGAACTGCTCAAATTCGGGGAACCCTGTGAAATGGCGATCCCGAGCCAAGCCCGGAAGGGAACTTCCGGGAAGGTGTAGAGACTAGACGGGCAGCACCTAAGGCACGATTGCTAGGGTGAAGGGATAGTCCGGACCACAAACGTCGCGCAAGCGGCGGCGGCGAAAGCCGTAGCTGGTGCGAAAATCCGCTGGGCTTTGCCCGTGGGGGTTCGAATCCCTCCGCCCGCACCACAAACCGGCAAAGGAACGCCTTCCTCTGCTATACTTCCCCGATTCAAGAGGGCTGAAAGCGAGCAACAGTTCCATCGCTAACCCCATGATTCAAAAGATTTTTAAGAGCCGTCCCCAGTTCATGGTGCTGCAGGCAGGAGTCGCGCTACTCCTGTTCGCCGCCTTGCTGTATTGGCAGAGAAGCGTCTTGACGGAAGTCTACTGGGGGCCCTTGGCGACGGAACTCGGTATGGTGGTCAACGGCATCATCGCGGTGCTGTTTCTGGTGGCGCTGGGACGGATTTTCTATCTGCTGTTTGCCTACATCTATGAAAATCAATCCATCGACCAGTTCGAGGAACAAATGGACTTCGGCCTGACCGAAGCCGGCATTGAAGATCTATCCCATTCTCTGATCGTGCAGCGTTACCGCGTCCTGCAGCAAAGCCGCACGGAACTGGATCGTCCTCAGCAGGCGGCGTTATCGGCCATTCTTCTGAATCAGGAGGTGATGCGTCTCGGCCTGATCCGCCTGATACAGAGCCTGCTGATCCTGCTCGGCGTGTTCGGTACGGTCGCGTCGTTGTCGCTGGCCTTGGTCGGGGCTTCCGACCTGTTGTCCTTCCCGCAGAACGGCGGCGGCATTACCTTGGTGGTCCACGGGATGGCGACGGCGCTCTCCACCACGATGACGGCCATCGGGACCTACCTGGTGTTGACTCTTATCTTTTCCCGGCTGGTGGCCAGCCAGTCCAGCGTGTGCCAGCGGATCGAACTGTTGACTTTGCGCCGGGTCCTGCCGCTGGTTACGCGAGGCGGAGGGAACCTGGCTCACACCCTGGCGCTCAGGCTGAAGGACCTGAACCAGGTGGCCATTGCCTTGGCGGAGGTTCAGGATCGCCTGACTCCGCATCTTGAGGCAATGCGGCATGAACGGCACGTGCAAAACGAGCATAGCAAGCAATTGGAGGAAATGCTGCAAAACGTCAACCAGACCCTGAAGAAGGGATTTCGGCTGGACTAGTAGTAAGAATCATGATCGGCGGTCAATCCTCGCTTCCCGACTACGCCTCCCATTTCTCCTCGATCAACGAGGAGAACTTCTGGCCGTCCTTCACCGACATCATGATGGTCGTGGTCATCGTGTTCCTGCTGTCCAGCACGGTGGCGATCCTGCACAACTGGGACCTGTCCAGACAGGTTCAGGAGACGGCCGCATTGGAACAACAGGCCAGGGAGCGGGCGGAAGACCTGAACCTGCGCCAGATGCTGCTCCAGCTCGAGCTGGG